>OZ255710.1:0-1685129 GCA_965277105.1 Spirochaetota bacterium | reverse complement strand
TCAATGTGTTTAAAGTAAAAGACAATGGCGAGTTAGAACATATGACCACTATTGAAGATGAGAGTAATACCGGAGTAGATCCGAGTGCTAGTGGAAAGTACCTGAAAGGAGCTAGAGGGGTTACTACTGCTAAAATAGGCAATGAAACCTATGTTTTTGTAGCAGGAGAAACTGATAATGGAATTAATTCTTTTAGAGTAGATACTAATAGCGATTTTGCACTAACACTTGTTGATAGTTTAAAAAAAGATGATATTCCCAACTATGGCCTGGCAGGAGCCTACGGGGTTACTTCCACAACTATTCGTGGAGCTAATTTTTTATACGTTACTGGAAGCGAGGATGATTCAGTTACAAGGTTTGAAGTAGCCAATGACGGAAAATTATCAGAAAATGGTGGCAAAATAAAAGACAGTATAGACTTCAATCACGGATACCACGAATTAGATGGAGCTCAAATAATTATTAATACTCAAGTAGATGAGAACACTTATTTGTTTGTAGCTGGGTTTGAGGATGATGGGGTAAGTATGTTTAGTGTCGCAGATACTGGTGAGCTGTTTAATACCAAAAATGTCGCTGACGAAGACTTATACAAATATACTCTAAAAGGAGCTTCGGGGATGACTAGTGCTAAAATAAATGGCACTAATTATTTATTTATTAGTGGAGCTACGGATAATGGCGTCACCGTATTTAAATTTTAAATTAGGTAGCCACGCTCTATAGAATTACGCAATTTAAAATCAAACCTTCTTAACTAACCAGTTACTCACGGTATAGCTAAGGGGGTTTATTATAGTTATTTATTTTTTCTTTAAGGGAAATATTATCTAATAATAAGTACTTTCTCTTACTTTATACAATTTGGAATAAAATATTCTCTCGAATAAGCAATACATTTTAAGCCGGAGCTTTTTCTTTTTTAAAACGAAGGGAATCATCCATAGAGGCATACAAGGCAAGGACTTCTTTCGCTAGACTAATCGCTTGATTTTTTCTCAAGAGGATTTCTCTCCAATTTTTCTTTTGAGCTAAAATTAGTAGTTCTTCATATTGGTGAGAAACCAAATTGGTTATCACGAAATGTTTTTTAAATTTTTCGATTATCTCGTGAGGAGTTTTTCCATCTAATCCTCTAGTTACCAAAAGCATCCTAGAAGTTGAAAAAATCAGTTTTTCGATAATGGTTATTTTTTCGTTTTCGTCTTTCCCTTCGGCGTCAAGCCCTTTTAAACATTCGGTAATAACTTTTTTATCTACCCCAATCATATCGAACATTCCTGCCGAGCATTCAGCCGTCCCTATTTCGTCTAATGAAAGCCTCTTCTTAGCTCCAAAGTCTTGATAAAAGCCTGCATTTTGCTCTAAACTAGGGAGTGCTTCTTTGTAATCAGCTAACTTTTTTGAGGTAAAATCAATTCCTTCTTGTTCCAAAAACTCATAATAATCAGCGTAGTTATTTTTTTTATTTAGGTAATTTTCTAAAAAAAAGTAAACAAAATCGGGTATTTGATGAGCAGCAATTTCCCCGTATTTTTTAGCATATTCTGTTTTCCCACTAGCTACTCTAGCTCCTAACAAAACATTATACGAAGGGAACATATTACCATCTTTTCTTCCGACTTTACCAAAAAATCCTAGATGAGCAATGTGGTGCATACCACAAGTATTAGGACAACCCGACATATTTAATCTAAAATCTTGAAGTTCATCCAAATTGAGATTACTCCTTCCTATTCGATCACGAATAGCATCTGATAACCCACGTGGTAGACAAATTCCCAATTTGCAAGTAGACGCTCCCGTGCAATTAATCATACTAGCAATAAACGGAGAAAACCCTATAAGGCTTTGCTTAAACGCTATGAGGATATTAAATAAATTAGGCAAAAATTGATTAGGAATATTCCTGAGAATAATATTTTGAGCACGATCGCAGCGAATAGTATTATCCCCTTTTTCAGGAAGTTTTTCTAAAAAAGCTACCAAATTATCCGCATCTTCTTTTAAAAGATCCCCTAAACGCAGAGGGATTTTAACCGCAGAAAAATTCGGTTGCTTTTGCGAGATAACAAATCTTTCTTGCCATTTAGTAAAATAGTTGGAAGTTGGTTTTTCTGGAATTAAACTTACATTAGAGCTATCTAAACCATTTTTTAAAGGGACTATTTTTAAATCTAAATTAGTATCGTCTTTGATTTTATCGTACTCTAAATAAAAAAGTCTCTCAAATTCTTCTCGCTGAATTTTCTTCCAAAGGAATTTAATTCGACTAGTGGTTTTACTTTTACGGTTCCCATTTTTATCAAACATAACCTTGAGAGCTTTAGTTACTTGATAAATTTTTTTCCCCGGGATAAAGTCAAGTAATAAATGTCCCACCATGGGTTTAGCGCCCATTCCCCCAGCACAATATACCTTAAAACCTTTTTGATTGTCTTTCATTGTAGCTAAAAATCCTAGACAAGTTGCCTGGGTATAAGAAGTGTCATCTTCATTGTAAGAAAAAGCAATTTTAAATTTACGGGGAAGATTCCAACTATCGCCTTCACTGATAAGCCTTGAAGTAAGGGCAATAGCATAGGGATCCACATCAAAAACCTCTTCTAAACTAATGCCCGAGGTAGGGGGGGTTAGAATATTTCGAATAGTATTGCCACCACCACCTCTGCTTGACAAGTTAACGCTACGCAACTGGGTGATGACTTTTGTCACATTTTCAATTAAAACATCGTGGATTTGCACTTCTTGCCTGGTGGTAAAATGGACTTCTCCGTTCCCATAAAGCTCAGCTAACTCAGCTACTTTTTTAAGCTGATAAGGGTTAATTCCTCCAGCAGCACAACGAATTCGAATCATATACGTATGATTTTGTCTTTGCTCATATACTCCGTGAGCAACCCGAATGGCCTTGAATTGGATAGGGTTAATAACGCCACTGGCAAAGCCTTTTATATCAAGGGCAAATTGCTCCTGCTCTTCCACTAAACTAGCGGGTAATTCATAGAAATATTTCATTTTTTGCCTTTAGTTTTTTTTAAATAATTAACTCTATATAGTATATTGAAAAACTAACAAAGAGTAAGGAATAGCAAACTATATAGTCTACTTATTCCATAGATATTATATTATATCATTATATATTATTAATATTCCTCTTTCGATAAACACTTAAAACCAACCCAATAGCCATTAAGGAAGACAAAAGAGTAGACCCTCCAGCGCTAATAAAAGGAAGCGGGAGTCCAGTTATCGGGAAAAGCGACATAGTCATACCGATATTAACTACCGATTGCACAGCGAAAAAAGTTGTCACTCCGATGATAATCAATACCCCTAAATAGTCTTTCACCTTACTAATAAGGGAAAAAAGTCGCCAGATAAGCAAAAAAAACAGCAAGATAACCAGCGATGCTCCCCATAAGCCTAACTCTTCACCAATAACTGAAAAAATAAAATCAGTACTTCGCGAAGGCAAAAACCCCAACTGGCTTTGGGCGCCATTAAATAATCCTTTCCCTAAAAATCCACCTGAGCCAATGGTTATTTTTGATTGGATAATGTTGTACCCTAAACTCCAACGAAAACTATACGGATCTAAAAAAACTAACAGTCGCTCTTTCTGATAACTTTTTAAAAAAAATTCATCAATAACAAGACCAGTAAATATACCCGCCACCACTAAGAGCAAAGCAATAGTAGTATAATAAATATTTAAATTCCTCCAAAAAATAAAGTTAGCTACAATAAGCAAAATAGCGAGGAAAAGCAAAAGCATTAATCCCCAAAAGAGAAGGGTTTTATTAGAAAAGACCCCGTTAATCAACAATTCACTACTTTCATTAATACTAAAATAAATAAACAAAAAGACACTCATTATAGTTACGCCCATAAACCCAAAAATAGCCAGCAAGTACTTTTTTTGAATAATCGAAAAAGTGGTCATTACTAAAATAATAAAAAAAGAAATAGCCGCAGTCCCTAAATCAGGCTGAACAAAAACCAACCCTAAAGGAATTAAATTAAAAACAAAAATCAATAGCAAGTATTTTTTAGTAATAAATTGTCTTCTTATTTTCGTTAAATAATTAGCGGTAAAAACAATAATAACCAGCTTAACAAATTCCGAAGGTTGAATATTCGCTATCCCTAAAATACTAATCCAGCGCTTGGAGTTATTGACCACCACCCCGCCGATTAGCGTAAAAATTAGTAATCCAATGCAAAAAATTATTAAAACAAGCGAATGCTCGGCTAGTTTAACGTAGTTTATTCTCGCCACTCCGAGCATAATAAAAAATCCCAAAAAAAAATAAATGATTTGTTTAACAAATTTAAAGTACAGGTTAATTTTTTCTCCTCGAATAAGGATTTGGGAAGAGTAAGAAAAAACTATCCCAATGATACTTAAAGCAACAACAATAAGGATAAGTTTATAGTCTAAATCAGCAAAAAAAAAATGGATTATTTTTTTAACTTTGTTCAACTGGGGTAAAATAACTCTCTGCTAATTTTTCTTGATTGTTTCTTCTTAACCATTCTTCGTAAACCGCTTTTTGACTTTCCCAAGGCTGGAGGATTTCTTTAATGGTGAGATTAGGATCTTTCCCTAAAAAAATTCCATCTAAAATAGCCCTAGCAAAAGTAGCGGCCAACACCCCCCCAAAACCTCCATGCTCTAATAAAACCGTAATGACCACTTTTTCCTGACTATCTCCATAAGGGGCATAACCAGTAAACCACGCATGAGTTTCTTGGTTTTTAGAGACTTCCGCTGTTCCGGTTTTTCCAGCAATAATAACTTTTTTATTATCAATTCGACTAGCTGTTCCCCACCTGACTACCTGACGCATAGCGTTTTGAATACGTTTAATGTTCAGCTGAGAAAATGGGAGATTAACTAAAACATTTTTTTCAATAATTGTCTCTTTTTCTAAGTTCAAATCATACAGCTTTTTCACTAGATGAGGTTTATAGGCAATCCCATTATTAGCAATAGCCGCAGTTATAGTGTTTACTTGGAGAATAGTTACTAGACTAAATCCCTGGCCAATAGAAAGGTTAGCTGTGTCCCCGTCCCACCAAAAATTACCAATCCTTTCTATCTTCCACTTCTGCGAAGGCACCCGGCCTTTTTTTTCAAAAGGGAGATCAATTTGCTCTAATTCACCTAAATTAAAAAAGGTTTTGGCACTGCGATAAATACTATTAGGACCAATATCGATACCTAATTTATAAAAAAAAACATTACAAGAATTAGCAATAGCTGAAGTAAAATCTTGCAGTCCATGGTAAGCTGTACATTTAAAATACTGCCCCCCTATCCTTAACCCACCTTCGCAGTAGTGTTTGGTGTTAAAACTAATATTAGGATTATCCAAGGCCGTTAACGCCATGACTAATTTAAAAATAGAACTAGGAGGATACTCGCCTTGAATTACTCGATTAAAAAAGGGATTGTCTTTATTGTCAATTAACTTTTGGAATTCTTCTTTAGCTAATTTTCCAGAAAAAATATTAGGATCATAACTAGGACTACTATACAACCCTAGAACCTCCCCATCAGCAACCCTAGTCACAATAACCCCCCCAATGTAATTTTTCATCACATTAGCTAACAAGTTTTGAATGCGAGGCTCAATGGTCAGATAAATGTTATGCCCCGGGATAGGGCTGTTGTCTTCGTTGTTAATTTCTTCCTTAACTCGTTTTTTTACATCCATAATTTGAATTTTAAAACCAGTCCTTCCTCGGAGCTCTTGATCAAAAGAAGATTCTACTCCTTGCTTGCCAATAAACGAATCGATATAATACCCTTGGTCTTTTTTAGCCTGATATTCTCGAGCATTAATCCTTTGAAGATACCCGGTAACGTGAGCGAAATTTTCGCCTTTGAGATAATTGCGTTTGATAGAATTAGCAAAAATTAAGCCGGGAAAATTTTCGGCATTTTCCGATAGGTAAAATATTGTTTTTTTATCGATATTTTCTCGAACCAAAACTGGGGTAAAGGGATTAACTTTTTTTCTCTCTAAAACTTTTATAACTTTTTCTTTGGATAAATCGAATTTTTCTTCTAGAGCATTTAAAGCCTTATCCAATTCCCCCTGATTTTTTTTCAAATCATAAAAAACTTTAGGGACAATAAAAAGAGAATATGCTGGAAGATTTTCGACAATTTTCTCTTCTTCTTCTCCAGAAAAAACTTCCCCTCGATAAGCTGGGATTTTCACCACATGCTTTTTATTGTTGAGTGCTCGTTCTTTATAAGTTGCCCCATTAATGATTTGTAAATTATAAAGTTGATACAGCAAAACCGAAAAAACTAGGATTACCATAACTTTTAAAAAAGTAACATTAAAGTGATATTTTTCTTCCTCAAGATGGTTGGGATTTTCCGATGGGTAATTTTTATGTTGGTTGTTTTTTTCGTTGTTATTCATTTTTAATTTCTCCTATAATTTTTTTATAATCAGCATTTGGTTCTTCTGTAAGGCCAGCGCTGATTTCAAACCGTTCCACTGCATAATGTCCGTTAAGCTAACTTTAAATTTAAGCGCAACATCGTAAAGGGTTTCTTGGTCTCCTAAAACGTAAATAAACACATTCGCCGGGTTGGTTAAATTCCTTTTTAGATTTTTTTTAGTAATCGTGCTTTTTTGGTCATGGTCTTTAGCTTTTTTAAGCCCTCTAATGGGGATAATAATATTCCTTCCTGCAAAAATGTCATTAAGCGTAGTGAAGTTATTAATCTCAGCAATAGGGTTGATGGGGATATTAAACCGCTTAGAAATTTTAGTTAAATTATCTCCCACTTTGACGAAATAAGTTCTAAAAGTCACTCTTTCACTTAAAGGAATCTTAGAAAAATTATCTTTAAAAATCGTTAATTTATCTTTGGGGAAATAAATAGGATAGCGCTTACTTGGAGGAGTTATCCACTTGGTAAGGGAAGTATTATAACTTTTAAAATCTCTTAAACTAACATTAGCTGCCTTAGCCAGTAAAGCAATTTCAGTAGCATCTGCTACCGTGTGAGAAACTAGTTCTGGCAAAGGTTTTTTTTGAAACTGGATATTATATTTTTTAGTGTTTTTCGCAATGATAGTAGCAGCAATAAACTTCGGCACATAATTTTTCGTCTCCGGTTTAATGTAGTCATACTTGATAAGCTCCCAGTAGTTCCTCGTTCCATATCTTTTAATGGCAGTAGAAATCTTCCCTAAACCAGCATTATACGCTGCTAAAACTAATAACCAATCTTCTAAGTTTTTATACAAATATTTTAGGTGATAAGCCGCCGCCACCGTTGAGCGGTAAACGTCTTGACGATCATCATGCCAATAGTCGGCTTTTAATTTATAAAGGATGCCAGTATTATAGATAAACTGCCAAATACCCTTGGCTCCCGCATGCGAATGAGCGAAAGGATTAAAGCCACTTTCAATAATTGGCAAGTAGCTTAAATCCAAAGGTATTCCATTAGCTTTAAAAATTTTTTCAATCATAGGAAGATATTGACTGCCTCTTTCTAGAACTTTTTCTAGAATAGGCTTACTGTATAAAACGTAATTACGCACATGCTTTTGCACTAATGGATGAGAATAATCACTAATAGAAAAGCCTTTCAGCTCCACTTTATCTAACGCTTTTAAATCAATAGAATCAGTTCCGATGGTGGTTATTTTAATGAGATCTCGCCCTTCTAAAGCAAGATGAAACAAATCTAAAGTCTTACAAGAAGTAAACGAAAGGAAGAAAAAGAGAAAGGGGAAAAGATGCTTTTTCAAAAGCAATCAAAAAAACAAAACTAGTGCAAGATTAATTGCTCGGCTTTGAGATTTTTTTTCTTTAAAAACTTGTTAATTCCTGACTTGCTAATGCTTTTAATTGCCTTAGTAGAAAGTTTGATTCTAAAGTGTTTCCCTAGACTAGGGATAAAGATTTTTTTAGTTTTAATATTAGGCTTTTGCTTTCTTTTAGTTTTATTATTCGCGTGCGAAACGTTATTCGCTACCCTAGTTCGCTTGCCAGTTAAAATGCATTTTTTAGCCATAATTATTTTGCTTCTTTATACACAACCCTTTTTCTCACGATAGGGTCATACTTTTTCACTTCTAATTTATCAGGAGAATTTTTCTTGTTTTTAAAAGTAGAATAAAAATGACTACTAGCTGAACTTTTTAATCGAATTACTTCTCTATTTACTCCTTTCTTAGCCATTATTTTCTCCTTGAGTTATATCGGTTTTTATGTCAGGTTGATTATTCACTATTTCGCTTTGCTTATTCTCATTTGAAGGCTCAGCACTATCCACTTTTTTTTCTGGTTTAGTCGGAGCACCATCCCTTTCCATATTTCTATTTTTTTTATAGTCATTAGAAAAATTTTTATTAAAAGGCCTATTGCTAGGAAGAATTCCTCTAAGTGGAAGCAAGCCCATAAAGCGAGCTCGTTTAACCGCTTTAGCTAATTTCCTTTGATTGATATTCGTAACTCCAGTAATTCTATTAGAAATAATTTGCCCACTTTTTTTTAAAAACCTTCTTAGTAAATCAATATCTCTAAAATCAATATAGGTGATTTTGTTTTTGGTAAAATAGCATTTCTTCTTAACGAAAAAAAAATTTTTATTTCTAAAAAAACTTTTTTTCCCTTTATAAGGTTTATTCTCCGTTTTTCTAGTACCAGAAGTAGATTGTGTTTTGTTCTCTTTTAAATTTTGGCTTGTTTCACTCATAATTTTATTGAATAATTATACCATTATTTTTAATTTTTTCAAAAATTTAGAGATTATTTTGCAACTTTTATACAAAATTCCTTAACCTAACAAATCGAAAAAAGGAGATATTATGCTATAATTTACCATTATGTTTTTAGTTAATCGCATTGACAAAAAAATTTTAAAAGACCAAATTTTAAAAGATAAAGAAAAGCGAAAAACTCTAAGCTTTTATCGCTACTTCCCCTTAGATGATCTATCAACCATTCGCAATAACTTCTATGAAAAGCTAATCAGTCTCCAAGTGTTAGGAAGAATTTACTTAGCTAAAGAAGGGATTAATGCTCAAATTTCGGTGCCCGAAAATAATTTTTTAGCATTCGAAAAAGTGATTAATACCTTCCCTTTTGGCGAAAAAATTTCTTTTCGGTTTGCTTTAGAAGAAAGGTACTATTCTTTTTATAAATTAAAAATTAAAATCAGAGAAAAAATCGTAGCGGATGGGATCAGCGAAAACTTAGATTTTTCTTTAAAAGGGCAGTCCCTTTCAGCAAAAGAGTTCAACAAGCATTTCCACTCCCCGAATACCCTAGTCATTGATGTGCGTAACCACTATGAAACCGAAGTAGGGCACTTTGAAAATGCCCTTACCATTGATAGCGACACTTTCCGCGAGTTACTCCCGGAATTGCTAACTACCTTAAAAAAAATTGAAAACAGCAAAGAAAAAAAGCTAATCTTATACTGCACAGGTGGTATCCGCTGTGAAAAAGCTAGTGCTTTTTTAGCCCAAGCAGGGTTTAAAGATGTCAATCAGCTAAAAGGTGGGATTATAAATTATGCTCACGAGGTAAAAAAAGCAAATTTACCTAATTATTTTAAAGGGAAAAATTTTGTCTTTGACGATCGTTTAGGCGAAAGGGTGAGTGAAGAAGTTATTGCTAGATGCCACCAATGCAATGCTCCTGCCGACACTCATACGAACTGTGCAAATGACGACTGCCACTTACTCTTCATTCAGTGCGCTAAGTGTAAGGCTAAAATGGATAACTGTTGCTCCACTCGCTGCCAAGAAATTATCAAACTGCCTTTAGAAGAACAAAAAAAAAGACGAAAACGCCCTCCTCAAAAAGACAATCTAGCCGTTTATAAAAGTCGTTTACGCCCACGGCTTCAACCTTTTTCTCAAGAAAAAAATCTTAAGAGCTATTGAATCAAGATTTACAAGTAGAATTTAAGGGTAATTTTTTAAAAAATAAAACCATCGCCTTGGGAATTAGTGGGAGTATCGCCGCTACCCAAAGTATTAAAATTATTAGAGAGCTTCGTCGTTATCAGGCCCGTGTGCTGGTTTTCCCAACTGATGAAAGTCTCAAATTTATTGGTGAAAAAGCCCTTGCCTGGGCTAGTGCTGAAAAAGTCATTACTACTCTAAGTGGAGGGGCTGAGCATATTTTCTCCGTTGATTTACTTCTCATCGCCCCTGCTAGTTTAAACGTTATTAATAAAATCGCTAATGGGATTGCCGATAATCCTCTCACCACTCTAGCTCAAAGTATTTTAGGGGTAAACCAAGCTCAAAAAAAAATACCATTTCTGTTTTTCCCAGCCATGCATAACTCTTTAGCCAGTAATCCTTTTTTAAAAGAAAGCATAAAAAAACTAGAAAGCCATAATGCTACTTTTTTAATCTCTCAAAGTTCTTTAGCAGAAAAGAAAATAAAAATCCCCGACCATCACTACATAGTAGCCCAAGTACTTCATCACTACCACCGTAATAAAAACCAATGGCAAGTCCCCAAAAAGGTTTTTATTACCACGGGGGCAGTTCCTAGTTATATTGATCCCATTAGGATTATTAGCAATCACGCCACTGGCAGCACGGGAATAGCTTTAGGGGAGCAGTTTTTTTACTCAGGATTAAACCCTTATCTATTAGCACCCATATCTTTAAAAAAAACATTGCCAACTTTTTTGGAAGAAGTAGATTTTTATGAAAGTTATGAAGATTATCAAAAAAAATGCTTGGCTATTTTTAAAAAAAACAACGCTCAATTTTCCTTATTCCTTTCGTTAGCGGCGGTAAGCGATTTTTCTTCGGCAAATAAAGCGAAGCGTAAAATCTCTTCTAGCGAAGCATTAACTCTTACCCTTAAACCCAACCAAAAGGTTATTCAAGAATTAAAAAAAGCATATTCTCAAGTGCCGTTTGTTCTTTTTAAACTAACTACCCAATTAACCCCAGAAGAAATAAGCGCATTAGCTCAAGGACTTTTAAACAACTATGAGTATGTGGTGATTAACCTTCGAGAAGATCTAGAAAAATTTAAAAAATACTTTTTTTCTCAAAACCAGAGTAAGGTCATTACTTCGCTTGAAGAGTTAGGAAAACTTTTTGTCGATTTAATTAAAAAATGAGACTAAAAGCAACTTACTAATTTTTTCATTTCCAGTTAAACTATTTAATCACTTTTAAGTTTTTTCTTAATAAAGGCAATGATGCTTTTAAGCACGGGAATTCTTTCATAAACAAACTCCCCCATATCAAAATAATCACGATGATAAATCACTTGATTCTTTTTAGAAAAAATTATTTTGGATATTCCCGTTACGACTATTTCTTCGCCGCCATTAAGTCCGTTAGCTTTTAAATACATAGTCCAAGGCAAGATATGAGTGTCTTTAGCGATGGTTTGCTTATCTAAAACGAAGTGAATGCTAATAACGTTTTTATACAAAGTGCGGTAATATTTTTTGATGCTTTCAGCCCCTTGATGCTCTCCTAGTGGATCCAAAAAGGTGGCATTGGGATCATAAAATTCATCCACCAAATCAATGGTGTCAATCGAAAGTTTTTCAAAAAAATCAATGGTTTTTTTTTCGCGAGCTAACATAATTTTTTGTTCTCCTTTATCGAAATTTTCAGATACGCCCCATAAAGGCAAGAGTAAAAAAGCTAATAAAATTTTTAATTTCTTCATTTGGTTTTTTCATTTTTATTTTTTAGAAAACAAATAATGGGCAACCAACCATTCATTTCCCTTGTCATAAGCAAAAAGCTCTTTTACCGCTAAAAAAAATATCCTCCAAAAATAAAAGTATTTTTTCGCTTCTTCCTGGTAATGCCCCTTAAAAAGAGCTTGAA
This sequence comes from Spirochaetota bacterium, assembly GCA_965277105.1. Lineage (GTDB taxonomy): Bacteria > Spirochaetota > UBA12135 > COTS27 > CAXSBA01 > CAXSBA01. Next base: position 1,673,259 of record OZ255710.1, on the reverse strand, counting down.
TTTTTTCTTGGCTAGCATCGTGCTTATAAAGCCAGGCTTCTGCGGTTTTAGCGTAATGCTCACCATTTACTAGCCACATTTTTTCTAATTTTAAAGGGGCCGCGAAGTAGAGGAAAAGTTCTTTACTAGGCATAATGCCTCCGCTAAAAAAATACTTGCTCATCCAATCAAAACTGTCTTTCACTTCAAAAGGGTAAGTGTATTTTTGATGACAAAAAATATGAATAAACAATTTCCCATCGGCTTTAAGCCAATTATTTAATCTCTCGAAAAGCATTTTATAATTCCTTAAATGCTCAAACATTTCAATCGAAACTATCCTATCAAACTTTTCTTTTAACTTTAAGCGGTTAATGTCTTCGGTAATCACCTGGATATTTTTTATTTTAAGTTTTTTGGCTTTTTTAACAATGAAAGCTTTCTGCACTTTGGAGTTGCTAACCGCTGTTATTTTAGATTTAGGAAAATGTTGCGCTAGAAAAAAAGTCAGCGATCCCCACCCGCAGCCTAACTCTAAGATTTTCTGCCCATTAGTAAATTCTCCTCTTTGGCTATAAAGGGAAAGCATCTTCTTTTCCGCAAGATCTAAGTCACGAGAAACCGCGTAATTTTTTTCCCAGTAAGCGCTACTGTATTTCAAATTTTCTCCTAAAACATAGGTGAAAAATTCAGCAGGAACTTCGTAATGCTGCTGATTAGCACTGTCGGTTTTAATGGCTAAAGGACTTTCTTTTAAAAGAGCAATTTGCTGCTGCAGAAATTCATTTTCTTTAACGGTAGAACTTTTTAAAGACTGAAGTTTTTGGCGGTTTAAAATTTTAATGATTAGTTTTAAAACAGTGTCGGGGATGAGCCCTTTTTCTAAAAGAGGAAGATACCACATAGAAATATTATATTATGATATTGGGAGAATTCTATCCATTCTTAAAAAGGAGTACTATAAATTGAAAATAATTTAGTATTTAATAAAAACGCTGAACTAGGATCTCATCCAATCTTGATATTTTTTAACCAAGGAATAAATAATTGGATTAACATTTTTTCTTTTCCAGTGCCCAGCTACGTATTTATTAGCTTCCCCTAAAGAAGGATAAATATGAATAGTCGATAAAATCTTGTTAAGGCCAAAGCCATTTTTCATAGCAGCAACAAATTCTAAAATCATCGTACTAGCCTGGGCATGAGCCACCGTAGCCCCTAGTATTTTATCGCTATTTTTGGGGGTGATAACTTTAATAAAACCAATATTTGATCTATCGGTAATAGCCCGGTCCAACTCCTCTAAAGGGAAAGTAGTAGCTTCAAACCTTATCCCTTGCTCACGAGCTTCTTGCTCATTAATCCCTACCCTAGCTATTTCGGGGTCAGTATAAGTGCACCAAGGGATAACCGAATAGTCTACTTTGAACTTTTTAATCTTACCAAATAAAGCATTCACCGCAGCGAACCAAGCCTGATGACTAGCTATATGGGTAAACTGATAAGGCCCGGTGATATCCCCACAAACAAAAATATTAGGGTAATTAGTTTGCATAAAATCATTAGCTTTAACCGTGCCATTTTTTCTTGTTTTTATCTTAAGTTTTTCTAACCCGTAGTTTTTAAGGTTAGGTTTTCTACCTACCGCTATTAAAATTTTATCGAAGTTAATCTTTTTAGTTTTTGCTTTGCCAGTATGGTCAAAATATTCCACAATAAGTGAATTAGCAGTAGCAAATCCAATAACCTGATGATTAGTCAAAACACTAACCCCATCTTTTTTAAATTCCTCTTCTAGTAAAGCAGAAACCTCTTGATCTTCTACTTTAATTATTCTATTCATCATTTCAATTTGAGTTACTTTAGAGCCAAGCCGGGCAAATGCCTGAGCCAACTCCGAGCCAATTGGGCCACCCCCTAAAACTACTAATTTTTTCGGAAGCTCCTTAATCCCCCATAAATTATCAGAGGTTAAGTATTTTACTTTCTTCAGGTTAGGGATAGGAGGAACAAAAGGACTCGCCCCAGTAGCTAGGATAATGCTTTTCGTCGTTAAAACCATTTTGGTTTTATTTTTCAAGGTAACTTCTACTTCCCAAGGGGATAAAATTTTTCCTTCCCCTTCAAAGCACTCCACCCCTAGCTTAGAGTACCTTTCGACCGAATCATTAGGGGCAATTTTTTTAATAGCTTGCTTCACCCCTTCCATAACTTTTTTAAAATTCACCTTATACTTCGCCCCGTCAATCCCCAGTTTACTAGCTTTTTTAAATTCGTTAACCGCTTTAGCTGAACGAATGAGCGCTTTACTAGGAACACAACCCGTATTAAGGCAATCTCCTCCCATTGCATTTTTTTCAATTAGCGCCACTTTAGCCTTAACCGTAGCGGCAATATAAGAAGCAACCAAACCACCAGAACCAGCCCCTAAGACAACCAGGTTGTACTGGAATTTTTTAGGTTTAATGAATTTACTCATAATTCATCCTTGCTTTTTTTTATTATAAAATTCTAATACTTTTTTAGTGATAATGGGAAATATCCCAATCAAAACAAAAGAAATAATAATGTTAAAAGATAAAATATCGCTTAAATTATTAACGTTTGCTAAGCTAGCTCCCGCATTGACATAAACGACAGTACCTAAAAGCATCCCTAACTGGCTTACCCAATAAAAAGATTTCAAATCAATTTTCGTTAATCCCATCACCACGTTAATAATAAAAAAAGGGAAAGCTGGGATAAGCCGTAAAGTGAAGAGATAAAACTTGCCTTCTTTTTCAACTCCTTGATTAATTTTTTCAAAAAAATTACGGAACTTTTTTTGAAAAAAATCTTTTAATAAAAACCTAGAAATTAAAAAAGCTAAGCTGGCCCCTATGCTGCTAGCAAAAGAAACCACAATTGTCCCAATAACTAAACCAAACAAGGCCCCGGATAAAAGCGTTAGGATAACAGCTCCCGGTAAAGAAATAGCAGTCATAATAACGTAAATAATAAAAAATCCGGCAATGTAAAAAAGAGGGCTGGCTTCATAAAGGGTATTGAATCTTTCTTGATTAGTTTTGATATAATCTAAAGTGAGATAATCAGCGAGCTCATATCGATTAAAAAGATAAATAATCATCGTAATAGTCGCAACTATAATAATTTTAGGCAAAATTTTTTTCATATTTTCGTTATCATAAATTTTATATTTTCAATAAAATGTTCTTTTTATTTTTTCTGATGCCTAAGAGATAATTGATAATACTTCTCAGCCCAGCCAAGGTTGTTATTATAACTTTCTTCGCTTAAAGCTTTTATTTTTCTCCCTGGAACCCCCACGTAAAGCGAAAAAGGAGGAACAACTTCTTTTTCTTTTATAAGCGTGCCAGCAGCAATCACTGACCCTTTTTGAATAACGGCTCCATTTAAAATAATTGCTCCCATACCGATCAAAACTCCATCTTCGATAGTACACCCGTGAATAATGGCATTATGTCCAATGGTAACGTTATCTCCAATGATGGTAGGCTGATCATTAGCAATATGAATAACACTATTATCTTGAACATTAGTTTTTTCCCCAATAGTGATGCGATTAATATCCCCGCGCACAACGCTATTATACCAAAGGGAAGAGAATTTTCCGATGCTAACATTACCGATAACTTTCGCCCCCTCTGCAATATAAACCCCCTCGATTTTATCAATGAGGCGAACATTGGTGGTAGTTGGTAATTCAAAATGATTAATTGCCATAAAAATAAATTGCCCTAACTACTTACTAGTTAGTACATAAACTCCGTCCCATTTTTTAGAATTTATTAAGTTAGGATTTTTAATGTATTCCCCGCATCTATTGATTAGCACTTTAGAAGGAGTAATCTTTTGGTTAGGATACCTCTCTAATTTATCCGATTCTTTAAAATAAGTAATGGCTTTTTTAAAATCAGCTTTTAAATAAGCCTTCATCCCTTGGTTAAAAACTTCAATTAGCGCTTCTTCTTCTTTTGTTGTTTTTTCTTTTAAAGCGACTATCTCAAACAAAGAAACCGGCTCTTCTTTTCCCACTACCACTATTTTATCGATGAGACGGTAGTTAAAAAAATCTTTAACCGTTACTTCTTGGCCATCTTTTATCCATTTTTGCTCGAAAGTATTATTACTAGCAACGGAATAAATCCCGTATTGTTTAGCCGCTGATTCTAAGCGCGCCGCTAAGTTTACATCATCCCCCATCATGGTGTAGTTTTTTCGCTTTTCACTGCCCATGTTCCCCACTACAATATTGCCTGAATTAATACCTATCCTCATTTTCATACTATGGACTATCTTAGGCCATTTATCATTTCTATTCCAGTCTTTTTCACTAATTTTCTTTCTTATGCGATTAGGATCATTAGTTTTTTCGCTTTCCCATTTTTTGGTTAATCTTTTAAGTTTCTCTTGCATTAAAATAGCTGTTTTACACGCCTTAAAGGCAGCATCTTCCACCTCAAGTGGGGCCCCATAAAAAGCAATTATCGCATCCCCCTCATATTTATCTAAAGTTCCTCCTTGCTCTAACAAAATATCAGTCATTGCTCCTAAGTATTCGTTCAGTAATTCTACCAATTGCTCGGCAGTAAGGATTTCCGAAAAAGAAGAAAACCCTTGAATATCGGTAAAATAAGCAGTAATATTTTTTTCATCCCCGCCCAGCTTGATGGACTGCTTGGACTGGTACATCGTGTCAATTACCTCAGGAGCTAAATAGTTAGAAAACATTTCTTTAAGGTATTTTTTATCCCTCTCTTCGTACAATAAACTATAAAGCGTAACTACCGTAAAAATGGTTAAATTCGCAAATAAAAAAGGAGTGGTATTTAATAAAAAGCTGTATTCTTCAAACAAAAAAACCGAGAAAATAAAAATTAAAAAACTAAAAATAGCAAAGAATATATATTTCCAATAATTTTTTAAAGCCGAGTAACTCAAAGAAAAAAAGAAACAAGCAAAAAACATCGCTATATACAACTGATTTTTGGTGGAATTAATCAAAAAATTTTGTTTAATCATTGTGTTAACAACATTTAAAATAGTCGTTATCCCAAACATTTCATCATAAGTGGTCTTATGCACATCCCTTGCCATCCCCGGGGCAAAAGCCCCCACCAAAAGAATCTTATTGTAGAATTGACTATAGTTATTAATGTATTCGTTAATTAAAGAATCAATGACTACTTTTTCGTTCAATAAAAAATCATTTAACAAAGGATGGCTTAAAGCTAAAGTATTTTGTAAAGGGTGATTAAGGATTAATCTATTTTGAATAAAAAAAGAATTTAGAAAATCTTTATATTTTTTTTCATCAAATGGATATTTTTCTTGATTTTCTTGATTAAGGAATAAATCATAAAAAAAGAAAGCCCCATCATAAAGATTTTCATTAAGAACATAATCAAACACTAAATTAATATCAGTCGAATTTTCTCGGTCAAACACATACTTAACAATCTCATTCCTTTTATTAGCCACAAAATCATTAAACCACTTTTTTATTTCTAAATTATCTTCAATTAAAAAATCTTCTCCAGCTTCTGCTGCATTCGGCAAATCGGGCAGAAAAGTCTGAAAATAAACATCCGCATAACTTTGAGTTGGGTATAATCTTTTATTTTCTTGGTTTTCTTCAGTAATGATAGTCACTTCTTCGCGGTTGGCGTAATTAATATTCATAGCATACGGGTTGCCATCTTTATTTTTTACCAAAGGGACAGTAATATTATTTTTTTCATAAAAAATGATTTTAATTTTTTTAGAATCTAAAGCTAGGGCCGCATCGAAAATTTCCTTCCCGTTTAGTAATTCATATTTATCTTCAGCAATTTTAATTAACTTTATTGGATAATCTGGAGTTTTAAACGAATCGTTTTTATACGTGGTATTAAATAAAATAACAAATAAATTAAATAAATTATTGTCATATTTTTTTTGCCTAAAAGAATGGATTTTATTTTTTATAGCACTCATATCAACCAACTCTACTAAGGGATTTTTAGTTTCTTTCTCTAGCTTTGGGACAAGAGCATTCTCTAATACTAAAAATTCTTTACCAACTTTGATATTCTCATTTTCAATAAGAAAATAATCTTTAACTAACTCTAAAAAAAGCGAGGATAAATAATAGATTTTCTTGTCAGCATCTTGATAGGGAAAAATTAAAGTGGCTTTTCTAAGGATTTCATCGTGGTCGGGTATGGCATTAATAATACCTAAATTAGCGTTAACAAAAAATTTTTCTACTAAGGGATCCGTATAACGATAAACTGGTGAGGTAATTTTATAATCCGGTTTGACGGCTAGTTTTTTCAGTTTTTCTTCATTTAGTTTTAATCTATTCAAATATTCTTCATCAAAAACCGGGATTTGGTCATAGAGCAAGTACTGATCAATATAGACATTATCGTTTTTTTTAAGTGCTTCTGCAAACTCATCATCTAGTTTTTTAAAGTAACGCTTTATAGTTTGAATGTTTTCTTTAGTCTCATTTTTATTAATCGGAACTTCTTCTTCTAGGCTAAATAAAATATCAAGATGAACTAATTTAGGAGAAAATTTCTGAACTTTATTGAGAAATTCCGCATGCACATTACGACTCCAAGGCCACTTACCAATTTTAGTCAAGGCTTCTTGATCGATAGTTATGACTTTGCTTTCCTGAGAAATAAAAAGATTGTTATCATAATCAATATCCTGCACAACTCCTTCGCGAAGATTAAAACGCAAATCCATTAAAACATTTTCAAAAGTAGAAAATATGTTAAAATCATCGTTTTCTTCATCTAGTTGGTTAATCCATAAAGTAATACAAAGCACGATGATAGCTAATAGAACTGGGAATGAATACAAATATTTTAAGTGTTTTAGATATTTCATAGGGATCCTTAAGGATAATTTTAGCACCAACAAGTTTTGGTACTAGCAAGTATAATATATATTATAGCTTTTATTATAGTAAAGATTTCTCAATAAAAAAAGTTATTTTTTAACAATAAAACTAATATTTCTTCCTAACGTTTTATTTTCTCGATGAGAAAAATAATCATCATGCTCTAAAGTGCATATGCGAGAGCTTTTTTGAAAATAAAATCCATTTTTTACACTAATGTCGCGAATAATCTTTTTTAAATCAAAAAAAAGATTATTTTCTTTAGAAATAAAGTAATTTTTTCCATTAAGCTGGTATTGTTTAATAATAATCACAAACTCTTTTACTAAATCTTCCCCAACAACGTAGCACTTTTGACAAATAGCCGGACCTAAGGAAAAGAAAATTTTTTGGTTAATTTGGAATTTTTTTTTTAAAATTTCTCTAGTTTCTTCAATAATTCCTTTTTGAACCGAGCGCCAGCCACAATGGAGCATCCCAATAATTGTTTTATCTTCGCTATAGAGAAAGACCGGGCAACAATCCGCGTGCTTAATCGTTAGATAAAGGTTTTCTTGATCTGTGATAACCCCATCGTATTCTCTACCTAATTCACCTTGATAATATTTTACTAAACTTTTATTCCCTTTTAAAGCCAAGATTTTATTTCCGTGCACTTGCTGCAGCCTAATAGTATTTTTCTTAGCAAGTAATTCCGTTATCTGTTTTTTTTCTCCTTTATTAAGAGTCTTGCAATAAATTTTTTTCACTAAAAACCTCTTACTTTAAGAAAAACCGTTTTGCCTTTTTCAATGGCAATGCTTTTAGAAGATAAATTTAGATAACGATAGTTTAAATCATTTTCAATAAAAAAGTTATAATCTCCGGGAGCCAAGCGGAGTCGTTTTAATTGCACACTTTTAAAAAGCAAGCTCCAGGACCTTAAATCTGCTTTAATACTAGCCGAGATCATTGCTCCAGAAAAAAGACTAGAAAGCAGCCCCAAATAAGCATTCCCCGTTGTTTGATTAATCACCTCACTACTAAGCGAGGCTATCATTATTTTACTAAAAATCTTACTAACATTAGCCGTTACATAACGGTTGTAGTTTTGGTTGTAGTTTTGAATAACTACCTTATGGTAGTCATCAGTAAGCCTAGTAGAAAAATTTCCTTCATTTAAATTAAAAGTTAGGCTTGGATTATCGTTATAATTTTCTTTTAGCGTATAAACTGGGATGGGGTTTTCTGAGCTTTTGATAAATTGCAGTAAAACAGAGGTATCAGCAATGGCTAAACTATTATTCCTAGCGATGGCTAATAGGTAACTCGTCTGTAAAAAAGGCATAAAATTAGGGTCATTGCCAATTCTACCCCTACTTTTCTTATAAGGGGCCACCCCATATTCATAAATAATCACTAATTCTCCATAGCCTTCTAAAGAATTAGTAACATTAAGATTCGTGCTGTAAAAGGCTAAAGTATTAGTATAATTACTAAATTTCTCTATATTTTCAAAGTCTTTTTCTTTTTGCGCTAAGTGTAGTAAGTTGGCTTTTATCTCGTCTTCTCGATATTTGCTTGCCAGTAAATTATTATACTGCACCCTAGCTTGGTTATAATAGCCTAGTGACTCAGCTAAAATAGCGTACAGGTACCTAGCTAAAGTATTTTGCTGATAACTACTGTCACTATCTCTTATAATTCGTTGATCAAGCGAAATCTTCTGAAAATACCTTAAAGCTTTTTCCCGCTTCTCTAAAAATAAAAAATTCAAAGCAATATAGAGTTTAACTAAAATTCTCTCAAATACTTCTGGGCGGTAATTTTTTTGAGATTCGTTGAGAAAATAACCCTTAATATCCTGAGAAATGCTTTTATAAGTATTGTCTAAAATTTCTTCGGCTTCCAATAAAGCGAGATTGCTTTTCTCCCAGGAGTTGATGGAGTGAAAAAGGGCACCTATTTCCAATAAATAAAGCAACCTATCTTTTTGCGGAGCTGATCTAATTTGCTTTTTTAATAAATCACTAGCTTTTTTAAACTCTTTATTTAAAAAAAGGGCTTGAAGATTTTGAGAATGATTTTTTTTATTATACTGCTGACTAGAGCAACTAAACGCGATTGTTATGATGATGATTATAAAAAAATGTTTTTTTTTCATTTTCTTATTTTATTAATAATATAATTACACTATATTTTTATAGGCGAAAGTTATAAAATATTAGTTTAATTGAAAATTTATTAAAAATTTTACTACTTTCAATAAATTAACCATTCAATTACAACTATAATTTTTTATAGTTTTAATGCCAATAAAACTTGACAATAATAACTATTCAATTTATCATTATGATGAAAAAACAATTAAATAGCAAATTATTTGTAAAGAACACTAAATAAATGAGGTAATGACAATGTTAATAAAAAAAATAAACATAATAGTTTTTTTAGTTTTTTTATCTTCTTTTTTAGTTGCTCAAACTGCCGAATCTTCTAACCCAACTAACCCAGGTGATGAAGGGCAAGGTTTCGAAGCAACATTAATTGATTTTAACCAAACAGGTGAGCAAAATAAAGAAGATTACTTATTTCAAAACGACAACTGGTTAGTTGAGCTTAATAGTTCTTCTGATTTTGTTGCCAATCGACAATTATCTTTCACAAAAAATGTCAAAGACAAAGGCCAAAATAATCATCTAGGGGTTCGAGTAAACTTCCCTGAATATCCCCATAATGGTTATGCTTTAATAAAACCACCAAGGAATTTTATTTTTGAAGCTTTAACTCCAGAAGATAGCATTGGAGTAGTCAAAAACGTCAAAGAGCTTAGAAAGATAATCGTCAAAATAGCCGGAAGATATTTCCCCCATAAACTATTGGTTATCCTACAAGACATCAACGGTAAAAAAACTACCTATAATTTAGGGAATTTGTATTTTTATGGTTGGGAAGAAGTAGAATGGGAAAACAAAAATATCTTAAGAGACATAAGGCGTAGTAATTTTTCGGTTCCTCCGGTTTATCCTAGAATTCTTCCTTCAATAAGGTTAGATTCCATTGAATTTTTTAGAAATGGGGAAGATGAAGGTGGCGATTTTATTACTTACGTTAGCTGGATAAAAGTTGTTTATAATAAAGCAAATGCTTTTGAAATTGTTGAAGACGACACCAATGATGAAGATTACATTAATGATGAAGCAGTTTGGAGAATCAACGAAAGCAGGTATAATAATATCAGCGAAGATTACAGCAAATTATTTGAAAACTTTAAACAACTAAGAAGAATAAAAAGATCAAGCGTTAATGCTGGTAATGAAACAGAAAATTCTCCTGCCGAAACTACCACCCAGCCTAACACAGAGGAAATTAATTAAAAAGTAAAAACATTATTTTTTTTATTTATTAACAGGTTTTTTATATCCTAAACTAATAAAAGCTACTAAAAATAACTAGTTTTATTAGTTTAGGATGAATTTTTTTCTAAAAAAATACTCTATTCTACTTTTCTTCAGTATATAACTTAATATACATCAAAAAATGAAAGTGAAATTTTTGATTAGCACTAGGTTTTTAAAGCCTAAGAATAAAAAATCAAATTTTTCATTAATGACAATTATTTCTATTCTAGGAATTAGTCTAGGAGTTATGGTGCCTATTATTGTACTCTCGGTTTTGGTGGGATTTCAAGAAGAGATTAAAACAAAAATATTAGGGGTAAAGGGGCATTTAGTTATCACCAAAGACGACAACACTTATATTAAAGATTATCAAAATTTTATAAAAGATTTAAAAGAAGAAAACTCAGAAATTGTTTCGGCTGTCCCCTATATTGAAGTTCAGGGCATGGCCCAGTTTTACAATAACTTTGAGCCCATACTAGTAAGAGGAGTTGATGAAACGTCTTTTACCGATGACCAAGAAATGGGCGAACTATTTACTATCAAAAGAGGAGAAAGGGATTTAGCGAAAACCTACTCCACTTTAATAGGAGAAAAACTAGCAAGCAATTACTTCATTAAGCCGAATGACCGACTAAAACTTTTCGTAGTTGAAAAAAACTCTTTGTCGCTTAATATCCAACCCACTCCGATTACTACAGTAGTGAAGGGAACTTTCGAAACTGGCTTTCAAGATTTTGATATTGGAGTTATTTATGTATCTCTCAAAACCTTACAGAAAAAATTTCGTAGGCCCAACCAAGTAAAATCTATTGATGTTAAGATAGATAACGTTTGGCAAATCGATAAACTTAAAAACAAACTAGTAGAAAAGTACGGAAAAGATTATAGCTTTTACACTTGGCAAGAAATCAATTTCAACTTTTTTAAAGCTTTAACTTTAGAAAAAACCCTTATGTATTTAATCATGTCGTTAATTTTATTAGTGGCAGTTTTTAATGTTACTAGTTCTCAGTTAGTAATGATTGTTGAGCGGAAACGAGAAATCGGCATTTTAAAAACCATTGGCATGAAAGCAAGTCATTTAGTCCAGATTTTTTTAATCCAAGGATCAATCATCAGCTCCTTAGGGGCTTTTTTAGGGGGAATTTTGGGTTACCTTATTTCTTTAGAAATAAAAATTCTCATTAGCGCTATAGAGTACATTATCAATTTTTTCTCGGGCATTGCTTTTTTAATCACCAGTGTTTTTTTTGAAAATCAAGAGTTCGTTCCTTTTGAATTTTTTCCTAAAGGCATTTACTACCTCAATACTATCCCTAGTGATGTGAGCATATCTAGGGTGGTTTTTTTTATGAGCATTGCCATTGTCCTTTCTTTAATTTGTAGTTTGATTGCTTCGTTTAAAGCAGCTAGGCTAAAGCCTATTGAAAACATCCGCTATGAATAAAAAAAATAACCCCTCTTCTCCTTTTTTTAGGATTAAAAATTTATCCCATAGCTTTATAATTGATAATCAAGAAACTAATTTTTTAGAAAATATTTCTCTTGATTTAACCGAGAAAAAAATCGTAGCTATCACTGGGAAAAGCGGAGTCGGCAAATCTACTTTTTTAAATTTAGCAGCAGGTCTCGACACCCCTAAAGCAGGGGAAATAATTCTCGATAACATTATTATAACCAAGTTAAAAGAAAAGCAACTAGCAGAAATTAGAAATAAAAAAATTGGTTTTGTTTTTCAATATTTTAATTTAATTAAAGAACTTAATGTTTTAGAAAACGTCGTCCTTCCTGGGATGATTTATCAAAAAAATTATAAAAAAATTAAACAGAAAGCGGTAGAACTTTTAGAAGAAGTTGGGTTAGGGAGAAGAGTGAACCACAACATTGGTGAACTCTCGGGAGGAGAAGCCCAGCGAACCGCTATTGCCCGGGCTTTAATTAATAGCCCGAAAATTATTTTTGCCGACGAGCCCACAGGCAATTTAGATGAAAAAAATAGCCTAGCAATTTTTGATTTATTTAGAAAATTTTCCACCACTTTTAAGTGCAGTTTTTTAATAGCCACTCACTCTTCAGCTTTAAGCCAAAAATGTGATGTGATCTATCAAATAAAAAACAAAAGCCTTCGAAAAATTTCTTAAAGGAAGGGATTAGTTATTGATAATATAATTCTTATTGATGAATAAAAACTTTTGGATTTATGCTTTCCCTAGAACGCTACAAAACAATGAGTTAAACGCCGTCAACCAAGAGTTGTCAAATTTCGTTCAGGTTTGGAAATCTCATCAAAAAGCTACCCCCGGAGAATATTTTTCAAAGTACCAGCAATTTTTTTTCTTTCATAATCCTTATGATTTATCTGGCTGCTCAATCGATAGTTTAACTCATATTTTCAAAAAGATAAAAGCTACTTATGATTTAGATGTTTTTCATCAACTTTTTTTTTACCGAGATGAAAATAATAATATTGTAGCAACGCAAAAATATTATCTAAAAAAAGAAATCATAGCAGGAAAAATTACCAAAAACTCCATTGTTTTTAACAACGACATCACCACCAAAGAAGAATTTATTAACAAACCCTGGGAGAGTAAATTAACCAAAAGCTGGGTTTTCCAAAAATACCAGGAGCTTTTTCCCACTTTAAAAACTACCCTTTAAGCGTTTAAAAGCGCTCAAAATTCTCTCTTCTAGCAGATGGGGATTTTAGGATTAAGGCTTCCCAAAAATCTCTTTTTATGGTATAATATTATTATAATTAATTGGAGAATTCACCTTGAAACGAACGGATTTAGAAAGAAAAGAAAGAGACCTTAAAAAAATGCATAAAAAGATTGACCGCTTAAGCAATCTAGAAAAAAATTTTAATGACCAAACCGTAGGTGGCTCCATTAATCAGCTTTCAGATTTATTTCAATACGACGATGTTCAAATTTATAACATTCACGGCAATGAAGATATTTTAGAGTTACTCATTCAATTGCAGGAAAATTTTAATGAAAGTCAAATGGATAATATTATTCGTAAGGCCATCAAAAAAACGAAAGTAAAAGAAAAAGTCGCTGCTTTTAACGAAATAAAAGCCCTTATGTAATAAAAGGCTTTTGCTATTTGCTCAACCATCAAAAACTCTTAGACACTTTTATTGCCATTCTCAATATCCCTTCCCCTACTTTTCAAGAAGAAAAATTAACCAAGCACGTTAAAAAAATTGCCACCAAGGCTAAATTTTACCAAATTTTAGAATCCAATAATTCCCTGATTTTACACTCCCCCCTTACCCCAGGGCTCCCCCATATTGCCCTAGTTGGGCATTTAGATGTGGTTCCGGATTTTTTCCCTGCTCGTTTGGTTAAAAACAAGAATCTAGTCTATGGAGCGGGAGCTTCTGATATGCAAGCTAGCTTAGCCATTTTTTTAGAAATACTAAAAGACCACCATCTTTTAAAAAGAATTTTAAGCCATTATAATTTATCCTTTATTTTTTATGCCCGCGAAGAAAAAACTGCTCTAAAAGATAATGGGTTATACGAGCTTATTCAACAATTCCCCAAATATTTTACAACCCTAGATTTAGCCCTAGTCGGGGAGCCAACTGATAATGAAATTCATCTCGGTTGCTTAGGTAGCCTACATATGAAAGTAAAAGTAACTGGTGAAGCTTGTCATTCAGCTAGGCCTTGGCAAGGTAAAAATGCTTTGTATGCGGCTTTACCACTTATCCAAAACATTGCCCAGACGAAGCCTAAAAAAAAAAGCATCATGGGGGTTGATTTTTACGAAGTAATCCAACTAACTGAGAGCGAAAGTGAGAAAGGGATAACCTCTTTACCCGGCTACTGGCAGGGAAATATTAATTTTCGCTTTACTCCAGAGAAAACTATTCCACAAGCAAAAAAATTTATTAATAACTACCTTAAAGCGGTAAAAATAAAAAATTTAACTACCGATATCTACTCGGCTTCTCCCGCAGGGAAAGTGATTACTACGACTTTACTGAAAAAAGCTTTAAAGCAAATAGCTACCCCCATTAAAGCCAAACAAGCATGGACGGATGTGGCTCAGTTCGCTAGTTTAAAAATCCCCGCTTTTAACTTTGGGCCTGGACTTGTCGAGCAGTGCCATAAAAAAAATGAATTTGCTCGGTTTGATTTGATGAAAACTTATAGCGAATTACTTATAAACTTTTTAACTAACCAACAAGATGCTAGAAAAAGTTGAGCAAGAAAAACTAATAGAAATTAGTAAAAAACTAGAGTATAAAGATGCCCTCCTCTTCATTACTGGTGCGGGAATTTCAGCAGAATCGGGACTGCCCACCTATCGCGGGGTTAATGGGCTTTATGAAGACGAAATAGTAGATAATGGCTACCGCATTGAAGAAATTCTCTCAGCTAGCGTTTTTTCCGCTAACCCTAGTTTAACGTGGAAGTACTTGCATCTTTTAGAAAAAAATTCTCGTGATAAAAAACCCAACTTAGCCCATCTGGCGATTAAAGCATTAGAAGAATATTTTTCGGTTTTTGTTTTTACTCAAAACGTTGATTTATTCCATCAAAAAACTAAAACAAAAAACATTATCCCTATTCACGGGAGCTTAGGGAAAATCCAATGCACCCTTTGCCCCTTTGCCGAAATAGTGCAGGATTACGCTAAGTTGTCATCTCTTCCTAGATGTCCCGAGTGCTCAGGGATTTTACGTCCCGATGTTGTGCTTTTTGAAGAAAGCTTAGACCCTAAAAAAATTTTTGCCCTAGAAAAAATTTTAAGCAATAAAAAATTAAAAGCCGTTTTTTCAGTAGGCACTACTAGTAGCTTCCCCTATATTACCTCGCCTATTTATTTCGCTAAAGCCCAGGAACTCCTAACGGTAGAAATCAATCCCGACGCCACCCCTTTGTCTTCGGTAGTTGATTTTAAGATTAACGCCACAGCAGGAGGTAGCTTAGAAAAACTAAGGAGAATAATCGAGAAACAATTGAAGAAAAAAACTTAATTTTTTCTCTTAGTTAAATATAGCAAGGAATATTTTTTTAAAAAATTTTGAGGAATATTAATATAGAATTATTTCTTACTACTATTTTAATTTTTTATAGTAAAATTATGTAATCTTAATTTTTTTTAAATAAGGCTAGATAGCTCAGTAGGTAGAGCAGAGGACTGAAAATCCTTGTGTCGGCGGTTCAATTCCGCCTCTGGCCACTTAAATTTATTTATTTTCAATTCATCTCCAATTGATTTAGGAGAAATTAAATTATTGACATAAAATTAATTTTATTTTATACTTATAGGGATAAGCATAGTTCTTTTTTAGAAATTTAATATAATCATTAAACTTTACTCCAAATTTAAGTTTTACATCTAAGCAATCTATTTCGTTTTTTGATTATTTTGAAAGCTAAATCCTTATTTAAGAGAAAAAACATGGACACAAAAACAACGAACCTTAATGAGCAAAATAGTTCTACTAAAAAAATCAAAATCATTAAAAAAAAAGATCCTTCAATAAAAAGCGAATCATTTTCGTTAAACACCCCGTGGAATAATAAAAGGAAAGCCAAAATCACCAGCTTTAAAAATGTTCAATTTATTGACATTGAAGAAGTTAATAATAAAGACATGAATGAGCTGATGGGAATAGCCAAAGAGCTAGACCTTAATTTAGAAGAAGAGGTAACTAAGCAAAGGTTAGTTTTTAAAATACTAGAAAAAGCAGTTCATCAATATAAGACCCAAGTAATCGGTGGGGGGGTATTTGAAAAAATGCAAGATGGGTACGGTTTTCTCCGATCTGCTGAATGCAATTATGTTCCCGGGCCAGAAGATATTTACATATCCTCTATTCAAATCAGAAATTTTGGACTTCGTACTGGAGATATTGTCAAGGGCTATTTACGCACCCCTAAATCAAACGAGAAATATTTCGCGATTCAAAAAGTAAACGAAATTAACTTTAAACCAGTAGAAACCATAACCAATTTTAAAAATCGTGTTTCTTTTGATTCGCTAACCCCTTATTACGCCACTAGGAAATTCACTTTAGAAATGACGAGTGGAAACTACTCTACGAGGATAATTGATTTATTCGCTCCTATTGGCAAAGGACAAAGGGCTATGATTGTTTCTCCTCCTAAAGCCGGGAAAACTATTTTACTGCAAACCATTGCCAACTCTATTCGTTATAATCATCCTGAAGTATTCGTCATTGTACTTTTAATTGATGAAAGGCCTGAGGAGGTAACCGATATGAAAAGGAATGTCGATGCTGAAGTGATTTCTTCGACTTTTGATGAACCAGCTTCTCGGCATGTCAATGTAGCCCGAATTGTTCTAGAAAAAGCAAAAAGGTTAGTCGAGCAGAAATACGATGTGGTTATCCTTTTAGATAGTCTAACTCGCTTAGCTCGAGCTTATAATCAAGTAGAACCAGCTTCGGGGAAAATTTTATCGGGAGGAGTTGATTCTAACGCTCTGCATCGACCGAAAAGGTTTTTTGGCGCCGCTCGTAACATTGAAGAAGGAGGATCATTATCAATTATTGCCACCGCTTTAGTCGACACGGGAAGTAAAATGGATGAAGTAATTTTCGAAGAATTTAAAGGAACGGGAAATATGGAACTCGTTTTAAATAGAAAAATAGCCGAGAGAAGAATTTTCCCATCAGTTGACCTTAAAAAAAGTGGAACCCGTAGAGAAGATTTACTTTTGGATAAAGACGTTATCAGCAAGCTATTTGCCCTTCGTAATGCCCTGGGAGATTTAGAAGAAGTGGAAGTAATTAAACTCGTGATGGAAAAAATGCAGATGACGAAAAGCAATACAGGCTTCCTGCAAGCGATGAATTCAGGAAGTTAATAAAAAAACTATGGAAAATATTTTTAATCATCTACTCAATTTAATTTTAGCTAACATCGTTGCCTTACTTTTTATGTTCATCACGATAAAAATTTCCAAGGTAGTTTTTGGATTTTCTCTAGGGAATGAAGTGAAGCAAGGCAATAAAGCCGCCGCTTTTGTTTTTGCTGGGATTTTTATCATGATTGGTTTAGTAACTGGACTTTTTAGCCTATAAATAATTTTTTTATTCATTTTTTATGAGTGACCATTCCCCCGACTCACTCTTGAAAAAAAAAATCGCCACTTTCCCTTCAGCTGCCGGCATCTATAAAATGCTCGATGAAAATAAAAAAATTATCTATATTGGCAAAGCTAAAAATTTAAAAAAAAGGGTTGCTTCTTATTTCACCAAACAAAGCCAAAGAAAAATTACCGAAATCTTAGTTCAAAAAATAAATGCCATTGAGTTTATTACCACCAATAACGAACGAGAAGCTCTTATCTTAGAAAATAATCTAATTAAACAGTACCAGCCTTTTTTTAACATTGATTTAAAGGACAATAAAACCTACCCCTACCTCTTACTCACTACTCATGAGAAATTTCCTCAGTTATTAAAAACTCGAATAAAAGGTAAAAAAGGGATTTACTTTGGTCCGTATCCCAATGTTCAAGTCGTTGATAATTACCTTAAAATTTTCAATCTACTATACCCTTTAAAAAAATGCCTAAGGAAAAAATTCCCAGCTAACTTCAAGCCCTGCTTTTATTTCGATTTAGGGCAATGCTTAGATTATTGCACGGGCAACGTTCCCCAAGAAAAAACTACTACCATTAACCATGAAATAAAAACCCTACTAGGAAAAAACAAAAATCCCTTAATCAAAAAGATTAACGAGCAAATGCAGATTGCCATTAAAAAGCAAAACTATGAAAAAGCTCAACTATTAAAAGAAAGCCTGATCCTTATCAAAACGGAGGGGAAACAACAAAGTGTAGAATGGCTTAAAGAAGACGATTTTGATGTTATTGATTTTCTTACATCTGATAAGATTATCGTGATGACTATTCTTAAGTTTCGTGGGGGGAAATTAATTCAAAAAGAAAGTTTTCCTTTTAAGGGGAAATTTCTTTTTTCTAAAGATAGTTTTAGTCCCCCTCTAAAAGAATTATTAAGCCAGTTTCTCTTTGAATTTTATAAAAATTACCAAGAAAAAATTAATCAAATATTATTATCGGAAAGTTTTTTTTATGACAATTTTCATCAAGAAATTAGCGAAGTGATTAACCAGGCTTTTGCTCTTGCTTTTCCCGAGATAATCAACCCTCATTTTGTCAAAGTTAAAATTCCTCAAAAGGGGAACAAACTACGTTTATTAGAATTAGCTAGAGCTAACTCGCGT
The DNA here is from genome assembly GCA_965277105.1 of Spirochaetota bacterium. Lineage (GTDB taxonomy): Bacteria > Spirochaetota > UBA12135 > COTS27 > CAXSBA01 > CAXSBA01. Next base: position 1,654,741 of record OZ255710.1, on the reverse strand, counting down.
TATGAGGCTATTCAGCAAAAAGAGAAACCTCAGGAAAACGAGGTGCTAGTTGTCCTAAGAGATCTTTTAGGCCTTCCTACTCTACCCCAAGTGATTGAATCCTTCGACATAGCCAACACTGCTAATCAAGGGATAATGGGGGGAATGGTAAGTTTTTATAAGGGTAAAAAAAGTCCTAAAGATTATCGGGTGTTTAATGTAAAATCAACTGCTATTCAAGATGATTTTAAAAGCATGGAAGAAGTGATCACTAGAAGGTACTCCCGCTTACTCCAAGAAAAAAAAAAATTACCCGATTTGGTGCTGATTGATGGCGGGAAAGGGCAACTAGGCAAAGCCCAAGCTAGTCTAACTGCTCTAGGAATCACGGAAACTCCAGTTATTTCCCTAGCTAAAAAAAAGGAAACGATTTTTCTACCAAGATTAGCTGAAGGGATTAGCCTGCCTTTTTCTCACCCTGTTTTAAGGCTCTTAGTTAGCATTCGCGATGAAACCCATCGTTTTGTCAATAGCCGTCATGCTTCACGAAGGACCAAAGAAACCCTTACGAGTAGATTAACCAAGATTAAGAATTTCGGTCCCGTAAAAATTAAAAAAGTACTACAAAATTTTCAAAACTTAGAAGAAATCAAAACCCTTTCGCCAGAAGAAATTTATCAAAGGACTAAATTGAATAAAAAAGATATCGACGCTCTTTTACATTTCCTATAATTTTTTAGATGAAATTTCAAGAAAACCATTCCATTATTTTCAATAACAATATTGCAAAAAAACTTTACGGTTTTGCTAGAAAAAAAAAATTAAGTTTTATCTTTTTTCAACTTCCTCTTTCCAATAAAAAATACTTGATTTTTTCGCTTAGCGATGTGAAAAAAGAAAAAATTAATAACCTACGGAATTTCTCTAATTCTCATCCGGTTTTTATTTTTACTCCCTATGAAGAAAATCAAAAAACTAGTTACTTTGAAAGTGACATTATCATTAATTTTGATCAACAAAAAATATTTTATAATCAGCAAAAAAAAAAAGCCGTTGCTTTAGCCGACGAGTTAGCTAAGATTTTCTCTCAAACAACCACAGAATATAATTTCGAAAATTATCATAGAAAAGCCTCTAAGCCTTCTACTTCTAAAAAAACTTTTATTCAACAAGTGCAAAAAATTAAGGAAACAATAGAAGAGCAAGATGACTTACAGAAAATAGTTTTAAGTAAAATTCGCTTTAATCCCAGTCAAGTGGATCCTATTAGTTTTTTCATTTCTTTAGCGAATAATTATCCCAACACCCTTACTTACTTTGTTTCTTCGACTAAAGTAGGAACCTGGGTAGGAGCAACCCCGGAACTCCTTATCAGTAAAGACGAAAAAAATATTTTCCAAACTTTAGCTTTAGCAGGAACGTATTACTTCTCCCAACCACCAACTAGTAAAACCATAACCAACCAACCCATTTGGAGCGAAAAAGAAATTGTTGAGCAGGCCTATGTGAGTCGCTTTATTGTAGATGCTTTTAAAACGCTACGCCTCAGGGAATATTTAGAGATTGGCCCTAAAAATTTTCTCATCGGCAACCTCTGCCACTTGGCTACTATTTTTAAAGTCAATACCAATAAATACTATGGTGATACTTTGCCTTACGATATACTTCCTCTAATTCACCCCACCCCAGCAATTTGTGGTTATCCCCGAAAAATAGCTATTAAATTTATTAGTGAAATAGAAAAGCATAAAAGGGATTACTACACTGGGTACTTGGGGCCCTGGGGAGAACCCGAGGTAAAACATTGTAGTAAAATTGATTTATATGTCAATTTACGTTGCAGCCAACTAGTTAAAGGTGGTTATTTACTCTATGCTGGAGTAGGGGTAACTAAAGATTCTAACCCCGGGAAAGAGTGGCTAGAAAGCGAAGCAAAAACAAATTTATTAGAACGTTTTTTACGATAAATTATTTATAAATATTTTAGAAAAAAAATAAATAATTAATATATAGTATTGAACTCATATCATAAGTGCCAAACTTCTTGATTTAATCAAACAGAATAATATTAAGGACTTTGCTTTTATGGGTTAAAATTCAATAATATAAAAAATTCAATGTATAATTTTAAAATAATATTATGATTATTGAAAGGCAGAGAAAATCGCTTTAATTTTCAGTATTCTTTATCTTTATTAAATTAGGAGAAAATTAAATGAAAGTAGCATATGTATTTCGTAACAATATAGCATCAACTTTTCAGCTAGCAACAATGATATTACCTCAAATTGAACAAGGTAATCATGGTGCTAATGTTATAGGCATGATGTTTTTTGATGACAATTTATTTTTCTTGAGAAAAGGTGATGCTAATGGCGAACGTTTAGCAAAAATTGCCAAAGAACAAAACATTCTTTTGATGATTTGTGATCAATGTGCTCTTCGGCGCGATATGGCAAATGGAAAGTTCCATCAATGCGGATCTGGGAACGTAACCGCTAAGAATACTGTAGAAGGCGTAGTTGCCGGATGTTTCCCACAATTATATGAAGCATTATCTGGGAATATGCGATCAGATTATTATGCTCATTAATAAAATATTAAGCTATCTGAAGGGAGGAACCTTTTCTTCTCAGCATCAGTTGATGGTAAGAAAATGGTATACAGATGGCGGAGACTATGCTTTAAGGTTTAATTATGATCTCAATGAAGAGTCTATCGTTTTTGATCTTGGTGGTTACGAAGGGCAGTGGGCAAGTGATCTATTTGGTCGTTATCAATGCCCCATTTTTGTTTTTGAACCCGTAAGCTCTTTTGCTAGTCGAATAAGCGAGCGATTCACTAAAAATGGTAAAATCCAAGTTTATCGATATGGTCTTGGGAAGACTTCTCGATCTGAAGAAATTCACCTTTCAGCGGATGGAAGCTCAATATTTGGAAAATCAGGGAGTAAAGAAAAAATTGAACTTGTTGATGTTAAAGATTGGATAGAAGAGCATATAAAAGATAATCAGGATATTGATCTAATGAAGATCAATATTGAAGGTGGCGAGTACGAGCTTCTCGAAAGATTGATTGAAACAAAATTAGTTAATCGCATAAAAAATATTCAAGTTCAATTTCATCAAATCTCGCAAGACTCTCTTTCTCGAATGGAGCGAATCCAAGAGAGTTTGATAAAAACTCATAAACCAAGCTACCAATATAAATTTGTGTGGGAAAACTGGACACGTAAAAGCATCAGCTAACAAATCATTTCAGCGGACGGCGTACCGTACCATTTCTCCTGAGTTTAATCGTTAACTATTTTAGAGAATACACAAAAAAATGAAAGTTGCAATTCTCATAATGGCGCACAGACAGCCAACTCATTTAGCCAAGTTAGTCGAGTCCTTGCTTTGCGACTGGGCATACATCTTCATTCACATAGACAAAAAAGTAGATATTTCTGAATTCCAAAGATGTATTTCTCAACATAAAAATGTTATCTTCCTTGATTATGAAAATAGAGTCAGGGTTAACTAGGGTGGATTTAGTCAAGTTGAAGCTACGTTAAGTCTTTTAGATGCAAGCTTAAACTTCAAAGAGCATTTTGATCGCTTTTGCCTTCTCAGTGGGTCTGATTTTCCAATTAAGCCTTTAAGCAACATAAAAGCAGCCTTTGATTCTGAAATTGAATACATTAGTATTGAAAAATTACTTGAGGCTTCAAATAATAATATGCATTGCAAATATGTGAAATACTTTTACTTCATAGATAGCCGATTTAATAGAATAATTTACAAATTACCAAAGATTCCCAGAAGAGTTTAAATAATATCAGTCTTTACTGGGGATCGCAGTGGTGGGCACTTACACATGAGTGTGTAAGGTATATACTCAACTTTATTAAGCACAACGAGGACTATATATCTTTTCACAAGTATACCTTAGTTCCTGATGAAATCTTTTTTCATTCAATTGTTAAAAACTCTCCATTTTCTGCAAATATTTCTCATGATTTTGAAAAGGCTGAAGATCCAAGTAGCTATTTTGACTCCAATGAACGCGGTTTTCATTATATTGACTGGAACGCAAAGGGCAAATCCTTGCCAAACGTATTAGATGAGAGCGATATTAGTAATTTAATAAGTTCTAAATCCTTATTTGCTCGCAAACTACAAAAAGGTCCTTCCGACAAATTAGTACAAATGATTGAAAAAATAATCAAATAGGTAACAAAGCACTACAAATAAACTGAGAGGTCACCATGAAATCAAAATCACATTTTCTTCTAATACTGGTATTTTTGATTCCGATATTATTGTTTGCTGAAACATATACATCAAAATATATCGGAGAGCAACACAGAGAAATTAAAAGTCTTTCACCTGATGATATAAAAGAACTCAGAAAAGGAGGCGGATGGGGAATGGCAAAAGCTGCCGAACTAAATGGAGTACCTGGACCAGTACACATTCTGGAAATGGAAGAAGAAATCAGTCTTACTAAAGCACAGAAAAGAGCAATTCAAAAAATTTACAACGAAATGAAGGCAGAAGCAATCACTCTAGGAGAACAATTGATTAATCTTGAAGGGAAACTAAACCATGCTTTTTCTAATGGTAATATAAATCAAGAATTTTTAGAAAAGATTGTTAAAGAAATTGAAAATGTTCGAGCAAGGCTAAGAGTTGTCCATCTCTCAACGCATTTGAAAACTCCAAACATACTTACAGATGAGCAAATCATCTTGTATAACCAATTGCGGGGGTATTCTCAAGATCCGTGCAGAAATATTCCCCAAGGTCATAATGCAGAAATGTGGAAAAAACATAATGGATGTCAGTAAATGCATAAAAAGCAGAATTTCCTTAAAGGCCTTATGTTGTCTGCCATAAATCCCCAACAAATAATTTTTTCGCATCTTTTATTCCTTTATTTAATCGTCTGCTAAACAAAGTTTCTGGTATTTTATTGCTCCCTGTAGCAATAATTCTCGGGGATATGGATAGAACAATTTTTTTACGATAAATTACTTTATAAGTAATGGTAAAAAAACAAGTTATAATATAGGGCGATAATTAATTATTTTAAATAAATATACAAGGAAAATATAAATTATGAAAAAATTTAATAAAACAAAATATTTTTTTTGTCTTTTGTTTTTTATTTTATTTAGTTGCCCGACTAACACTCCAACTACAAATGAAAAACAAATTACAAATAATGACATTACTATAGAAGATAAAACTATAGATAAAGATTTTAATTATGATAGTTTTGCTTTTGGGACTGTGGCAAGTGGTATAACCGCTAACTTTGTTTTAACGAATGGGACAAGCTCTAACGGAAACTTTCCTAGCGATAAAATAAAAGTAGGTAAGACCTCTGGAATTATAACAATAAGTAAAGGCTTGCCTATAGCAACCTACACCTTCCAAATAGCAATTACTGGAACTGACAGCTATCAAGGAGTTACTTTTACTACCGCTCTCTTAACTCTTAATGTTAGTTCTACAAAACTAACTGATAATGATATTTATAATAGGCCACAACTAGAAGAAATAAAAAAAGACCTGCAATATGGTCGCTTTCCCTTTGGGGATATCAAACTTGATGAAGAAAAAACTGGGCAACTTAGTTTTTCTAATACATCAGCCAATTTCCAATCAGACAAAATAAAAATCAATCCCACAAAAGAAGACAACCAATGGGAAATAGTTGTAGAAGAAAACTTGCCTATAGGAATTTATACTTTTGAATTAGAAATTACTGGCAATGGACTATATAGCGGAAGAATCGATTTAGGCAAAAGCTACGCCATTAAAATTGTCCCCAATAATATTCAAAATATCTCATTTAGTGAAAATGTTTTATTTAAAACCATTCTAAAAATACAAGACAAAAACTATCTTTTTACTGGTAATTATTATGGGGTCAGTGTATTTAAAGTTAATGACGATGGCACATTAGATAGTAATCCAGTTGATACTAATGATGATTATTATCAGGCCAAGCAAGAAATTCCTCAAATTTTTTCTTTAGCTACTGCAGAAATGGGGGGAGTTAATTATCTTTTTGCCGCCGGGGTTAAAACTTCCAGCATAAGTATATATAGTATAGACGATCAGGCGAAGCTAACTTATATTGAAACCATTACTGATACAGATGATGGGAATAATGGGAATACTTATAAATTAAAATCGGTTAAATCAATTACTACTGCAGAAATAGGAAGTAGCACCTACCTCTTCGCAGCAGCACAAGGTGATAATGGAGTAAGTGTATTTAAGATAAATAATGGTGGCTCATTAACTCATACTGATAGTAAAGATGCATTAACTACAGCTAACAAGGTTGCTACTGCTCTAGTGGGCAGTTCTACTTTTCTTTTTGTCGCAGGGAATAGTCGTAAGTTGAATGTATTTGAAGTCAATGATCAAGGGAAACTAACATTTGCTAGCGTTCAAGATATCTATGAACAAAATTATAATTATGGCTTTCCTATGACAACTGCAAAAGTAGGAAGTGTTACTTATCTCTTTACTTTAAAGAGTGGTAATACTACTAGAGTTTTCACAGTAAATAACGATGGAACATTAACCTTAAAAGAAGACTTACAATATGGGCGACAGATTTATCCTGGTGACACTGGGATTAATGCACTTGGATTGTTCTCTTCGACTTCTTTTAATACTGTCGAAATAAACAACACCACCTACTTGTTAATTACTGGGGAAGGGGCTGACACTGACATAGGTAACGGAGTAAGTCTGTTTAAGATTAATGATGATGGAACATTTACTCACACCGCAAGTGTAGGAGACAAAGAAGATGGATATAAAGGGAATACTTACAAACTAGAAAAGGCTAATAAAACCGCTACTACGGTAATCAACGGGAAAGCTTATCTTCTTGTTTCATCAATGGTGGGTGGAGATGATGGTATCAGCATTTTCCAATTAAATAATTAAGTTTTCTTATTAATCATTTCATAATTCCTTAATGAAAAATATTAGGGAGTTATGAAATGAATAAAATAATAATTTTCTATTTTATTCACTTAAACTTTTTCTAATCCTCCAATTCTTGTTGCTCCATACAAAAATAAATAGATTTTTTGCAAAATCCCTTATCCATTAATTTTTGTTGTAGTTGCTTCAATAAAAATTTTCTCTGAGGCCTAGGATAGCGCAACTTCCCATCAAAAGACGTTTTAAAATCTTCTTGTAGCCAATCACTAGTAGAATAATTTTCCTGCACTTGTTGGAAAATATCTTTCGGGAAGCGTACCACCCCTAAAGAAAGGTAAGCTAATTGAGTTTTTCTCTCTGCTAACGCCTTACTCAAATCCTTAATCAGAGACTCATACCTGCTAGCAACTTCTGGGTGATAAAAAATGGGATCCAAATGAATGCCTAAAGTAAAACCCTTAGCACTAAGTTCGCTAATAGCCGACAACCTAGCTTTTAAAGAAGGGGTTTTATGTTCGTATTTTTTAATAATCACTTCTGGTGAAAGTGTAAAACTAATAACAGCATTGGGCAAAGGAGGTAAAACTAAAAGTGCCTGGATGTTATTCGACTTACTCCTTAACTCCAAAGTAGCTTGAGGGTGCTTTTTAAAAAAACTCCAGTAAAGTGGTAATTCATTAGTAATATGAGAAAAAACCAAACTGTCGCTGAATTCTCCTCCATGGAAGAATAATTTTTTATCGGGATGCTCGCTAACTTTCTTCTCCATTGCCGCGATAATCTCTTCGTGATTAACAAAAAAGACCAAGTCCGGAGAAGAAAAATATCCTTGCAAATAACAATACTCGCATTCATAAAGGCAGTTATAAGCGTGAATAAAATAATAGTGAAGAGCTTCCTTACTATGAGAAAAAGTTTGCCCATAAGCATCGGGAGCGAGTTTTACTAGCGTGCCTCTTTTCTTGCCAATAAGCAAATTTAAATTAGTGCGTTTCTCTAAATAAGGCTTTCGAACTCTACCAAAAACATTGTCGATTTTTTTAATCAAAATGGGCTCCTTCCCCAAGAAATTTAAAATGTTTTTGGTGCGAGGCAGGCGAGCAACTTCCTCTTCAACAAAGATTTTATTAAAGGTCGCCATCTAGGAGGTTGAAAATTTTCTGGTAATTTACAGTATTAATGATTTTTTTTTTCTCTTGATATTCTTTCAGTGATTGAAAATAAAAACTCATTCGAAGTTTAGCTTGTTCAACATCGGCTATCTGCAGATGAATAGCTTTTTTTTGCATGGCTTTTTTCATAACTTCTGGGAGTAATTCCCAAAAGTTTTCCTGCAATCTCTCATTAAAGCCAGTAGGACTTACTAAACTAAATAATTTTTGAGTTTTTTTTTTAGGGATTATCTCACTTTCATCAGCTTTAATCATATAGCCATAAAATACTTCTAATTGTTTTAAAGTTTTTTGTTTAGTCAGGATTTCTTTTAGCTGAATTTGTTGTTGCTTAGTAAAATAAAATTTTTCCTCTAAAAATTTTTCAATTTTTATTTTTAATAATTTAACAGGATTCATTTTAACTCGTTCATTCAAAACCAAAGAAAAATTTTCCCATAAAACTAGGGCATATTTTTTTTTAGTTTGAACTATCTTGTCAACTGGTATTTCTTTTGCTTGATCACTTACCATTTTATAAGCCGACAGTGGTTTATCCAGTTTGTCGCAAACCCAAGCAATATACCATAACTCTTTATCAACTAAGGAGGCAAAATAGCTCACTTCTTCTCTTAATTTTTCTTGCTCGTCAAGGGTAACATCTAAGGTCATAACATCTAATGCTGGGGTAGAATTAGGGTTTAGAGTATAACTTTTTTTATAAAATTGATTCCCTTTATAACGATAAACGCTTTTAATTGAATGAAAAGAATCAACAGGAATTTCATCTTGCACGGTTCCACTGATCCCTAAATTAATTACCTCTGAAATGGTATGCTTAAAGCGAGTAAGGATGCTCGTTAAGGCGTAAATGAGGTAAGTATTGTCTTCGCCGGTAAGGAGTAGAAAATAATCATCTCCTTCATAAAAAGACGAAAAATCTTTAGCTAATTGTAGGTTTAAGTTTTTAATAAAAAAATCGGCTTCCCCCTTGTGAGCAAAAACCAATAATTTTTTAACTGGATCCATTCAAAGAGAAAAAAATTATTCTCTAACTTGCCCTTGCCCCTCGACAATATATTTCAAACAAGTAAGATGCTGCAACCCCATAGGACCACGGACGTGGAGCTTTTGAGTAGAGATTCCTACCTCCGCTCCCAAGCCAAACATCCCTCCATCGTGAAACCTCGTCGAACAGTTGACTAAAACACAAGCCGAATCAACTTTTTGTTTAAAATAACGAATAGTGGGAGTGTGATAACTTAAAATAGCATCGCTATGCCCTGAACCATATCGACTAATCCAAGAAGTGGCTTCTTTAACATCTTCGACTTCTTTAATGGATAAAATTAAATCTAAATACTCTTCTTCCCAGTCTTGAACCGTCGCTAAAGAGTAACCAGAAAATTCGCTAAACAGTTTTTCATCTAAACGAATTTCGACTTTTTCTTTTTGTAATGCTGTAAAAATTTCTTTTTTATACTGCACGTTTTTATGAATTAAAAGCGTTTCTAAAGCGTTGCAGACCCCTGGCCTTTGGGTTTTAGCATTAAGGATAATTTTAATCGCTTCTTCTTTACTGTAATTTTCATCTAAAAAAATATGGCATAATCCCTTATCATGCTTAATAACTGGAATACTTGATTTACTACTAACTCGTTCTATCAGCGCATGCCCGCCTCGAGGAACGACTATATCGATATATTGGTTTTGTTGGAGTAAAACATCAACTAAATCCCTATCGGTTTTTTCAATAACCGTAACGGAATTTTGTGGGAATTTTGCTTTGGTTAATGCTTGCTGAACTAACTTCCCTAAGAATAAATTACTATTTAACGCCTCTTTCCCCCCACGTAGAATTAGTCCATTACCACTTTTAATACTAAGAGCGGCAATATCAATCGTAACATTAGGACGAGATTCGTAAATGACTAAAACTACTCCTAAAGGAACGCTTTCTTGATAAAGAGTTAACCCATTAGCTAGAGTTTTCCCATTTTTTATTTCCCCTAGTGGTTCGGGCAACTGACGAATTTCTTCCACTCCTTGGACCAGGGCAGCAATCCTAGTAGGAGTTAAGGTAAGGCGATCAATGAGAGCAGAATTTAGTTGATTTTTTTTAGCTTCAGCAATATCTTTAGCATTAGCTACGATTATTTCGTCTTGATTATTTTTTAGCTCTTCACAGAGAATAGTTAGAAATTGATTTCGCTCAATTGAAGAAGAGGAATAAAGAGATTTAGCAGCAGTTTGGGTTTGTTGACAAACTTCTTCGATATAACCCATAACTAACTAGCTTTTTTTTGAACAATTGTTTTTCCTTTGTAGCTTCCACAAAACATACATACACGGTGACGCAGAGTCAATTCACCACATGCCGGGCATATACAGTAATTATCTAAACTTCGCTGATCGTTTTTTCGCCGACGCATCATTGTTTTGGATTTTGATTTTCTAAATTTAGGAACAGCCATTTTTTTTCCTTATACTTTATATTTCGTTAAATAATTATACTATCTTTTTTATTAAAAGAAAGCTATTTTTCCTATTCTCAGAAAAGCTAACGCAAATTATTTTATAATATAATCTGGTTATAAATTTAATAGATAAAAATTATGTATAATACTCTTAAACAAAAAATACCAAAGATACCAAGAGCACTAGACCCTTTTTTTTATTCAAGAAAAAGCATTTTATTAAAAATAATTTATGCTTTTTTACTAAGGAAACATTTTTTTTCTAAAAAAAATGATAGCAAAAATAAGGCTCTTACTTTTTACTATGAAAAAAAAAAAGCTATTTATTTAATCGTTTCAAAATCAGCCTGTACTTCTATAGAAACTAATTTAAAAGAAACTGTAATGAAAGATGAAGGTAGTAAGTTTAATTTAAAAAAATTTTCCAAAGAATATTACGATCCACATTATTATAATAAAAGAAAAAAAATTATCCAAAAAAGTAATTTTTACAAGTTTACTTTTGTAAGGAATCCTTTCAGAAGGGTTGTTTCTTGTTTTACAGATAAGGTAAAACAAGGATTTTATACTTATACGGAAAATTACTTTTTTTTGAACTATGCGCCACTTGCTATTGATAATAAGTCTTTTCAATATTTTCTTAAAAAAATTAAAAAAATACCTGACAGCATCGCCGATCATCACTTTAAATCCCAATACTCCATTTTATTTTATCAAGGCCAACCTTTATATGATTACGTTGGTAAAATTGAAGATTTCCCAGAAAGTTTTGAATACATCAGAAAAAAATTTAACTTAGAAAAACTAGGGCATCATAATCCTAGCCCCAAAACTATCAAAAAAAAATGGCAAGATTTTTATGACGAAAAAACGGCTAATCTCGTTTACAAACGCTACCAGAAAGACTTTACCACTTGGTATCCTGATGCCTACCAAGAACTAATGGATTATCTTCAAAAGAAGAAAAACTAATTTTTATTGTATAATATATTTATAACAAAAATGAAAAACCTATCTAAAAATTCACTTCTTACTCAAAAAAGAAAGCAATTTTTTTTTAGTCATTGGAAATTAGGTTCCCATTTAATTTTTCGTACTAATTATTTTGGGACAAATAATTTCTCTAAAAGTAACTTTAAATCCCTTTGGGGGAAGTCGTTACTGAAAATAGTTTTAGATATTTTAATGGTTTTTCCAATTATTTATAATATTAAAATCCTCCAATGGAGGATAAGCAAAAATGTTGGGTTCATTCCCGACCAAAACCAATGAATAGTGAAACTAAAAAAATTATTAACGTAAGCGAAAAAGCTATTTTTGAAATTAGCAGAAGAATAGAAGGAGATAAAACCAAAGGCGATGGCCTTCGCTTGGGGATAAAAGGCGGAGGATGTTCAGGGCTCTCTTATATTATTAACATTGACTTTAAAAAAGAAGATGATTTAATTCAAAAAGAAAAAGATGTTAAAATTTATATGGATAAAAGGAGTTCTCTTTATTTAAAGGGCTCTATTTTAGAATTTGAAGGGGGCTTTATGGGAAGTGGCTTTAAATTTAAAAATCCTAATGCTAGTAATACGTGTGGCTGTGGAGAATCTTTTTCCATTTAATAGTTACTACATACTACAAAGGAAAAAATCATAAACGACTATAACTCTCTTATTGCCCAAGAAAAATTTTACTGCCACTTAGAAAAAGAATTCGCCTTTTTTAAAATTCAAGGCAAAGATACTTTTCCGTTCCTTAATAACCTAACCACAAACAATATTTTATCGTTAAATAACTTTAACGGGCAAATTAATTTAGTTTTAGATCGCATGGCTAAAATTGCATTTATTTTTTGGAATTATAAAATAAATGACTCCCTGCTTATCTTAATCGAAAAAGAGTTTTTTCTTCCTTTTATTGAATTTCTGAAAAAAAATATTTTTTCAGAAGAAATAACTTTCTCTTTTTTTGATAATTTTTCTCTACTTATGTTTTTCAATGCGGCAAAAGATTTAGCAAAATTTTTCCCAATGTCCATTAAAAAGCTCACTCCTAACCAATTAACTACTCAAAAAGATGCCATTATTATTCGTAGTGATTTTACTTTCTATAACGATTTTTTAATTATTGTAAAAAAAGAAATGCTCCCAAAAATTTCTTTTTTAAAAGAAAAAAAAAATATCATCTATGATTTTTTACTAGAAAAAAATAGATGGCTTTTGCTGCAATTTTTACCTAAGGGAATTTCTGTTTTAGTTACCCCTTTTTATCAAATGACTATTGATTTTGAAAAAGGCTGCTACCCCGGGCAAGAAATAGTAGCTCGGTTTAAAAGTCGTCAGCGTACTCCTTTAAAGAAAATAGTCCTTCTGCAGCTAAAAAACACTTACCTTGATGAAAGTTTAAGCAAAAAAATAAGAGAAAAAAAAAAGTTAAACGACAGAAGCGAAATCTTACACGTAGGCTATTCTTACACTTGGCAAAAAATAATTATTTTAGCTTTAATAAATAGTCAAGAAATCATTAATCTAAACCATTTTATCTTAAACCAAAAGAAAATCGACTTTACAGTTTTATCCCTTCCTTTAACCGAAAAAAATCAAAAAAATTCTTTTAAAGAGATTTATAATTTAGCCCTAGAATATTTCCATAATAGCGATTATGAAAAAGCTAAAACAGCGTTTAAGCAGGCAGTTGCTTTGCGTCCCAACGATGAGTTGGCTTTAGAGGGATTATCCCTTTGTTATGAGAAAATAGGGAACTACCAAAAAGCTATTAAAACTAATAAAACTATCATCGAACACAACCCACTAACCGTTATGGGACATACTAATTTATCGAGGCTTTATATGCTTCTAGGATTTAAAGAAAAAGCCGAAGAAGAAAGCAAAAAAGCCACAGTAATGCTATTTAAAAAAACCGCTCAAGAAAATAAAGCAAAAAAATCCGAGAAGCCATTCCACAAGCAAATAGAGTTTTACCAAAAAATCCTTCAAGAAGAAGCCAACGACGACATTGCTCATTTCCAGCTAGGGAAAATATATCACACTTCTGAAAATTACCCTCTAGCAAAAAAACATTTAGAGCAAGCCATCGCTATCAATCAGGAATTTTCTTTAGCTTATCTGCTTTTAGGAGAAATTCTTTTCCAACAAAAACAAAACCAAAAGGCAATAGCTATTTTACAAAAGGGTTTAGAAATAACTAAAAAAAAAGGCGAACTAGAGCCTTTAAAAAAAATAACTATGCTTTTGGATAAAATAACAGCAAACGAAAGCCGCACTTAATAAATTAATATCTCTTATTAACGCCCTCGATATTTTTTAATTTTTTTTAAATGCTCTTGATAGGTATTGCTAAAGTCATGACCTTCAAAGTGATTTTTTTTAGATTTAGAAACGAAAAACAAATATTGGTGCTGACTAGGATTGATAACCGCCATTAAAGAAGATTCCGTTACCGACGATATAGGATGAGGAAGGGGCTTTCTCGTGTAGTAAGTGTTAAACTGAGAAGGGTAGGTAAAATGCTTTCTTTTAATATTAATCTTACCATTTTTTAAGTTGCTTTCCCATTCGTTATTTTTTTTTAGTGCGTAAATAATCGTAGGATCAAACCGAAGTTTCATCCCGCGATCTAGCCGGTTATAAATAACTCCAGCAATAATCGGCTTTTCAAAGTTTAAAATAGTTTCTTTTTCCACTAAAGAAGCTAAAGTAATGTAGCCCATCCACTCTGCGCGAGGAATATTATTTTTTTGAAAATACTTAAGCATTTTATCTTTAAAATTAATCAAAGCCTTATTCACCAAATCTTCTAGAGGTCTGCTAGCCCTTAAGGTGTAAGTATCAGGATAAAGTAGCCCTTCTAGAGAGACAATATTATTCACTCCTAAAATTTTTTTGGCTTGCATAATTTTTTCTAAAAGATTAGCAAAATCTAAAAAAGCATTAGGCTTAAGAATAACTTTTTTAGCTAATAATTCGCGGTCAATGTCATAAAGGTCATGCCCTTCGATAATGGTAAAAGAGAAAGTTTTTTCCTCCCCTTTTAAGAGCTTATCAATAATTGCCTTAGTCCCCATATGATTATCAAAATCATAAGTTCCCGATTTTATTTTCGTATCCAAGTTAAGTAGGGCTAAAACCTTTAAAACATAATCCGCATTGCTGATAATATTTTCCGCTTCTAGTTCTTGGAATACTTTTTTTACCGAAGTAACGGTAAGGGTTATTTTGTTCAGGGTTTGATTAGTATTAGCAGAAAAAATTCGATAATTCCACAAAGAAAATAAAAGCAAAACAAAAAGCAAGCAAAAAAGGAAAAGTTTTTTGAGCAAAAATAATAAACTAATTTTGGGCTAATGAAAAATAAAAATTTTGAATTTCTTCGTGCATTTTTTTATAAGTAGGGTCACTCAAGAAAGCGTTGTTATTTTCAGCGAATAAATTACGATAAATCCTGTAATAAAAAATAAAACTATTCCGTTTTTCGGGGATGACTTGATAATTTTTGGGGAAATAATTACTAAACTGCAAGTTGATTTCCTGTTGGGAAAAGCGAGCATAGTAATGGGTAATAAACAAATAAGGGATAAGAGGAACGCGATAATTAGCTTCTAAAGCTTGTAGAAAAAAATCAAGGGCTTCCGGCCATTTTTCTATTTGATAATGGATTATTCCTAAACGATAAAACGCGGCACTAGCTTTTTCTTGATAAAACTTTCCTTTCCGTCCACTAGTTAAATCCGTAATTTTTTTCAAATCATTTATTTCTAAGTTAAACTCATTTATTTTTTGATGAATGGCTGCTTTTAATTCAAATATTTTTATCCTATCTTCGAAATAAAGCAAGTCATCTTGATATTGCTCAGCTTTAGTTAAAAATTTCATAGCCAAATCAGGTAAATTATCTTCATAATGCAAGAGCCCTAAAACAACCCAGGGATCTGGTTTTAGAGGGAATTCTTTAGTTAGCTCTTTAGCAATTCTCCCCGCCTTGACATAGTCTTTAGCGCTAAGCGCCGTGTAGGCAGAAGCTACCGCCAATTCAAAGTTAGTAGGCTGAACCTCACTATTATAAGAAAATAAAAAAAATATTTTTAAGATAAAAACAAAGATAACTTTCTGCATTATTGGTATTTTTCAAAAACTGGTTTTATTTATTTTCGGATGATTTTACTAAAATAAACAAAACCTATGAGAAAAATAACGATATTAGGGATATACATACCAATACTAGGAGAAATAATGTCTTTTTTAGCAAAAGTTTCCCCCATGATAAGGAAGAGATTGTAGATAAAAATAATCACTAAAGCAATCCCAAAACTAACCCCTTTGCCCGAGCGATTATTAAGGGTTATCGAAAGCGGAATAGCTACAAATATGAAAAAAAAGCAAGATACCGGCAAAGAGATTTTTTTATGGTATTCGACAAAAAAAACCGGCTCCACTTCTTGATTTTTTCCTTGCTTATCTTCTATTAGATCAGCCACTTCAAAAGCACTTATCTCTCTTAGCCCCTTATCCAACTGCTCGTACTGGGTGATTTGGCTCTGCAAGTTAATTAAAAGCTCATCAAAATCACTAACATCGATAATTTTATTATCATCTACACTGAAATGAATTATCTCACCATTATTTAGCTTAAGTTTAATGTTCTTGCTATTAATCTCATTGTTAAGCCATTTTCCTTGTTTAGCAGAAATAAGGCTAATCTCATTTTTGTCATTTTTCTCATAAAGGTACACATCTTTCATCGTTTGACTTTTAGAGTCATATTCTAAAGAGGTAATTTTTTTATCCGTATTAGGGATTTCTTTAAAATCTTTATTTTCTAAAAACAGGCTAGGGTTAGAGAGGCTAGCATTGGTTAAAAGGAGTTTATAGCGATGATTACTGATAGGAACAATGTAGTTCATAAACCAAAACATAACGATGCTCATTAAAATTCCATAAATAAAAGCTGGGCGAGCTATTTTTAAAACAGAAAAACCATTCGCCCTCAACGCCAAAAGCTCGTTGTCCCCCGAAAGCCGGCCTAAGGTTAATAACCCACTAAACAAAACCCCCATAGGCACCGTTAAGACACTAATAGCAGGAATAAGATAAAAGAAAAGCTCCAGAGTGCTAGTAAAAGGGATTCCTTTCTCAATAGTTAAAGAAACTAGCCTTCTAATAAAGGGGATCATCTGCACTAAGGTAAAAAAACCATACCCCACTAAAAAAGAAGGGAAAAACTGGAAAAAAATATAACGATTAATGATGCTCATTTTAAAAAAATTAGGTTATTTTCTTATGAGTTATTATTATATAATCAATTTAGCAGCTTGAGCAATTATCCCACTAAGGCAATAACTTTTCTAACTTATCTGGATAATCCGTTAGAATTCCCTGAGCCCCATCAGCAATGTACAACTGCATTTCCTTTTCGTCATTAATAGTCCAAAGATGAACAGAAATATTCCGTTGATTAGCTTCTTTTAAAAAAGCAGGGGTATAAATAGAAATACTTTCAAAAACACTTGGAGGAATCTCAAAAGCTATATGGTCGGGAGAATAGAAATCTAACAAATTTAACTTATGAAGAAATAGAAATTCTAAAGAATCTTCTAAAGGCGAAACCGTCTGGCCAGCAGGACAAACTTCTCTAAACGCAGCAATAGTATCATTAGAAAAAGCAGCAATTAAAGTTAAATCTAAGCGATTGTATTTAGTAAGTAGTTCACACATTTTTTGAGTGGATAAATTAACTGCTTCTCTTGGTTTAATTTCCACCACCATTCTAACCTTAGGGAAAGCACTAAAAACTTCTTCCAAAGTAGGAATAGTAATCCCGGTTTTTCTTAGAGGGAATTGATTATTTTCTTGGAAGCGATAGGCCGCGTCTAATTCTTTTATTGCTTTTAAAGTAAAATTTTTAACTTCCCCAGTTTTATCCGTTGTTCTTGCAACCGTTTCGTCATGAATAACCACTAAGTGATTATCTTTAGTTAAATGAACATCCATTTCCAAAACATCAGCTCCTACTTTTAAGGCGTTAGAAAAAGCATAAAGGGTATTTTCCGGGGCTATCCCTCTCCCTCCTCGGTGAGCAATGTTAAGAAAGTCATTCAAAGGAAAAAAATTATTCGCAGGGACTTTTTTTACTGGTAATGCCATATGAACCAAAAAGAGAAAAAGGTAGGTAATAAAAGGAAAAACTAAGGCCATTAAAATATATTTTCTTTTCATATTGATAAAAAATTTCTTAATCTAATTGATTGATAATCACTCTTTTTCAGCGATAAAAACTTAACAACTAATTATAAATATTATTTTTTTTTAAGGTAACTTTTAGTATTTTTAAAACGGAGTTTAATCACATTGAACAAGGCTTCATAGATAATATTTCTATCCAGCTTAGAGCTCCCATTTACTCGGTCAGTAAAAACAATAGGGTGCTCATAAACCTTAAAACCTAGTTTATGAACAATGTAGTTGGTTTCTATTTGAAAAGAATACCCATCGGACATAATTTTAGTAAAGTCAATTTGCTCTAACACACCCCGCTTAAAAACCTTAAAACCTCCCGTTAAATCGTTAATCTTTACCCCTGTGACTAAACTAGCATACTTATTCGCAAAAAAAGATAATAAAACCCGGGTAATCGGCCAGTTGATGACATTAATCCCAGTTTTGTAGCGCGAACCTATAACGACATCATAGTCATTAGCCCAAGCAATCATCTTACTTAGGTATTTCGGGTCATGGGATAAATCAGCATCCATCTGCCCAATAACATCGCTATTAATAGCAAGCGCTTTAGCAAAACCAGCCTTATAGGCATTGCCAATCCCCATTTTCTTTTCATTTTTCACTAAAAAGACATTGCTTTTTTTTTGGGCAAGTCCCTCAACATATTGCCAAGTTAAATCGGGAGAATTATCATCAACAACGATAATGTTAACCTCAGGAAGAAAATAAAAAATTTTATCAATAATTATTTTAATATTGACAATTTCATTATAAGTAGGAATAACAATGGAAACTTTTTTCAACTGAGATTATAATAAAAGCATTATGCTAACTAAAAGTAATCTAAACTAATGAGTAAGAATTTGAGTTAAAAATAATTTTGTTCTCTCGTTTTTAGGATTATTAAAAAAAGCTTCGGGCTCGTTTTCTTCTACAATTTGTCCACTTTCCATAAAAATAACCTTATCAGCTACTTTCCTAGCAAATCCCATCTCATGAGTAACGCAAAGCATGGTCATCCCAGAGTTAGCTAACTCAATCATAACGTCCAAAACCTCGGATATCATCTCCGGGTCTAAAGCCGAAGTAGGCTCATCAAAAAGCATAACTTTTGGTTCCATGCAGAGGCTCCTCGCAATAGCCACCCGTTGCTGTTGCCCCCCAGATAATTGCCCAGGATATTTGTTCGCCTGCTCGGGAATTTTTACTCGCTCTAAATAATTCATCGCTATTTCGGTTGCTTCTTTAAGATTTTTTTTTCTAATTAGCATGGGAGCTAAAGTTAAATTCTTTAAAATAGTTAGGTGAGGGAAAAGATTAAAATGCTGGAAAACCATTCCCACTTCACTGCGAATTTTTTCAATGTTCTTGATGTCTTCGTTAATTTCAATATTATCAACGATTAATTTTCCTTCTTGAAATACTTCTAAGTGATTAATGCAGCGAATTAGAGTAGATTTCCCTGATCCCGAAGGCCCACAGATGACAATTTTTTCTCCTCGATTAACCGATAAATTGATATCTTTTAAAACGTGAAAATCTCCATACCATTTGTTAAGTTTATCAACTTTAATAATAACTTCTTGATTTTCTTCCGTGTTCATAAAACTACCCTTTATTTATTTTCTTTATAAGAAAGTTTTTTCTCTAGCACAAAACTATAACGAGATAACGTGTAACAAAAAATCCAAAATAAAATACCCACAAAAACATATCCTTCTGGCTCAAATCCCAACCAAAAAGTATCCGAACTAGTCGCCACCACCATAGCTAATACGTCTAAAAGTCCTATAATAAGCAGCAAGGTGGTATCTTTAAATAAAGAAATGGAACTCCCCACTAAAGAAGGGATAACGATTCTTAAAGCTTGTGGGAGAACTATGTGAGCAACTTTTTGATAATAACTAAGCCCTAAACTATCAGCTGCTTCGTATTGCCCCTTAGGGATAGCTTGAATCCCTCCTCTAACTACTTCGGCTAAATAAGCTGATTGAAAAAGAGTAATTCCCACTAAAGCACGCATAAGTTTGTCTAAATCAACCCCTTCGGGCAAAAATAAAGGAAGGACAACCGAGGCCATGAAAAGGATCGTAATAAGAGGTACTCCACGCCAAAATTCGATGAATAAAATAGAAAGGTATTTCGCAATGGGGAGGTTAGAAGCTCTCCCTAACGCTAGTAAAACACCAATGGGAAAAGCAGCAATAATTCCAATATAAGCCACAAACAAAGTAAGCATAAGCCCACCCCATTTATTCGTATCGACTACTTCTAAACCAAAAATTCCTCCATAAAATAAAATAAAAGCAATAAGCGGGTAGGCAAAAAGGAAAGATAATCCCCATTGCAGTTTAAACTTGAACCCCTTAAAAAACAAAGGAGCTATTAAAACAAAAAATAGAATACCCGCGGTATTAGGCCGCCAGTAAAGCTCGGAGGGATAAAATCCATACATAAATAAATTGATTTTCTCACCAATAAAAAGCCAACAAGCGCCAGAGTTCTCTAAGCAAGCATCGCGATTTTCGCCAGTCCAAGTTGCATCTAAAATAAGCCACCTAATCAAAAAAGGAATAGTGTAAGCAATCAAGGCGATAGATATAATAGAAATAACGCTGTTCCCTACCGAAGAGAACATGTTTTTGAGTAACCACCCTAAAGGACCTAATTGGGTTTTCTGAGGAGGGGGGCGATCGAGAATTTTAGTAAATTTTTCCATCTATCTTTCGACTATTTTAGCCCTTTTATTATAAATATTAAGCACTAAAGAAATAAGCAAACTAATTAATAAATAAACCGCCATAGTCATTAGCATAATCTCTACCGCTTGTCCCACTTGGTTTAAAGTGGTCCCAGCAAAAACACTTACCAAGTCAGGATAACCAATTGCAGTCGCTAAAGAAGAGTTTTTCGTTAAATTCAAATACTGGTTAGTGGTGGGGGGAATAATTACTCGCATGGCTTGGGGGATGATAATGGTTTTCATAATCGTTGATTTTCTTAAGCCCAAGGCAGTTGCCGCTTCTCTCTGTCCTTTATCGACTGATTCAATTCCAGATCTTACCGCTTCCGAGATATAGGTAGCCGTATAAACGCTAAGAGCAATAGTAAGTGAAAAAAGTTCTGGGATAATCGCACTACCAGTTTCAAAATCAAAACGCCCAGGTATAGGATTAGTAAAGGAAAACATAACGTCTCTAAGCAGAACAAAAAGAACAAAATAACTGACAATTAAACCGATAGATATCGATAAAACCGGAGTAGTTTGTCCGGTTTTAAATAGTTTTTTCTCCGCTCTTTTTCGCAGGAAAAAAATAACAGCAATGATAATAAAAAAAAGCATTACCATAAAATAAAAAAAAGGGTTAGGGGTAATTTCCGGGATAGTTAATTGCTCAATGCTAATGTAAATATTAGAGAATATTTCCAAATCTTTATTAGGCAAAATCCTTCTAAAAAGGGTATTCCATAAAAGTATTTGTAATAAAATAGGGATATTTCTAAAAGTCTCGATATAAACGGTAGTGAGTTTTTGCAGTAACCAATTAGACGACAACCGCCCTATACCAATAAAAAAACCTAAAAAAGTAGCAAGAACAATTCCAATAGAAGAAACTAAAATGGTATTTAAAAGCCCAACAATAAAAGTACGCCCATAGGTGTGAGTTTCGTCGTAATCAATTAAAGTCTGCAGAATGCCAAAACCTGATTCAACACTTAAGAAACCAAAGCCCGTATTAATACCACGTTTTTCCATATTACTAAACATGTTAGTAATAATAAAAAAAAGTAGGCCTAAAAAAGAAAGTAAGATTACTGCTTGAAAGAAAAAACTTCGAAATTTTTCGTTATTATAAAATCTCATAACTGCTTAACTAATGCTGGATTTATAGTTATTTGATTAGTGAAAGAGCTATTAAATTTTTTTAAGCGAGAGAAAGAGAAAAAAGCAATAAAAGAAGTGATTATCGAATAATTAGTGAATTTATTTAGAGCAATAAAATAAATTTTCAACTTTTTTATAATTCATTAAACAAACCCTATTTAAAATAGGGTTTGTTTAAAAGACTTTCTATCTAAATGGCATGGCGTAGATTAACCCGCCTTTTGTCCATAAATCATTCACGCCTCGAGCAATTCCCAAAGGAGTAGCTGGACCAACGTTTCTATTATAAGATTCACCGTAGTTTCCTACTTGTTTAACAATATTGTAAGCCCACTCCGCATCTAATCCTAAGTTTTCACCTAGTTTGCCTTCATCACCAAGTAATCTTTTAACAGTAGGATTTTGATCAGCATCACCTTTTCTACTATCAACATTACCGCTGGTAATTCCTTGCTCTTCTGCTTCAATCATAGCATAAAGAGACCATTTTACAATATTAAACCAAGCATCGTCCCCTTGCCGAACCACTGGGCCTAAAGGCTCTTTAGAAATAACATCGGTTAAAACAACCGCTGAATTAGGATCAGCTAAAGTTATTCTTAAAGCAGCTAGTTGAGAACGATCACTAGTTAGAACATCGCATCTTCCTTCTTCAAAACCTTGTTTAGTTTGATCAGAAGTATCAAAAGTAACAGCTTTATAGTCTAAGTTGTTAAATCTAAAATAGTCAGCTAAGTTTAACTCAGTAGTAGTCCCTGCTTGAATACAAACAGAAGCCCCATTAAGTTCTTTAGCACTTTTTACATTCAAGTTTTTCTTTACTAAAAAACCTTGCCCGTCATAGTAATTTATTCCAGCAAAGTTAAGTCCTAAAGAAGTATCTCGAGTTTCGGTCCAAGTTGTGTTTCGTGATAAAACATCAATTTCACCTGATTGTAAGGCAGTAAATCTTTCTTTAGCAGTTAAAGGAACATACTTTACTTGAGAAGCATCTCCTAAAACAGCAGCAGCGACTGCTCGACAAACATCCACATCAAGACCAACCCAATTACCACTAGAATCTGGTGAAGAGAAACCAGGAAGCCCAGTACTTACTCCACATAACAAACTCCCTCGCTCTTGTACTGCTGAGATAGTGTTTGATGACTCGCCTTGATCTTGATTTTCTGCACTCCCTTGACTTCCACAGCTAAGGAATAGAAAAAAAAGAGTAAAACTTACCAATAAAGTTACGATTTTTTTTGTCATAATTTTCTCCATATTTAAAATTTAAAGATATACCATATATCATAGCATAAAAACTATTTTTTTTTCAAAAAATCTTGAATAATTTTTTCTCCGTGATTTAAAGAATTTTCAATAAACCATTCATTGCTCTTTTTGCCTCCACAAACCACCCCCGCTAAATAAACGTTCTCGACATTGCTTTCCATCGTTTTAATACTAAAAATCGGTTTTTTATATTGGCTATTATCAAAACGAATCCCAACACTTTCTAATAGAGAATAGTTAGGCCCATAACCAGTCATAGCCAACACATAGTCATTTTCTAAAGTTATCAACCCCTGCGGGGTTTTTACAATAATCTCGTTTTGTTTAATTTCGATAACCTCGCTATTTAAAAAAGCTTTTATTTCGTTGCTTTTAATTCGGTTTTCAATGTCCGGCTTCACCCAGTATTTAGTAGTGCTTTTTATGCCTTGATCCCGGATAATTAAAGTAACCTCTGCTCCTTTGCGATAACTTTCCAAAGCAGCATCAACCGCCGAGTTAGCCGCCCCAATGACGGCTACTTTTTGCTTAAAATACAAATGAGGATCATCGAAATAGTGTTTTACCTTAGAGAGATCTTCCCCTTTAATCTGGAGTTTATTAGGCAAATCATAAAACCCACTGGCTAGGACAATAGCCTTGGTATAGTATTGTTTTTTATTACTCGTAATGGAAAAACCATTTCGCTCTTTCTCTACTTTTATAACTTCTTCATACAAGTGAATATTGAGTTGAAAGTGATTAGCCACATGACGATAGTATTCTAAACCTTCTCGTCTAGAAGGACGTAAATTTATGCATGTAAAAGGGATTTTTTCTATTTCAATTTTCTCGGGCGTGGAAAAAAAAGTCATATTTATCGGGAAATGATACAGAGAATTCACCAAACACCCTTTTTCTAAAATAACGTAGTTTAGTTTTTCTTTCGCGCACTTAGCTCCTACACTTATTCCAATGGGGCCTCCTCCGATAATAATAATGTCTTTTATTTCTTTTGATTTGTTTTGTTCCATGCAATTATTTTAATACCTTTTCCAAAAAAGTGGGTAAAGTAGGGCTAGCAAGGTAAAGATTTCCAATCTCCCTAAAATCATTAAAAAAACCGAAAATAGTTTAGAAAAACTGGAAATATTAAAATAAGTCCCATCAAAACTTACTTCGCCGAAAACCGGACCAACATTCCCTAAACTAGAAGCAGAGAACGTGTAGGCAAATAAAAAATCTCCACTGTCGATAAAAAAAAAGATGCTACCAATGGAGAAAAAAAACAAATAAACCAAAATAAAAACAAAGCTATTAATAATAATAACTTCATCTACCTTAACCTTGCCAATTTTTACGGAAGAAACTAAATAAGGTGATAATGACTTTTTAATTTGAAAACTTAAAGAACGAAAAATTAATAAAACCCGATAAATTTTTATTCCTCCACTAGTTGAACCTCCACATCCACCGATAAAAAAAAATAGCAGGAGCAAGGACTGCAGGATAAAAGAAAATTTGGCAATATCAGCGTTGGCATAGCCAGTAGTGGTTAAAAAAGAAATAATCGTAAAAAACCCTACTCGAAAAGAATCAAACAAAGGAATTTCATTAATCATAAAATAAGCTAGGGAGAAAAAAATGCTAGTAATGACAATTAGCAAAATAAAAAATTTAAATTCAGTGTCTTTAATGATTTTTTTTCTATTAGGGGTTAGCAGTAAAAGATAAATACCAAAGTTCACGCCTGAAATAATCATAAAAGCCATAGCGACCCACTGCACTGAAGGGTCAAAATACCCTAGGCTCTCGTTTTTAGTAGAAAAGCCTGCAGTAGAAACCGTGGTAAAGGCGTGGTTGATAGTATCAAACCAATTCATCCCTAACCCCTTATAAGTAATAATGATGATAACCGTTAAAATGCCATAAGCAATCCAAAGTTGTTTGGTGGTGTTTCGCACTTGGGGAGTGAGGTTTTCTTTTATCGGGCCGGGTATCTCGCTACGAAAAAGAAATTTTCCCGAAGCACCTAGAGAAGGAATAATCGCCACAAATAAAACGATAATCCCCATTCCCCCTAGCCATTGACTAAAAGAGCGCCATACTAAAAGCGAGTTTGGCAATGACTCAACATCAGTAAAAATAGTCGCCCCCGTAGTGGTAAAACCAGAAGCCGATTCAAAAATAGCATCTACTCCGCTCACGCCAAAGAACAGAAAAGGAATGGCTCCTAACCCCACCACAATGAACCAAGTAAGCACCACCGATAAAATGGCATCTTTAACGTTTAAATTATGCAGCTTTTTTTCACCAAATACTCTAAAAAAAAAAGCCAATAAAAAAATAAAACTAGTAATGCCTATCCCTAAGCCAAATTTTTGATTGCCGATTTCGGTAGTGGAGTAGGCGTAAAAAAAGAATAGGCTTAAAAAAAGCCCCTTAAAAATCAATACCGCACTTAAAAAATAGATGACGACTCGTTTATTCAAAATGAGATTAAATTATCACGGTGGATAACTTCTTGCGGGGAAGAGTAGCCTAAAATTTTTTCGATTTCCTTGGAGTGTTTTCCTTTTATTTTAGTTAATTCTTGAAAGGAAAAATTCACCATTCCTCGAGCTAGTTTTTTTTTATGATTAATTAAATTACAAAAATCCCCCACCTTAAAATCCCCCTCAACTTTTATAACCCCACTAGCTAGTAAGGATTTATTATTTTCTAAAGCGGTTTTAGCTCCATCATCAATAAAAATATCTCCTTGAGCATCATAGTTAGACCATAACCACTTTTTCTTACTACTAACTTTTTTATACTCAGGGCTATAAAATAAAGTCCCTTGATTTTTAACAAAAATATTTTTATACAAATTTTTACTTTTACCAGAAGTTAAAAAACTAGGAATTCCCCATTCCTTCGTTAGCCCACAGGCCTTTAGCTTCGAGAACATTCCCCCTGTCCCGAGAGCAGAAACCTTAACCGAGGCTTTGGCGTAAATACCTTCATCAATATTTTCAATTAAAGGAATAACAGCAGGATTTTCACTAGCATGGTTATCGTAAAAACCATTGACATTCGATAAAATTAAATACAAATCAGCATCAACTAACCCACAAGTGAGCGCCCCTAAGACATCGTTATCACCAAATTTAAATTCATCAGTAGCCAGCGAATCATTTTCGTTAATGATCGGTAACGCTTTCAACTTAAGTAGTTCGCGGAGAGTGCTACGAGCATTTAAATAAGCAACTCGGTCTTTAATTGAATGCTTGGAAAAAAGGATCTGGCCAATAATTATTTCTTTTCTTAAAAAAGATTTACGATAATACTCCATTAAAGCCACTTGTCCAATGCTAGCTAAGGCTTGTTTTAACTCTAAATTTATATTTTTTTTCTTTTTAAAATTTGCTGCTGCTACTGCTCCTGAGCTCACTAAAATAACTTCTTTCTTTTGCTTACGCATAGTAACGATAAGATTAACAATGCTATTCATTTCTTTTTTGGAAATTTGCCCCTTAGGGTTAACTAAAAGAGAGCTTCCCACTTTAATTACCACCCGCTTGCTTTTGATGAGTTGATTATGAATTAATGAAAGACTTTTTTTATTTTCTTGGTTTTTCATTTAGGAGATGAATAATGAGATGATTTAAGTTTAGCAATTTTAAATAAAATAATTATTAATAATTATAGGGTATAAATTAAAATCGTTTAGTTAAAAACATTAAGCAGGCTAGATAATTTTTTTTAAAGGAAGTTTACAAGGGTCTCTATTGAAAAAAATAGTTTTTATGCTATAATATTATTATAAAGGTAAATTTAAAACCCTATTTTTGTCTTTCGTGTTTTTTAAAAGCAATATCTAATTTATGACTTATTTACTTACATTTATTTTTTTTGTCATTGCTGTTATTCTCTTAGCGCTAGGCACCATTATCGCTAATAAACGCTTGCGTGGTTCTTGCGGGGGCGTACAAGTTATCGGCCCTGATGGGGAGTCGCTTTCTTGTGCTACTTGTCCTAACCGCAATAAAAATCCCGATTGCCAAAGTAAAAAGTAGCTTTTTGGAAATCTATTTTTTATTGGCCTTTGGGCTGTTTGCTTTAATTATTATTTTCTTCGTTTTCTTTAGAAAACTCTCAACCAGCAACTACTATAGTCAAAATTTCACCCAAGAATATCTAGAAAAAACCCTAATGACTTTTCGCGAAGAAATGCAAAAAAACCGAGAAGAAAATTATAAACAACAAAAATTATTTGAGAACTCTCTTTTTCAAAGGCTAACGGAAAATGACCAAAAAAGTAAGGACCAAATGGATTTTTTTTCTAAGCAACTTTTCAACTTAACGAACTCCAATGAAAATAAATTAAACAAGATGGCTGACATAGTAGCCAAGCAAATGATAGATCTAAGAGAAAACAACAATCAAAAACTGAATCAAATGCGTGAAATAGTAGATGAAAAATTACAAAAAACCTTAGATGCTCGTTTTAAAAATGCCTTTGATAGCGTAGGAGAAAAACTAGAAAGAATGCAGAAAAATTTAGGCGAAATGACCAAACTCTCGGACGGGGTTAATAGTTTAAGTAGGGTGCTAACCAACGTTAAAACTAGAGGCATTTTAGGGGAGTACCAATTAGAAAATTTATTAGCAGAAATTCTTACTCCCGAGCAGTATGCGAAAAACATTGCAGTAAAAAAAAACTCGGGGGAACGAGTAGAATTTGCCATTAAAATGCCTGGGAAAAAATCCGAAGAAACCGTTTGGATACCCATTGACTCGAAATTTCCCTTAGAACCTTATGAGCACTTTAATCAGGCTTATGAAGAAAATAATTTAGAAGCCGTTAAAGAAAGCCGCAAAGAAATTGCCAGGAGAATTAAAAGTTTCGCTAAAGACATTAGTAGTAAATACATAGAGCCACCCTTCACTACCGATTTTGCCATTATGTTCTTGCCTATTGAAGGGCTTTACAACGAAGTGATGCAACAAACTAGTTTAACCGAAGAGCTTAGGCGAGACTTTAAAATTTTAATTGTTGGACCTAATCATTTTTCTGCCTTTTTAAGTAGCCTCCAAGTTGGTTTTAAAACATTAGCTATTGAAAAAAAAACCGTAGAAGTCTGGAGACATCTCAATGATTTTAAGAAAGATTTTCATAAATTTGGGGGACTTTTAGAGAAAGCTCAAAAGAAAATTCAAGAAGCGGGCAATGTCATTGACGACGCTAGCAAAAGAACGAAAATCATCGATAAAAAACTCAATAAAACCGAAAACCCTTTCTCTTTAAGCGAGGAAGAAAAACCAAAGATAGCAAGAACAACTATGCTAGAAGATACCAACCAGCTTTTTTAGCTTCCTTCAATTTTTTTTATTTAGGACGAAAAGTGGGCAGTTATAAGGATACCCAGCCTTGCAGCATTAAGCTTTATTATAGCCACTTACCAAAATTTATTTTACCATTAACTTTATATCATATGTATAAATCTATTTATAACTTAATTTTCTTTCAAAAAAAAATAATTCTCCATTAAAATAAATTTCTCATTATTTCCCTAACTTTTTTTTACTAAAATAAGCCATCATAAAAATAACTAACGCAACAAGAGAAGCCATAAACTGTCCATCTTGATTAAAAATGTGAGTAAGAAAAGCCCCCGTAAAATTAATAAAAAAGCCAGCATAAGCCCATTCTTTTAAAAAGTCTAACCCGCCTAACTTTATTTTAAGCAAACTCAACCCAATGACTAAAGCCCCTACCAGTTGAAAAATAGCTAAAATATATCCTAAATAATTAGGATACCCCAACTGACTCATCTGCTGGATATAATTATCCGCATTAAAAATCGCATTCGCCGCCCCCATCAGAGCCGATAAAACAAGAAGTGAGTTGGTTAGATAATAAATAATTTTCATTTTTCCTCCTAATATATTAAAGTAATAAGGTATTTAATTATATTATATTTACTTAAAGTTGCGGAGGGGATATTTTCTAATCCGAAGTAGCTACCGCATTATGGGCATGCAGGCTTTCATAATGCACCACCTTAATGCTATGCTTGGAAAAGATTTTTTCTTGGGTAAAGTAATTTTTAATAACCCGATAAGCATCCTCGCAAAACATAAGGTTTTCCGCATTGAGGATGGCAAACTGCTGCTCGTCTTTTCGTTTAACTACCGCTTGAACTGGAGTAGCAATCGCTGTTTCTATTTGATTGATAATAGCGCTTAAAGTTTTAAAATCAAACTCTTCTTTTTTTAGCTGAAACCTTACTTTTGCCAGACTCCTTTGAGCATGAGGAGTCGCTTGCATGAAATTGTAGTTTTCAGCGAACTGAGCGATTTCTTTTTTGGTTTTTAAAGCACTGATTTTATCTAAAAAATCATTTTTAATCGCTTCGCTACTTAAACTAGCCGAACAAGGGCAAGTGCTTGAATAAACAATATCTATTTCGAATTCTAGTTTGATTTTTTTCTGATCATATTCAGAATAAATTGTTATTGGATAAAAACGATAAGCGGAAAATTTGCTAATTAGCGACTGCCTTAAAAGCGGGTACTCGATTTTCACATTAAGAAAACTTTTATTACTATGGGGGCTTTGAGAAGCGCAGAGTTCTTGATGAAGAGAAAGTAAATTAGCAAAACTAAATTTATTTTTTTTAAAATTTTCTACTAATAGCAAATACAAACGAGACATATGAATCCCCTTATAACGCTTATCAATAAGGTTTACATAAATGTCAACAATCCCCTTAGTAAAACTTTGGGTGCCTACTAAGGACAAAGGGATTTCAATATTTTCCATCCCCACTTTATTAATTGAAAAAAAATAATTTGATTTAATTTTGTTAACAATATCCGGTAGTTTCTTATCCATAAAAATTAAGTGATTTTTAATTAAATTTGCGTAGGATTTTTTTCGTTGGGGTAAACCTTTTGAGGGTCAAACACTTTGGTTTTTTCTTGAAACTCTAAGGCTAAAGTGTTATGAGAGTCTTTGGTTACCTTACGGTAAAAGCAAGATCGGTACCCCACATGGCAGCTCGCTCCTCCATTTAAAACTTCTACTTTTAAGATCAAAGCATCTTGATCATCATCAATTAAAATATCTTTAACCTTCTGCACAAAACCACTTTTCGCCCCTTTATGCCAAATAATCTTTCGACTACGACTATAATAAAATGCTTCCCCTTGAAGGATAGTTTTTTTCAGTGCTTCTTCGTTCATATAGCCTAGCATCAAAATATCATTGGTCTTATGCTCGGTAGTAACAACGGGGAGCAACCCTTCTGCATTAAACTTAGGGCAAAATTCTTTGCCTTCTTCTATTTGAAAAATTGTTTTCCTAGGAGCAAATTCAATGGTCGACCAACTTTCTTTCATGGTTAATATGATACTATAAATAATCAAAAATAAAGCGAGATTATTCGAATAAAACTTTTCTCACTTCTCTGCTGGACTTTTGTGCTAAGATAACTTTTACTTTTACTTTTGCTTCGGTTAGGGAAATAGTTTTTATCTTACTAATTATAGATGGCAAACTTTCAAGGTCAATGCTTAAATTGGCAAAACCCACTCCAATAAGGAACTCTAAAAACTGGGGGTTCTCTGCTAGTTGCCCACAGACTATAACTTTTTTTTGGCAAACGACTAATTTGTTAAATAAATCAAATAAATAACGGTAGATAAGCGGGTTATAAAAGTAGTCCTCCCTAGTAGAAATGAAATTATCTTTTATGGCTAGCAAATTGATAATGAGGTCATTACTACCGATGGAAAAAAAATCCACTTCTTCGCTAATTTCTTTAAGGTGCCAAATCACACTGGGGAGCTCAACCATAATGCCTAAGGAAATTGTAATTTCTTCCTCTAAATGAAGTTTTTTCTGCAGGGAGTAAATTGTTTTTTTCACTTGAATAATCTCCTCGACATTAGTAACAAAAGGCATGATAATCCTTAAAATCGAAGTTTGAGTTTCTTTGCTAGCTAGCAAGAGGGCTTCAATTTGAGTTTGTAAAAGCGCCTTGCTTTTTAATAGAAATTGAACTCCTCGGATTAAAGAATTATCTTTCAATTCAACTGAAAGCTCGTTTTCTTCTAGCCCTAATTTTTTATCGGCTCCCAAATCAAGCAATCTAAAATTAACTTCTTTGTCGGCTGCTTTTTTTAAAATTTTTTTATAAATAGTAATCTGCTCTTTTTGATTAAGGTAAGCATTCCTCAGCAAGAAAAAAAATTCCGTTCGAACCAGCCCGACTCCTTTTACTTTAGAAATTTTATCTTCTTTTAAATCATCAGCAAAGTTGATAGTTAGATAGAGATTGACAGGGTGATTGTCTTTTGTTTTAATGGTTTTTTGATTTTCTTGAAATGAAAAATTATTACTAGAAGAAAGATTTGTTTTTTTTATACTAATGTTTTTTTTAGGGTTAACAATCAGTTGATTATTGGAGAAATCAAGGCAAAGAATATCTTTCGTGGTAATTATTATTTTTTGGTATTCTGCGCTTATTTCTAAGTAAGGCAATTTAAGGGAATGTAGGATGATTCTCGTGTGGTTAGTAGTAGAGTTGTTTTTCAAAGCAATAATCGCTTTTACTCCATAAATAAATATGCGCAAAATATCAAGCGGGGTAATTCTTTCTTGCAATAAAAGTATGGTTTTAATAAGTTCTTGTTTTTTTTGCTTTTCTTCTAAATTAAAAAGGAGATAATTGGTTAAATCTCTTATTTCCAAAATTTTTTCTCTTAAACCTTCGAAGTTACTTTCGTAAAAAAAATTAATGAATTTTTTAGCAACTTTAATGATCGCTTCGGGAGGCGGATAGTTTTCTTCGATGAGCCCTTTAATCGCTCCCGTAAATTCCTCATCTTCTAAAATAAGCAAGTAACCATCAAATAAAAGTTTCGCTTCATAACCTAATTTACTTTTTAAAATTCGCTGCTGGGCTATAATGGTTTCTTTAGTTTTGGTTACCGCTGTATTAAAATTTTCTAAAGTAAAATTTTTTCCCTTATAGCGAAGCAAGAGATCTTCCAAACGGGGATTTTTTTTATAGTGAAAAGGCTTTCCTACAATGGGGCTTGCTTTATCTTCTGGCCCTGATATAAGATAAAAATCAATTGCCTTATGGCTTATCATCTTGTTTTTTTATGCTTTACTAATTACTATAAAAATTATTTTCGGATGCTAATTGTAGCATAAAAAAATTACATTTAATATAACAGGATTAAAATTTTAAGAAAACTTTTCTACCATTTTTTATTATTTCCTTTATTAAATTAATTTTTCCGCGCAATTATTAATCAAAACCCCTCTAGCACATTTTTGCCAATTACTCGACCACTAAGTTGTAGAGTGTGCGCCTTAACGATATTTTCTGTGTTTAATTTTCCTAAGTTATTAGTTAAAGTAGTAACCAATTCTCCATCATCAAGCATCCGGGAAACGGCATTTAACAAATCCCCCTGGGTCCCAATGTCCTTAGTTTGAAACAAGGGGCGAGTAAACATCAATTCCCAATGAAAGCTAAGGGACTTTCTCTTGCCAGGGGTAATGTCCAAAATTTTAGCATCGTCAATTATAGCCACCCTTCCCCTTGGTGCGATAAGCTCTATGATACTTTTAAAATGGTTTTCGGTATTGGTAAGGCTAGCAACGTAAGTAGGAGTAAGGTTAATTTCTTGTAGCTGCTCGCTCAGCGGTTCTCGGTGGTTTATCACATAATCCGCTCCCATGGTTTTTACCCACTTTATGGTTTCGGGGCGTGAGGCTGTAGCAATAACCGTAAGCTTAGTGAGCTTTTTGGCGAGTTGAATTAAAATAGAACCGACTCCGCCAGCCCCACCAATGATTAAGATACTCTTGCCTTGCCCGCTCTCTTTTTCAATAGCCAAAGAATCAAACAAAAGCTCCCAAGCAGTAATACTAGTCAAAGGCACAGCAGCAGATTCAACAAAGCTTAATTTTTTAGGTTTCTTCCCAACAACCCGACTATCCACCGCTTGGAATTCCGCATTACTACCACTTCTACTAATATCCCCCGCATAAAATACCTCATCACCTATACTAAAATTACTCACGTTTTTTCCAATTTCAGCAACTATCCCCGCAGAGTCATAACCAATGATTCGTGGGCTAGGGTCAGGCACCTGACTTGCGCGAATTTTATAATCCACTGGATTTACCGACACCGCTTTAACCGCGACTAAAAGGTCGTAAGGCTGCAAATTGGGCAGTGGCGCTTCAAACTCAGTAAAAACCCCTGGCTCGGTTAGCGGGGCATTACTTGTATATCCTATTGCTTTCATAAAGTTACTCCTATAATAATTGTAATAATTTTTATTGTTTTTCTAATAGAAAAAATATAGCTAATGATACTATAAAAAAACTCATTTACAACAATTACTCTAATGAAATTAATAATCAATAATGGCAAAAATAAAAATTACTTTTGCGTCTTAATGGCTCGTTAGTCGGGTTCTTTTTTAGAATTAATTAGCGACTAAGAGGCTTGTTCCATAGTAAAATTTAACCATGTTTAAGCCCGTAAAAAATCAAATTAGTTTTCCTAAAAGCGAAGCAGAAATTTTAAATTTCTGGGAAGAAGAAGATATCTTTAAAAAAAGCATTAGTAATCGCAGTAGCCAAAAACCATTTGTCTTCTACGATGGCCCTCCTTTTGCGACTGGACTCCCCCATTATGGGCATCTTCTAGCTAGTACTATTAAAGACATTATCCCTCGCTATTACGCCATGAAAGGGTTTAAAGTAGAAAGAAGATTTGGCTGGGATTGCCATGGCCTACCGGTAGAAATGGAAATTCAAAATAAGTTAAACTTAAAAAGCAATGAGGAAATTATAGAATATGGAGTAGGTAAATTTAATAATGCTTGCCGAGAAATAGTATCTCGCTATTCTTCTCAGTGGCGCTCTACCATCAATCGATTAGGGCGGTGGGTCGATTTTGATAACGATTATAAAACTATGAATATTGATTTCATGGAAAGCGTTTGGTGGGTTTTTAAAAGCCTTTACGACAAGGGATTGATTTATAAAGGATTTAAAGTCTTGCCTTACTCTTGGAAAGCGGGAACTATTTTATCCAACTTTGAAGCGAATCTCAATTATCAAGAAGTCGATGACCCCTCACTCACGGTAAAATTTCGTAGTCAAGAAAAAGAAAACGAATTTTTTCTTGCTTGGACCACTACTCCTTGGACGCTCATTTCCAACTTAGCTTTAGCGGTTAATCCTAAGCTGAGTTACGTTAAAATTAAAAACAAAGTTAATCAAGAAATTTATTATCTAAGTTCTTTTGCTTTTCAAAAACTGCCCAACCAAGAAAATTATGAAATTATAGAAAAGATGGCAGGAGAAAAATTAATTGGCAAAAAATACTTCCCCCTGTTTGATTATGTGGGAAAACAAATTCAACTTGATGATTATCCGAATTGCTTCACCATTAGTAGTGGGGAATTTGTTGGAGAAGAAGAGGGAGTAGGGATTGTTCATATTTCTCCTGCTTATGGAGAAGACGACAATGCTCTAGGGCAAAGACAAAACCTTCCTCACTTTGACGCAGTATCTCGTGAAGGAGAGTTTATCCCGCTAATTGATTTTATCGCTGGAGAAAACATTAAGCAAGCGGACAAAAAAATTATTAAAGCATTAAAAGAGAAAGGATTAGTCTTTAACCACCAAACCATTAAACATAGTTACCCTTATTGCTGGCGAACAGACACGCCATTAATTTACAAGGCTATTGCTACTTGGTTTGTGAGAGTGGAAGCTTTTAAAGAAAATTTAATTGAAAATAACCAGCAAATTAATTGGCTTCCGGAGTATATAAAAAATGGGCGCTTTGGAAAATGGTTAGAAAATGTTAAAGACTGGGCTATTAGTCGAAATCGCTTTTGGGGCACCCCCATTCCTATATGGCAAAGTGAAGATGGGGAATATCTTTGTTACGGAGACCGAGAGTCGCTGAGTAAAGACAGTGGGAAAGAAATTGAAGACTTACACAAAGAGCATATCGACGAAATTGTTATTGAAAAAAATGGCAAAACTTATCGTCGAATCCCGGAGGTTTTAGATTGCTGGTTTGAATCTGGTTCTATGCCTTACGCCCACCAGCATTTCCCTTTCGAAAATAAAAATATTTTAGAAAGTCGTTTCCCGGCTGACTTTATCTCAGAAGGCATTGACCAAACTAGGGGATGGTTTTATACTCTTTTAGTTATTTCTTCAGGCCTGTTTAATAAACCTTCTTTTAAGAACGTTATTGTTAGTGGTTTAATCTTAGCAGAAGATGGCAAAAAAATGTCTAAGCGTTTGAAAAATTACCCTGACCCTAATTTTGTTCTCGATAATTATGGCGCGGATGCCTTACGAGTTTATCTCATTAGTTCTAATGTCATCAAGGCCGAAACCTTAAAATTTTCCGAGAAAGGGTTAAAAGAAATTACTAAAAACATCATGATCCCCTTGTGGAATGCTTTATCTTTTTTAACCACTTATGCTAATATGGATAAATGGGAATATCGAGAGTTCTCTTTAAAAGATTTAAAGCACCCCTTGGATAGATGGTTTTTTTCTTACAAGGAAACTTTAGTTAAAAAAGTAAACGAAGCTATGGAAAGCTATCAGCTTTATTATGCTATCCCACCTATTATTGATTTTATCGAAAAGCTAACGAATATTTACATTAGACGATCGAGGAAACGTTACTGGAAAAGCGAAAAAGATGACGATAAAAATCAAGCATATTTTACGCTTTATACCATTTTGAAAGAATTCTCGGTTATCCTAGCTCCTTTTATGCCGTTTATCGCAGAAAAAATTTATCAAGTTTTAAAAGTCCCAGAAGATCTCTTATCGGTTCATTTTAAAGATTATCCCATTTTTGAAAAAGAAAATGTAGATGAAACCTTAGAAAAAGAAATGGAATTTATTGGACAGATTATTTCACTGGCTAGAGCTTTGAGGTTAAAACATAAAATTAAAATCAGGCAACCACTCCAGGAGCTTATCGTTCTTAGCAAAAACCCTGCTATTGCCAAAGTTTTAGAGAAATATAGTTCAATGATTAAAGAAGAGCTTAATGTTAAGGGAATTATTTTTCGAGATAAAGAAGAAGACTACGTTGATTATACCGCAAAAGTCAATTTTCCTTTATGGGGAAAAAAACTAGGGAAAGATGGGCAAGCTATTAATAAAAAAATAATGGACTTAGAGAAAAGCAAAATAGCCTCGCTACTAGAAGAAAAAAAAATAACCCTAGTTCTTGATCAAAAAGAAATAACTCTTCCTTTAGAAGCTTTTGAAATACGAAGGATTAGCAAGGAAAAGTTTGTGGTAAATAGCGAAAAAGAAATTAGCTGTGTTTTAAATACGATTATTGACGAAAAGTTGATTTTAGAAGGACTAGCTCGAGAAGTCGTGAATCGCATCCAAAAAAAAAGGAAAGATTTGGACTTGGAGTATAATCAAAAAATTACCATAACCTACAATGGCAATGAAAAAATCAAACAAGCTATTGAAAAAAATCAAGATTACATCACCTATGAAACCCTAGCTCAAGAAATTTTACCAAAAGATTCTTTAGCCGCTGAAGAACAAGTAAATGAAGAATATTTTGGTTTTGAAGTGGACGTTATATAAAAAAAACCGCTGCATTAAATCAAAATTAGATCAATAACAACAAAAAGAGATTAAAGACTCAGAAACAAATAGCCCTTAGTTAAAAATATAACTAAGGGCTATTGTAATTAATTAAATGGTTATGTAATAAAGTAAATTGTTATTCTACCAACTCAAAAACACTAATTCCGGCGTCATTTCGTCCACCAAAAAACAAATAAATAGAACCGTTTAATTCTATCGAAGTAAGCCCCCAAGGACCTGCTAATTCAAAAGCAGAGTTATCAGTATCTGCAACCTGGGTAATAAGCCTAAGTCTATCGGCGGCAGGTCTTAGATCATTATAACTAAACATGGTTACACCATTATCAGTAAATCCCGCAGTAAGAAATAAAGAAATGCCTTCTACTGCAAGAGAGTCAACATTATCAGCTCCCCGTAATACAGTGGTGGCATCATCTATATGGTCATCCCTATAAGTTAGAGTCCCATTTTCATTTACCCGAAAAACAGTTGTAGCATTAATCCCAGAAACAAAAATATAAAAATCTCCATCTATTTTTAAAACACTAACCCCACTAGGACGACTAATAGGTGGATTAGGCGCCGTTGTTGAAGTAAAGTCACTAACATATGTTAAATCACCGTTATTCGCTATATTAAATACACTCACTCCGTCATCTAAATGCGCAGCAACAAAAAGATATGTATTATTACCTACTTGTGCAATGTTTATTCCTCTAGGCTGTTGCAGTATCCTACTATCATTATCAAACAAACTACTAATAAACGTTAATCTACCATCATTTCCAATCCTAAACGCATTCACCCCGTTATCATCTGCTCCACTAACGTAAAGATAAGAATTATTCCCCATTCTAACAATATCAATTCCCCAAGCTCCTACTAATGCTGTTTCTGCAGTATCTGCAATGCCTTGAATATATGTTAGTGCGCCATTATCTGCAACACTAAATACCGCCACTCCATTCTCCATTTTCGCAGAAACATAAACAAAGGTAGTTCCATTTATCTCTGTTATAGCAAGGTCTCTAGCTCCGGTTAAAATAGTATTACCATCATCTACAATTGAATCAACAAAAGTTAAACTGCCATTATTTTCAATTCTAAGCACGTTCAAACCATTCCCACCAGTAGTAAAAAGATAAGGATTACCACCTACTACTGCAGTCATACTTCCTGTAGGCATATTTAGTGGCTGATTTTGAGCAACTCCATCGTAGTTAAAAACATTATTAAGCCTAAGTGCAGGTTCGGGCTGAGTAATAAGCTGTAATTGTCCGGTAAGAGCAGTCCTTTGATAGTTGCCAGTCCCAGTAACTTGTACCCTAAAAGTATAAGTCCCCGCTGTTAAACCAGTACCTATTGTTATAACCCCAGTACTAGCATCCACACTTACTCCATTAGCTGGCAAATTGCTATCAACAATAGCAAAACTACCGGTTATTCCAGGGTTAAGATTCACTTGCCCATAACTAGTATCTGCGTAGGGACCTGACTTGATGAGAGAGGTTTCCGTTACACTAATATCGCTTGCGGTAATAGCTTTTGGATTTACCACTAAAGTTAAATCACCAGTCGTTTCACTCCCTGTATAGTTCCCTGTTCCACTAACTTCTACCTTAAAAGTATAAGTACCCGCTGATAACCCAGTAGCTACTGTTATATTCCCATTAGCATCTACACTTATTTCGTTATTTGGGGCAGTGCTTTCAACAATAGCAAAACTACCCGTTACTCCATTATTAAGTGTCATTGTCCCATAGCTAAATGCTCCATAGCCAAATACCCCAGTATTGTTAGGCACCGATGGGGCACTAAAGTCACTTGCGGTAATAGCTCTTGGATTTATCGCTAAAGTTAAATCACTAGTCGTTTTACTCCCGGTATAGTTCCCAGTTCCACTAACTTCTACCTTAAAAGTATAAGTACCCGCTGATAATCCAGTAGCTACTGCTATATTCCCATTAGCATCTACACTTATTTCGTTATTTGGGGCAGTGCTTTCAACAATAGCAAAACTACCCGTTACTCCATTATTAAGTGTCATTGTCCCATAGCTAAATGCTCCATAGCCAAATACCCCGCTACTGTTAGGCGCCGATGGGGCACTAAAGTCACTTGCGGTAATAGCTCTTGGATTTACCACTAAAGTTAAATCACCAGTCGTTTCACTCCCTGTATAGTTCCCTGTTCCACTAACTTCTACCTTAAAAGTATAAGTACCCGCTGATAACCCAGTAGCTACTGTTATATTCCCATTAGCATCTACACTTATTTCGTTATTTGGGGCAGTGCTTTCAACAATAGCAAAACTACCCGTTACTCCATTATTAAGTGTCATTGCCCCATAGCTAAATGCTCCATAGCCAAATACCCCAGTATTGTTAGGCGCCGATGGGGCACTAAAGTCACTTGCGGTAATAGCTTTTGGATTTACCACTAAAGTTAAATCACCAGTCGTTTGACTCCCTGTATAGTTCCCTGTTCCACTAACTTCTACCTTAAAAGTATAAGTACCCACTGATAACCCTGTAGCTACTGTTATATTCCCATTAGCATCTACATTTATTTCGTTATTTGGAGCAGTACTTTCAACAATAGCAAAACTACCAGTTACTCCGACGTTAAGGCTCGCTTGTCCATAACTACTATTATCTGTGTAGCCAAAACTCTTAGTCACAGCAGTTTCTGTTACACTAAAATCACTGCTTTTGATATCTGCTTGCCCTATGATTAAAGATAAATCAGCAGTAGCACTCCCTTGATAGTTGCCAGTCCCACTAACTTCTACCTTAAAAGTATAACTATTCACTGCTAGCCCAGGAGCCACTGTTATAACTCCAGTACTAGAATCCACGCTTATTTCACCACTTGGGGCACTGCTATCAACAATAGCAAAACTACCCGTTACTCCTTCGTTAAGGTTTATTTTCCCATAGTTAAAGCTAGAAGGATATCCTGATGATTCGCTGGTTTTAATTGTCGCTACATTAAAATCACTTGCGGTAATAGATGCTTCCCCTATAGTCAAGGACAACCCTTTAGTACTAAGGACACCTGTATAATTCCCTGTTCCAGTAACTTCTACCTTAAAAACATAACTATTCACTGCTAGCCCAGGAGCCACTGTTATAACTCCAGTACTAGAATCCACGCTTATTTCACCACTTGGGGCACTGCTATCAACAATAGCAAGACTACTCGTTATTCCATTAAGATTCACCTGCCCATAACTAGTATTTGTATAACCAAAAGCCTTAGTGACAGACGACGTTGATGTACTAAAGTCACTTATAACAATAGTTCTGGGATTTATCGTTAAAGTGAATTCCTCCATATATTCACTACCTGCATCTTCACCAGCTTTAGTAATTTTTACTGCAAAAGCATAAGTCCCTGCCGCTAACCCAGTGCCTACTGTTATAACCCCATTATCATCCACGGCTATTTCGTTATTTGGGGCAGTGCTTTCAACAATAGCAAAACTAGCTTTTACTCCTTCGTCAAGCTTCACTTGCCCATATGCGAAACTATCATTATAATCGACCATTGCTTGATTAATCATCTCTTCCCGCTCTACATTAAAGCCCTTCTCCTCGGGGGCTGATGTTATTTGCTGACAATTAGCCAAAAAAAGTATTGTTAATAATAAAAAATAGCTAATTATTTTATTAACTATTTTTTTTGATTGTTGATTAAATTTATTAATAATATTCATATTCTATCCTTTGTTTTATCTATTATAGATTATAGAAAAAACTATAGAATAATGCAATATTCTAATTTAAAATAATCAAGATTTTAATTTATTTATCCCTCACCCGAAACACTCTCCCGACGTTAGCTGATCTATTGACAAGACCAACCATTCTTACCTACAACATTAGCTTATAGATACTACTTGATAAAGCAGTATCTATAAGCTAAAACCTTCGTGACAGAAGTGACATTACGCTAATGTCACTTCTGTGCAATAATAGAGACTCTTCTATTCTATCACCAAAGTAAGCTCTTCAGTTTGTTGGGAGCCTGTATAGTTCCCAGTTCCAGTAACTTCTACCTTAAAAGTATAAGTATTCACTGATAACCCAGCAGCTACTGTTATAACCCCAGTACTAGCATCTACACTTATTTCGCTCGGTGCACCGCTAACCATAGCAAAACTACCCGTTATTCCGGGGTTAAGATTCACTTTCCCATA
Organism: Spirochaetota bacterium; assembly: GCA_965277105.1. GTDB lineage: Bacteria > Spirochaetota > UBA12135 > COTS27 > CAXSBA01 > CAXSBA01. The sequence continues at coordinate 1,613,948 of OZ255710.1, read as the reverse complement.
ACTAGTATCGGTGTAGCCAACTGCCTTAGTGACAGACGACTCTGATGCACTAAAGTCACTTGTCGTAAGAGCTCTTGAATTTACCACTAAAGTTAAATCACTAGTCGTTTCACTACCGGTATAGTTCCCAGTTCCAGTAACTTCTACCTTAAAAGTATAAGTACCCACTGATAACCCTGTAGCTACTGTTATATTCCCATTAGCATCTACATTTATTTCGTTATTCGGAGCATTGCTATCAACAATAGCAAAACTACCCGTTACTCCATTATTAAGTGTCATTGTCCCATAGCTAAATGCTCCATAGCCAAATACCCCGCTACTGTTAGGCGCCGATGGGGCACTAAAGTCACTTGTCGTAAGAGCTCTTGAATTTACCACTAAAGTTAAATCACTAGTCGTTTCACTACCGGTATAGTTCCCAGTTCCAGTAACTTCTACCTTAAAAGTATAAGTACCCACTGATAACCCTGTAGCTACTGTTATATTCCCATTAGCATCTACATTTATTTCGTTATTCGGAGCATTGCTATCAACAATAGCAAAACTACCCGTTACTCCTTCGTTAAGGTTCACTTGCCCATAACTAGTATCGGTGTAACCAACTGCCTTAGTGACAGACGACGTTGATGCACTAAAGTCACTTGCCGTAAGAGCTTTAGATACTTCTTTTTGTATGGTTAAAGTTAAATCATCAGTCGTTTCACTCCCTGTATAGTTCCCAGTTCCAGTAACTTCTACCTTAAAAGTATAAGTCTCTTCCGCTAGGCCAGTAGCTACTGTTATAACCCCAGTACTAGGATCTACACTTATTTCGTTATTCGGAGCAGTGCTATCAACAATAGCAAAACTACCCGTTACTCCTTCGTTAAGGTTCACTTGCCCATAACTAGTATCGGTGTAGTCAACTGACTTAGTGACAGACGACGTTGATGCACTAAAGTCACTTGCCGTAAGAGCTTTTTGACTTATCGTTAAAGTTAATGGGAATATAAGCTTCTTAGCATTCTCATCAGAACTATCATTCTCATCAGAACTATCATTCTCATCAGAACTATCATTCTCATCAGTACTAATAACAGTAACTTCTAAATCAAATTTATACTCTCCAGAGTCTAGATCAGGTTCTACTGTTATAATCCCAACATCATTCACACTTACTTTATTAATTCCAGCGCTATTAGTTGCAGTGCTATTAGCAATAGCAAAACTACCTTTGAAACCGATGCTAAGCTCCACTTGCCCATAAGCAGCATCAGTATAGCCATATGTCTTCGTGCTCTCGGTTATCTTTACCTTAGCTTCCCTTTCTTCGACAGTTGTTGTTTCATTACAACTAGCCAAAAAAAGTATTGCTAATAATAAAAAATAGCTAATTATTTTACTAACTATTTTTTTTGATTGTTGATTAAGTTTATCATTCATATTGATATTCATATATTTACCTTATTTTTTTTATAAATTTTACTTTATAGATTATACCACATCTAAATATAAAATCAAATAAAAATGATTAAGATTTTGACGCCCCACTACTCATCCGAAATACTTTCTTCGACATTAGTTGCTACTAGTAGGCCAACTATCCCACTACTCACTAAAACTTTCGTGACAGAAGTGACATTACGCTAATGTCACTTCTGTGCAATAATAGAGACTCTTCTATTCTATCACCAAAGTAAGCTCTTCAGTTTCTTTGGTGCCTGTATAGTTGCCTGTCCCAGTAACTTCTACTTTAAAGGTATAAGTCCCCGCTTCTAGCCCAGAGTCTACTGATATAATTCCAGTACTAGCATCTACACTTATTACACCACTTGGTGCACCGCTAACCATAGCAAAACTACCCATTACTCCGCTATTAAGTTCTGCTTTCCCGCAGTTAAGCTCACTAGTGTAGTCAGCTACTTCACTGTCCTTAACCACTACTACATTAAAATCTCTTTCCTAGATAGGGGATTTTGGCTCAAGCAATGCACCTATTCTAGTAACACAACTAACCCAAAAAAGTAGCGATAAAAAAAAGGAATAGTTAATCGCTTTACTATGTTAAAAAAAACTTGTGTTTTTAAAAAAAAATAATAAGAAATTATTTGAATTATTTTACGTTATTGAGTAATCTTTTTAAAATGATTTGGCAGATTTTAGTAATATTACCAATGAGATAAAAGCTAATCTCGACCATTTACTTGGAATACGCTGACCCCGCCCTCTAAACGTCCAAGAACAAATAAATAAGTAATCCCTTTAATCTTAGCAGTAACAACCCCCTGAGCAGAAGTCAAGTTAAATTTTTCGAAATTATCCGAATCTTGAACGCTGGAAACATGTATTATTCTGTTTCCTGTTGAGCCTTGAAGGTTCATCAAGCGGAACATACTTACTCCATTACTATCGTCTGATGAAATAAAAAGATAATAATCTCTCCCTACTTTAGCAGTAACAACGTTATTGGGTTTCTTCATTGCTGTATAACGCCCATTAATCAGTTCATCTCTTTTTGCCTCAATATGCGATAAGCGACCATTACTACTTATGCTAAACACACTTACTCCATCTTCGTCTTCTCCAGTAACAAAAAGATAATGTCCACCACTTATTTGTACAGCAGTAATCCCAGTAGCACCCCTTACAGCAGAACGATTATTATCTATAAAATTAGATACAAAAGCTAACTTGTTATTACTAAATTTAAACACCTTTATCTCATTATCTTCTGGTATAGTAGTAAAAAAATAGGCAGTATTATTTATTTCTAAAGCAGCAACTTTTATAGGTTTCTTCATATCTTTTTTTGTAATTGGATCTCGATAAATCGCATCAACAAACGTTAACTTACCATTATGGTCTAATTTCGCTAAAGTTAAGCTATTTGTTCCACGTTCGGCTGCTCGTCCCAATATTTCTAGCGCTTCTAGACTTTGAAATATTTGCGTAGTAACTAGAACATAAGTATCATTATTTATTTCTATCGTAGTAATTCCCCAAACTGACCTTAAAGTAAATTTATCATTCATTCCAAGACTAGAAGTAAAATCTAACGTGCCATCATCATTTACCCTAAATGCATTTATTCCACCCCCTCCTTCTAGCATCCCATTTGATCTCCCAGTAACTAAGAGGTAGGTAATGCCATTTATTTTAGTTGTGGTAACGTCTCTAGGCCTTTCCATATAAGTATTAACGTTATGATGTTCTTTACTAACAAAATCTAATGACCCATCATTAGCTAGTCTAAAAACATTCACAACAGAATCTAAACGACTAGTGACAAAAACATAAGTATTACCACCTACTTCGGCAGCAGCAATGTGTTCAGGCAAACGCAACTCGGTGTAAGCGCCACTAACCGGATCTCTATCATCAACATTAAAAACATTAAGCAAACCTTCTGCAGATTCTCGAACAATAAGAACTAGTCCTTGGACAACAACTCTCTCGGCATAATTCCCTTTACCGGTAACCGCTATATCAAATTTATATCCATCATTATTAATTCCTAATCCTTGTTCTACCGTGATATTCCCTGCTTCATCTACATTTATCTTCCCATTCGGCGCGGTGCTATTAATAATTTCAAAACTAGCTTCTACTCCAGGATTGAGATTAACTTCCCCATAACTTGTATCATCATAGCCTTTTTTTTTAACCATAATTGTTTCTGTTACACTAAAATCATTTTTAGTTATCGAGATAGGCTCAACAACCAGTTCTAACTCTTTTGATAAGGCACTTCTTTGATAAGCTCCTTCTCCAGTAACTTTCACTTGAAATTCATAATTCCCCAAAGGCACCCCACTATCCACCGTGATATTTCCCGCTTCATCTACAGTTATCTTCCCAGCCGGTGCGGTGCTATTAGTAATCTTAAAACTAGCTTCTATCTCGTTAAGTTCTACTTCCCCATAAGTAAATTTATCATATCCTACCACTTCTCGAGTTTTGATTTTTTTAATAGTAAAATCACTAGTTTCTATTGCTCTAGTGATATTTAACTCAAATAATTCACTAGTCGTAATTTTCCCGATATAGTTTTCCTTGCCAGTAACTTCTACTCTAAATTCATAATTCCCAAAAGGCACCCCACTATCCACCATGATATTCCCCGCTTCATCTACAGTTATCTTCCCAGTCGGCGCAGTACTACTAGTAATCTTAAAGTTGGCTTCTATGTCGTTAAGTTCTACTTTCCCATAAGTAAATTTATCATATCCTACCACTTCTCGAGTTTTGATTTTTTTAATAATAAAATCACTAGTTTCTATTGCTCTAGCAATATTTAATTCAAATAATTCACTAGTCTTAATTTTCCCGAAATAGTTTTCCTTGCCAGTAACTTCTATCTTAAATTTATAAACCCCCGAAAGTAACCCGCTCTTCACCGTGATATCCCCCACTTCATCTACAGCTATCTTCCCAGCCGGCGCGGTGCTATCGACAATGGCAAAACTAGCTCCTTCTCCTTTAAGCTCTACTTTCCCATAAGTAAATTTATTATATCCTTCTACTTCTTGAGTTTTTTTTTTACTAATAGTAACGTCACTCTTTTTTATCTTCTTAGATGAAATATATAAATTTAATACGCTACTTTTAGCACTACCTTTATACTCTTCAATTCCATTAACTTCTACTTCAAAACTATAATATCCTCTTTCTAGTCCGGGAAGTACTGTTATTTTTCCACTTACTGGATTTATCGTAATTTTATTATTTAAAGTATCATCACTCACAATATTGAAAACACCCTTTGCTTCCCCTTTAAGCTCTGCTTTCCCATAGTTAAAACTATCGTAATACACTTCAACTGTATTTCCTTCCTCTAGTTTCACCTCAAAATCTTCTTTAGTTATTGCTCTAGCGCCAATAATTAACAACAGTTCATCGGTTTCAATACTTTCAGTGTAATCCCCTTTACCACTAATTTCTACCTTAAACTTATAGGCTCCCACTTCTAGCCTGCTATCCACCCTAATATTCCCTTTCTCATCTACAGTTATCTTCCCATCCGGCGCAGTGCTATTAGTAATCTTAAAACTGGCCTCTACTCCGTCAAGCAACTCTATCTTGCCATAGTTTATCTGCTCGTAACCTACTTCTTCATCTATCTTTGTTTTTGTTATACTAAAATCACTCTTGGTTATTGGTTTAGGGGCAATAACCAACTCCAACTCTTCCAACAAAAAAGGCCCTCCAATGTAATTCTCTTTGCCGGTAACTTCCACTTGAAAAGTATAATCCTTAATCGCTAGCCCACTATCCACCATGATATTTCCCACTTCATCTACAGTTATCTTCCCAGTCGGGGCGGTGCTATTAGCAATCTTCAAACTGGCTTCTATGTCGTTAAATTCTACTTTCCCATAGGCAAATTTATCATACCCTATCTCTTCTTTAGTTTTGTTTTCATTAATAGTAAAATCACTTTCATTTATATTTTTAGTAATCTTTAATTCAAATTTTTGGGTAATTCTTTTTTGATAACCCTCAACGCCGATAGCTGCTATCTCAAAAGTATAGGTAGCAACCTCTAAACCAGCTCGTACCATAATGTCCCCATTTTCTTCTATTTTTAATTTGCCCGGAGAAACCGTACTATTAATAATATAAAAATCAGCCGTTACCCCTTCTTCAATTTCTATCTTCCCGTACTTAAAATCTTCACTATAATCTAGTTTAGCACTTACTTTATTTGTAGACACCCTAAAGTCTTCATCGGATAATTCATTTCTGCTCAAATTATCTCTAGTCGGCTCAACTATGCCCGGCTCATCATTACAACTAATTAAAAAATAGAATGATAAAAAGAAGCAATAAAAAATACCTCTACGAAATAGTAAATAGAAATTATAAAAATTATTCGCCTGCTTTTTATTTTTAGTAGTCACCATCTTCGGTAAGATTCATTATATTATTAATCACTTTTAAAAGTCAAGTATTTTTTAAAAAAAATATTTTATTAGCTCTATTCGGCTAATTATTAATAATAATTATTGATTTTTAGATAATAAAATATAAAATTTGAAAACTACCGAAAAAAGCAAGGTGGCTCTTAGCGTTCACAACTAAAAGCCCCCTTAAAATCTAAAATAAATTGAAGAACTAAATCCTAATACCCCTTCCGTCAAGATTAGTCGTGCCACTGGTTCGTTCATTAAAGGTAAAGTCGTTAATTGATGTCCTAGTAGAAGCAATAATCGTTAGTGTCTGATCAACTGAATTCTCCATTCTCTCATAAGCACCAGTTCCACTAGCTTTCACTATAAAGGAGTAAGTGCTAGTTGTCAGGCCAGGGGCTATTACTATATCTATATCAAAATTATTTTTTATTATTTTTAAATTAAATTTTCCCTTATTACTTGAAAGATTGACATGCAAGTTAGCAATAAAGTAAGACTTGAAAACCTAGAGACTGAGAAAAACGAAAATAGAGAAACTACTAAACTGAAAAAAGTCCCCCTTGGTTAGAAAGCAACATAACCAGGGGGCGCTCATTAAAATACTAATTTTATTAGGGAGTAACCGTCAACGTTTGCGGAGGAGAACTATACTCACCTTCATAAGGGGCAGCCCCGGTAGCTTTTATTATAAACCTGTACACACCAGGAGTAAGGACTCCATACTGATCCCTGTCTATGGGGATGTAATTATTATCAAACCCTATCCCTACCATTGGCTTTCCAGTTTCCGCATCCAGAATCTCATAAGTAGCCGTTATCCCCTTTTCAGGGGAGATTATCCCATAGTCAGTTCGAGGATAATTAGCTTTTATAGTAGAATTGCGCACATCTATAGTAAAAGAGTAATCTACTTCTAAAACCGTCAATGTCTGCGGGGGAGAACTATACTCACTACCTTCATAAGGGCCAGTCCCGGTAGCTTTTATTATAAACCTGTACTCACCAAGGGACAAAGCTCCATACTGATCTCTATCTATGGGGATGTAATTATTATCAAACCCTATCCCTACCATTGGCTTTCCAGTTTCCGCATCCAGAATCTCATAAGTAGCCGTTATCCCCTCTTTAGGGGAGATTATCCCATAGTCAGTTCGAGGATAACTAACTTTTATAGTAGGATTACGCACATCTATAGTAAAAGGTTCATCTCCTAATTGTTTGGGAGCGACAATAGTTATAGTATAAAAACCTTCAGTACGTACTCCTATATATCCTACCTTATTAGCAATAGCTTTTACTTGAAAGCCATATTTGCCAAGGGGCAATCCCGCCGGCACAGTTATCTTCCCTTCGTCATCAATCGTTATAACTATCTCAGAAGGAATATTATCATAGCTTGCATCTTGACTACTAATAACGGGAATTATCTCATAACTAGCAACATGAACACCATGAGCCTTTATACTAAACACGCTTTCAAACTCACCGTAATTTAATGCTTTTTCAATATTTCTATCTGTTGGCTCACTAGGTGTAATATCATTTATATCTGCTTCTAAAACCGTCAATGTCTGTGGGGGAGAACTATACTCATCTTCATAAGGGGCAGCCCCGGTAGCTTTTATTATAAACCTGTACTCACCAGGATTAAGGACTCCATATTTATCTCTATCTATGAAGATATCATTATTATCAAACCCTATCCCTACCATTGGCTTTCCAGTTTCCGCATCCAGAATCTCATAAGTAGCCGTTATCCCCTCTTCAGGGGAGATTGTCCCATAGTCAGTTCGAGAATAATTAGCTTCTATAGTCGGATTACGCACATCTATAGTAAAAGAGTAATCTACTTCTAAAACCGTCAATGTCTGCGGGGGAAAACTATACTCACCTTCATAAATACCAGTCCCAGTAGCCTTTATTATAAATCTGTACTCGCCAACGGGCAAGGCTCCATATTGATCTCTATCTATGAAGATATCATTATTATCAAACCCTATCCCTACCATTGGCTTTTCAGTTTCCGCATCCAGAATCTCATAAGTAGCCGTTATCCCTTCTTCTTTAGGGGAGATTATCCCATATTCAGTTCGAGGATAATTAGCTTTTATAGTAGAATTGCGCACATCTATAGTAAAAGGAGTAGGTTCATCATCTAATGATTTATATGCAGAAACAATATCTATAGTATAAATGTCACTAGTAATAGATTCTCCTAGAAAAACTATTCGGTCAGGAATAGCTTTTACTCGAAAGCCATATTTGCCAAGGGGCAACCCAGCCGGCACGGTTATTACTCCTTCGTTATTAATCGTTATAACCACATTAGAAGGAATATCATTGTAATCTCCATTGTCGCTACTAGTAACAGGAATTATTTCATAACGACCCATATGTTTACCAGCAAGAACACGATAAAGACTAAAACGATCAGGATTATGCTTTAAGCTAAAAGTGCCATATTCAAACTCAGAGTAGCCTACGAATTTACCAACTTTGCTGCTTGATGGCTCACTAATGATATGACTATAATGTGACATTGTAACCACAAGTCCTTCTGGAGGATAAATACTATGCTCTTGACCTTCATAAAGACCCGTGCCTATAGCTTTTATTCTCAAGCTGTAAATACCTCTGCTAAATTTTGGACCTTTGTGGGCAAATCGATCCCTATCTATAATTATATCATTATCTACAACATCCATTCCTCCTAGTATTGTTCCACTATCCGCATGCATAATCTCATAAGTAGCCGTTATTCCTTCTTTAGGATAGATTCTCCCATAAAGAGTTGGAGGAAGAAAAAGATCTGAGATAATGTGGTTAAACACCTCTATTTTAAAAGATTCATCATCGAATTTTTTAAGTCCAGAAGCAATAATTATAGGATAAAAACCTTCAGTACGTACTCCTACATATCCTACCTTATTAGCAGTAGCTTTTACTTGAAAGCCATATTTGCCAAGGGGCAACCCAGCCGGCACGGTTATCTTCCCTTCGTCATCAATCGTTATTACCACATTAGAAGGAATATCATTGTAGTCTCCATTGTCACTACTAGTAACAGGAATTATCTCGTAACTAGCAACGTGAGCACCATGAGCCTTTATACTAAACGTGCCATATTCAAATTCATCGTAATTTACTATTTTTCCAATATTTCTATCTGTTGGCTCACTAGGTCTAATATCATTTATATCTGCTTCTAAAACCGTCAATGTTTGCGGGGGAGAGCTATACTCCTCTCCTTCATAAAAGCCAGTCCCGGTAGCTTTTATTATAAACCTGTACTTACCACTAGAAAGCTCACCATATTGATAACTATCCATAGGGATATAATTATTATCAAACCCTATCCCTACCATTGGCTTTCCAGTTTCCGCATCTAGAATCTCATAAGTAGCCGTTATCCCCTCTTTAGGGGAGATTGTCCCATAGTCAGTTCGAGGATAATTAGCTTTTATAGTAAGATTACGCACATCTATAGTAAAAGGTTCATCTCCTAATTGTTTGGGTTTAATAATATTTATACTATAAACATCGCTAATCTTTTCTCCTGTATAATTTGGATGATTAAGATTAGCCGTGCTTTTTACTCGAAAGCCATATTTGCCAAGGGGCAACCCGGCCGGCACGGTTATTACTCCTTCGTTATTAATCGTTATAACCACATTAGAAGGAATATCATTGTAATCTCCATTGTCATTACTAGTAACAGGAATTATCTCATAACTAGCAACGTGAGCACCACTATTATCTTTTATACTAAAAGTACCATAGTCAAAATTATTAGTGTAGCCTACTATTTTTTTAACATTTTTATCCGTTGGTTCATTAAGTGTAAGATTTGTTGTTAGTTGGCTTATAGCTCCTTTTCCAACCCTCAACGTTTGCGGGGGAGAATCATCCACCATACCCTCTTCGCCAACCTCATTAGCTCTCACTATAGTAGCTCTTACTATAAAAGTGTACTGACCGATCGTAAGGCCAGGGCTGACAGAGATAGAATCACGAACAAATCTTATATTACTCATTTTTTTCTTAGTAGTAGCATCAAGAATCTCATAATAAGCCGTTACCCCCGCTTTAGAGGCGATTACTCCATAATTAGTTTGAGAATAACCAAATCCCACATTAGGGGTAAGCACTTCTAGAGTATAATAATCAGTTTCTATAGTTTCTTTAGGTTGAGCCACTACTGAATCCGATGAGATATTACAGCTCGCTAAAAAAAGTAAAGCTACTATGAAAAAGTAGCTGATGAATCTATGTGATAGGAAAGAGAGAGGGGTAAGTGCTATTGGAATAAGTCCTTTACTTCGCTGATTGGTTTGATTAATTAACTGCATCATTTATTCTCCTGAGTTTTTTTTATATTTTTTTTATTCTAATAATAAATGTATAATATCGAGTATTATAGCATTATTTTTAAAAAAGAGATGAAAAATATTGAACTACTGAAAACTAAAAGTTATTAATACTAAAATCTGCCCGTTCCCACCACCATTTTTGCTCAGGATCAAACGGCAAATGCTCTAGATAAACTTTTTCTCCAGTTAAACTTACTTGGTTGGTGGGAGTTTCTTCAATGGTTATTTTATAAGTGTAGAGTTTTACTTCTTGCACCTCTGATAAAAATTTATCCAGCTTAGCCATTAAACAAGCGCACATAATTTCAGTAGTGGGGTCGCCGGGCAAAACGACTATTTGGTTTAATAAACTTTTTTCTTTCCCCTTAAAATAATTTAACAAAGGATCTTTTATCGAAAGTTGGAAGGCGTGATCCAAGTGATCATCGATAAAAGTGTGCCATTTTTTTTTTACTTTTTCAAAAGGGAGGATCATATTGTCTTGCTGGTTCAGTGTTTTATTAATTGCTGACTTAATTTCTACTTTTATTATCTCGTTATGCCCATGAGGAATTTTGCACTTTTTAGAAAGCCCCTCATAAAGGCGATGCCCCATGATTAATTTTCTTTTAAAGATAAGCGAAAAAGACATAGTTATATCATACCATCACAACGATTATTTTCTTAGTCTATTTTTAATCTAAAAAGTCTAAAAGAAAATCAGCTTAAAAAAGCGTAATTTTTAACGTCCTCTAAAGGCGGCAAATCTTTTAAAGAAACTAAGCCAAATTTAAGCAAAAAATTTTCGGTTGTTTTGAAAAGGGAAGGTCTACCGGGAGCCTTTTTTTTGCCCGCAATGTAAATCAGTTTTTCTTCGATTAATGATTTTAAATAAGGGGTACTATTAATTCCTCTAATCGCGTCAATCTCGACTTTGGTAACGGGTTGATTATAAGCGACTATCGCTAAGGTTTCTAATAGCGATTGAGACAATTCTTTTTTTTTTGCTTGATAACGCTCTAACACTGGGCTATTAAATTTTTTATTAATAAAAAGTTCATACCTATTTTGTTTTTTAGCAATATAAAGGACAGAATTACTATCAGCAAAAATTTGATTTTTCTTAGCAATTAAGGCTGTTAATTTTTCGACAGAATTAATCTTGAGAAAATCTAGGAGCTTGTTTTCTTCCACACTGCTATTCTCCAAAATAAAAATAGCTTCTAATTCTTTTAATTTTTTTAAGGTTTTTTTATCAGTAAGTTCGGACATTAAAAAAATTCAAAGCTGCTTTTTTTTATAAAAAAAATCATAAAAATAACTCACCACTTGCTCATCACTAAAAAATTCAATGCTTTCAAAGGTTTTAATTTTAAGTAGTTCTTTTTGAAATTCTTCATTTTTTTCACTTTCTTCAGCTAAGAACTTGCTCACTTCACTTAGCTCCCCTGCTTCAAAATTTTTAACCATAGCCTCGTCAGCCTCATCTAGCAAAACCATAAAGCTATTTAGTCGAACGTCATAACTGTTAACGTCTTTTTGGCAACTAACTAAAAATAAAACCGAAAAAATTATAACCCCACTAACAGCTAAAAAAAAATCTAATAATTTTTTAAGGATATTTTTTTTTGCTAATGCTTTCATTTAACTTAGGAAAATTGTATCATTAAATAATAAATTCCAATGAAATCTTCCAGTTTTTTCTAAGCTTCGTTTTAGTTTATGTTACAATATGCTATCAGTTAAGTTTAGTTATTATGCCTTTGCTACAAGTCGAAAATTTATCCAAAAAATTTAGTCAAAAAAAAATTCTAAAAGGGTTTAGCTTTAGCGCTGAAAAAGGGGACGTTATCTCGATCATTGGCCCTAGTGGCTCGGGGAAAAGCACTCTCTTACGTTGTATTAATTTTTTAGAAAAACCCGATGAAGGAAAAGTTACTTTTCAAAACGAGAGCTTAATCTTTGACAACGGAAAGATAAACCGTGATGATGCTAAAAAGATTTTAGCCATTAGAAAAAAAATCACCATGGTCTTCCAACATTTTAACCTATGGTCTCATCTAAACGTTTACCAAAACATTACCGAAGCTCCGCTTAAAGTACTGAAAAAAAACAAACGAGAAGTAAAAGAAAAAGCTGATTACTTGCTGGACAAGGTAGGGCTTAGTAGTTATAAAAGCTATTTCCCAGCCCAACTTTCTGGTGGACAAAAACAGCGGATAGCCATTGCTAGGGCCTTAGCCATGGATCCCGAAATCATTTTGTTCGACGAACCTACCTCTGCTTTAGACCCAGAATTAGTCCAAGAGGTTTTGAAAGTAATTAAAAACCTTTCCCAAGAAAAACTCACTATGCTTATTGTTTCTCATGAAATTAGTTTTTCTAGAGAGGTTTCCAACAAAACGATGTTCCTTTACGATGGGAAAATTAATTCTTTTTCTACTACTGAAAAAATTTACCAAACAGGAAACCAAAACCAGCACTTGAAAAAATTCCTATCCAATGTTCGCTAAAATCACTCTGTTATTTTTTTTATTCTCTATTACTGTTTTCTCCCAATATCAATTAACTTTCTCTAAAAAAATTTATTTAAAAGAAAATTATCTTTACATCAATACTCAAGCCAATGAAAATTTATTGTCAGAATCAATCTTGCAAAATTTACGCTTGGAAATTCCCATTACAGCTACTTATTACATTGATTTTTATGAACAGGTTTTTTTTTTTTTCAACAAAAAAATAGCTAGTTTAAAAATAATAAAAACGATTAATTACGATATTTGGTCTAGAAGGTACTTTGTCAAAAACAATAACCAAGTAGAAAAGGTTGATAACTTCACCCAATTAAAAAACACCGTGAATTACTTGCGCGATGTTCCACTCACCCATATCCGCAATATTGCCCCGGATAAAAAATATTTTTTTAACTCCAGAATTTCCCTACAAAAAGAAAACAGCTCCATTTATTTTCACCTTGTTAATAATCTCTTGTCAGCGCTTAGTTTTAAAACCACGTATTTTAAAAGTCCTATTTACTTTGGCGATGACCTCATCAATATCCTTAGTAAATAATTTTAAGTTGCCCCCTTTAGTAAAACTATCCTCTATTTTTTTCGAGAAAATCTGGGGCTGGGAAAAATGGCACTTATCTTGCTTGCCGGGGAAAAGTAGCTGGGTTTCAAATCAAGACGGAGAAAAAAAAAATCTAAGGGATTACCTAAAAACTAACGGATTTAGTAAGGACGCCATTCGTGATTTTCCGTTACTACTAAAAACCATTAACGCAAATGAAAAACTCTCCATCCAAGTTCACCCCAATGACGAAATGGCTAAATCCCAAAAAAGCCTAGGGAAAAGCGAATGCTGGTACATCCTTTCTGCTAAAAAAAATAGTTTTATTTATTTTAATTTTAAAAAAAAAATAAGTGAAGAAGAAATTAAAAAACAAATCGAACAAAAAAAGCTAGAAGAAAATTTAAACAAAATAAAAGTAGCAGCCGGAAATTTAATTTACATTCCCGCGGGAACTACCCATGCTATCGGCCCGGGGATAACCCTCTTAGAAGTGCAACAAAGTAGCGACATTACTTATCGACTTTATGACTATAATAGAAAACGAAAACTCCATTTAAAGGATGGACTCAAAGCTATTGATTATACTCAAATGACAGCGAAAAAAATAAGGAAGAAGTTTAGTCGTTTTACCTGCCCTTATTTTTTTTTAGAGAAAGCAACCTTGCTACCGGGAAAGAAAAGGAAAAAAAAATTAAAAGAAAAATTTACTGCTTTTTTTATGCTTGCTGGGGAAGCTCATTTTAGCCTAAGCCAAGCTAATGAAGTCGCTGAGAAATTTAAAAAAACCGAATGGGGTCTCTTCACTTATCAAGAAAAGATGAATGAATTAATAATTGTTAATCGCCAAAAAAAAGTAGCGGAAGTTATTTTTATTTACCCTAAGTCATTTAAAAATTGAAAAAAGTATTTATTTTAGGAGCCACTGGATCAATTGGGGACAGCACCTTGCATTGCTTATCTACGATTAACGCTACTCGCTCTTTCAAGCATCAATTCAAAATTGTCGGGATTAGCTTCAACGATAGTTTCTCTAAAGCGGAAAAAATAATCACTAAATTTTCTATTAAAAACGTTATTGCCCCTAACGAAAAAAACTACTTTAAAATTAAAAAAAAATTCCCCCAAAGCAAAGTTTATTGGGATTTTTCTAAAGGGCTAGAAGAAAACGATTTTGACATTCTAATCAACGGGCTTAGTGGGAGCATTGGATTAAAACCTACTGTGGTGGCGATTAAGAAAAAAGCTCGGATTCTACTAGCCAACAAAGAAACTTTAGTTATCGCTGGAGAAATTATTAATCGGCTTTTAAAAAAATATCGAACGGAAATTATCCCCTTAGATAGTGAACATGCAGCTATTTTCCAATTGCTTTTTAAAAAAAACATTAACCAAAACAGTTTAAAGAAAATTATCCTTACCGCTTCGGGGGGGCCTTTTTTAAAAAAGAAAAAAAAGAATCCCTCGCTAAAAGAAGCCCTTAAACACCCCAACTGGAAAATGGGGAAGAAAATTACCATTGATTCGGCAACTATGATGAATAAGGGGTTAGAAGTCATCGAAGCGCACTTTTTATTTAATTTGCCTTACGAAAAAATAGACGTTATCGTTCACCCCGAATCTATCATTCACTCTTTTATCGTCGGCATTGACAACACTTATTACGCTCAGATGGGAAGCCCCGACATGAAACACCCTATCTACAACGGACTAACCCATCCAGAGATAATCGCTAATGACCTCTCGCCTTATAACCTTAGCGATAAAAAACTTACCTTTCATAAAGTAGATTATAAGAGATTTCCCTTGCTTAGCTTAGCTTATGAATGCGGGCGAAAAGGCGGGAGCTACTTAACGGTGATGAATGCGGCTAATGAGGCTGCTGTCCATCTTTTTTTGAAAGAGAAAATCCAGTACCAAGATATTTATAAGTTAGTCTCTCAAAAAGTCAGAAATCATAAGCCGATTAACTCTTTAACCATTGAAAAAGTAATTGCTTTAGATAAGGAAATAAAACGCGAACTAGAAGAAGAATTTAAAAATTAAGAAGTCTTTAAGTTTTTTAAATTAACCTGCTTTTTAGCTAAAGGATGGCTGGCTACTATTTTCTGGAAGAAATCCAAGTCACTTTTAAAGGTGAGTTTAGGGTTAGGGTAATTTAACCAATAATAGCGCACTTTATTCCCATCAGCTGAGTAAATTTCACAATCATCAGTGGGAATAGGTTTGCTGGCATTAGCCCCCTTAAAAAATTCCCGATAACTTTTTAAAAGTTTTTCCCGAGGGAAAATTTGGGGGGTGCTGACGGCAATTAAACTTTCCCTGTTAAGATTTTTGTGAATGAAATTATCGTCACTTACCGTTTTTACAGTGTCGGTTAGTTTTTGTCCCGGGATAACTGCTTTGTTTTTAGCTATAACTATTTTCAATAAATGATGAATATCCTTGAGGTGAATAAAAGGCCGCGCCGTATCATGGATTAGGACAAAGTCATTTTCTTGGCCTACTAGCTGAAGCCCGTTAAACACTGAATAATAGCGCTCTTCTCCACCATTGGCTAAGAGAATTTTTTTCTTACTACCTGCTATTAACGATTGATACTTTTTTTTATCCTTAGGGTTAATCACTAGGATAATTTCTTGAATAGCTTTTAGCTTAGAAAAAGTAAAAAAGGAGTAATACCAAAGGGGAAAATTATTAATAGTAGCAAATTGTTTTTCCCCATTAAACCTTCTCCCCGCTCCAGCACTTAAAAGAATAAGAGAAAAGCGAGGATAAGACTGCAAAAAATTATTTTAAATTTCTATTCTAAGACTTTAGCAAAAACCATTTTGCCTGATTCATTTTGGATATAAGAGATAATGACAATCTGCTTCTGGGTACCGATATATCTCTCTCCCCCTTCAATTATCACCATAGTATCATCCGGTAAGAATGCAAGCCCTTGCCCTTTGTTGTTCCCTTTTTTAAGGATAAAAACTCGGATCCTGTCATTAACGTTAATGTTAGGTTTAATTAGACTCGCCAAATGGTTAATATTAAGGGCTTCTATCCCCTGCACTTGAGCAACTTTAAAAAGATTGAAGTCGGTGGTAATTATCTTATACCCTTTTTCCGCTGCTAAAGCTAGTAATTTATTATCAACATTTTTAGCCGAGCGAACATCGTCATTGACAATTTGAATGGACAAATAATCGGAGTTTTTCATTTGCTTTAAAAGATCTAGACCTCGACGTCCCTTGTTTCGCTTTTCGTTATTAGAACTATCAGAAATAAGTTGCAACTCTCTAATAACAAAATTAGGGATGATAAGCGACTTAGGAGTGAAACCACTTTTTGCTATCTCTAATAGCCTGCCGTCAATAATCGCGGAAGTATCAATCAAGTGCTTGGCTTCTTCTCTTTTATTGGTTTTCATCTTTTTAAAGTAAGTGCTAGAAAAACCAATTTGAAAACTAAGGTACAGTAGAGTAAATAAAAAAAATAGCACAATGCCGTATTTTTCATTTTCTCCTAGTAGATTATTATTAGGTAAAACGTATAAAGTTTGAGTGATTAAATAAAGAATTCCAAAACTTACTAATAAAGAAACTCCTATCGTTAAAATTTTATAAAATTCAACTTTCTTTAAAATGTAATAGTCAATAATAAAAAAGAACAAAAAAATCCCTAAAGACAAGCCTATCTTTAACTCCACTCCAATGGGAACAAACCCTAGGCTAATAAATAGCCCAATTAAAACAATTAATTTAAATAACATATTTGTATCCTTACGAAAAATCTAAGATTTATAAAATTATAAATAAAAAAAAATTGCTGAAAAGCGAGTGCTGACTTTATAGCAGTTTATCGAGGGCATCAACTATTAGTTTACTAATCTCTTTTTCATTGCTATTAGTGGCTAGGGCTATTTCTTTGACTAACAAACTATACGAATCTTCAAATTGTTTTTTTTCAATCATTGATAATGGCTTTTTTTTGCTTCTAATAAAAAGTTCTTTTATCAAAGAAATCACGCTTTCAACATCACCTTTTTTTATCTTAGCTAAATTTTTTTGAAACCGCAGTCGCCAGTTATCTTCTAAATCTTCTGGCTTTTTCGATAAGTCTTTAATGATTTTTTTAACATCCGTTTTGCTAATAATTTTTCTAATCCCTATCTGCTCAGAAGATTCATAAGGAATAGAGATAGTCATTTGCGATTCTTCTAACTTGATTTTAAGAATTTCTTTTTTGCCTTTTTTTTCTATTTCTTCTAATTTGCCAATGCCATGGAAAGGATAAACTACGTAATCATTTTTTTTTAACATATAATTTTATAACCAATATTGTAACATATTTTAGGATTGAAAATAATTAAATTTCACATAAATTAGACATTTTTTGTTAAAATTTAGAAAAGTTTTTTTAAATTATCTAGCTTTTAGTTTAAAATATAAGTTTATGAATTTCAGTTTTAATAAAAAACTTATCATTTTACTAATTTTTAGCCTAACCTTCTGTTTAAAAGCAAATACAGCAAATATTTTCACCCCGGAGAAAATATCTGAGGTCTTTTTACCAGTAAAATACCCTGCCGAAGAGATAGCTAATTCACTCAATAGAATTCATCGAATAGAAAGAAATGACGTTATTTTCTTAGACGACTCTTTTACTAATAATAACAACGATAATATTAAAATAAAGTCGGTCCAGACCGAAGACATTGCCATCACCATCGATGATGGAGTCGTTAAAACCACCGTGCCGGTTTTAACTGAAGCGGTTTTTTTATTCAAAAAAGACATTAATATCGATTTGTTTTTCTTCAAAAAAACTATCCCCATTTCTCTCGAAAGAAAATTGGACTTTAAAATGATTGTAAATTTTGAGACCACTGTGGAGCAAGATGAAAACCTAAAAGTCATCCCCCAGACTAACTGGAGATTTGAATGGGAGTCAGTTCCCTACATTAGCTTTGTTTTTTTTACTATTAGCGTTTTAGATCAAGTTGAACCCATTATCAATAACGTCCTTAAAAGGTACGCTGAAAACAAAATCAATAAAACCCTAGTACAAAGAATTAATCTACTGAAAATCATAAGCGATATTAATCAAACGATTAGCGATGCTATTTCTTTAAACGACGAATATGGGGTATTTGGTTACACCGATTTAAAAAAAGTTAAAGTTAGCCCTTTCACCTTAGATGATGGGGCTATTCGACTTAATTTAATTTTACAACTATACCCCTACATTTCTTTTTCTAAGCAGACCCTTGAACCCATTCAAAATCAAAAGAGAAAATTAATTATAGAGAAATTAGATGCAAAAAGAAAATTTAGTGCTGGCCAAGAATTCACCTTAAACCCAGCAGTGCTAATTACCCCCCGAGATTGGCAAAATATTATTTTTAATCAAATAAGTGAAGAAAACTTCTTAATAGGCAGTGATAATTTAGAGATGAAAATAACTGAGATTTATAGCAAAAAAAATCTCAACACCTTTCAGTTCGATGTTTTTTTAAGAAGCATTAAATCTTCTTCCGTCTTGCAGCGGTTATTGGTAATTATTAATACCTCTTTTTATTTCAATCAGCTGAACTCATGGATAGAGCTAGTTAACTTCACCTACTCAGTAGATACCAAAAGTGTGGTCATTAGTTTGGCTAATTATTTTAATCAAAAAAGTTTAGAAAAAATCATTAAAGACCGTGTAGAAAAAGAGTTCAACGAGTACGTTATTAGCATTGAAAATTTATTACTAAACGACTTGAAAAAGATAACTATCAGCGAAAAGTCAATTTTAACCCTTGACCTAAAAACCATCGATATCCAAGATCTCAACACTATCAACGACACCCTTATTTTCTACTTTAGCGTTAAGGGGAGCTCCAGCTTAGATTTGCTGAATTTGTTTTGATGGAGCTGTAATCTCTTTTATTTATCGTTATTTAGCTTTTTTTAAAAAAAATGCTATAATTTTTTGTTTAGCAAAAACTATTTCGGGAGAAAAAAATGGCAATGGATATCATAGAAATTCACGACAAAGCTTTAACCATTTATAAAAAGTATCGTGAAAAGACTGACAAAACTTTTTATTTAAGAACAAGGGAAGGAGAAAGAATAAACAAAGGCTACTGGTTTCAAGGAGATGATAGCTACGTATTTACTTCTCCTTTTAAACCATCTGATAATGAGAACCAAACTCAACGCATTGGTTTTGTAATTCTACCTGGCGGGAAGCACCCTGAAGGAAAAGAAACCTACTATCTTGAATTTGCTTATAGAGGATTTAACTCACAAGATATTGCTTATAAGGCATTTTACCAAGAAATTTTAAAACACTTTAAGGTAGATTATGAAAAGTTAGAAAATCATCATAAGAAAGAGATAACCCTTACTGCTACTCAAAACTGGGAAACTGCATTAGAAAAGTTCCTCAATGAAGATGCTATGGAAATAATAGATATTGCTAAAAAGCATAACGTACCGAATGATTATCTGTTTTTTAAAGAAGATGAATTTGAGAAAAGATTGACTAAAATAGAAAAAATTCGAAAAGAGCTAAACGCGAAAAAGCAAAAGCCGGAGAAAAATAATCTAGAAAAAAAAATCAGTGCTACCCTACTAAAAAACCAAATCTTATACGGACCTCCGGGAACTGGGAAAACCTACTCCACAGTAGAAAGAGCATTAGAAATATTAAACGCTACTACTGAACAAAAAGAAAAATTAAAAGGCAAAGGTGTTAAAGAATTGAAAGATGAGTTTGGCTCGCAAGTGGAGTTTGTAACTTTTCATCAAAGTTTTACTTATGAGGATTTCGTTGAGGGAATAAAAGCCGAAACTGATGATGGTAAAATTTCTTATGCGGTCCAAGATGGTATTTTTAAAAAGATTTGTAAAAAAGCTAGTGAAAATTTTGACAAAGATTATGATGAGTTTATTAAGAATGATGAGTTTATTAAGAATAATCAAGAAATAAACTTAAAAACTAAAACTGGTAGTGACTTTAAAGCTGAATTAAACAGCAAAAGTAGCTTTTCTTTATATTTTGGGGACAAAGCTTCTAGTTCATTAACAAAAGAAAATCTACTAAAAACACTGCTAGGATACTCAATAGATAGCAGAGATGCCTATTTCATACCATTTGCAAAATATTTTCAAGAAAAAACAAAATTTAAACTCAAAAACTACATCCTCATCATCGACGAAATCAACCGGGGGAATATCTCACGCATTTTTGGAGAACTTATCACCCTTATCGAGCCTAGTAAACGAGCGGGAGAAAATGAGGCATTAGAAGTAACCCTCCCTTATTCCAAAGAGCCGTTTTCTGTGCCAAGTAACCTCTACATTATCGGAACGATGAATACGGCCGATAAATCGCTAGCGAATATTGACATTGCCCTTCGTAGAAGATTTCAGTTTGTAGAAATGATGCCTGACTCAAAACTAGTATCTAGTGATTATAACGATGTTGATTTAAAAAAGTTACTAACTGCCATAAACGCAAGGATTTGTCAATTACTAGATAGAGAACACCAAATAGGGCATAGTTATTTGATGAATATCAAAACCCTAGGAGAGTTAAAGGATGCTTTTCGTTATCAGATATTGCCTCTTTTAGAAGAATATTTTTTTGATGATTGGGAGAATATTAAGAAAGTATTAAACGAAAAAAATAGAGAAGTTTTTTATAAAGAAAATAATTTTGATTTTATTTTAGAAAACGTTGAGAATAATACTCCTTTTAGAAATCTTACTGAAAACGAATGGAAAGACATTAAGGAATATGACTTTGAAAATATTTATTCTAAAAGCACTAATGATTAATGAATGAGGATAAAAAAGATTTTTTTATCCGTGAGTATGGAGTTATCAAGCCTGCTAAAGAAAGCAACCCCGAACAAAAAAGTATAGAAGAAATTATTATCAGCAAGCAGGCCTGGGAAAAGCTAAAACCTTATGCGGATGACCATACTAAAGGATTCATCATTTATAAAAACAGCACAACATTCCAAGTTCGAAATTATGTAGGGGTTATCTCGACTAACGACGGAACCCAAATTGAAATTCTCCCCAAAATTAACAATAAAATCAACGATGAAAAAGATTTAGAAAAAACTCGAAAAATTCTTTTAAGGATGCTAGGGGTAGTTACTGGAATTAAAAGTCTTGAAGCCACGGAAGCAGATTTAAAAACTTTTAAACAGCCACTACACGAAGTGCTGATAACTATTTTTTTAAATAAAATCACCGCTATTGTTAAACGAGGTATTCGCTTTGATTATAACCGAATTGCAGCCCATGAAAAGTTTTTAAAAGGGAGCTTGCGACTAACCCAACAAATCCACGAGCCCCCCTACAACCAGCATTTATTCCATATAGAATACGATGAGTACTCGGCCAATAGAGTAGAAAATCAATTAATCAAAAGTGCTTTATTGCAAATAACCAAATGGACAAAATCTATAAACCTTAAACGGGCTAGAAAACTATTAAACGCATTTTATCAAGTTGACGAATCCCATAACTATTCTAGAGATTTACAGTTATGGCAAAACCATGCCCAAGATAAAAACATAGATTATTATCAAAGCTCTTTTCCATTAATTCGCCTGATACTTAACCAACAAAATCCTTTTACCCAAAAAGCACATGACAAAGGAGTGTCATTTTTATTTCCTATGGAAAAGTTGTTTGAAAAATATGTAGCTGAAAAACTTAAAATTAAGGCTAATGCTAATTACCAAATTAAAACTCAAGAAAGAAAAAAAAGTTTAGCACAGTTTCAAGATAAGCCTGTATATAGACTACAACCCGATATAGTTATCTATGATAAAAACAATACTCCCCTTTGGGTATTAGACACAAAATGGAAACGAATAGATGGCAACGACCCTATTCCCCAGAAAAATAAAAATAACAATTACTCGATAAAACAAAGCGATATGTATCAATTATATGCTTATGCTAAAAAGTATAAAATAAAACAATTGATGCTTATCTACCCTCAATGGGAAAATTTTGATAAGCGTTTTCATTTTACTTTTGATGATCATAACGATGAAAAAATCCTCTGGGTTATGCCTTTCGATTTATCTTGTGAAAACGAGCAATTAATTAAACTAATAAACTTTTCTTAATTTCTTTCTCCAAAAAAACATAACGTAAGTAAATTAATAAAAACTAAACTTTAAAAAAAATAAATTCTAAAAATTTATTCATTCTAGAGAATTTATACTACAATTATGTATTAGTTAATTGCCAAAGACAATTAAAATTTAAACATAGGAAAATTTATGAAAAAACAAAAAAACTTTTTATTAAAACTTGTTATTACAATAAGTTTTTTATTAGTCTCTTTTAGCTTTTCTGCTTTCAAGCCAGGAAGAACTACGTGTATTGCTCCAGCAGGCCCCGGTGGAGGGTGGGATTTTACGTGTAGGACCCCAGCTGCCACAGTGATGAAAGACTTAAAATTAGTTCCCGGAACCATGAAAGTCGTGAATATGGCCGGAGGTGGTGGGGCAGTTGCTTACGCTCATGTGGTCAACAAACGAAAAGGCGACAATAACCTTATAACCGCAGCAAGTCAAGCTACGGCTGTCCGTCTAGCCCAAAACGCTTACCCAGGATTTACGGAAAAAGACGTGAACTGGTTGGGGGCTATTGGTGCTGATTACGGGGTAATTGCCGTTTCCAAAAACTCCCCTTATAAAAGTTTAGGTGACTTAGTCAATGCCATGAAAAGCAATCCGCAAAACGTTCGAATATCCGGCGGTAGTGCTGCTGGCGGTTGGGATCATTTAAAAGTTCTCTTAGTCGCTAAAGAAGGCAAAGTTAAAGACTTAAGTAAAGTAAACTACGTATCGTTTAATAGCGGAGGAACTGCTCTTATAGAACTCATCGGTAACCGAGTGGATGCCTTTACTGGAGATACTTCTGAGGTTTTAGGACAATTAGACGCGGGTGAGATTCAAATATTAGCGGTACTTTCTCCTGAGAGAATTAAAAGATTAGGCAACGCTAAAACTGCTAAAGAGCAAGGGTACGATGTCATTGGGGCAAATTGGCGAGGATTTTATGCGCCTAAAGGGATTTCTAAAGACGCTTTAAATTACTGGTCTAGTTCTGTTGAAAAAGTAGCCAACTCCAAAGAATGGGAAGGTTTAATGGAACAAAATGGATTAGCTCCTTTTAAATCTTTTGGGAAGGATTTTGAAAAATTTCTAAAAGCTCAAATTAAAGACATTAAATCCATTTCTAAAACCCTAGGATTAATTAAAAAATAATTTTTAAATTAAAAGTTTTTAAAGGAATTACTGCTAAATGACTAAAAAAATTGATGGCTTAGTTGTAATGGGCATTGCTATTTTTTACGCTTACCTTGCTATCAATTTACCGCAAGGTTTAGCCTTAGAAGAAAAGGTATCCCCCGGGACTTTCCCTTTGGTAGTCGCGGGGATGCTTTTTGCTTTAGGGTTAATCATAGTTATCCAAAATAGCGGAGCTGATCATTCGACCATTTGGCCTGGAAAAAAAATCTGGACTAATATAATTCTCTTTTTAATCCTTCTTTTTATTTATGCCTTTGTTTTTGATTATTTAGGGTTTCTCATTTCTACGGTAACTATCTGCACTTACATTGGCGTCACCCTTAAAGGGAAATTCATTAACTCCCTTATCTCGTCTATTGGCATTTGCCTTTTTATCCAAATCTTATTCGTTTTTATTTTAGAAATTAATCTCCCCTTAGGGACAATAATAGAAAGTTTTTTACAACAAAATTAAGGCTCAATAATGTCAGAAATAGCACTACTTTTAGACGGCTTTAAAGTCGCTTTTGAATTTTCTAATATCATTATCGTTATTATATCTTGCTTCATTGGAACAACTATTGGGATGCTTCCCGGTATCGGGCCTATTAACGCTATCGCCATTCTTTTCCCGATTACCTTTTCTCTAGGGCTACCCCCTTCTTCGGTGATGATACTCTTTGCCGGGATTTACTACGGCTCACAGTATGGGAACTCCATCTCAAGTATTTTATTAAATGTCCCGGGGACTTCTTCAGCAGCGGTAACAGCTATTGATGGCCACGTCCTAGCTAAAAAAGGACTAGGAGGTAAGGCCCTTTCTATTTCAGCTGTATCTTCTTTTATTGGAGGAATTTTATCGATTTTTTGGTTGGTTATTTTTGCTAATTGGTTATCAAAGTTAGCCATTGAATTTGGTCCAGCAGAGTATTTCACTCTAATGATTTTTGCTTTTACTGCTATTTCTAGTCTCTCAGGGAAAGGACAGATAACAAAGGGAATTATTTCTTCCCTTTTGGGGATTACTATCGGAACCATAGGAACTGACTTGCAGTCAGGAGTAGAAAGATTTACTTTTGATAATTTACATTTAATTGATGGGGTAAGCTTTATCGTGGTGGTTATTGGCTTTTATGGTATCGGAGAAGTCATCGAAATTTTTTCTCAAATAGTTGGCGACAAACCAAGTACTTCCAAAATTGGTAAAATCTTATTTTCTTTTAAAGAATTTAAAGCATCTTTTTGGCCAACTATTAGAAGTAATATATCTGGTTTTTTCGTAGGAATTCTCCCGGGAGCAGGAGCTACTATTGCTAGTTTTATTGCTTACAACACTGAAAAAAAAATAGTCGACAAAGAAGATAACTTCGGCAAAGGAGACCTACGCGCGGTAGCAGCCCCCGAGTCGGCTAACAATTCTGCTGCCATTGGTGCTTTTATTCCTCTATTGATTTTAGGCGTACCTGGAAGTGAAACCACCGCAGTTATGTTAGGGTCTTTACTAAGTTTTGGGGTAACCCCCGGCCCTTTGTTTTTAACTACTTCTCCTGAGGTTTTTTGGAGTTTCGCCGCTTCTATGTTTTTAGGGAACTGCGTCCTTTTGTTCCTCAACTTACCCTTAGTAGGGCTTTTTACGAAAATTCTTCTTATCCCTAAATGGGTATTAGTGCCGATTATCATTACCTTAAGTTTTGTCGGAGTCTATTCTATTAGCGGGAGCTACTTTGATATTGTCTTGACGGTTATTTTTGGAGTTATTGGGTTCATTATGAGAAAAACCAACTTCCCGATTGCTCCGCTTATCTTAGGACTAATCCTAGGAGGATTAATTGAAACCAACCTTCACCGAGCGCTTTCTTATAGCAATGGAAGTTTTGGAATTTTCTTTTCTAGTGGGATTACTTGGTTTTTCTGGGGACTAACTATCCTTAGTTTAATCGTTCCATTTCTTTTAAAGAAATTTAAGATTAAAATTTAGTTAAAAATAATTATTTAGTAATTTTTTTTTTAAAGTAAATTACTAAATAATTATTCCTAACCAATATTATTAATAGTTAATTTTTACTAGTTGTTGTTTCTTCGCGGTAACGCTTGACCGTTTCTTGAATGGCTTTATCCACATTCTGTTTCAGTCCTTTAGCAGAAAAATGGAATAATACATTAGCATCACCTCGAGCAGAATATTCTTCTTTCACTGCTTGCGGGGATATAGTTACTCCCGTAACGTAAGCGTTCACTTGATCGTTAACTAAAGTAGCATTTTCCACTTGGGATTCACTAGCAATATAGGTCAGCATTCTCTCTTTAAAATTCCTTAGCGCTTGGACTTTCGCAGCTGTCTTACTAAGGTTTCTTAATACAAAAATTGACTTAGCTTCTTTATCAATCTCTTCTTCTTGCCCTTCAATGTAGTAGCGATTCCTATCCCAAGAGCCAATCACCCACATTTGATAAGTATTTTTATCCAACCAACCTTCTTCCGAATCAATAACCGTAGCCTTGTCCCCTATTCTTTTTTTCGTGTTACTCTTACAAGCAATGACAAAAAATAGACTAATTATCATTATACCTAATATAATTTTTTTAGTGTTTTTCATTCTTTACCTCTTTAATAAATAGATTTAATTTTTTTATATTATACTGTGAAAAAAAATTAATGAATAAAAACTCTGATAAACTTACTTAATGCTAATTCACCATTGCAACTGACGATGGGCTTCATAAACAGCTATAGCCGTAGCATTAGCTAAATTGTAAGATCGAATGTTTCCAATGATAGGGATTTTCACCCGCTCAATCTTATAGGAAGAAGTTACCTTTTCAGGCACTCCTTTGGTTTCATTCCCCATAAGAAGAATATCCGTTTTTTGAAAAGCAAAGTCCTTTAGGTTTTTACTGCCGTATTTGGATAAACAGATTATCCTCTGCCTTTTCTTGGCTGAAAAAAAAGCTTGATAATTGGGGAAAGTGGTGTAGTCTAAATATTGCCAATAATCTAATCCAGCCCTTTTCAAAGTAGCATCGCTTATGGTAAAACCAAAAGGCTCAATTAACGATAAAGGGACATTAAACCCCACAGCTAAACGCCCAATGTTCCCAGTGTTTTGTGGGATTTGGGGCTGGAACAAGGCTATTTCAATCAAAAAAACTTATTTTATATGAGTGAGCAATTCATTGGCATTATTCCTTTTGGTATAATAAGTAAGGAAAAAATACTTGCGGTAATTAGGGCTTTCTATAGCATAACTCAGTACTTTTTCTTGTTTAGCAAATTTATCTCGAATTTTTGCTGTAAAAGAAAACTGCTTTTTTTCTCTAGGCTTTAAATCTATTGCCTCGGGTAAGTTATCCCTAATATACTTCCAAACCGTGGTATAAGATGGTTTTACTTTTAAATCGTAAACGGGTTTATCGGTAGTATTTTCAATAGTAATAACCCCGCTATACAAATCGGCATTAAAACGAATTTTAGCTCGATAAGGAAATAGCCCACTTTCGGCTCGAAAAGCCGTCGTTGCATAACCATGTAAAGACGCCCATTCATCTATGTTGTAGCCCCTTTTGGAGCTCCATAGCATCCTAGATAAATCATGAATAAACAACCCCTTAGCATAACTACCTCGATAAATATTACGGAACGCTTTTTTAGAACGATAAATATATTCAGCGCTATAATTATTAATTTGATTATCTAAAAACCGAATATCACTGGCATTACCAATGACCAAGTTGTTGCGATAGTCACGCATATAATTAGGCCACTGGATCATCATATTGCGAAACTGAATCCGATTAGCTTCATAGAGCATAATAGCATCAATAAAAACCCCTGCATCGAAAAACATATACGGATCCTGCCCATGCTGCTGGCCATGTTTCCAGCCTAAAGTAAAAACCCAAACCGGCTTAGTCAGTTTGGCTTCGCGAATAACTGTATTAGCAATAGTGGCTACTCGGTGAGCTCGCCACCAACGCCATTTAGTAACTTCTCTTCGATTTGATAGATTCTCTACCTTACTAGCAAACCATTTTATTTTCTGAATAGTAGTGTAATCATCATACTCAACCGGAGTGGCGATATTCATATCTTCTACTACTCGCGGTCCCATTTCGTAGCCATCTGCTCGTCCCGTTCTAATAAAATCCAAACCAATAAAATCCACATAAGGATCGGCTTGGAAGTCTTTGGCCGTGGCTATAATGTGGTCTAACCTCTTTTGATCTAAAAGAGAAATGTGCAAGCTATCTTGCAGTTTTTTAGTCCTAGAATCATAGCCCAACGAAGGATTATACCCCGCTGGTTTTTTCCCATTAGCTGGAGTATAATAAGACATAAAATACGCCCCTACCAATAAATCTTGCTCCTTAGCGAGCTTGCTTAAAACTTTTAAATTACGCGGGCCACTAATTACCCAAGGATTTTCTGGGCTAGTTTTTTTATACCAACCCGAAGTCTGGGCTGCTAACAACCAAAAAGCATCCACATCCATATATTTTAGCCATTTGATTAAATTTTCTGCACCACCTCTAGTCCTATCGGGAGCAGTAATTTGAAAATTCAAGGAACCATTATATTCCCAGTTCACCACTGAAAATCCTTTTTGTAACGGAGGGACTGCTCTTTTAAGTAAAACAAAAGGTTTTTCAATCCCGGCCCAATCCGGATTTTTCTTAGAAGTGATTTTAATCACATACGTGCCCGGCGGAGGGTTATACCCTAAAGCAAAATTGATATAAATAGTATTATCTTTATAGCGAAAAAAAAAGTCACTTTTCCCTCCAACGTTAGGAATAATGTATTTTCCTCGATAAACCTTCGCCTGCAAATCTTTAATATTAATCCTACTTTTAGTGACTAAATTTCCACGAACAATTTCAAAGCGATAATATTTATCTTTATCTAAAATAAAATCTAATTGCTTGAGTTCAGCTAAATTAGTATCGTTTTTGTTGTTAGGTGGTGGAGAAGTAAAAAACGTTTTAGAATTTTCAATGCTTAATCTTTTATAAGAACGCTCGTATTTTTTGGAAAATTTTTGGTTTAAATAAGTTTCTAAATTACCAAAGTTACTTTCCTTGTCAAATTCCTTTTCCAATCTATTTGCTAATTTATCCTGCATTTCGAAAGAGCTTTTATTTTTCTCAGTTATATTTTCTCCGCTAAAAAGATTAAGGGTAGTTAGATTATTAAACGTATCTACCGCCTCGGTTGTATTTTCGTTTAAAACCACATTGTTATCGTTATTCTGCGAGAGAACGTTTTGATTATCTTGGGGTTTTATAGTAGAGCTTAATGGAGGCTCACTCACTCTATCATCGATAACCGCATCTTGATACTCCGACGAAATCTGGTCAAAGTAATTATCTAAAGAATCATATTGATGCTCTTCTTGAGATACTAATTCTTTTTGGTTATTAGTTAAAAGGCTAACAATATTTTTTTCATTATCTATCTGTTCATCAAAAGTATATTTAGTAATAATTTTATCAGAACTTATTTCTAATAAAACATCTTGTGACTCGCTTTTAAAAAAACGAACCGTAAAAATCACGATAGGAATAATAAAAAAAATAGCAAATAAAATAACAATAATTTTTTTATACTTTTGATTCATAGGTATCATAGGTATTTTTGAAGTTTAAAATAGTTATATAAATGAACGGATTAAGTCGTAATTTATTGACTAATAAAATATCCAAAAAAATAATTTCCAAATAGATTTCATAAAAAATGTTATAATTATAAAAAATTAAGAAATGGAAAACAACGTATCAGTAAGCACTATCATTAAAAAGCCTGCAGAAGATATTAAAAAACATATCACCGATTTAAGGGGATGGGAAAAATGGTCCCCCTTTAAAACAGCTGATCCCAAAGCGGCTTACACTTACTTTGAAGAAGAAAAAGGGTTACCGCAGAAAATGGCTTGGGATGGGAAAGTTAATGGGAAAGGCACTATGACTCTAGTCAAAGTTGCTACTAACGATATTTTTTTCCATCTAGAATTTTTAACTCCTTTTAAATCAAAGGCTAAAGTCCAGTTTTCTTTAAAAGAAATAAATAAAGAAAATACCGAAGTCCACTGGAGTATGAAAGGGTACTTGCCATTTTTTTTATTCTTCTTAAAAAAATTTTTTAATAAAATGCTTAACAACGATTTTAAACGAGGCTTAAAAAGACTAAAAAAGCTAAGCGAGCAGGGGGGGATTAATGCTGAAATTATTTATGATGACGAACCTAAGGAGCATTCTTCTATAAAAGTTTTACTAAAAAAATCTAGCAACGTGCATATTAACAATCTAGCAAAAGTGATGAGCAAAGATATGAGCGAATTGTGGGAAGTAACCCAAAAAGAAAAACTGGGTATTGTCGGAGGGTATTGCTTTTACGATAAAGTTGATTTTATGAAAGATTTGTTTAGTTTTCGTAGTGGCTACCAGATAAAAGGGGAAACTAACAAAGTAGATTTGACGACAATCCCCGAGCACCGAGCTATTAAAGTAACCGTTAAAGGCGCTTATGAATACTTAGAAGATGCCTGGGCAGGAGGAATGATGCACCTGCGAGCTCATAAATTAAAAATGAGTAAAAAAGTTCCTTCCTACGAAAAATATCTAGTAGGGCCTTTCGAGACAAAAAACTCCGATGAATACATCACTGAGATAATCATCCCCATAAAATAATCACACAAAAAAAGGAAAACCTCCATTATGAAAAAATATTTTTATAATTCAAAAAATAAATTAATTGCTATTTTAGTTTTTTTATTATTCGTAGCTTGTCAAAGCAGCACTTCAGTAGAAAGATTCTCCCCCTACCCGGAAGCTTTAGAAGACTTTAAGCTTGACTACTTTTATGGAAAGTTCGTAGGGAGCAATAGGGTTGCTTTCAGCGAAAATACCGATGGTAGTAAACTTTGGAATAACTGCCTTGATTTTCAACAACCTACCACCGGATTTGTTCAACACGAATGGCGAAGTACGGTTTATAGATACAAAACAAGTGACACTACTTCCGTTAGAGATGTTTATTTTCCTACTAATTCTAAAAATCAAGTTGCTAATGCCTATTTTATTTTGCGTTATGATATTACGGATAAAAGCCATGATCCTAAATATGATGAGAAGAATCCCTATGCTAGCTGGGTGCCAACTACTGACGGAAATATAATCAATAATATAAAAAAAACCCTTGATGGTTTTATGGAAAATGAGAAAACAGTTCAAGGACAAACCGCTTTTCAAATAGTTTACTTTCGAATAAATGAAAACAGCTTAAAACAAGATAGTATGGAAGAAGTTGAACTTAACTTTGGATCAACTTTAGGATTTGAAAAAACTAGTGATTTACCAACAGATAGCACTGAACTTAGAAAAAAATACGAGAAAATCGCTGATGCTTTAATAGAAAAAACGAAATATCATTTAATAACTTATCAAGAACCTTACTGGTCAACCTACCGCCGAACTGGTTCTGATTTTGATGACGATCCTATCGCTGAGTTTAAAGACAACCCTGAAACCCAAACCTGCCCTCAAGCTTATTAAAACTAAAATATGCTACTTAAAAAAGAACTCTTAAAAAAACTTTTTTTTACTTTTTTTTTTTTTTATAGCATCAACTTATTCGCTAACCTAACTGGAACTATTAAAGATGAAAATGGGGAGGCGATTAAGAACGTTCTTATTAATCTAGAAAAAGATACCGGTGATGGAAATCCCATTAAAATAGCCAGCACTCTTAGTGACAATACTGGGAAGTTTAATTTTTCTATACCGGAAGAGGAAATTTATTTTTTCAAATTTATTAAAAATGGCTTTCAAGCGAAAACCGTTACCTTGACTATTAACCCAATCCGAGAACAAAACATAGAAGTAACTTTAAATAAGATTAACGTTTTAGAAGAAGTTCGCGTTCGAAGAAGGACTTCTAGTTCATCGGAAAGGGAAGCCGTAGCTTCCACTATCCTCGATGAAGAAACAGTAAGGAATATAAAAATCAACAAAGTAGATGATCTCTCATCGGTTTCTGCTAGTTTATTAAGCGTGAATACCGGCTCTTCGCTTACCTCTTTTTTTTCTTTGCGAGGAGTTTCCAGCGCCAATACCACCGACCCTTTAGTGGGAATGTACATTGATGACATCGCCCAGTTTCAAAGTTACAATTTCCCCGTTCAGCTCAATACCATAACTAGTATTGAAATCTTAAAAGGGCCTCAACTTACTTTTTATGGGCGAAATGCCATGGGGGGAATTATTGATATTAAAACCCAAAAGCTCCTCAATCGCTTAAGCATTAATGCTCATGGCGACTGGGGGAATTATGGACTTCAAAAATACAACTTCTCTGCTTCAGTGCCAATAATAAATGAAACTGCTATTTTAAATTTTGGTGGATTTTACAATACCTTTGATGGTTATTTTAGGAATACCACCTTAGGAAAAAATAGTGGAGGCGAAGAGAGTTTTGGTACTTTTTTAGCAACCGATCTTTATTTTAGAAATTTAGAATTTAATATCGGCACCAGATTTGAAAGAAATGACGAAGAAGCATTCCCCTATAGTCGTAGTGTAGCCGAAACCGAGGCCAATCCCTACACCATTAGGCATAACCAAGACAATCATAATATAAAATATACTTCTGATAGTTTTCTTAAAATAAAATTCCCTATCGAATATTTTATTTTTAATAGCATTTCTACCTACCAGTATTTTGATAATACCTTAAATTTCGATTTAGACTTTGGTAGTGGTTCTAATGATCAAATGGATTTAGCTTTTGACTCCCATTTATTTACTCAAGAGTTTAAAATCACCTCCACTTCTATAAGTAGTGAGATTTTTTCTTGGGTTGCGGGGAGCTATCTTTATTATCAAAAAAGGGATATTGAAAGCGATTTTACAGTTTTACCCAATGTCACTAAAGTCACCACCGATGAAAACTCCGCTGGAGTGGCCTTATATGGGAGTATCACTTATCCGATTATTCCTAGTGTTCATTTTATTGTAGGAATTAGAGGAGACTATGATTACCGGGGCTCTAAACTAGCAAGAACGACTTCATCCGATGCCACTTCTCAGCCAGAAAATACCGAAAAAAATAATTTTAACTATGCCCCTAAATTAGGATTTAATTTTTACCCAACAGAAAACTTGCTTATTTATTTATCAGGAACAAGAGGGTATCGTAATGGCGGGGTTAACCCCTTTGTTAGCGATAGCAGTAAGGTGCTTTATGATAGTGAAAGCAGCTGGAACGGCGAGCTAGGATTAAAATATAATTTTTTAGATGGCAATTTAAGCACCAGTGTGTATTACATTTATTGGGAAAATCAGCAGGTCAATGTAGTGTTTGCTAGTGATTCTTCGATTTATGAATTTGGGATTGTTAACGCTGGGAAATCGCAAAATATAGGATATGAGCTAGAAGTTAATTCTCCTAGTTTTTGGGGGATTAGTTTAGGGGGGAATTTTAGCTACATTTATTCTCGTTATCTTAATTTTAGTTTAGAAAACTTCAACAACGAGTTAGTGGATGTTAGTAATAATAATCAGTCTTTTGTGCCAGATATTTCTTACTCAGTTTATTTGCAGTACAAGTATGATTTTGAAGTCTTATCGAAAAGGGATAATTTTACTATAAGAAGCACGTTAAAATACATTGGAGATGTTTTCTTTGACTCGTTTAATCAACAAAGGCAAGAACCTTATTATTTACTTGACATTACCACGAACTTTCAAATAGCGGGATTTGTCTTATCTTTTTGGATGAAAAATGTACTTAATAAAAAATACTACTCGCTTATTTTTGACACTGGGGTTTCTGATTTAGCCCCTAACAAATTAGGAGATCCCCGAAGCTTTGGCGGGAAACTATCTTTTATTTTTTAAACAGCAAAAGTAATTCCTCTTTAAAAAATCATTATATAATAGTTAATCATTATTGATGAAAAAAATTTTAGTTATTGACGACGAGATTAATATCCTTAAATCTCTAACCGATATTTTAGAAAAAAATCAGTTCCACCCTATTATATGTGATAACGGGAAAGAAGCCCTCAGCCTATTTATCCAAGAAAAACCAGATCTCGCTATTATTGACATTTGGATGGCCGATATGGACGGCTATACTTTACTAAATGAGTTTAAAAATGTTGATAAAACAATCCCTATCATCATGATGTCGGGGCATGCTAATGTGGCAACTTCCGTAGAAACGGTAAAACTAGGCGCCGAAGATTTTTTGGAAAAACCCTTTTCGACTGATTACCTCTTATTTAAAATAAATCGACTTTTAAAAAATAACGCCGAAAAAAAAACCATTAAAAGCAATAACAACTCTAAGCTAGAAAAACTTCTTCAAGAAGTAAATGAAGGACAAAAAACCATTACCAAGAATTTGGTCATCACTGGCAAGGGTCTTCATCAAGGAAAAAATACTGGAATTATTTTATCCCCTCTACCAAAAAATAGTGGGATTATTTTTAAAGAAATTTCTAGCGGCGAAACCATTAAGGCTAATATTGAAAATATCGCTAACTCTAACTTTTACGGCACCACCCTAAAAACCGGGAGGTTTTCTTTAACAGTAATTGAGCATTTATTATCTACCCTTAATATTTATGGCATTGATAATTTGCAAATAAAAGTCAGTGAAGAAATCCCTATATTAGATGGCTCATCGATTAATTTTTGCGAGTTACTAGAAAAAGGAGAAATTAAAATTCAATCAGCCAATAAAAAAGTCGTGGTAATTGACAAAACTTACACCTACCAAGACCCTAATAATAAAGACATTCACATTACAGTTGAGCCCCATGACGACCTAGCCATTTCCTACACTCTAGAATTCCCCCAAGCTTTTGGCAAGCAATTTTTCTCCGTAGACTTTCTGGAAATAGAAAACAAGATTGATTTTTATAAAAAAGAAATTGCTCCTTCTAGGACTTTTGGATTTTTGGACGAAACGAAAGATTTGCAGTCGGCAGGGCTTGCTCAAGGAGCCAACTTAGATAACGCTCTTTTAGTTCATAAAGATCAGGTTATTAATACCGACCTTCGCTTTAAAGAAGAGTTTGCCCGGCACAAGGTACTCGACATTATCGGGGACATTTATCTGTTTGGTTTTGGTTTGAAAGGGAAAATAACCGCTCATAGAAGTGGGCACCGCCACACGGTAGAACTAATCAAAAAAATATTATCGTAACTTATACTATTTAGGAAAATGCTAAAAAGTATTGAAATAAGCAACTTTATATTTATTAAGCATATTAAAATTAATTTAACCTCGGGGTTTAACGTTATAACTGGCGAAACTGGGGCGGGAAAATCAATTTTTTTAAATGCCTTAGGGTTAACTTTAGGAGAAAAAATCCCCGCTGACATTATTCGCCATGGCTCGGATTATGCGAAAGTCACTAGTACTTTTTTCATTGGCAATCGCCCTAAACTCATAAAAAAAATAACAACCTTAGGATTAGAAATAGAAAATAACTACCTCGTTCTAACAAGAGCCATCAACCAAAAAGGAAAATCCAAGTGCTTTGTTAAAGACCAGCAGGTCAACCTCACCACCTTAAAAAAAGTGGCTAAAAATTTAATTGACATGCATTCCCAGCATCAAAACCTTAACCTCCTAAAGTCTTGGTTTTATATTTCCTACCTCGATCGCTATTTAGGGATAGAAGATCAATTAAGAAGTTATCGGAAAAATTATCTAGCTTTTTTGAACCTGCAAAAAGAATTAACGGCTTTTTTAAAAGAGGAAAGCAAGCTACAAGAAGAAAAAGAATTCTTAGAGTTTACGATTAAAGAATTAAAAGATAAAATCATTAGTGAAAAAGATTATGATATTTTAAAAAACCAACTTACCTCCTTAGAAGAAGAGTATGAAAAAAATAAAACCTTACAAGAACTAACTTGGAAACTAAAAGACCAAATAATCCCCGGCATTGAATCTATTAACTATCGCTTGGAAAATCAAGCACCGATTAGCGATGATGAAAGCCAAAACCTTATTAAAAAAAACCTAAAAATTATTGATTATTTCGAGCAGATGAGAAACTTGCTCCAATCTGAAGGAACTAGAGGAAGTAAAAACTACCAAGAAGCAATTAACTCGCTAAATAAAAAACTAGCCTACGCAGAAAATCTTAAAAGGAAATATGGAGTTGGTTTAGATCAGCTAGATAAAAAGCTAGAAAATGCCGAAGATAAAATTGCTCGACTTAATGAATTTAGCGAGAAAAAAAAAAAAATAATCCAAGCTAAAAAAAGCCAACTAACCACGCTGGTAAAAGAAGGAATTAGCCTGCACCTAGCTCGAAAAAAAGGAGTAGAAAAACTAGTCGCCGATATAGAAAAAGAAATTAGCGTTATGGGCATGGAAAACAGCAAGGTGGATTTCCTTTTTGCTCGCGATAATTTGTCTTTTGAAGAAAACGAAATAATCGAAGAACATCTAAATGAAAATGGATTTGATGAACTTGACCTCGTGTACGCGGCTGCTAAAGAAAGTAAATTTAAGCCTTTAAAAGAGATTGCTTCTGGGGGAGAAATGTCGAGAATTATGCTTTCTTTAAAAGTTCTCTTATCAAAAAAGCTCCCCAATAACACGATTATTTTTGACGAAATTGATTCGGGCATTGGTGGAGAGACGGCCTTAAAAGTAGGAGAGAAAATTAAAAGCTTATCCCAAGACAAGCAAGTGCTGATTATCACCCACTTGCCGCAAATAGCTAAATTTGCTCATTCTCATTTTAAAGTAGAAAAAATAAGAGGAGAGAAAACCGAAGTGAAGATCCTTGCTTTACAAGAAGAAGAAATTATTCAAGAAATATCACGCATGCTAGGAAGTAGCACCTCTAAGACGAGTTTAAAACTCGCTAGAGAATATAAAGAGAAAAATAATGTTTAACTTACTACAAAACTTTGACCCATTTGTCGTTTCATTTATCGAGTTAGCAGTTTGCTGCTTATTAGTTTTAATACTTTTTAGAATAGCTGGAAAAACCGGTATTTTTATTTACCTGGCGGTAGCAATTATTGGGGCCAATCTTCAAGTGCTAAAATTATCCTTCTTTAATTTTTTCGATAAACCAGTAGCTTTAGGGACTAGTTTATTTGCTACTATTTTTTTTTGCACTGATTTGTTAAGCGAGCACTACGGAAAGAAAGTCGCTCAAAAAGCCGTTTGGGTGGGCTTTGCTGCTTTTTTTGTCTGGACTATTATCACTCAAATTACCCTAGGGTATGCTCCCCTTACCACTAATCAAGCCGGTGAAGAATTTACTTGGGCTTTAGGAACGCACCCTGCTTTAGAAAATCTTTTTACCTTAATACCAAGTTTTTTTGTTGCGAGTATTGTGAGTTATTTTGTCTCCCAGTTTGTGGACATTCATCTCTATGAATGGATAAAAAAAAAGAGTAAGGGAAGATTTCTTTTTTTGCGGAATAATTTTTCGACCATGACTTCTTCTTTAGTGGATAATACTCTTTTTAGTTTCCTAGCTTTTATCGTTTTTAACCCCGAGCCTCTGCCTTGGCCTACTTTAATTTTTACTTTCATCTTAGGCACGTATTTACTGCGAGTTTTTTATTCACTTTTCGATACTCCTTTTGTTTATCTCTCTTATTATTTTTTACCTAATGAACTTCGCAAGCAAAAAAGGAATCAGCAATAAATTCTTTAAGATCACTTTATCCCCATTTTTCTTTTCGCTCTACCCCTACCAACACTGACCGGGCTAGAATAGGGGAACTCTCCACTCCCCACGGAACTATCGAAACGCCTAATTTTATTTTTTGTGCCACCAAGGCTAGCATCAAAGGAGTGCCCTCCCATAACCTAAAAAAAATAGGGACTTCTATTATCTTAGCTAACACTTATCATCTAATGCTCGCTCCAGGGGCAGATACCATTGCTAAGTTAGGTGGGTTGCATCGATTTATGAACTTTGATGGAGTGATGCTAACCGACTCGGGAGGTTATCAAATTTTTGCCATGGGTCATGGATCGGTTAGTCAAGAAATTAAAAAAAAAAATAACCACGCGAATCAAAAACCTTCTCTAATAAAAATCACTGAAGAAGGAGCTAAATTTCGTTCGTATTTAGATGGTAAAATTTTTTTCTTAACTCCCGAATCATCAATCGCCATCCAAAAAAAATTAGGCGCTGACCTTATCGTGCAATTAGACGAATGCACCCCTTATCACGTTAGCAAGGGCTACACCCAAAAATCTATGGAAATGTCCCTCCGTTGGGGAGAACGAAGTCTTCAAGAATTTATTAAAACTAATGATGGACGCCAAGCATTGTATCGAGTAATCCAAGGAGGAATTTATCCTGACTTAAGGAAAATTAGCATTGAAGAAAGTTTAAAAAGTCCTTTTTTTGGAACCGCTATTGGAGGAAGTTTAGGCGAAGATAAAAATCAAATGTACGACATCATTGCTACTATAAGCGAGCAATTAAAAGATAAAACTGCCCCCATTCATTTATTAGGCATTGGAGATATTCCCGATATTTTTTGGGGAGTGCGTCAAGGTATTGATACGTTTGACTGTGTCAAGCCTACTAGGATAGCCCGGCACGGGTGCCTGATTGTTCCTCGCTCGATTAACCCCCAAGGCTTTAGTAATTTAAAAAATGCCCAGTTTAAAAACGACACCACCCCACTAAACCCAGAGATAAATTTCCCATCAGCTCAGTATTCGAAAGGCTACCTTCATCATTTGTTAAAAGCCAAAGAAATTGCAGCGGTAGAGATTTTAACCGAGTATAATATTATTCAGATGAATTTACTTTTTAAAGCTATTAAAAAATCTTTACAAGAAAATACCTTTGAGAAATTAGAAAAATACTGGTGCGGTTAATCTCTTAAAAACGTTTTTTAAATTTATCTTTTAATTTTAAAGTGAAATTAACTTTTAAAAAAATTCTGCAACTTCTCCAAAAAGAAATTGTTACCACTACTCTATCACTAAAAAGCCTTTTGCCTTTACCCCTTAAAGGATTTAGTTATGACAGCCGGGAGACGAAAAAAGATTATGTTTTTTTTGCTTTAACTGGAGCTAAGACGAAAGGCGTTCATTTCCTTAACTCGCTTTACCAAAAAGGCGTTCGGTTTTTTATTATTACTAAAAAAGATTTTAGGGAATTTCAACAAAGAATAGGGCACAAACCCGCTAACGTTTTAGTGGTGAAAGGTGTCATTACCGCCTATGGGATCATTGCTCACCATTATTTAAAAAATTTCACGGGAATAAAAATAGCTATTACTGGGAGTGTAGGTAAAAGCTCTTTTAAAGAAATTTTATACCAAATTTTAAAAACCAAGTACTCGGTTTATAAAAGCCAAGGCAACTATAACAACCACTTAGGAGTTCCTTATTCCATTTTTCAAATTACTAATAATTATGATTTTTATCTGTTTGAACTCGGAATGAATCACGCAGGAGAAATGAAATATCTAAGCAAAATGGTAGCGCCGCAGGTAAGCATCATCACTAGCATTAGATTAGTTCATGCTGGATTTTTCGAAGGAATAAAAGAAATCGCTAAAGCTAAAAGCGAGATATTTTTAGGGTTAGAAAAAAATGGCATTGCTTTTTTACCCGAAGGCATTGATCAAAAAACAACCTTAATGAGAAATCTTTCTCCCGATGTAAAATTATTTATTTTAAAAAAAGATGATTTAATTATTGACCAGAAAATTACTAAAACGATGGAAATAAAATCTACTTTTTATGATAAAATTTCTAGAAGCAAAAAAGAGGTTAACAATTTTCAGCTTTTCTCAGAAAATTATGACTTTGCCTTAAAAGTAGGAGAACACTTTAAGTTAGAGAGAAAAACTACCTTTCAAAATATGGTCATTCCCACTCCTCTTCCTCATCGCTTAATGGTTGCCGGCAAACATCCTTTGGTAATTGATGACACTTATAATGCCAATGCCTTTACTACTCATAAAACCCTTGAAAAAATTTTTAATCTAATAAAGAACTCTCCTTCGCTTTCACTTACCATTACCCTAGGAGATATGTTAGAACTGGGGAATAAAACCAAGGGCATTTATTTATCCTTAGTTAAGAACTTAAATACCATAATAGAAAAAAATCCTCATACCCTAGTAAGTTTCTTTTTACTAGCTACCTTACCTGATGCGATGAAAATTATTTTTAATAATTTAAAAACAAAAAACAAAAAGCTTTTTTCTGATCCCTTGGATTTGTTGGCCGGTTTAAAGCGCGAAGTTAATCCTAACTCGCTTTATTACTTTAAAGCTTCCCAGGGGATAAAACTTTCCCAAGTGGTTAAAAAATTCGTAAGCGATTTCGCAAAAAAACCCCAAAACTAAACCTATGCTCCACTACTTTTTAACCCCCTTAGCCGAAAGCTATTCTATTTTTAACCTATTCTCCTACATTACCTTTCGAGCCATTTTAGCTATTTTAATTAGCTTAGGGCTTTCTATTGTAATCGGGAAATATTTTATCCGCTATATGAGCAACCAGCAAAATACCATTAGAAAATTAACTCCGAATTCTCATATAAAAAAACAAGGCACCCCTAGTATGGGAGGGATTATCATTTTAGTTTCGATTACCATTAGCCTCTTTTTAACCGGCAACTTCAGCAACTACCTAATTATTCTGGGGTTAGCCGTTTTTTGGGGGTTTGCTCTTATTGGATTTTTTGATGATTTTATTAAAATCAAAAAAAATAATGGCAGAGGAATTTCCGCTAAATTAAAACTAAACTTACAAATAGGGCTTGGAGGAGTGGTTAGCTTAGCCTTGTTTTTTGTTAATGATGATATTAGCTTAGTAGCATTAAAAGAAAAAGTCGAGATTGGGTACTCCTATTTGACTTTCCCTTTTTTAAAAGAAGTTTTTTTTGATCTAGGGTATTTCTATATTGCCTTTGCTATTTTTATTCTTACAGCCAGCTCTAATGCCGTTAATCTCACCGATGGATTAGATGGACTTGCTATTGGACTCTTCCTCTTAGTCGTTACCACTTTCACTATTTTTAGTTATGTTTCGGGGAATATCGTGGCTGCCGAATACCTGCAAATTCCTTACATTAAAAACAGCGCAGAATATACTGTTTTTTTAGCCGCTTTAATGGGAGGAGCTATTGGCTTTTTGTGGTATAACGCCTACCCTGCTCAAATTTTTATGGGGGATACCGGTTCTTTAGCGCTAGGAGGAATTATGGGATTTTCAGCTTTGGTGTTAAAACAAGAATTACTACTTCCAATTATCGGCGGAGTTTTTGTCATGGAAGCCCTTTCAGTAATTATCCAAGTTACTTCCTATAAATTACGTGGGAAAAGAATTTTTAAAATGGCTCCCGTCCATCATCATTTCGAGCTATTAGGACTTAAAGAAAATAAAATTATCATCCGATTTTGGGTAATAGGAATTATCTTAATGCTCATTAGTTTGGCCACTTTAAAAATACGTTAAAAAAAAACAACTTGACCAACAAAATTAACCGGCTATACGTTAGTGATTTAGATGGCACTTTATTATCCCATAACTCCATTTTAAGCGACTACACGAGAAAGCATTTAGAAATAATATTAGATAAAGGAATCCCTTTTACCGTTGCTAGCGCTAGGAGCCTCACCACCATTAAAGAAATTTTACTAGACCTCCCTTTAAAATTACCAGTTATTACTCTAAACGGGGCGTGTCTGATGAATTATGATGATGAAAAAAAAATACTCACTAGCTATTTGAATGAAATTAAAGCAAATAACATTTTAAACTTCCTAGAAAAAAATGACGCTAGTTTTATTTTCACCAGTGAAGAACGTGAAAAGAGCAAATGCTGGCTCCCGTCTAAAAGGAACCACTGCGTCGAACTTTTTTATCAAGACCGCGTAGAAAAAAAGGATCCTCGCTTAAAGATTTTTGACAACCTCAAAGATATTGATTTGAAGAAAGAGAAAGTTATCTCTTTTACCATTATTGAAGAAGCTACTAAGAGTAAAGAAATTTACAAAAAACTGCAACAAGAAACAAATGATAATTTCGCTATTTATCCTATGGGAATAGACGAAAATAATTACCAGTGGACAACCATCCAAGACGATCAAGCCACGAAAGGAACTGGCTTAAAAAAAGTAAGCGAGTTAATCGATATTCCATTAAAAGAAGTAACCGTTTTTGGTGATAATCTCAACGACCTCTCTATGTTTGAACTAGCCGGGAATTCTTGCGCGGTAAACAACGCCCACCCTGATTTAAAAAAAGTAGCTCATAAAATTATCCCCGAGCATTTCCAAGACAGTGTGATTAATTATATTTTAACAAGAGAAAATATTAAGATATAAAATAGTCTTACGGGAATACTGAAGAGTGGTGATGAGCAATTAGCCAATCGCGGCCTAGTTTAGCTTCGTTGGTTTCTTTAACTTTTTCAAAAACAAAAGTAAACCTCGCCTCTGCTTTTTCGCTCCCATTTAAAGTAAACACGTAATGCCCGGCAAAAATAATGGTTTTTTCGCTATAAAATACTTTGCTCTCAAGGATTTCTCCCTGCGGTTTTTTTTGACAAAATACGTTAAAATAATTTTTAATCTTAGTAGAAGTAGAGCAAAACTCCGAAGAGATAGTTGGTAAAAGCAGGGCGTCTTGCTGATACAAGGAAGCAACCTGTTCTGCGCCAGCTAAAAGTGTTTGGTTCCATTGCTCAAACAAATCATGTGCTAAATCTTCCATTTTTTTTAAGTTTTTTTCTCCTTATTTGATTAATAATTTGTAATAGCCAATTTATTACGAAACTCTTTCCAACTTACGATAAATAAGGTGGCACATAAAGGGCCTATTAATATCCCAATCATCCCGAAGGTAACTAACCCTCCCAAAGAAGACATCGCCACAATAGCCGGGTGCAGACCCGATTTATCACCCACTAGTTTAGGTTTGATTAAATTTTGACTTAGGAGAATAACTCCCACGCCAAAAACTAATAAAATTAAGGCAACTAAATATTCACCAGTAACCATTTTATAAAGGAGTAATGGAACAATAATCGTATTCGTTCCTAAAACTGGGAGCATAGAAAAAACTATCATAACCACCCCCCAGGTTACCGGAGAGGGAATTTGTAAAATAAAAAACAGTAGCATCCCATAGCCTCCCTCCATAACCGCAATTAAAAAAACCCCTAAAACCGTCGCTTCAATAATTTTTTTACACTCGCCGAAAAAATGATTTTTTTCTGCTAGCTTTAAGGGGATAAAAGAATAGAGCGACTCTTTTATTTTTTCATAATCTTTAGAAATAAAATAAAACATATAAAGGATAAGCAAAAAGCTAATAACAAGTTCTCCTAAATCAAGAGCGCTGTCTCTTATCAGCGTAATTAAATACGCAAGGCCTTGATTAATATAACCAATAATTTTTTCCGAATCAAAAGTACTTGTAAAACTTCCTAGGTTTTCTTTCACTAAAGGGAATTCTAATAATTCTTTAACGAGCGGGATATTTTCCACTCCTCCCTGGAGGATAACATAGCCTTGGTTAATTTTTTCGGCAAAGAAAGAATAGTTTTTATTAGCCTCAAAAGAAATTAGCAGGATAACTAATAAAAAAGGCAAGATAACCGTAAGTAACATTAAAAAAGTGGTTAAAAAAGGACCTAAGGTAGAGTTAGTTTTTCTTACAAAAAATACATTAGCCTTTTTAAATAAAAAAGCCAAAATGAAAGCGAGAAAAATGGCCGTTATAAAAGGGAAAAGGATATAAAAAAATCCAATGCTAAAAAAAGCTAAAATGAAAATGAAAAAAGCAATGGGAATTTTACTCATACCTAGCTTTTAATCCATTTTAATAAGTCGAAGAATTAAATAGTTAATACTAAATGCTTTATTTTTTATTAGGCCCCGGGGTAACCTCGTCTTTTTTATACCTTCTTTTCTCTTCATCCCATTTGACTTCGCTGTTCCTTTTTATCCATTTCTCGTCTGCTTCGTCATCCGTTACAATAGCTTCCACTGGGCACTCGGGATCACAGGCTTCGCAGTCAATGCATTCGTCGGGGTTTATCACTAGCATATCGTCTTCTTCAAAAAAACAATTCACCGGACAGACTTCCACGCAGTCGGCGTACTTACAATTAACACAAGCTTCGGTAACTACTCTTGTCATTACTAAATATTATACTATTATTCTTTTTTAAAAGAAAAAAATATTTTTATAATACGATTTATAAAAGTATTTTTACCTCTAAAAAATTGCAAAAAAAACTAAGTCAAATAAAAAAAAATCGTTACCTGCAAAAAATTTGGAGACAGGAATTAGATGCTTTTTTAAAAGAAATTTTTCAACTAAGTTCTAAAGATTTTATTAATAAAATTTTTTCTAATGAAAAAGTAGCACTTTCTTTCCCCCTAATTTTTAAGCTGGGTTATTATACTTTTTTGAAAAAAAGAGGTTGCCCCTGGGAATATATTTTTCAAAAGGTGAGCTTTTTAGAAGACACTTTTTTTGTTAATA
The DNA here is from genome assembly GCA_965277105.1 of Spirochaetota bacterium. Taxonomy (GTDB): domain Bacteria; phylum Spirochaetota; class UBA12135; order COTS27; family CAXSBA01; genus CAXSBA01. The sequence continues at coordinate 1,569,818 of OZ255710.1, read as the reverse complement.
AAAATGTTTTAATTCCTCGCAGCGAGACCGAAGAGTTAGTTCATTTGCTAATTCAAAAATATCAAAACGTCAAAGACAAAATCCGCATCCTCGATATTGGCAGCGGTTCGGGAGTAATTGCTGTTAGCCTACAAAAAGCCATTCCTCAAGCAGATGTAGTAGCCATTGATATTTCCTCTAAAGCCATTCAAGTGGCTCAAAAAAATGCTCAGAAAATTCTTTACTCCACAAATCAAAAAATAGAGTTTCACGCTAATAATGTCTTTTGTGAAAAAATCAATCAACAGTTTAAGCAAAACCCTTTTGATTTAATTGTTACCAACCCCCCTTATGTAGGACTAAAAGAAATGAAGTTTATGAGCAAAGCCAGCCTTAACTATGAGCCTAGGGAAGCCCTTTTCGCGGGAAGAGAAGGATTGGATTTTTTTAAGCAATTAAAAAACCGAATATACTATTGGTTAAAACCGCAAGGGGAATTTTACACCGAAATGGGATTTAAGCAAAGCCAGGCTATAAAAGAAATTTTTACTACCTTACAAAACCCTCTGGTTTTAAAAGACCTGCAGGGGAAAGAGAGATTTTTTATAGGGAAAAAATAGTGATATTTAATTGAAAAATATTACTCATTCTAAGGCAAAGTACTTTTCTAAATACTTTTTAGCTTCGTCATATTTCTCTTCTTGATAATCCACTTTAGCCAACAAAAGGTAACGCTTTTGTAGAAAATCTTTAGCTTGTTTTTGCAAATCAAGGCTTTTAGAATCAGCTAATATTTCTTGCATAATCTTAGTTGCTTCTAAAAAGTGTTGCTGCTTCGCAAGGGTAAGCCCTAATTTAAGATAAGCCTCTTCCCCCCAAGGCGAGTAAAAATGATTATTCACCACATACAAGTAATAGGTTAAAGCGGCCTCGAGATTGTAAATCAAGTACTCGAAATCGCCCAAAAGCATAGCTGCCTCAGGAGCGACTAAGGAATAGTTGTAATAAGTAAATAAGTCAAGTAGAATTTCGCTAAACTCACTAATATTACCACTTTCTTTATAAATCTTAGCCTGTTTTATTCTATTTTGATTCTCTTCATAAATGAGTTTTTTCTCAGACTTCTCATACAAACTAGCGGGGTAAGACTTCTTAGGCTTAATAGCAAAAAAAGAATAAGGGATAATTTCTGGAGCTACTTGGGGAGAAAGGGATTCTAAAAAATTTACCTCTTCTCTCGAGAGCTCTCCTTTTTTCTCAAAGATAGTTTTTTTAGAGTTATCTATTTTATTTTCTTTTTGGGGTTGATCATGAGTATGATCTTCAACCCCACTATGCCCATAAAAAAAAGAAAAAAATAAAATAGCCAATAATATTACTTTCATTTTAAAACTCCAAATTAGTAGTAAATCCTAAATAATAAATATCGTTGTTTAATCCCCTAGTAAAATCATTAGAAGAAGAAAAACGCATGCCGAAGTAAGGGGTAAAACTAAAGTTTTTGCTTTTATTGTAAATAACAAAAGAAATAAAAAGATTGTGAGTCATATCTACCCGATTTTCATCTTTATAGGCGCCATGAGGTACTTCTACTTTTTCGCCATCACCATAACGAGCAAAATGATTAGTGTAATTTTTAATAACAAAAGAATAGCCCAAGTTAAGAGAATACAAAGAATGGAATTTAAAAGAAGGATAAATTCCTAAAGAGTTGTAAATAAAATTCTCATAGTCTTCTCTTAAAACAATATAAGAAGTACCACTACCAATAGGAACCGCTTGAGCGAAACTAGGGTCGCTTAACCTAGTAGCAAGGTCACCCTCTTGGCCAGAGCTAATATTTAGAACCTCTATATAATTGGAGCTATTATTTCTAAACAGATAAGAAAATTTTAGCGTCAATAAATAGTAATCTCGTCGCTTAAAGAAAAAAGAAAGAACATCCAAATTAACCTTGTTTTTAATGTTTAGTTTGTTTTTAGAAGTGTAGTTGTTGCTTTCCAAGTTACCATCAAGAATAGGATATTCTGGATAAATATCCGCAGTAAAAACATACCCTATACTTAAAACTAAATTTTCTAAGGGACGATAAGCAAGGTCTAAACCAACATCAACCTTGTGATAATCTTTTAAAATAGTAGGAACAGCAATAACGTTGGCACTAGCAGAATCATTAGCTGAACCAAGCCGATCATTAGGGTAATAATTAAAAAAATAAGCAACTTTAGGTTTTAACTGGACTTGAGAAGAAACGTCAAAACTCATTTGAGTATTAAAAGCAACAAAGTAGTTATTGTCAATGCCATCTAAAAAGTCTTCCTCCGGGGTCTCTCGGTAGAGATCGAAATTAAATAAAGTGCCTAAGGATAAATCAAAAAAAGAAAACTGCTTAGTATAATTAAAGCTAATAACGTTATTAATATTTTGCTCAGTAAAATCAGGAATAATTTCTTTGTCCGCTTCCTTATCTTCAGTTCTTCCACTAAAGATGGAATTAAGGGGATCATCACTATACTTTACCTTCCAAAAACCCAAAAGACTAGTATAGTTATCAAAAGCATAAATATAACCAAAAATAAACTCTAAATCATAAGGAAAGGTAATTTGATTAAAATACTTATCACCATAAGCTAAATCATCGTTATCGGTGGTTTTATCTTTATCCGATGAAAGAACAATTGGAGTAGAAACCGTTGCTTTTACTTTGCCGAAAGCAGTCCCAAGTTGGCTAAATAATAAATTTAAAATAGAAAAACCAAGTACAATAATTTTTTTACTCAATGTTATTTTTACTTACTAAATACTTATAATGAATTTCAAATAAGGCCTAAAAATAACTGTGTTACTCGGATAAAATCCCACCCCTAGGCTAATATTTTTATACACACCTTCTAATTTCAAATAAAAATCTTGCTTTGAAAAAGTGTAACCCATATAAGAAGAAATCTCCCAGTAGCTATTATCTGCTAAATAATTAATCCCTACAATAGCTGTGTGCATATGCCAGTCGGTGTCAACTTTCTTTTCTGGGTTGCCTTCTATTGGAGAAATCGTTAAACTAAGAGCGCTATAATTGTATCGATAACCCGCAAAAAATTTCACGTTATCTAAAGTAGATTTCGCCAAAATAACACTCCCCGATAAAGATTGAAACTTGGTAGTGTCTAAAATAGTTTTATAGTACCCACGAGAAAGTAGTTTAGAATAAACCGGTAAATAAAACAAATGCCCCACTCCAATTTTTAATTCTGGGATAAAAATATTTTCTCGTAAAACTTGCGCATTGAAATAATAATTGAAAAAAGAAAGCAGGTCACTCGTAAGACTAGTCGATAAAGTAAAACGTTTATCGATGGCATTCTTCGCAATATTGTCATACCTTTCTCTTGTCTTAGTAATCACTCGCCACTCTAAAGGGAAATGCTTTTTGATAAAAGATGGGCTAATCTCTTCTGCCTCATAAACAAAACCCCGAAACATTTTTTCTGGATTATGATAAAAATCTAATTCTCCTTCTTTGATAAAAGAATAAGCCGATAAATGGCTAAAAAAAATTAACACTAGTAAAAAAAATATTTTAAGGCTGTCTATTTTTGGATTATTTTTTTTACTTATTTTTGCCAAATTGATGGTTAATAAATTATTAATATTAATAAACATTTGTAAGTATTTTTTTATCAAATTTCAATCTTTTTTCTAAACTTTATTTTTTTTAAAAAAAATCTTAAAAACAGGTTAGTTACTTCAAACCTTGGAAGTCGCTACCCGTTGGATCTTGAAAAATTTTCAAGTGAAATCCCTTAGCCACTGCCACTAGATGCTCAAAAATTTCTGATTGAATGCCCTCGTAAAGCACCCAATCGGTAGTTCTCGTGAAGCAGTAAATTTCTATCGGCATTCCCTTAGAAGTAAGAGCTAAACCTCTTACCATAAGTGTAAATCTTTCATCAATTTGTGGATGGTTTTTCAAGTAATGATGAGTATATTCTCGGAAAACTCCCAAAGTAGTGGGGGAAGCTTTTTTCTTAGTTATTTTTCGCTCCTGCATAACCTGCTGATTAACGCTTATTTCAAAATCACTGGCTTCTTTTGCTTTTTTGGAAAAATAATCTTTAAAAACTAAGTTTTTTTTCAAGGCGGAAAGTTCTTTCTCCGTAAGAAAGCGAACGGTTTTGTTATCAACGAAAAGAGAGCGCTTTATCCTTCTTCCACCTGATTCTTTCATCCCTTCCCAGTTTTTAAAAGAATCCGTAGTAAGTTTATGAGTAGGTATTTGAACAATTGTATTATCCCAGTTTTGCACCTTGATAGTGGTAAGGGTAATATCGATAATATTCCCATCCACGTTATGAGGAGGTATTTCAATCCAATCCCCTATCTTGGCCATTTTATTAGCGAATATTTGAATACCTGAAACAAAACCTAAAATGGGTTCGCGAAAGACTAAAATTAAAACAGCGGTTAGAGCTCCTATTCCACTAAGTAACCGCCAAGGGCTCTCTTCGATAAGGGCCGACAAAGCAATAATAATGGTTAAAATATAAAGGAAGACTACGACGGCTTGATAAATGCCTTTTAAGTTAAAGTTGTCTGGGAGTTTGAGTTTTTCATAAAAAACTAATAAATTTTTTAAAAAAGTTGTCAATAAAAACAGGATAACAAAACTCAAATAAACAATGATAATTTTCTCTAACCATTTTTGAATGAAAGGGAATTTCTCTACCAAGAAAGTATTTTTTATTAATAACATAAAAACCAAACTAACTGCTAAATGTGGTATATAGCGATAAAAAGATTCCGTCCAAAAAATATTATCCAAGGAATTTTTCGACTTTTCAACTACAAACCCAACGCTTCGAATAATGACTTTTTTAGTAAAGTAAAAAACAAAAGCAGCTAAAAGATAAAAAGCAAGAAAAAGAATAATGATTAAGATAAATTGAATAGAATATTCGGGTAAATACGAAGAGAGTTTCGATGTAATAAAAAGGAAAGCTGCTTCCATAAACTAGAAATATTATATACTGAAAAAGTAATAGATTTTCTATTTAGTCGAGGAAGGTAATTCCACATTATATTTTTTCAAGAAATTTTTAAAATAATCAGGCATCGGAGCTTTTATCAGTAAAGGTTTTTGTTTAGCCAAAATAATTCGTTCGGCAAATAAAAAAAGATGACGAAATTTTTCCCGGTGATTAAGTTCAAAATCCCCATACTTGTCATCTCCTAAAATAGGATGATTGATCGATTGCAATTGCTTTCTAATTTGATGTGAGCGACCAGTTATTAAAGTTATTTCTAATAAAGAATAATGCGAAAATCTTTTAAGGGTTTTAATTATACTACTGCTCCACTTTTCTTGTTGTTGCACTTTAACGAAGCCGGTTAATCGTAAAGTTTTAGCCGTTATTTTTCCCTTGACAATGGCTAGGTATTTTTTAGTGCTTTTGGTTATAATTTGATTGAGATTTTTACTAGCTTTTTTTTTAGTGAGCACTAGCACTCCTGCGGTTTCTTTATCTAAACGATGAAGAAGGGAATACTTTTTTTTCTCTCTATGAAGAGAATCAATAATACTGTTTTTGGTTTTTTCTCCTCCATGAACGCTTATTCCGGCTTTTTTATTGATCACTAGAAAAGTTTCGTCTTGATAAAGGGTTTCTAAAGAAGGCAAGGGGAGCAATATTTTTACGAGGTTTAGTGAAGTTCTAAATAAAATTCTTCCTCATCAATATGAACAAAATAACTTCCCTTAGCTAGAGAAGTGTGGTAATTTTTTTGTCTAATTATTTTTTTTTCTTCTAGACTACTTTCTGGATTGTTATTTTTAATGATTAATTTTTTAAACCATTTATCGCGAGAAAAAACAAAGCTATCTGCTTTTTTACTGATCGTAAATTTATTAAAATGAAGAGCATCTACTTTTTCTTGATTACTTCTATGCCAACCACTAATAGCCATAGCGGGTTTTAAAAAACCTTGTCCGGTTATTAACTTCAGCCCCCCTTTCAGCTCAATAATAATTTTTTTTACTTGTTCTTTTTTATCTGCTAATTTTTCAGCCAAAGAAGTTTTATTAAAAAAAGCATCTAGTTCATTTAACTTCGTTATTTCTTGCTGCAAACTAAAAACTATTTTAGCTTTTTCTTCGTTATCATTTATCAGCTCAGTTAAAGTTTCATAATCTTTTTCTTCTAATGCTTTTAGTAATTTACCTTGCTCTTGTTTAGAAAAGAATTCGTCTAATGATCTCATTTTATCTTTTAATATTTTTTTTGAATTTTTCTTTTATAATAAGTCACGACGTTCCAAATTTTTCGCTCGTCTTTTTCCTGCAAAATCATAGCAATAGTTTTAATGTCCGGATCTAGTTTTAAATGATAATAAGTATGGAGAATTTTTTCTTGCTCTTCTTGGATTTTCAAGCGTAATGATTTATTTTTTTCTAAACTACCAGGAGAAGTTGGAAAAGAATTAAGATTATAAAAAATTTTATTCAAACGCAACTCCCATGCCATTTTATCATTCCGCTTTTGATTAAGTTGCTGACGAAATATTTCTAATTTTTCTAAAACAATGGAATACGACTCATTCAAATAATTTTTTAAAATGATAAAATCTTCATTATTAAAAAAATCAAAAAAAAATAATTTTAATGTTAAATAATTAAAAATCTCTGTTTGCTTTTCTCCTTGATTGCTTTTTTGATTTTCTTTTAAACTAGCAAGGGAAAAATCAAAATATTTAGAGAAAGTTTCATTTAAGTCTTCTGCTTTTGTCTTGCTGTCAGAAAAGATTAAAAGGTTTTCTTTTTTTTCTTTACGAAGTAAAATACTTTCTTCTAGAGGATAGTCCATTAAAGATTTTTTTTGCCTAACTTTTTGTTGCTTGCAGAAATTAAACCAATAAGTTTTTAGCCGAACAGCCAAGTAAGTAGAAAGTTTGCTGATATCAGATTGGTAATTGTCTAAAACTTTATCAATTCGCTCATAAACATAAATGTAAAAATCGGAAAGGGTATCACTACTACGTATTTTAAAGGCTAACTGCGGATAATGCCATAAGTAACGCGATAAACCTTGAATGATTTTTTCTTTTAAATTTTTATCTCGATTAATTTGATAGTTAATAACGTATTCTTGAATAAGATTTAAATTTAATTTTTTAGCATCAAAGTAAGCACCTAACATTTTTTTAACTTTAATTATTTTTTTTGTAAGGATCATAATCGCGAAGTTTTTTTGGCTGCTTTTTAAAGAACATCCCAAGAAATAACAAAGTCCCACCTATGCTTACCCAAACGTCCGCTAAATTAAAAATAGGCCAAGGATTAAAAAGAACCCAAGGCAATTCCGGGAAAGACCACTTGACAAAATCTACTACATAACCACGAAATATCCGGTCAATGCTGTTCCCCAATCCACCAGCTATGATTAAAGAAAAAGGAATAAAGAATTGCATTTTATTAATAAAAAAATAAGCTAAGATAAAAAGCAAAATGCCAATTTGTAAAAAATGGATTAATGTTGTAATTTGCTTAGGGGTGAGATAATTATTTAAAAAAGACAACACCGAAAAACCAATGTTGTAATTTCTCGTGTACAGAAAAGTGAAGCGATCTTCAATAATTATAATCTCTTTGATGTAGTAATTTTCCGGGTCATTAGAAATGGTGTTGAAGTTAAGGATATAGTCGTAATCAATGTCTTTTTGCTGACTAATGTTTTTTTGCGAAGTTACTAAATTTTTTTCGACAAAATATTTTGTATAAAGGTCGAGAAAGACTAGAACTGAAATCAGGGCTAAAAAAAAAACTAATTTTTTAATCAATATTTATTCCAAAAGATGGCTTTTTGCTTTTTTAAATCTGCCATTGTTATTAATGGCAATAATTGAGCGTTATTTTCTTAAAATTATAGTATGGAATAAAAAAAGATAAGAAAAAGAACCAATAAAGGGAAAAAAATCATTTAATTACCACAAAAAAATTTAAAAAAAATTCAAATTAAACGAAAAAATTTTATTGGATTTTTTAAAAAAAGGTAATTTTTACAGAAAATTCATCTTTTACTATAACGTCTTTTTAAACTACATTCTTTAATTTTTTTTTAAAAAACCTTGCTCAAGAAATAACGCTTTATGAATTTTTTTATTTACCGTTTTTAAATTTAGATTATGCGCCAAACCAACCCTACTTTACTAGAAATCAATGATTTAATGGAAGTTTTAGAAGAATTAGAAGAGAAAAAAACTCTACATTTAAAAGAGTTACAAATAACTGACCTCCGAGAAATTAGCAATCAACAAGAGAAAATAATTCAAAAAATTATTAATGCTATCAAAAATTCTTCGATAAAAAAAATTCCAACAGAAAAATATTCTTCCCTTTTACAAAAATACTACGTGAATAGAGAAATCCTGCTCAATTTCAAAGAAATATCCGGGATGTATTTTAAGCCCTTCCAAAATCAAGGGTATAAAAAAAATGGAGAAACTCAAAAACTTCATCTTAAAAGCGTTTCTCTCACCACTTAAATAGGAGTAAAAATGGAATCAACTTTTTTAGGCCTCGAAATCGGAAAAAGGGCTTTACTTAGCCATCAAAAAGCCCTACGAGTAATTGGGCATAATATTTCTAATGCGAATAACGAACACTACTCGAAACAGCGGGTAATTTTAAGCACCCTAGACCCTCTTTATCGCCCCCAGTTAAACCGAGCTGAAAGACCCGGGCAAATTGGCCAAGGCGTGGAAGTATCCGTGGTTAGGAGAGAGAGGAATGTTTATCTAGATCAACGAATTTATACAGAAAACAGCAAGCAGCAATTTTGGAAAATTAATGAAAGTCACTTAGTAGATCTAGAAAATATTTACAACGCCATTGGAGACATTAACCTCCAACAAAAGCTGGATAACTTTTGGCAAGGATGGCAAAACCTTATCACCAACCCCGATAATTCCGCGATTAGAGAAGAGCTTCTGCAAGACTCTTTGGTCCTAACCCATGCCTTTAGAGATAAAAATCAAAAATTCAATACTCTTAGAAGGGAAGTCAACGAAAAACTCATAGCAGAAATAAACGAAATTAACCAAATAGCTGATAACCTAGCTAAACTCAATAGCGAAATTCAATCAGCTAAAAACTTAGGGGATATGCCCAACGATCTTTTGGATAAACGAGACCAACTCATTCATCAATTATCCCATTACGCTGAATTAGAAGTCAATTTTAGAGATAATGATGAATTGATGGTGCACTTAGGTGGGAGAATTATCGTCCAAGGGGATAAAATGAACCAGTTTGAATATTTTAGCAACCCCGAAAACGATGGCTACATTGAGATTAACTGGAACCCTAGTAACGATCCCATTAATACCAAGTTGGGCTCTCTCCGGGCTCATTTGAAAATGCGTGATGAAGAAATCCCCCAACAAATAAAAAACCTCGATACCGTAGCAACTAATTTAGCTTACGAAGTAAACACCTTACACCAAAAAGGCTTCAACCAGTACGGGGAAGTCACTGGGAACTTTTTTAAGCTCTACCATCCAGGGACTATTGCTAACGGAAATTATGATAGCAATTTTGATGGGGTTTTAGATAGGACTTTATTGTTTGAAATTACTGGCAGTGAAAAGCTAGAAGCCAAGGGTACTGTCGGGCAGGCCGGGACAATTGTGGTGCGCGACCGGGAAAATAATGACTTGATTAACATTGACTATGGAGCTGATGAAAAAATAGAAGATATCATCAAAAAAGTGAACCTTAATCAAAATTCGATTAATCTTTATCTAAACGCAGAAAATAATTTAACGATTAAAAGTAGGTCAAACTCTAATTCATATCCTTTTGCTATCGAATTTTTAAACGATACCGGCAACTTCCTTAACACTGTAGCGGGCATCCTTAATGCTCCCAATACGCCCTTTACCAGTGACGTGATCAATAGCATTGATAATTTGAATACTAATGCTAACTTCACCCGAACTCCACTAAAAGATATTTCTGCTTGGATTAATGTGAGTAATGTCATCGTTGATGATAGTGGTTATATCGCTACTAGGAAAGGAGAAGACTACACCAATGCCCTAGGAGACGACACTCCTAAAGGTTCGCTTAATGCAGAAACAGCCCAGTCGATAGCAGATTTAAGGTTTAATAATATTTTTCTAGATAATAAAAAAAATTTCAATGATTACTACGTGCACTTCGTGGGGAAAATAGGTAGTGAAATAAAGACTGCTAGATTAGAGAAAGAAAAATACTTAGAAGTTCTTAATAATTACAATGACTTGAAGCAATCTTTATCGGGAGTCAATATCGATGAAGAACTAGCGAATATGGTTGCCTTCCAGCACGGCTATGAAGCGGGCGGGCGCATTGTTAAACTCATGGATGAATTATTAGAAGTGATTATTTCACTAAAATAAAAAAAGGAATTTAAAATATGCGAGTTTCTAATTTATCACTTAAAAACAATATGGTCTATAACATTCAAAAAAACAATAATGCTTTGTTAAAGGTGGAAAAGCAAATAGGCTCCGGTAATCGAATTTTTAAAGTTAGCGATGATCCCGCTGCCGCTATTGCTACCATTTATAGCAAAGTGCGTATTAACCAAATAGACCAGTACGTGGAAAACTCCGAAAATGCTCGAGACGCTATCAGGATTACTCACGATAAACTAAGCACCGTCACTCAAATTATGCAACGTTTAAAAGAATTAAGTATTCAAGCCGCTAATGGGACTTTTAATCACGATGACCGGATCAATATTGCCATGGAAGTAGAAGAGTTATTAGAAGAAATAGTAGCTTTGAGTAACAGCTCTTACGATGACAATTATCTTTTTTCCGGAAATAAAGGCGGGACTAAAGCTTTTGAGATAACCACTTCTCTAAGTAAGGAGTTAGGGAAAAATGTGATTAGCTCGGTGAATTATAACGGGGATCAGTTTCAGCAAAAAATTGAGATCGAGAAAAATGAACTAGTCGAATATAGCCTTAACGGTAATAGCGTTTTTTGGGCCGAAGATCATCTTCTAGTTGCTTTAAAAGATTCGACTAACTACATTTCGCCTAACGATCAATCGATAAAAATTGATAATTACCCCGTTGCTATTAGTACCGGTGATGATTTAGAGACGATTATTAATAAAATCAATGAAACAGTTCCTAGTGTTCGAGCTAGTAGGAAAGTTTTACCTACCGGAGAAAATGTTATTTCACTTATTTCGCAGTACCCCCACCAAATAGCTCTAGAAGATACCGCTGATGGGACTCTCCTACGCGATTTGGGACTACTAAAAGAAGGAAGCTCGGGAGCTATTCCCTTTGATAATATTCACCCTAATACTTTAGAACATGGTGGCTCTATTTTTGATGTGCTTATTCGCCTAAGGAATAATCTCATTGATAATAACACTCGCGAACTAGGAGGAAAAACCTTAGCAGGTATTGATTTAGGGCTTAATAACGTTCTTAACCAACAGGCTAAAGTATCAGCTTTAAATAGTAGGTTAGATAGTGTCATTAAAGATTTAAGCATGGAGAAAGTGAGCACCATTGAAAGGCTATCGCAGAAGCAGGACGTTGATGTTGCAAAAGCGACCATTGATTTTAACGAGATTAATTACCTGCACCGCCTCTCGCTACAAGCTGCGTCCAAATATATCCGCCCCAGTTTATTAGATTTTTTATAGATTTAAAATAGGAGTTGTAACTTATGAATAAAATAGATAGCGCTAAATTAGGAATGATTGAATTTCAAAAAAAAGATTGTATTCACTTCTCTCATGGTTTATTTGGCTTTGAAAATTGCAAGAATTTTTTACTCATCAAAAATAATGGCAATGACCTTTTTTATTACCTGCAATCAGTAGATGATAAATCTTTAACCTTTATCTTGATTAATCCGCGAATGGTTTTTGAGAACTACGTCTTAGATATTGAAGAATCTTTTTTAGTAAATTTAACCATTCCTAAAATTATTGATTTTTCTATCGTCACCATTACTAACGACGCCATATGCCTCAACTTAATGGGGCCAATATTAATTGACATTGAAAATCAAAAAGGAGTGCAGGCTATTACTTGTAACAAAAACTACACCACCAAGCATAAAGTTGACAATTTTTTTCGAACAACTAAAACCATGAAAAAAGCATTATAATAACTTATACTTTATGCTAAATTCTCTAAAAAAATTCTTAGAAGAATCTTCTTCAAAAAAAATCACGTTAGAGGAAGATTTTTATATTTTAAATGAATTTTTAATCTCACCTAAGGACTTTGATTTAGAAGAGGAAGATAAAAAAATTATTAAAAAGTGGAATTTATCGGAAATAGAAAATGATAAAAGATTAAAAAAATTTCTAAAAAGTAATCAAGAAAAAGCTAATAAGAATAAAATTAATAACCTAGATTACCAAAACAAAATCTTCCAAGAAACTATCGAGAAAAAAAAATTATGTCTTAACATTTTAGAAGAGACTTTAGCCATAGTCAAAACGACTATTCAAGAAGTCATCAATAAAAATGAAAACTATCAGCCATCCATCTTAAAAGAATTTACTTCAATAAAAAATAAAATAGAAAAGATCCTGAAAATTAACGAAGATCTGTTAATTTTTCATACTAATATTTTTGTTGATAAGAACAAGTTAGATGAACTGCTTACTAAAAATATTATTTATGGGTTAATTGTAGGAATTAAATTAAACATTAAAAAAGACTTATTAGAGACTTTATTCGTTAGCATTTTACTAAGTGAAGTTTTCTATTTCACCAAAACCCCCAAGCATTAAACCAAAGCGTAATGGTTAAAAACCTTAATTTTCAATTTCTCAAAGAACACATTTCCGTTGCTTATAAAAAGTTTAAAAAAAACACCAATATTAGTAACAGCATTAAAAATATTATTTTTCTCCATCATGAGCACTTGGATGGTAGTGGAATTTTAGGATTGGAAAAAGAAAAAATTAATCCCCTTATTCATATTTTAACCACTATTCAAGAGTTTTTTTATCTAACTACTGATTTTTTAGGAAACATTTTTCAAAGCATTTCTCCTTATAAAGCCACTTTGCTTTTTTTAAAAAATCAAAAAAAGTACCATGAAAAATATTTAAAAGTTTTTTTATCATTAAACCCATTGTATCCTCTGGGAGAAGTAATCGTTTTAATGAACAAAGAAATGGCAATCATTACTGGTAAAAGTAAAAATTATAAATTACCAGTAGTAGAAATCATTTCTGGAGAAGACCTAAATAGCGTTATCGATTTATCCGAAATGCCAGAAGAGAATTTAATTTATTCTGCTCTAGAAGATACTTCACTTAAAAATAAATTAATCGAAGACTATAAAAATAAAAAAAACAAAAAAAAATCGTTTGGATAATAAAAAGATAGGTAATAACTTTGAAAAGAAAGCAGAAAAATATTTAATGAGTAAAGGCTATCAAATTATTGGTAAAAATTTTTTTTACCAAAAAAGCGAGATTGACTTAATTGCCATTAGTAACGATGAAATTTTAGTTTTTGTAGAAGTAAAGTATCGAACGATAAAAAACGAAAATCCTTCCTTTGATCCCTTTACTACCATTACCCCTAAAAAAAAAAAGAACCTCCTAAGAGGAGCCCGCGGATTTTTAGATGCCCATACTGAGTACCATGGCTTTTTCTCGAGGTTTGATGTGATTTTAATTTTATTTTATACTTTTTTAAATCAAGAAAAAATTATTCATATTCCTAGTGCCTTTCAAGAAGGAAGTTAAAGAAGAATAAAATGTAATTAAAATTTAATATATTATTTTCATTTTACACGGAAGTAAAAAAAAATTAACAAAAGGATTTGTTATGAAAATAGCAGTTAAAATTGACCATAAAAAAATAGCAAAAATAAAAGAAAAAATCAACCAAAAAGAATACTTAGATAAAGCATTAGGTCATCTAGCTTATGAAATAGCTACTAAGTTTTATAAATAAAAACTATTTTTCAATAGAAAAATGGTATTCGGTTTCGTGAGAATAACTCTCTCCCGGTAGGTAAATTTTTTGGGAAAAAGGGAAACCCGGTGGGATTTTCTCGGACAAAAAATAGGGATAATCTTGCACCTCTAAACATAGTCCTTGATAGCGTTGAAATTTTTTTATAATATTGAGATAATTACCCGTATAAAAAATCATTCCTTTTTGGTTCGTCAGCATGGTGATTTTTCGCCCACTTTCGGCGTGGTAAAGGGTGACTTTTCCCGGTTTATTTTTTCGCTCACCCCCTTTTTTATCGTTAGAAAAAAGGAAGTAATGATCATACCCACGAAACTTGTTTAACGAAGTATTTTCTTTTATAGAAGTTAGTGGAATTTTTTTTTCCTCTCGAAAGTCAAAAGGGGTTTTACCTACTTTGAGAGATTTTGGTTGCAGGCACTGATTATCATCCATTGCTAATATTTCATCAGCGATTATTTTTAAATAGTGGTTTTGAAATACGTTTTCTTTCTTCCCACTTAAATTAAAATAAGTATGCTGAGTCAAATTAAGTAAAGTAGGCTCTTTAATAGAACTAGTATGCCTAATGGAAAAAACATTTTCAGCGTTCAGAGAATAATCACTAATAATTTCTAAATCACCGGGAAATCCTTCTTCACCATCTTCACTAGTAAAAGTCAGTTGAACTCCTACTTTATCTTTTTGTTGGTAGATTTTTCCTCGAGAAATTTTTTGTTCAAATCCCTTTTTTCCTCCGTGGAGCGTGGTAGAAAATTTTTCCCCGACTTTTTCATTTTTATTTAAAAAGATTTTTTTTCCTTGAAATTCAATTATCCCTCGTGGTATCCTCCCAGCCACTCGCCCGATAGTAGCTCCTAGATAGGCGGGGTTAGAATAATAATCTTTTACTTGAGGATAGCTTAAAACAACATTGCTATTTTGATTATTTTTATCGGGCATTATTATTTTTTGAATAATTCCCCCATAGTTGAAAATAACGATGGTTAGAAAATTATTTTTTAAGGTATAGGAAAAAATATCCTGCTTATCTTTTTGCCCGAGGAGTTTTTGAGTAACTACCATTTAAAAGTTATTGGTAATTTTTACTTTATTTATATTAATGCTTTAGCAACTATACCAGCTTTTTTCAAACTTAGTTTAGTATAAAAAGGTAGGGAAATATGACACTTGGCTAAGCGAGCCGTTTGAGGATAATCTTTTAAATGGAAGCCGAGCTTACTATAAAAGCTAGTTAGGGGCAAAGGAAGATAATGCATATTAAAACCAATTCCCTTTTTACTCATAGTAGTGATGAAATTTTTCTTACTGGTTAAGCTATTAAAATCTTTAGTTAGCCCTTCTAAAGTATAGAGATGAGGAAAAATGTGATAATTATCATTAACTAAATTATTCTTATTTTTAAAAGAAGTATGATGAGAAAAAAATTTATTATAATAATTAAGGAGCTTTTTTTTTTTTGTGTAAAACTCACTCATTCTTTTTAATTGCATCCGTCCGATAGCCGCTGCCACATCCGTTAGATTAGTTTTAAATCCCGCTTCACTAATATCGTAAAAAATACTTTTTTTTTTTTTTCGCTCAAAGGCATCAAAATTCATACCATGTAGTGACAATGCCTTTAAAGTATTCAAGAAAGATTTTCGCTTAGCTAATTTATTATTAAAAAAAGTAATCGCTCCCCCGTCAATTGTCGTTAGATTTTTAACCGTATGAAAAGAGTAAGCTGAAATGTCCGGCAGTAATTTCTTTTGCTTTTTTTTAGGTAGCGTCCCAAAAGAATGCGCCCCATCAGCTAAGATAAGTAGCCTACCTAACCTTGCCTGAATATCATTACTGCTATGAAATTTATTTTTTTTTTGTTCTACTATTTGATGAATTTTAGAGTAATCACAAGGGTACCCTCCATAGTCCATTGTAACAATAGCTTTGGTTTTACTAGTTATTTTTTTAGCAATCTCTTCAGGTTCAATAAGATAATTTTCATTGACATCAGCAAATACCACTTTAGCTCCATTTTGAACAATGGCATTAGCAGTAGCTGAAAAAGTATAAGGAGTGGTTATTACCTCGTCCCCGGTTTTTATTCCCCAGGCTTTTAAAGTAAGAAAAAGCCCGGCCCAAGCAGAAGAAACCAAGACAACTTCGGGGGATTTTAAAAAATCTTTTAATTCTTCTCGAAATTTTTCTACTTCTGGGCCTGTATTAATCCAATTGCTTTTTAAAACCTGAACAACCCTTTTAATTTCTAAAGCAGAAATATCATGCTTATAAAAAGGAATTATCAAAAAAGAAAGAGAAAAAAATTACTGGTCATGCCCACTAGTAAAATGAAACTCGCTATCTCGAATGCCTTTGGTCCATCTCGAAGTGATAGTTTTTAGTTGGGTATAAAATCGTACCCCCTCCATACCATGGATGGAATTATTCCCAAAAAGCGATCTTTTCCAGCCCCCAAAACTGTGATAAGCCACCGGCACGGGGATAGGAACATTTATTCCGACCATCCCTACTTTGACATTATGAGAAAAGTGTCGTCCTGTGTCTCCATCACGAGTAAAAATCGCTACCCCATTACCATATTCATGGTCGTTTACTAACTGTAGAGCTTCGTCATAGGTTTTTACCCTAACCAAAGATAAAACTGGTCCAAATATCTCATCAGTGTAAATACTCATATCAGATTTCACGTTATCGAAAATACTCCCGCCAATAAAAAATCCTTTTTCGTGATTAACTACTTGTAAACCTCGTCCATCGAGAACTAGCTTAGCTCCTTGTGCTTCGCCTTCTTGAATGTAGTTTTTGATTTTTTCTAAACTTTCTCGTGAGATGATTGGCCCCATTTCTACTTCTTTTTGGTCATAACTTCCTACTCTTAGGTTTTGGACTTTAGGAGTTAATTTTTCAATTATCTTATCTGCTGTTTCATCCCCCACAACTACTGCTACTGAGATAGCCATGCACCGTTCGCCAGCCGATCCATACACCGAACCTAAAAGCGAGTTAACCGCTAAGTCAATATCCGCATCAGGCATAACAACCATATGATTTTTAGCTCCGCACAAAGCCTGTACTCTTTTGTTAAAATTCGTTCCTTTTTGATAAATATATTCCCCAACTGCAGTAGATCCAACAAAACTCACCGCTTGAATATCCGGATGCTCTAAGATAGCATCTACTGCTTCTTTATCTCCCATAGCCACATTTAGAACCCCATCAGGAAGACCGGCTTCTTGAAGTAATTCTGCTAGCCTTAGAGAGGTAGAAGGGTTTTTCTCAGAGGGCTTGAGGATAAAAGTATTACCGCAACTTATAGCCACCGGGAACATCCACATAGGGACCATAGCCGGAAAGTTAAAAGGAGTAATCCCCGCGCAAACTCCTAAAGGTTGACGAAGATTATAAGTATCAATATTAGTAGAAACATTTTCGCTAAAGTCTGATTTTAAATGACTAGTAATACCACAACAAAACTCAACCACTTCCATACCACGACTAATCGAACCTTTGGCATCTTCTAGAGTTTTTCCATGCTCTTTAGAAACCAAAAGAGCCAATTCATCCATATGCTTGATAATAAGCTCTCTAAATTTAAACATAATTTGAGCTTTTTTTCCTGGAGGAACATGTCGCCACTTGATAAAAGCTTCTTGAGCGATTTGGACAATTTTATCCATTTCACTCTTACTAGCTAAAGGAGCTTTTGCCTGCACTTCTCCTAAAGCTGGGTTATAAATATCGCTCAATCTTCCGCTAGTCCCTTCTTGAGGTTTTCCATTAACAAAATGTTTTTTAATTTCCATTGTTATTCCTTCTTAATTTTGTTATTCCAATAATTTTTATCATTTAAAATAGTATCATAAATTTCATTAATGATTAGGATAATTTTCCCTAAAAGTCGATAAATTTTAGCGAAAATTTAAAGAGAATTTACGATATTTATTATAAGTAATGATGAATCATTCTTTTGATAATATTTTTCAAGGTAAAAAATCTTTTGCTCCAAAAAGTTTTGAATTTAACCAAGAAGTGGCTAGGGTTTTCGATAATATGCTTATTCGCTCTATTCCTTTTTACGCGGAAAATCAAAAATTAATTCTAAACGTCTTATCCAAGACCATAAAAAGTAAAGATCTCATTTATGATTTAGGTTGTTCGACGGGAAGTTTGCTTTTCTTGATAAATGAAAAATTTCAGAATTTATCCTTAAATTTAAAAGGTATTGATAAATCCCAGGCCATGATAGCAAAAGCAGAAGAAAAAAAAAAAGATTTTCAAGCTAGTGATAATATTCAATTAATATTTGGCGATTTACTAGATTATTATTTTCTTCCTGCCAATGTCTTTATTATAAATTACACGTTGCAATTCTTGGCTTTAGAAAAACGTTTACTGTTACTTGAAAAAATTTTTCGTTCCCTTTTACCAGAGGGAATTTTAGTAGTAAGCGAAAAAGTCCAAGAAAATGATAGTTATTTTACTAATATGCTAAATAAACTTCACGAAGATTTTAAAAAAGCTAATTTTTATAATTCTTTGGAAATTACTAGAAAGAGAAAATCACTAGAAAAAATTCTCATTCCACAAACTACTGACGAACATATTGCCCAATTTAAAAAAGCAGGTTTTACTAAAACAACTATTCTTTTTAAGGTAGCTAATTTCGTAACCTTTTTAATCAAAAAATAATAAAGTTAAACTAGTTTTTTTTCTGTAAAAATCTAAAAAATCCGATATTCTAATTATAAAAATGAAAAAAAATTTATTAATGGGAATAATTTTCCCTTTTTCCTTTTCTTGGCTTTTTGCCATTGAAGTTACTTTAAAAGACATTATTAAAATTGGTGATCAAAAAAAAAATTATTTTACTGGGTATGGATTAGTTGTAGGGCTTC
The DNA here is from genome assembly GCA_965277105.1 of Spirochaetota bacterium. Classification (GTDB taxonomy): domain Bacteria; phylum Spirochaetota; class UBA12135; order COTS27; family CAXSBA01; genus CAXSBA01. Next base: position 1,550,934 of record OZ255710.1, on the reverse strand, counting down.
GAGGCACTGGTGACAGGCGAGCTTTATACACTGGGGAAAATTTAAAAAACGTTCTCCAAAACTATGGCATAAATACTAGTAAAAATTTTAATTCTCGGAATGTGGCCTCGGTTATCATCAGCGCCGAAACTACTGGTTATTTAAATAAAGGGGATATTATCGATATTACTGTGGCCTCTATCGGAGATGCTCGCAGTATTGCTAATGGCTTTCTAATTCCTTCCCCTTTAAAAAGTGGAGATGGGACAACTTACATTGTGGGAAGTGGGATTGTAAACGCTGGAGATAACCATCCGACTAGGGGATTTATTGCTTCGGGAGGAATTATTGAAAGGGATTTTTCTAGTATTACTTTCAATGATTTTACTTTTCCCCTACAAATTACTATTAATAATTATTACCCCGGCAACATTATTGATATTAGAGAAAAATTATTAGAAGATTTTAATGATGTTATTTCAGTTAATATTTTAGGAGAAAAGAAATTATTACTAAATATTGTTAATCAAGAACAAGAAAATCAAGAAAGAATAATTTCCGATATTCTAAAAACCAACATTGAGCTTGATAATAAAAATAAGGTGGTAATTGACACCAAAACGGGAATTATCGTTTCAGGACAAAATATTGCTATCGATACCTCTTATATATCGTTTCCTTTAGAAAGGGATATTTTCACCACCGAGGCAATAGAAGATGACGAAATTAAAAACTCTTTTCAAACCATTGGAGAGTTGTTCCGTTATTTTCAACAGAGAAATATAGATATTCGAGAAAAACTTCCCTCGTTACTTTACGCTCTTCGAAAAAGTGGCATCCTCAACGCCGAAATAATTTTACAATAATGCTAAGTATTAATCCTATAAATCAATCTCCGAACAATAATTTCTATGAAGAAAATTTACAAAAAATAAGTGGAGTGCAAAATAGCCGAAACGATAAAAAACTCCAAGAAGCGGCTAAAGCTTTTGAAGCTATGTTGGTTTACCGAATGTTTAAAAGCATGCAAGATAATGTAGGAAAAAATGGGTTGATTAATGAAAACCAAGGAGAAAAGATTTTTAAAGATTTTCTATTAAAAGAAAGAAGTGAAAATATCGTGGATAATAGTAAATTAGGACTAGCGAAAATGATTTATAATCAATTTTCTAAGTACGTTCAATAATCGTTTAGTAATATAAATTAAACAAAGTTCACTAAAATCATATCAGTTTTATTCATTCTATTTTTGTTAAGAAAATGATAAATCTCTCGAAAAATATTTTGTTTGATAACCTTTTCTTTTTTTTTACTGCCTAATATATCTTTTTCCTTAATCGCTTTAATTAAAATGTTATGAAAATGACTTTTTTTATTAGGATCAATTATTCCTAATGAATTAATTTTTATTTCCTGATAATTATTATAAACAGTAACAGTAATCACTCCTTTTTCGGCCAAGCTTTTTTTTTCTTCAATTAAAATATTATTAATGGGTTGATTATTAAGAATAATTTTATCTTTTAATTTTAACTTTTCTCCTATTTGAACAACTTCTTGACTTAAAAAAACATTTTTTCCATTTTCTAGAATAAAAATATTTTCTTCCGGTATTTTGTTTTCTTGAGCTATTGCTTTATGATGAACAAGGTGCTTGTATTCCCCATGAATAGGAATCAAAAAACGCGGCTTAATGTTTTCGATAATCTTAGCTAACTCCCTTTTATAACTATGCCCGCTAGAATGAATATAAACATCATCGTTGGTTATTACTTTTGCTCCCTGTTTATAAAAATTATTAATAATGTCATTAATTTGCAGCTCATTTCCTGGAATAACTGAGGAAGACAAAATAAGAGTATCACGGTGATTTAGCTCAATATTACGCATACGCTTGAAAGCTAATTTCCAAAGAGAAGAATTTTTTTCTCCTTGGCTACCAGTAGCAATGAAAATAATTTTTTCTTGAGGATAATTTTTTACTTCTTTAATGTGTCCAATAATATCTAAATACTCCAAAAGTTCATCGTTTTTTTCTAATATAGAAAAAATATCCTCAATTGATCTTCCTAGGGGAATAATAATCCTCCCTTGTTTTCGTGCTATCGCTAAAGTTAATCGAATAATCTCTATTTGGGTAGAAAACTGCCCAAGAAAAATTCTTCCATTATTTTTAATAATTGTGCTGAGGTTATCTTTAATTTCTTTATTACTTTTTCTTACTTTATTTTTATTACTATTAGTTGAGTCAGCTAAAAGGAGATCTATCTTGCTTTTATTAAGAAATTTTAACTCTTTTTTACTAATATCATTAAAATCACCGGTAATAAATAAATTACCCACCGGAGTATCAATAAAAAATCCTAACGAATCAGAAACACTATGATCAACTTCAATGGGAGAAATATGAAAATAACCTATTGTAAAAGGATCTTTTACAAGATTAATTTTACTTTCTAAAGGGAGATTATTTTTTTTAAATAAATTTTCTATTAAAAACTTAGAAAATAAAGAGCAAAATATAGGTATGTCCATCTGAGGTAATAAATAAATCAATCCTCCTATATGGTCCAAGTGACCATGAGTGATGATAATTCCTTTAATTTTGGAAAAGTTTTTTTCTAAGTAATTGGTATCGGGATAGTAAAGAATATTCCCTAAAAGTTTTTCCTTGCTAAACTTGATACCAAAATCAACAATAATAATTTCATTTTTATATTCTAATACTGTACAGTTTTTTCCTATTTCTTCTAATCCACCTAATGGAATAATTTTAAGGGAATTTTTCACAACTTTGAATTTTAAATAGTTATATTAATATAATAATTAATGCAATAAATTTATTATTGTTATTATATTAAATCTATTTTATTTAATCTTTATTTTTTTGCCTTTAAAATAGTTTTAAATAGCTTTTTTTCTATTTAAAGGAATTTAAATTTTTAATAAAAGCTTTTAAATGCCTTGAAAAATATTTCTACTATTTTTAGTGAGTGCTTTATATTTTACCATTATTATGGTACTATTAAATAATAACAATTCATAGTAGAATAAAAAATAGATTAATAAATTTTTCAATATAGAGAGGAACTAAATTATGCAAGAAAAAATTGAATTACAAAAAAAAACGTATAAGCAATCACGAGCTATTTTAAATCAAGCAAAAACTACCATTGGAAGGCCTTTAACTTTAACAGAAAAAATCCTTTATTCCCATTTTAACGATTCTATTACTAGGGCGGCTAATAAAGGAAAAGATTATGTGAATTTTAATCCAGATAGAGTTATTCTACAAGATGCCACCGCTCAGATGACGATTCTCCAATTTATGCAAGCTGGAAAAAATCGCACGGCAGTTCCTACTTCTATTCATTGTGATCATTTAATTCAGGCTAAAATTGGGGCAAATGAGGATTTGAAAATTGCTAAAACAGAAAACGAAGAAATTTATGACTTTTTACTAAATGCAGGGAAAAAATATCAAATGGACTTTTGGCAAGCCGGGGCCGGGATTATTCATCAAGTAGCTTTAGAAAATTATGCTTTTCCTGGTGGCTTAATGATTGGGACTGATTCTCACACCCCTAATGCTGGTGGTTTGGGGATGCTGGCGATTGGTGTGGGAGGAGCTGATGCGGTCGATGTTATGGTTGGAATGCCTTGGGAATTATTATTTCCTAAAGTGACAGGAGTGAAACTAACTGGAAAATTAAATGGTTGGGCTTCAGCAAAAGATATTATTTTAAAAGTAGCTGGAATTACTACGGTAAAAGGTGGAACAGGGCATATTATGGAATATTTTGGTGAAGGGGCAGAAAATATATCTTGTACTGGGAAAGCTACTATTTGTAATATGGGGGCTGAAATTGGAGCAACTACCTCAGTTTTTGGTTATGATGAAAAAATGGCTACTTATTTAAAAGAAACTAAGCGGGGAGAAATTGCCGAAATTGCCAACCAAAATAAGGAATTATTAACCGGAGATCCAGAAGTTTATGAAAATCCCGAAAAGTATTTCGATAGGGTAATTGAAATTGATTTAAATACTTTAGAACCCCATATCAATGGACCCTTTACTCCCGATAGGGCTATTCCTATTTCACAGTTTAAAGAAGAAGTGACCAAAAATAACTGGCCACAAAAATTAGAAGTGGGCTTAATTGGTTCTTGTACTAATTCTTCTTATGAGGATATTACTCGTTCTGCTTCGATTGCTGAGCAAGCAGTAGCTAAAAATTTAAAGGCAAAATCTGAGTTTACTATTACTCCTGGATCCGAGCAAGTTCGTTATACCGTTGAAAGGGATGGTTATTTAGCTAAGTTTGAAGCAATTGGGGGAAAAGTTCTAGCGAATGCCTGTGGGCCTTGCATCGGACAGTGGGCTCGCCATAATCAAAACCCGGATAAAAAAAACTCAATTATTACTTCTTTTAATCGTAATTTTGCTAAACGTAACGATGGAAATCCCAATACCCACGCCTTTGTTGCTTCTCCAGAAATTGTTACTGCGATGACTATTGCAGGAGATTTAACTTTTAATCCTTTAGTTGATACTCTTATCAACGAAAATCATGAAGCTGTTTCTCTTGCAGAGCCTCAAGGTATTGAGTTACCTCCTCAAGGTTTTGAGGTAAAGGAGTTAGGATTAGTCACTAGTGATGGTAAGGAAAATATCGAAATAACGATTGCCGCTAATTCCAAAAGATTGCAACTACTTGAGCCTTTTACTCCCATTAATCAAGGGGATTTAACCGACTTAAAAGTCTTAATTAAAGCTAAAGGGAAATGTACCACTGACCATATATCGATGGCGGGTCCTTGGCTTAGATTTCGAGGACATCTTGATAATATTTCTAATAATTTATTAATCGGAGCTACTAACTATTTTAACGATGAAGTAAATAAGGTGAAAAATCAGATAACTGGAGAATATGGGGAAGTTCCTACTGTCCAAAGGGCTTATAAGGCTGGGGGAGTTGGAAGTATTATTATTGGTGATGAAAATTATGGAGAAGGCTCTTCTAGAGAGCATGCGGCTATGGAACCTCGTCATTTAGGAGTAAGGGTAGTACTGGTAAAATCTTTTGCTAGAATTCACGAGACGAACCTTAAAAAACAGGGGATGTTGGCGATAACTTTTTCTTCAGCTGATGATTATAATAAGATTGAGGAAGACGATGAAATCACCATTACTGGAATTGCTGATTTACAACCAGGAAATCCTCTTTCTGTGGTTTTACAGCATAAAAATGGGGAGCAAGAGAAAATCACCGTTAATCATTCTTACAACGAAGCCCAAATAAAATGGTTTAAAGCAGGATCTGCTCTCAACCTTATTAAAGAGCTTAACCAATAAAAAATAACAATCAAAGTTCTTTAGTTTTAACCGATAAAAACAAATTCTTTTTAACGGGAATTTGTTTTTTATCGATGTTGTGCCTTGGTCTAACCATTGCTGGGTTAGGGCCATCTCTTACTATTTTCTTACAGAATACTGGAAAAGATATTAGTTTTTCCAAATACCTTATTTTCATCAAGCCTTTAGGTTTCCTTTTAGGAATTTATTCTGGAGAAAAGTTGTTAAAAAAATTCAAAGAGAATCGCATATTAAGCTATTGCTTTATTGGAATATTTTTTTTATTAATAACCATTTTTCAAATTAATCATTTTTCTTTACTTTTAGCTTTTTTATTTATTTTTGGAGCACTAGAAGGAGTGATGGAAGTGGTGACTAATAGTTTCTTGGTAGCTTTATATAAAAAAAAAGTCGCCCCTTATATGAATTTTATGCATTTTTTTTTCGGAGTGGGGGCTATTATTTCTCCCACAGTTATAGGCAGGGATATTGATATTAATAATAGCATCAGTAACGCTTATATTTTCTTCTCGGTTTTCTTTCTTTTGGGAGGGGTAGGTTTTTTTATTCCTTTTACGAAAAATAAAGACGCTCAACCACCTAAAAAAACTAAGAATCATTCTTTTATTGTTTTATTAATTTCGTTTGTCTTTTTCTTTTATGTAGGAGCGGAAGCAGTTTATACCGTGTGGATTTTTAATTACACTACGGATATAGCGGCTTTTACTCCCGAACAAGCGGGCTATATCACTTCGATTTTTTGGTTTTCCTTTACTTTAAGTCGTTTATTTTGCACCTACGTCTCTAGGAAGTTTTCTAGTGAGTTTATCTTGTTTTTCTTGCTGATTATTGGTGGGGGGAGTGTTATTTTATTTTATTTGATTTTCGATAATCTTTACGGCCTTTTTACTGCTAGCTTTACTTTGGGTTTTTCCTTTGGAGGAATATTCCCTTTACTCCTTTCTTTTGCCGAAGAAAAGCTCAACCTCACCCCTCTAATGATTCGCTCTTTCCTATTTTTTGCTTGTTTAGGAGCAATTATTTTTTCTTCGATTTTAGAGCCTCTTTATAGTTTGAATACTTGGTTTTTTATTCATTTAGTTGGTTTTTGTGTATTACTTCTTACTTTTTTCTTTTTTATCGCTTTTGGAAAGATCAATAGTGTTAATAAATAAACTCTTAATGTTTCATATGAAACATTAAGAAAGAGCTATTTGTTTTTAATATTTCGATAATCTTTTTTATTTATAATAAATTTTTTTTATATCACTCGCTTATGTTGAATTTTAAAAATTATTTTAGATAAAAAGTAACGAAAACAATTTTCAAAACGTTTCATATGAAACATTTTGAATTAAAATCTTATTTTTATGAATTTTTTTTATTTTTTTCAAAAAGATTTTAATTTACTATTTTAATAAAAACGAGAATAAATAGATGAAAAATTGATTATTAGAAAGTTTAGTTTGCTTTTTTTGTCTTTAATAAGGCTTATTAATAGAAAATAGGTGAAAAGCAATTATTATTTCTAATTTTTTTGTGAATTTACTATTATTTTCTTGAGGTTATCAGCGTTCCATTATATAATTATGTCTAGCCCTTAGGGGCTTTTTTGACATAATAGGATAGTATTTAAGTAGAAAATCAATTTTCTTTGGGTTTAAAATTAGTTTGTTAAATTATTGATTTGTTTCATTAGTTTAGTAAATTATTTTTAGCCAAAACAAAAAAACTCGAATAAGTTTAAATTTTAAACTTATTCACACACCATAAAATCTGATAATTTATTCATTTAATTTATTGGATTTTATCAATGATGAAGAGTTTGATCCTGGCTCAGAACGATCGTTAGCGAGATGTTTTAAGCATGCAAGTCGAGCGGCAGCACTTCGGGTGGCGAGCGGCAAACGGGTGAGTAATAGTTAGTTGACCTACCTCTTAGATTGGAATAGTTCCTAGAAATAGGGAGTAATACCGAATACAGAAATATTTCAAAGTGTTTTGAAAGGTGCGTTGGCATCGCTAAGAGATGGGGCTAACTCCTATTAGCTTGTTGGTGGGGTAATGGCCTACCAAGGCGATGATAGGTAGCCGGCCTTAGAGGGTGAACGGCCACATTGGGACTGAGATACGGCCCAGACTCCTACGGGAGGCAGCAGCTAAGAATATTCCGCAATGGGCGCAAGCCTGACGGAGCAATTTCGCATGGATGATGAAGGTCTTTGGATTGTAAAATCCTTTCGGCGGTCAAGAATAAGTTAATGAGGAAATGCATTGACGATGACGATAGCCGCAGAAGAAGCCCTGGCTAACTACGTGCCAGCAGCCGCGGTAATACGTAGGGGGCAAACGATGTTCGAAATCACTGGGCGTAAAGGGTGTGTAGGCGGTTTAATAAGTTAAATGTGAAATCTTAAAGCTCAACTTTAAGGCTGCATTTAAAACTGTTAAACTAGAGTCATTTATAGAGGTAGTAGGAATTTCTGGTGTAGGAGTGAAATCTGTAGATATCAGAAGGAACACCAAAGGCGAAGGCAAGCTACTGGGTAATGACTGACGCTGAGGCACGAAAGCTAGGGGAGCGAATGGGATTAGAGACCCCAGTAGTCCTAGCTGTAAACGATGTACACTAGTTTTTGGGGAAGGAATTCGTTCCTTCTTCTGAAACCAAGCTAACGCATTAAGTGTACCGCCTGGGTAGTATGCACGCAAGTGTGAAACTCAAAGGAATTGACGGGGGCTCGCACAAGTGGTGGAGCATGTGGTTTAATTCGATGATACGCGAAAAACCTTACCTGGGTTTAAACGTATAGTGATCAGTGATGAAAGTCATTTTCCCTTCGGGGCACTATGCGAGGTGCTGCATGGCTGTCGTCAGCTCGTGTTGTGAGATGTTGGGTTAAGTCCCGCAACGAGCGCAACCCATATCCCATGTTGCTAATCATCTTTCGGGATGAAGGACTCTTGGGAAACTGTCTGGGTAACCAGGAGGAAGGTGTGGATGACGTCAAGTCCTCATGGCCCTTATGTCCAGGGCTACACACGTGCTACAATGGACTGTACAAAGAGCAGCAATACTGCGAAGTGGAGCAAATCTCAAAAAACAGTTCTTAGTTCGGATTGGAGTCTGTAACTCGACTCCATGAAGTTGGAATCACTAGTAATCGTGGATCAGAACGCCACGGTGAATGCGTTCTCGAGCCTTGTACACACCGCCCGTCAAACCACTCGAGTTGATTTTACCCGAAGTTGTTGTACCAACCAGCTTGCTGGAGGAAGGCACCGAAGGTAGAATTGATGAGAAGGGTTAAGTCGTAACAAGGCGACCGTAGCGGAAGCTGTGGTTGGATTACCTCCTTTAATTGTAAATCTACTGTGTTTTTGAAAGAGACTTTTAAATTTATTTTTAAAATGTGGAGTAAAAAAGATACTATCCTTTATGACTAATTCTTTAAAGAATATTCCTTTTTAATCAGCAATAAGTTACTTTAAATAAAAGCAATCCTGTTTAATAAAATATATAGATTTTTTATTATTATTTAATAGTGGTAATTTTGCTACAAAAAGCAACTAAAGATTAGATAATAGAGCTTTTATATTTCTTAAGAAAACAAGCTTTTAATACTCGTTAGTAAATCAAACTTTAAATTAAATAAACCCAAGAGTCCTAAAGAGATGATAATAATCGTTAAAATGGGCTGATGAAGAACGTAGATAACCAAAGATTTTTTTCCTAAATAGGTGAGGAATTTTACAATCTTATTTTCCTCCTTAAAAAGTAAGCTTATTTTAGAAGGTTTGGTGACATCTTTATAAAAAATATCCGAAAGGCTTAATCCAATTAAAACTAAAAAATAATAAGGAAAAATAGGAGAGTAATCAAATGATCTAACTACTTTCCCTTTAATTCCTAGAAAGACAAAAATATTCGTTCCGAGTTCTAAAAAGGGATTATTTTGAATAAACCAAAGCCCTAGGCCTAAAACGAAAGCGGCTAGTAAAAAATTAGTTAAAGGATTAAATTTTAGAAAGAAAATGGAAAGCAGAAGAGAAAAAGCTATAAAGTGAATGGTTCCAAAAAAAATATAATAAGAAGGCATCGCTAGATAAGTAAAAAGGCTAATCCCCAAAGCAACAACAAATAAACGCAGGAATTTCTTCCATAACTTACTGAATATAAAAATAAAAGAATTATTTCCCGTTCTTAGATAAAGATTTTTATAATAAATTTTTAAGTTAATCCCAACACAGATAAAAAAAGTTCCATAAATAATTTTATTGTAATTAACAAAATCTTGTCGTTCTAAGAAATTCTGTTGAACTAAAAATAATATATTATACAGCAAGTGATATATAATCATACCAATCACTGCTAAACCTTTTATCAGGTCAATTTCAAGGTAGCGATTTTGTACTTGTTGGTGGTTTTTTTTTTGCATTGCTATTTAAAGAAATTTAAAAATTACTATGAATATAAAAAAATAGATAGATTAAATTTTTCTAAAAAAATTAGGAAAAAATTTTAGTCAAAACTTTTAATTTCCAGGTTTATAGAACTCGGTTCTACCTTAGTGATTTTAACGTCATCATTAGGATCATTAAACTCAATTTTTAACTCGTAATTCCCTGCCTCTTTAATATTTTCTGCATTAATCGAAAACAAAAATTCTGAGTTGAAGTCAAAGTTATTATTTCTATCCCTTACTTGGTAAAATATTTTTTCGACATAATAATCTTGATCAATGAATAAATTGCTATCTAAATTTTCAATAGTGATAAAGTAGTTCCCAGTAACTGTTTTGTTTTGAATTCTTTTTTCTACTAGCAGGCTTACTAAAAATTTTCTGTCTTGATCAATGACGATACTAGGGTGAATATTTTTATTCAAAGCTACCTCAATTTCTTTGTTGCTTTTAATATTACTAATGTCAATCGGCTCGGTTTTTAAACTAGTCAAATCTTCTAAAATATCTTTGGGAGCCAATATGTCTAACCTTTTAGGGCTGATGGTGTATTGATCTAGAATTAAACTTCGAGGAAGTCGGCCAGTAAATTCCGGCTCAATTCTAATAATTTTCTTATGCAAGAAAGATACTTGCAGTTCAATTTCGTTGGGAGAAATCCCGAGTATTTGAACGCCTTGGGGGATGCCTTTTACTTGAGGTATTCGAGTAAGCATCCCTTCTTCACTGTTAGGAATAGCTATTTCGGCAAAAATATTATTAACATCTAAATTAATGAGATTATCTTTATTGCCCCTTAAAGAAAGCGTGATGGATTCGGGGATTTCATTTACCAAAGTTAATTCTTCGGTTTTTTCTATTTTTAAGGGGATGAAAAAAGATTTCTGTTCAATATCTTGCAGATTAACGTAATAAAAAAATAAGGCGGTGAAGAGAAAAACAATGGATTTGGTTTTAATGTCTTGGGTAAAAATATCCCTTACCGATTTCCGCCAATTCCATTCTTCAATATTGGCGATGAGGTTTTTAGTAATAACGACAATGATTTTAAATAAATTCAATGGTTTTAGATTTTTTTACCGTTTTTAGTAGTTCCATTTTTAGTGGTTAATTGACTTTTTAACATTTTCTCTAAACGAACAAGGCTAACATTATGTTGAAATTTCCTATTACTAACGACTGAAATATTCCCTTTTTCTTCACTCACCACAATAATTAACGCATCGGATTGCTCTCCTAAACCAATAGCTGCTCTATGCCTGGTTCCTAAATTGCCTTTGATGTCTTCGTTGGTAAGAGAGACAACATAGCAGGCTGCTGCCACAATATTATTCCCGATAATCAGTACTGCCCCATCGTGCAGGTGGGATTTTTTATTAAAAATACTCATCAGCATTTCTTGAGTAATGGGAGTAGATAGGCGAGTGCCTGATTCTAATAAATGAGTGAGGGAATCATTTTTTTTAATGACAATCAAAGCCCCCCATTTTTTTTTTCTAAAAAAAGCCACAGCTCCTAATATTTCTTTAATGTATTTTTTTTCAATGGTCGTAAAGTTTTGAAAAATTTCCTTCCCTCCGAGACGGTAGAGCCCTTTTTTAATTTCTGAGGGGAAAAGGATAATCGCTGCTAAAAGCATCAGGGAGACCACTTGTTCTAATAAATAATTGAGGGTATTTAACTCAAAAATAGCCGAAAGAGCAGTGATAATTAAAATTACCATAAAACCTTGTAGGACTGGTAAAACCGAAGTTTTGGCGATGTATTTGTAAATATTATAAAAAATAATAAAGACAATTAGAACGTCGATAAATTGCCGGAAAGTGAAATTTTCAATAATCGTTTGGAACATTTAAAATCTTTCTACTGCAAAAAAAGTAGTTAGAGCATCTTTCATTTCTAGTGCGTCATGAACCCGGATTACATCTGCTCCGTTTTTTAAAGCGGCTAAATTGAGTCCGATGGTTCCCGGCAGTCGCTCCCCTACTTCCCTGCTAGTTAAGTCACCAATAATTTTTTTCCTCGATACTCCCACCAGCATTCCTACCCCTAATTTTCTAAAGGTCTTTAAATTTTTTAACAAGGCTAGGTTTTCTTTTTTATGCTTACCAAAACCAATCCCTATGTCGATCATAATTTTATCTTTGGGTAAACCGATTTTTTTAAGTAGGTTGATTTTTTTACTAAGGTAAGTATAAATTTCTTTCACCACGTTATCATAACTCACCTGCTTCTGCATGGTTTTAGGATCTCCTTTTTTATGCATTATAATAATCGGAGTATTATACTTTTTGCAGACATGAAAAATAGCATTATTCGAATTTTCTCCTGCACTAATGTCATTAATGATATCCACCCCATGTAAAATCCCTTCCTCGGCTACCTTGCTTTTATAGGTATCCAAAGATAAAAGCAAATCAGGGAATTTCTTTTTAATTTTTTTAATTCGCGGGATAACCCTTTTAAGTTCTTCTGCTTCGCTTACTGGTAAAGCTCCTGGCCTCGAAGATTCCCCACCAATGTCGATAATGTCGATACCAGCATTGACAAATTTTTTTATTTGAGTAAGGAAGTTATTTTTTTTTAATGAGTTGAAAAAAAAACCGCCATCATAAAAAGAATCAGGAGTAAAATTAATAATTCCCATCACATAAGGGCGGTTAAAAACCCACCTAACTTTTTCATTAATTATGAGGGAAGGAACTGGTTTTTTAGAAGGAATTTTTTTAGTGGGCTTTTTGGTCTTCTTAGCGCTCTCTTTCATAATGGAATTTTTGATTTTGATGTTGGATAGTGAGTTTATTGTTATGATAAGGATTTTTTTCAGTTCGTCCAATGATTTTAGCTGATAATTGAAAATTTTCACAAAGAGAAATGATTTTCTTCGCTGTATCTTCGTCGGTATAAATTTCCAAGCGATGCCCACAATTATAAACCGAAAACATTTCTTCTAATGAGGTTTTCTTGGAAAGCTCCTGAAAAATAGGAGGAAAATCAAATAAATTATCCTTTATAAAGTGAATAGAGTTAGAAAAATTTAAGCACTTCGTTTGCCCGCCACCGCTATTATGAATCAATCCATGAATTTTATTCCTAAACTGGTTAAATATTTCTTTCATAACGGGCAAATAGGTTCTTGTAGGCGAGAGAAGGGCTTCGCCAATAGTTAGGGGAGTTCCTTTTAAGCGGTCGCTTAGGGAAAAGTTTCCTTGATAGACAAAGTCAGTATTAATTAATCCGTCGTAACTTTCTGTGTGTTTTTTATATTTTTTAGCAAGCAAGTCATGTTTAGCGGAAGTAAGTCCATTGCAGCCAATGCCAGAGTTATACTCGTTTTCATAAGTAGTTTGACCAAAAGAAGCAAGCCCGACAATAACTAAATTTTCTCTAATATTCCCGTTATCGATAAAGTCGTTTTTGTGGACAAAAGTGGTGCAAGTAGCATCAACGGCTAAGCTTTTAGTAATGTCACCCATATCGGCTGTTTCTCCACCTAAGTTAATAAAAGTAATGCCCGTTTTTTTAAAAAAGTTTACTAGTTTTTCTTCCCCTGCTATTAATACTTGCAACACTTCGGCGGGGATAAGTTTTTTATTACGCGAAATTATGGTAGAAAAAGTAAAAGGCCCAACAGCCCCAATGCAGAGCAAGTCATCGCTATTCATCACCCAAGCATCTTGAATTAAATGAGCAAAATGTTCAATTCCTCCAGTTTCTTGGTAATGCAAATAAGCAATACTTCCCTTGGTCCCTATCCCATCCGCGTGGTGAAAGTAGTAGTAGTCTGTAATATTTTGAGGAGATAAAGGGAAAGGGTTTTCGATGCCTTGACAAAAAGCATTTTTAAAAGCAACTGGTTTAGTGACGTGCTTTAAACTAACTTTTAAATCTTCTTTACCAGAAGAAACTCCTCGCTCTTTATAACGATTTTTTTCTGCCATTTTTATTTCTAGAAAATATCTAGAAAAATAAAAATCAAAATTAACTTAAAACTTTTTTGGTTACTTTGCCTATGTCAGCCGGTGAATCAACGATGTGAATACCACATTCTTGCATGATTTTTTTTTTAGCTTTGGCTGATTCATCAGCTCCCGAGATAACGGCTCCCGCATGGCCCATTCTCCTTCCCGGGGGAGCCGTCTCTCCAGCGATAAATCCAATGATGGGTTTTTTCACATGTTCTTTCGCATAGCGAGCAGCTTCGATTTCCATACTGCCGCCAATTTCTCCAATTACTACAATTGCTTCGGTTTCATCGTCTTCGTTAAATAGTTTTAGTAGTTCATCAATTTTCGTGCCAATAATGGGATCTCCCCCAATTCCGACACAAGTACTTTGTCCTAGCCCCACCTCGATAAGTTGGTTCGCTGCTTCATAGGTAAGGGTTCCCGATTTAGAGATAATTCCCACATTCCCTTTCTTAACGATAAAACCGGGCATAATCCCTACTTTCGCTTCTTCAGGGGTAATAATTCCCGGGCAGTTAGGGCCGATTAAACGGGCGTTGCTTTTTTTAACAATCTGATAAACCTCAACCATATCTTTTACCGGTATGCCTTCGGTAATGCAGACAATGACCTCGATGCCAGCATAAACTGCTTCGATAATGGCATCAGCTGCAAAAGCTGGAGGAACGAAAATTAGCGATACATTGGCCCCAGTTTTTTCTCTTGCTGCTTTTACTGTATTGAAAACCGGGATGGCATCATTAATGACTTTGCTTCCTCCCTTACCGGGAGTTACTCCAGCTACTACATTGCCTCCGTATTCATGGCATTTTTCTGCGTGGAAAGCCCCTTCTTTTCCAGTGATACCTTGAACAACAATTTTCGAATTTTTATTTACTAAAATAGCCATGAAAATTTCCTTTTATTTTTGTTATTAATTATTTCGTTAGAGCTACTACTTTTTCGGTAGCCTCTTCTAAAGTAACCGCACTAATGATATTCACCCCAGACTCTTGAAACATGTTTCTAGCAATATCGGCGTTAGTTCCTTGGAGTCTCACTACCACCGGAGTGGTAAGGTTTAATTCTTTTACTGCTTCAATTATTCCTCCAGCTACTCGGTCACAACGCACAATCCCGCCAAAAATATTCACCAAAATAGCTTTCACGTTTTTATCTTCTAAGATAATCCGAAAAGCATTTTTAACGGTTTCGACATTAGCTGTTCCTCCGACATCTAAAAAGTTTGCGGGTTCACCTCCCATTAGTTTAATAATGTCCATAGTGGCCATAGCCAGCCCAGCTCCGTTTACCATGCATCCGACTTCTCCGTTTAGTTTAATGAAGTTTAAATTATATTTACTAGCCTCTAGTTCGGCAGTATCTTCTTCGGTTAAGTCTCGCAGTTCAGAAATGGCTTTTTGTCGATAAAGGGCGTTGTCATCGAAATTAACCTTGCCGTCCAAAGCTAGGATATGTCCATTTTTATCTTGCACTAAAGGATTGATTTCTACTAGAGAAATGTCTAGATCTTTGTACATTTTGTATAATGAGAGGAAAATTTTACTCGCGGTCTTAAACGCTTCTCCTTCTAGTTCAAGAGCGTAAGCAAGTTCTCGAGCTTGAAAGGATTTTAGCCCAACTAAAGGATCAATGGTTAATTTAGTTATTTTTTCCGGGGTGGTAGCGGCTACTTCTTCAATGTCCATTCCCCCAGCCAAAGAAACCATAAAAACGTCTTGAGCTTTACTTCGGTCTAAGGTGATAGCCACGTAGTATTCTTTTTCGATGTCAATCCCCTCAGCGATCATTATTTGATTTACTTTTTTGCCATCACTACCAGTTTGGGGGGTAATTAAATTCATCCCTAAAATGTTATTGGCGTTTTCTTCGGCTTTTTCGAGACTTGGAGAAAACTTAACTCCGCCACCTTTACCTCTTCCCCCAGCGTGAATTTGCGCTTTGATAACTAGTTCGTTAGTGTTGAAGTCCTGAGCGGTTTTCTCGATAGTTGATTTAATGTCATTTTTGTTACTAATAGTATGCCCATCTTGAATGGGAATCCCGTATTGTTTAAAAATAGTTTTTGCTTGATATTCGTGAATTTTCATAATGATATTATATTATAAAAATAAAAAAAGTTAGTTAATTGCGTTATTTTTAACTCTCTTCATAAGAAAATCAAGCTAAAAAATCATAGGAAGGAAAATTTTTAGAAAAATTAATTACTTTCGGTTATAAAGTTCTTCGTACTGGTCAATAATTTTTTCAGCGGGGAAACTAGTAACCACTTTTTTATAAGCGTTAGTGGATATTTTTTGATAAAGCTCGGGGTTTTGAATCATCTGATTAATCGGCTCGGTAATTTTTTCATGATTCTCACAGAAGAGAAAACCATCCTGCCCATCGTTAATCACTTCCACTAAGCCACCCACCCCTCTAGCAAAAACGGGAATACCATAAGCCATAGCTTCTAAGGCAGCAAGCCCAAATGATTCGTCATAACTCGGTAGAAGGAAAAAATCAGCTTTTTGGTAAATAGAGCGGAAGTTTAACTTCTCTCCGTAGAAGGTAATTTTTTTACTAAGGTTAAATTTTTCTGCTAGTTCTCCCATTTTTTTTTTGAAAGGCCCGTCCCCTAAAATACCTAATTGAAAATCAACTCTTTTATTTGATTTGACTATTTTATGAAATATTTCAATTATTTCCAAAGGCGCTTTGATTTCCCTTAAATTAGAAGAATGAATAATGGATATTTTTTCCGGGTTGAGGCCCTTGGGTTTGAATTCTTGGGTAGATAAAAAGTCGTTACTAATGAAATTGTAAATGGTTTTTATTTTATTCTTGGCTAAGTTAAAATTAAGAGTAGTTTTTTCGGTGAGATAATTCGATACTGCGGTTACGTGGTCAGATTTTTCAATAGAGTATTTGGTAATGTTATACATGCTAGGATGGGTTCCGACCACAGTAATATCCGTCCCATGCAAAGTAGTGATGCAGTTCACTTCTTTTTTAGCAATATCTCGAGCTAAAAGAGCGGCGATGGCATGAGGAATAGCGTAATGGCTGTGAATGACTTGAATGTTACATTTTTTGATGAGCTCGGAGAGCTGGGAGGCTAAGGCTAAGGTGTAAGGCTGAAAATCAAAAACCGGATAAATTTTCATAGAAATGGAATGAAAGATCATATTAGACTCATCTTTATGAAAACGCAGGGGAGGCTTTAGCCCTAAAAAATGGACATTATGTCCGCGTTTTACTAAAGTTTGGGCGATTTCATAAGCAATAATTCCCGAACCCCCTAAGCGGTGAAAATTAAGGACGGCAATATTCACCTAAACGAAATCTCGCTTAAAATTCTCTAAGGGGTTAATCGCCTTAGGTAAGTTTTCGCTAAAAAATCCCTCACCATAGGTAGCCCCGATAAGACTGCCGTGATAAAGATTTGTTCCTTCCAAAACTTGCCAAAAGCTACTAGAATGAATGAAAGTTTTATCTTGTTGATGGACATCGGTTTTTACTTGAGAAGAATAAATTTTAATTAATTCTAATTTTTTAGTATAAAAATCACTAATGTCAATGACGAAATGAGGGATAGGCGTAAAAGGGAAGTCTTTAAAATAAAGGAGATTGAAAGGCTTAAAAGTGGGTATATGGGGAAGTACTTTTTTTAAACCACTTAAAAAAAAAGCTCTCCTTACTAAATCGTGAGTTGTTGAATGGTCAGGGTGACGGCAGTTTTTAAAAAAGGTGACAATTATTTTAGCTTGGGTTTCCCGTAAAACCTGCACTATTTTTAAAGTATTCTCTTTATTCGCGGTTACGTTGCCGTCTTCAATGTCTAAAATATTGCGGTAGTCCAAGTTTAAAAAAGCCTTAGCCTGCTCGGCTTCTTTTTGGCGTTTTTCTGGGGAACCTAAACTTCCCAGCTCTCCGGCGGTTAGATCAAGGATGCCCACTTTTTGCCCGATACTTTTTAGGTAAAGCATAGTCCCCCCGGCAAGTATTTCGCAGTCGTCACTGTGAGCCCCTATAAATAAGTAATCTAACATATTAAAATAATACTATTATTTTAAAAAAACTAAAGCAACAATTTAAACTACTATGCTTTGGTTTTGGGTTAATTGATTAGTTAAAGTCATTTCTTTTTGCTCTAAAAAGTTAGCCAAATCATCAGGGAGCTTTGCTTGGAAAATTATTTTTTTTTTCAAAATAGGATGATAAAAAATGTTTTTATAGCTATGAAGGAAATGCCGGGGTATTTCTAATTTTTCTACTAACTCACGGGTGAGATTTTTTTCTAAAAACTCGATAAAATAGTTTTCGTTTTTGCCGTAGATTTTATCTCCTACTACGGGAAATTTTTTTTCTAAAAGATGAGCCCGTATTTGATGAGTTCTCCCAGTGAGTGGGTGTGCTAGGACAAGAGAGTAATTATTTTTCGCAACAATTTTTCTAAAAAAAGTCAAGCTTTTTTTACCGTCTTTTGTGGGGCCTCTTTTTTTATGCACCAAAGAAGTAGTTAGCCGACCTAAAGGCAAATCCACTTTTAAAGAAGCGGGGAAAGCACCATAAACCAAAACCAAATAATACTTGTTACTTTGAAGAAAAGCCTCCGTAAATGATTTTATGTGATTTTTTTTAGCGAGAAAAACTAAGCCCGAAGTTTCGCTATCGATGCGGTTTAGAGTGAAAAAATCTTTTTTCTGAAGTAGGGAAGTGAGCGTGTGGAAAAAATAACTCCCGCAAGGATGCATTGGAAGTGGAGCTGGTTTATTCATCACCATAAGGTATTCGTCTTCATAAACTACGGCAAGATTTTTATTGACCTTGGGTTCGGGGGCTTTTTTTTGATAGTAATAATGCAATTCGCTAGCTTCTTTTAAAAGGTAATTTTCTCCAATAAAATGTTGATTGGCTTTAAATTTTCCTTGTTGAATTTCTCTTTGCCAACTTTCTCGGCTAAAGTTTCTGTTGAGGTTTGCTTTTTGTCTTTGCTCGGTTAAAAAATCTAAAAGTTTTATTGTTCGACTAATTTTGAAAATAAAATAATCCATTAATAAATTTTTAGGATAAATTTTTTGCTAATTTCTTTTGAAAAATTTATCCTAAAAAAAAACGAATTTTTTATACAATATTTAAAATTATAGAAAAAAAATTACACTGCAAATCTCGAATAGGGCTATTAGCTAGATTACTAGCACAAGCCGATACGAAAAAAATCAGTATTATAATAAAAATGAAAGACTTTGCTTTATTCATTTTTTGGGTAGTATCTCGTAAAATCCTCCAGCGTCAGTTATAAACATTAGAGAATCTTTAGGCGATTGTTTAATATCTCTTATGCGTTGGAAGCCATTTTTAAGGATTCTTTCTTCTTTGGTTATGGTGTTATGGCTAGTGGTTAATCGACTAATAAAACCAAATTTTAGTGAACTAACGAATAGGTTGTTATTCCACTTAGGAAATAATTTCCCGTTATAAAAAGTCATACCCGCAGGTGCAATAGATGGATCCCAGTAGAAAAGAGGTTGTTCCATACCCTTTTTATGAGTCCCTTCACCAATTTTAAATCCGGTATAATGTTTCCCGTAAGAGATAACCGGCCAGCCATAATTTTTTCCACTTTGGATGAGGTTAATTTCATCACCACCCTTAGCCCCATGTTCTCCAGTCCAAATAGCACCAGTTTTTGGGTGGATAGCCATGCCTTGAGGATTGCGATGGCCGTAGGTATAAATTTCCGGGAGATTTTTACTTCCTTTGGCAAACGGATTGTCTTTTGGAATAGAGCCATCTTGGTTTAAACGAATAATGCTACCGTAATGATTTTCTAAGTTTTGAGCTGACGGCCTATTCCCTCTATCTCCAAGGGAGAGATAAAGAAAATCATTTTTATCCATGCGTACCCTTGAACCAAAGTGACGACCAGAAGAAGTAAAAGGTTTGCCGATAAACAAGATTTTTTTATTGACGAGTTTATCGTTAATAAAATTATAACGCACTAAAGCAGTTCCTGATCCTCCCATAAATCCCTTCTCTGCCCGAGTAAAAGTAAAATAAACGTAAGGAGTTTTTTTAGAAAAGCGCGGGTGAACGAGAACGTCCATTAACCCTCCTTGCCCAGTATCTTTTACCGCTTGAGAAAAGGCTAGCTCTTTTTTAGTTTTTTTGGCTAAATCTAAAATCCAAACTTTCCCGGGCTTTTCGCTGAGAAGAACTCGTCCATCAGGTAGGTAATCAAAGCCCCAAGGGTTATCTAGATTGTCGAAAAGCTTGACAACGGTTAAGGAGTAATCTTCAGTAGAAAACTGGTTTTGGGGAAATGAAAAAAGCAAGGTTATCATTACCCCAATAAAATATTTTTTCATTTTTTATAATCCTTTTGTTTAGTTGGTTTTAATAATTTTGCTTAGCTTATTTTTTGCTTAGCCCATTCATAAATAAAAATCCCCGTAGCAATGCCTAAGTTCAAGCTTTCGGTTTCGCCGGCTTGAGGGATTTTGAGTTTCACTTGGGCTTTAGCAATTACTTCCTCGGGGAGCCCGACGGTTTCATTGCCCATTAAAAGGAGGTCGTTATTTTCAAATTTAAAATCCGATAAAATAGCGGTATGATTTTTCAAAACACTAGCAATAACTCGATGAGGATACTTTTTAATAAAATCTAGTGGTTCAACTATCCTATGAAATTTAATATACTTATAAGAACCGGAAGATATTTTATTCAGTTTCCTTTTATAAGCTTTGCCATAGTTTTCTAGAACAACGTTATAGCTATCATAAACATAGACTTCTCTAATACCAAAAACTTCTAAAGTGCGAACAATAGCTGCTAGATTTTCCAAGTGTTTGGGCGAGTAAAAGAATAACTTTAGCATAGGCATCGCTTTTCTATATATTATAATATAGTTATCTTATCTAATAAACTAATTAAGATGGAAAAAAAAAGCAAAAAAAAAATAAGCACTCGCATTCTTCATTCTTATGAGAGTAATAATTTTAGTCAAGGAATTCACGCTCCGGTTGATCCTTCAGTTACCTTCCACTATCAAAAAACCCAAGATCTCATAGCTGCTTTTCAGGGAAAGTTAAAAGGCTTTACTTATAGTCGAGCAGCTAGCCCTAAAATTGCCGATTTAGAAAAAAAAATCACCATTTTAGAGCAAGGGAGAGAAAGCATTTGTTTCGCTACTGGGATGGCGGCGATTGCTGCTACTTGCCTAGCTTTTTTAAAAAAAGGCGATCACGTTTTAGCGAGTTGGTTTTTGTTTGGTAATACTTATAACTTTTTTAAAACGCTTATTCGTCTAGGGATAGAAGTGGATTTTGTCAACGTTACTAAAGCAAGTGAAGTAAAAAAAAAAATTAAAAAAAACACCAAACTTTTTTTTCTTGAGACCATCGCTAATCCCAACAACCAAATTCCAGAATGGGAAAAAATAGCAGAAATTTTATATAAAAAAAAAATCGTTTCGGTTATTGATAATACTTTAACTTCGGCTTTTCTTTTCCAGCCACAAAAACTCGGCTTTTCTATTAGTTTAAATTCTTTAACCAAATATATCGCTGGACATGGGGCGGTTTTAGGTGGAGCGATAACTGACTTGGGAAATTACCCATGGGATAAGGAGAAAAATATTTATTCTAGGTATCAAAAAAGTCGTAATCCTTTTATGACGCAGATTCGCAAAAGAGGGCTTCGCGACATGGGAGCAACCCTAGCCCCCGAATCAGCCCATAGCATTTCTCTAGGGCTAGAGACGCTAGCTTTAAGGATGGAAAAGCAATGTCAAAATGCGTCAATCATTGCCCGTTATTTAAACGAACACCCGGCTATCGAGTATGTCCATTACCCTGGTTTAGAAAAACATCCCCAGCATAAAGTGGCTAAAAAATATTATCGCCATTTTGGGGCTTTGTTGTCTTTTAAAGTGAAGAAAAAGCCATTAGAGTTTTGCGATAACTTTAAACTTATTTTGCGAGCTAGCCATTTGGGGGATAACCGAACCCTTTCTATACCCGTAACTCAAACCATCTTCCACGAAGCAAGCACGAGTGAAAAAAAAAAAATCGGGGTGGATGAAAATTTAATTCGCTTATCAGTAGGGATAGAGGATAGCTCGGATCTATTAGAAGACTTGGAGCAAAGTTTTAAGGGAATAATGTAACTATTAGTGATTAACCTTAAATATTTTTAGATAAAATTTATTAAAAAAATATTAACTTTTTTAGGTTTTATTAAATTTTAATAAATTTCTATAGGGGAGGATTCTTTTTTTAGCTAAATCAACATATTCTTTATTGTTATCAAATCCTATAAAATTTCTATTAGACTCTAAAGCAGCAATGCCAGTTGAGCCACTTCCCATAAAAGGATCTAATATTATATCTTGGGTAAAAGAAAATAATTGAATTAACCTAAAAGGGAGTTGTATAGGAAATGGAGCAGGATGTTTTATCTTTTTGGCTGATTCTGCGTTAAATGTCCAAATGGATTTTGTCCACTTTATAAAATCTTCTTTTAAAATAGTATTTTCTTTTTCTTTTTTTCTTTTTTACTTCTTTCTCTTTTATAATTTCCTTTAGAAAAAATTAAAATATATTCGTGAATGTCTCTTAATGTAGAGTTAGAAGCAGACATCCAGCTTCTCCAGGCCGTAGAAGAACTTGCGCTTGCTGCTTTATCCCAAATAATTTCCCCTCTCATATTAAAACCTAAATCAAGCATAATTTTAGAAATATAGTTGCTCAAAGGAATATATGGTTTTCTCCCAAGATTAGCAATATTAATACACGCCCTACCTCCATTCACCAGTACTCGATAAGCTTATTTAAAAACGTTTCTAAGTAACGTTAAATATTCTTTTAATGATAAATCATTATCATATTCTTTTGCAGCATTATAAGGAGGAGAGGTAACCATTAAATGTAAAGAATTATTAGGGATGATGGACATGTCTTCTGCATTCCTTAATATAATTTTATTTAAAAATTGCAATGGAAATTGATTAATTTCTTTAGTATATCAATTTTGGATTTTTTAAATTTTTGTATAGTTTGGAATTATAAAACTTTTCCGAATTATGATTAACCCTTCCCTTAGTGCCAAAAGCACTTGTTGTGGTGCCAGTTTTTTTCATTAGTTTTTTCTTTAGAAGCATAGGCAAAATAGCCATTTTTAAGTTTATAAAATAGTTGTTCCGGGGAAGTAAAATTTTTGAGTGCTTCTAGCCCGCGTGAGAATTATTTTTTAATAAAAAATAAATGGCGGAGAGAGCGGGATTCGAACCCGCGGTAAGAGTTGCCTCCTACGACGATTTAGCAAACCGCTGCTTTAGACCACTCAGCCATCTCTCCATTCAGCGTATTCTAATAAAAGAATTGAAATAAATTGTAATATGAATTTTAGTTTTACTACTTTTTTTTTAAAAAAGCAGCAACTTCAGAAGGCTATAATAAATATAAATTTTACTAATTTATATTGTTCAGGTGATAATTTTTAAACTTCTCCCCATTTATTTTATTGTATAATTCGTAAAAAAGAAATGGTGAAAATAATTTTAAAATTTATTTTGTTATTAGTTATACTAGTATTGATAATTGCTTGTAATGATTCAGGAGCAACCCCAAATACCGAAACAAATACCGAAACAAATACCGAAACAAATACCGAAACAAATACCGAAACAAATACCGAAACAAATACCGAAACAAATACCGAAACAAATACCGAAACAAATACCCCAGTTTTAGAGCAAGAACTTCAAAGGATAATTGCGTCTGCTAAACCTAGACCTGGGATTCCAAAAGTGGATTTAGAAAATTCTAATAATAATCACGAAAATGTGCAGAGGGTTATGAGAATTATATCCGAAGAAAATTGGGGATACCTTTTTCCTCTTAGAAATGAAGTTTATGCTTATGAAGAATTCTTAAAGTCAATTGCTAAATATCCTAAAATTTGTGGAGAAAAAGCTTCGGATATGGACCTGAGTGATGACGAGGTTTGTAAAAAAGAAATTATCACAATTTTTGCTCATTTTGCCCAAGAAACAGGGGCCGGATTACCTGAAAATGAATATCCAAAATGGAGGCAGGCATTGTATCATGTTACAGAGCTTGGTTGTCTTGAGTCTCAGGATCCGGAAGCCTGTGCATATAGAGGAGCTACTTGCGAGCCTAGCACTTGGCAAGGAGAAGCTTGGCCTTGTCCTGCAGGAGTTAAGTACTATGGCAGGGGGCCAAAGCAGTTAAGTTATAACTTTAATTATGGTCCTTTTAGCGATCTTATGTTTGATGATGTGAATGTTTTGCTGAAGAATCCTGAGAGGGTAGCTGAAGAAGGATGGCTTGGTTTTGCTAGTGCCATTTGGTTTTATATGACACCGCAATCCCCTAAACCCAGTATGCATGATGTGGTTGTTGGTTTTTGGGAACCGAATGCAGATGACGAAAGAGATGGTTTAGTGGCTAGAAGTTTTGGAGTGACAACAATGATTATTAATGGGGGAGTTGAATGTGGGGGTGCAGTTGAAAATGAAAAAGCACAAAATAGGGCTGATTACTACAAGGCTATTTCCCAATACTTAGGTAGTGAAATTAAAGAAGATGAAGTGCTTGGGTGTGCTGGTATGCAGCAGTTTAGAGAGGGGGGGACAGGGTCTATAAAAGCTTATTGGGAAAGATCATGGGATGGCCCAACTTGCCAAAGAGTTACCTACCAAGGCCCATTTAGTGCATTTAAAGAAGGTGACTATGAAAAGTGCGTAAAACATCATTTTGGTGAAAATGCCACAGAAGAAAATACCACAGAAGAAAATACCACAGAAGAAAATACCACAGAAGAAAATACCACAGAAGAAAATAAATATTGGGACAGATTATGGAAGTGGAAAGGTGAAACAGATGATGGTAAAACTATTTGGGAAGTAGGGTGCAAAGAAGTTAAGTATAACACGCAATTCCCTGTATCAAAAGAAGGATCTTATCAGAAGTGCATTGAGCGCTATTTTGGTGAAAATGCAAAAGAGGGAGAAGGCTTTATAGGGGAATAGGAGGAGAGATGCTCAATAAAAATTAGCTTCAACTATGCTTATTTTAGTCAAGCGAGATGATTTTAAGTATTAGGGTTTTGATTGTCTGATTTATTAATTATTTGTGGAGTTTAAATTCGTTATTATCGTATCTTCAAGGGAGTCTTCAGGCTGATTTTTATTCCTTTCTTTTTGGATAATTTGTTCTACTTCTTCAGCAGCCTTTTTTACTAATAGTTTTAAATTAGGGTATTCAATTTGAGCTAAAATATAGGCGTCGTGTTCTTTAGAGTAAGCTTTTTCTATAATGAAAAGTTTTAATACTATTTTTCTTAGGTTATTATTTATAGCCTGATCTATAATGATGCCGCTAGTGGACTCCGGGACTTGATCTTGTATAATTTTCCTGAGCTTATCATCAAATACAGCTTTCACTCGACTAAAAATGACGGCCTCAGCTTGTTTCCTTAAATCAAAACCACTTTTTGCTATTTTACCAGGAATTGGATTTTCTCCTACTGGATAATATAAATTCCTATTCCATTCACCGAAAAGCGATAGTTGGTAAATATTATCGCTAAGCCATCCGTTGGAAGCATTTATAACTTTATTAATATCATAACCAGGAGCGCTACGATTGCAACTAACGATGAAGTAGAAAAATAATAATCCTAAAATTAAGCAATAGTTTTTTTTCATTTTTTTTAAGTATTGGAATTGTTTTTAAATTTGTTTTTTTTAAGTAAAGCAAGTATAGTTTTGATAATTTTCAAAGGCAGGAAAAGTAGCCCCATTAACCCAAAATAATTTATCATAAATAGTAAAATAAAAGCGTAGAGAATGGCATTCCCATAAAGCGAATAAAAAGTCAACACTGGTTTGTCCGGCAGAAAAAAACTACTCACCATGCTGTCTTCGACAAACATTGCTAAGGTTTTATCTTTGGCTTGGCCATCGGGAGAGATAATGGTCGTAACGCCGGCGTTCCCAACTCTTGCCACATGCCTACGATTTTCAATAGCTCGAAAAATACTAAAAGAGTGATGAATAATTTGCGACCTAGTGGAATAGCTCCAGGCGTCGTTAGTGATAATCACCAAAAACTTGGCTCCTTTTAAAACTAAAAGTCTGGATAGTTCAGGGAAAACGCTATCATAACAAACTAAAGTTCCAAAATCTCCTTTGGAGAAATTAATAGTTTTTATTTCAGGGAAAGGAGAGAAACTGCTAGCTTGAGCTTCGTCTAATGATTTTTCTAATAGAGGAATATAGCGAAATAACCAGGTATAAGGAAAGTGCTCGGCGAAGCCTACTAAATTCACCTTGCCACTTTTGTCGATTACTTCGCCATTTTGGTTAATTAAAAAAATGCTATTGTACTGTTTAATGGTATTTTCATAGTAACCAGTTTTGGCGTCTTTAGCAGAAGTGGGGAAGTCGTCTTCCTTGGCTGCAATTTCATTAGTACTAATTTCAAAATCAGAACTCCCCACTAAAAATTGAGTATTTTTATATTGCTTGCCAAAAGCTTGAAAAAAATCATAAAACTCTCTGGCTGTCGATAAGCTATTAAGGTTGTTTTTAACTTGATAATCGTAATAATCTAAAATAGCTGTTTCTGGCCAGATGATTAGATCAATGTCTTCTTTAGCAATTTTAAAAGTTTGATTAATGAGTTTGTCATACAACTCTTTTTTTGTTTTTTCATTCCAAGATTGGTTGTAGTCAAACCAAGGTTGGACTAGCCCAAGGGTAATTTTCGTAGCTTTTTTATCTAATTTAAGATTTTCTTCTTCTGCTTGGTAAAAGTGGAGTTTTTTAATTCCATAAACATAAATAGCCCCAAAAATAATTAACGCAAAAACAACTCGGTTAAAAACAAAATGAAAGATTGATTTCTTAGAGAAATTTTTATTAATAATCGCTTTGATGATAAAAGTAGCCACACACCCATTAAAAAAGTAAAGAAAAAAAGAAATCCCCAGAGGACCGACAATTTCTACTATTTGAATAAAGGGTAAAAATTCATACTGGCTATAAGCGATATTACCATAAGGGAATTTCATAAAACCTACATTCCTCAAAGTTTCGAAAAGAGTTAGAAAGCAAGTGAGTAAAAAAACATTAGCTAACGAGTGCTGGTTACTTCTTTTAAATATTTTATAAAGAAAAAAAGGAATTGGATAAATAATCAACAAATAAATGAGCACTCCCGGCAACGCTAGAGGATGAAACCCCTCAATCCAAAAAATCAAATACGAGTAAAAAATTAAGACAAATGTTTCTATAAATAAAAAAACCTTGAATAAACTTTTCTCTAGCTCTAAGACGATAAATAAAGGCACTAAAGCGACAAAGCCAAAATAAAAAGCATTGAACTCGGGAAAAGCTAGGATCATCAATAAAGAAGATAAGAGAGTGAGCCCTAGACTTAAAATAAATTTAGGTTTTTTCATTAGGGGTTAATGGCCAATGAGATCGTTAAACTCTTTTTCGTTTAAAATGCGGATGCCTAGTTCTTCGGCTTTTTTTTTCTTGGAGCCAGGTTTTTCGCCAGCTACTAAGTAGTCGAGACTTTTACTAACAGTAGAAACAATTTCCGCCCCTAAGTTCTCGGCTTGACCTTTAACAATGTTTCGCGGGAGGCTTAACGTGCCCGTGAATAAGATTTTTTTATGGCTTAATTTTTCCTGCTTTTTTTGATACGTAATTTTCACCCCTAATTCTATCAGCTCTTTTATCATAGTAACGTTTTGGGGTTTATTAAAGAAAGTAAAAATATCCTGGGTAAGGATTTCTCCAATTTCGTGAATTTCTTTTAGATTTTCTCTGCTAATAAAAAACAGCTGGTCGATCTTTTGAAATTTATTGGCTAAGTTGTTAGCAGTTTTTTGCCCGACCCCGCGAATGCTTAAAGCGTAAATAAATTTGCCTAGACTAATTTTTTTAGAACTATGAATGGCGTGCAGATATTTTTCTTTTAGCTTCTCTCCCATCCGAGGAAATTCATCAAAGTCTTCGCCAGTTAGTTTGTATAGATCAACGATGCTTTTTATTTTGCCTTGGTCGATAAGCTCTTTTATCACTTCTTCTCCTATCCCGTCTATATTCATAGCCTCTTTAGAGCCGAAGTGAATAATGTTTTTATATTGCTTACTAAGGCATTCAGCGTTAGAGCAGAAGATTAGTTTAGCGCTACTTTTGGTTAGTGCCTGATGGCAAATGGGGCAGTTTTGGGGGAAAATAATTTTTCTAACATCCGCTCCTCTTTTTTCTTTTAAGGCTTTGAGTACTTTGGGGATAACATCTCCCGAGCGAGTGATTTCCACGTAGTCATTAATGTGAATGTCTTTTAAGATAATCTCACTTTCGTTATGTAAAGTTACCCTTTGGACCGAAGCCCCCCCAATAGTAATAGGAGCCAGGACCCCGATAGGGGTGATTTTTCCTGTGCGCCCAACTTGGAATTTTACATCTAATAATTTCGTAATTTTTACTTCTGGAGGAAATTTCCACGCAACTGAATAGCGTGGTTTATTGCCTATTATCCCTAGTTTTTTTTGTTGGTTTTGATTATTGATTTTTATAACAATGCCATCTACTTCGTAAGGGAGATTATGGCGTTTTTCTTCTAAGGAATCGTAGTAAGCAAAAGCATTCTTTAACCCCTGTTTGATAGTAATAAACGAGTTGTATTCATTCGTATTAAACCCCCAGTTTTTTAAATACTCTTCTTGCCGCTCTAGGGTTTTTAATTTTTCATCTTTTTTTAAAAAATCCTGGTAGTTGGTAAACTCATAGGCAAAAAAAACCATATTCCTTTCTTGGACAATGCTAGGATTAAGCTGGCGCATGGTTCCGGAAGCGGCGTTACGAGGGTTAGAAAAAAGCGGTAAGTTTTTTTTTTCTAGTTTTCGATTAACTTCGTTGAATTCCTTTTTAGGGAAGATAACTTCCCCGCGAATGATGATTAGTTCTTGAGAGTTGCTCGGGTCAAAGGGAGTAATGGTTAAGGGGATATTTTGGAGCATTTTGGTGTTTTCCGTGATGTTTTCTCCGGTCGTCCCGTCTCCTCTCGTAGCCCCAACTAACAATTTCCCCGCACGGTAGACTAGCTCTAAAGCTAGCCCATCTAACTTTAAAGAAAGGAAGATATTGGTGATTTTTTCTTGCAGATTTTTTTCTCTTTCTTTTATGAAGTCAATAAATTCTTCCCGATCCATTACCTTGTCTAAAGAGTTCATAGGGACTGGATGGGCAAAAGAAGGGAAAGCCTTGCTTGATTGAAAACCCACTTTGTCGATAATGGAGTTGTAGTTTTTATACCCGGGAAATTTTTTTTCTAAATCTTTTAATTCATTAAAAAGCACGTCGTACTCAAAGTCACTAATCTCCGATATGTTTTCTTGAAAATATTTTTGACTATACCCGGTGAGTTTTTCATTGAGTAAGAGCATTTTTTTTTCAGTGCTTAGTGTCATAGTAAACTCGTATGGGGGTATAAAAATTGATGGAATAAACTAATCAGTTTTTCTCTTATTCGCTTTTTTCTTCCGTTAATAATTATAATATAATCTTATAATTATATTAGAAAATAATGAGCTAGAATTATCAAAAAAGATAAACTCTTTTGCTTTTGTTTTGCCCAAATCCGCCAGGACTGGAAGGTAGCAACGGTAAGCAAACCAACTGGTAAAAGAAAATTTGTTTTTTTAGTAATTTTAGTTCGTTGTTTTCTACTTTTTATGGTGTATCAAATTATTGCAAGAAAATATCGTCCCAAAAACTTTGATGAAGTTGTCGGGCAAGAAGTAGTCATCCAAACTTTAAAAAATAGTATTCTTTTAAAGAAAGTAGGGCAAGCGTATTTATTTAGCGGGCCTCGAGGAGTGGGGAAAACTACTATCGCTAGGATTTTAGGGAAGGTTTTAAATTGCCAAAAAAAGCAAATCATCCCTTGTGAAGAATGCCCCCATTGCCGGGAAATGCAGAGTAACTCTTCTTTAGATTATTACGAAATAGATGGGGCGTCTAACCGAGGAATTGATCAAATTCGAGAAATTAACAGTAACCTTAATTATGCTTCGCCTACTGGCAACTACCGAATTTACGTCATTGATGAAGTGCATATGCTCACCATTGAGGCGTTTAACGCTCTATTAAAGTCATTAGAAGAGCCTCCTAAAAAAACTATTTTTGTCCTGTGCACTACTGAAGTGAATAAAATCCCCCTAACTATCCGCTCCCGTTGCCAGAATTTTCAACTACAAAATATTGCCAATGAAAAAATTGCTCATCATTTAGAAAAAATCGGTAAACAAGAAAAAATTAAGTTTGCCGAAGGGGCTTTTTTCAATATCGCTAAACGAGCACAAGGGTCTGTTCGGGACGCGGAAAATTTGTTAGAGCAAGTGCTCCTTTATAGTGAAGATAAAATCACCGTGGCGATAGTTAACCGAGCATTAGGAGAGGTGGCCTTTGATATTAAAATAGAATTTTTAAAAAACCTTTACCTCGATAACTTATCCCACAATCAAAATATTATCAAAACTTTAGCCGAACAAGGGAGTCAACTCGAGGACTTTCTCTTCCGTTTGTTAGAAGTTTTTACTCATCTGGTTTTTCTTAAAAATGACGCAAAAAATACTAAGCTACTAGAACTCATCCCCGATGAACTATCCGCCCTAGAAGAAATAAAAAATCATTTTTCTCTAGGCGAGGTTTTTACTTTAATAGATGTCCTTTATGATTTTATTCAAGAAATTAAAAATACGAAATTTACGAGTGTTACGACTTCTTTTTTTCTCATCAAACTCCATCGTTATAAAACTTTAATATCCGCTAGTGACCTTAAAGAAAATCTTTTGCAGTTAGCAAAATTTATTACCAGTGATGAAAAACCCCTTTCCGAGAAAACGCTAAAACCCGAAAAAACTTTTCCTGTCTCCCCTACTCCAATTAATTCAACAGCAGGAGTGAATAGGGAGATTAATTTAACCCAAGAAACTTATACGGATATTTTAGGAAAAATTAAGCCGCAAGATATAGTGAATTACCGCTTTAACGCTGGCTGGCTTTTTAAGCGTTACGATGCTAGTGAAAAAATCCTTTACCTTTATGACCAAGAAAATCTTTACCAAGAAAAGTATCGTTTTCATATTGATAAACTAAAAAGTTATGTCAATCAGTATTTATCTCAAATAAAAGGAGAGCCTATTAACGATATAGTAATAATGAAAAACATGTTACAATCAAGTGTGGATAAAGTTAAAAAAGTATTCCCGAAAGCGGAGATATTATAAATAATATATAAACTATGACAATATTTTTTTCAAAAACGGAGAAGAAAAAATGATTAATAATATGAATGAGTTAATGAAAAAAGCTCAAAAAATGCAACAGGAGCTTTTAAAAAATCAAGAGGCTTTAAAAGAAAAAGAATACGAAGGCACCGCCGGAGGCGATATGGTGAAGGTTTTAGTTAGTGGTGATATTAAAGTAAAAAAAATTACTTTAAGCCCGGATGTGGTTTCTCGCGATGACATTGAAATGCTAGAAGATTTAATCGTCGCGGCCACCAACCAAGCCATTGAAAAAGCTCAAGAAGAATCCAACGCTGGGCTTAAGGGGCTGACCAAAGGCATGAAAATCCCGGGGCTTAATTTATAATTTATTTTTTTAAATTGCTTAGCTACTTCTTAGCTAACTAACCCATTTAGCGGTGTGGAATTTATTAGTAGCCTAATCGTGAGAAAGCAATCTTCTCCTAGTTAAAATTTCTTATTATCATTTTTGGCTAACTATTTAGAAATTATTCAAGGGCTTAATAAGATTCCCGGCATTGGGCGAAAATCAGCTGAGCGAATTACTTTTTACTTATTAGAAAGTGACTTAGACAAAACTAACGAGCTTTTAGCAAAAATTAAAGCATTCGTCAATAGCACGCAGAAATGTAAAATCTGTGGGCTGATTTCTAAAAACAATCCCTGTAATATTTGTTCTTCAACTAAGCGAGATAAAAACATCATTTGTCTAGTGAAAAGTGTCCAGGATGCTTTAACTATCGAGCGATCTAAAAGCTACTACGGGGTTTATCATGTTTTGGGGAAAATACTTTCTCCGCTAAATGACACTTATGAAAACGATTTAAATTTAGAAAAACTCTTAAAGCGGATTAACCCCCAAACCAAAGAAATTATTTTTGCCTTAGAAAACAACCAGCATAGTAGAGCAACTCGCAATTTCATTATGGAGAAAATAAAAGAAAATTGGGCGACTATCCGTTTTTCGCATATTGCCATTGGGGTTCCTCTTGGGGTTTCTTTGGAGTATCTCGATAAAGAAACCATCAAATCTTCCTTAACTAATCGATTTTCGATTTAATCTTTTTCTAAAAATTTATTCTTATTATGAAAATTATTATTCGTTAAAAAAAAGACAGTTTTTTATTTTTTTTAAAAATATTAAATATCTCAATAATAATTAATATATAATTAATGTCTATTAATTACTAATAACTGGAGAAAAAATGATAAATATTAATAAAGAAAAAAAAACTACTTCAAAAACTATTTCCTTAGAAGCTATAAAAAATAAAGGCCTTGCTTATGGGCTCTTGTTTTCTATGTTTTTTTTGTTTAGTTGTGGAGGGAGTGGTATTGGAGATATTGTTGGAGACGGTCTTGTAGGAGCTGTTGGTTGTATTGGTGAAGAATTAAAAAAGGGAGATTTTACGATATCTACAAAATCTGTAACTAAAAATTCGGGCTATACCGAAACGAGTTATGGAAGCGTTACAAAAAAAGATGCTACTGTAACAGTGAATAAGTATTCTATTGTTGGTGGTGATGATGGGGAGAAGATTGAAATAGACTCTAAGACGGGAGTAATAACTATCGATACTGGTTTACTCGCGGGCACTTATTCTTTCAAAGTAAAAGTAGAAGGGGCTAAGAAGGGCTGTGAGCTCTCTGTAACGATAGATGGGTTCAAGTTGGAGATTCAATAGTATAACGGTAGATAGATAAAGAAAGCGCAGAGCATTTTACTTTTAAACCTAAATATAAATAGGCAGGTTTAAAGTAAAAATAGTTGACGGTTAAACTATCAAAGGTTTTTCATCATTATTTATTTTACTAAGTAATAATTCCCGTGGATAATTTCATGGAAGTTTTAATTTGATATACCCGATATACCCCTTAACGAGTGATTATTCGTTAAGGGGGTGGTAGTGGTCATTGCCTTTTTTAATGAAGTTTAAATCCATTA
Organism: Spirochaetota bacterium; assembly: GCA_965277105.1. Taxonomy (GTDB): domain Bacteria; phylum Spirochaetota; class UBA12135; order COTS27; family CAXSBA01; genus CAXSBA01. The sequence goes on along the minus strand of OZ255710.1, from coordinate 1,517,886 downwards.
TTTTAACTTTTTTTAGTTATTAATAATAGTATAATAATTGGATGAAAAATTATAATATAGCCTTGTTACCCGGAGATGGCATCGGCCCAGAAATATGCCAGCAAGCAGTAAAAGTACTAGAAAAAGTAGGAGCATTAGAGGGTTTAACTTTTAAATTTACCTCAGCAGATGTTGGGGGAGTAGCCATTGATAACCATGGCGAGGCTTTGCCTAGCACAACCCTTAGCTTATGCGAAAAAAGTGACGCTGTCCTTTTTGGGGCAGTGGGAGGTCCGAAGTGGGAGAGCTTGCCTTTAGAAAAGCAACCAGAAAGAGCAGCCTTGCTTCCCCTTCGTAAGCATTTTAATCTGTTTGCTAATTTTAGACCAGCGATTATTTACCCATCTTTAAAAGCGGCATCTCCTTTAAAAAGTGAAATCTTAGCCGATGGTTTAGATATTTTGGTTTTGCGAGAATTAACCGGCGATATTTATTTTGGGCAACCGAAGTTGATAACCGATCAAGAAGGGAAAGACACCATGCATTATCAAAAGCATGAGGTAGCGAGAATTGCTTATTTGGCTTTTAAAACGGCTCGGCTTAGAAAGAAAAAAATTACTTCAATTGATAAGGCTAATGTTTTATCAACGATGGTTTTTTGGCGAAAAATAGTTAGTGAAGTTGCTCGAGAATACCCCGACGTAGAGCTCCAACATATGTATGTGGATAACGCAGCTATGCAGCTGGTTAGAAACCCTAATCAGTTCGATGTCCTTTTGTGCCCGAATATGTTTGGCGATATTTTATCCGATGAGGCTTCTATGATAACCGGATCCATTGGCATGCTTCCTTCAGCGAGTATTAATAGTGAAAACTTTGGTTTATACGAGCCAATTAGTGGTAGTGCTCCAGATATTGCCGGTAAAAATATAGCGAATCCCATTGCCCAAATTAGCTCAGCTGCGATGATGCTAGAATTTTCTTTTCAAGAAAAAAATGCTAGTCAACGAATAAATAGAGCCATTAGTAAAGTTCTAGAAGAAGGACATCGGACAGCTGACATTATGGAAGATGGGAAAAAGCAAGTATCCACTAACGAAATGGGTGATCTTATCACTGCTTTTTTATAAGTAATTCCGTCCTCTCTAAAAAAATGCCCGTAATTTTTTTAAAGCTATATTATAATTTAATAATCTAAAAAGGGTGTATAGCTCAGCTGGTTAGAGCGCTACACTGATAATGTAGAGGTCGGTAGTTCGAGTCTACCTACACCCACCATTTTTAGGTCTTATGATAAAAAGATTCTTCCAGATAACCTTTTTTCTTTTTTTTCTAGGCTCGGTTGTTTTTAGTGGTTTTGTCATTGCTACTTTATATGACTTGAAAGGCATTAGTTCCTTAGAAACTTACAAGCCCCCTACGGTATCAAAAATATTAGATATTAATGGTGATTTAATTGCTGAGTTTTATAAAGAAAGAAGAAAAATAGTCTCTTTAAATGAGATTTCCCCTTACCTTATCCAAGCTACTTTAGCGACAGAAGATAAACGATTTAATAGTCACTATGGGGTTGATCCTATTCGCATATTAAAAGCATTATTCGTTAATCTAATGTCTTTAACCAAGGAGCAAGGGGGGTCTACTATTACCATTCAACTTAGTAAATTAATTTTTTTAAATCACGAAAAAACCTTTACGAGAAAAATTATTGAACTCTGGTACGCTTTTCAAATCGAAGCGCAGTATAGTAAAGAAGAAATCCTTAACTTTTATTTTAACCAAATCAACTATGGGCATGGAGCCTACGGGGTTGAGGCAGCGGCTAACTTTTTTTTTAATAAAAAAGCTAAGGACTTGGACTTAGCGGAGGCAGCCCTTTTGGCAGCTATTCCTAAATCTCCAGTTTATTATTCTCCTATTCGCTATCCTGAAAACTCCATGCGGAGGCATCGAGTAGTGCTTTTAGCTATGGTGAATAATGGTTACATTACCGAGGAGCAGGCTTTTGCTAGTTATAAAAAATTTTGGGATAACTTCGGCAAAAAAACTAGAAAGCAGCAGGCGTCTTTCTCCGAAGGAACAGTTAATAATGCTCCTTATTTTACTGAGTATATTCGAGCTAAAGTGTCGCAAGACCTTAAAGAAGATAAAGTATACGAAGCTGGGATTAATATTTATACCACGCTTAACTTAAAGCACCAAAAATTAGCCCAAAAATTCCTCTGGGATAAATTAGAAGAACAAGATAAAGTCAACGCTTTTAATGAAAGGACTATTATTAATAATCTTCCCTATTCTACCATTGAATCACTGGGGCTTTTAGGGGGAGCTTTTAATTTAGAAGGGATTAACCTTATCGATGCTTTCTTTAAGAAAAAAGCAATTAAAGAATATAGTAAATTAAAAGAAAGTTTAAAATTAATTTTTGGTAATTTTGGTTTGACTGAATTAACCGATTTAACCTACATTGACTTAGAAGATGAAACTAACTTGAAAGAAAAAGCTCAAGGCGCGGTTATCGCAATCAATCCCCAAAACGGGTACATTACGACTATGGTCGGTGGTAGTCCCTTTTCTTTTTATAATCAGTTTAACCGCTCTATCCTTATTCGCCGACAAGCTGGTTCTACTATCAAGACTTTTATTTATGCTGTTGCGATTGAAAAAGACATCCTTACGGCTTCAACTTTGTTAAATGATTCGCCATTACTCTTTGGAGAATACATCCCAAAAAATTACGATAACTTTTATCGCGGTCCTATTTTAGTGCGCGATGCTTTGAAAAAATCGGTGAATGTATTAGCCGTAGAGACTTTGGATAAAATAGGAATTACAGAGGCGCAAGAGAGTTTAGCGAATATTTTTCAAGTAAGCACAGCAAAAAGTCAAAAAGAAAAATTTCCCGATGACTTAACTTTAGCTTTAGGAAGTGGGGGGTTTTCACCGTTAGATGTAGCTACTGCTTATGCAGTTTTAGCTAATAACGGGAAAGAAGTTATCCCCAAAACAATTCGCTACATTAGTGACAATAACGGGAAGGTCATTAAAAATTATCAAGAAGAATACGACACTTATACAGAAGACCAGCTCCTTAGTGCAGAAACTGTTTTTATCATTAAAAATATTATTAAAGACGTTTTTTCTCCTGGGGGAACAGCTTATATTCCTGATCTTTTAAAAGATTTTTCTCATAAAAGCACTTCTTTTGGTAAAACGGGAACCACTTCTAACTGGAACGACGCCTGGTTTGCTGGGGCTAATGCGTATCTTTCTACCGTCGTTTGGGTAGGATATGATGACAATCGTTCTTTAGGAAGAGGTAGAACTGGTGGGAGAGTCAGTGCTCCTGTTTGGATTAATTTTCAAAAAAACGTTTTAAAAAACCGAGAACCACTTCCTTTTATTTCTCCCCCTAATATTATTGCTAAATCCATTTGCCGTACTTCTGGTGAGCTAGCTGGCCCAGATTGTCCTAGACATTTAGTTTATAAAGAATATTATAAAGACACTTTTAATCCTAGCGAAGAAGATACTACGATTACCCAACAAAAAAAAGCAGAAGAGGAAAGATTCTTGAATGCCTTTTTTGGAGAAGCAGAAAAAGAAGAAAAATTAATGGATTTGGCTGATTTTAGTTTTACTGAGGTAAATACCGATGAAAGTGAATTGGTAGAAAACGAGCTAGTGGAAGTTATTGTGACAGAAGAAATTATAAGTCCGATAAACAATCAGATTAGCAATCAGATTACTAATCAATTTTAAGAAAGCTATTTTAAAGAAGTTATTAAAAATCATTATGAAGAATATTAAAAACTTTAACCCTAAAATGAATTATCGTCGTTTTGGTAAAACGGAAGAAATGATTTCAACTATCACACTAGGAGGAATGCGTTATCAAAAAACTAATAAACCCCGCGAAGAAGAACCCGCCCCAGAAGCCATTGAGCATTGCCTAAAAAACGTGGAGTGGGCTTTTAGTAGAGGAATTAATCACATTGAAACAGCTTATGGTTATGGGCTTAGTGAACAGGTTTATGGGAAAGTTTTAAATGACATTTTAAAGATTCCTCGAGAAGATTATTTGTTTATGACCAAAGGTTGGCCTAAAACCGGTGATGAAACCAAAAGAACTATTGAAGAGCAGCTCAAAACATTAAAAATGGACTACTTTGATTTTTATGCTTGGCATGGGATTAACACTTTGGAGCGCCTTGATATTGCTCGGCAAAAAGGGGGACCACTTGATGTTCTTTATAAAATGAAAGAAGAAAAGATTATTAAAAATATTGGTTTTAGTACCCACGCCCCGATGGGGATAATTCTAAAAGCTTTAGAGACCGACAGATTTGATTTTGTTAATCTGCATTACTATTATTTTTTTCAAAGGAATTTAGCCGCCGTGGAACTTGCCCAAGAAAAGGACATGGGGGTTTTCATTATTTCTCCTAATGATAAAGGAGGGCAACTTTTTAATCCTTCCCCGTTAATAAGAGAACTTACCGCCCCTTTAACGCCTATCCAGTTTAATGCTCGCTTTTGCCTTCGCTTAAATGCCGTTCATACCCTTTCTTTTGGGATGACCGAAGAAGAACATTATCAAGAAATGGAAGGTATTTTCCCAGCAACCGCTCCTTGGGGAGAAATGGAGAAAAAAATTCATCTTAAGCTCGAACAACAAACTTTAAAAGACCCGTTTAGTGATTATTTAGGTTATGAGCTATTAAACGATCCTTCGCAGATTAACATTCCGGAAATTCTTCGCTTTAGAAAAATGTGGAAATGCTTCGATATGGAAAACTATGGTTATTATCGTTATAATATGCTGGAAAGCGAAGGGCATTGGTTCCCGGGAAAATTTGCTACCCCTGAAAACATTGCTAAAATAGATAAAGAAAAAATCCCGCCTAATATCCCTTTACAAAAACTTTTAAGCGAGACCCACGAAAAACTTTTCCAACCTAAAAAATAACTGCTTATTTATTTTAGAGACTAATAAATAGCAATAGTTGCGATTCATGTAAAAAAATGAATAGTTCTCCTCTCTTAGAGTTTTCGTTTATCTCTCTTGTTTTAGTCGTATCCCCTGGCCCGAATTTAGCGTTAATCACTAAAACATTGTCACATCTAGGAGCCCGACATTCCTTAGCTAATATAACTGGTTTTTTTATTGCTACTTTTATTCATGGTGCTTTAGCGATTTTGGGGTTATCCATTATTATTATTAACTCCCCAAAAATTTATTTTACCATAAAAATTTTAGGAGCTGCTTACCTAATGTATCTTGGAATAAAAACAATAGCAAATGTCATTAGCCGTAAAACTACAATGAATGATAGCTTTAAGAAAATTTTAGGTGACGCTTCCCTTGTTCGTTATAGAGAAAGTTTTTTAGAAGGATTTTTTACTCAAATACTTAATCCTAAAGTATTGGTATTTTACTTAGCCGTCTTCCCGCAGTTTTTAAGTTCTTTCAAAAATTATTTCTATTCTTTTATTTTAGTTTTAATCCATGCTAGTATCATATTTTCTTGGTTTTCCGGGATGACTATCTTATCTCATAAAATCACCAAAACCCTAAGTCGTTCGGGGCTAATGATTAAAGTCCTTCAGGTATTGATGGGGTTAGTGTTGTTTTATTTTGGGATAATAATGATGACAATCTAGTGAAAATTTTACTAACTAACTTCTCACAATCTTCGTTTGCTTTCCCGTCATTCGTTCAATGTACCAAGGGGTTAGAGTTAATGGGTTCGCCAAGTATTCCTCGCTACTAAAATATTTTTCCATTACTTTTTGGTAGTTGTTTTTTTTTAATTTTGCAATGCTACTTTCCCAAGTAAGAAAACTTTTTTTTATCTCCGGCAAATCTTTTTGGTTAAACCCCACAAAATGAAGCCATTTATTATCGTTTTTTCTTTTTATTTTTTCTAGGCTTTTTTTCTCTTCTGAAGCAAAATCCCACTTGGTAACTTCTTCCCATTTTTTTGGATTACTGAGCTCTTTAACCTGCCTTAAGTTTAATAGCCAACATTTTTTCATCTTTTCCCTATGACAAAAATACAAAAAATAATGAGTGTCATTGCTTTTTACTAGGAAGAATTCTTCTTTCTTTTTTGCTGAGAATAAAAAATGATTGACCCCTAAGGCAACTAAAGGAATATGATAAAAAACGCTTAATGTTTTAGCAAACAAAATACCTACTCGAATAGTACTATAAGCCCCTCCTCCTTGAATAACCCCCACTTTGCTGATTTCTTTAAGATCAACTTCATTTGTTTTTAGGAAGTTATGGAGCTGATTAAAAAAAGCAACTTGAAAATCGCCAGTTTTTAAAGAAGAAGCATCATAAAAATAATTATCGTTTTTTTTTATTGCTAAAAAAAGGCAGTCGTCACTGGTGTCGATAAAAAGCCAGGCCATTAATTTTCTTAGTAAGAATTATAATAATTTAGCTTTTCTTTTGCTTTGATGATTTTCCAAGCTAATCATTTCTCCGCTATTGATTTTAGTTATATCGCTAATAATCTTTTCTTCCTTTTTAATAAGATAATACCCTTTTTTCAAAATCTCTTGAGGAGAGGCCGCAATGATTTTTTCTCGTAAAACTGATAAGTAAAGCCCTTTGGATTTTAGTTGATTTTTCATTAATGAGAATAAACTTTTTTCTAAGTGGAGGGATTCTTTTTTTTGATTATTGATAGTAAATTGAAATTGGTTTAAAAAAATTTTTTTAGAGAAAAAGTTAAGGCGCTCTTTTAATTGAGTTAATTTATTTCCCATTAAAAAAACCCAGCTCGATATTTTTTCGTTTAATTGGTAGATTAGTTCTTTTTTTTCTCTGCTAATTTTTTCAGCAGCAGCCGTGGGGGTAGCGACTCGGTAGTCGCCGACCAAATCAGCAATAGTATAATCCACCTCGTGGCCAATAGCGGTTATAATCGGTAGGGAAGAATTATAAATGGCATAGGCCAACTTTTCTTGATTAAAGCACCAAAGGTCTTCTTTTGATCCTCCTCCTCTCGTAAGGATAATCAGGTCAAGGCCTAAATGTAGCCTATTCACATACTCTATCATAGTCGCTATTTCTTCGTGGGCTTTATCCCCTTGAACAGTAACGGGGAAAATAAATATTTCTAATTCGGGGTATTCTAAATCAATAGTTCGTAAAATGTCTTGCAGGGCCGCCCCTCTAGGGCTAGTAATGATGGCTACTTTTTCGGGGTAGGTGGGAATTGATTTTTTAGTGGCTAAGTCAAAAAGCCCTTTTTGTTTTAATTTTTCATATAGCTGCTTAAAAGCTAAATCCAATTCTCCTTGCCCTTCGGGGAGCATTTTTTCTACTATTAGTTGGTAGCTTCCTCTTTTTTCGTATAAGGAAATACTGCCGAAACATTCTACTTTTAATCCTACTTCGGGTTGAAATCTCATTTTTTTTAGTTGACTTTTAAATATTACGAGGTTGAGGGTTGCATCTTCATCCTTTAGACTTAAAAACATATGCCCGCTAAACGAAACGGTGGCCTCACTAATTTCGCCTTTCACCCAAATTCTCTGAAATTTATCGGTTAAAGTTTTTTTTATTTCATCAGTTAAACTCGAAACCGTAAAAATAAATTTATTTTCTTTAAAGTTGTTATCGTAAAGCAAATCCCATTTTTCATAAGGTTCGTTATTTGCTTTGTTGAGAAGACTTTCTTCTGTAATGCTTGTTTGCTCTGGGATATTAAAAAAACTTAATGGCTGGTTGTTGATGGATTGGAAACTACTAACTTCTTCACTAATGACTTTTTCTTTCTTTTGAGAAAAAAATTCTAGCGTAACTTGCCCATTAATGTGAGAAAAGCGTTTAAGGGTAATGGTGTCTTCTTCCCCACTTACAAAAACAACTTTTAATAGGGAATTAGTTTTTTGCCAAAAATCTAAAACCGCAAGCAGTTCGGAATAATTCCTCATTGTTATTTTTCGTCATTAAAGTTTAAATTTTCTTCGTATTTTACTTGATAAGTGTAGCCTTGAGTGGTTAAAAATCCTTTGCGGTTTTGCGATAAAATTTCTTCTCTAGTATAGCGGGTTACTAAGGAAATGAAATACGCTTCGTTGCTGCCTTTGTTTTTAGGGCGAATGATTCTCCCCAAGCGTTGGGCTTCTTCTTGCCTTGATCCGAAAGTTCCTGAGACTTGAATAGCTACCTCGGCATTAGGAAGATCAATGGCAAAGTTGGCAATTTTAGAAACTACGATAAGGTTAATTTTTCCTTGGTTGAATTGGCTGTAAATTTTTTGCCTAGTTAGATAATTGGTTTTACCGGTAAGTAGAGGGGCTTGAAATTTTTCGGCAATTATTTCTAATTGATCTAAATAATGGCCAATAATAATAATTTGATGGCTTTTAAATTTATTAATAATTTTTTCAACTAAGCGAGTTTTTTGCGGGTTGATGCTTGCTAGTTTGTATTTTTCTTTTTCACTAGAGGTATTGTAATATTCGTTTAAAATTTCTTCTCCCATATCCACTTTCACCTCAAAGCAACTAACTTTTGCTAGAAAATTAATCTTTTCCAAGTCCTTCCAAAAAACGTCATATTTTTTAGGTCCAACTAAAGAGAAAACTTGTTTTTCGTTGCCATCTTCACGAACTAAAGTGGCGGTGAGTCCTAACCTTCTTTTCGACTGCACACTAGCTACGTAACGAAAAACTTTAGCCGGGAGCATATGAATTTCATCGTAAATGATTAATCCCCAGTTTTTTTTTTGGAACAAAAACAAATGGTGAAAATCACTTTCGCGATTTTTCCGGTAGGTAAGAATTTGATAAGTCGTTAAGGTAATTTTTTTTATTTCTTTAACAATCCCCGAGTATTCGCCAATGTCATCTTCTTTAATAGTGGTTTTTTCTAGTAGTTCTTTTTTCCACTGGCGTAGGGCTACCACATTAGGGGTGATAATTAAAGTGGTCATTTTCAAGGCTGCTAAAATAGCAATCCCGACAATTGTTTTACCGGCTCCACAAGGGAGAATGATGAGCCCCATAGCCCCTTTGCCGTATTTTGATTCTTCTAGGAAAGCTTCCTTGGCTTCTTGCTGGTATTGCCTTAAAGTGAGCTTGTCTTTTTTTAAAGTCAGGACTAAAGGGTCCCCGTCAATAAATTTGGTGAAGTCATTAACCGGGTAGCCGAGGTTAATCATATTTGACTTGAATATTCCTCTAGCTTTATTAGCTAGGATAATTTTATCGTGTTTAATTTGAATGGCGTCTTTTATTTCGCTTTCTAAATTTTGAATAATCTCTTTAAGTTCTTGTGGTTTTTTGCTTTCAATTAAATCATGTTTTTCATCGTAAGTGGTTATTTTAATTAAATTAAAATTCTCAAAACTCTCTTTGATAAAACTTAAAACTTTACTAGGCAGCGGGTATTTAGAATAATTTTCTAAAATTTTTTTAATAGTGGTGTAATTAATTCCTTTAGTAAAACCATTCCACAAAGAAACCCTAGTCACTGCATAAATATGAAAAACATTCAAAGATTTTACCAGCTCTAAGAAAGAAGAGATTTTTTCTTTAGCTTCTAAAAAACCATCTGCTTGGGTTTCTAGTAAAATCCTCGAGTTGGATTCGATAATTAAAGGTCGCATTAATCTAGCAACTTTAAAGAAATATCAAGAGCGGGTGCCGAATGAGTTATTGCTCCACTACTTAAATAATCAATGGGTAGTTTTTTATAAAGGGTTAAGTTTTTTAAATTTACATTGCCGCTTACTTCGATTTGCATTTTTTGATTATTTTTTTTAATAGTATTAATTGCTTTTTTTAAAGAATTTAGAGAAAATAGAGAAAAATTATCTAAAAGGATTTGATCTACTAAAGGGTGCTGGCTTGCCTCCTCAACTTCTTTTAGCGAGCGACATTCTACGGTTAATTTGCGTTTCTTCTTTTTTCCTTGGTGCTCTTTTATTTTATTGATAGCCGGAGTTATTCCTCCTACAAAATCAACGTGATTATCTTTTAATAAGTACTCATCGTTTAAAGAAAAACGATGGTTTTGCCCACCACCTAAATACACCGCGTATTTTTCTAAAAGGCGATAACCCGGGATGGTTTTTCTTGTATCTAAAATCTTTATAGTGCTTCCTTTCAGTTTTTCTTGAAATTCATGGGTTAAACTAGCAATCCCACTAAGCCTTTGGAGAAAATTAAGCGCTATCCTTTCATAGCTTACAATCCCAGGGTAATCACCTTGTAGAGTAGCTAAGGTATCCCCTTTTTCGATTTTATCCCCATCTTTTCGATTAAGTTGGACTTTAATCTTTTTAGAAGTAAAAATAGTCTTGACTAAGGAAAGCCCGGCTACAATTCCTTTGCTTTTACTAATAATCACCGCTTTTTTTTTAAACTTTTTGGCATTAATATTCGTCGTAACCGCTAAAGTGGTAATATCTCCATTTCCGATGTCTTCTGCTATTCCTAAAGCAAGGATTTTCTGCAAATTTTGGATGATTTTATTTTGGCTAAAAATGGACATCAACTATAGAACTGCAATCAAATTATACCTTGTTTTTTGTTAAAAATAATGAAGATATTTTTTAATTTAAAGGTTTTTAGTAGAATGCCATAATCTGCTTGACTAAATCACAGTTAGTTCATATAGTAGTATAATTTATTTTATGGATAATTTCTATGAAAAATTATTTTTTTGGTTTAAAGCAAATGCTCGAGACCTTCCTTGGCGCCGAGAGCGAAGTGCTTATAGTGTGTGGATTAGCGAGGTAATGCTCCAGCAAACCCAAGTGAAAACCGTTATTCCCTATTATCAAAAGTGGATGAGAGAGTATCCTTCTATAGCTACTTTAGCAAAAGCTAGCGAGCAGAAAGTCTTAAAGTCTTGGCAAGGTCTTGGCTATTATCGAAGGGTTTTACAAATAAGAAAAACCGCACTTATTGTAGAAAAAAAATTTAACGGGAAATTTCCTAATAACTATGAAGAGATTATAACCTTGCCAGGAATAGGTGACTATACTGCTAAAGCCATCTTGCACTTTGCTTTTAAAAAAAAAGTGATGGCCATTGACACGAATGTTTTTAGGATTTTTTCTAGGCTTCTTCTTTTAAAAGGAACGATAAATAGTTCGAAAGTTAAACAAGTTATCAATGAGTACTCTGAAAAAAATTTTTATCCTAAAAAAAATTATTTTTTTAACGAAGCCCTTTTTGAGTTAGGGGCTTTAATTTGTTTTAAGAAAAATCCCTTATGCACTTCTTGCCCAGTTGCCAGTGGTTGTTTGGCTTATCAAAAAAAAATAATTAGCGAATATCCTTTGTCTGTTAAAAAAAAAATAATTCAAGTCCATTCAACTAGTTTTATCTTTAAGGAAAAAAATAAATTTCTTTTAGAGTTACGAAAACAAGAAAATCGTTTAAACAAAATGTGGCAGTTCCCCACCCTTGAGCATCACCCACTTTTGGAACACTTGGCATTAGAACGAGCTTTTTCTAAAAAGTATCAGATGAGAATTTCCTTTCGAGAAAAAATTACTCACTTCACTCATTTTTACACCAAATATAAAATACTTTATGAAGTTTATCAGGCCGAGTTTTTAGAAAATTTTTTTAAACAAGAAAATTTTACAATGGATTTTTTTACGGCAGAAGAAATAGAGCATTTGCCTTTAAGTAGAGCCAACCAAAAAATATTTTCAGCAATATCTTAAAAAAATTTAGTGAACTATCTTAAAAAAAAGTATTTAAAGAATATGTTTGTTTCGTTCAAAAAAACCAGCTAACTCTTGCGTGGAAATTTTTTTCACAAAAGGACGACCATGGGGGCAAGTGTGAATGTAATCTTTCTCATAGACTTCTTGGATAATAGCTTTCATCTCTTCTTTAGTTAAAGCATCTCCTTTCATCACCGACATCCGGCAGGCCATACGAGCAACGATTTTTTGACTCAAATCTTCTAGGGTAATATTCCCTTTTTCTACGATTGCCTCTAAAACATCACTGACAACCTCGGGAAGTTTTTCTTCTTTAATAAAACTAGGATAACTAAGTAGCCTTAAATTTTTCTCCCCAAAGTCTTCTAGTTCTAGTGAGTATTTTGCTAATAACTTTTTTTTCTCTAAAATAATTTCTTTTTCTAGGGCGTCCCTTTCTAGAATAAGGGGGATAAGAAGGTTTTGACTAGTGAGCTTACTATGTTGAAGTGAGTCATTAATTTTATCGAAATTAATCCGCTCATGAGCAGCGTGTTGGTCGGTTAGATAAAGATCATCGCCAATAACAAAAACAATATAGCAAAGGGCTACTTGCCCTAAGACGGTGAAATTTTCGTTTAGCAAAAAAGGAGAGTTTTTTATTTGAGGGTAATGCTCTTGGCTATTTTTTACTTCTTTTTCTGCTTGCGGGATTTTTTCATTTTCTCGTGAGGGGGAAAAGTTTTTAGTAAGAGGATTTTCTAAAAGAGAACTTTTTTCTTGGTTAAACGTGAGCGTTGGCTCTTCATAGGAATCTATCGGGGGATTATAAAAAGCAGTGGCACTCTTAGCTAGCTGCTCACGTTGCTTTTTGACAATAAGCTCGTCTAGAGAAGCTTTAACGCTGTAATAGATTGCCTGAAAAAAGTCTTGATTGTTTTTAAAGCGAACTTCTTTTTTTTGGGGATGAACATTGATATCTACAGTTTTTTGTGGAGGAATTATTTGAACAAAAGCCATAGGATAAGTCCCCCCCGGTAAACGGCTAAAGTAAGCATTTTGTAGGGCTTTGGTAAAACGATAGTCTTTAACTACCCTATTATGCATAATAAGGAATTGTTGCCTACTATTTTTTTCTCTTATAGTTAAATCGGTTAGGTACCCTTTAATTTGAAATCCGTTATACTCTTGGTTTAGTGGGATTAAATGATGGGCAATTTTACTAGGACTATTTTTATTGGTGAAGAAAAGATCAATTTTATCTTTTAAACTTAAACTAGCGGGCACTTGCATTTCTTCGATTTTTTTTTCGCTTGTAAAGTAATAATTAAACGAAACATTGGCGGAAGCTAGAATATGGTGGATAATTTCTTCTTTAATATTTTTTTTCTCTTGTGCTTTAATTTGAATCTGGCCTTGGTTATTTATAGTAGTAATAAATTTTTTTCGAACCGGTGCATTGTAGAATAAATTTTTTATCGTAATGCTAGTCCCTTGATTGCCGGCTACTTCTTTTTGGTTGAGGATTTCTCCTCCCCTTAAAGTTAACTCCGTTGCCACTTCGGCTAACTTTGTTTTGGTTACTACTTTTACTTCGGACACCGAGGCAATAGCCGCTAGGGCTTCCCCGCGAAATCCTCGAGTTTTTAAGTCGTAAATATCATTTAGGGAAGTGATTTTAGAGGTAGTATGCCTTTTAAAGGCTAAGGTTACTTGCTCTTGGGCTATCCCGTCGCCATCGTCTTCTATTTTTATATAAAAAGGGTTAAAGCTTATTTTGATAGTAATGTTTTTAGCTTTAGCGTCTAAGGAGTTATCGAGTAGTTCGCGAACGATACAAGCTGGTTTTTCAATGACTTCGCCAGCTGCTATTTTGTTAATAACTTCTTCTTCTAAGGCTTTGATCATGGTTGTCGATTTTTTATCGTTTGTTGATAAAAATACGTTTGAAGAATTTCTCGAGCAGCAAAACTATCAATATTAACCGGGGTAGTTGATTTCCTTAAATGCAAGTGGGGGAAATTAGCTTTACTCGCCCAGGAAGATAGCCCTTCGTGAATGGCCTGGATTTCGACGTCTTCTAAATGATTTTGCAGCTTTTTAATAAAACCTTTCACTTTTTTCGTAGAACTGCTCATTTTATTATCTAAGGTTAGCGGGTAACCAATAACAATTTTTTTGATGAAATGCTTTTTAACAATTTGCTTGATAGCCGGCAAGCACAAGGAATTACTTTCTCTTTTAAGGCTCGCTAGGGGTTCAATGGTAATGCCGTTAAAATCAGCTAGAGCACAGCCAATGTGCTTTTGTCCAATATCTAGTCCTAGAATCTTTTTAAACACTTTAATCACATAAAAAAGCAAAAATTAATTAATTAATTATATTATGGTGTTTTGGTTTTAAAAAAGAGAAAAGCTATTCTATGGTCTAACTTAGGAGGCATAAACAATGCTAAAAAAAAACAATAGTTATCGATAACAAACAACAAAAAAAATGCTATTTTTTAGAATTTTGATACTATGCTGTTTTGCTTTATTAAAAGATTTCTTTCTTCTCAGTAGTTTCAATAATATAATATACAATCATTAAAAATAAGAGAACATAATAATATGAAAACAATTAATCAAAAAAACAAATGGAGTAAAAGGTTTGCCTTAGTAACCTATAAAAGCGTTAGCTACTTCTTGATAGTAGGGTTACTATTTTTGACGAGCTGCAATAGCTCATCAGATTCAGTAAGTCCTAGCGGAGAAGACCCCTATGTGATAACCGAAGCAGATTTTTTTGTACACACTAGTTTCTTAAACAAAGCGGGAGGTTATGGTGATTTCTATTATGGAACAAGTTTTTACGATGATAACAAGCAATTTAAGTTTGGGATCAAAGATCTCAAGAAAGATGGAGAGTCTTTTTCTAATGTCGTGGCAGGCTCAGATTCTGAGGAAAAGATAATAACAGTGAATTCTTTCGGTAGAATAGGCGTAAAAGCTGGATTAGCAGAGGGGGAGTACTCCTTTACATTGACAGTTGATGGAAATAGTGCAAAAGGATATAGTGGGAGCTTCGAAGAAGAGCTCAAGCTAGATATCGTCCCTGACGAAGGGAAAGAAGATATAGACCCTTTGAAGATTACTATACTTGGGAATGGTATAAAAACTATACAAAAAGATTATACAGGGAGTACATTTGTGTTTTCTTATTTTGAACCCAGTTATGTGAATACGCTAAATCTTGAATTTGTTGAGTTTGTTGGAGAAGATGGAGAGTCTTTTATTGATAATGTAGAAATAAAACAAATAGAAAACGATACAAGATACCAAGATGTCATTTTATCGAAAGAGTTACCGGTTGGGTTGTATAAGCTTAAAGCGAAGTTTAGCGGTGATAAGTACAACGGGAAATACGAGACTGGATTTTTTAAACTAGTGGTAGAAGAATTAGGAGTGAAAGGCAGGTATAACTTCACCAAAGGAACAACTGAAGCGGAGTACGGATACGATGAGGAGATTGAATACGGGAAGATTGAGCGCAATGAAGGAGTGCCGGCTAACTTTTCTATTAGTGAAAACATAGCGGGAGGGGGAGTAAGCGTAGACACAGAGGGGAATATAAAGATAGCCCAAGGAGTGCCTGCTGGGGAACATACTTTTAAGGTAAAGATTACTGGCACTGGTGAGTATGCTCGTGGTGGTTCAGTCGAAGAAAGCTATACAGTAAAAATTACTCCTGCTCCTATAAATGCAACTGATTTTGCAATAAATTATTATTATATAACTAGAGAAGAAGGCTACGAAGTGGGTGAGAGTTATGGCAAGATTACTCTTGAGAAAGGAGTAACGGCTGATTTTTTTATTAGTGACGAAATATTCTTCACTACCACTATTGGTTCAAATGAAATTGCGATAAGCGAAAGTGGAGATATTACATTAAAAAAACAGTTAGATGAGGGAACCTATTACTTTGGAATAGGAATTAATGGTACTGGAAATTATCAGGGAGATTCTACGTATAATTTCGGTTTTAAAGTTATTCAGATAGGGCCTGGGAAAACTTTCGTTGATGAAAATGACTTTACTTTTGATGTTCCTTTATTTTTTTCCTTAGAAGAAGGGTATGCTGATGGTACGGTTATTGGGAAAATTAGCTCCAAAGAAAACTCACCAGTAGGCACAATAAATGCTGGATCTTTTACTAAATTTTCGAGCAAATATTCTTCAGCATTACACGATGATAAGATAATCAGAGAAGAGACTACTGGAGAAGTAAAATTAAAAGCAGGCTTAGAAGTAGGTGTTCATACCTTTTCCATAGAAATTGATGCTACGGACCCCTATGTCGGAGGATTTGTGAAAAGACTAGTGCTCTCCGTTGTCCCTAAAAAAGAGTAGCAAGAAAAGATTTATTTATGGGAGCGCTTGGGTTTAGGTTTAGAACCTGATAGAGTATGAGCGTTCCCATAAATCCGCCCCCAACGATAAACTTTGAACGACAAACCCCGAAGAATAAACTACTGACGCAGGGAAGAGTTATCGTGGGGATTTTTTTAGTTTTATCATTCTCCCAAAACTCATTTTAGTTTAGCTAATTTTTTAACTACCTCTTTTAGCCACCATTTTTCTAAGTAGCGCTGGGTAATAGTTACTTTTTAAAGTTATTTTGGTTGAGGGAATTTTTTAAAAACTCCCCGCAAAGCACCGCATTAGCCGGGAACTGCTGAGCAGGGGAAGTCAGTAAAGACAAAAAAGATATTTTCCCCTCTTCTCCAGCGATGATAATTTCTAGATTTCGGTCGTTATTAATGTCAGCTATTAAAGGAGTAGCGGTTACTTTACTGCCTACTTGAAATAGTGGTAAAAAAAGCTCCCCGGTTGCTCCGTTTAGTAACCCAACTCGGCCATTTCTCGTTACCACCACAATGTCTTCTTCCTTGTCAAAGTTCAAATCCACTATTACTGGACTGCTAATAATAGCGTCACTAGTAGCGGTAGAAAAATTCTGAATCTTTTCAACTTTGACGTTGTCAAGATCCTGATAATTTAGGTAATATAAATTGCCGCGATTACTCCCCAAAACTATTTTAGGACTATTTTTTTTAGAATGAATTTGACTAGGTGTGCTGACAAAACTGTCGTCTATTTCCCCGGAGATTATTTCTTCGCCAGTTAAGTTTAAAAAAGCATAACGTCCATTTAGAGTAATGATGAAAATCAAGGTTTCGTTTTTATACCGAACGATAATCGGAGAAGATTTAATATTTTCTTTCAAGGCATAATGCCACTGCAAAAAGCCATTAGTAACATCGAAAAAACCTACTCCCCCATCTTGGCTTACCGCTATTACGCCTAAATGATTTTTTTCTCTAACTACTACTGGAGCTGGAAAGAGGGACTGCCCTTGTAGTGGTGAAGATTTATTTTCCCAAATGACTTCTCCATAGCGGGCATCCACTCCCCAGAGGGTTCCTTTTTCGCTAGTTAAAATAATCAATCCACCACTTCCTTTTTTTAAAGGTGGGAGAAAACTTCCTTTGCTCCAAATGGGCTCATTAAAAAATTCCTTCCTCGACTCGTATAAATAATTCCCTTGTTTATTTAAAACGTAAAAATTTCCCTGCTGGTCAGTGGCTAATATTTGCTCGCTATCCCCAGCGGACACTTGAACTTTACTTAAAGGAGCAAGTATTCCCTGTGGGAGTTTAAAGTTAAAAATTTCTTTTTGTTGTAAAACATCTAGGGCATAAATATTTCCCGCTAAATCCCCAGCGATAAGATCGCTAGTCCCGTCATTGTTAATATCTGATAATATAGGCGTGGCAATAATTGGTTGAGTTAATTCCCAAAAGTAAGACTCGTTTAATGAGATAAGCTCTAAGGGTTTAGTGGCTTTACCCGAAAAATAATACCACCAACTAAAACCCATTAGCCCAAGAAAAAGCAGGGCGACTATTATTCTAGGTAAATTTTTTAAAGGTAACTTTTTATAAGAAGGCTTGGAGAGTGTTTTTTTGTTGGCTGGTTCTCCGGTAAATATTTTTTCTATTTTTTTATTAATTTCTCGTTTAGAATAATCTTCTTTCATTTAGCCATAGTATAGCATAAAATACTAAAATTAATCGGGGACCACTTCGATAAAAACGCTATTATAATTCTCTTATAATAAAAAAATTATTAATGATAAAAAGATAATTTATAATAAAATTTTAAAATAGGGGAAAATTAAAGAAAGGACTAAAATGAAAAAACAAACGAAAAAACAGTTCGTTAATTTTGAGGATATTGATTTAGAAGCATTCAAAAGAGTTTGTGGTAGGCAATTAGAAAAAACTTCCCTAACCTTTACCAAAGTCATCCAAAAAAATATCCCGCTTTACCAAGGTGAAAAATTGCGAGAGATTTATCTCACTAACCCTGAAGAAACTATCCTTTTGAAAAACGAGTTGCACCATATTTTAAAAAATGAATCAGGTGTAATCGTTATTAAAAAATTTTATTCTGATTTAACGAGTATTGATAAAAGTAATATCTCTTTTCAAGAGATTATTGCTAACGAAAAAAACAACAATTACAGCAAAGGCGATCACTTCGCTAGTCCGAACGCTAATGATAGGATTTGGAATTCTTTTGAAAAAGTTTGCTTGGCTAACCCCGAAGTTTTTTTCCACTACTATAAAAACCCCTTGTTCAATCTCGTGCATGAAGTTTGGCTGGGGCCTTATTATGAGATTACAGCTCAAGTTAATATCGTTAAACCGGGAGGGAAATCTCAGGTTGCTCATCGTGATTATCATTTAGGTTTTCAAAGTAACGAAGTGATTAGCGGTTTTCCTTTAAGTATGCAAATTGCTTCCCAATTACTTACTCTGCAAGGAGCCATCGCTCACTGCGATATGCCTTTAGCCTCTGGGCCTACTTATCTTCTTCCCTTCTCCCAACTTTACGATTTAGGCTACCTAGCTTTTAGGGATGAAAAATTTATTGATTACTGCCGGGATAATTTTGTGCAACTCCCGTTAGAAAAAGGAGATGCTATTTTTTTCAACCCGGCTCTTTTTCATGCTGCTGGAGAAAATAAAACCTCTTCAACTAATAGAATAGTAAATCTCATACAAACTTCTAGTGCCTTCGGTAAAACTATGGAAACGGTTGATAGGATAACTATGCTAAAAAAACTGTACCCTATTTTACTTCAATACCCGGAAGATTCATCAAGAAATTTTTTTATTAAAAATATTGCTAATGGCTATGCTTTCCCCACTAACCTCGATAAAAACCCTCCACTTGCCGGGAATGCTCCGGCTTCATTGCTGATGCTAGTGGAAAGTGCTTTAAAGAAAAAAGTTTCTTTCGATGACTTTATTGCTTTGCTAGATGTTTTAATCGAGAAGAATTTGTCGAATTAGTTTAGCTAATTTTTTAACTATCTCTTTTAGCCACCATTTTTCTAAGTAGCGCTGGATAATAGTTGTTTTCTTTGAAAAGAGTATAAAAAATATAATATAATATAATATAATATAATATAATATAATATAATATAATATAATATGTAATATTAAATTAATTAAAGGAATAATAATATTCTATAAAAATAAGAGAACATAATAATATGAAAACAATTAATCAAAAAAACAAATGGAGTAAAAGGTTTGCCTTAGTAGCCTGTAAAAGCGTTAGTTGCTTTTTGATAGTAGGGTTACTATTTTTGACGAGCTGCAATAGCTCATCAGATCCAGTAAGTTCTGATAATGACGAAAGAATAAATAATACCGAAGGAAATAATACCGAAGGAAATAATACCGAAGGAAATAATACCGAAGGAAATAATACCGAAGGAAATAATACCGAAGGAAATAATACCGAAGGAAATAATACCGAAGGAAATAATACCGAAGGAAATAATACCGAAGGAAATAATACCGAAGGAAATAATACCGAAGGAAATAATACCGAAGGAAATAATACCGAAGGAAATAATACCGAAGGAAATAATACCGAAGGAAATAATACCGAAGGAAATAATACCGAAGGAAATAATACCGAAGGAAATAATACCGAAGGAAATAATACCGAAGGAAATAATACTGACACTAATTTCATTAATATAGAAAGTAGTGATTTAATAATAAATTATAGGTATTTAACCAGAGAAAAAGGCTACAAAGTAGATGAGAGTTTGTGGAAGGTTGCTCTTAGGGAAGGAGTAACGGCTGACATTGATATTATTGAATCAACAGAGCTTGATAATCTTTATCGTAAACTTAAACCAAATCAAATTGAGATAAACGAGAGTGGAGATATCACATTAAAAGAGCAATTGGATATTGGATTCTGGGGCTTTATGGTACGGGTTACTGGTACTGGGAACTATCAAGGATCTTATTCAGAAGTTCCTATTCTTCATATTATTAAAAAAGTAACGGGCGAAACTTTTGTTGATGAAAATGATTTTAATTTTGATATACCTCCAATTATTTCTCTAGAAGAGGGCTATGGTCCCGCCCACGTAATTCTTGGAAGAATTAGCCAAAAAGAAGACTCGAAAAAAGAAAAAGGTATAATAACCCCTACGTATTCTTTTGGTGACAATCCGAGAGCAGGGAGCATATATGCGATAAGTGTTAGCCCGAGTATTCCTGGACAATTAGATCTAAGGGCAGGTTTAGGGGTAGGTAATTATCCCATTTATGTAAGACTTGCCTTCATCGGTATTCCTTATTCGGGAACTTTCAGTAAAAAATTTGTGGTATCGATTGTCCCTAAAGAAAAGTAGGGAGAAAAGACTTATCTGTGGGAGCGCTTAGGTTTAGAACCTGATAGAGTATGAGCGTTCCCATAAATCTGCCCCCAACGATAAACTTTGAATGACAAACTCCCAAGAACGAACTACTGACGCAAGGAAGAGTTATCGTGAGGATTTTTCTAGTTTTATCATTCTCCCGAAACTTATTTTAGTTTAGCTAATTTTTTAACTATCTCTTTTAGTCACCATTTTTCTAAGTAGCGCTGGATAATAGTTGTTTTCTTTGAAAAGAGTATAAAAAATATAATATAATGTAATATTAAATTAATTAAAAGAATAATAATATTCTATAAAAATAAGAGAACATAATAATATGAAAACAATTAATCAAAAAAACAAATGGAGTAAAAGGTTTGCCTTAGTAGCCTGTAAAAGCGTTAGTTGCTTTTTGATAGTAGGGTTACTATTTTTGACGAGCTGCAATAGCTCATCAGATCCAGTAAGTTCTAACGGAGAGAATAATAACGGAGAAGACCCCTATGTCATAACCGAAAATGATTTTCGTATAAAAACTGGTTTTCTGACCAAAGAGGCTGGCTATAGTGATCCCAATTATGGAACAATTACCTTGAATAGCGCTAAGCAATTTAAGTTTGATATCAAAGATCTCAAGAAAGACGGAAAGTCTTTTCCTAATGTCGTGGCAGACTCAAACTCTGAGGAAAAGATAATAACAGTGGTTAATGATAATGGTTCTTGGCAGATAAAAGTAAAAACTGGATTAGAAGAGGGAGAGTACTCTTTTAAATTGCTAGTTGAAGGAGATAGTGAAAACGGATATAGTGGTAAAATTGAAAAAGAGCTAAGGCTAGATATCGTCCCTGACGAAGGAAAAGAAGATATAGATAGCTCGAAGATTTCTTTTCTTTATAAAGAGGCAGGGGGGAGTTATGCCCTAGGGCGCATAGTTATATTTAGGCAAAAAAATTATGAAACAGGAGATATAATTAGAATTAATTATGCTGATCCCAATTATAAGAGTGGACTAAATGTTAAAATTGTTGATGTTGCTGGACGAGATCTTGAATCTTTTACTAGTAAATTAAAAATAGAACAGGAATTTGTTTTTTTATCGGAAGATTTACCGGTTGGGGAGTATCAATTTAAACTAGAGTTTAGCGGTGATAAGTACAACGGAAAATACCAGACTGAATTTTTTAAACTAGAGATAGAAGAATTAGAGGTGAAAGGCAGATATAGATTCAGCACAAAAAGAACTGAAGCGATGTTTGGAGACGATGTTGAATACGGGAAGATTGAGCTCAATGAAGGAGTGACGGCTAACTTTTCTATTAGTGAAAACATACCGGGAAGGGGAGTAAACGTAGACCAAGAAGGGAATATAACCATAGCCCAAGGAGTTCCTTCTGGGATACATACTTTTAAGGTAAAGATTACTGGCACTGGGGAGTATGCTCGTGGTGGTTCTGTTGAAGAAAGCTATGTAGTAGAAATTATTCCTGCTCCTATAAATACAACTAATTTTGCAATAAATTATCAGTATATAACTAGAGAAAAAGGGTATGAGCTGAATGAGAGTTTTTGGAAGATTACGCTTAGGGAAGGAGTAACGGGTAGTTTTTCTATTGAAGAGAAAAATTCTATCTATGATCTTGGAGCAGATGAAGTTGAGGTAAGCGAGAATGGGGATATCGCATTAAAAAAGCAGTTGGATGAGGGAAAATATTACTTTACAGTACGAATTACTCTTGATGATCAAGGCCCTGAATCATCTTTTTTAGCTGGGTTTACTCTTAATGTTATTCAATCAGAGGGGACAAAATTGCTTTATGAAAATGAATTTAACTTCAATACTAATGTTACTCCTTTTGATACTTCTTCCCCCATTATCCTAGAAGAGGGCTATCGTGATAATGAAACTCTTGGTAAATTTAGACCCAAAGACTTATCACTAATGCCACAATTACTCAGAACTACTTATACTGTTATCAATAGCCCTAAAATAGAAAGCGCTGATATTATAACTGTTTCAACTACTTTTAAAGAGATGCAAATAAAACAAGATTTAAAAGTAGGTGATTATAAATTTTATGTGGAAGCTGAGCAAAATGACTCACTTACTGTAAAATTCCGTCAAGTATTTTGGCTCTCGGTTGTCCCTAAAAAAGAGTAGCAAGAAAAGACTTATCTATGGGAGCGCTTGAGTTTAGGTTTAGAGCCTGATAGAGTATGAGCGTTCCCATACAGTTTTTAGGGAAATAAACCTAACTAAGGACATAGCGACAGCCCAAAGAGCGAACCCCGCAAGTACAACTCCATTCTTAATAAAGGACATGATTTGAGTGGAATTTTTTAGTTGGGGAGTAAGTAAAAATAAAAAAGATATTTCCCCTTTTTTCTCAGAATATCACTAATTACAATTTTAATTTTGCTTAAAAGTTGAAGTATTCTTTGTTAGATTAAGATTTTTAAAAAAACTTACTAATTAATTTCGAATTTTTTTATATTTTTATTGATTTTTTTAAAAATATTCCTAATATATGAATATAAATATGGGAGGATGGATATATTATGAAGATAATTAATCAAAAAAAAAGACGGGGGAATAGATTTAGTTTAATAGCTTATAAGAGCATTAGCTATTTATTCATTATAGTGTTACTATTTTTGGTGAGTTGTGGTAATTCATCAGATTCAGTAAGCCCTAATATTAGCGATGAAGATAATGCTGGTGAGGGGGTGATAGCCAAAGAAGATTTTAGTGTAACAACTAGTTTAATCACGAAAGAGGTAGGTTATGATGTTTTTAATTATGGAGTAATTGTAAGGAGTTCTGTAGATTTTGCTAACTATAGCATCAAAGATATCAAGAAAGATGATGTTCCTTTTGCTAATATCGTTGAAGGATCAATCCCTGAGAAAAAAATAATAACAGTAGATAAAGATGGGAATATAGAAATAGGGGCTGGATTAAAAGAAGGGGAATATTCCTTTATACTGAGTGGGGATGGATATAATGAAGAAGATGAGAGTGTTAGTTATGAAGAAGAGTTGAAGTTAAAGATTGTCGCTGACCAAGGGAAAGAAGATATAGATCCTTCAAAGATTTCTTTTAGTTCTGTTTCTATTCCAGCTAAACAACCTGATTATGCAGAAGAAAGTATACTTAAGATTAGTTATAGTGATCAGGCCTATAAAGGGACACTAAATGCTGAAGTTGTTGAGTTTGTTGCAGAGGATGGGAAGTCTTTTGGTGAAGGTGATGTTAGAATAGAAAATGATGAAGTCATCTTATCGGAAGGGTTGCCTGCTGGGGTGTATAAGTTTAAAGCGAAGTTTAGTGCTGATAACTACAGTGGGGAATACCAGACTGGCTTTTACAAACTAGTGATAGAAGATTTTAAAGTAAAAGATAGGTATGCCTTTACCGTAGGAACAACTGGAGTGGAGTTTGGGTACGATGAGGGGATTAATTACGGAGAGATTAAGCTCAATGAAGGAGTAACGGCTGACTTTGCTATTAGCACAAACATTGCGGGAGATGCAGTAAGCGTAGACGCAGAGGGGAAGATAACGATAGATAAAGGAGTGCCGGCTGGAACACATTATTTTACTGTAAAGATTACTGGTACTGAGGAATATGTCGCTGGTGGCTTTATCGAAGAAACTTATGAAATAGTCATTGAACCCATTAATATGAAAGTAAGTGATTTTATAATAAAGTATGATTATATAACCAAAGAAGAATACCAAGTTGGAGATAGGTATGGGAATATTACTCTTAAGGAAGGAGTAACTGCTGATTTTGTTATTGCTCAAAAAGGTGATTTTCATCCCCTTGGGCCAGATGAAGTTGCGATAAGCGAGAATGGAGAGATCACATTTAAATCAGAGATAAAAAGTAGATTAAATCAATTTAAAGTAGTAATTAATGGTACGGGGAACTATAAGGGCTCTTTCTCATATATTTTTGAGCTTAATGTTATTGGGAAAGTAGAAGCGAATCAAACTTTTGTTGATGAAAATGATTTTACTATTAATGTGTCTTCCCCTATTATCTTGGAAGAGGGTTATACTGACGGTATAGTTATTGGGAAATTTAGTCAAAAAGAAAACTCATCAAAAGGCACAATAACTGCTAGTTATGCTACTGCATTTACCCCGAAAGTAGGAAATGATTCTGCGATATCTGTGGATAGTAATGGAGAAATAAAAGTAAAAGCAGGCTTAGCAGTAAGTGACTATTCCTTTAGGGTAGAAGTTACTGCTAACGGCTCCTATGTTGGAAAATTCCGTCAAGTATTTGTGATATCGATTGTCCCTAAAGAAGAGTAGCAAGAAAAGACTTATCTATGGGAGCGCTTAGGTTTGGGTTTTTAGAATCTAAGCTTTCCCATAAATGCGCCCCCAATGATAATCCGTGAACTATGGACGCAGGACAGGTGTCATTGTAGCTACTGTCTTACTGCCGTTATTTTATTAGCATTCGTTCCCCGAAACTTATTTTAGCTTATTTAACTCTTTTAGCCACGATTTCTAAGTAGCGTTCGATAATAGTTGCTTTTTTGAGGAGAAGATAAGCTTCTTTTTTCCTTACTTCTTCGTTAGTTTTTAAAAGATTTTTAGAAAATTCTTTAGAGAAAGAAAAAATTTTTTCTAGAAAAATATTTTTTTTAAAAAACTCTTCTATTATTTTAAAATTCTCTTTATGAGGATTTTGTAAAAAAGGAATTATTTTTGCCTTTAAACTACTAAATAAATTTCGGTGATTTTTAATGAATAAATCTCGGGTTTGGTCATTAAAAATTTCTTTAGGCGTAGTTTTTTTATGGACTGATTTAGTCAATGGGAAAAAATGAACGGCGTTTTTCGGGATAGTAGAAAAGCTAAGATTTTCCCAGATTACTTCGGGGTGTTTAGTTAGAGTAGCGGTAAATTCTTTATGATATTTTTTGAGATTGGGTCCACTAGTTTGATAGTTTTGAGATTGGGGCAAGGCCATTTTTTCTTCTTGGTCTAGAGAAGTCGTCACTTCTAAAAATTCTTGATGGGTTAAAGGGGTGAGCCTATTAGCTTTTTTATAATAAAAATCCCAATGCATGCTTGCTGGTAGATGGTTTTGAAAAAAAAATCCTTTAAAGTCTAAACCTATAATGCTAACTTTTTTGAAGCCCATTTTAACGACTATTTCACTCATAATGGTGGCGACACTACTGCCAGAGATTATCGCACTAGTAGAAGCAAGGACATTATTATTAAAAGAAGCAGAAAAACTAAAAATCTCGCTGATGAAATTTTCTGTTAAAGTATTTTTATCAAAGAAGTGAAAAAAGCACTTAGTCCCAGGAAAGTTATTAAGAACATTAGGGTAGAGAATAAAGTTGGAAATGAGCATGGTATTTGTTAGTTCTCTTCGGTGCTCGTTCATTTCTTTAAAATCTAGAGCATTATAATACCCCCCATCTAAGGAGACAATAAAGTCAGGGATTACCCCGTTCCTAAGGAAAGCCGGCAAGCAAGTATCGGCAATGATGATTTTATATCCTGATTTTTTTTTAGCAATAATCGTGTTAAAGTGGTAATAGAGCGATAGCCCGGCTCCCACAATAACTGCTTCCTCTCCCGGAAAGCTATTAACTAGGTAACCAAAAGGGTAACTGTTAGTGGTATGGTAAATATTTTTAATAGCGTTTTTTAGCCAACGAATTTGAAAATTCAGCTCAGTGCTTTTTTGGCTAATTATTTGTTTTCGTTTTTGGTTAAGGGCATTTAAAATTATAGTAAGGAACTGGTTTTCGGGGTAATTTTTATTATCATTAATAATAAAAAAATTTTTGCTGTTAATTTTTGCTAAATCTAAGAGAAAGAAATTAACGTTGTTAGGGAAATAAACTTGAATTGATTTAAACTGCTTTAGAAAATCAAGATCCCTATTTTTAATTAACGATAAAAACAAAGGGAATAATGGAAAAAACAAATAAAGCGTTACCGTTTTCAAATAAGCTAATTGAGAATAGTTGTCTTTTTGCCATTTCGTTAGCCAAGCTTCTAATTCATAGAGAAAGTCACCGGATAAATAAAAAACCGATTTTTGCATTCGGTAATTCCGGCTTTGCCATTTTTTTTCTCCTTCTTTAAGAGGATCGTACTTTGAGTGAGCAAGAACACCTTGGTGTCTAAAGATAGGCAGCCCGGTTTTAGCGGGAATTACTTCTATTTTAAAACGTTCATTTTCTTTTAAGTAGTGATTAATCCTTAAAAGAGAACTGGCAGAAAATAGTTGTAAGTTTTTTTGGATAAATTCCTTAGTAACTTTTTTATTCATCAAAAATGCTCTAAAAAAGCTACCAAAGAATAAGCTGAATTATAAGTCTAATTTTTGTCCTAAAAGGATAATTTCTTCTTGATTTTTTTTAATGAGGTAGTTGAAAAAGTACTGAGAAATTCTTCCTCGCATTTCTTCTTCTAGTTGCTTGGCTGATTGACTTTCCACAAAACTACTAATGTCCTGGTCGTTATCAAATTCCACGTAGTTTAAAGCAACGTAGAAAAATTCTCCCTGCTCAAAAACTTCTGAAATTTCCCCAGTAGGGTTTAAAAACATTTTTTTTATGATATCTCTTTGCGAGATGAAAGGAAAGTTAGTTTGCTCGTCGAAAATTTCTTGGCTAAAATAATTATAAAACTTACTGTCAATTACTTGTAGGTTAAATTGATCGTTATTGGTAAATAGATTATAAAAATTTCTTTGACTTACTCGTCCTTTTAAATTACTCCCTTCAATAGTAACGCTTAAATCTTCTTTAAAGTTTGCTATTATATTATCCCCATTTTCAATCAAATAGTCTTCGCGAACGTTTTCTTGATTAGTGGCAAATTGCTGGGCTATTTCTTCTTCGCTTAAAGGGATAGCGGGAGCTGTTTCACTATTATTTTGATTGGTTAGATTAAGAGTACTGTTCAAGTTTATGGCTGGAGTAGAATCATCACTTGAGTTATCTGAGTTATTATTCTCTCCATTTTGGTAGCGGCTAATATTTTGTTTAAAGTATTCTAGCAGCACTTCATCAGACATACTACTTTTATAGATAGCGTCTTTCAAGACTATGCCAATTACGGCTTTTTTTTGTTTTTGACTAACTTTTAGTTTTTCTTGTAAATCATGCTTTGAGACCAAAACCCCCCTAGTTAAATTATCTAAATAAATTTTTCTAAGGGCCTGTAGTCGGGCTCCTTCTTCTAGTCTTTTGAGTTCTTGAGTTCCATTATCGTTCAAGTATTTTTGATACTCCCTTACATCACCAGAAAAATGACTATCGATAATAGCGTTTAATAATTGCTCATCGGAAACAGTTATTTTATCTTGCTCGCTTTCTTTATCAATTAAATAGTCAATTAGCGTTTCAAAAAAGGCTTCTTGGATAATGTACTGGGAAACTTGCTCTTCGCCTAAATTGGGAGTGAGCTCTTGGTATTTCTGGGCTGCTTTGCGGTAATTCCTCGCGAAATTACCGTCTTGACTATTTTTAATGATATGCGAGCCAATCCTTCCTACCTCTTGGCTAGTAGGGGTTAAACTCTGGTCGGTTCCCCCACCTAGGTAAACAACAAAAGAAGCAGAAAGTAATATAACAAAAATAAAAAGAAAAACTTTTTTAACTGTTTTCATTTTTTTTTTCTTTACTTTCTAATGGTTGATTTTCTGCTGATTTTTCTACTGACTCTTTTTTAGATGTCTTGTTTTCTTCATTTTTTTTAGTGGTTTTTTTTGCGGAGATTTTTCTCGCTTTCACTCTTTCTTTTACTTTAAGGGCCAGTTTACCTTTTCGCCCTCGAAGGTAGTAGAGCTTTGCCCTTCTTGGTTTTCCTTCGCGAGTTATTTCAATGCTATCGATAGCTGGGGAGTGAATAAGGATAGTTTTTTCCACGCCCACTCCATGAGCTATTTTGCGGACTTTGATACTTTTGTTAATCCCCACACCTTTAATGGCGATGACTAGCCCAGAGTATAGCTGGAGTCTCTCTTTCTCGCCTTCTTTGATTTTTATCTTAATATCAACGTTATCCCCTACTCTAGGGACGTTAATTTTTTCTTTTAAAAAATTTGCTTCTACTTTTTTGATAATTGTTTCCATATTTATTTCCTTATAAAGTTATAAATGTATTGTTTAAAAATTCGCTCTTCCTCTTCGCTTAGATTGGCCTCTTTAAACAGCTGAGGGCGATTGAATAACGTTTTAAAAATTTGGTTATTTTTTTTCCAATTTTTAATAGCTTGATGATGCCCCGAAACGAGTACTTCTGGCACTCGCTGATCATAAGGACGAGTGAACTGATCATGCTCAAGTAAGCCATTTTCAAAACTCTCTTCTTTAGAGGAATTAGCATTCCCTAAAAATCCTTTTAGATAACGAGCAATTACTTCCATTAAAACCACAGCCGCACTTTCTCCTTGAAAAAGCACATAGTCCCCAATAGAAATTTCTTGGTCCACTTCCTGGTCGATAAACCTTTGATCTACTCCTTCATAATGCCCGCAGATAAAGGTAAGTGATGGCTTTTCTGCTAGTTCTTTCGCTAAGGCAGCCGTAAGTTTTTTGCCCTGCGGAGAGAGAAAAATAGTCCAATGGTTTTTTAAGCTTTTCTTACTGTTTTTCAAAACTTTTTCTTTTAAGAGCATACCCCCTTTCCCACCAAAAGGGACATCATCTACTTGTTGATGGGCGCCCTCGCCAAATTTTCTTAAATTCACAATGGTGTAATCAATAATCCCTTTTTGGATAGCTCGAGCCATCAGCCCATTTCTAAAAAAGCAATTAAAATAATAGGGGAAAAGGGTGATGATTTGAAAATGCATTACAGTACTCCCGCTTTAAGGGTAAGGGTTTTTTTAGAGAAATCAATTGCTTGGAAAAGGTCTTTTTCACAAGGCACATATAAATTTTCCTGCTCTTTAGAGATAATTCGGTAAAACATATGGGTGCCACCAGCGTAGCATTCTTTGATTATTCCAAGGGCTTCTCCTTCGTCGCTAAAAACTGCCAAGCCTAGGTAATCCTCGATAAGCTCGCCGGGTTTTTCATTTAACATATTCCTTTCTAGGCTTAGGAAATTATTTTTTAAAGCGATCACTTCTTCAATAGTGTCAATATTTTCTAGTTTAACGATTAAAGGAGAGTTGTCTCCTTTAAAGTATTCTACTTGGTATTTTTTTTCATTAATAAAAAAATGAGAGTACTTTTTAAAAGCAGAAAAATTATCAGTGAAAGGATTTATTTTCATGGCTCCTTTTAAACCGTGGGGCTTTAAGATTTTAGCTAAATTCACCATAGGGAGTAGATAAAAAAATAAATTGCAAAAAAATAACTTACCCCTCTTCTAAGGGATTATCTTTTTTCTTTGTCTAAAATGTCAATAACACAGCGTTTCCCTTTGTCTCGAGAAACAACAAAAAGCAAGGTTCGAATAGCGTTGATTAATCTACCCTTACGTCCAATTATTTTTCCGTAGTCATCTAAGTGAGCTTTCACTCGAAAAACAATGCTTTTTTCTCCTTCCTCTACTTCCACGTGAATATCATCGGGGGTATCGACTAATAGTTTTAAAACGTATTCTATAAATTCTTTTTGTTTCTTCATTTTTTATTTTCAGTACTATTTTCTTGAGGGGTATCTTTTTTTTCAGGGGGAGTATCATTAGCAGCCGGAGTGTTACTGGCTACTTCTTCCTTTTTCTCGGCAGGAGTTTCTGTTTTAGCCGGGGCGTTTTTTTCTGCTTCTTTTTGTTGCTTTCTTTCCGCTAATTGTTTTTTAAAATTTTCTTTTTTAGCCTTTTCTTCTCGCCTTTTTTGGATAGCGCTGACAGGAGTAAGTCGGCTCTTGCGAGTTTTCTTTTTTTTAGGCTTTTTATCCGAGTTTTCTTGGTTTTTTTCGGATTTTTCTTCTGTATAATCTTGCCATATTTTTTCTTTAGTGAGTAAATCACGCACCACTTTAGTGGGCTGGGCTCCTTTTTTCAACCAAGCAATGGTGTTGGGTTTGTCGATAACTAACTCGTTATTTTCTTCTTTGGATAAGGGATTAATATGCCCTAATTTCTCTATGTATTTTGCGTCTCTAGCTTTTCTGCTGTCGATAACTACTATCCGGTAGAAAGGCCTTTTATGAGAACCTATTCTGTTTAATCTAATTTTTACTGCCAATTTTTCAACCTTTTTAAACTTTTTTTTAAATCTTTTTAGATAAAAATATTTGTAAATCTAGTTAAATATTATACTATCTTTTTTCCATTTTTTCACTTATTTTCTTAAAATCACTCTCGCTTATTCCCATTTTAGAGAGAATTTTTTTCATTTTACTAGAATTCTTAAAATTCTTCATCATTTTTTTCATTTCAAAGAATTTTTTTAAAACCTTGTTCACTTGCAGCAAATTAGTCCCCGACCCTCTCGCTACTCGTAGTTTCCTAGAATTAGAATTAGATAAATAATTATACTTCCTTCTTTCAAAAGTCGTCATTGAGAGAATAATTGCTTCGGTAAATTTTATTTCACTTTCATCGATATTATCGGGGTTGATTTTATTCGCCATTCCCGGGATCATTGACATTAGCGAAGACATTGAGCCCATCTTTTTAAAGCTACGCAGTTGGCTTAAATAATCTTCAAAATCAAATTCGTTTTGCTTTAATTTTTTAGCTAACTTTTCTGCTTCTTCTTCATTGACGACTTCTTGAGCTTTTTCGACTAGCCCCACGACATCACCCATGCCTAAAATTCTATCTGCTACTCTTTTCGGATCAAACTCATCTAGCTGGTCAATTTTTTCCCCAATCCCCACATATTTAATGGGAGCCCCGACTATTTCTTTTACCGATAAAATGGCTCCTCCTCGGTTGTCAGAATCAAACTTGGTGAAGATAAGTGAATCCAATGGCACGGTTTGTTTAAATTGGTTCGCTAGAGCTAAAGCTTGCTGCCCCATCATACTATCGATAACGAAAATATTTTCTTCAGGTTGGATTAAACTGTAAATGAGTTTCAATTCTTTTAAGGCCTCTTCGTCTACTTGGGTCCTTCCGGCGGTGTCAAAGAGAATTAAATTGCAAACGTTTTTTTTGGCAAAAGCCTGTGTTTTTTTAACGATGGTTTTTAAATCTCGTTCGTCTCCTCGGTCATAAAACTGGACTCCCACCTGCTCGCTTAATATTTTAAGTTGCTCGTTAGCAGCTGGTCGATTAAGGTCAAGCGATACAGTAACAATATCGCGTTTATTTTTATAGCGATGGGCGATTTTAGCTAAGGTAGTGGTTTTACCCGAGCCCTGGAGTCCGCTAAATAAAACGTTCGTTATCTTAGTTGGTTCTTTAAGGAGTAGCTCGCTTTTTTTTTCTGCCCCTAAAGTTTCAACTAATAAATCGTAAACAATTTTCACGAGCATATCCGCTGCTTTAACGTTTTTTACTATTTCTTGATTAATCGCTTTTTCTTTGAGTTCGTTAATAAATCCCTTAATAACCTTTAAATGGACTTCCGCTGAAATCAAAGCTAGACGAATATCGCGAATGCCTTCCTCTACTTGGGTGGTGGTGAGCTTCCCTTTTTTAGTAATTTTTTGGATAACGTGAGAAAAGTTGTCGGTTAAATTTCTTAGCATAATGAATAAGTTTTTTAAATAGAAAATTTTGTATGACACTTAAATTATAGCATGAATAGGACCTCTTCTTTAAGGTGCAGGGACGTACTCAGTAGAGATGACTTGATGAAATTATTCAACTCATTTTATTTTTAATGAAGACTTTTCTCATCATTTGAGTTCGAGCTGTTTTATCTTATGCTTATCAAAAAGTATTGGAGATGGGGAATTTGGACGCTAAACGGGATTGGGG
This sequence comes from Spirochaetota bacterium, assembly GCA_965277105.1. Classification (GTDB taxonomy): domain Bacteria; phylum Spirochaetota; class UBA12135; order COTS27; family CAXSBA01; genus CAXSBA01. The sequence goes on along the minus strand of OZ255710.1, from coordinate 1,485,577 downwards.
CTATGCCAAAGAGTACGTTGAGGCTATGCATTTAATGCTTCAGTAAAAAAAGCCAAAGGATTACATTATTGCAACGGGAGAAGTGAGCACGGTTAGGAGGTTTATCGAATTAACCGCCTTAGAGTTAGGGATGGAAATTATTTGGCGGGGAGAAAGACTTAAAGAAGTAGGGGTGGATAAAAAGACCAAAAAAATTATTATCAAAATTAATCCTAAATATTTTCGCCCAACCGAAGTGGACTTTTTACTAGGAGACGCTAGCTTAGCTAAAAAGAGTTGAAATGGCAAGCTAAAACCAAGCTAAACGATTTAGTGAAATTCTTGTTCTAAGATCTTCATTTCCGCGTGTATCATGATATATGGTTCCATTAGACCATGTGCCTACCAAATTAAAATAAACATAAATAAAAAAGTTAAAAACCATCAACATTAAAATTATAAAAAATTTATGTGGATAATTGAATAACAATTATCCACATAAATTAAATCATAAAGTAATTCTAAAAAACTTATTCTTCTATCTTCAAGTCTTTTAGACAATCTTTTAGGTTTTTGCCATCACTGTCTAAAACTTGATTTTTTTCTCATATATGTTGAAAAATATAGAGCAGTTTAAAAATCTTTTTTTCTAAGGTTTGCTCTAATTCCAATTCCTATCATTTTCAATAGGTTTTTATATGTAGGATATAATGAATAATTACTCATACCAATAGCAACACTCTTAATTGATTCTTTATTGGTATTCATCATATGACTCATTGACATAAAATCATCATATAGAATTGATTTTTCAACATTTTGGTAGCATAGGGCATTTCCAAAGTTTCCTTGCCCTGAAACAAAATTTTCAACTTTTTCATTGCCACCCCAAGTTAAATAAGGACTTAAGAATATAAAAGGAGGCATAGTATTTACTGAAATTCCGCCATAATTCATATCAGTAACAGCATTTTCTAATTCTTTTTCATATTGTTTTCTTGTTGTTTCATCAATTATAATACTTGACCCAAGTGTTCCTAATAATTTAGTATTACAAAAATGTACTGCTTCCTCTAAAAATTCTTTTGGATTACTTGAAACATCTAAAGGAACTTCTGAAATAATTTGACAAAAAGCTTCATTTTTAACACCATAGCTATCTTCTCCAATTCCTTTAATAAACATAAATTTGGAATTATTCTTTTTTCCTCCTTCTGGTGATAAGATTTTATGAGTAGGTTCTCCTGTTTCAAACCCATTCCATTTTTCTTCACTTCCAGGATAATAAGTTCCAGTTGCTGGTGTTTCTTCAATAATTGCTTTTTCTAATGCTTCTAAAAATTCTTCTCTTTGTTCCCAATTTTTTGAAGTTACAAGAGTTTGAATTCTCCCACAAACTGCCCCTCCATTTAATTTAGAAATTGTTGCTATTTGAATTGCTTGATGCCTAATTTCTTTCTTTGTCCATTTTCTAATTCCCGGAACAACAATACAAGGATTATTCCCACCACATTCTGAAACAAATTCTGCTTTAGAACTTGACATAATTTTTTGGGCTGTATCTGCTCCACCTGTAAAATAAATTTTATCTAATCTTGGATCGTTAACTAAATCTCTTGAGCCTGGTCCTGCACAAAAAGCTAATGCTTTAAAATCAATTAAAGGTTTGAATATTTTTGCCCAAACTTTATCAGTTTCTTCATTTATATGGTGAGGTTTATGAATAACAGTAAAGTTATCATAAAATAATGCTTTGACCATTTCTAAAGATGAGCTATAGTTTCCTGCTCCTAAAACTGCAATTATTCCTCCTTTCCTTTCAAAAGGATTTAATTGTTTAGGTTCTCCTTTAACTCTTAAAATATGTTTTTGTGAACCATACAATACTTTATCTTTAGTTTCTCTTGGGAAAGTTAATATATCATAAAGTCCGTCTTTAACTTTTGTTTCTTTAATGCCTTTTGGCATTTCTCCATTTTTTTTAATATATTCATACATTGAAATTGCTGCCATTAAATTATTCCCTAATGGAACTACCGTACCTATTTCGGACTCTTCATTAGAAATTGAATCATCTCCAACAATTTTATTTTTCATATTTGCATCAGCTTGTGCTAATTCTTTAGAATATTTTGCCAATCTATCTCTAACTTCATACATTAAGTTTAATTTAGTGTCAACATCTGCTTTTGCCCATTTTTCAATATCTAAGTGTTCTAACGCTTCTTTTGGTGTAAGTATATTTTTCATTTTTTATTTTATTTATTTTATTTATTTTATTTATTTTAGATAAAAATATTTGTAAATCTAATTAAACATTATACTATTTTTTTCTATTTTTTCACTTATTCCTATTTTAGGGAGAATTTTTTTCATTTCAAGGAATTTTTTTTAAAACCTTATTCACTTGCAGCAAATTAGTCCCCAGCCCTCTCGCTACTCGTAGTTTCTTAAAATTAGAATTAAATAAATAATTGTACTTCTTTCAAAAGGGGTCATCGAGAGAATAATTACTTCAGCGAATTTTATTTCACTTTCATCGATATTAGTGAAGACGGTCCTTCCGGCGGTTTCAAAGAGGATTAAATTGCAGATGTTTTTTTGGGCAAAGGTCTGAGTTTTTTTAACGATGGTTTTTAAATCTCGCTCATCTCCCCGATCGTAAAACTTGATCTCACCTGCTCGTTTAATATTTTAAGTTGCTCATTAGCAGTTGGTCGGTTAAATTTTATATGACGCTTAAATTACTCAACTCATTTTATTTTTAACGAAGATTTTTCTTATCATTTGAGTTCAAGCTGTTTTATCCTATGCTATAATTTAGACTTATAATATTGTTAAATGAAAACCGCTTTAATTACAGGAATAACCGGGCAAGATGGTAGCTTTTTAGCCGAGCTTCTTTTAAAGAAAAATTATCAGGTTCACGGGCTTATTAGAAGGAGCGCAGAGCTTAATACTTTTAGGATTGAAAATATATTCGGCCATAAACGATTAAAGCTTCACTACGGGGATCTAACGGATTCTATTTGTTTGAACCAAATTATTACTAATGTTAACCCAGATGAAATCTATAACCTAGCCGCCCAAAGTCACGTCAAGATCTCTTTTGAGATACCAGAAATCACCGCTACCATTGACGCTTTGGGGACTTTAAAATTACTAGAACTTGTTAAAAGCAGTAGTAAAAAAATCAAATTATACCAAGCCTCTACCTCCGAGCTTTATGGTAAAGTGCTAGAGCAGAAAAAACAAAACGAGCAAACCCCGTTTTATCCTAGAAGCCCTTATGGAGTAGCGAAACTTTATGGTTATTGGATTATTAAAAACTATCGGGAAGCTTATAATTTATTTGCTTGTAATGGCATCTTATTTAATCACGAAAGTGAGCGCAGAGGATTTAACTTTGTTTCAAGGAAAATTACCATTGGCTTATGCCGAATAAAATTAGGTTATCAAAAAATATTGGAGATGGGGAATTTGGATGCTAAACGGGATTGGGGCTATGCCAAGGAATACGTCGAGGCTATGCATTTAATGCTCCAGCAAAAAAAGCCAAAGGATTACGTTATTGCAACGGGAGAAGTGAACACGGTTAGGAGGTTTATAGAATTAACCGCCTTAGAGTTAGGGATGGAAATTATTTGGCGAGGGGAAGGACTTAAAGAAGTAGGGGTGGATAAAAAGACCAAAAAAACTATTATCAAAATTAATCCTAAATATTTTCGCCCAACCGAAGTGGACTTTTTACTAGGAGACGCTAGCTTGGCTAAAAAGGAACTTAAATGGCAAGCCAAAACCAAGCTAAACGATTTAGTGAAAATAATGGTTAAATCGGATTACGAATCCCTTAAAAAAAATCAAGGAAGATTTTTTTATTAATATTATTGAAAAAAAATTCTACAATTCTCATACTAGGCGGTAGTGGTTTACTAGGGGGAGCGGTTAAAGAGTTACTCCTAAAAGGAAAGTATCAAAATGTTTTAACTCCGCGTTCTAAGGAGCTCAATTTATTAAACGCTGAAGGAGTGAAAAAATATCTTAAAAAAAATCAAGTAGAATTTGTTTTTATGCTAGCGGGATTGGTTGGGGGAATTATCAAAAACTCCCTTCAGCAAGCCGATGCCATTTATCAAAACACGATGATGATTCTAAACCTTCTAGAAAGTTTGAAAGAAGTCAATCCTCAAACCAAACTCCTTTATACGGGATCTACGTGCATTTATCCGCGAGACAATCCCCAGCCCATTAAAGAAGAAAGGCTATTAGCTGGCAAGTTAGAAGAAACTAATATTGGTTATGCCATCGCTAAAATTACTGGGATTGTGGCTTGCCAAAAATATCAAGAGCAGTATGGCTTAAAAACGGTATGCTGCATGCCCACTAATCTTTATGGGGTAGGAGATAATTATCACCCTTTAGAGTCCCATTTTTTAGCTGCGTTAATCCGTAAATTTTTACTAGCCAAAGAAAAAAATCTTCCTTCGATAACTTTCTGGGGAAGTGGGAAACCCAAAAGAGAAGCCCTTTATAGTAGCGACTGCGCGGCAGCACTTATTCATTTGATGAGGCATTATCAGGGGAAAGAAATCATTAACATTGGGGTGAACAAAGATCTAACTATTAAACAGTACGTTGCTTTAATGAAAAAAAAATTAAACTATCAAGGGGAAATTATCTGGGACCAAACCAAACCCGACGGCACTCTAGCTAAAAAAACCGACATTCGCAAGCTTAAAAAAATATTCCCCGATTATCATCCACGAACTTTCCTAGAGGGCGTAGATACAATTCTAAAAAATCCCCAAGAAGTAAAAAAAATATTAACTTACTGAGAAAAATAGTAAAATTATAATCAGAAATTATAAAAAATAAAAAAGGGAATAAACCATGCAACATGTAGAACAAAACGATAAAAAATTATACGAATTAATCAAAAAAGAGCAATCTCGTCAAGAAAATAGTTTGGAGTTAATTGCCTCAGAAAACATTACTTCTCAAGCGGTTATGGAAACTCAAGGGAGTATTCTCACTAATAAATACGCCGAGGGTTATCCCAAAAAAAGGTACTACGGGGGGTGCGAGCATGTTGATGAAATCGAGCAGTTAGCCATTGACCGAGCAAAAGAATTATTCAACGCCGAGTATGCTAACGTGCAGCCGCATTCGGGAAGTGGGGCAAATATGGCAGTTTATTTAGCAGAACTAAAGCCAGGGGATAAAATACTAGGGATGAATCTCGCAGAAGGAGGACACTTAACACATGGTTCGCCAGTTAGTTTTTCCGGCAAACTTTTTCAAGCAAAATTTTACGGCATCAACCACCAAACTGGGTATATCGATTATGACGAGGTTTTAAAAATAGCTAAGGAGTGGGGGCCTAAAATGATTGTCGCTGGAGCTAGTGCCTATCCTCGAGTTATTGACTTTAAAAAATTTCGTGAAATTGCTGATGCTGTGGGTGCTAAACTATTAGTCGATATGGCCCACATTGCTGGATTAGTAGCTGCGGGAGTGCATCCCTCACCAGTAGGTTTTGCTGATTATGTCACTACAACTACTCACAAAACTTTAAGAGGGCCAAGAGGGGGGCTCATTTTAAGTAATCAAGAAAACGCTAAAAAAATTAATTCTATGATTTTCCCCGGAACCCAAGGTGGTCCTTTAGAGCAGGTGATTGCCGGTAAGGCTCTTTGCTTTGGGCTAGCGCTAAAAGATGAATTTAAGGATTATCAAAAAAAAGTTGTGGCTAATGCTAAGGCGCTTGCTACTAGTTTAACTGCAAAAAATTTCGACCTTCTTAGTGGGGGGACAGATAATCATCTAATGTTAGTGAGTTTAGTTAGTAAAAAAATTACCGGTAAAAAACTAGAAAACGCTTTGGACCAAGCAGGGATAACTCTTAATAAAAATGCTATTCCTAATGATCCCGAATCCCCTTTCGTCACTAGTGGGGTAAGAATTGGCACCCCGGCGGTGACCAGTAGGGGAATGGCTGAAAAGGAAATGGGACTAATAGCTGATTGGATTGACCAAGTCGCTAGTGATGTGGATAATGAAGAACTCCTTAAAAAAATTAAAAGGGAAGTAGCCGAGCTTTGTAGTCAGTTTTCGATTTATTTTTAGTTTTTTCATGATCTTAGATGTCCTTCAAAAATTTAAATCTGGAGAAATTACTGAAAAAAAAGCTCAGCAGTTAATAGAAAAACTCAAGTACAACGAATATTTCCAAGTCCTAGGTAACGAATATCACTTCGATAAAAATCGGGAATCTTTAACCGGCATCCCGGAGGTAGTTTTTGCTCAAAATAAGTCAGCAGAAGATATAAAGAAAATAATTTTCGCTTCCTCTAAAAATTTGCTCATCACTAAGATTAATAAAAAAAAGTATGCCTTTTTTAAAGAAAGCTGGGATCGAGAAAAAAAAATAAAATTCCCTTATCACTACAACGAAAAAGGAGAAGTCCTCTATGCCGTCCCTGCTAAAGTTCAATCTGTAAGAGTTCTCGTTATTGCCGCGGGGACTAGTGACATCAGCATAGTAGAAGAGATTAAATGCTCTTTATTGTTTTTTGGTTTAAAGGCTAAAATCCACAACGACGTAGGGGTAGCGGGATTAAAAAGAATTCTCCATATTGCTGATGAAATTAAAAAAGCTAAAATCATTATTACCGTAGCTGGAATGGAAGCGGCTCTTCCCTCGGTAGTGGCTGGCCTTACTCCGGCTCCGGTTATTAGCGTGCCTAGTAGTGTGGGTTATTATGGGCATTTCAAAGGGCTTACTGCTCTTTTGGGCATGCTAGGAAGTTGCTCACCGGGAATTGGAGTTGTAAATATCGATAATGGTTTTGGGGCAGTTGCTTTAGTTATAAAAATCCTTAATATAAAAAAATAAGTGATCGATACCTAATAGCTTATAATAAATAATTTACGATAAATATAAAAATATATAAGCATAACTTTTCCACGCCTAACTACACCAAACTAGCCAGCGTGCTTTTAACCGAGCTCAAGTACCCCACTCCAAACAAGTTTAAATGATTGAGTAAGTGGTACAAATTGTAAACCAATCTTCGTTCGGGATAATTAGAGCTAGCTGGATTAATCGCAAAATAGTTTCGATAAAAATCTTCATCCAAACGGCCAAAAAGTTCGCTTAAAGCAATGTCACTTTCTCTTTCGCCAAAATAAATAGCTGGGTCAATAATGGCCGGTTTCCCTCCTGCAGCAAACATAACGTTGCCGGTCCACAAGTCGCCGTGGAGTAGCGAAGGAAAAGGACGCTCAGGTAGGTAGTCGCCTAGTTTGATTAGTAACTTCTCCAACTTCATTTCTAGCCCACGAGATAAGTACCCATTTTTTTCAGCCCAATTAATTTGAAAAATTAAACGATTTTCTCTAAAAAAAGTTACCCAATTTTCTTTGAAATCATTTTTTTGGTGAGCATCTCCTAGGTAATTTTTATCCTCTAATCCATATTTCTCATAGTGGATGTCGTTTATTTCTTGATTGTGAAGTAGAGCAAGGCCTCGTCCTAGATCCGCCCACTGAGGGCTTTCGTTTCTTTCAATTGGCAATAAGTATTCCAACACCAAGTAGCGATAATTCCTACTCTCGAAACTCAAAAAAGCTTCTGGTACAATTAAAGGGTTTTCGGGATTTTTTTTAATTGTTTTTCGAAGTAGATTTAATCCATAGCTTTCTTTTAGAAATAAATTTTCTCTTGGGCTATGATTTTCTTTGACTACTAATTTTTTTTGGTTAGTGAGCTGGAGCAAGCTTACTTGATTAATACTTCCCCCGGTTAATGGAGTTTTTTCTCGGACACTAAAACCATTGCCGAAATAATCTAAAATAGCTTTAGCATAACTTTTTTCGCTAACTTGTTTTACCATTTTCCCAATCACAATACTACCATATAAGCCATGATTTATAACTATAAAATAAATTGAAGTAAGGATGTTTGGTATAATATAATATCATATCAAAATAATTTAAGAAAACAAAACTATAGAAAAATAAACTTATGAAAAAAATACTATACCTCATTCCTTTAATATTTATTGCTTTAAATATTACGGCTAACGAAAAGAAACCTCTTCCAGGAGACACTAGTTTACCATCAAGCGTAGAGGAGTTTGCCGAGTTAGCTGCTTTTGACGACCAAAACAACAAATACTCGGTTGAAGATTTTTTTAGGAACTTTAAAAAATCTAACCTACGTCTTTCCCCGGATGGGAAATATTTGTCTTATATGCAAAGGGAGGATAGTGGAGAAGTTGCATTTTATTTAGAAAACATTAGCACTAAAGAAGTGAAGAGAATCGAAAATATTAATAATTCGTATAATTGGTTTAATGATAAGTACATTTACTATACTGCAGATCAAGATGGTGATGAAGTCCACCACCTTTATTTAGTTAACATTGATACTCTTGAAGAGACTGATGCCACACCTTTTGAAGGCGTTAGAGTAGTCATTGATGCGCCTGTAAGAGAAGAAAACGCCATCATGGTTCGAATGAATAAAGATAATAAAGCGATACCTGAACCTTATAAAGTCGATATTACTACTGGCGAAATAGAGAAGCTGTTTGAGCTTAAAGATGCCTACGTTAATGACGACCCATATTATTATGATAAAAATGGAGAGCTTAGGGCGTATAAAGTTATCCCGGAAGGGGAAGTGATGAGCGTGTTTTATTATAAAGATCTTGCTACAGGAGAATTCTATCCTGTCCAAAAGTCAGAGTGGTATGAGAAGTTTAAGATTATTGATTTTGATTATAGCACAGAAAATAAAAATGACGCGTATATTCTTTCTAATGTCAATAGCGATAAAGCCAAGATTTATCTGTACGACTTTAAAAAAAAGCGAGTAATTCGAGAAGTTTTTTCTAATGATACTTATGATGTTGAAGGCATTTTGTTTGGTAAAGATAGCGAGATACATGCATTTTCTTATGAGGGAGAGAAAAGGAAATTTGTCCCGGTTAGTTCTACTTTTAAAAAAATCCATAAGGATTTGACCAAGCGTTTTAAAGGGAAAGTATTTAAATTTATTAGCGTTACAGAAAATGAAAAAAAGTGGTTATTTAAAATCTATAGCGACAAAATAAAAGGGAAGTATGTCCAGTATGATGCAGAGAAAGGGGAGTTGCAAGAGCTGGTGACCCTTAAACCTTATTTACAAGAAGAAGATATGGCTACAATGAAGCCTATTCGTTTTAAGAGTAGAGATGGTTATACAATTCACGGTTATCTTACTCTCCCGAAAAACGCTAGTAAAAAGAATCAAGTGCCTTTAATCGTTAACCCCCATGGTGGCCCCCAAGGTGTAAGGAATCTTTGGACGTTTATTTCAGAGTTACAATTATTTGCTTCTCGTGGTTTTGCTACTTTACAGGTTAATTTTCGGATTTCTAGTGGCTATGGTAAAGATTTTATTAAGTTAGGAATTAAACAAGTTGGGCGTAAAATTATGGATGACATTGAAGATGGGGTGAAGCACGTGATCGAGACAGGGGTCATTGATGAGGACAAAATTGTAATCTACGGCGCTAGCCATGGGGGGTATGCTACCCTTATGGGGCTTGTTAAAACTTCAAGTTTATACAAAGCAGCGATTGATTATGTCGGGGTGTCGAATATATTTACTTTTAGAGAATCAATGCCTGCTTATTGGAAGCCACTTATTAATATAATAAACGACGTTTGGTATGATTTAGACGATCCAGTAGAGGCAAAGATAGCTGAAGAGGTATCTCCTCTTTATCAGATTGATAAGATTCAAGTGCCTTTGCTAGTAATCCAAGGAGCGAATGACCCCAGAGTAAATATTAATGAATCTGATCAGATTGTACGGGCTTTAAGGGATAGGGGGACGGAAGTGCCTTATATGGTTAAGTATGATGAAGGGCATGGCTTTTATAAGGAAAAAAATAAGATAGACGCATTTAAAGTCACAATCGGTTTTCTTGCTAAGCATTTAAACATCAAATATTAATAATAAACTTTTTTGATAAAGACAATACTTGTATAAGGAGTTCATTTTTGCCTCTAAATTTTTCTTGTTTTAATTTTTTTAAAAAACGAAAAAAAATGATATACTTATTAGTACAAAATGCGGGTGATTAGCTCAGTTGGGAGAGCGCTACCCTTACAAGGTAGATGTCGGTGGTTCGATCCCGCCATCACCCATTCAATTTAAAATGTTCTAAGTGTTCCCTCTCAGGTGTTTTAGCTTAATTTCAATAGTAGCGTAAATAAGCATGGTTAGTTTTTCGGGTATTATTTTTTTTGAAATTTTCTCATGAAAATAAGATGTATTCTTTCATTAATAGTGGATAATTATAGAAATGAGAGAAATAGCGGTAATTTTTTATTAAAATAAATTAATGTGGTAAGAAAAGAAAAACTAATCAAAGAGTTTCAAGAAAAACTGTATAGAGAAAAAAGTAAAGCAGTTAAAAAAAATAAAACTCATTTAAATAATCAATATAAAAAAGAATTCATTCGAATTTTAGATTTCGAAGAAAAATTAGATGAGCCAAAATCTAGATTAGCCGTATTTAAAAAACTGAGGTATTTTTTCGCTACCTTAGGTGGGCTATGTTTTATGGGAACATTTTTGTTTAGTTCGGTTAACGTGCAGTTTTTACTATTAATTCCCATTGCTATTTTTTTGGCAGCTGTTGCTTTAAAGCTCCTTTTTAGTTTTTTTAAAAAATAGTTACTTTTATTGATCCTTTAAAAATCCTTAAAAATTTTATTTATATGCCATTAGTTATTTACGAGCAATTTATTTATAATCATTTTATAATAAATAAAAAGTCAAAGGATAAAGCCAAGGAATAAAGTTAAAGGTAAAAGGCCCAAAGGTGGCATCTTCTCTAGTTGTTAGTGTATTAACGATGAAAAAATTATTTTTAGTTTTAGGGTTGATTTTTTTTTCTCTGCTAGCTCACTCGGGGAGAACAAACTCTTTGGGATGTCATAACGATAAGCGCAAAAAAATTAATGCCTACCATTGCCATTGGGAAATAGAGGCAGAAAAAATAGAAGAGAAAAAATCAGAAAAGTATAACCGAAGAAATTGGCGGCATTGGATTGATGAAGATGGTGATTGCCAGAATCTTCGAAACGAACTTTTAATTGCCACTAGCAAGGTAGTGGTCGAGTTTAAAACCACCAAAAAATGCCAGGTGGCAAAAGGAGAGTGGTGGGGGCCTTATTCCACAAAGTATTTCACTTCGGCAGATGAGGTCGATATCGATCACGTGGTGCCTTTGAAAGAGGCTTGGCTCTCGGGTGGGAAAAATTGGATCAAAGCAGAGAAAAAAATTTTTGCTAATGACCCAGATAACTTGCTAGTTGTTCATAAGAAACTCAATAGAAGCAAGGGGGCGAAAGATATTGCTCGGTGGCTCCCCCCTAATGAAGATTTTATTTGTCAGTACCTAGCCATTTGGCAGCTTATCAAAAGTCGTTACCAGCTAGAATACGACGAGAAAGAGTTGCTGGCTATTAGTCAGTTACAAAAAGATTGCCAAAAATAATTTTTATAACTTTTTAGTGTTTTAAATAGTCTTGATTTTTACTAAATTATAAATTTTTTATAAAAAAAAATTGTGGTTGGCATTATGCTCTTCTTTCCATTTATTAATTATTGATTTTTTCAGTCACTATATTAATGTTAATATATTTATTTAATTAAAACAACTATCATTAGGAGGAAAAATGTTCCAATATATAACACTGCCAGAAAACACCACGATAAAAAGTGAGCTCACCAATGTCGAGATTATTATGAACGCCTTAGCGTGGCTTGTTCTTATAGTAGTCACTTTGGGTATAGCGACTTTTTTTTCTTTTTACTATAATATCCGATTGGTTCTTAATAATACTTATATCATTGATAGCAACCAGCAAAAAGTAGCCAAGTTTAATTGCAACCTTAACTTTGGTGATATCCTGGGCCACGCGCTATTATGGGGGTTAATTACTTTAATGACCCTAGGTTTAGGAGTGTTTATTTATTTTTATAAGGCAACCCAATTTGTTCTTAGTAAAACCGTAATTGAAAAAATTTAAATGGTAAAAAAAAAATTAAAAAACAACCAAACTATAAAACTGAATCAATGGTATTATATCGTTATGAGATTTTATTTTATATTTTTTTGTTTAGTTTTTTTTGCAGCTTGTGGCTCCAGTAGTAAAAAACTAATTAAAAACACCGACACTATTCTAGATAGTAATGAGTTTAAAGTTATCGCTAGTCGCTTTGCTGATAAGATAGGCGCTTACGTTGAAAAGCAAAAAGCAGCAAATCCTGACAGTGATTATTTCTTAGCCCTGCTTCCCATAAAAAATAATACACTTAATAATTTACCAGTAGATGTGCTGGGTTTTGATTTAGTGCAACAACTATTAACCAAAAATATTTACACCATAAGAAGAGAAGACCGGGAAGAAGCTTTAGGTGAAATAGAGCTTCAGCTTTCAGGTTTTTCGGATAATCAAGTTGCAGTAGGTCAGATGAAAACTCCAAATTATTTTATTAAAATAAAAATTGAAGAAAATTATTTGCAACGCAATAGAGAAAAATTAGTGGAGCAAAGTATTCTCCTCGAGCTTAGAAGTGTGGCTACCCAGTTAGTAGTTTTAAGCGATAAAGTGGAATTCCTTAAAGAAAAAAAAACTTTCCGCACGATAAATTGGTAATTTAATTTTTAAGTTCGTATCCGGCTTTTAGAGCATTTTTTTCATCTTTAAAAAAGATAAGTTTTTTATCTTCTAAATCTTTTAAGTATTCAAAGTAAGTGCTTTCATAAGAGTAGTACGCTTTTTTGGTTTTTCGGTTGCCAATGATATACCCTCGCTGGTAGCTCGCTTCACTAAATTGTTTTTCTTTTAAAGCCATTTGAATTAAAATCTTTTCGAGTTTTTTTTGAAATTTTTCGGGCGCTTCGTCTAAGGCGTATTCTCCCCACAGCATCTTTTTAGCTTTTTTCGCTTCTTTTACTGCTTTTTCCATTTTTTGCCAGAGGCGAGGGGAGTGATTATTAATAACTTTTTTATCATCAGCGAGCAAACTAGCCGTCCCTTGAAGAAGCATTATTTCATTAAGGGTTTTCTGGTCCTGCTTCCCGGCTAAACTTAAAGACCCATAGAAAATATTTTTTCCCTTTTGAAAAACTTTTCCAGTTACTTTTTTCCTAACCGCTAATAAAGTAAGCACCTCTTTCGTTAAACTAAATTGAGGCTCTTGATGATAAACGGGGATGCCTTGCTGGGGGATAGCTAACCCACTTAATTCAAAACGAAGGTTTTTCTGATTCTTCGTTAAACGAATGATCACTTCTTTAGCGGAAATAACTTTAATTACTTCTCCAGAAAATTTTTCTCCTACTTGGGGAAGTTGTTTTTTTTCTTTTAATTTTTTTTTGATTAAATACGCCCGGTAGTTTAAAGCAGTTTTCCCTTGATTTTTAAGGATAATGTACTCTTCGAAATCAGTTTTTCTATTGTATTTTTTCCAGATAGTATTAAAGCGTTTTTGATAAATATCATGCAAAAAAGACGAAGTGATAATGAGTAAATTTTCATTATTTCTTTTAAAAGCGTTATTGGAAAAATTAAAACTCCCAGTGATAATTTTGTTCTTATCAATTAGCATAAGTTTGTGATGCATCGCATGCCAGTGCTTATCATAGTAAACATCCGCTTGATTTTTCCATAAAATTTGGAAAGGAATCTGCTGCCAGTTTCTCGTGATATTAATACTCTCAAAACTATCATCGAAAATTCCTTTGATGGCTATCCCTCGTTTTAAGGCTTCGATGAGGTAATTACTCACCTCTTTAGAAGAAAAAGAAAAAATTAGGAAGTTGATTTTCTTTTTACTTTTTTTAATCATTTCTCGAAAAAAATCTTCAGGCTTATTCCTTCCTAAGGAAAAGAAAGGAAGCACATTTTCTTTTTCATTAAGAGCAATTTCCCGGGGACGAGACTGATAGTTCTTGCGGTATTTTTTAAGGTGAAATTGGCTACTTAAAAAAATGTAGTCTTTTAAATACACTTCTGCTAAATCGGCGTTGTGGATAATCACTAAGTCGTTGTAGTTATGAAAAAACCCATTTTGAGTAAAATTAAGCGATCCAGTTAATATGCTTTTTTCATCGCGAATGACGTACTTGTTATGCATGAGGGCATAATTACTGTCTTGAATAATTTTAATTCCACCATCTTCTAATGCTTTTAAAGCACCTTGGTTTTCTAATTTGGTGTAGTTCTTTTTTTCTAAAAAGAGTTCAACATAAACTCCCGCTTGTTTTTTTCTCACTAGTAAATCGGCTATTTCTTTTAAGTTGAAATTATAGGCCGCAATGTATAAACTTTTTTCGGCTTTTTGAATAAATTCCTTAAAAGCAAAATAAGGAGAGTGAGGGGCGTCACTTTTTTCAGGAGAAAAATACACTTTTATAGCACTATTGGAAAAGGCAAAAAAACAATTAATAATAAAAAAAATTAAGAAGAAATGAATTATTTTAGTAAAAAGATTTTTTAAAGTTCCAACCAATTTAAGGGCTTAACTTTCAGTAAAGATCAAAAGGCTGAAACTCATCTTCACAGCTTAAAAAAAAAGAGCGAACTTTAGTTCCACTAAAAAAATTAATCTCTTTTTGAAAAGTTGTAGAAATATAAGGAGAAGTTTCTTTGGTTAATCCCGGAGAACTAGCAAGGGGCTTCTCGGCTTTGGCTTTTTCAAGCCGAACCTTCCGCACCTCGTTCCAGGCTTCTTTTAAAGCGGCTAACTTCTCTTCAGTCGTCTGTTTTTTCGAGTGGGACGAGATGGTTTTTTTTTCTAGTTTTGATTTTTCTTTCGAAGTTTTTCCCGGGGGATGAACGAGATTTGTAACGGTTAGATTACTGTTGAGTTTAAAATAAATTTTTTCAATTTTAATCTGCGGGAATAGCGTGTGATATTTTTCGATAACTCCTACTTGATGGTACTGCAACTCAGTAAGCCAGGTGGCTTCTTTTACTTCTACTAGTAAGGCATTGTTTTTAGTGAGTCGAATGGCCCGAGAAATACTAGCGATTTTATCCCCAACTATTTTATCCCAACTTAAAAGGAGTTTTGCGGTGGTGACTTTTTTTTGATTATCATTTAAATAATCATTTAGCCAATTATAAACATCCATAAAAAATGGAAAAAACTAGTAGTTATAAATCATCTCCCAGTTTTATCGGCATAATCACGTAAATGTATTCGTTACGGTTTCTTTCTTTGACGATGATCGGAGAAGTAACTTCATTAAAAAAAATGTCCACTTCTTCGGTTTCCACTTGCCGCAAGATTTCCGAAATCATTTTAGCGTTGAGCCCAATTTTAAGCTCTTCTTCTTTAGGAAAAACTACTCCTACTTTCTCTTTTACCTCACCATAGTTTTCCACTTTAGCCGACACTTCCAGCTCATCTTTTTTAAGGGTAAAGATAATTTTATGGGTAGGGTCTCCCTCCATTAAAGCGGTTGCTAGATTCATAGCGGCGATTAAATCAGCCGTATTCGCCCCCACTTGGTACTGGTGAGTCTGGGGAAAAAACATTTCATAGTTAGGGTATTCTCCATTGATTAAATTGCTACTGACCACGAACTCATCAAATTTAAAATAAATTTTTTCTTTTTGGTAGCAGAAAGTGAGGCTCCCATCCAAAATAAAAAGTCGTTGCAGGTGATTTAATAGTTCAGGGGCTAAAATAATTCTTTCGCTTTGCTTATCAGGGCTGCTAATGATGGTATTAAAAACCGCCAACCTTCTCGAGTCACTAGCTACTAAATTAATTTTACCTTCTTTTAATTCTAAAAGGATACCATTTAAGGCGTATTTGGTTGGGTGCGCTGCCACTGCAAAAGCCACTTTTTGGATCATCTTTTTAAAGTGAGATTTGTCGAGGGCGATGCTTTTGGCGTTGTCAGGGTAAGGCTCCATTATCGGGAAGTCATTAGCTGGAAGTCCTAAAAGTTTGGTATCCATTTTCCGTTTAGATTGAACGGGTTTAATTTCTATTAGATTTTCTTGGTTACAGTTAAAGACCACTTCTCCATCAGGAAGCTGTCTCAAAATATTTAACAGCCTTTGCTGAGAAAGGGTAATCTCCCCAGGCTCGGTTACCTCCCCTTGAAGAAAAGCCTTTTGAGACAAGTCCCCATTATTAGCGGTGATAGCAATCGAATTGTTTTCGGCGGCAATTAAAAGGTTGGCAAAGTTAGAAAAACTCATCTTGGATTTGACGATCATATCCGTTGAGCTCACTACTTTTAAAAGCAACTTTTTTTCGCAGATAAAATTCATAATTATTCCTTTGTTTAGTTGTCTATAGAAATACTAATTTTTTATTTTTTTATAGGCGTCGCTAATGGTTTCGGTAATTTTCTCAAACTCTTCTTTTGTTGGCTTGAGCCGGGCGCGAGAAAAATTAATATCACTCATTTGGTTTAAGGGCACTAAATGGAGATGAGTATGGGGAACTTCTAACCCTACAATAGCTGTGCCTATCCGCTTGCAGGGGATTACTTGATAAATGGCTTCCGCTACTTTTTTAGCGAAAAGATTTAGGCTAAGGTAATCTTCTTCCGCTAAATCCAAGAAGTGATCAATCTCTTTTTTAGGGACGACTAAGGTATGCCCTTTTACTAAAGGCTCGATATCCAAAAAAGCAATATTGTTTTCGTCTTCAGCCACGATGTAACCGGGAATTTCTCGTTTAATTATTTTAGTAAATATCGTCGTCATATCGCTGTAATTATACTATTAAAAATAAGGGGTTTGTGCTTATAGATAATTTAAAAAAGAATTTTCTATATTTAAGAATTAATTTTTTCTATTAGATTTTTAAAAAATCCATAGTATTTTTGTTTTTTTAAGTCTTTTTCCTTCATTTCATTTACTTTTTTTAAAAATTTTTTTTTAAATTCTTCTTTTGTTTTTTTATTGTTAATTTCCTTTTTTTTGTAAATATCTTTTATTTGTTTTTCAAAAGGATTTTGTTCTTCAATAGAGAATTTTCTGTCTAAAGAATTTTCTATAGCATCTTCAATAATTTTTTTTTCGAATAAATCTTCCAATGCATGATCCTTCTTTTTGCTTTTATCTTCGCTTATAAGGTTATTAATTTCAAAAACATTTTCTTCATTATAATTATCTTGTTTTAATATTCTTTTTTTTTGCTCTCGCCCTTCATTGTCTGAATCAAAAACAACAAAACCTTTAATAATAGCGGTTTTTGTGTTAAAAAATTTAGTATATTTTATTATTTGTTTCGCACCATCGGCTGAAATTGAAGTGATATTAGGAATTTTAAGGTCTTCAAGGTCGCTAAACTTTTTTTTATATAGTTCAAAAATATCTCTATCTGTTTTACCTTCAAATAATATTACATTTGGATTTATGTGTTCTAAAATAGAAGTCCCTAGTGCCTCATATAATACTTCTTCTTTAAGAGGATTATCTTGGAGAATTTGTTCTATTTTTGTCTCTTCTTCTATTTTTTCAACACTATAATTGTTATCTAAATTTTCTTTGTCTACCATAAATATTGAATGAGTAGCAAAGAAAACTTTATTTTTTTTAGATATTTTTCGAAGTTCATCTAAAAGAAATTTTTGCCCTGAAGGGTGTAAATGCATTTCTGGTTCGTCTAGTAGTATGATAGTATTTTTTAATTCCTTTTCTTGACTGGCGATAGAAAGATTTAAAAGTATAGAGATAAATTGTTTAAACCCATCGCTTCTATCTTCAGGGACATATCTGGTTTTATTTTCATCACATTTATCCGATACGTAAAACTTCAAAGAGTCCCCATCAATATAAATTGCAAATTCTATGTCATGGTTTTTCCATGCTTTATTGACGAATTCTGTAACTTTTCCAGAAAGTGTGCTTGCTAAGCTAGATTTTGAACTTGTATTAGTTAATGCCTCTTCAATCTCGCTTTTTATATCTTCTTTTTCATACCCTGCGATGAGAAAGCAGTTTTTAAGGACTACCGATTTTTCTAAATTTTCTTTAAATTCACGAAGATTAACTTCTTGGTTTATGAGATAACTACTTTTACTTTCCCAAAAAATTACTTTAGGAATATTTTTCTCAAACAAACTATAAAAACGCTTTTCTATAAATTTTTCTAGCTTTTCTTTATCGAGAGTGTTTGTTATATTCCCCGCAGTATCTTTTAAAGTATTATTTTCTTCTTTTGCTTTTATCTGTTCTTCATGGATAACAAAATTTTCTATTCCTTTGATATTGTTCTTTAAATTTAAGAAAAAACCACTAGATTTTTCATTTTTTGGGTTTATAAAAACTATTTTCTCTAATTTATTTACTTTTAGATTATCAATTAATTTTTTTGGTATTGTTGCTGTTTTTGAAAATTCATTTAAATAAGAATCCCAATTTGCTTCTAATGCATAAGTTATTTTTATATCTTCCTTGTTTTTTTCTTTTTTATTGCAATCTTTTTGGTAGCTTTTAAAAATTGTAGATTCTTCTTTTAAAGAAATTGCTTTTAAAATATTACTTTTACCAGCCTCATTAATCCCTAATAAAATAAACATTTTTTTATTCTTTAAACAAATTTCTTGCTTTCTAATGCTTCTAAAATTTTCAATAATTATTTTACTTATCTCCATTTTTATTCTCCTTTAACTCATTTTATAGAATGAGATTTTTTAAAATTCATTTTGATATTATAAATTGCTTTTTTTATTTAAAAGCAAATGTTTTTTAAATAACTTAAAAATAAAGAATATAAAAAATGGGAAAGATTTTTTAAAAAAAATAAAAAAACCTATCTCGCCGCTTTTAGCAAAAGTTTTTTTTGCCAGCTCAGTAAAAGTTGCAGGTCTTTTTTGCTTCCCGCAAGTTCAGCACTTAGCCGTAAGACTGGTTCGGTTTGCGAGCCACGAAACCAGATAAAACCTACGGGAGTATCCTCAGCATTTTTGGGGTAGAGCATAACTTTAAGTCCCCCGGTTTCACTCCCAGTGCGCTGGCCAGCTCCTATTCTCGTGTGGACGCCTTCGTAGTTGATAAATTCATAATGATTAATCCCTAACCCACTTAACCATTTTTTTTCTTTGATAAATTCCTTATCAAAAATAGCTTCGTAGTTTTTTTTTAATGCTTTAGCCGACACTTCAGAAGGGATTGCAAGTAGAGCATTTTTTTCAAAAAGTGAAGAAGATTGGTAGTGATTAAGCCAAGGGATAAGCTCGGCCAAGAAAAAGCGATTATCCACTGCAAGTAATTTTTCCGGTAGCTTTAAAGTTTTAACGAGGATTTTTTTTAAGGAATTTTTGCCCGATAAAAAAAGTAGCCTTTCAAAAGAAAAGCAGGTGGTAAGTGGGTCACGAACCGTAGCCGGCGACAAGATACTCCCTCCATTAGATCCTTCCCCCATAATCCTCACGAAGTATCCTTCTTTCTGTTTTTGTTTACAGAGGGCAATGACATTGGCCTCCCCTACTTCTGCTCGAAAAACTTTGGTTTGGAAAAAATGAGCCAAGCGTTCAACGTTTAAAGAGGTAGGCCCATTAACCACAATAGCCCTTTTCGGTTTTTTAGAATGAGGGAAAATCATTTTCATAAAGGCTAATTCGCTAACTACCATTAAGGTGAAAATGGTTTGGGCGTTAGGGACTATCACTTTTTGGGGATTAACGTAAAAAGCAAAATTCCCACGATCTCCATCACAATCCACACAGTAGCCAAAAAGCAAATTATGAGTAAAGTGGTTTCGTAGATAATTTTTTAAATCTTCTAGGGCATTTCCTTCGGGGACTATCGCATGAGCAAAAACTCCTAATTTAGCATTGAGAGAAACTAGCCGGATTTTTTTGTTTTTAAAAATAATTGGATCCGCTGCCTTTAACCTAGAAGAGCCGTTAAAATCACAAACAATTTTTTTCTGGTTATGCTCTGTCCAATTTCTCGATTCCTTCCCCAATTTTTCCAGAGTTGCAACTTTTTTATCGTAATTAATTTTAGCCAAAAACTTCTCATAGGTTTCATGGGCCAAGGCCTGATTGGCTTTTAAATTTTTTTCAGAAACTTTTATTTTCTTTTCTGCTTTTAAATACGCTTCAATAATTGCCATTGACTTCTTTTCATTGTGAAATAATTTTTTAAAGTTTTTAATCACCGTATTGCTTTTTTCTCTACTTAAAACTTCTCCGTTCCCTTCCCCTATTTTAAATCCATTATAACCAACGGGGTTATGCGAAGCGGTTAGATAAACAAAACCAGCAAAGCCTTCTTTAACTAAAGCCAGGACTTCCGGCAAAGCATTAACCCCCAGTTTAAGATAAGGCAAGTCATATAAAATAAAAGTTTTTTCAAAAATGTTTTGGAGGGCTAATCCCGTAGGTCGGCTATCTCGAGCTAGGACAATTTTTTTAGATTTTTTTTTAAAAATTTCTTTCAGTTGATAGGCAGCTAAAATAGTGAAGTGTTTAGCTTCTTGATTAATTTTAGAGATACTATTTTCGGCGTTTCCATCGAAAGCAAATATTTTTCGCCACCCAGAAAAACTCATAATAACTGAGTTTAAAAACGTAGTTGGGTTAGCGAAAAATTCTTTTCTCATAGGATTATTAGTTTTAATAATCCAAAATTCTTTTATGCACTTGAAAGATTTTAGCAATTAATGCCGCCCTAGTCCACATCCCATTACGCACTTGCCGCCAATAAATCGCCCTTTTATCGTCATCTACTCCAGTTTCAATTTCTTCTTGGCGAGGGAGTGGGTGCAAGATGACTGCGTTCGGCTTGAAAGATTTTAAATGACTAACCTTAAACTTATAATCATCGATGCTGTATTCGGGAGCTTCTTCATTTTTAGCAAACTCATATTCACTTTGGAGCCTAGTCATATAAACCGCGTCGGCTTTTTGGATACTCCTTTCAAAGTCAGTAGTTTCTAAAAAATTAACTTTTTTTTCAATTAAATAATTCCTTAAATCATTCTCCACTTTATAGCTTTCAGGGGAGACAAAAATCTGCTCAATGTTCTCGAACTCAGTTAAAATCGCACTAAGCGAGCGCACTGTCCTTCCTCTTTTTAAATCTCCGACCAAGGCAATTATTTTATTTTTAAAATTTTTTTCTTTTTCAAAAGATTTTCGAAGCGTATAAATATCTAATAGAGCTTGCGTAGGATGCTGATCCTTGCCAGAACCAGCGTTAATCACCGGAATAGGGCGGTAACTTTGACTTAAAGCTAAGGCGGCTCGCTCGTTATAAAAAGGTTTAGGGTAGCGCATGACAATAATGTCAAAATAGCTAGAGAAAGTTCTGATGGTGTCCTCAAAAGATTCTCCTTTTATTTCAGAAGAGATTTGAGCTGAGCGAACATCAAAAGTGGTAATCCCCAAAATTTGGCAGGCACTACTAAAAGAAAGGAACGTCCTAGTCGATGGCTGGATAAAATAAAGCATGGCTTTTTTATGAGTTAACAGAGAAGCCAAAAATTTTTTCCCCTTTTCTTGCTTGGAGATTTTTCTAATTTTATTGGTTAAATTATAAATCTCATCAAGTTTTTTTCGGTTAAACTGCTCGGAAAATAAAACATGGTAAATATTTTTTAACTCTAGGAAATCTATTTTTTCTTTTAAAGAAAAAGTTTTAAATTTTTGCCAGGTTATTTTGCTCATAGAAAAAATTAAAGGATTTTCTTTACTTCTTGGGGGAAGGTCAAAATATAGTCTTTAATCTGGTCGCGAACTTTGCGATAAACTTTAAGGACTTCTTCAGGGTCGCTCATTTCCTTAGTTAAAGCAGGTGGGTCAGGGAAACTGTGATGAAACAACTTCGTTTTCGCCGGGAAGTAAGGGCATGTCTCTTTAGCGTTATCGCAAACGGTGACAACAAAATCAAACTCTTCTTGAAGTTCAGCAGTGGTTTTACTAAACTGCTTGTTGATATCAATGCCAATTTCTTCCATCACTTGAGCTGCTAAAGGGTTCAGCCCTTGCTTTTTAATTCCCGCGGAGTAGGCAGCAAAATCTTCGGGGAAATAGTGGCGCAAAAATCCTTCGGCCATTTGACTTCGGCAAGAATTGCCGGTGCAGAGGAATAAAACTTTTGTTAATGCTTTCATGATTTTCTTATAGTTTTTTTTTTATTATAAATTGCTCGTTAAAAATATTAGCTAAAAAAAGCTAATAAATTATACTACTTAAAAAATAAAATATGAACGAAAATAATGAAAAACTTTTTATTGAATTTGTTTTAAGAATTTTTCTTCTTCTAGGTTGACAAAATCTTTAAAGTTTTCTAGGGGGTTTTTTCCTTTGCTTTTGTTTTCTAAATTAAAAGGGTTCGTGTGTTTAACGAAAACAGTCGTGAAAGGTTTCGGGATAATATGCTCGTCCCACGACGACAACTTCCAGTAGTTTTTAGCGCTGATTAAAATTATTTTTAAGGGAAGCTTAAATTTTTCAGCTAAAAAAATCGGCCCGTCATTAATTTTTTTGTTAGGCCCAATCGGCCCGTCGACACTAATAATCGGGTTATGTTTATTTCTAACCGCTTTTATAAAATTTCGAAAAACCCCCGGGCTAAAATGTAGGCTATCGGTTCTAATGATTTTGAATTTATTTTTCTCGAGAAAAAAAGCCAAAACATCAGCGTCTTTATGCCCGGATAAAAAACTTACCTTTTTCATTTTTTGATAATAAGGGGCCACCTGTAAAAGCTTTAAGAGCATGATAATGTTTTGATGGTAAAAGCAAAAAAGAGCTCTATCGTCTTCGGGGAGGGGGTTGATTTTCTTAATGGTAATCGTGGAAAAATAAAGCCGGAGTAAAAAAAAAATAAAATATTTAAGGAGGGAAATAAATTTATTTTTTAATTTGTTCAAGGATTTTAAAAATGGTTTCTAAGGTTAAGAGGTCGCTTTGGTTGTCTATTTTTTTGTCCTCAATTATCGAGTCAATAAAATCTAAGATTTCTAATTTCAATGGATTTTCTTTATGAATAAAAACCCGCTCAATGGATGCTTGTTGCTTGTACATTATCGACTCAGGGTTAGTAGTAATGTTACTCGCTGCGTCCTTATAGATGTTAATGTCTTGAGTCACGAAATCTAAAACAATATCCGAGCTCTTTTGGCTAATTTTTAATATTCTATCTTTTTGGTGATGAGCCCGGGAAACTAAAAATCTCGCCAAAGAATTATTAGCAAATCTAGCTTGGACGATTAAAATATCTTCGAAATCAGAGTAGATTTTTTCCCCCATGGCTGTAAAATCAACAATCGGACTTTTAAGGGTTTTGATGGCAATGTCAATGTCATGGATAAGGAGATCCAGCGCTACCCCAATGTCACTAGGCCTTTTATTATAGGTGCCAATCCTTTTGCTTTCCCACAGTATAGGGGGGGTAGTAATCAACTTTTCTAATTCCTGCACCGCAGCGTTGTACCTTTCAACATGCCCAACTAAAAGTTTGACGTTGTTTTCTTCAGCTAGCGCGACTAGGTGCTTGGCTTGTTCTAAATTATTACAAAGGGGTTTTTCCACTAAAACGTGCTTTTGGGCTTTAATGACTTCTTGGGCGGTTTCGTAGTGCAGGGAAGTCGGCACAGCCACTATTAGTGCGTCTACGTTGGCAATAATTTCTTTTAAACTACTAAAAGCTTTCACTTGATAATCTTGGGCTATTTTCTCTCGTAAGTTTTCGTCTTTATCGTAAATACCCACAAAGTCAATCGTTCTAATTTGCGATAAGACATTGACATGGTATTTTCCCATGTGCCCAACCCCGACTACCCCAAGAGCAAGTTTTTTATCAGTTTTTTTCATATTACTGTAATCTTTTTAAAATGGTTTTGCGATAATTAAAAAAAATAAATTTATCTAATTCTATCCCAGTAGGGCTTCCCGTTAATTTAATTCGTAGTGGCATAAAAAAATCTTTCCCCTTTATTGTATTATCTTTTGCTAGATTAATCAAATTTTTAAACTCGGCTTCTTGAATAAACATTTCTTCCGATTCTTTCCACAAATTAAACGCTAGTTGGAATAACTCCTTACTTTTTTCTGAGTCAATCCATTTTTTATTTTCCTCAGTAATAGCAATCTCATTAGAAAAAAAATTATTATAATGAACAAGGATATCGTTAGTAGTTTTGCAGTGGTCTTTTAGGTGTAGCAAAATGTCTTCTAGCTTAGGGTGAGTTAGATCACAATTATGGCTGACTAAAACGGCTTTCAAATCTTCAAGGATTTTTTCTTGGGGAAGATTTCTTAGATAAAGTCCATTTAAATAATTTAGTCGATTATAATCAAAAACCGCCGGGGCTTTAGAGAAGTTTAATGCGGTAAAAGATTTTTCTAGTTTTTCTCGTGGAATGACTTCTTCTTTATCTAATGGAGACCAGCCAAGTAGCGCTAGATGATTTACTAAAGGGTCGCTGTAGTAGCCCTTTTCTCGAAATTCTAAAACGCTGCTAGCCCCATGGCGCTTGGATAGTTTTTCGTGATTATCCCCTAATATAAGTGGAAGATGAGCAAAGGTAGGAGGCTTTTCTTTCAAGGCCTGGAAAATAAGGATTTGCTTAAAGGTATTGGTAAGGTGATCATCGCCTCGAATGACATGACTAATTTTCATGGTTAGGTCATCCACTACATTGACAAAGTTATAGGTAACGTCTCCATTGGACTTGCTGATAATAAAGTCGCCTAGGGTTTTGCTATTAATTTCTACGCGCCCTTTTACTTGATCTTCAAGGGTAATGGGGATATCAGGATTGACGAAGCGATAAACAAATTTCTCGTTATTTTGGATTCTTTTCTGCACTTCTTCTTCGCTAGCTCCATACCAGGTTCTGTCATAGACATAAGGAATTGATTTCGCTTCTGCTTGTTTTTTTTTCTCTAAAAGTTCTTCTTCGGTAGAGAAGCAGGGGTAAATTTTCCCCGCTGCTTTTAACTGATTTAAATACTTCTCATAAAACGAATTTCTCTCCGACTGCAAGTACGGGCCATACTCTCCCCCTACTTCCGGGCCTTCGTCCCAGTTAATTCCTAGCCATTTTAGAGAAGCGAGAATTTCTTGAACATATTTTTTTTGGGAGCGATCTCGGTCAGTATCTTCTATCCTTAAAACAAACTTTCCTTGGTTGGCTTTCGCAAAAAGGTAGTTAAATAAAGCAGTCCTAGCTCCCCCTACGTGGAAAGGGCCAGTCGGAGAAGGAGCAAATCGAACTCGAATGGCAGAGGTAGTCAAGGTTAAATTCGAACTAAACTAATTTTCCCTCGCTCGTCTACTTTTTCTACTCGAACGTCAACTAAGTCACCTTCTTTGATGTAGTTATAAATATCAGTTATTCGCTTGTCCGATAATTTGGAGATATGGCAAAGGCCTTCTACTCCCGGGAGAATTTCGATAAAGGCGCCGAAGTCTTTCACGCCCCTGACCGTCCCCGAAAACTCTTCTCCAACGTCAACTGAGCCCGAGAATCTTTTCACTAAAACTTCGGTAGCATCGAGAATTTCTTGGTTAGGAGCAAATATTTTCACTTTACCATCATCCGAAATATCAATATCACTACCAGTTTCTTCCACGATTTGTTTGATATTTTTCCCACCAGGCCCAATCAAGTTTCTGATTTTATCTTTTGGAATACTCGTTATTTTTCTAAGGGGAACGTTGTCTTTGGCCTTTTGCGGGGTGGCAATACAGGCTTCCATTTCAGCTAAAATTTTAAGACGAGCATCTTTTGCTTGGGCTAAGGCTTTTTCCATTATCTCAAGGGTAATTCCCTCGATTTTAATGTCTAGTTGAAATCCAGTAATCCCTTCTCTAGTCCCCGCTACTTTAAAGTCCATATCACCAAGGGCGTCTTCCATGCCTTGGATGTCGGTTAAAATTTTATAGTTATCGTTTTCTAAGATGAGCCCCATAGCAATCCCGGCCACATGCTTTTTAATAGGAACCCCAGCGGCCATTAGCGCTAAGCTTCCGGCGCACACAGTAGCCATAGATGAACTACCATTGGATTCTAATATCTCTGAAACTAGTCGAATAGTAAAATCATAATCTTCTTTTTCCGGCAAGGTGAATTGCAGTGATCTTTCGGCTAGAATCCCATGCCCAATTTCTCGGCGTCCAATTGAGACTAATCGACTAACTTCGCCTACTGAAAAAGGCGGGAAATTATAATGCAAGAGAAAATCTTTACTAAGCGTCTCTCTAGTTAAGTCTACTTTTTGTCGGTCTTTCTCGCTACCAACAGTGATAACACCTAAGGCCTGGGTTTCTCCTCTGGTAAAGACAGCCGAGCCGTGAGGTTTCGCTAGAGTATTTATTTCACAATGCAAATCCCTTAGGGCAGTTAATTCTCTTCCATCAGGTCTTTGGCTTTTGTTCAATATCATATCTCGGACAATACTGCTCTCCATTTTATAAAGTAGCCGAGGAACCTGTTCGGACGGTAATTCTTCTTCTTGGCTAAAGTTTTCATTGATTTCTTTATAGAGGATAGCTTTTTTATTTTCTCGTTCTATTTTGCTTGGGATACTTAAAATTTCTTGTAAGCGACTAAAATATTTTTCTTCTAAGATTTTTTTTAGTTCATCAGACCAGGAAAAAAGTTCTACCTCTCTTTTGCCTTTTTGGGTTTTAGCGACTAATTCTAGTTGAAAATCAACTAATGTTTTAATCACTTCATGGGCTTCTTTTACCGCGAATAAAACTTTGTCTTCAGATATTTCATTCCCTCCACCTTCAATCATAGTAATGGCACTGTCCGTACCTGCAACAATTAAATCTAAATCTAGAGAAGCTAACTGGTCTTGCTTGGGATTAATTACCAATTCTTCGTTGATATATCCCACTCGAACCGCCCCGACGGCTTTTTCAAAGGGGATATCCGAAATCATAATAGCTGCCGAAGCCGCGATCATTGCCAAAATATCGCTGGTGGTTTCTTTATCCAAACTCAAGACTGTGATAATGACTTGAATTTCATTCCTAATCTCGTTAGAAAAAAGTGGGCGCAAAGGTCGATCAATTAACCGAGCAATGTGAATTTCTTCATTACTGGGTTTGGCTTCTCGTTTCATATAGGAGCCAGGGATTTTTCCGTTAGCGTAAAATTTTTCAATGTAATCCACTGATAGCGGGAAAAAATCCCGGTCAGTTTTTTGGGTGCCCATAGTGGCGGTAGCTAAGACTTGGGTTCCTCCCCACGAAGCAAAAACGGCTCCTCCGGCTTGTCTAGCTAGTCTCCCAGTTTCTAAAGTCAATTCCCTTCCTTGGAATTCTCTTTCTACTTTTATAGTGTTCATATTATTGGTTAGAGAAAAAAAATTAAATAAAATTAAATAAAAGTTTTATTTTCTTAAATTTAGTTTTTTTATAATGGCTTGGTAGCGCTTCTCTTGATTATCCTTTAAATATTGTAATAACTTTTTTCTTTGATTCACCAATTTCAGCAAGCCATATTTGGTGTGATTATCCTTAGGGTTGTTTTTAAGGTGCTCGGTTAAAAGTTTTATTCGTTTAGAGAAAATAGCTATCTGCACCTCTGAGGTCCCACTGTCGCTTTCGTCCTTCCCAAATTCCTTCATTATTTCTTTATTGGTTTTTTCTTGTAAATCAATGCTCATTTAAAAGTCCTTATAATAGTTTAATAATTTTTTTTATTTATATTTTCATTGTTTTAGCGCCTAATTTAAAGGCAATAGCATCAACGATTTTTTTTCTTTTCTTAAAAAAGGAAGTTGTTTTTTTTTGATAATGGATTAGTAATTTCCTTAGTTCATCAGCATTATGTAATACCAGACTTTCTTCTAAAAAGCAAAGAAAAAAAAATTCTACTTGTTTGTGGTAAATTATACTATTAAAGTTCAAAACATAACTCTCGATTTTTAAATCACGATTTTTTCTTAGGAGAAAGTTATTCCCCACATAGGTCATAGCTGGGTAAATTTTTTTAGAGAAATAAAGAAGAGA
This sequence comes from Spirochaetota bacterium, assembly GCA_965277105.1. Taxonomy (GTDB): domain Bacteria; phylum Spirochaetota; class UBA12135; order COTS27; family CAXSBA01; genus CAXSBA01. Next base: position 1,457,575 of record OZ255710.1, on the reverse strand, counting down.
AATGTAGGAACCGGCTTTTAGTTTTAATAATTCCTTCGGGTAAGGAAGATTAATAGTAGGAAAATTAATCGTCCGCCCAATTTTCTCCCCCGAAGCCACTTCTCCAGCAATCGAAAAAGGCAAGTAAAGCAACCGGTTCGCCTCCTCAATTTGCCCTTTTTGGATTAAATGTTTAATCATCGTGGTGGATAATTTTTTTTCTTTCTTTTTATAGGATGGGATAATTAGTGCGGTTTTTTCTACTTTTTCAAAAAAATCTCCAATTTTTCGATAATCCCCTTCTTTTTGAAAACCGATGTAAAGCTTGTCACTAGCCACCATTCCCTGGCAGTCAAACTGCTTGATAATTTTCCATAAAAATTCTTGGTAGCTCATTTTTTGATAACGGCTCAAAGAAATTTCCAAAAAATTATCAACTCCCAAATGAGTTAGGATCGTCTTTTTTTTAGTAAGCGTCATCATTTTATAGTTTTCCTCAGGAGTTAGGAAGGGGTTCTTCTTAAAGCTGATGACCATGCTTTGGGCGTTATTTTTTTTAGCGATGCTAGTGAGTTTTTCTAAGACTTTCAAGTGCCCTAGATGAAGCCCATCAAACTTCCCAATGGTAATATAGGCTTTTAGATTTCGAGGAATAGCCTTAAAGCTAGTGAAAATTTTCATTAAAAAAATTATACCGTGTTTATCTTGATTCGCCCCCAACTCCTTATCCGCATCTCTCCGGCAGGTATGCCAACGGTTTTAGCGTTAATGTTTTTTTAGGTAAGTTATTCCCGCTACTATCAATCTCGTTACTTTTTAAAAAATTTTAAGTAGTTTCTTGGTGAATTTTCATCGGTTGGGAAAAACTCTCTATGCATTAGAAAAAAATAGTAGAATATAAAAATAATAATATAAAAAAGTAAGTTATAACTCAACCTTTTATTTGCTATTAAATAAGCGGTTTTTTAAAAAAAATAGAAAACTCAAAAAAAGAAGTAGGAGAACCAAAAGCACGCAAAATAATGAAAAAATATTACCTACTCTTTTTGCTTTTAGCTTCCTCGCTTTTTAGTCTTACCATTAGTGAAATTCTCTACGAAACCTCCGCTAGCAAATATTACAATCAGGTAGTAGAAATTTACAACAATTCATCTCGTACTATAAAGCTAACCGACTACTTTTTTGTTAGTGCAGATAGGACTAATGGGATTGTTTTACTTTCGTCCAATGATCAAAAAGATTTTGCCTCGCTAAATGGTGTTTTTACCAATGAATACCTATCCCCCAATGAAATAGCGGTTATTATTGACCAAGGTTATCGCCAAGGAGTGCCTTATGATTTTAAAGGCAGCTCAATATTTACTCTTACCACTACCTCTTTAAGCTCCGGGCGTTTTTTAAAACAAGGGGAAGTGCTCCAGCTGTTCGATAAGCATAATGCTTTAGTTGATAGTTGGACCTTGTCGCCAGCATTGCCAGATGAATCCTTAATGAAAATTGATCTTACCCGTTTCGGTACTAAGGATAACCTTTACCCGAGCACCCCTAATTTAGGAGTAGTCACCGAGCTAAAAGTTACTAGTGATCCCCCTACTCATATTGCTTTTAATGAAGTTAACGCCTCTTCTCAAATTATCGGAATTCCTCAAAATTATCGATTTGAATGCCAGAGAGATGGAATCCCAACAACTTCATGTAACGAGAGTATTCAGCTAGAACCTTATGAAACCGATAAGGCCAAGCTCTATTTTTATCCTAATGACAATAAAAATTTAGTAGATTACAACGATTTTATCCCGCTTAATGGTGGGGCTTCTTCTCCGCTTACTTTATGGCCGTTGGCTACTGGCCAGGTTGCTTTTACTTATCAGAAAAAAAAATTCCCGGATGCTACTGTAACTGTTAATGATTTCGACAGCAATTTAAAGGACAAGCTTTTTATCAACGAAATATTTTATAGTACAAATAAAAACTTAGTTTGGTTGGAAATTTATTCTAGTGCTACCGTTACGACTGCCTTAGAAATTTATCTGTGGAATAGCAATTTTGATTTAAAGAAAATCATTACTACCCCTAAGCGAACTTATCTAGCGGGTAGTTATGAGGTTTTTGCTTATCATAACTCGGATTTTAATCAAGAATTTTCTTGGTATAATAACGTTATCGACACCGGCGAAATTATCGATATAACCGCAGAAGGAGTGGTTGCTTTAAAAAATGACAGCAGGTATATCGACTCGGTTTATTATCAAAAAAACTGGTTTGTCGACGACATTAATGGGCGCTCTTTCCAGAGAAAAACCACTAAGGGCTATGCCTTTACTAAAGATAATTTTGATCTTTCTCTAGATAAAAACATGACCCCCAAAGCAAAAAATAATTTTTCTAGAAACATTTATTTCACGGCTATTTTAGAAGAAAAAATCGTTACCCAAGGGCAGGAGCATATCGAAATTGCTTTAGATTATCCCATAAATGGAGAGCTGAGTATTTTTATTTATGATCCAGATCGAGTGTTAATGGGAAGAGTATTTTATATTGAAGAATTAAAAAAGTTACTTGAACCGCAAAAAATCAACTTATGTTTAACCAAAGCCAATTTAACTACCTCCGGCGTCTATCAACTATCTTTTATTTATCAAACAGATTATGGTGATAAAAAAATCACCAAAACTTTTGCCTACCAAAATTAAATTTATTCTTAGCTTAATTGGGTTTTTTAGTATTTTTTTGTTTGCTAAACTAAACTACCCTGCGGTTATTAAAGAGAAAAATTATTTTATTGAGTTGGGGCATGAACTAGATTTTTCAAACAGGAATAACTACGCTATTAAGGTAGCAGTAAATATCCCTTGGCTTATTTCTCAGAGTTCTTTTAGTTATAGTTATTTTAACAATACTCTTATCCCTTATCATTATTTTTCCACTTACCATAATTTCACTTACCAAGGACTACGTTTTTATACCGATTATAATTTTCATTATATTCCGCGTTTCGAACAGACAACTAACCATAAACTCATCAATGGCTTTAACTTTTTTTGGCAATATTTTTTGCTAAGTTTGGAGTTGCGCTTAGATTTTTTAGAAAATTTAGCATGGAGTAACCACTATTCTTTAGCGTTTTTTATTAAGGACGATAATCATTTTGGAGTAAATTTAAATCAAAAGCAGGGGCATCTGTATATTCGTTCTTTCATTAATCTAGCGTTAAATGATTTTTTTATTCGTCTAGAGTATGATTTTTCTTCTTATGAGATAATTTTTAGTTTGAATTTCTTCCATGATTTTTTTAGACTAAGAAGCAAGCTAACCGACCAGCCCTTAACTAGCACTAGGTTTGCGAACTCTATTTATTTTATTCCTCATAACTCCCCCACTTTAACGCCTTGGTAGGGGATAATTATTATAATCACTTATGCAACAAAATTCGCTTTTTATTTTTAGGAATGATTTAAGAATTATCGACAATACTGCTCTTATCGCAGCTAGTAAAAATTCCCAGATAGTTTTCCCTATTTTTATTTTCCATCAAGAGCAAATAGATAAAAGAAAAAATGAATTTTATAACGAAAAAATTGTTGCCTTTATGCTTGCTTGTTTAGCCGGTTTAAGGGAGCAAATCCAAGCTCACAAAGGGCAGCTAAATTTTTTTTATGGGGACAATGAAGAAGTTATTAGCGGAATTTTACAGCAAAACCCTTCCCTTAAAAATCTTTACGTCAATCGCGACTATACCCCTTTTGCTAGAAACCGGGATGAAAAAATAAAAAATATTTGTGCGAGAAACCAGGTGAATTTTTACAGTTTTGACGACCGAATTTTAAATCCTCCAGAAAACGTTTTAAAAGAAGATAAATCCCCTTATACGGTTTTTACCCCGTATTACAAATCAGCTAAGGAGTTGCCGGTTACTCCTCCTAGTGATTTCACCATCAGCAATTTTTCCGCGCACAAGCTTAATACCCAATTTTCCACCACCTTAGAAAAAGTTCATTCACTAGTCAGCAGTTAAGAAAAAGAAAAATTCATCGTAAATTTACAAAAATTAGTTTATAATTAATTCCATTAAAAAAAGGACTATTTATTTTGATTATAGCAACTATTACCTACATTGTCATTTGTGCTCTTTTTGTTCTATTTTCCTTGCTCCAGCAAAGCGAATCAGGAGGGATGGGAATTTTAGGAGGGTCTAGCAATACCTTATTAGGCTCAAATAAAGCTTCGGTTTTAACGAAAATAACTTCTTTTTTTGCCGTCCTATTTATTAGTAGCGCTCTTATTTTATCCATCCTTAGTAGTGGGGATAGGAGTATTTTTGATGCTATTCCTGATAGTAGCCCTAGTAACCTTGATAGCCAAATTAGTAACCCCTCGGAAAACGTCGCAGTTACCAACGACACCTTTAATAATAATCTTAAGGAATAACTTTCTCATTCAGTTCTCCCTTGCTGCCTAAAAAAACTTTTACTATTTTTTTAAAGGGAATGTTTATGGGGCTAGTGGATGTTATCCCGGGGATCTCGGCGGGGACTATTGCTTTAGTAATCGGGATTTACCAGGATTTTATTCAAAGTTTAAGCAGTTTTGTCCAGAAAAAAACCTTAGATTTACTTATTCGGTTTAAATTAAAAGAGTTATTCCAGCATTTAAATGGGGGCTTTTTATTCCCCTTAGCCTTGGGGATTTTTACGAGTATTTTCCTTTTTGCCCATATTATTAGTTTTATTTATGTTCATTACCCCATACCGCTATGGGCGTTTTTTTCTGGATTAGTGCTAGCCGCCACCATTTTTTTATTAAAAGAAATCAAGGGATGGAATACTAAAACCATTCTCTTGCTTGCTTTAGGAATTTTTATTGCTTGGTTAGCCACTTCAGATGTTATCCCTTTAAAAATGGAAGATAATTTACTTTCTATTTTCATTGCTGGGCTTATTGCGATTTCGGCTATGATGCTTCCTGGTATCTCGGGAAGTTTTTTACTCATTTTAATGGGGAAGTACTATATCATTTTAGAGGCTACTAAGAATCTCGATTGGCCAATTATTATTACCTTTGGCTTAGGTTGCGTCATTAGTTTGGCTTTATTTTCTAAGGTAATTAATTGGGCTATCAAGTCCTACTGGAGTATTGCCTTAACTATTTTAGTGGGATTTATCATTGGCTCACTGCATAAGCTTTGGCCTTGGCGAGAAACAATTACCACTTACCTTAGCAGTTCGGGGGAAGAAAAGCCATTAATTCAAAAAAATCTCTCCCCTTGGGCTTATCAAGCAATTTATAACGCAGATCCTCAATTACTCGCAGCTATTATTTTAGCTTTTATTGGGGTGGGAATCGTTTTTTTTCTAGAAAAAATAAAAAAAAATTCCTTAAAATAATATTTTCTCTAAAAAAACAAGTTTTTCAATTTTTTTTATTTGAGTTGCTTTAGCAATAGATTAAAATAAATTTTTTTAGGTAAAAACTAAAAAAAGGGTTAAGTTATTTTCCTAATAGCACGATAATTTATAAAGAATAGGAAATAAAAATGGATATAAACAAAATCAATGGCATAATTGGAAATTATTCCGCTAAAACTTCTCCAATCAAGGGGAGTGTAAACGCTTCTAAAGACGAAGTAAAGATATCAAAAGACGCTATCATTAAGGCTAATGACAAGGCTCAGATTGAAAAAGCCTTTACCACCATTAAAAACTCTCCCGATATCCGAAGCGAAGAGGTCATTAAAGCCAAAGCGAATTTAGAAAAATATTTTGAAAACGGTCAAATAAAGGAAGCAGTCGTTAAGGAGTTAGCCGAAAAAATTATTGACGATATCGTTTTCTAAGTCAGGCACTTCTTTAAAAAAATTGCATGGTCTTCCTTGACTTTAGAGGCAATACACTCAAATCTTTTTTAGTTTTATTTTTTCTCATTCACTTCGCCAGTTTAGAAAGCAAAGAATTCATCATTAACGACTTTTCCAAGCACCTTCTCTACCAAAAAAATTTTATAGTTGAGGAAAAATTGGTTGCTGTTCAAGAAAACTCACTGCAACCCCAACCCATTTTCTTTGAAGATTTTCAAGAAACTGATAAATTTAACGGCGCCGATGTGGTTTGGCGGACGGGATATGTGAATCAAGCCCCTTTTTTTTATAACCTAGAGGCCAAGTTAGAAATCCCTTCTTTTGTTGGCCCCAACTTAGAAGCTATCAAGAGTTTCAATATCAGCTTTTATTTTAAATCTGCAGAGTTATTTCAAGATGGTTTTCTTTTAAAGAAAGATGGTTTTATCGAAGGTGCAGTAGGGTTTATTCCGAAGCGGTTAGCGATTTATGTGAAAAATGGTTATGTTTATGCTGATTTCGTTAATTTTTTCCAATTTAGTGATAAATTTCTCTCACTCTCTCTCCAAAGTAGTAGTTTGTTCAAGGGAAACCAATGGAATTTTTTTTCCATTGATTATGACCACAGAACTGGCTTTATGCAAATGAAAATCAACGGTGAGCGAGTAGATTTTAATTATTCTACTCCTACGAATAGCGCTAGTGATACCATTTATTATCCCAATTTTAATTTTAATGAAAACTCAGAATCTCTTTACTCCCCTTACTTTTTAGGAGAAGATTTTTTAGGTCTAATTGATGAGGTGAGGTTTTATAACAGCAGTGTGGACGCAGAAGAACTTATTTTTAATCGAAAGATTTACCAAGCAACTTATCGTAGCAAGGTTTTTCGTATCGAGCCTAATATTGCCCTTAATCGGATAAACTTTTCTGGGGCAGGGATTGCTTCGCATGAGCTAAACTTTTATCTCTGTACTCAAAAAACTTACTTTAACCCCTTGCCTGATTTTACTAGTAGTAATTGCCAGAGCATTGCTTGGGATCAAGAGCTTAATTTTGAAAATTTCACTAGTTATTTTCAGTTTTTTATTGTGCTAAAAAATAATCGAGAGTTAGCTAGGGAGATAAACCAAATCACCATTGATTATCGAACCCTTCCTCCGCTGCTTCCCCCGATTGTTTTAGCTACCTGGGTTAGTCGAGATAAGGTGGTTATCAACTGGCGAAAAGATCCTAATCCGGCGATTGACTCGTATGTTATTCATTATTCTACTGATGAATGGGGAGATAATCTAAAAAAAATTATTATTGATTTTCAGGAGCTTACCAATATTGCCACTAAAAGCGACGAATACGCCTACATTATCAGTGGTTTAGCAAAAAGTGAAAATTATTATTTTGCTCTAACTTCCCAGGATTCGAAAAACAATCGCAGCTCAACTTTTTCTAATGTTAAAAGCCTTTTTTTAAGCGATAAGGTTTTTTAATTTTTTTTAGAAAACTCCTTTTTATCTTTTTCTTTATATTCTTTAGTTCTTTCCCGCTTTTTGAAAATATTCCTTATAATAATCCATATTATAATTAATTTAGTTAAATAAAACTTAAATAAATTATTTCCATAAGTTTTTTATTTTAAAAAATGTTTAAAAAATTAATCCTACTTTTTTTGTTTTTCTCCCTTAGTTTTACCATTGCTTTTTTTTATTTTTTAACGGAGAAAAAAGAAGTTACTCTTATTAATTTTAAAGGGACTACTATTTTAGAAGCGTTGGAATGGATTGAGGCGAATTCTTTACAGGCAATTATTTCCGAAAAAAACGATTTAAATTATCCGAGTTATCAAGTGTTAGCCCAAAATCCTGCTCCGGGGATAACGGTAAAAGAAGGAAGAAAAATAACTCTCATTGTCAATTCCGACAAGATTAATCAAAGAATCCCTAGTTTTGTTGGTAAAGAATTTGGCCAAGCTAGGAAAGAAATTTTTAGTCTGTTTAGTGCTTACAATTACATACCTAGAATTATCCGAGAAAATAAATTCTCCAAAGAATACCCCGCGGGAATAGTGGTGGAACAAAACCCCTTGCCCGATGCCAATGTCAACCAAAATCAAGACATTATCCTAATCACGAGTAAGGGGATAGTTACAAATGAGCTTGTGGTTGAAAATTACCAGTTTAAAAATTTTAGACAAGTGGAAAAAGATTTATCAGCCTTAGGAATTTTTGTTAAAGCAACGTTTAATGCCACTGCCGATAAGACGAAAGTAGGGACTATTTTTAAACAAAATAAAGAGCCGGGAGAAGTTTTAAATCCGCAAGATGAGATTGGGTTTTTAGTAGCGACAGATATCGAGAAGATTAATCTAAATGAAGCTACTCGTATTTTAAGGACAGTTCGTTTTAAAACTCCTTCGACAAAAGAAAAGCAGCTAACAGTTGCTTTAATGGTAAATGATTCTCTAGGAACGGTCAAGCAATTACAAGATACTTTTAATAGCAACCAGTTTGTGGAAATTCCTTACTCTACGCTAGGCAGTGGGACCTTAGAGATTATCATTAATGGTGAAAACTTTAAAACGGTTGAGTTCTAAAGCAAAAATATTAAGTTTAAACGAGCAGCAAAAAAAAGCAGTTACTACTACCGACACTTCGGTGCTAGTTTTAGCGGGAGCTGGTTCCGGGAAAACTAGGGTAATCACTGCCAAAATAGCCTACCTTATCTTAGAGAAAAAAGTTAATCCTGCTGAGATTTTAGCTATAACTTTTACCAATAAAGCCGCTTTAGAAATGAAAAGCAGGATAGAAAATATTATCCCTTTTAAAGCGCAGAAAAATAATCTCATCATCAAAACATTTCACTCTTGGGGCGTTTTTTTTTTAAGGAATTTTATTCACTTGCTCCCGCCCTATAATTCCAACTTTTCCATTATTGACGAAGATGATAAAAAAAAAATCATTAAAAATTTAACGGGTGACTATAAAATAACTGAAAGTGAAGTGAGGAATGTTCAGAAAATATTTTCTTATTTTAAAAATGATTTACTCTATGGGACCGAAGAAAATTTCCAGCAAAAAATCAGAATGTATTATAGCGAGAAAATCTTTTCTTTTAGTTTAAAAGAACTTTATTTAAAATATGTCCATTATTTAGTCAAAGCTAACTTGTTAGATTTTGATGATTTAATTGCCCTACCTTTAAAACTAAAAGACCACGAGATTGTCAATCAATATATTCATCGTCGTTGGGCTTATTTACTAGTTGATGAATATCAAGATACTAATTTTTGTCAAGAAAAAATAGTGGAATGGTTTAAGGAATTAGGAAGCACGCTTACTTTAGTAGGAGACGACCATCAGTCGATTTATAGTTTTCGTGGGGCTAACTTTGAAAATATTTTTAATTTTAGTAAAAAATATGCAGATATAAAAGTTGTCACTCTAGAAGAGAATTATCGCAGTGAGCAAGCTATTTTAAATTTAGCCAATAACGTCATTGAAAAAAATAAGGTTGGTTATAAAAAAACTTTGTTTAGTAATTTAGCCGAAGGCAAACTTCCTCTTCACTGCCAGTTTAAATTTCAAGAAATGGAAGGAAAGTGGTTAGCCGACGAAATAGCCATGTTACAGGAAAAAAAAATCCCGTTAAATGAGATAGCTATTTTTTATCGCACTAATTTTCAATCTCGCAATTTAGAAGAAAGTTTAATCAAAAGAAAAATCCCTTATAAAATAATTGGCGGGATTAACTTTTATCAGCGTAAAGAAATTAAAGATATTTTAGCTTACTTAAAACTGCTGTTAAACCCTTTAGATAGCAACGCTTTTTTGCGAGTGATTAATTTTCCTCCGAGGAATTTAGGAATAAAATCAGTTGAGAAAATTCTTCATTTAAAAGAAAAGCAAGAAAACGATTTTTTTAAAACCTTGGATAATATTTCCCAGTTATCCCTTACCACTAAAGCCACTTTTAATCTATTAAGGTTCCGCGATTTTTATTTTCAAGCTAGAGAAAAATTAAACCATAACGAGAATTTCTTTGATTTTATTAATTTCGTTATCAATGAAAGTGGTTTAAAAGAATATTATGAAAAAATAAAAGACCTAGCTGAGCGCGAGCAAAGTTTAGGTTATTTGGAAGAGTTTACCAATGCTATGGCTGGGCAGTTTAATAATGATTTTAATTTATTAGATAATTTAAAGGAAATGATTGAGCGGATTAGTCTGTTAGAAAATTTTTCTCTAGAAGAAAAGCAGAACTGGGTAAATTTGCTCACTATTCATAACGCCAAAGGGTTGGAGTTTAACTACGTTTATATTGTTGGGTTAGAAGAAGGAGTTTTCCCCCATTATTTAAGCTTACAAGAAGATTACCAAATAGAAGAAGAAAGAAGAATTTTTTATGTGGGAGTTACGAGGGCGAAGAAGCAGTTGGTTCTAACTTCTAGTGAATTTAAATCTTACCAAGGACGGCTAGAATTTTATCATCCTTCTAGATTTGTCCGTGAATTATCCGCTGACTTTCTAGAGAAAAAAGACTATACAAAATGGTCTTTTTTTTCTTGAAAAATCTTTATTTTTACTAATATTTTTATTTATAATCTCCGATAATTGTAAGAAATGGGAAATATACTTCAAGCATTCGTTAGAATATTAGGGTTAGTGATAATCTTTTTTGCCATATTTCAAATTAGTGAATATGGCGAAACTATTTTGAAAAATTTGGGAGTTGATATATCCAACCAAGCCGTTAGAACTACTTTCAATATCAATGATCAAATAAATAATGAAATCCCCTTAGAAGAAAATAATCAACCTATTTTTTCCATTATTGATATTCCAGCTTTGTTGTTCCTTTCTTTGTTATTGCTAGGTTTTTCGCTTCTTAGCGTGGAGTATAATTATTTCTCTGCTATTATTAAGCGAGGTGTTCTTACCTCCCCGTATGCTATTGAAAGGAATACCAATATTTTAATCAAGCAAATTAAATCCATGAGTGATAATTATTATGCCCAGGGAGCAAGTGGGTTAAAAAGAAATGAGATAAAATCTTTGCCAGTATGGCCTTTGCTTATCGAGCATTTGGAATTAAAATTGCCTTTCCAAGATATATTTATGATTATAGGTAATGATGCCTCTTTTATGCGAAAATATTATGACCGATTAATTAAAATTGTCAATAACTTATCAAATATTGCTCCCTCTCTAGGGGTTGTTGGCACTGTTTTGGGTTTAATTAAACTTTTATTTAACTTAGAGGACCCTTCTAACTTAGGCCCTAGTATGGCCTTAGCATTAATGACGACTTTTTATGGGCTTATTTTTAGTGTTATTATTTTTAAGCCTTTAGTGATGCGTTTAGAAAGCAATAAACTTGCTTTGATGAACTCCTACCAGCACGCTAGTTTTTGGCTTGGCATTATTGAAACCAAAAAACCATCTTTTTATTTAGAGCAGAAGTACAGTTAGGGAATAATGCCAATTGCCTAGAAAAAGTAACGTTAGTCGTAGTTATACTGAATCGCAAGAATTTTCAATTGAAGAAGAAGATCACAATGCTTGGGCGGTATCGTATGGAGATATGGTGAGTGTTTTGCTTACTTTTTTTATTTTACTTCTTTCTTTTTCTGCCGTTAATCCTAATAAGTTTGAGGATGTTAAAAAAAATTTAGAAAGCACTAAAAAAAAGACCTCAGTTGAAGAATTAGAAAGTAAAATAAAAAGTATAGTAGAAGAAAACAATTTACAGCAGTATTTGAATGTTACTAGAAATGAGTTAGGAGTAGATATTAATATTAGAAATGAAATATTATTTTCCGAAGGAGAGGCTAACTTAACCCCGAGAAATATTAGAATTATGAATGAGCTTATTACTAGTTTTAAAGGCTTACCCGAAGGCTTCCGTTTTGAGATTGAAGGGCACACGGATGATATTCCCATTAATAATAGGCGTTACCCTTCTAATTGGTATTTGTCCACTGATAGGGCTTTATCGGTTCTTAATCTTTTTTTAAGGAGTGATTTTGATCCCAAAAGATTAAAAGTCCAAGGCCTAGCTGACACATCTCCATTAAAGCCACTACGCGACGAAAATGGCAATCCTATTGCAGAAAATAGAAAACTTAATCGAAGGGTATTAATTAAGGTAAGGTAATGAAAAAAATAATTTTTTTACTCTTACTGTTTATAGCCTTTCTAAATAGCAATTTAAGGGAAACCGTTCGCTACGAAAATTATCTGCAAAATCAATTAGAAAGTTATTTAACTAGGGTTCTTCCGCCTAAAAGCTTCATTGTTTCAGTAAGTGTTCAGATCAGTAAAAACCGTAAGCAAGAAGTCGCCAAAGAATCTTCTGATAGGATTAATAAACAAGATAGCAGTGAGCCGGTTTTTTCTTCTTCTAGTAATAATGATAACAATAACGTGCTCCCGGGTTTGGAATTTTTAGAAGAAGACAACCAGAATGCTCCTCAAGTATTTTTTAAATCTAGTAAAACCGAAGAACAGGAAAAAATTACTAGGGAATACGATTACGTTGATGAAATTATCATTGAAGCTGTTGACGTCCAAATAGTTTTAGATAATCAAATCCCCATAGAAACGATTAATACAGTTAGGCAAGTTATAACCGACAAATTTGATGCTAATTATGAGGATAAAGCAATTGTTAATTTTATTACTAGCAATATAGAAAATAGCGAGCAATTAGCTTCCGAACCAGAAGTATTAAGCGACAACGCAGTAGAAAATCAAAACCTAATCGAAGAGTTTAATCAGTTAAGAGAAGAACTTCTGGCCTCAGAAGATAGGCTAGAAACTTTCAAAGACTATTTAGATAACTATGGATTTATTTTTTACTTGCTTTTAGGTTTAATTTTTCTTTTTTTAATTTTCTTATTCTTTTTGTTTTTTATTTGGTTTCTATCACGGATTTTTAATCGAAATAATTTAGCAGAAGGAATTAGTAATCCCATCACTCCTAATAAACCCATTGAGCCTTTAATTAATCAAAAAATTAATGAAGAAATAACAAGGCTAGAAAAAGACAGGAAATTAGAAGAAGAGAAAAGAAAACTAGCAAGCGAAAAAGAAAAGCAAAGGGAAAAACAAGAAGCAGAAAAATTAAAAAAGCTAGAAGAAGCTAAGAGAGCCGAGCAAGAAAAAAAAGTCGAAGAAGCTAGACGGGATCAAGAAAAAAGAAGAGCCGAAGAAGCTAAAATAACCGAGCAAGAAAAAAAAGTAGAAGAAACGGATAAGCAAGAGTATAAAAGAAGGAATAGGATGAATCAAGTTAGCTTTGTGGGAGAAGAAACCGAGTTTATTGATTTTTTCTTAGAAGATACTTTAACGGGCAGAAAATACGTTACTAATTTAAGTGAAAACGAAGGGTTAGATCTCATTCATTCTTTTTCCAATGAAAACATTAAAAGGATTTTTGCCGAATTAAAAGGCGAAGTTGTTTTGGAAGAAGAAAGCCCTTATCTAGGTTTAAATGAATTTGAAACCGCTCAAGCTAAGAAAAATTTATTCAAAAAACATCTAAAAGGGTTAGAGCAGTATCGCAAAATATTAAGCAAACAAAATAGCGATGTTTTTGGCAAACTTTCATTATTAAAGAAAGAAGAGATTAATTTTCTCTTTTCTTCTTTAGGAGTAGATGCGGTTGCTGATTTATCGTTAGTTATTGATAATGAAGTTTTAGAGCCTTATTTAAAATCTTTAAATGAAAAAGAGCGGCAAAATCTCCTTAAAGCAATTAATTCCAACAAGCAATTAAGTTATGATAAATTAGATGATTTAAGAAGGCAATTTAGCGACAAGCTTGACGAGATTAGCAATAATATTTTTATTAAGAAAAGTCAAAAAAACGATATTATGTTTAACCTTTTAAAAACTTCTAGTAACAAAAAAGAGTTATTAGATGAAATTAGAAAAGATAATTCCGACTTCTATGAAAAATATGCTAACTATCAAATTACTTTTGAAGACTTCTTAAAAGAAGAAAATACTTTAAAAAATAAAATTATTGATAACAGTGAAAATGCCACTTTAGCCACCGCAGCCCAAGGCTTAGCAGAAGAGCAAGTTGACAATCTTTTAGAATTACTCCCCGATAATCGAGCAAGTCTAATAAGGGGGTTAATAGCTACTAAGGCTTCAGAAGTATCGCGAAACGATGTCTTTGAAGCCCAAGAAAAAATTTTAGAGCAGTACCGCAATTTAAAATTTTAATTCTTTGGCTTTTACTAAAAAATACTTTATCAATATCCAACATGTTGATGTTGCGGGGGTAATTTTTTTCCCCAAACTCTACGAATTTTGTCAAACCACTTTGGAAGCTTTCCTCATCGACAATAAGATTTTTATTTCCAAGTTAATTAAAGAAAAAACCATCCCTTTTATTGTTGAGAGTAAATCCCAGTATTTCAAGCCCCTTAGGTTGGGCGATGAAATACTAGTGGAGCTTAAATGTGAAAAAATTGGCCATACTTCTTTTAGTCTAAATTTTTCTTTTACCAAAGATACTATTGTTTATGCTCAAGCTGAGACCGTGCATGTTTTTACTCAGCAAGGGGAAAAAGTCGCTATCCCCGAAGCTTTTAAAAAAGTGCTTAATAAAATAAGCGATTGATTATACAATAATAATTCATTTATTTTTTAGAGGATTTTTTTTTAAAAAAATTATCCTAATTTTTAATGATTAATATTATTGATTACGAAGCCGGTAATGGAGAGAGTGTCGTAAACGCTCTTAGTAAAATTAATTATTCAGCGACCATCACCGATGAAATAGCTAAACTAAAAGCTAGCAAGTTAATTATTTTACCCGGAGTAGGTAGTGCTCCTGCTACTATGGAGAGCTTAACCAAAAAAAAACTGCTTCCGGTCCTTCAGCAGTTAGTGGTAGAAGAAAAAAAACCTTTTTTAGGAATTTGTATTGGCTACCAAATTCTTTTTGCTAATAGCGAAGAAATAGATAACGACAAAGCTCTGACCAAAACTAAAACCAAAACATTAGGGTGGCTAGCCGGCACGGTGAAAAAGTTTAATCTTAACCAAGTTCGCGTTCCTCAAATTGGCTGGAACTTAGTGAAGTTTACTCCCTTAGCTAAACCTTTTTTAGCGGGAATGCCAAAAGAAAATTATTTTTATTATGTTAATTCTTACTATGCTTTGCCAGAAGAAAAATACCTTTTAGGTGAAAGTTTTTATGGTACTCGCTTAGGGGCTTTTATTAAAAAAGAGAACATTATTGCCACGCAGTTTCACCTAGAAAAAAGTGGGGAAGCGGGGCTTAAATTATTAAAAAATATTGTTGATTACTTTGTGGGGGAGTAATTTTTTTTATTATCAACTTTAATGAAAAAAAAAATATTTATCGATGGATCTAGTGGTACTACTGGTTTAACTATTGAAAAACATTTAAGCAAAATCAAAGAGATTACTCTCCTTACCATTCCAGCTAATAAACGAAAAAAATTATCAGAAAAAATTAAATGCTATGAGGAAGCAGATTTAATCGTTCTCTGTCTCCCGGATAACGCCAGCCTAGAAGCGGTTTCTTCTATTCAAAAAGCAAATAGTAAAGCAAAAATTTTAGATTGCAGTACTGCTTTTCGTACAGCTCGTAATTGGGTTTATGGTTTTGCTCAGATAAAAAATCAAAGAGAAAAAATCCAAAAAGCTACCAAAGTAAGCAACCCCGGCTGTTATGCTCTTGCTTTTATTGCCATCATGCGCCCGCTAGTTGAAGAAAAATTATTGCCTTCTACTTTTAGCGCTACTGCCTGGGGAATTTCGGGGTATACTGGTGGCGGGAAAAATATGATTAAAAAATATGAAAGCAAAAAACCGATGCTTCCCTTTCTTCCTTATGGGCTAACCTTGGGGCATAAGCATTTACCCGAGATGAAAAAAATAGCCGGTTTAAAAAAAGAAGTTTTATTTTTACCATCAGTTATTGCCATTCCCCAGGGCCTTATGGTGATTATCCCCATTACTCGAGAGAATTTAAAAAAAAATCGATTAACTACTAACACTATTTATAAAAAACTAAAGGCTTACTATCAAAAAGAAAAAGAGATTAATATTTCTTGGTTAGCCGATGAAAAATTAATAGATGAGCATTATTTCGATATTACTCGAATTAACCACACCAATAAAGTAGATATTTTTATTAGTCATAATAGCAACCAAGATACCTTATTAATAGCTAGGATTGATAATCTCGGTAAAGGGGCTTCTTTAAATGCAGTAGAAAATATTCATTTGATGCTAGGCCTTATTTAACTTCAGTTTAATATAACAGCGCGGATTAAATAGCTGTAATAAATTTTTTAATTTATTTTAGTATTTCTTATTTTTACAGTATATAATTTTATATCCCTTTTTAAAATAAAAAATAAATTATGCTAATAAATGATTTTGGTGGTGAATTCCGTTTAATTGACAAGATTATCAAGCCCATTGATAAAAAGCACAAAGAGATTATATCTGGCCCGGGAGACGACGCTGCGGTTATCTCGCTAGGGAATAATCGCAATTTGCTTATTTCCAGTGATATGTTTGTCAACGGGGATCACTTCAATACTAAGTTTTTTTCTCCTCTCCAAATTGGTTTTAAAGTGTCCGAAGGTAGCTTATCAGATATAGCGGCTATGGGTGGAAAAGCCAAGTATATGTTCATTTCTATATCCTTGAAAAAAAATACCCCGGTTTCTTTTTTTCGCTCCCTGTATCGAGGGATTTATAAAAGTTGCAACCAGCACGATGTTTTGGTTTTAGGAGGAGATATTACTAAAAGCAATAAAATTCAAATTACGGTAACCGTAGTTGGTTTTGTTGATAATAAAAACCTTTGCTTGCGTTCCTCTGCTAAGGTAGGGGACGTTATTAAAATAACTGGCGACTTAGGGGCCGGCTCTTTAGGGTATAACCTTTTTAGAAGAAATTTTGTGGGGCATTATCAAGTGAAAAAAAAATATTTAGAGCCAAAATGCCAGTTGAATCTAGTCGATGAAATCGCCCCTCATGCTAATGCCATGTGCGATGTTTCCGATGGTTTAGCTTCAGAGGTGAAGCACATTTGTTACGAGAGTAAATTAGGAGCAATTATTCATAAAGACAAACTCCCGGTTAAAAATTTCAATTTCTTTGCCGCTAAGGTTTTGAACTTAGATATTTATGATCAAATGCTTTATGGTGGAGAAGATTTTGAATTAGTTTATACTATTCCTAAAAGGAAAGCCCATCTAGCTCCAGGTATTGAAGTGGGGGAAATTATTAAAGAAAAAAAAGTGTATTTAGTTAGCGAAAAAGATAACACTAAAAAAGAAATAGTTAAAAGTGGTTTCAACCATTTTAGTTAAAGTAGTTAAAAGAAATCATCTTCTATGAAAGAAGACAATTTTTTTCTCCAAGAAAAGAAGTTCGCTTCTAGACTAATTTTAGGTTCAGGTAAGTTTTCTAGTAATGCTCTTATGCGGGAGACCATCATCGCTTCTAAAACCGAAATGGTTACTATGGCTCTTCGCAGGATAGATCTAACCAACCTTGAAGATGATTTTTTAGATGCAATTAAAGATCTACCCATTCAGTTTTTACCTAACACTTCCGGCGCTAGAAACAGTAGTGAAGCGGTGCGACTCGCTACTATTGCTAGAAAAGCTACTGGTAATAATTGGGTTAAGCTAGAAGTGACTCCTGAGCCGCGTTACTTACTTCCCGATGGCGAAGAAACTTTAAAGGCAGCAAAAATTTTATTAGAAGAAGGCTTTGTCGTTTTGCCTTACATTAATGCCGATTTTGTGTTAGGGAAAAAATTAGAAGAAGTAGGCTGCCCAGCTATTATGCCTTTGGGTTCTCCTATCGGTAGCAATCAAGGGCTTAAAACAATTGAGCAGTTGAAAATAATGATTAAAGAAGCTAATGTGCCGGTTATCATTGACGCCGGGATAGGTAGGCCCTCGGACGCTGCTTTGGCTATGGAAATAGGAGCAACTGCAGTTCTAGTTAATACCGCGATTGCCACCGCTAAAGATCCTCTTCTAGCCGCTAACTCTTTTCGTTTAGCCGTAGAAGCTGGTAGACTAGGATACTTAGCTAAACTCAATGCCTCTACTACTTACGCCTCAGCTTCATCGCCACTTTCTGGGACTATCCATTGAAATACCAACAATTAGCAAAAGTCTTTTCTGCTAATAAACGCCTCATGATTTTTATGCACAATTACCCCGACCCGGACTCCATTACCAGTGCGTTGTTATTAAAAAAAATTGCTAGTAAATTTCAAGTGAAAAGTAAAATTGTTTACCGTGGAGAAGTCACACGTGAGGAAAATCTAGCAATGATTGAGCATCTTAAATTAAAACTTTTTTGGTTTGAAGAGAAAGATCTTAAACATCCTCAAATCTTAGGAGCGGTTGATTTTCAGTATGAAAATACTAACCATTCTATCCCCGAAAACTATTATCCTCAAGTAACTTTTGATCACCACTCTTATGTCAAAAGTGAATTTAAGAAAAAGAATTTTTTTGAAATCAACAGTAAAATGGGAAGTACTTCTACGATTTTACTCGATTACTTTTTCCATTTTGGCTTAAAGTTGGATAAGGTTTTAGCCACTTGTTACGTCTATACCATTCTTACCGAAACTAGTAATTTTAATCGTAGTTATACTCCGAAAGATGTTTTTTATTATAGGAAATGTTTGCAGTTAGCCGATTTTGCTATTATTGCAAAAATCGAAAGCACCCCTAAAAAACCTTATTTTTTTGACGTTATGAAAATTGCTTTAAATAACTACGTGGTAAAAAACCAAATTCTTTTTTGTCCATTAGGAGAAATTAACAATTTAGAATTAATTCAAGAAGTGGCGGAATTTTTTATTAAACGAGAAAAAGTAATGTTTTCCGTTGTCACTGGAACGGTGAAAGGTCAAGGGAAAATCTGCACCCGCTCTAAAGAAGGTAAAGTGCATTTAGGTGAAATAACTAAAAAGTCTTTAGCGGGCTTAGGTAGTGGGGGAGGGCACAGCATGATGGCCGCCGGTAATTTTCAAGGCCAAGAAAAAGTTGTTATTAATCGAGTTATCAAAGAGATTACCCAGCAATTATCTTAAAAGTTAAAAAAGAGATGGCAACAGCCAATAGAGGGTTTAGTAGTTTTTTTGAGTTATTTGTAGGTAATTTTCTAAGGTTTTCTTAAACCCCTCTTCCAAGCTTTCGCTAATCAAGGCATGACCAATCGAAACTTCCTTAATGGTCTTGTTAGCCTTTAGAAAGGCTTCTAAGTTAGTAGCGTTAAGGTCATGCCCAGCATTTAACCCTAGCCCTAGTTTCTCTATTTTTTCGATTAATATTTGATATTTTTTTAAGGTCGCTTTTTTTTGAGGCGTAGAGAAACTTTGAGCGTAACTTCCGGTGTGGAGTTCCACTCGGTCAGCTTTTAGTAAGGGGAGCAACTTTAAGTTTTTGGCTTTTTCATCGAGGAATAAACTTACCCGTAGGTTTTTTTCTTTAAACCAGTGAATAATTTTTTTTAATCTAGTGAAATTTTTTTTTAAATCCCAGCCATAATGAGAGGTAAGCTGAGATTTATTGTCAGGAACTAAGGTCACTTGATTAGGTTGAGCTTTTTCTACCATAGTTAAAAAACCGGGATAATTTTTTTGGGGGCGAGAAAAAGGATTGCCTTCCAGGTTTAATTCTTTATCGCTAAAACTAGCAACTAATTTTTTAATGGCATAAACATCTTGAGCAGTAATATGCCTTTCATCAGGACGAGGATGAAGGGTAATGCCAATAGCCTTTGATTTTAATACTAAAGTAGAAAAGTGTAATAAATCAGGAGTGTTTTCTCCTCGAGAATTTCTAATTAAAGCAATTTTATTTAAATTAACGCTTAAATTAGTCAAAATGAAATCAAAATAATGGCGGAGTTGACGGGACTCGAACCCGCGGCCTCCTGCGTGACAGGCAGGAGCTCTAACCAACTGAGCTACAACTCCATTATTCCTTTATATTTTATCATAATTTTTTTATTTTTTCTAAAAATTTAACTTACTTCAATTCGCATTTTTATAAAATATGAAAATGAAAATAATCACGATTAGAAATCTTTCCCTTAAAAAAAAGGATAACATAATAAAATTAACTCATAAGATTCATGAATTTATTTTTTCTTGGTTGTTTGGCGTTTGTAGGGGGAATTGCCGTTGCGGTGCAGGCCCGGATTATGGGAAACGTGGAAGCTCGGCTCAATGTAAGTAGTGCTATTTTTATCAATTTTTTTTTTGGCTCCCTTGTTATAGCAAGTTCTTTTTTACTTTATTATGCTATCGATTTTTTTTCTAAAAAACAGTTTAGCTTTAACGCTTGGTTGGATAAATCACTTCAATTAAAATGGTGGGAATATACTTCGGGAATTTTCGGTATCATCATCGTGGGGATAATAGGTTTTTCTGCTGCTCGTTTAGGCATTGTGGCTACTTTGGTTTTTTTTTTGGTCGGGCAAATCACTACCGCTATTTTTCTCGATCACTTTGGTTTTTTTGGTGGCAAAATTTACTCGATCAATCTTTATAAATCATTAGCCTTACTTTTCTTTTTCGTTGGCTTGTTTTTTTTTGTTAAGAGTTAAAGTTTTATGAAGATAAAAACTATTTTAATCCAAGAAGAAATTCTCCTGCAAAAGCACAAAGGTCTTTTTATCCCGCAAAAAAAAACCATCTCTTTTTTGCAAGAGCTAATAGCTTATGACTATGAAGTATTTCTTATTGACGAAAAAAAAGTGGAGGATAATTTACTCCTTACGTTTTTAGCTAATGAAGGAATCCCGTTTAAAAAAACTACTTTATCTTCACTTGCTTCTTCGTCTTTTGATTTAGAAAATACTTATTGTTTTGCTTTTAGCAATGCGGGAGTTGGCCCTCTTCTTCCATCTAAAAATATTTTTTTATTCAATAAAAAAACTAAATGGGATAACATCCTAGCGAAGATAAAAAAAGTCGTTTATCCTCCTCGAAAAATTACTCATGGAAGGAAGACTAAAGAAACTCAAATTAGCTTAACCCTTAACTTAGATGGTCAAGGGAAAAATCGCATACAAACTAGCATTGGATTTTTTGACCATATGTTAGACCTATTAGCCAAGCATGCTAATTTTGATTTGACCTTAAAAGCAAAAGGTGATTTAGTCGTAGATGAGCACCATACCATAGAAGACGTGGCCATTACTTTAGGGGAAGCGTTGAAAAAGGCCTTAGGCGATAAGCGGGGCATAACCCGTTATGCTTTTTCCTTGCCAATGGATGAAACTGCTAGCTCGGTTTTACTCGACATTTCCAACCGCCCTTTTTTAAAGTTTAAAGCCAAGTTTAAAAGAGAAAAAGTAGGAGACTTCCCCACGGAAATGGTAGAGCATTTTTTTTATAGCTTTGCCTTAGCTGCTGGGCTTACCCTTCATTTAAAACTGCAAGGAGAAAATGATCACCACCAAATAGAAGGCGCTTTTAAAGCTTTAGCCAAGTGTTTAGAGCAAGCGGTTAGCCAGAAAAATACTAGCCTTCCAAGCACTAAAGGAGTTTTGTAATAAAATTATGTTTACTTTAGCTGGTCAGAAATTCCATCAGCCGGTTTTCCTCGCTCCTATGGAAGAGGTTACCGATTTGTCTTATCGTATCTTCTGTAAAGAAATGGGAGCCGATATGGTTTACACGGAGTTTGTCAATTCGGATGGTTTAGTAAGGGGCTGCAAGCAAGGTAAAAGAAAAATTGAAATTTTACCAGAAGAAAAACCTATCGGAATTCAAATTTACGGCAATGACTTAGACAATATGGTGGAAGCTGCTAAGTTAGCCGAAACCAAAAACCCTACTTTAATCGATATCAATGCTGGTTGTTGGGTTAAAAAAGTTTCTAAAAGAGGGGCGGGAGCGGGGCTTTTGTTGGACCCCCCTTTTATGGAGAAAATGATTAGTCAAGTAGTAAAAGCGGTTAATTTGCCGGTAACTGTGAAGACGAGAATTGGCTGGGATAAAGATAATATCAATATCATAGAAATCGCTAAACGTTTAGAAGCCGTTGGCGTTGAGGCCTTAACGATTCATTGCCGCACAAGATCTCAAGGCCATAGCGGAGAGGCTGACTGGTCGTGGGTTGAGCAGGTGAAAAAGGTAGTGAAATTTCCTATTATTTTAAATGGAGGAATCAACACCCCCGAAGATGCCCTACGGGCTTTTAATGAGACCCCGGCTGATGGCATTATGGTGGCCCGAATGGCTATTGGCTCTCCTTGGGTTTTCCGTGAGATTAAAGAAGTTTTAAAAAAAGGAGAGGTGGTAACTCCCATTAGCTTGCAAGAAAAAATTACCATTTGCCTTGCTCATTTAAAATCCTTCATTGCTCTTAGAGGAGAAAAAGTGGCGGTTCGGGCTTTTAGAAAGTATTATAATGGCTACCTTAAAGGACATCCGGGCATTGCTAAAATTCGTAATCAGCTAATGCAGTTAAATGATTTTACTTCAGTGAAAGAATTTTTATTGGAGTATAAAAAGAATATTGATAACCCTCAATTTTTTATTCAAGAAAAAATAGCCAAAGAAACGACTTGAAGCAAGTGGCATTGTTTTCTACTAATAGAGGGATGAAGTTAATTATTTTTTTAAATCTCAACTAGTTTTTTATGCTGTATAATTATTAGTAATGGGAAAAATGGTCTCGAAATTTTCTTCTTTAATCGGCAACACTCCGATATTTGAACTTAAAAATATTAACCCTAATAAAAAAGTAAAACTATTTGGAAAATTGGAAGGGAACAATCCAGGGGGAAGCGTGAAAGATAGGGCCGCTTATTATATGATTAAAAATGCTCTAGACAGTGGGTTGATTGATGCTAATACTAAAATTATCGAGCCCACTTCAGGAAATACAGGCATTGCTCTAGCGATGATCGCCGCCTATTTTAAACTCCAAATAGAGTTAGTTATGCCAGAAAACTCTTCTATCGAGAGGGTTAAGACTATGAAAGCCTTTAACGCTAAGATTACCCTAACCCCAGCTAGCCAGCATATGGAAGGGGCTATTGACTACGTCCAACAAAAGCTTCAAGAATCAGATGGTTATTTTAGTTTGAATCAATTTGCTAACCCTAGTTGTGTTGAGGCTCATTTTGAAACTACTGGCCCAGAAATATATGAGCAGACTGGTGGAGAAATTACCCATTTTGTCTCAGCCATGGGCACGACGGGGACTATTATGGGAGTTTCTAAATATTTAAAAAGTAAAAATAAGAAGATCCAAATAGTCGGATGTCAGCCTTCAGAAGGGTCGTGTATCCCGGGAATTAGAAGATGGCCGGCTAAGTATATCCCTAAAATTTTTGATCCTAAAAGAATTGATAGAACGATTGATGTGAGCGAAAAGCAATCCATTGAGCACGCTAGAATGCTAGCAAGAGAAGAAGCTATTTTTGCAGGAGTTAGCAGTGGGGGCTCGGTGTATGCTGGTTTAGAAATATGCAAAAGTATCGACAGCGGGTTGGTCGTCTGCATCATTTGTGATAGAGGAGATCGTTACTTATCAAAAGATATTTTTAATTAATATTGGAGTAAAATTATGGAAGAGCACTTAAAGAAAATGCAAGAAGAAATGCAAAATGACCAAGCGGTTTTATATGACGTTAGAGAAGAAAGCGAATGGGAGGAGGGGCATTTAGAAGAAGCTCAGCATTTACCTTTATCTGAACTGCGAGAAGAAAATTTATTTGAAAAAGTGGATAAAGAAAAAAAAATTTATCTGCATTGTCGTAGTGGGAATAGGGTGCTAGAAGCTGAAGATATTCTTTTAAGGAATAACTTTGAAAACGTTATTGCTTTAGAAGAAGGGTTTGATTATTTGGTCGATGAAGGGTTTGCGGTTGCTGAATGAAAATCAAACTCACTCATGAAAATGATTTAGTTTTCAAAGCTAGTAATTCTTCGGGGGAAGAGGTTGTTTTAAGCCCCAGTGCTGCTTTAGGAGGGACGGGCAAAGACTTTCGGCCAATGGAGCTGCTTTTAGTAGCTTTAGCTAGTTGCAGTAGTTTTGATGTGGCAATTATCCTAAAGAAAAAAAAGCTAGTTTTTACTAATTTAGTCATAACCGCTGAAGGGATTCGCCGAGAAGAAATTCCTCAGATATTTACCAAAATAAAACTTCATTACTCCGTCCAAGCGGACATTGCTAAGGAAGTGTTAGAAAAATATATTGACTTAGCTTTATTTAAATATTGCTCGGTTCAAGGTATGTTAAGAGAAGAAGTCAAAATTTCTTTTACTTCTGATATAATCCCACTTTAGAAAAAGGTAAATTCTCATTAAATCCATTTTATTCCCTTTCCATTTTTTAGCTAAATATTATTTCAACGTAGCTTTTTCCGCTGTCGTTTTACTTTATTATTTAGCTAGAAGTTTTGCAGTTACTTTAGACAGTTATCACTATGGGCTTCTTTTTTCCGGGGTTATGATTGTTTATAATCTTGATTTTATTTTAGACAACCGCCAGCACTCCTCTTTTAAAAAATGGAACTTTCGTTCTTTTTTAGTCATTTTATTTTTTAGTATCAATGCTAGTTGGGCTTTTTATTTACTCTCTATTGATCCGCAAATAGTTTTTTTGGGGTTGGTTTTGGTTTTTTTACTTGCCCTTTATTTTGTTTTGCTACATTTTTATCGTTATTTTTTTTTAATCAAAGAGCTTATCGTGGCCCTGCTTTTTTCATTTTCTTTACTAGGGGTTTTCCTTAGTAAAGGCGTTCCTAGTAGTTCTTTGGCGGTGCAGTTTTTTATTATCTTCTTAGTTTTATTTCATAATTCTTTGATTTTTTCCATTGCTAATGTTAATAAAGATCTTGAGAAAAATCAGGAGTCTTTAGTTACTTACTTTTTAGAAGAGCGGGTAAAAAAAGCTGCTGATGGAGTTGGTTTTTTGGGAGTTTTGTTTACGCTTTTTAACCGCAGTTATTATTTAGAGCCTTGGCTTTCGTTTTATGTTATTATTATTTTTTTATTACAAGGGATCTTGCTTAAAAATGTCTCTTGGCTGGCAGAGAAAAAAGTATTTTATTTAGTGGGGAATAGCCTTTTTTTTATTGCTTTTTTAGTGTACTCTTTATTTTTTTACTTGTTTCAATTAATAGAAAAAACCTCTCTTTTTGTTTAACTTAAAAAATTCCCTTAAAAAAAAAATCCGAGCAATTTACTTAGCTAAAAGAAAATCTTACTCTGCTGCTGCTTTAGAAAAAAAATCCTTTATTATCCGAACTAATTTAGAAAAAGTTATTTATCATAAACCCAACCAAAAAGTTATGTTTTACTACCCCATTTATGGCGAAGTCAATGTGCTCCCGACTATCGAAAAGTTGCTCATAAACAATAGCCAAAAAGTTTTTCTCCCCAAAATTATTGCTAAAAGGAAAATGGAACCCGGACTTATCAAGACTATAGAAAACCTTAAAAAGGGCTTGAAAAATATTTTAGAGCCAATTAGTTCCACTCCTGAGGCAATGGACGTGGTGATTGTTCCGGGTCTAGCTTTTACTACTCAAGGGGATCGCCTAGGTTATGGGGGAGGTTATTACGATTATTATCTTAAGCATTACCCCCCTAAGCGCACCATTGGGGTTTTTTATTTTTTCCAGAAGTTAATCTGGTTACCTAAAGCCAATAATGATATTAAAATTAACTCGATTATTACAGAAAAAACTATCGTGAAATGAAATATTTACTATTTATTTATTTTTTATTTAAAGTCTCTATTTTAAGTATCCAAATAAGGAGTCTCGCTTTTTTTAAAAAATTAGAAAAAAAAGAAATTGAAAAACTAACCCAAGAAAAAGTTCACCAAACTTGTAAATTTGGCGTAGAAAAAATTTTAAAGACCAATGTGAAAATTATTGGTCAAGAAAATATAGATAATAACAAAAAATATTTGATTGTTTCTAATCATCAGTCCATTATGGACATCATTATTTATTACGCCACTTTAAAGCTTAATATTTGTTTTATTGCTAAGGCCTCGCTTTTCTACTACCCTTTTTTGGGAGCGGGGATGAAACTCTTAAGACACATTCCTATTAATCGCAGCAATTATAGGGCATCCTACCAAAGTATTTTAGAAGGGGCTAGTCGATTTAAAGAAGGCTATTCCATCATCATCTTTCCCGAGGGCACTCGTACTATTGAAGGCATTGCTCCTTTTAAATCAGGCTCTCTGCACTTAGTGAATAATTTGGAAGAAATTGAAATTTTGCCAATTACTTTGATGGGCACTAAAAATATTCATCAAAAAGGTTGGTTCCAACTAGTTCCTCGTCAAAGAATAAAAATAGTTATTCATAAACCACTTGCTTTTAAAAAAGAGGACTTGAACTCAAATCAGGAAAAGAAAAAAGTATTAGCGAGGATAGAAAAAACTATCAAGGGTAAGTTTGAAAATGATTATTAAAATAGTAATTTTTTTTATGCTCTGCTTTTTTTGGTTGGTAGCCTCTCTTTTCTCTCAAATAAAAGTGGATGAAGAAGCTAATTTTTCCCGCTTCCAAAACTATTATCTAGGCAACCAAGGAGAAATCATCGAAGAGGATTTTATCCTTTCTAAAACCCTTTATGAAAAAAGAAACCAAACCTTAATCATCAAAGGCGATAACTACTACCTCAAACCCAATACTTTTTTGCAGATTAATATTGATAATTTTCTTCCAGGAGGAGAACTCCATTATCGAGATAAGATCTACCTTAAAGATTTTTATATTTTTATCAAAAAAAACTCGTTCAACTTAAAAATAAGCAGTGCCACTCCCCCTAGTAAAAAAGAGATTCAAATTACAGTTGATGATACTCCGCCTACCTCTACTTTATTCTTAGCTAATTTTTTTCGTAAAAAAAATCTCTATATCACTAACAATCCTCAGACGACTTTTTTTTTAACCGACACTGGGGTAGGGATTAAAGAAAATAGCATTACCCTTAATCAAAAAAAACTTCTAGCTACTTCAGCTTCTCCGTGGATTTTTTCTTTTCGTCTTGTAGCAGAAAAAAATTTATTAAGAGTACATAGCGAAGATTTACTAGGCAATCAATTAAAAGAGCGCCATCAAATAGTAATGGATAATCAAGGCCCCCAGGTAAAATTGCAAATAAAAGAAGGGGATAAAAGCATGGCTAATTTTACTGAGAATAGTTACTCTTTTATTAAAGCAGTGGAGGTGAGCTTTATTCTTCAAGATAATTATAGCGACAAGAACCAGCTTTACTTAAGCCAGAGCATAGAAGGAGAGCCTTTTACTTCTTTTGCTTTATCGACTAGCCTTTTTTTAACAGTAACTGAAGATAAAGTCATTTATTATTACGCAGAAGATCAGTTGAAAAACATTTCTTCTATTCAAAAAATTATTCTTAAGAAAAAAAAAGTTAGCGCTATCAGTACTTTATAATTTTAAATCTTGAATACCAAATTAAAAATTCTTATTATCCGACTTTCGGCTTTAGGGGATATTCTCCATTCTTCAATTATCTTAAAACCAATAAAAAAAAAATACCCCAATGCCTCTATTAGTTGGCTTACTCAAAAAAAAAACCAAGCAGTTTTAGAAAGCATCGCGGAGTTGGATAAGGTTTATTCTATTGACGACAACCTTCACTTGCTTAACTTTTTTCAAAAAGTAGCAGCTTTTTTTTCGCTGATAAAAAAAATTAGAGAAGCGAATTATCATTATGTTATTGATATTCAAGGTCTGTTTAAATCGGGGGTGCTGGCTTTTTTTAGCAAGGCTAAAATTACCATTGGTTTTGCTAAATGCAATGCTCGAGAGTTCAGTTACCTTTTTTATAATCGTAAAATCAAAACTAAAACTATTCATAATATTTATCTTAAAAATTTAAAGCTCTTAGAAGGGCTTAGTATTCGCGAGCCGGTTTTTAGTGAGTCTTTCCCACGTTTTAAAATTCCTTCGAAAAATCCTCTAGTTGATGAGCTACTAAGAAAAAAAAAACAAAAAAAATTCATCTTGATTAATCCTTGGACGAGTTTCAAAAATAAAAACATCCCTTATCGTAATTTATATTTAATCATCAAAAAAATCAACATAACCACTGGGCTCAAACCCCTTTTAGTCTATACTACTTCCAGCCAGTTAAAAAGCTTAAAAAGTTTAAAAAAAAAAACAGATTTTCATATTGCCCCTAAAATGAGTTTAATGAGCCTTTTTTATTTGATTAAAAAAGTGGATTTTTATTTGGGGTGTGATAGTGGGCCAGGCTATTTTAGTTTTTTTGCTAAAACAAAGTCAGTTATGCTCTTTGGCCCTAGTAACGCTACTCGTCAAACCCCTCCAGAAAAATTCTCTTATTTTACAAGTGTTTATTCCGCTTACGAGTGTCCGATTATAAAAAAAGAACCCATCCTCACGGGTTATCGTTGTATTAATAAAAACTGCTTGAATAATAAATGCATGAAAAAATTCACCCCTAGCGATATCTTTGATGAAAAGTTTTTCCAAGCCATTTGAAATAAAAATTTAAAGGTAAATTTTTTTTATTTTTTGCGGATAAAATATTTAAATATTTACTATTAATATTTTGCATTTATCCTACTTTCTTTTAAAAAAATTAGTATATAATTGTAAGCGATAGCGATTATTTGATTTTTTTAAATTTTAAATTATATTTTTAGTAGGTAATTTTTAATTTGGTTTTAATTTTTTTTTATTAAAAAAAACTGCTTAATAAACGAAATTTAAAATAAATGAATTAGAATAAAGGTAAAAAAATTTATGAATAATAACAACAATAACGGGTTAACAGTTAAAGCGCAAAAAGTTATTACTGAGTATGCTCAAGAAGAGGCAAGAAATTTTTCTTCCCAAAAGATTGAGCCAGAGCATATTTTCTTAGGGCTGATTCGCGATCCGCAAAGCATTGCGGTTAAAATCTTAGAAAAAATTGATGTTAATATTGAAAAAGTAAAATACTCCATTGAAAATGATTTAAAAACCGGTAATAGCGTTTTAAAAATGGGCGATATCCAACCTTCCGAGCGAGTGCAAGTAGTGCTCAATTTAAGTTTCGAAGAATCGAAAATACTTCACCATCACTACATCGGCACCGAGCATCTGCTTTTAGGATTATTCCGCGAAGAGAAGAGCAAAACCAATTTTTATTTAAGCCAATTAGAGGTAACCATTGATTCGCTTAGGCAAGCCATTATTGAAATTTTAGGTTATGGTAATACTCGTGATGCGGAGCAGAAAAAAAGCATTCATAAAAACAAGAAAATTAAAACCAACACATTAGACAGTTTCTCTAAAGATCTAACAGCCTTAGCTCATAAAGATAAACTTGATCCCGTTATTGGTCGAGAGCAAGAAATTAATCGCTTAATTCAAATCCTATCTCGTCGAACTAAAAACAACCCAGTTTTAATTGGTGAGCCGGGAGTAGGAAAATCAGCCATTGTCGAAGGCCTAGCCAATAAAATTACTAGTGGAGAAGTGCCTGATATTTTGATGGATAAGCGGGTGGTGAGTTTGGACTTGGCTGCTTGTATTGCGGGGACTAAATATCGTGGAGAGTTTGAAGAGAGAATTAAAAACATCACCAACGAGGTCATTAAAGCCGGGAACATCATCATTTTCATTGATGAAGTGCATACTATTATTGGTACTGGCGGGGCCGAAGGGAGTATGGATGCCTCAAATATTTTAAAGCCAAGTTTAAGTAGAGGAGAGCTTCAGTGCATTGGAGCCACCACTTCCAATGAGTATAAAAAATACATTGAAAAAGACACTGCCTTAGTGAGGCGCTTTCAAAAAATTATCGTAGATGAACCTAGTGTTAATAATTCCTTAAGTATTTTAGAAGGATTAAAAAAACGCTACGAAGATTATCATAACGTTCATTATCCTAAAAATGTTATTGAGACAGTTGTCCGTTATGCTAAAAGATATTTGAATGATCGTTTCCTCCCGGATTCGGCTATTGATTTAATTGATGAAGCAGGGGCTAAAATAAAATTACTCAACTCTAATCGACCAAGTTTTATCAAAGAAATAGAGTTTGAAATTAAGCAATTAAATGACGAAAAAAACTCGGTAGTCAGCGAGCAGAAATTTGAGAAGGCAGCTATCTTAAGAGATAAAATTAAACAGAAAAAAAAGCAGTTAGAAGAAGCTATTAAAAAATGGGAGAAAAATCAAAAAGAGAAAAAGGTAAAAATTAATGTCCAAGACATCGCTTTGGTAGTGGAAGGAATGACGAAAATCCCAGTTACTGAATTAGAAAAGAACGAGAGTAAAAGGCTTTTAAATATGGAAAAAATCCTTAAAGAAAAAGTCGTTGGTCAAGATCCGGCTATTGAAATTTTAGCCAAGTCCTATCGCCGTTCTCGAGCGGGGATTAAATCTACCCATAAACCAGTTGGTTCTTTTATGTTTTTAGGGCCTACCGGCGTAGGAAAATCAGAGTTAGCGAAGCGTTTGGCTGAGTTTATTTTTGGTACCAAGGAAGCTCTGATTAAAATTGATATGTCAGAGTTTATGGAAAAACATACAGTGGCTAGGCTAATTGGCGCTCCTCCGGGGTATGTTGGTTATCAAGAGGGAGGGCAACTAACTGATTCTGTTAGACAAAAGCCTTATTCGGTTATCTTATTAGACGAAGTAGAAAAAGCCCATCCCGACATTTTTAATATCTTACTTCAAATATTAGAAGACGGTTTTTTAAGCGACCACTTAGGGCATAAAGTGGACTTTAGCAATACCATTATCATCATGACTTCCAACTTGGGTAGTAAAGAAATTGTCAATAAAAACTCTTTAGGTTTCCATAAAGGGAATGAAAAAGATAATTATGAGAACTTGAGGAATACGGTAATGGAAGAAGTGAAACGTTATTTTTCTCCCGAGCTTATCAACCGAGTTGATGACATGGTTATTTTTAGAACTTTAAGTGAAGAATCACTTTTTAAAATTATTGATATTTTTATCGGTAATTTAGAAGAATCGCTTATTGAAAAAAGACTGAAAATAAAAGTAGACGAGGAAGTGAAAAAATTCTTAACCAAAAAAGGCTATAACAAGCAATATGGAGCGAGACCTTTAAGAAGGATTATTCAAAAAGAAATAGAAGAGATTTTAGCTGACGGTATCATCAATGGTAAGGTAAGAAAAAATGACGAGCTGCTTTTCAAAGTAAAGAAGAAAGAAAAGAAAGAGACAATTTACTTTGAAGCATTAGAAAAAAAGAAGAAATAAATTCGATAATCTAGGATAAGTTTTTTTTAAAATTTACCCTAGATTTTTATTCAAAAGATCCAGAAGTTTTTTGAAAAATCTTATTCCCGCAGTGCTTACAAAAAACAGCGTCGCTATCGTGTTCTTCTAGTCCGCAGCTTTTACATAGTATTTTTTCTTTAGGGTGCATTACTTCTTTTAAGAGCAAGGTTAGGTTATAGGGAATAATCATTACTCCTAGAAAAATGGTAATAATGGTTATGATTTTTCCCATGAAAGTAATTGCGGTAACATCACCAAATCCCACGGTAGTAACTGTAGAAACCACGAAATAAAACGCATCGAAAATATCGTTAATTTTAGGGTTCACCCCTTTTTCAATAGAATAAATTAAACTACTAGAAACAAACAACAGCAAGTTAATAATAAAAAAAGTTTTAAAAATAAAAAGTTTTTCAAACTGATTTTTCCCTACAACTTTTCGAAAATAGCCTTGGTACTTTTTAGAAAATCTAAAAAAACGTAGTATTCTAAAAATTCGTAAGAATTGGAAATTGCCTTCTAAAAACCAAAAAGAAAGGATAGCCAGCAAGTCAATCCAGTTTAAATAATTAAAGAAAAAATTTTTAGGGGTAGTGATAAAAAACCGTAAAAGTATTTCTAAGGAAAAAATGGCTAATAAAAAATAATTAATAACAACCACCATTTTATCAATTTTTTCTGGCAAGGGGTAGGTGGAGGCAATGTAAATAACAATTGAAAGAAAAATTAAGAAGGCTAGAAAAGTATCTAAATAAAATCCCCTAGGGTTAGGGGTGTCGCCAAAATATTTTATTAAATTTCTTCGCAGTAATATTTTCTTCAATAAAAATGATTATAATATCAAGTTCGAGAAGAAAGCTGAAAAATTATTTTTAGTTAGTAGAGTTTGATAAGCCTAGGAAAATCTTCACTCCCTTAAGCCCTTATCCGATAATTAAATGAAGTTATGAAATTTATCTTTATTTTCTTTCTAACTATTTTCTCTTTATTAGGAGAATCATTTTTATTTTATCAAGTAAAAGTAGGGGATAGTTATAGTAAAATAGCTGAAGAATACGATTTCAATTACCTAGAACTCTATGAGCTTAACCAGAAAAAAAAACTTTTCCCCCAATCAATTATTAAAGTCCCCGATTACTTTTATTATAAGATAAAGAAAGGGGATTCCCTTTTTGCCATTGCCGGAGAAAACAACGTGAAGGTCACTGATTTAAAAAAAGCAAATCCAGCTGTTAGCACTGGGAAACTTTACTACGATAGGCTGTTAAAAATTCCTTTCCCGCGAGGTGTAGATTTTATTAATGAGCTAAAAAAAAAACCAGTGATTAATCCACAGGCAAAAATTAGCGATTACTTTCTAGAAAACCAAGAAAAAAAAATTATCCCACTCGGGGCTGATGACGAGCTTTTTATATCGCTTCCTTTCAAACTCAACTGGCCTTTGAAAAAAAACAGGATTACTCATAAAGTTATCAATCAAGCTGGCCTCCTAATTGAAACGGATAATACCCCCCAAAAAGTTTATGCTAGCTACCAAGGTAAGGTGATTTTTTCCGGAGAAGTTAGGGGTTACGGTAAAGCTTTGTTTTTAGAGCACCCCGAAAATATTTACACCGTTTATTTGGGATTAGAAAATATTACTCTTAAAAAAAATCAAACGGTTAAACCTAAAAAAGTCATTGGCCGAATGCAAAAATACCTTTACTTTTATGTTTTCAAAAAAAGTAGTCCGGTTAATCCTCTCATGGTTTTTTAAACCTTATTATGATATAATTTTTTTATGATAAAAAATATTATTGTTATTGGTAGTGCTGGTCGTATGGGAAAATCCATTAACGATTTATTCGTCTTTTTTAACGAGCAAAAATCAACTAAATTAAAACTGAAAATAGTAGCTGGAATTGATCAACCGCCCTTAGTTAAAAAGACACCACCATTCCCGGTATTTTCTTCTCTTAAAGATACCTTAAATGCTTTAGAAGAAAAAGATCAACTTCTTGATTTTATTGTCGATTTTTCTCACCACGAGGCGTCTCTGCTTTTTTTAAAAGAAGCCAAGAAATTAGGTATAAAAATTCCCTTTATCATCGGTACTACCGGTTTTTCTCCGCAAGCAGAAAAAAAAATTACCGATTATGCTCAATTTTTCCCGATCGTTAAATCTGGTAATTTTAGCACTGGCATTAATGTTTTAATGGGGATTATTCAGCAAGGGCTCAACGCTTTAGGACAAGATTACGAAGTAGAAATAGTTGAGCAGCACCATAATCAAAAAAAAGACGCTCCTTCTGGGACGGCCAAAATGCTAGTTAAAGCGGTTCAAAACGCTAGTGGTTTTTCTGCCCATAAACCTCTATCTCAAAGAGAAGGAATAATTGGCAAAAGAGGGAAAAAAGAAATCGGATTATTTGCTCTTCGAGGCGGAGGAATGATTGGGGAGCACTCAGTGCATCTATTTTCCGAAAACGATAAAATCACTCTAACTCACACTGCTTTTAATCGCCAGGCTTTTAGTAATGGAGTTATTCGGGCTATTCTTTTTATAATAGAAAAAAAAATCACCCAAGGTTTTTACACCATGCAGGAAGTTTTAGGTTTGGAAAAATAATAAATTGCTTTAAATATTTAAATTACTTTTATCATTGCTTCGCTTAACCATAAAAAAACCCGATGACTTTCATATCCATCTCCGCGAAGGCTTAGCCCTCAATACCACGGTCCCTCACTGCGAAGAACTTTATCATTATGTTTTAGCCATGCCCAATACTGCACCTCCTCTCTTTACTATTAAAAGAGCACTTGCCTACTGGGAGAGTATTCAAGAAAAATTAAGCGAAAATAATCCCTTTCACCCGTTAGTTACTTTGTATTTAAATAATCAAACCTCCCTTGAAGAAATAAGCGAAGTAAAAAAAAATCCTCAAATTTTAGGTTATAAACTTTACCCCCAAAATGTTACCACTAGGTCAAGTTGGGGAATAAAAAAGATTAAAAGCATCTATCCCCTTTTAGCTGAAATGGAAAAACAAGGCGTCCCATTAATGATTCACGGGGAAGTTAGCGATGATACTGTCGATATTTTCGATAGGGAAAAAATCTTCATTGACCGAGAACTTATCCCTATAGTTAAAAATTTCCCTAACTTAAAAATAACCTTAGAGCATATCACGACTAAGGAAGCGGTTGATTTTATAAAAACCACTGCTGTCAATGTCAAAGCTACTATAACCCCACATCATCTCTACATTAATCGTAGTGCTATTTTTCAAGGAGGGATTAATCCTCATCATTATTGCCTCCCTATCGCTAAGCGAGAGCAGCATCGTCTCGCTCTCGTGGCCGCTGCTACTTCAGGGGACGAGAATTTCTTTTTAGGAACTGACAGCGCTCCTCATCCTCAAAATAAAAAGGAAAACAGCTGTGGTTGTGCTGGGATTTACACTGCTCCCTATGCACTTTTTTTTTACTTAGAAGTATTTTATCAAGCAAAAAAGCTAGATCATTTTGAAAATTTTGCTTCCGTTTTCGGACGTAAGCATTACGAACTTCCACCAGCTTCTGGAGTTCTAAAAATTGTTAGAAAAAAACAAATTATCCCCGAATATTTTCCTTATTTGGCAAAAGAAAAATTAATTCCCTTTAAAAATGGAGAAGCTATTCATTGGAGTTTAGAAAATTAAAAGCAATTAGTGCCAGCAATTAGCATCCAAGATATTTTTAAAATTAGTCTAGGGCCTTCTAGTTCGCATACTATAGGGCCATGGCGGGTAGCATTAGATTTTATCAAGGATCTAGAACAAAAACAAAAACTTCCCAAGGTAAAAAAAATCCAAATTATTCTGTGGAATTCTTTAGCAAAAACCGGCATCGGCCATGGTGCGGATAAAGGGATTTTATTAGGACTAAGTGGAGAAAGTTTTACCACTATTAACCCTCAAACTATTGCAAAAAAAGTTGAAAAAATTCAACAACAAGGAATCATTTATTTAGCAAAAAAGTTTAAAATTAATTTTTCTGTTAAACGAGATTTAATTTTTAAACTAAAACTTTCTCCTAAAAAGCATCCCAACCAAATAGATATTCAAGCCACAATCCAAGACGATCAAGAGGAAAAAATTATTAAAGCGACTTATTATTCAGTGGGTGGAGGATTTATTGAAAAAAAAAACGATAAAAAAATAATTACTCTTAGAAAAAAAATTCCTTACCCTATCGAGAAAGCTAATGAAATTATCCATTATCATAAAAAGCATCATTTAAATTTAACTGAAATTATTTTAGCCAATGAATTAGCTAACGTATCTCCTCAAGCATTAAAAAAATTTATTAACCAAATTGCTGATGCGATGATCCATTCTATTTATGAAGGTTGCCATACTTCGGGGATTTTGCCGGGAGGACTCAACGTTAATCGCAGGGCTTCTTCTTTAAATCGAAAACTTTTAAAAGACCAAAAATACCAAAACGTCCAAGAGTGGATAACCGTCTTACAGAAGCAAAAAAAAGATTTTCGCAGGGTGAATCAATTTATTACTTGCTTTGCCCTAGCGGTTAATGAGGTTAATGCCGCTATGGGGAGGATAGTCACAGCTCCTACTAACGGGGCTGCTGGAGTTATTCCTGCGGTTTTTATGTATTACTATTCTTTTATCAATCCCCAAATGACTTATGAAAAAAAGCAAGCTTTTTTTTTGGTCAGTAGTGAAATAGGTTCGTTATTTAAAAAAAATGCCTCTATTTCGGCAGCGGTTGGGGGTTGTCAAGCGGAAATTGGGTTTGCTTCGGCTATGGCTGCTGCGGGGCTTACCCAGATTATGGGAGGTACTGTGAAAAAAACTCTCATGGCTGCGGAAATTGCTATGGAGCATCATTTAGGGCTTACTTGTGATCCCATTAAAGGGTTAGTTCAAATCCCGTGCATTGAAAGGAATAGCATGGGAGCTATAAAAGCCATTACTGCTAGTGAGATTGCGCTTAACACGGACCCGGGTAAAGCCATTGTTCACTTAGATGATGTGATTAAAACCATGTGGGATACGGCTAAGGATATGGATAGTAAGTACAAGGAAACTGCTGAAGGAGGTTTGGCGATTAATATTCCTACTAATATTATTGAGTGTTAGATGAGTAAAAATGTTCTCGGTTATCATCCCGCTTTACAATAAAGAAAGTACTATCAAAAGCACTTTAACAAGTGTTCTTAGTCAGACTTTTTCTGATTTTGAAATTATCATTATTAATGATGGCTCAACGGATAATAGCTTATTAGAAGTAAAAAAAATCAAAAGTAAAAAAATTAAGATTTTCCATCAAGAAAATCAAGGTCCTAGCGCGGCTAGAAATTTGGGGGTTAAAAAAAGTCAGTTTGAATTTTTAGCTTTCCTTGACGCCGATGATGCTTGGGATAAAAACTACTTAAAAACTTTAAAGGAATTAATAACCAGTTATTCCACCGCTAAAATATTTGCTTGCGCTACTGTTTTAGAGTATGCCAAGACTCAGATTCGAAACCCTAAAAAAAAGTCAGTAGGATTGATAGAAAATTTATTTTTTTATGAGGCAAGGGGAGAAGGTTTTGTTCATATGAGTAATTTCTGCACCAGTCGAAAAACTTTTTCTACCTATAACGGGTTCAATGAAAAAATTAACCTTTACGAGGATCGGGAGCTGATTTATCAAATAGCCTTGAAAAGTACTATTGCTTTTTCTCCTAAATCTTACGCTGTTTATAATAAAAATTACTCCTCCCTTTCCGAAGTAAAAAATCAAAGAAATAAATTCCTTATTCATTATTTAGTTGATTTTCTTAAAAAAAATATTCCTTTAGTAGCAAAAGAAAAATTAGCTGATTATCAAAAACTTTTACAAAGAGAAATTATTTTAGCCACTATGAACGCTTTATTATTAGGTGATAAAAAAATGGCTAGTCAGTTATTTTTCGACTCCCAGTTAATTTCTTTTTACGACCCGATTAGAAAATTAGCCTTAGTGGTTTTTTTTATTTTACCCACTAGCACGGTAAGAAAAATCTACAATTGGTACTCGCCTAGCGAGCATAATCCCTTTTAAAAAACTTAGCATGAATGCCTTGATGAACTTCTTGTCGTTTCTTTTTTTTTTAATAATGAGGTGGGGTTTTTATCTCTTTTTTTTTTTTAGCCCTTCGTTAAAATCATCTCCTACTAAAAAAGCTATCCTAATCATTCGCCTTGATGCCATTGGCGACTATATTTTATTTCGTAATTTTATTCAAGAAATTCATCAAGCTAAAAAGTATAAAGGATATGATCTTTATGTTTTGGGGAACGCCGCTTGGCAAGATTTAGCACTTTTTCTCGACTCTAAGTATGTGAAAAAATTTATCTGGGTAGACATGAAAAAAATCACCAGGAGTTTCCCTTATGCCCACAAAAAAATTGCAGAAATTAAAAGGATTAATTTTAGTGAAGTCATCAATCCGGTTTATAGCAGAACTTTGCTAATGGATTTATTGGTAAAAAACACCACCAGTAAAGTCAAAATAGGTTTTTTTGGGGACAGCACGAATATACTAAAAGTTATTAAAAAGTTAAGCGACCGATTTTACACCTCACTTCTTTTTTCTAAAAAAGAAATTTATTTTGACTTTTTCAAAAACCGTTTTTTTTTCGAACAAATTTTACAAAAAAAATTAACTATGAGGAGCCCTAAAATCACCAGCTCCCACTGTCCAGCTAATATAACTTTACCGAAAAAATACGTTGCTTTTTTTATTGGGGCTAGTAAAAAATTTAGAAAATGGAATTTAAGAAACTTCCAAGAAATTGCTAACTGGTTACAAAAAACTCCCATTCCCATTGTTGTTTTAGGTGGTAAAAACGAGCTAGCAGAAGTTGCTACTCTTAGAGGAGGTTTTTTTATTAATCTAGTAGGGAAGCTCTCGTTAAAAGAAATTACTGGCGTTTTAAAAAATGCTCAATTCCTATTAAGTAATGATACTTTTGCCCCTCATCTCGCGATTGCTTTAGGGCTAAAAAAAGTCATGGTTGTTTCTAATGGCAATAGCTTTGGGCGTTTTTTCCCCTACCCTAAAAAAGTAAGTAGTAGATCTCAAGTTGTTTTCCCTCTTAAAATAAGAGCAAATGATTTTACTGCAAATTATCAAAAATATCGTAGGAGAAGTTTTTATAATATCAACTCCGTTACTCCTGCTATGGTAAAAAAAGCAATAGAAGAAATGCTTAGTGGTGATACAAAGTAACTTGGGTTAAATTAAATAATTTTTAGATAATAACTTTCTTGGTTTTTTTATCAAAGAAAAGAATTTTCTCAGTATTTAAGTAAAAGCGATTAATCTTTTCCTCGTTTATAAAAAAACTATTATGGTGGCGACCAATTATTTCTTGGCCTTCCAAGTTGGCAACAATCAAATTATC
This sequence comes from Spirochaetota bacterium, assembly GCA_965277105.1. Classification (GTDB taxonomy): domain Bacteria; phylum Spirochaetota; class UBA12135; order COTS27; family CAXSBA01; genus CAXSBA01. Next base: position 1,419,044 of record OZ255710.1, on the reverse strand, counting down.
AGCCCCCTGGGGCTCAATTAAACTAACGCTAATGGGAATTTCCCACTGAGAAGAACTGCTCTGTTTATGGGGATGAACATCTTCAGGTCTAATCCCTAGAATAATTTCTTCGCCAATCTGCTTTTTTAATTCTTCGCTGATTTTTTCAGTAGGTATCGTTAAAGCATTTTTCCCCAAGACAAAACTTAGTTGATTGTTTTTGCTTTTTAAAATTCCTGAAAGTAAATTCATAGGAGGCGTCCCGATAAAACGAGCAACAAAGGTACTGTTGGGTTTAAAGTAAATATTTTTAGGGGAACCAAATTGCTTAATCTCTCCTTTATCAACGATAGCAATTTTATCCGCTAAAGTCATGGCTTCAATTTGGTCATGGGTAACGTAGACGATAGTTACTTGGAGTTGCTTGTGGAGTTTTTTTATCTCTGTTCTCATTTTAACCCTTAGCTTAGCATCTAAGTTTGATAAAGGTTCATCAAATAAAAACAGCAAAGGATTTCGCACCAAGGCCCGGGCAATGGCGACTCGTTGCTGCTGCCCCCCGGATAACTGGGAGGGCTTTCGATTAAGAATTTCTTCTATATTCAAGACTTTAGCCACTTCCTGAATTTTTGTGGCAATGGTTTTTTTATTTTCTTTACGAATTTTCATGCCAAAGCTAATGTTTTTTTTTACTGACATATTAGGATATAAAGCATAGGATTGGAAAACCATAGCAATATCCCTTCTAGAAGGATGGACTTTATTCATGTTGCGGTCATTGATAAAAATATCCCCTTCATTAAAATTTAGAAGTCCAGCTATGCAGTTTAATAGGGTAGATTTCCCACAACCCGAAGGCCCCAGGAGCACTAAAAATTCTCCTTTGGCAATGGAGATATTAATGTCTTTTAGGATAGGAATTTTACTATCGAAAGATTTAGATAAATTGTTAATTTGTAAAAAACTCATGGTTATTCCTTAGAAAATTTTATTTTTTTACCGAACCAGCTAACAGTCCTCGGACGAAATATTTTCCAGCTAAAATATAAATAATTAACGTAGGAAAAGCCGCGATAATAGCTGCCGCCATATCGACGTTGTATTCTTTTCCACTAGTGGTGCTATTAACTAAATTGTTAAGGGCCACGGTAACTGGGCTATTTTCACTACCAGTAAACGACACCCCAAATAAAAAATCATTCCAAATATTAGTAAATTGCCAAATCACGCTCACCATGATAATCGGCACGGAAGAAGGAAGAAAAATCTTAAAGAAAATAGTAAAGAAGCCAGCCCCCTCAATTTTAGCAGCGTTTAAAATTTCAGTAGGGAAAGTAATGTAATAATTACGAAAAAACAAGGTGGTGAAACCAATGCCATAGGCAATATGAACCAGGACTAACCCTTGAATACCTTCGTTTAAATTAATTTTTCCAAGGAACAAGGCGGTGGGAATGAGAATTGCCTGAAAGGGAATAAAGCAGCCAAAAAGCATTAAGCCAAAAACAAGATGATGCCCACGAAATTGCCATTTGGTTAAGACAAAGCCATTAAGCGCTCCTAGTATGGTGGAAATCGTCACTGCCGGGATAACCATTTTAATTGAGTTAATAAAATACCCTTTAAGTCCATTACAAACAACTCCAATGCAACTGCTTTCCCAAGCATTAATCCAAGAAGAAAAAATAAAATCATTAGGAATGGAGAGCATGTTCCCTAGACGAATTTCATCTAAGCTCTTAAAAGAAGTAGCGAGCATAACGTACAAAGGGAAAAGATAAAACAGGCAGGCCAGCAGTAGAATAGCGTAGATAAAGAATCGAGATTTTTTTTCGGAAGCGAAAACTACTTCGTCATTTTGCATTTTTCTTATCCTTCATCTCTAAATACAAATAAGGTATGATGATAAGTGCAATCATCAAAAGCATAATAATAGCACTAGCTGCGCCAATTCCCATCCTTGAGCGAGTAAAAGTAAAAGAATACATAAACGTCCCCGGGACTTCCGTGGCTTTGCCGGGGCCTCCACCAGTTAGTGCGACTACTAGGTCATAGCTTTTAATAGCAATATGCATAAGGATAATAATCACACTCACCAAAGTGTAACGCAGTTGAGGAATAATGATTTTTAGATAAATCTGGAAAAGGTTGGCGCCTTCTAAATAAGCGGCTTTAATGAGGTTAGCGTCAATTCCTCTAAGCCCAGCTAAAAACATCGTCATGACAAATCCTGAAGATTGCCAAACCGCTACTATAACTAAAGTATAAATGGCTTTTTCCGAATCCACTATCCAATCAAAGGCAAAACTTTCCCAGCCCATTTTTTTTAAAGAATTTTCTAGGCCAAACTGTGGGTTTAAAATCCACTTCCACACGGTTCCAGTTACAATAAAAGAAAGAGCCATAGGGTAGAGGATAATTGGACGGATAAGGTTTTCAAATTTAACTTTTTGATCAATTAAAATCGCTAAAAAAACTCCAATCAAGCAACAAAAAAAAATGTAAAGCGAACCAAAAACAAATAGGTTTTTAAGGGCAATAATCCAGTTCGGGTTTTTCCAAAGTTTCAGGTACTGTTTCCACCCCACAAAATCATAAACCGGGAGTAAAGTAGAGTTCGAAAAAGAAATAATTCCCGTCCAAATAATAAAAGCATAAACAAAGATAATGGTTAAAAGAAAAGAAGGAGAGATAACAAATTTAGGAATAATATTTTCCAACCAAGATTTAAAATTAGAACTTGGTTGGGAAATATTATTCATTTAAAGTAAATTAAAATAATGAAACTTATTCTTTAGCAGCGTCAATAGCGTCGGCTAGTTTATTAGCAGCTGTTTGAGAATTCATTTTTTTGTTGTTGAGGAATTCCGTCACTACATCGTAATACGCATTTTGCACAGCGGGGATAGCCGCGTGCCCATGGGCCATACTACCAATTAAGGTTCCTTTTTTATTAGCTGCGGCTAATTCTTTCATGCCTTTTTTCCCACAGGCATCAAAGTCGCGGTCGGGAACATCTACCCTAGCAGGGACCGAGCCTTTCACGACATTAAAAGCTGATTGAAATTTAGGGTCCATCACCGACTTAGCCATTTCGTTTTGATTATTTATTTTACTACTCCCCACTTTCATCATAGCGAATTGGTCAGAGTTAAATAAAACCGCTTTTTGAGTTCCAGGGAAACGGAAACAGACGAAATCTCGGTTGGGATTTTTCCCAGCTTTTAAAAACTCGCCTTTAGCCCAATCGCCCATTACTTGGAAACCAGCTTTTTCGTTAATCACTAGGGCTGTAGTTTGGCTCCATTCTCGTCCGGGAAAGTTGCTGTCTAACAAGTTCCCATATTCTCGAAAGCGATCAAAGACTTTCCTCATAGTTGCTGACCGGAGGGCTTTGTCATCTAAATCAATCATAGTTTTAACATAAAAGTTTTTTCCACCAGTCGAATAGATAATGCTATCGAAAACCGTAGCATCTTGCCAAGCTTGGCCTCCATGAGCAATGGGAATGTATCCTGCTCGTTGGATTTTTTTAGCAGCAGCAATAAACTCATTCCAATTTTTAGGAGTTTTAATCTTTAGCTTATCCATAATAGCTTTGTTCCCCCAAACCCAGTTAACCGAGTGCACATTAACAGGAGCAGAAACCCAAATCCCATCATATTTAGCAAATCTCTGGAGAGCTTTAGGGATAACTTTGTCCCAATTATCTTGCTGGGCTACTTGATTTAAATTGGCTAGAAAGCCCAATTCAGCCCATTCAGTTATGGTAAAGCCCAACATTTGTACAGCAGTGGGAGAGTTTCCAGCGGATGCTCTTGCTTTAAGGGCAGTCATGGCTTCACTTCCTCCACCTCCAGCAACTGCAGAGTCTTTCCATCCTATTCCTTTTTTTTCTAGGTCATTTTTTAAAACATTTAACGCAGCAGCTTCTCCGCCGGAAGTCCACCAATGGAGAACTTCAATCTCACCAGCAGCGGTTAAATTGCTCGTAAAGAAAAAAAATGATAAACCAATTAAAGGAATAATTTTTTTTATTTTTTTCATTTTCACCTCCTAAGTAAAAATATTTTTTTTTTTATTAAACACTAATCTAATTATTTAAATTTTAGTATTCCAAGAAGCCCATTTGTTTTTTCCCTAAGTCAGTTAAGGTTTCCAAAGTGGCTCGATTTTTATAGTCTTCCTCTCGATTCTCTGCCGCAAAATCTGGTGAGCTTTTTCCACTTAAAAAAGCAGTTTTTTGTAGCTCGAGAAATTTTTGATTTCTCGGGCAAAGTGGAGACGATCCTACATAAGTAACGCTACTTTCGTTACTCCCCTTATGCTCGTCTTCCACCGCGTGAATTAAATCAGCATGCCACCATACGGTATCTCCTGGGCTAACTTCCGGGATGGAAACCAACCCTTGTAAAAGGAGTTGATGCCATTTTTCATTGATTGCTTGAGCTTTTTTAGGGACAGCCCCGCAAAGTTCGTCTAAAGGGACATCTTCTAAAAAAGGGCGTAATAGCACATAAGCCGTTTCTTCTTTAAGCATAGGAATTAGCCTTAAGGTTCCATCGTTAGGACCTTGCTTAGTCAGTGCTACCCATCCTTGGTAGGTTCTAAAAGCCCGACAAACAGCCGGTGAAGAAATGTTTTCCACTTCGTTACGATAAATGCCGTCATAAGGGTTGTAGCTCTGCCAATCTCCTTCAAAAATTTTTCGATAGATTTTTTGGTTGGCTTCATCTAGCCAGCGCTCTACCGATCCGCCATCAATGTGCGGGGATAATCCCAAACTAGTATCTCCCGCTTGTCTTATTCTAATTCTGTCAGAGTAGGCACAATCTTTATCGTAGTCGAAATATTTTTCATTATCTCTTGCAGAAATCCATAGGCTATTAATAAATTTTTTAGCTAAAGCAATATTGGCGTGCTGCCGGATATTCACTTGGCATTTAGACCAAAAAATATTAAAAATTTGCGGTTTTTGGTTTTTTAGGTTAGAGAAGTAGGTATCGAGATTAGGATCAACTTGCTGATTTTCATAGTCGTTTTCTTTTAAATATTCTTTAAATTCTTCATACCAAGCAGTAATTGTACTCTCAGGAATAACCCCGCGGATAATCACCGTTCCACTAGTTTTTATATCAGCAATAGTCTCGTCGCTTATACGATTATGGGTAATGTCTTCTATGTTTACTTGGGGAATAGCCGAACCGGTTTTTTCTTTTTCGTGAATTATTTTAATTTTTTCTTCCGTCGCTTGGGTTAGTTCATCCCAAACTTCTTGTAAGTTTCGATGCATTAGAGAAGAAAGTTTAGCTTTAGTTTGTTTAATTTCTTCTTTAATGGCGTTTTCATTAGACCAATCGATTTTAGGTAGCATAACTTTTCCTTATAAAGAAATAACAGTGAATACCATAAGCAATAAAGTAAAATAAAGAAGAGACATTTAGTAATATTTACTCAAAAGTTTACGGAACTCATTGATTATTATATTATACATAAAAAACATCTTTTGCATAAAAAAATATTTATTATTATACCAATATTTGGTTGGTTATTTAAATTAATTTAATATCTAAAAATTTTTAAAGATTTCCCAAATATTTATAGACATTACTTTGAATAGAATTAGCGTATTTACGAGATAAAGGTTTATTCGTTAATTTTTTTAAATCTATAGGTTTTTTATTTTTTATGTCTTTATAGTATATGCAATTAAGTAACTCTTTTATCCCGTTCAATCTTTCTGGTAGTTCATCAGTATCTATAAATAAAACTGGTGTGCCAAATGCTAAACAGGGTAGAGCAGTATGGATACGAGATGTGACAACAAGCTTTGTATTAGCCAAATATTTTAAATGTTGTTTAACCAACTCCATTTTATATTTTGCGAGAATATCTCCTTTCACAGCATTGGTTAAATTAATCATATTTTCTTTTTCCTTTTTAGAAAAGTTTTTAAGCAAATATTTTTTAGCATTAATATTTTTTAGATACTTTTTAAAATAGGAATATTTTAATGGTAGCGCACGCCATTCGTTAAACAACTTATACATAGCATTAGATTTTCCTTGACTACTTATTGGTTTTAAGCTTGTTAAGTCCATAACTGTTTTATTGTTAAGTAGTATTACGTCATTCCAGATTATATCGCTTTCATAAGAGCTATCGATAAAATCTTTTTTCTCTAAAGTAAGGGTAAGACAACTAGAAAAGTAAGTTTTTATGCCTTTCTCCTCAAGAATAGTTTTTGTGTAAAAGTCTCGGCAACCAATTGGTTCGTGTTTTTTGAAAAAAGCTACTGATTTTTTAGAAAGCAAGGCTCTTGAAGCTTTTTTTGTGATATGAAATGAAATAAAAAAAGGTTTAATTTTTGCAGAAGGTGGCCAGGCATTACTATCGTGAAGAAACCAGCCATTTATGATAGTATTTATTGGCTTTCCTGTATAGTTATTTAATGTTTCTCGTTCTAATAACACGGGATTAAAGCCTTTTTTCTCTATTAGATTCTTGGCCGCTATTGTTTGCACATAGTCGCCGATATTAAGAGTTTTCCTGTATTCTATAATGCCTATATTTTTTACTGGATTGTTCATGTTATTTTTATGTTAATGTTTGATTTTCATTAGACTAGTTGATTTTAGATAGTGTAACTTTTTTTATAAAGAAATATTTATAACGCAAATAACGAACTAAAAAACAAAGGAAAGGATAATAAATCTAAGCAATGAGTAGATAAATAATTAAATAAATAACTAAATATAACCACCAAAAAGTACATAAATTTAAAAATATTTATCTCAACGATTCACGTCGTCTATTTAGTATTATATTATAAATAAAAAATATTTTTTTTTAAAAAAAAATTATTTGTTTTCTCATTTATTGTTATTAATGGGTTAAAATTAATCTTGGAATTTCTCGATAACTTAAATAAAATTTATTTTTTATCTAAATATATAATACAATATGATTAAATATTAACACTTATGAAAGAATCCAAAGATATTGACCCTATTGAAACCGATGAATGGCTAAGTGCTTTTGACGATGTTTTAAAAGAAGACGGTAAGGAAAGAGCCGAATTTTTAATTAGCCAGCTCAACCAAAGGCTAGCCAGCAAAGGCGTGAACTACTTTTTTACTAGTGAAGGCCTCCTGAATACTCCCTATATCAATACCATCCCTGTTGAAAAACAGCTCCCTTATCCCGGTGATGTTGGCTTAGAAACTAGGATAAGTAATTTAATTCGCTGGAACGCTATTGCTATGGTGTTACGGGCTAATAAAAAATCATCGGGGATTGGCGGGCATATTGCCTCGTTTGCTTCTTCGGCTACCCTTTACGATGTTGCTTATAACCACTTTATTAAAGGGCCCAAAGGAGATTTTACCGGCGATAAGGTTTTTTTTCAAGGCCATGCCTCACCAGGCATTTATGCTCGGGCTTATTTAGAAGGGGTATTAAATGAAGAGCAAATTGATAATTTTAGAAGAGAACTAAACCCCGACAGCCAATCAGGGGGGCTCCCATCTTACCCTCACCCTCGATTGCTCCCCAATTTTTGGCAATTTCCCACAGTCTCTATGGGGCTGGGGCCTTTAAGTGCGATTTACTTAGCTAAGTTTTATAAGTATCTTTTTAATCGCGGGTTAAAGGATACTTCTAAGACGAATGTTTTTGCTTTTATTGGTGATGGGGAAACCGACGAAGTAGAAACTTTAGGGGCTTTAGACGTAGCTGTCCGGGAAAAATTAGATAATTTAATTTTCGTAGTTAATTGCAACCTCCAGCGTTTAGATGGCCCCGTTAGAGGGAACGGCAAAATCATTCAAGAGTTAGAAGCCATTTTCAAGGGTTTTGGTTGGAATACTTTAAAAGTTATTTGGGGGAGCAAATGGGACAACTTAATAGCTAGGGATAATACCGGTGCGTTAAAAAGGCTTTTAGAAAAAACCGTAGATGGCGAATACCAAAGAATATCGACTTTAACTGGGGAAGAACGTAGGAAAGAATTTTACGCTAAAGACGACGAGGTTTTTAAACTAGTTTCTAGTTTAAGTGACCAAGATTTAGTAGACCTTAATCGTGGTGGGCATGATGAAAAAAAACTTTATACAGCTTATGATTACGCGGTTAATAATAAAAACGGCCTACCCACAGTCATCCTGGCTAAAACCATTAAGGGCTTTGGCATGGGCGAAAGTGGGCATGGAAAAAACATTGCTCATCAACAGAAAAAAATGTCTTTGGATTCCTTGAAAGAATTTAAAGAAACTTTTTCCATCCCAATAAAAGCGGAGAACTTAGAAAAAACCCCTTTTTATAAGCCGGCAGAAGATTCTCCAGAAAATCTTTACCTTAAAAAAGTTAGAGAAAAGCTAGGGGGGTTTGTTCCACATCGCGACGATAATTTCCAGCCCTTGCCGGTGCCATCTCCTAAAATTTTTGAAAAAAATTATGAAGGGACTGCGCGCGAAGTATCCACTACCATGGCCTTTGTTCAGCTCCTTACCAATCTTTTGCGTAATCCCGAAATCCAAAAATACATTATTCCCATTGTTCCTGATGAAAGTAGAACTTTTGGTATGGAAGGGCTTTTTGGTCAGTATGGTATTTATTCGCCTAAAGGACAACTTTATACTCCGGTGGATAAAAAGTCTTTAATGTCTTACACCGAAGCAAAAGACGGGCAGCTACTCCAAGAAGGGATTAACGAAGCCGGAGCTATTTCTTCTTTTATCGCGGCTGGGACGTCTTATAGCCACCAAAAATTCCCTATGATCCCTTTTTACATTTTTTATTCTATGTTTGGCTTGCAGCGTACAGGTGACCAAATATGGGCCGCCGCTGATATGAAAGCAAAAGGATTTTTATTAGGGGGAACTGCCGGAAGAACGACTTTAAACGGTGAGGGGCTGCAGCATCAAGACGGGCATTCTCATATTTTAGCCTCTTCAATACCTAATTTGCGTGCCTATGATCCAGCCTATAGCTATGAGGTTACCGCGATTGTTGAAGATGGAATAAAAAGAATGTACCACGATAAAGAGGATTGCTTTTATTATCTCACCCTTTACAATGAAAACTACCCGCAATCCCCTCTTCCTGAAATTTCTGAGATAAAAGAAAAAATTAATCGAGGAATGTACGAGTTAAAGTCCAGTAAATTAAAAGTAGAAAGTAATAAAAAAATCAATATATTTGCTTCGGGAATTAGCGTTCCCATCGCTTTAAAAGCAGCGAATGTCTTAGAGGCGACTTATAAGATTCCTACTGCAGTTTGGTCGGTTACTTCTTATAAATTACTCCGCGAAGACGCTTTAGCTTGCGAACGGTGGAATATGCTGAACCCAGATAAGAAGCCTAGAGAATCTTTTCTCGAAAAAAGTTTAAAAGAAGTAGAAGGGTTTTACTTAGGAGTAAGTGACTATATGCGACTTTATGTTGATATGATTAGTCGTTTTCTTCCAGAAAAAATCTCCGTTTTAGGCACCGATGGTTTTGGGCGTTCTTCTAGCCGAGAAGAGCTTCGGGATTATTTTGAAACTGATGAAAAGTTTATCGTTTTATCTTCACTTAATCTCCTTCGCCAACAAGGACTTTTTTTAGATAAGCACTATAAAAAAGCTATGCAGGATTTAAAAATTATTCCGAATAAAAAAAACGGTTTAGAAAGTTAAAAAAAAATAAAAATTATGGCAAATCAAAAAATAACCTTACCAGAAATCGGCGATGGTATCAGTAGTGGAGTAGTGATTAATATTCAAAAAAAAGCTAATGATTCGATTGCTGAAGGAGAAATTATTTTAGAAGTAGAAACCGACAAAGCGGCTTTTCCGGTTAATGCTCCTTTTGATGGCGAATTAAAAAAAATTTTAGTTAAGGAAGGCGAGGAAATAGCAGTAGGGGGAGTTTTGGCCGAAGTGGAATTAGCTGGTGGGACTAGTCCTGTTACTCCAGCAGAGCCAATGGAAAAAACTGAAGAGAAAAATGCGAAAGAAGAAAAAGTAGATTCTCCTCAAGCTCCCTTTGAGCAGTTGGCTCCTTCTTCACCCAGTTCGTCGCCTGCGACTCCTAAACCAGTAGAAGAAAAAGCTTCACCTAAAATTACTCGAGTTAACGAGGCTTCGTTTAATATAGTTGCCCAAGCACATGCTGGACCGCAAACTAGAAAACTTGCTAGAGAGTTAGGGGTTGATTTAAATTTGGTGACGGGGACGGAGCGGGGAGGAAGGATTAGTGTTCAAGACGTTAAACTATTTGTTAAAAACACTATGACGAGTGGTGCTGCTACTAATGCTCCAGTGGGTGCTCCAGCAAAAGACTTACCGGATTTTACTAAATTTGGCGAAGTAGAAGTGAAACCTGCTTCTAATTTACGAAAAACCATTTCGGAGCAAATCAGTTATTCAGCTAATATTATTCCCCATGTCCATCAACAAGAAGAAGTAGATCTAACTCAAATTGAGCATTTTCAAAAGGAGTTTAAAAAAGAGTTTAAAGAGAAGGGAAGTAGTTTATCAGTAACCGTTTTCATTATTAAAGCGCTTGCAGTTGCCATCAACAAATTCCCGCAGTTTAATAGTTCCTATGATGCCCAGAAGAATCTTATCCATTATAAAAAATACTCGCATATAGGAGTAGCGGTGGATACCCCTAATGGGTTAATTGTTCCAGTGATTAAAAATGTTGATAAGTTAAGCCTTTTTGATATTGGGAAAGCACTCATCGATTTAGCCAAGCAAACGAGAGATAGAACAGTAAAATTAGAAGATTTAAAAGGGGCTAGCATCACTATTTCTAATTTAGGAGGAATTGGGGGAACGTCTTTCACGCCTATTATTAATTGGCCAGAAGTAGCCATTTTAGGAGTAGGGAAAAGCTCTTTAAAACCGATTTATCACGATGGGAATTGGATCCCCAAAACTATAATGTCGATTGTTTTAGCTTATGATCACCGAATTATTGACGGGGCCGATGGGGCTCGTTTTATTACTTTTCTAAAAAATATTTTGGAAAAACCAGAAAAATTTTTAATAGGATTAGAAAAATGAAAATACATGAAACCGAATTAGTTGTTATTGGTGCAGGGCCAGGGGGCTATGCGGCTGCTTTTTATGCTGCTGATTTAGGAATAAAGACAACCTTAATAGAAAAATTTCCCCAACTAGGCGGGGTTTGTCTTAACGTTGGGTGCATCCCTTCTAAGGCCTTGCTTCATATGACAGCAGTGAAAGAAGAAGTAGAAATAATGAAAGAAAATGGTCTTGATTTTGGTCAGCCCAAGATAGATTTAGCTAAGGTGCGGAAATTTAAAGACTCCGTTATTCAAAAAATGACGGGAGGATTAAAGCAGCTCTCGACTATGCGTAAAGTGGAAACCATTCAAGGGATAGCAGAGTTTATCGATGAAAATAATCTGCTAATTAAAACCGAAACAGAAGAAAAAAGGCTAATTTTCAAATACGCGATTATTGCTACTGGATCAAAACCGATAATACCTCCAGTTTTTGATTTAAAAAGCGAATTAGTTATGGACAGTAGTGACGCTCTTGAGCTAAAAGATATTCCTAAGGAGTTTTTAATCATAGGAGGAGGAGTAATTGGCTTAGAAATGGGCTCGGTTTATGCTGGGCTAGGTAGTGAGGTCACGGTGATTGAGGCTATGGGGCAGATTGCTGGGGGATTGGATAAAGACATTGGTCGAGTAATTGAAAAAAAATTAAAAAAGTCTTTTAAGGAAATCATGGTAAACACTAAGGTAAAATCTTTAGCCGTCAAAAAAGGCAAAGTGGAAGCCGTTTATGAAAGTAAAGGGCAAGAAACTACTAAGATTTTTGATAAAGTCCTCTTGTCCATCGGCAGGCGTCCGCAAAGTGAGCTTTTGAAAATTGATAAGATTAATCTAAAAATAGATGAGAAAGGCTTTATTGTGGTTAATGAAAAAATGCAGACGAACCTGGGGCATATATTTGCCATTGGCGACGTGGCAGGGAATCCTATGCTAGCTCACAAGGCCAGCCGAGAAGGGCATGTGGCGGTGGAAGTCATTTCTGGTAAAAAAACTATTTTCGATAATCTCGGCATACCTAATGTCATTTATACCGATCCAGAAGTAGCCTGGGTTGGCCTTACAGAAAACGAGGCTAAAGCTAAGAACATTGAATACCAAGTGGGCAGTTTTTCTTGGGGGGCTTCTGGTCGAGCCACTGCTATGAACAAAAAAGAAGGCCTTACTAAGATACTCTTTCATCCTAAAAACGAACGAGTTTTAGGGGTAGCTATAGTGGGGGCTAACGCAGGTGAGCTTATCGCAGAAGGGGGTTTGGCTTTAGAAATGGGAGCAGTTCGAGAAGACATTACGGCTACCATTCACGCCCATCCTACCCTATCCGAAACCTTTATGGAAGCAGCTGAAAATCTCCACGGAATGGCCACTCATATGTTTGTCCCTAAAAGAAAAAAATAAAAAAAATATAAATAGCTCAATAACCTAGCAATAAATTAAAACTTTTTCTCCTTTCTTAAATAGTATAATTTAAAAAGGTTATGGTATTGGGTATAATAATTTTTTTAAGATAATTTTAAACTAACGAAATTTGAATCGTGAGGGCCCACAGAGAACTAATCCAAGATATTTTTTTTCTAACGGCTTTTACTCTAAATTTCAAACTTAACTTTTAGTTAAAACAACTTTTTATACTCAATATCGATAACCTTTTTCTTCTTCAATTTTTTTCATAAAAAGCCCAAACTCTTTTGTCTTTAATAAAAGTTAAAGGCAACCAAATGAATTCTTGTTTAAAAAAATTAAAGGTCAATTTTTTTGAAAATTACGATGAGATTTTTGCGGCTTTTGCTTGTTTAAAAAAAGCCAAGGTAGAAACGTTTTACCTTATTTTATTAGCAGATGATTTTAAAATCATTGCAGTAAAAAAAATAGCAAGTAGTGAGAGTAGTAAGACCCAGGTCATTGTCCAGCCTAAAAAAATATTAAAAGAATGCTTTTTAAAAAAATCTAGTAACATTGTCATCCTCCACAACCATCCCTCCGGTTTTTCCATTCCTAGCGAAAAAGATATTTACTCCACCCATCTTTTAAAAGATCGGTTACTTTTTTTCGAGATTAATCTAGTTGATCATATTATAATTGGAGAAACCAACTTCAGCTTCAAAAAAGCTAATCTACTATAAACTATTATAATTTTTATAATTTAAAAAGTTAATATCGTTTGAGTTAATAATTTTTATGAATACCCCTACTCATATTATTGTTAATTTAGCCGTCTTAGATAAAAAAGGGAATCCCAACCGAGTTTTCCCTATTTTTTTAGGTTCCATCTTCCCCGACCTTCCAGCTTTTTTATTGGTGATGATAGAAGGATTCATTAAAAAAACTCCCCAATCAATTATTTGGGGGGAAATTTATTTTTCCGATAACTGGCAAGTAATTGTCAGTAGTTTTAATTCCTTACCGTTTATTGCTCTGCTTCTTATTGGCACTTACTTTTTTTTGCGAGGCTCGCTTAAACATTTTTTTCTACTTTTTATCTGGAGTATGCTCCTCCATATCTTGTTGGATTTTTCCTTTCATCACGATGATGCTTATAGTTACTTTTTCCCTTTTTCTAACTGGAAATACCTGAGCCCGTTTTCCTACTGGGATGTCAATCATCACGCTCAAGGGGTGGTTGTCTTTGAAGTTCTGTTGGCGGTTTTATGCTCCATTATTGTTTTTTTAAGAAAAAGATCAATAATCGTAGGCGTCACTTGCTTTTTACTAGTAGTCGTTTATATTGTATATGGGTGGGCTTTCTATAGTGGAAATTTTTCTTTTTAATTTAATAGCCATTGACTACATACTATAATTTTTACCATGGAAATAATTATTGCTAATCCTCGAGGTTTTTGTGCGGGAGTAGAAAGAGCGATTACCATTGTTGAAGAATCGCTAAAAAAGCACCCAGCCCCCATTTACGTGAAACACGAAATTGTCCATAATAAATTTGTCGTGGAATCTCTGCAGAAAAAGGGGGTGCGCTTTATTGAAGAAATTGAGGAAGTCCCAGATAATTCGTTGATTATTTTTTCAGCTCATGGGGTTTCTAACAGCACTTATCAAGAAGCCAAAGCCAAAAATTTACACATCATTGACGCGACTTGCCCTTTGGTGAAAAAGGTGCATTTTTCGGTTTTAAAGCACCATAAAAAAGACCATCATATTATTTTGATTGGCCATCAAGGCCACCCCGAAGTTATCGGCACGATGGGGCAAATAGCCGAAGGGAAAGTGACTTTAGTAGAAAACGAGGAGCAAGTGGCAACGCTCCCTTTTAAAGACGATGATCTCTTAGCTTATACCACTCAGACCACCCTTTCGATAAACGAAACCAAAGGGATTATTGCTGCTTTAAAAAAAAAATACCCTAAAATCGTAGGCCCGGAGAGTGGTGACTTGTGTTACGCCACTACCAACCGCCAAGAGGCCGTTAGTGAAATAGCCCCAGCCGTTGATATTTTCTTGGTTATCGGATCGAGTAATAGCTCCAACTCCACCCGCTTAAAGGAGTTAGCCGGAAAGTATAATATCCCTAGTTATTTAATTGATAATCCTGAGAAAATAGACATAGAATGGCTTAAGGGGAAAGAAAAAATAGGCATTTCTTCAGGCGCTTCCGCTCCCGAAATTCTCGTTCAGCAAGTCATTAGCTTTTTAAAGAAAAATTTTAAAATTACAGGAGTTAGAGAAATCAACGTCCGGGAAGAAAACGTGGTATTCCCCCTCCCTTTGGAGCTGCGAAAAAAAAATCCTTAAATAGGAATCTAGATAATTGTGAATAAGAAGATAGTCTTATTTTTTTTATTGCTCTTTTTGACTAACTGCTCTTTAAGGCTAACGGTGGCCAAGCAGTTAAAGCCAGTAGTGGATAATATGCAAGAGCAGGTCTTAAACGAAGAAGAAGAAGCCATCGTCTCAGCTACTCTTCCCTTTGCTATCAAATTCGCTGAGAGCCTTTATTATTACTACCCTAATTATTATTATTACGCAAGCAAATTAACCCTCCTTTATTCGGCTTACGCTTTTGCTTATATCGATGAAACCCCACTAAGCGATTTTGATGAAGAAGCGGAGAGTAAAATAGCTAGGGTAAATTATCTTTACGACAAGGCCACTCATTATGGGATAATCGCTTTAGAAGAAAAGCTACCGGGTTTTCGAGAAGGAGTGATTGAAAAAAAAGACATTACTGGAATTCTTGCTCGGGCTAAAAAAGAGGACGTGGAAACCTTATTTTGGTTTAATTTTGCGTGGGCGATGCGGCTGTTTAACGACTTAAGTGAGACGGAAAGGCTTACCCATCTAGAAACCATGAAACAAATAGCCGAGCGAATTATTGCCATTGACGAAGATTATCTTTATGGGGCTAGTTATGCTATTTTAATTGCTTATTATGGGGGAAGAGTGAAAAGTTTAGGCGGGGATCCAGATAAGGCTAAACAGTACTATGAAAAAGCTAGTCAGTTAGGCAAAGGGAAGTCGCTCATTAGCGATTTTGTTTATTTAAGGTTTGTTAGTATTTTATCAACCGATGATAGCGCTTTTGAGGAGACTTATCAAAAAATTGCTACATTTAATCCCCGAGTTAATCAAGATTTTGCTTTTGTCAATACCTTTTTGAAAAGAAAAGCCGAAGCCATTTATCAGAAAAAAGATATTTTTTTTTAACCCAAGTTTATAGTACAATTATATTTTTAGTAAAAGGGCCCATAGCTCAGTTGGTTAGAGCAGGCGACTCATAATCGTCTGGTCCCTGGTTCAAGTCCAGGTGGGCCCATCCTTTTTTTTTCTTTAATAAAATACTTTCTTAGCTAGTTGCCGATTACAATCGCTACTCTCTGCTACTTAAAAGTAAATGATAGATTAGGTTTCTCTCTTGCTCTCTTTTGTTATTTTTTTAGTATTTTTTGGTTATCCCACTCTTTCCTCTTTTTAATTTACAAAAAAATCCTCCGGCATTTTTTCATTATTCTTGCTGGTTTTTATTTCCCACCGATTTTTTTTAGGAGTGTTTATTTAAATTTAAAAAGATTCTTACTCATCGAAAAAAGGAAAAAATCTTTAGAAAGCACCTAGACGAAGCCAAAAATATCGTAGTTTTTGTAAGCCAATTACTCCTATTAGTGTTTTAGTTTAGCTACATAATCCCTCTAAATAATTTATCCTCATAGACAAAAAATCTCTTTAAAAAACCACCTTTAAATACCGAAATAAAAAAAACTCTGTTTTTTTAGAGGAAAATGGCTTTTCAGGCAGGGTTGAATTAGTTTTAAATTTTCCTTTAAAAACAGAAGATTAGTAAAATAAAGCAAAATAAATATGATGCTATTAATTTTTTGTGGCTTTTTTTAAGATAGTTTTAATGAAAACTATTGTTTTTTTTAAAAATTTTTAATTTTTATTATTTTATATTATAATCATATCTCATATGGTTAAGCTTTTTTAAAAACACTAGTTTAACTTTCACAATCAACATGGTTAACTATTTAGTTCAATCTCTTGGTTTTCACAACTACAATTTTTATCTAGATAATAAATCCAATAAAAATAATTTCATTTCTAGATATCATTTAATTAATTTTAAAGAAGGATAAATAAAAATATGCTACAAGAAAAATTTAAAAATATTTCTCGAAAAGAATTTTTAGGCATCGTCTCTAAATATGGTTTCACTTCGGTGGCTTTAGCAGCAACCGGGTTAAGTGGCTTGATTGACTTTCGTCGTCTAGAAGCAGCTTCTAACTCGACCTATAAAAAAAGGTATGCTAAAAAAGCAAAGTTTAACCTTAAATTTGGAGCAGCAGGGTTTAACGAAAGGAATCTCTTGATTGAACGAGCTGGTTGTCTAGAATTTGTTCGAGATTTAGAATCGCGAAGTGATGGAGCTATTCGAGTGGAGTTTATTGGTAGTAATCAGCTTTGTAATCAACTTAACTGCGTTAAAAAAGCTCAGCAAGGGATTATCGATCTCTATGCAGCTTCTACCCAAAACTCAGCAGGAGGAGCCCCTTATTTAAATGTTTTAGATTATGCGTATATGTTCCCTACTAGGGCATCGCAGTACTATTTCTTTTACCATCCAGAAAGCCAAAGAATTCTTAGAGATCCTTTAGAAAAAAGGCATAAGGTTAAATTTTTATTTACCCACGCTGAGTTAAGAGGAATCCAATTAGGTTTGAAATGGGAAAAGAAACCACTAGTAACCAAATTAAGTGACCTTAAGGGAACAAAAAATAGGGTAACCGGAACTCAGTTAGGAAGAATTGCTATGCGTTTAATGGGGCTTAATCCTGTTCCTATTGCTTGGGAAGAGACCTTAGATGGCCTTAAACAAGGACTCATTGACGGAGCGGAAACTTGGGCTTCTGCGGTGGCTTATGCGAATATGTCGCCAGTGGTTTCTCAGTCGGTTAATTTAAAATTCTTTTGTGGTACTGAGCACACGGCTATGACTTCAAGCACTTTTAATAAGCTAGGCAGTGCCCTACAAGACGTGGTTATGGAATCGGCTTATTTAGCGCAAGTTCATGTGCAAGGAGCTAACGAAGCTGCTCTAGTTAACACTGTAGGTTTTTCTACTCCACAACTCCCAGGAACAATATTTGCTAATAACAACGTTAGGATTGCTAATCTTTCGGAAGCTGAGATTAAAAAAGCAGAAAAAATCTGTTCTCCTAAATCAAATCCTAAACCTTGGGAACAATGGCGAGAGCGAATCAACAAATGGGCCGGGCTGGGAATTGATACTTACGATGCTATTTATAAAATAGCTAGAGAAATTCCAGCTAGCACTAGAGCGGAAAACGTAGAGCCTCGGCGTTGGTGGAAAAGTTAATTTTAAAATAAAAATAGAATAAAACATTAAGAGGAATAATAAATAATGAAATACTTAAAACTTGTTGATAAATACATTGAATCAGTGATTATCTTTATTTGTTATTTCTCTATGGCGGGGATTATTTTTATTGAAGTGATTAAAAGGTACGTTTTTCAAGTTCAATCCCCTTGGAGTACCACTATTCCTATTTATCTTTTTTTATGGGTTACTTGGTTGGGGGCTTCTTATAATGTTCGTAATCGGACGCATCTTAAGTTTGATGAGGTAAGGATTAAATTGCCTTACAATATCCAATTTTGCTGCCAGATTTTAGATGTTATTTGTTGGTATATTTTTTCCATTGTTGTAGTGTATTATACTTGGGAGCAAGTGACCCTTAGTCGAGATAACTTTCAGTTTGTTGATGGCACTAATAACGTCATGCAGTGGTGGTTTTATTTAGCTACCCCTTTTGCGTGGAGTCTTATTATCGTACGAGCTACTCAGAACTTTTTTGATGACATTAATAATTTCAGGCAAAAAAAACCTTTTTCTATTCGAGCTTCTTTGAATAATGACCAGGATTAAATAAAATATGGTTAGTAATGCTACTATTACCATTTTTTCTTTAGTTAGCTCTTCATTAATGAAAATAGAAAAATTCGAACAAATACTTCAAGGAGGTCATCCTAATTCTCTTGGGCGGACAATTGAGGTGGTGGCTATGGTTTTTAAAAATCCTGCTAGGTTAGGAGAATTATATAATTGCTGCTTTAGCCAAGACAAAATAGTTAGGCTGCGCACATCCAACGCTCTTAAAAGGGTATCTTTAGAAAAACCCGAGTGGTTAGTGCCTTACATTGATAGGTTGATCAAAGACATTGCCCCGATAAATCAAGCATCTACTCAGTGGACTTTGGCTAGTTTATTTTTAGTGTTGAGCTCTAAAATGACGCCAGCCCAAATAAAGGAAGCCAAAAGTATTTTAAAAAACAACTTAGAAAATCATCACGACTGGATAGTATTAAATAACACTATGAGAACTCTCGCTACTTGGGCCGAGCAGGATAATCAGCTTAAAAAGTGGCTTACTCCTCAACTCACTAGGCTAAGCTCGGATAAGCGAAAATCGGTTTCTAATCACGCTAAAAAATATATACACAGGATTAAAAAATATGGACAATAGTACTGCTATTATTATCTCTTCTTTAGTTGCTACATTTTTATTTATTGTGGGGCTTCCTATATTCCTTATTATTGGGTTATGGGTGCTCCTTGTTAGTTATTTTATTGATTTTACCTTAGCTAATATAGGAGTTTCGCTTTTTGAGGGGCTTAATTTTTTTGGTTTGTTAGCTTTGCCGCTTTTTATCCTTACCGGTGATCTAATCAACAGTACCGGGATTGCTAAACGTCTTACTAATTTTTCTTATTCTGCTTTGGGATGGATTCGTGGGGGGCTAGGAATGTCGACTTTAGCAGCTAGTGGGGTGTTTTCGGCCATTTCAGGATCGAATACAGCTACTACTGCCACCATTGGCTCGATTACTTATAAAGATATGGTAGAAAAAGGTTATGATAAGCATTTCGCTGCTGCTACCATTGCTTCGGGAGGAACTGTGGGAATTATTATCCCGCCAAGTATTATTTTCATTGTTTATGGGTTTTTAATGCAAATCTCTATTACCGATTTATTTATCGGAGGATTTTTACCAGGAACATTAATGGTAGTGGCGATGATGCTTGCGTGTTACTTTGTTTCTAAAAGGAATAACTGGGGGAAAATTATTCCCTTTAAGCCAGTTGATGTAATCAAAAAAGGCGGACAGGCTTGGTTAGGTTTTTTGGCTATTGGGATTGTGCTCTTAGGTATTTACGGGGGAATCTTTTCTCCTACGGAAGCGGCTGGAGTAACAGTAGGCTTTTGTATTCTAGCGGGGATTTTTATTACTCGTAATCTAAAATTAAAACAACTCCCTAAAATTATGCTTCGCTCGGGGCAGATTACCGGTCTTTTAGCCCCACTTATTGCAGTTTCGGTTGTGATGCAGCAGATTCTTTCTATCATTGGCATTAGAGAAATTGTCGCTGAGTTTATCACTTCTCTAGGAGGGTATTACCCAGTTTTATTTTTCTGTATGTTGTTAGTGTTTATTACAGGAACTTTTTTAGAAAGCCTTCCTGATGTGATTATCCTAGCTCCAATCATAGCTCCGGTAGCTGCTAGTGTGGGTATCGACCCAGTCCATTTTGCGGTTATCTTTTTAGTAGGAGATGCTATTGGTTTTATCACTCCTCCTTATGGGCTCAACCTTTATGTGGCTAGTGGGATTACGGGGATTCCCTATTTTAGGCTAGTCAAACATACCTTGCCCTATCTCTTTATTCTAATGTTGGCTTGGTTCATTATTGCTTTAGTGCCGGCCCTTAGCACTATGTTAATTCCCACAAGATAAAAAATAAAAAAAATTAAGAAAAATAAAAAACATAAAATAAATTTTTAACAAAGGAAACTTTCATATGAGTGAATCATACTTTAAACATTACCCCGGCGGGGACACGGTTTTTACCGTAGATAATAGCAAATTAAAAATTGGCAAGGGTGCTTTAAAAGAAGTTGGTTATGATGTTAAGCAACTTAATATAAAAAAACTCGGCCTTTATACTGACCCATTCATTAGTCAGCAAGAGTGCTTTAAGCAAGTTAAAGAATCTTTAAATAAGTACAATATCAACTTTGAAATTTACGATCAGATTTTAGTCGAACCTACCGATGAATCGCTTAAAGAAGCTATTGACTTTACGGTTAAAAATAATTTTGATGGATTTGTTACCGTAGGCGGGGGCTCGGTTATTGATACAACTAAAGCGGCTAACCTTTATTCTACTTACCCCGATGATTTATTAGCTTATGTTAATGCTCCTTTAGGTCAGGCTAAGAAAATCCCCGGCCCATTAAAGCCACTTATTGCCTGTACCACTACTTTTGGCACCGCTAGTGAATGTACGGCTATCTCGGTTTTTGATTATCTGCCACTAAAAGCCAAAACGGGGATTATGCACCCCGCTCTTCGACCGGTTTTAGGAATACTCGACCCGACTTCCCTGTATTCTCTTCCGAAAAATGTGGTTGCTGCTAATGGTTTTGATGTCTTTTCTCATGCCTGCGAATCTTATACTGCACGACCTTATACAAGAAGACCAGTCCCTGAAGAGCCAAATAAACGCCCAGCCACTCAAGGCGCTAATCCTTTTGGGGATGTCGCTTGTTTGGAGGCTATTCGCATTATGGGGCGAGTTTTGGTGGATACGGTAAATGGCAAAGGGGAAGCAAGGGAAAAAGGGTTAGATGAACTGATGCTAGCAGGGACCTTGGCTGGAATAGGTTTTGGAAATACTGGTTGCCATATTCCTCATGGGATGTCTTATGCGGTATCGGGATTGGTTAAAGATTATAAATTAAACGGCTGGCCAGAAAAACATCCTCTTATCCCTCATGGCCTGTCGGTTATTGTTAACTCACCGGCGGTGTTTAGAAACTACGCTAAATATTGTCCCGAGAGGCATTTAAATGTAGTTAAAGCCATTGGTGATACCGACCCTAAAATATTAGAAGGGGATATCAGCTTAGAAAATGCTGGAGATGTTTTAGCAGATAAAATTGTCGAGATGGCGCAACAAACCGGTCTTCCTAACGGGCTTAGTGCGTTAGGGTATAATGAAGATGACCTAGATGCCTTAACCGAAGCTACTTTCCCGCAAAAAAGGCTTTTGGATAACTCGCCTAAGCCAGAACCAGTTACTAAAGAAGATTTAAGAAAGCTTTTCCAAGAGTCGCTTACTATGTGGTAAAGTTTTAATAAATTAATTAAAACTTTATTTTATTAAAGCTTCCCACATAATCTCTACGGGATGAGAAGCACTTCGTTTCGTTCCCAAAGCAATTTGGTGGCGGCAGCTAATTCCTGGGGCGGAAACTATCACTTCTCCCTTTGCTTTTCTAAGCGCAGGGAATAAAACTAACTCTCCTATTTGCTGACTAATAGCATAGTGTTCTTTTTCATAACCAAAAGAGCCAGCCATACCACAGCACCCACTAGAGATGGTTTTTACTTGATAGTTTTTTGGGAGTGATAATAGTTTTTCGGTTAGCGAGATGCTAGAAAGAGCTTTTTGATGGCAATGCCCGTGCAAGAGAATTTCCTGATTATTTTCAGTAAATTTATTAGAATCAATATTTCCTTTGTCAATTTCATTAGCTAAAAACTCATCAATAAGCAAGGCATTTTTTTTTAACTTTTCAGCCATTGGGCGATAATTAGATCTTACTAGCCTAGGGTATTCATCTCTAAAACTTAAAATAGCCGAAGGTTCTATTCCGATTAGTGGGGTTTTTTCAGAAATGATGCCTCCAAATAAACGAACATTATCTTCTGCTAGTTTTTTAGCTTTGGTTAAAAAGCCCTTAGAAATAGCTGCCCTTCCACTTTCTTGATGGTCAATCATTTTTACTTGGTAATCTAGTGCGCTTAATAGTTTTATAGTTTTTATCCCAATAAGTGAATCGTTATAGCGAGTGAATTCATCGCAAAATAAATAAACGGTTTTTTTAGGATTCTTAGGGATGTGCTTTTGATAATTTTTTTGATACCATTTGAAAGTATCTCCGGTTAATAAAGGGATTGAGCGCTCGGGAGCTATTTTTAAAAATGATTTTAAAAAATAACTTGTCCAGGAGTTTTTGAAAATAAAATTGGTGAAAAACCGAAAAGAGTTACCTAACTTATTTAATCTAAATATTTCAGAAAAAAAGTAGTTCCTTAGAGGAATTTTATTGGACTTATAATATTGATGCAAAAACTCCGCTTTTAAACTAGCCACATCTACGTTAGACGGGCACTCGGATAAACATCCTTTGCAGGCTAAGCATAAATCCATCACTTCTTTTATTTCTTTGCTATTAAATGGATTTGCTTTCCCTTGCTTTTGGTTTTTAGTCAGAAATTCTCTTAAAGTATTTGCCCTGGCTCTTGTGGTATCTTTCTCGTTTCTAGTAGCCTGATAGCTTGGACACATAGTCCCACCAGAGAAAGGAAGTTTGCGACAATCTCCTGATCCATTACACTTCTCGGCCATTCGAAGTATCCCCTCTGTTTTAGAGAAATCGAATAAGGTGTTTAAAGGAGCAAGGGTAAGGTCTTTTTCATAGCGAAGAGAAGTGTCCATTGGAGGAGCATCAACGATTTTACCGGGGTTAAAAATATTTTGGGGGTCCCAGATTTTTTTTATGCTTTTAAAAAGCTCATAGTTTTCTTCTCCTAAAACTAGAGGAATAAAAGAAGCCCGCACCCTGCCATCGCCATGTTCCCCGCTAAGTGAGCCATGGTATTTTTTAACTAATAGGGCGCTAGCTTTCGATATTGTGTAAAAGTCTTTTACCCCTTGGGCAGTTTTTAAGTTGAGAATAGGCCTTAAGTGAATTTCCCCAGCTCCAGCATGGGCGTAGTAAACGCTTTCTTGCCCAAACTCTTTCATCATTTCTTCAAACTCTTTAATGTAATCAGCTAAGTCTTCTAAAGCTACGGCGGTGTCTTCAATGCAGGCAACGGTTTTTTTATCACCAGGGACATTAGCAAGTAAGCCCAATCCCGCACTCCTAAGCTCCCAAACTTTTTTACTAGCCGGCGAAGGAATTTTAGGAAAAGCATAACCAAGCTGGCTGTTTTTCATTTTTTCGATAAGTTCGTCAGCTTTTTTATTTGCCTTTGCGAGGGTTTCTTTTTTAAATTCAATAAGTAAAACCGCCTTTGGGTCCCCTTCGATAAAGTAGCGATTTTTTCTTTGGAGTAAGTTGTCTTTGGTGCAGTCTAAAATTATTTTGTCCATCAATTCGCAAGCAGAAGGGTTAAACTGCATAGCTACTTGAGTGGCTTTCATGCTTTCGTAAATGGTGTTAAAATGAGCCGCTACCACGACGTTGTAAGGAGGGGGGAGAGGATTAAGGCTAAGTTTTATTTCGGTGGTAAAAGCTAGCGTGCCTTCTGATCCGCAAAGAAGCTCACAGAAGTTAAAATCTTTCCCTTGTTCTAAAAAAAGATTACTCTGCAATAAGGAATCAAGAGCATAGCCGGTATTCCTCCGGTGAATAGTGGCTTTGGGGAAGAATTTTTCAATATTTTTTTGATTATGGGGGTTATCTAGCATTTCTTTTATTTGCCGATAAAGCTCCCCTTCTAAATTTTTTAGCTTAGTTTTTTCGATGAACTCTTCTTTGCTAAGGGCTTTGAAAGTAGTTTCATTGCCATCGCTTAATATCACTTGCATGCTAATAACGTGATCCCTTGTTGAGCCATAAGAGATGGAGTTGGTCCCCGTTGAGTTATTCCCAACCATCCCCCCAATCATAGCTCGGTTAGAAGTAGAGGTAACTGGAGCAAAAAAAAGCCCTAAGGGTTCTAAGTGATGATTGAGTTCGTCCCTAATAACTCCAGGTTGCACTCGCACCCATTTTTCTTTTTCATTGATTTCTAGTATTGTATTAAATTGTTTAGAAACATCTACCACTAGGCCTTTTCCTACGCATTGTCCAGCTAGCGAAGTCCCTGCTGTTCGCGGGATAAGGGAGAAGTTATTGTTTTTGGCTGCTTGAACTAGTAATTTTATATCATCAGTGCTTTTAGGGTAGGCAACCCCTAAGGGAATTTCTCGATAGACGGAGGCATCGGTAGCGTAAAGGGCTTTGCTGATATTATCAAAACGAATGCCCCCGGATAATTCCTCCTTTAAAGTTGAAAATATTTTTTCCATTAAAAATTAACTAAAAACTAAGCCTTTCAGAAATTATAGTATAGAATTATTTTTTTTCATATTATACGTTTAGTTTAAATCATGAAAAATTAAATTTATTAGAACTTTTTTGCTTATTTCTTTTAAAAATGATATTAAAATTAATTATAGGCTAAAAAAAGTAAAAAAATCCTTAAAATAAGCCAGGTTTAATAAGAAAACAGCGAAAAAAAACGGGAAAAATAACTATTAGCAGACAATTTATTGACAAATTTATCTATTTCATACTATAATTAACAACGTTTTTTATTAAAATAGATAAAAAAATTCATACTTTAATTTTTTAAAAGCTAGTTATTTTTATAGATTTTTAGACTAAGTATTTTTATTAAAAGGGAGGAGATAAGTATCTTTTTAAAAAGGGTTTGCTGAAAACCATAAAATGAGCCAGTAGCTCCAATGGTAGAGCAGTGGACTCCAACTCCATGTGTGAGGGTTCGAATCCTTCCTGGCTCGCACTAATACACTCCAAAAGCAATGATAAAGAAGTTAAAACAATTTTTAAAAGAAGTTTATGTGGAAATAAAAGAAAAAACCACTTGGCCTAACCGGGATGACGTCCTTAATACGACCATCGTTGTTTGTGTTTCTTTAGTGATTTTATCGTTATGTTTATATTTAGTTGACCTTGCCTCTGCCCGAATTATCCGATTTATTGTGGTGGATAACGTGAATTTTTTAAAAGTTTATGTAACGGAATTTAGTTATATTATGATGGTTGTTTTTCTAGTAATTGGTGTTGTTCTTTATAATCGAATAAGAGCAAAGTTTAGGAAGTGGTAAAGGCAAAGGAAAATATAGAAGAAAATATGGAAGAAAGTTTAAATAACAACCAGATAAACGAAAACGAAAGTGACTATAAATGGTATATCGTTCACACCCAATCCGGCAAGGAGTTTGATGCTAAAAAAGCCCTTGAAAAAAGCGTCGCTCATGATAACTATAAAAAAATTGATGAAGTCATTGTTCCTATTTACAAGGAAACGGTTTATAAAAACGGGAAAAAAAGAAAAGTTGAAAAAAAATCTTTCCCTGGTTATATCTGCGTTCATATGGTGATGGATTTAGAGTCTAAAAACTATGTGAGTAGTTGTAGCTTTATCTCTGGATTTTTGGCTAGGCAAGATCAATTGCCAGTTCCATTATCTAAAAACGAAATGAGTATGGTGCTTTCGAGAAGCCAAGAAGAAACTCCGGATAATTTTCCTGTGGAATTTGATTTTAGTATAGGGCAGAAAATTCTCATAGTGGATGGGCCTTTCAACAATTTCTCGGGGACGGTTAAAGCGATTTCTCCTGAGAAAGGTAAAGTAAGCGTGAGTATTGAAATATTTGGGCGAGAAACCCCAGTAGAAATAGATTATTATAAAGTTAAGAAGCAATAAAATATGGCTGATAAAAAACCAACAAAAGTTATTAAGCTGCAATTAGAAGCAGGCAAAGCAACCCCGGCGCCACCAGTAGGTACCGCTTTAGGGCCAACGGGAATTAATATGGCCAACTTCTGTAAAGAGTACAACGATAAAACTAAAGATCAGGCCGGTATGATTGTGCCAGTGGTGATTAATATTTATGAAGATAGGAGTTATAGTTTTTCCCTTAAAAAACCACCGGCTTCTGTTCTGATTAAAAAAGCCTTAAACTTGCCTAAAGGTTCGGCTGAGCCTAATAAAAACAAAGTCGCTACTTTGACCGATGAGCAATTAGAGGAAATCGCTAAAAATAAAATGGATGACCTGAACGCTTTTGACTTAGAGCATGCTAAGAAAGTTATTGCTGGTACTGCTAGAAGCATGGGGGTTTTGGTAGAAAATAAAAAATGAAAAAATTAAGTAAAAGATATAAAAAGTTAGAAGATATACGAGAAAAATTTAACGATCTGCATTCGGGGGTAGTAAAAATAAAAGATATGGCTACCGCTAAGTTTGAAGAAAGTATAGATGTCTCGATAAAGTTTAATATCCAAAAAAAACACACGATTAGAGATACGGTTTCTTTCCCTCATGCTTTTGGTAAGACGAAAAAAGTTTTAGCTATAGTCAAAGAAGATAAAATAGAAGAAGCCAAAAATGCCGGGGCCGACTTTATTGGTAATCAAGAGTTTATCGATAAAATTAGTAAAGGATGGCTTGATTTTGATGTGGCGATAACCACGCCTAATATGATGAAAGACATTGCCCGAGTGGCTAGAATTTTAGGAAGTAAAGGATTGATGCCTAACCCTAAAACAAAGACGGTAACCGAAAACATTGCTGAAGCAATCAAGGAAGTTAAAGCGGGTAGAAAAGAATTTCGGGCTGATGCTAATGGTAATCTAAACTTTTCGATTGGGAAAAAGTCTATGCCTCCTGAAGCTATTGTTGAGAATTATAAGGAGCTTTTTAGTCAGGTTATGAAAAAAAAACCTAGCGATTTGAAAGGAGAGTATATCCAATCGATTTCCCTAACCACCACTATGGGTAAGAGTATTTCTTTAGATAAAAAAGCAGTATAACCAACATGTCAAAAAACCAAGAATTAAAAAAACAAAAAGTTAATGATTTTCAAGAAGTCCTTGACAAAAAGTCTTTCATTTTTATGGATTACGAAGGAATCAAAGTTGAAGAGATTACTGAAATAAGGAATAAGCTAAGGGAAAATGAGGCTACTATCAAAGTAATGAAAAACACTCTTTTTGAAAAAGTGGTTGAAGCCAAAAAAATGGATTTTGATAAAAGCATTTTTAAAGGCATGACCGCAGTGGCTTTTGGAGAAGATGAGAAGTTTATTGATATTAGTAAAAGCATTTATCAAGCAGAAAAAGCTGAAAAAGTCAAAATCAAGGCGGGCTTTTTTGAAGGCAATGTGTTAGATGATAAGGAAGTTAGAAAATACGCTGCTCTTCTATCTAAAGAACAAATGTATGGCGTCTTGGTGGGCTGTTTGCAAGGGGTGGTTGCTAACTTGGTTTATGTCTTAGATGATATCAAAAGCAATAAAGAAGAAGAAAAAAATAAAGAAACTTCTTCTTAAATAAATTTTATTTAAAAATTAAACTAATAGGATAAAAAAAAATGGCATTGACAAAAGAAGATTTTATAAAAGAAATTGAAGGAATGAGTGTGTTAGAGCTTAATGATTTAGTAGAGGCTTTAAAAGAAAAATTCAACGTCTCAGGTGCTCCTGTGGCAGTTGCCGGAGGTGGGGATAGCGCTGGGGCAGCCGAGGAGAAAAGTGCGTTTAATGTGGTTATTAAAGAAATAGGTTCCAATAAAATAGCTGTAATTAAAGAGGTGAAAGCAATTTTAGGAGTGGGCTTAAAAGAAGCCAAAGAGTTTACTGAAGCAGTAGGAAAGCCATTAAAAGAAAACGTAGATAAAGCTGGAGCTGAAGAAATGAAAAAAAAGCTAGAGGGCGCTGGCGCTCTAGTGGAGCTTCAATAATCTTTCCTTTTAATCAACTCTCATCCATAAACATTTTCGTAAATGTTTTTTATACAGGTTAAATTTGCATGAAAAATTCTAAAGAGACTAAAAGTATTATAACAAATTTTAAAAAAACGGAATCAGGGCGTTACAGCCTTTCGGAAGCTGAAAGTTCGGACTTTAAATTTCCTCATCTAAATGACCTGCAGAAAGATGGTTTTGATTTCTTTTTTCAAGAAAATGTCGACCCTAAAAAAAGAAAAAATGTAGGATTGCAATATTTATTTAATTCTATTTCTCCTTTTTACTCTAATGATGGAAAAATCAAAGTAGAGTTTAGCCATTATACTGTAGGAGAAAAGCCTTACTCGCGTAGAGAAGCAATTTTGCGCGATAAAAGTTATGTTGTCCCTGTTAGAGCGGTTATCCGTTTTGTTTTCGAAAACACTGGAGAGATAAAAGAGCAGGAAATTTTTATCTGCGATTTCCCTTATATGACTAACGATGGTACTTTTGTTATCAATGGTGATGAAAGGGCCGTGGTCTCGCAAATTAAAAGAAGCCCGGGAGTTGTTTTTGATTTTAATACTCGCTCCAATATTTATCACTCTAGGCTTATCCCTGAAAAAGGCCCCTGGATTGAATTTGAAATTGTTCGAGATGTTGTTTATGTGCGAATTGATCGCAAAGCTAGGGTGCTGGTAACTCTCTTAATGCGAGCGCTTGGGTTTGAAAAAAACGAGGCCATTTTAGAGGCTTTCGGCCTTGAAGGAATTACTATCAATGTCAGTAAGCATAAAGACGATTTAAAAGAAACGATCTTAAATCAGCGACTGTTTAAAGACATTAAAGACGAAAAAGGCGAGGTGAAAATAAAAGCTGGTTCTCTCATTAACGATAAGCATATCAGTTTTATTAGTGAAACTAGTATAGAAGAAGTGGTTATTGTTGATGATAAAGCAGTTGGTTTTCAAGAAATTTTTAATACTTTAGACAAAGACAATGAAGAAACGAGCCAGGTAGAGGCTTGTAAATATTTTTATTACATTATTCGTGGTATCCAAGCCCCCAACCAAGAAGCAGCCCTTAATGAAATCGTGGTTCGCTATGAATGCGTAGAATGTGGCAAAAAGTTCACGGAAAATAATATCCCTCCTGAATGCTCAGGAAGTAAAATTAGTTTTAATCGGATTGATAAATCGGTTTTCTTTAACTCCGAGTACTACCTTATGGGACTAGTCGGACGTTTTAAGATAAATAAAAAATTTAATTACCAAGAAGATATTAAAAGCGAGAGTTTAGAAGTTATAGATATAATTAGCACTGTCAAGTATTTGCTCCAAGTAAAATACGCGGTTTATCCCGTTGATGACATTGATCATTTGGGGAATAGAAGAATTAAGCGCTCGGGAGAGCAGTTAGTGGATCATCTAAAATCTTCGTTCGCTAGGCTTAAAAAACTAGCAAAAGAAAGGATGTCAGTAGAAGAACAAGAGGGATTAACTCCGCAATCGCTCATATCTATTAAGCCAATTAGTTCTGGTTTAAATGAATTTTTTGGAATATCTCAGCTTTCTCAGTTTATGGATCAAACTAACCCACTTTCGGCTATTACTCATAAAAGAAGGATTAGCTCTTTAGGCCCGGGTGGTCTTACTAGAGAAAGGGCTGGTTTTGAAGTGCGAGATATTCATTACACTCACTATGGGAGAATTTGTCCTATCGAAACCCCAGAAGGTCCGAATATTGGTTTGATTGTCTCTATTGCTTGCTACGCCGAGATTAACAAATATGGCTTTATTGAAACCCCTTATTATGAGGTTAAGAATAGAAAACTAACGGGGAAAATTCATTACTTATCGGCTATTGAAGAAGAAAATTTTATTATCTGTTCTTCTGATGCAGTTGTTAAAAATGGAAAAATTGCTGAAGAAGTGGTAGCGGTTCGCAAAAAAGGAAATTACACCCTAGAATCTGCCGACTTAGTTGCCTATATGGATGTTTCGACTAAACAGACTCTATCGCTTTCTGCTTGCCTTATTCCTTATTTAGAGCATGATGATGCTAATAGGGCGTTAATGGGTTGCAATATGATGCGGCAATCAGTCCCTTTGCTCATCCCCGAAGCCCCTATCGTTGGGACGGGGATAGAGAAAAAAATCGCTAGTGAATCGGGATTTTGCGCCTTAGCGAAAAATCCTGGAGTGGTGAATTACGTGGATAATCAAAAAGTTGAAATAAAAAATAGCGATGGTTTAATTGATAATTACGATTTAATCAAGTCTTATAAAACTAACCAGGGCGTTTATTACAACCAAAGACCGATAGTTAAGGAAGGAGAGAAAATCAAAAAAAATCAAGTACTTTCTTCTGGCCCTTGCATTGACAATGGAGAGCTTGCTTTAGGGAAAAACGTTTTAGTTGCTTTTATGTGCTGGGAGGGGTATAATTTTGAGGATGCTATTTTGATGTCCGAAAGGCTGGTTAAAGATGATGTCTATACTTCGATTAATATAGAAGAGTTTGAAATTGAAGCTAGAGAAACCAAGCTAGGAAAAGAAGAGATCACTCGAGATGTCCCCAACTTAGCTGAAGAGGAATATCGTGAATTAGATAATGAAGGAATTGTTCATATCGGTTCGTATGTTAAGACCGGGAATATTTTAGTTGGGAAAGCCACTCCTAAAAGTCATTCAGAAGTTACCCCAGAGTTTAAACTGCTTTATTCAATTTTTGGGGAAAAAGCTAAAGACGTTAAAGATACTTCTCTAAGGGTTCCCCACGGGACCGAGGGAGTGGTTATAGGTGTTAAAAGGTATAACCGAGAAAATGATTTTGATTTAAAGCCAGGGGTAATTGAAAAAATTAAAGTCCTTTTAGCTAAAAAAAGAAAGCTAAAAGAAGGCGATAAATTTGCTGGTCGACATGGGAATAAGGGCGTGGTGGCTAAGATTTTACCAGTAGAAGATATGCCTTTTATGGAAGATGGTCGTCCAGTTGATATTGTATTAAATCCTTTGGGGGTTCCTTCTCGGATGAATATCGGACAGGTGATGGAGCTCATTACTGGTCTTTTAGCCGAAAAAGCAAATGCTAAGGTGGCCATCCCTATTTTTGATGGTTTGAATTACGATGGCATTAAAAATATTCTCAAAAAAGATGGGTTTAATGAAAATGGGAAAGTCCCGCTTTATGATGGTAGAACTGGAGAGAGATTTTTGAATGACGTAACCGTGGGAATTATGTATTATTTAAAACTATCCCATTTAGCTGATGACAAACTTCATGCTAGATCTACCGGCCCTTACTCTCTTATTACTCAGCAGCCTCTAGGGGGAAAAGCCCAGTTTGGGGGGCAGCGAGTTGGAGAAATGGAAGTGTGGGCTATCGAAGCTTATGGGGCCTCCAATATTTTGCAGGAATTTTTAACCGTAAAGTCCGACGCCATTGAAGGAAGGACTAAGGTATATGAGTCGATTGTCAAAGGGGATTTTGTTTCTACTCCGGGTATTCCCGAGTCGTTTAATGTTTTAGTTCATGAACTACGAGGCCTTTGTATTGATATTCGAATTTATGATAATGAAGATAGGGAAGTAGATATCTTCCCCACTAAAAACAAGGTTCTTTTTTAATAAGGATTTTTAGCAAAATGGAAAAAAATAAATATAAAAAAATTCAAATAGGACTAGCGTCCCCCGAGAAAATTTTAGATTGGTCTTATGGTGAAGTTTTAAAACCGGAAACGATTAATTACCGTACATTAAGGCCAGAAAAAGGTGGGCTTTTTTGTGAAAAAATATTCGGAACCACTAAGGATTGGGAGTGTTTTTGCGGGAAATATAAAGGCATCCGCTATAAAAAAGTTATCTGTGATAAATGCGGGGTGGAAATCACCCACTCTAAAGTAAGAAGAGAAAGGATGGGGCATATTCAATTAGCCTCGCCAGTTATTCATATTTGGTTTTATAAATCAGTGCCTTCGCGAATTGGACTCCTATTAGATTTTTCCATTTTAGTTTTAAAATCCATTATTTATTACGAAAAATACATCATTACTGACCCAGGAGATGTTCCCGAATTGAAGAAAAACATGCTCATTACCGAAGAAGAATATCACGATTATTTGGATAAGTATGGTGATGCTTTTAAAGCTGGTATTGGTGCTGAAGTTTTAAGAGAAATGCTAGCGGACCTTGATTTAGAAGCCGAGGCTTTTGCCCTAAGAAAAAAGATGGCTAAATCTAAAGCCTTTGATAAGAGAAAAATGATGAGGCTTAATCTTTTAGAAGATTTTCTCAACTCTTCCAACAAACCAGAGTGGATGGTTAATACTATCATTCCGGTTATTCCTCCAGAACTAAGGCCGATGGTGCAACTAGAAGGGGGGAGATTTGCGACTTCTGATTTAAATGACTTATACAGAAGACTTATTAACCGAAACAATCGATTAAATAAACTTATAGCCTTAAAAGCTCCCGATATAATTGTCAAAAACGAAAAGAGAATGCTCCAAGAAGCAGTAGATGCCTTGTATGATAATTCTAGGAGGAAAAGAACGGTTAAGGGAACTGGTAATCGCCCTTTGAAATCTTTGTCCGATGTGCTTAAAGGAAAGCAAGGAAGATTTAGGCAAAACTTATTAGGGAAAAGGGTAGATTTTTCCGCTAGATCGGTCATTGTGGTGGGCCCTGAATTGAAACTCCATGAGTGTGCTATTCCGAAGAAAATGGCCTTAGAGCTTGCTCGTCCTTTTTTAATGAATAAACTCGTGAAGAAAAAATTAGCCTACAATGTCAAAAGTGCTAAAAAATTAATTGATAAAGAATATCCCGAAGTTTGGAAAGTTTTAGAAGAAGTGATGGAAGATCATCCGGTTATCCTTAATCGGGCGCCTACCCTCCATAGATTAGGGATGCAGGCATTCAAGCCTAAGCTCAGCGATGGGAAAGCTATTCGGCTTCACCCTTTGGTTTGTTCTGCTTATAATGCTGATTTTGATGGTGACCAGATGGCTGTGCATTTACCTTTAAGTGTCGGTGCTCAAATAGAAGCCTGGACTTTAATGCTAGCTCCGCACAACTTACTAGATCCGGCTAATGGAAAAACCATTACCAACCCTACCCAAGATATGATTCTAGGGATTTATAACTTAAGTTTAGTCAAGCCTAATGCTAAAGGAACGGGTAAGGTTTTTGCGAATCTAATAGAAGCAAAAAAAGCTAATGAAATAGGGGAGTTAGAAATTCAAGCGAGTATCAAAGTTCTAGATGAAAAAACGAATACATTAGTTGAGTCTACTTTAGGAAGGTTAATTTTTTCAGAAATTATCCCGGAAAGCTACCCGCTTAAAATTGTTAATGAAGTTTTAGATGATGAAACTTTGAATAACTTGATTAACGACATCAATAAAAAATGTGGTAATTTCGAGACAGTTAAAATGCTTGATAAGTTGAAAGAAATTGGTTTTCACTATTCCACTTTGTTTGCTAATACCATTTCGGTAGAAGATATTTTAATCCCTAATGAAAAAAATGAGATTATCGAAGAGACCATGAACGAAGCCAAGAAAAATAGCGATAATTATCAAAATGGGATTATCTCCGATGAAGAACGCTATCAAAAAAACATCTCGCTTTGGAGTTATGCTAACGATCAAATTACCAATAAAATGATGAACAACTTAGAGCTTGCCGAAGATGGTTTCAATACGCTCTACATTATGGCTAAATCCGGGGCTAGAGGGAGCAAACAGCAAGTCCGTCAATTAGCTGGGATGCGGGGTCTGATGGCTAAACCTACGGGAGACATTATTGACATGCCCATTATCTCTAACTTCAAAGAGGGACTAAACGTTATTGAATATTTTATTTCTACGCATGGTGCTCGTAAAGGTCTTTCTGATACTGCTTTAAAAACCGCGGATGCTGGTTATTTGACTAGAAAATTAGTTGATATTACTCAAGATGTTATTATTACCTCCCTTGATTGCAATACCATTAAGGGGATTGATGTTTATCCTATTAAACTAGGGAACGAAATTATTGAAAAACTTTCAGAAAGAGTGGTTGGCCGTTTTACTTTAGAAGACATTGTTAATCCTTTTACTGAAGAAGTGCTTCTTAAAGCAGGGAGTCTAATTACTGAAGAAATCGCGGAAAAAATAGATGAATTAGAAATAGAAAAAGTTACGATTTATACTGTGGTTACTTGTGACGCTGAGCGAGGGGTTTGCCAAAAATGTTATGGGGTAAATTTAGCGAACAGAAACTTGGTAGATATTGGCGAACCAGTAGGAATTATTGCTTCTCAATCTATTGGACAACCAGGGACTCAGTTAACTATGAGAACTTTCCATATCGGAGGAACTGCCTCTTCGGAAGTAAGAGAGCCTTATTTTAAAGCTCCGAGTGATTTGGTTATTGTTAAACTCCCAGAAAATTTGATTACCAACTCCGATAACAAACTAATGGCCACGCGGAGGGTTTTCATTACCTTAGCTGGCGTTTATAGCTCTTGGAAAATAGATAACCTTAAAGAAGTAAAAGTAGAGAACGAGCAATTTGTCAAGCTCAATACGGTCATTGCCATTGATAAAAAAGGCGGTGAAGTTTCTTGTAAAAAATCTGGAGTTATGATGATTGACAAGAAAAATAATCTACTTCTTCAGATACTAAATCCTTACCAGCACCCAGTTGAAATTGGGGCCACTTTTGAAAAAGAAGAAGGGGAGTTTGTTAAAGAAAAAGAAATTATTTATAACTTCGATAATATTATTGAGCCGATAATAGCTGAGATTAAGGGAACTGTGCGTTATCAAGATATAGTTTTAGGTAAAACCGTTAAAGAAGAAATAGATGAATTAACCGGTACAATTAATAATAAAATTATCGAATCAAAAGAAGAAAAGTTGCAACCAAAATTAATCATTGTCCCCGATGAAGGTGATGCTAGTGAAATTGATGTGCCGGTTTCTTCGACTTTGTCGGTTAAAGATGGTCAGAAAGTAAATGTAGGAGATATGTTGTCGGGGCGGATAAGAACCTTCCAAAAGACTATTGACATTACCGGAGGTCTTCCCCGAGTGCAGGAGTTGTTTGAAGCGAGAGTCCCGCTAAATTCAGCCGTTATTGCTGAGATTGATGGAAGAGTGGAGTTAGGTGAAGTGGTTAAAGGGAAGAGATCGGTTAAAGTAATTAACGAATTTGGTGATGAGATTAATCACGTCATCCCATCGGTAAAAGCAATTTTGGTAAGGACTGATGATTTTGTCAAAGCGGGAGAGCCACTTTGTGAAGGACAAATTAATCCTCATGATATCCTTCGAGTAAGTGGGGAGATCGAGCTTTATCGATTTATTCTAAATAAGGTTCAAGAGGTTTATAAAAAACAAGGAGTGGATATCAACGATAAGCATATTGGGGTTATTGTTCGGCAGATGCTTCGAAAAGTAGAAGTAGTAGATCCAGGAGATGGCGATCATATTAAGGGAGAAATTGTCGATAAATACAAAATTAGGAAAGAAAATAAAGAAGTAGCCGAAGAAGGTGGTCAGCCGGCAACGGTTAGGAGTGTTTTATTGGGGCTTACTAAAGCATCTTTAAATACTGAGAGTTTTATCTCTTCTGCTGCTTTCCAAGAAACAACGAAAATCTTAACCAACGCTGCCATAAAAAATTCTACTGATGATCTGCGTGGCTTAAAAGAAAATGTTATTATCGGGCAGAAAATTCCAGCCGGAACTGGTAATGAGCATTACGAAGATGTTAATATTTACAAAGAAATTCCAGGAGATTTAGATTATTTATTTGGTAAAGTTTAAACTTTCCAGATGTTTTTTGATTTTTCTAGAAAAGAAGAGAAAAAAGCATTTTCTTTGATTAAGGAAAAGTATGCTTTTGTCCAGCAGTTCCCTTTTTTAAAAAAAGATCTGCCTTTTGAAAATTTTAAGAAAAGGTATTTAGAAGCACAAAAAAAAAAAATTAATATGGCGATTTTCTTTGAAGTAGAAAACGAGGCAATTGATCAATTCCTTAATAAAATAAAAGTAGAGCAAGAAAAAAAAAATCAAGTAGCTGAAGAACAAGAAGAACAAGAACAAGAAGAAGATGTCATTGAAGATATTTATAAGAGAATAAGTGAAAATATTAAAAAATACGAAAGGGTAAAGATTCATAAAAATGCTACTGAAGAAGCAGAAAGATTACTAGGCGCTTTGATTGATTTTAGAAAAAACTTTGTTGTTGGATTAAAGAAGTTAAAAGACGTCTTTGGTCAAATAGGTTTGGGTAGCAACTATGATGAAATGCTAGTGGAGTTGGATAATTTAGGGTACGTTAGAAAAAGTCATAACTTACCGCTGGCGTTTAATTCTTTTCGCTTTATTTTAGAAATTTATGAAAACAATGAAATTGAAAATGAAAAAGCAAAAATAAATGTTTTTAAACAAGTTATTCTTTTTTTTAAGAAAGTGAAAAAATTAATCTTTTTTTTAGAAAAAAACCTTTTTGATAAAAAGAAAGTTTTTTATAAAAAAGTTCCTTATTTAGGGACAACTTATTTTGTTGATGATTATTTAAATGTTTTGTCAACTAGGAGCAATGATATTTTAAACGACTTTAGATTAAATGAATTCTCTTAAGTAAGCCCAGTTTAAATAATTTTTATTTGGTGTTTCCTTCCGTTAGTGAAAATAACTGACTTAATTATCAAGGAAAAAACTCACACGTTTCTAGAAAAAAAACACCTTGCTTTTTTTTCAAAAATAACCTCAAATAATTCTTTTTCTCCCCTTTATCAAAAAATCATTAGCTTGCCGAATAGTCCTACCGAAGTGCTTTATCACGATGATTTGGTAGAGTTAAAAAACGAAATTTTTTCACAGCCTAGTTTTAGTGATCTCTTGCTAGAATTTTCTCCTTGGCGAAAAGGCCCTTATTTACTAACCCCGCATAATATTACCAGTGAATGGAATTCGCATTTTAAGTGGCAGAGGATAAAAAAAAAATTAGCTAATGTAGAAGGAAAAGTTGTTCTTGATCTTGGTTGTAATAATGGTTATTTTATGTTTCGTCTTTTGCCGTTAAATCCTAGTTTTGTTATAGGATTAGATCCGGTGGCTA
Source organism: Spirochaetota bacterium (assembly GCA_965277105.1). GTDB lineage: Bacteria > Spirochaetota > UBA12135 > COTS27 > CAXSBA01 > CAXSBA01. The sequence goes on along the minus strand of OZ255710.1, from coordinate 1,381,823 downwards.
TTTTTTATTTGCAGTTTTTATTATTAAATCAATTTTTTAATAGCACGATAATTGATTTTAGCTTGCTAGGTCATCAGGACTTATTTTTTTTCGATGATGTTTTCGACGTGGTTTTATGCTTAGGTATACTTTATCATCATCCAGATCCTTTGGGGATTTTAAAGCAAATATTTCGGAGTTTAAGAAAAGGAGGGATGGTAATAATTGATTCTCAAGGTATTAAAAGCGATGATAGCTTTTGCCTATTCCCTGAAGATAAGTATTTAGGGAAAAATAACTTTTGGTTTCTTCCTAGTGTTGATTGTTTGAAAAATTGGTTAAAAAGAATTGGGTTTAAAGAGATAGATGTTTTTTATGAAGAGCCTTTGTCTTTTCAAGAGCAAAGAAAGACCAGCTGGGCTAATGCTTCTAGTTTGTTAGAAGGAGTTCAAGACAACCAAAAAACTATAGAGGGCTACCCTTACCCCTATCGCTTTTACCTTAGCGCGTATAAATAAAAATAAAATAGAAAAATGGCAAAAGAAACTATGACCCCTATGATGAAACAGTATTACGAGTTAAAAAATCAGCATCAAGATAAATTTCTTTTTTTCCGGCTAGGTGATTTTTACGAGCTTTTCGATGAAGATGCTAAGAAGGCCTCTAAGCTGTTGTCTATTCTTTTAACTCAAAGAAATGGAGTAGCCATGTGTGGAATCCCTCATCATCAGTTTCATAACTACGCCTATAAAATTATCCATCAAGGTAAAAAAATTGCCATTGCTGAGCAAATTGCTAATGTGGAACAAAGTGAGGGTGAAAAAATTATTCTTCGTAAGGTTACTAAAATTTTATCTCCGGGAATGATTTTAGATGAAAATATTTTAAAAGAAAAAGAAAATAATTTTATTCTGTTTTTTTATTTTGCTACGGCAAGTAATAATCAAAAGAAAAGTTTGCAGCTTTTTAATTTAGATATTTCTACTGGAGAAGTTTTTATCAGCGTTGTTAAAAACGAGTGGCAGAGTAGGATAAAAAGTTACTTGCTCACTTACCAGCCTAAGGAAGTCGTCTTCCTCGAAGGCAATGCCCCTAATGATTTTCTTTTAGATTTAAAAGACAACTTCCCGACGATTTTAGTCAATTCTTTAAATAGTTTAACTATAAGTGAAAGTGAAAAAAATGCTTTGATGGAAAGTATTTTTCCCAGTGGAGTAGTTATTGAATTGCCTTTGCAGAAAATTTACGATTTGTTTTTTAGTTTTATTATTCGAAACGGTTATGAAAATATTCTTTTTTTGAAAAAGCCAGTTGACCTTGACTTAGATGACTTTTTGCTATTGGACTATACCGTTTTAAAGCATTTAGAAATATTTGAAAGCCAATATGAGGAACTAGGGAAGTATACTCTTTTCAATAGCATCAACCATACCTTAACTGCTATGGGCGAGCGTCTTTTTAAGCGTAATTTAGCGAAGCCCCTGAAAGATAAAAATAAAATAGAAAAGAGGTTAGACATTATCAGTGCTTTTAAAAAAAATCCAGTAAGCCTTCTCGATTTTCGTCATAGCTTAAAAAATATTTTTGACTTGGAGAGGATGGTGGTTAAAATTCAAAATAGCACCATCACTCCGCGTCAGGTGGTTAGTTTAATTAAAAACCTTAAAACTTCCTTAACCCTTATTGATTTTTTTCATAGAGAATTTTATTTCCTTTTAGAAATACCTTATTTTAAAAATATCATCACCGATTTCCTTAAGCAAGAAAAATTGTTTTTAGCTTTAGAAAAAAAATTACTAGCCAATCCTAACAGCGACCTTAAAGAAGGAGGAGTTATTAATCCCGAGGTGGATCAGATACTAAAAGAATTATCTTTAAAAGAAAAAAATAATTTAGCGGCACTAAATAGTATTGAAAAAAAAGTTAAGCGAGAAGTAGGGGTGAGTACTTTAAAAGTGAAGTATAACGGTAATTTAGGTTTTTTTTTCGAGGTAAGCAAAAATCATGTGGCGAAAATTCCTCCGACGTTTATTAAAAAGCAATCTTTGGTTAACGTGGAGCGGTTTGTTAGTGAAGAGTTGGTTAGTTTAGAAAGCGAGGTTGTCCGCATTAAAGAGCTGATGATTAATCGAGAAACTATTATTTATCAGCAAATAATCCAGGACTTAAAAGACCAAAAAGCTATTTTGTCGCGAGTGAGTTCCCTAATAGCGCAAGTAGATTTTTATTCTGCTTTAGCGTTTTTGGCTAATAAATGGAATTATGTTAGGCCGCAGTTTAATGCAGGTCGCTCTTTAGTTATTCAAAATGCTCGTCACCCGGTAGTGGAGCAGTTAGCGGACAATGATTTTATTCCTAATTCACTTAAGATGAGTGATGATAATTATTTTCATCTCATTACCGGCCCCAATATGGCCGGGAAGTCAACTTTTCTGCGACAAAATGCTCTCATCGTTATTTTAGCCCAAATGGGATCTTTTGTCCCAGCTACATCAGCTACCCTTCCTATTTTTGATAGGATTTTTACGAGAATTGGTTCGGGAGATAAACTAGTTAAAGGGGAGTCGACTTTTATGGTGGAAATGAAAGAAGTCGCTACTATTCTCCAGTACTGCACCGAAGATAGCTTTGTGATTATGGATGAAATTGGCCGGGGTACTAGCACTTATGATGGGCTGGCGATTGCGGGGAGTATTATTGATTACTTTATTAATCAAGAAGGGAAAAAAACTAAAACTTTGTTTGCTACTCATTATCACGAGTTAGGCAAATTAGCTGAAGAGAATTCCAAAATTGAAAATTACACGGTTGCTGTCAAAGAAACTCATAAAGAAATTATTTTTTTAAAAAAAGTAGAAAAGGGTTTGACGAATAAATCCTATGGGATTTACGTGGCTGAGTTAGCGGGAATTCCTTGGAGAGTCACCGCGTTAGCGAAAAAGATTTTAGCTAAAATTTTAATGGGAAAAGATGACGCTACCATAGTTACTAAGCAAATGAAAAACATTGAAGAAAATGAGGAAAATAATTTTTTAGAAAATCAAAAACGAGATAATTTTTTAAACGAAATCAAAGAATTAGACACCAATAATTTAACCCCGTTAGCTGCTTTAAACTGGCTTGTTGCTTTTAAGGAAAAAATTAAAAAAGATGAATGACTACCTCAACTTTATAGCCGTTTTCATTGTTGCTTTGATTTCTCCCGGGCCTGATTTTATTTTGGTTTTGAAAAATTCTCTAACCTACCATACCTCAAAAAAATATTATACGGCCTTAGGGATTAGCGTGGGGAATATTATCCATGGGGTTATTACCCTAACTTTCTTAACTCTGTTAGAAATTTATTTCACTACCGCTATTGGTTATTTAAAGTATCTAGGGAGTGCCTACCTTTTTTATTTAGGGGTGAAAATGTTTTTCGCTAAAAGCAACTTGCAAGTGGAACCAGAGCGAAAAGACGAATCGGCCAGGGAGCTTTTTTTGGAAGGACTTTTGATTAACCTCACTAATCCGAAATTAATCATTTTTCTTTCGAGTTTGTTTAGTTTTTATATCACCAAATCCTCTTTTGATTTAACTCAAAAATTTTACTACGTGACAACTATGTTTTTTTTTTGTCTTGGGTGGTTTTATTTGGTTGTTTATTTGTTTTCTCGCAAAAAATTAAAAAACAAATTATTAGCTTATAACTTTTTTTTAAATAAAGGCCTAGGCGCTTTGTTTGTTTTTTTTTCAATTAATTTATTTTTATATGAATTTTAAAATATCCTGATGAAATCAACCCAGGAAAAATTTTATCAAAAAAGGAAAATCATTTATTTAGGGGTAATTGGTTTTTTTTTACTTTTATTTATTATAGAATTTTTCTTCCCCTATTCTTCTCAAAAAAAAACTAAAAAAACCAGCGAAGAATTTATCCAAGAAAAAGTTACTCGAGAGAACCAAGAAATTCCCATCCTCGATGATGAGACTCCTCCTTTGATTTACCCGGCCAGCACCATTACAAATGAATTAGGAAGTGCTTTAGAACAAGTGGGAAGAGAAGATTTAGTTGAAGATTATTATTTTTTTTTTGACGATTTAGATTTAGAAAAATATACTCGAGAGCATTTTTTATCTGAGAAAAAGTTAAGCAATGAAACTTTTAATTTAATCCAAGACTTTAAAGAAGAAGTCTTTGTCACAGATGAACTTTTTGATTACGAAGAAGAGATTCATAAAGACATTTTTGATGCGGAGATTAATCAAGATTAACTCTCGGCTATTATTGATTACTAATTTACTTGTCTATTCTAATTTTTTTAAGATAATTTATTTTATTTATAATATAATGTTTAGAACTAGTAAATCATTTGATATGGTTTAGTTAAAAACATATAAATTTAAATATGGAGGAAAATATTATAGTATGTTTAAAAAAATCAAAAAGCAGATCAACCTAAGCTTAAAGTTATTAGTAGTTTTAACAGCTTTTTCATTTGTTTCTTTAAGTGCAGCAACTGAATTAGTCGTTGCTACAGTGAATAATGGGCATATGATTGAAATGCAAAAATTAACCAAATTCTTCGAGCAAGATAACCCAGATATTACCGTTAAATGGGTAACTTTAGAAGAAGGTATTTTAAGGCAACGGGTAACCACCGACATCACCACTAGGGGTGGGCAGTTCGATATCATGACCATTGGTATGTATGAAGCTCCTATTTGGGGACAACGAAGATGGTTGGTGCCTCTTACTTTTGACAAGAAGTACGATGTTAATGATATTTTAAAACCTATGCGAGAAGGGCTTTCTTATGATGGCCGACTTTATGCTGCTCCTTTTTACGGGGAAAGCTCTATGCTTATGTACCGGAAAGATTTAGCGGATAAAGCAGGGATTAAAGTCGCTAAAAAACCAACTTGGGATTCAATAGCAGCTTTAGCTAAGGCTATTCATAATCCTAGTGAAGGCATTTATGGTATTTGTCTAAGAGGAAAACCGGGCTGGGGAGACAACATGGCTTTCATTACTACTTTAGTTAATAGCTTTGGTGGCCAGTGGTTTAATAAGTCTTGGAAACCTACCCTTGATAGCCCTGAGTGGCGAAGAGCGATTAACTTTTATGTTGATTTACTGAACAACTACGGCCCTCCCGGATCGTCATCTAATAGTTTTAACGAAATTTTAGCGTTATTCAACGAAGGGAAATGCGGTATGTGGATAGACGCTACTATTGCTGCTTCTTTCATTACTGACCCTAAGCAAAGTAAAGTAGCCGATAAAGTTGCTTTTGCTCAGGCGCCTTATGAAAGGACTAAAAAAGGGAATAACTGGTTATGGGCTTGGGCACTGGCTATCCCAGTTGGTACGAACAAAGTAGAAGAAGCTAAAAAGTTTATCACTTGGGCTACTTCGAAAGAGTATATAAAGTTAGTAGCCAAAGAAAATGGTTGGGCAAGAGTTCCTACAGGCACTCGAAAAAGTACTTATGCTAACAAGCAATTTCAAAATGCCGCAGTCTTTGCCGATGCTGAGATTACTGCTATTAACACAGCCAATCCTAATGACAGTACTTTAAGAAAAACCCCTTACACGGGAGTGCAATTTGCTGCTATCCCGGAGTTTCAAGCTATTGGAGTTGCGGTAGGACAACAAATGAGTGCTGCTTTAGCTGGAAGAATCTCAATTAACGAGGCGCTGAAAAATAGTCAAAGAGCAGCGGATCGCGAGATGAGAAAATCAGGGTATTATTAATAAATAATTTCATTGATTTTTAAAAGCAATAAGGGTAATGTCACTGGCATTACCCTTTCCATATTTTCACATCACGCATTTTCTTTTTTATTATTAATTTAAAATAACTTTTTACTTTGGACAAAAACTCTCCTCATTCTAAGTCTAAATTCCTTCCTCGTTTACTATTATTTCCCGCTTTTTCTAGTTTGCTAATTTGGATGATTTTGCCATTATCCATGACGATTTATTTTTCTTTCATTCGCTATAATCTTCTCCAACCAGAAAGAACTGGATTTTTAGGGTGGCTTAATTATGAGTTTTTTATAACCGAGCCATCTTTTTTAGCTGCGGTTTGGAATACGGTACTTTTACTAGGAAGTGTCGTGATTATCACCATAGTAGGGGGGATTTTCCTAGCCTTAATAACCGAGAAAAAGTTTTTTGGTAGAGGGATTGTCCGTCTTTTACTTATTTCTCCTTTTTTTGTGATGCCGACGGTAAACGCCCTTTTGTGGAAGCATATGATGATGAATCCCATTTATGGAGTTTTAGCACAAGTATGGCAGTTTTTCGGGCTAACTCCAATTGATTGGCTTACCGAACTTCCTCTCTTTTCTATTATTATTATGATTTCCTGGCAGTGGCTTCCCTTTGCTACTTTAATCTTTATCACTTCTTTGCAGTCTATGAATCGTGATCAATTGGAGGCTGCCAAAATAGATGGAGCTACTTATTTCCAGCAAGTTAGGTTCCTTTACTTACCTCATCTTAGTCGTCCTATTTCAATTGTGGTGATGATTGAAGTGATTTTTCTCATTAGTGTTTTTGCCGAAATCTTTACTACTACTAGCGGAGGTCCGGGAGATGCCAGTACGAATATTGCTTTTTTAATTTTCAAGCAAGCGCTATTAAATTTTGACATTGGGGTGGCTTCGGCGGGTGCTTTATTTGCGATTATTTTTGCTAATATAGTGGCGATTTTTCTTATCCGCATTATTTATAAAAATTTAGAGTAAATTTATTATTCACTATGAAAAACAAAATCAATACCATGAACGTCCTTAGAGGAGTAATTGCTTGGGTGGTCGCTCTCTTAGTAGCTTTCCCACTGCTTTGGCTTTTTCTTACTTCTTTTAAAACCGAGCTCCAAGCCATTTCGGTTCCTCCGCTTTTTATTTTTCCACCCACTTTGGAAAATTTCGTTGAAGTGCAGGAACGGAGTAATTATTTAGGTTTTGCTTATAACTCAGTAATCACGAGTTTTGCTTCCACTATTATTGGTTTGCTTATTGCCATACCAGCAGCTTATTCCATGGCTTTTTTTAAAAGCAAGCACACTAAAAATATTTTGGTTTGGATGCTTTCTACTAAAATGATGCCAGCAGTAGGCGCATTAATCCCGGTTTATTTGATTTTGCAAAAACTTAATTTATTGGATACTAAAATAGGGCTTACCATTATTTTTACTTTGATCAATTTACCTATTATGGTGTGGATGATGTTTACTTATTTTAAGGAAATCCCTAAAGAAATTTTAGAAGCAGCTAAAATGGACGGGGCTTCTTTTATTGAAGAATTGAAAAGGATTTTACTCCCACTTTCTATTGGAGGGATTTCTTCTACTTTCTTACTTTGCTTAATCCTTAGTTGGAATGAGGCTTTTTGGTCTTTAAATTTAACCTCAGCAGATGCCGGTACCTTAGCCGCTTTAGTTGCTTCTTATTCTAGTCCAGAAGGACTTTTTTGGGCTAAATTATCAGCGGTTTCTCTTTTAGCTATTGCCCCTATCATTTTTTTTGGGTGGTTTAGTCAAAAGCAATTAGTACAAGGCTTAACTTTCGGAGCGATAAAATAATGAGTTTTTTAAAATTAACTAATATAGAAAAGAATTTTGGTGATACCCAAGCCATTAAAAAAATTAATCTAGAAATTTTCAACAAAGAATTTGTAGTTTTTGTTGGCCCTTCAGGATGTGGAAAATCTACATTGCTTAGATTGATAGCTGGTTTAGAAACCATTGATGCTGGGCGTTTGGAACTAGAAGGAGAAGACATTACTTACCTTTCACCATCAAAAAGAAATTTAGCTATGGTTTTTCAAAGCTACGCTCTTTACCCCCATATGAATGTTTTTGATAATATGAGCTTTTCTCTTCGCTTAGCCAAAAAATCAAAAAGCGTTATCACTGAAAAAGTAAAAGAGACAGCTAAGATTTTAGAGCTTACCCCTTACTTAAAAAGATTGCCGAAAGAGTTATCTGGTGGGCAACGTCAACGGGTAGCGATTGGGCGAGCGATTATTCGTAACCCACGAGTTTTTCTATTTGATGAACCACTTTCTAATCTTGATGCTGCACTGCGCACGCAAACAAGGGTGGAAATAGCTAACCTCCATAAAAATTTAAAAACCACTACCATTTACGTAACCCATGATCAAGTCGAAGCTATGACTTTAGCGGATAGGGTGGTTGTTCTGCGCGGTGGAAATATCGAGCAGGTGGGAACCCCTTTAGAGTTGTTTGATAAACCAGCTAATCAGTTTGTCGCGGAATTTATTGGTAGCCCTAAAATGAATATTAACTCTTTTGCTGATTTGCCAACTACTTTAAAAAACAAAGTGAATAGTTTTTTAAAAAAGCAGAAAGAAAATATTGCTGACCAAGTGAAAACCATTGGGTATCGCCCTGAAGCTGTTTATCTACAAAAAAAAGCTAATGGACTTGCTTTTTCAGCGGAAGTTGTTTTAATCGAAAACTTAGGAATGGAAACTTTAATTTATTTAAAGATGGCTAATGGAGCAACTTTAGTTTGTCAACAAAAAGATAGAGTTGTGAAAAGAATTAAAAAAGTGGAAGCGAGTATCGATTTTAATAAGTTATACTTTTTTGATGCTGAAGGTAAAACCCTTAATTAAATAAGTTCAATGCCTAAAAAAATTATCCTCCATTTAGGGTTAGGTTCATTCCACCGAGCTCATCAAGCTGTTTATATTAATGAGCTTTATCAATTAGGGGACGAAGATTGGGGAATAGTCGCGGGGAATATTCAAGAAGATCCTCCGGTTATTAAGGCGTTAAAAGATAGCGGAGGGAAATACACGTTAGAAACCATTTCTCCTCAAGGAGAAAAAAATTATCAAGGAATTCGCTCCCTTCAAAAAATTATTCCTTATGAAGATAGTTTAAAAGAAATAATGAGAGTAGGAGCTGACCTCCATACCAAAATCATTTCCTTTACCGTAACGGAAGCGGGGTATTATTTAGATTTAGAAGATAACCTTATGGTTGCTCTCCCCGATTTAGCTAATGATTTAAAAGTTAAAGAAGGGCAGCAAAAAATGCGTACCGTTTATGGAGTTTTGTATCGCCTACTTAAAGCAAGAAAAGAAAAAATAGCAGATAATGGAGAGGCTCAAGATAAAGCAAAAATTACTTTGATGACTTGTGATAATTTGCAGCATAATGGGCAACGCTTTAAAAGAGGAATGAAACAGTTTATCTGTTTATTAGGTGATAATGAATTTTTAAACTGGTTTGAAAATAATTGCAGTTGTCCGCAAAGTATGGTGGACCGAATTACCCCGCGTCCAAGCGAGGAAGTTTTCGAGCGAGTAGCTCGAGCTACTGGTGAAAAAAATGCAAGTGCCGTTATGGGCGAGGAATTTATTCAATGGGTTTTAGAAGATAACTTTATTAACGAGCGGCCTGCTTTAGAAAAAGTAGGTGTGGAATTAGTGGGCAATGTCGAGCCTTATGAAAATGCCAAAATTCGCTTGCTTAATGCGACACATAGCTGCATTGCTTGGGCGGGGAGCTTGTTGGGCTATAACTATATTCACGAAGGATTGCTTCAGCCAGCCATTAGAAAAATGGCCTATGACTATATTACCAATGACGTAATTCCTATCTTGCTTCCTAGTCCGATCAACTTAGAAAATTATCGTGATTTAGTCTTAGACCGTTTCTCTAACGCTTATTTAAAAGACACAAATCAACGAGTAGCTATGGACGGGTTTTCTAAAATACCCGGGTTTATTGTCCCTACTATAAAAACTCGATTAAAAAGGGAAGAAAGCATTGTTGATGTTATTATGTTGCCGGCTCTTTTTTTAGAGTTCCTTAAAATGTGGGATGTGGGTAAGATATCTTTCGAGTATGAAGATCAATCTATGGATCTACTTGTAGCCCAAGCTATTTGTCGTTCTTCGGATTCAGTTGCTGCTTTTTGCGCTAATGGTATGCTGTGGGGAGATTTAGTTGATAATGAAAATGTTATCGCTAATATGCGAGAAGCAATGAAAAGGATAGAGTATTTTATTGAACAAAATAAATAACCGCTTACTAGATAAACATGCCATTATTAGCGGGGGGAATCGTGGCATTGGCTTAGCCACAGTAAGGGCTTTTTTAGTATCGGGTGCTAAGTGTAGTGTGGGGGATTTAGACGAAAATCCCAGTGAAGAAATTAAAAAATTATTAGAAGAATACCCAGAAAAACTGCATTATTATCCCAATGTTGACGTTACTAAATCTAGTGCGGTAACTACCTTTTTAGAGGAAGCAGAAAAAAAATGGGGGAATATTCATATCTTATTTAATAATGCTGCTATTTTCGATATGGCTCCTTTGTTAGAAAGCGATGAAGCTATGTATGATGAACTTTTTGCTGTTAATGTGAAAGGAATGTTTTTCTTAATGCAGAAAGTTTTAGCTTCTATGGTTAAAAATAGCGTAAGGGGGTCGATTATTAATCTCTCATCGCAAGCTGGGAGAAGAGGAGAAGCTTTAGTTTCTCATTACTGCGCTACTAAGGCCGCGGTTATTAGTTACACCCAAAGTGCGGCTTTAGCTATGGCGCCTCATCATATTCGAGTTAATGCTATTGCTCCAGGAGTAATTGATACACCTATGTGGCAGGAAGTCGATAAACTATTTGCTAAATATGAAAATTTACCCTTAGGAGAAAAGAAAAAGCAAGTGGGACGAGCGGTTCCTTTGGGATATATGGGAGAACCTAATCAAATAGCGGAAGTAGCGGTTTTTTTGGCCAGTGAAGAAGCAAATTACATCACTGCTCAAACCATTAACGTTGATGGTGGCAGTGTGATGAACTAGTGCTATAAATGTTTATTTATGGTATAATTCCTATATCTTTATAAATTAGGGGGCATACATTATGCAAAAAGAAATTACTGTAAGTATCACGGGAGCAGCTGGACAAATTGGCTATGCTTTGTTGTTTCGCTTAGCTTCGGGAGAAATTTTTGGGAAAGATACCCTAGTTAATTTAAAACTATTAGAACTTCCCCAAGCACTACCCGCTTTAGAAGGCGTTAAAATGGAATTAGACGACTGTGCTTTTTCTTGCCTTAAATCGATAACAACTACTGATAAATTGGAAGTTGCCTTTAAGGACGCGGACTGGGCTTTATTAGTTGGCTCTGTTCCTCGCAAAAAAGGCATGGAACGAAAAGATTTACTCAATATTAATGGAGGCATTTTTACCAGTCAAGGGCTAGCTATCGAAGAAAATGCTCAAGATAATTGTAAAGTTTTGGTGGTTGGTAATCCTTGTAACACCAATGCTTTGATTGCTAAAAGCAAAGCTAATCGAATCCCAGCAAAAAACTTTTTTGCTATGACTGCTCTTGATGAGCAACGAGCTATTTCTCAACTCGCTGAGAAGTCGGGTATTCATAATTCTAAAATAAGCAATATGACTATTTGGGGTAATCACTCTAGCACCCAGTATCCTGATTTCTATCATGCTAAAATAGATGGCAAACCCGTTACTGAAGTTATCCAAGATAGCAATTGGCTGGAAAGTGATTTTATTCAAACGGTTCAGCAAAGAGGGGCAGCTATTATTAACGCTCGGGGAGCTTCTTCGGCAGCTTCGGCGGCTTCGGCAGCTTTAGCAACGGTGAAAAGTCTTGTTACTCCCACTCCAGTAGGAGATTGGTTTTCAGTAGCAGTTTCTTCTACAGTAGCTAGGAATCCATATGGGATTGACGAAGAAGTGATGTTTTCTTTCCCTATTAAAAGCGATGGCGAAAATTGGCAGGTAGTAGAAGGGCTTGAGCTTAATGACTTTAGTCAAGGTAAAGTAAAAGCCAGTTATGATGAACTTTTAGAAGAAAAAGAAGCGGTTAAAAACTTATTATAATTTTTTTTTTAAAAAATCAATTTATTCCTTTACTTTAGAATACTTTGATTTTTAATAATATTTTTATTTTTTAATGCCATCTCACTATGTTGTTACTAGCGAAGAGATGGCGTCTTTGGATAAAGCAACTCAAGCTCATTTAAAAATTCCAGAAAATATTTTAATGGAAGATGCTGGGCTAAAAGCCTGGCTTCTTTTAAAAAAGAAAATACAAAGTTTATTTTCTCACCCACTAGTTTTTTTTATTGGCCCGGGGAATAATGGAGGAGATGGTTTGGTCATTGCCCGGCAAGCGCTTTTAGAAAATCATACTAAGGTTTATCTCGTGCTTTTAAAAGAAAGTAAAACTTCGGCTAATCAAATGAACCTTGCTATTGTCAAAAAACTTAAAGGCAACTTTTTTTCCTTCCCCGTGGATAACTTAGCCATAACAAAACTCATCACTCCGCAGACTGTGATAGTAGATGGTCTTTTTGGGGTTGGTTTTCGAAAAACTAATGATAAAAAAATTACTACTATTATTAATTGGATTAATCGTCTAAAAAAAAAGTACAAACACTTACAAGTCGTGGCCCTTGATCTTCCTAGTGGGTTGGGCTATGGGTGTTCTCCGCAAAAAATTGTAGGAGCAGATTTAACCATCACTTTTGGGCCTTACAAAGATTTGTTTTTTTATCCTGAGTATAGTGCTAAAGTAGGAAAGATTTATTCTCTTAATCCAGGTTTTCCTGCTTGGCTAATGAAAAAACTTCAGCATAAGTTTTTTTCTTATAATCATTTTTTTAATGTTAAAAAATTGCAGAAGAATGATTTTAAAAATAGTCGAGGTTCGGTTTTAATTTTAGGTGGTTCAAGAAAATATCTCGGGGCTCCTAATTTAGCCGGGCTAGCTAGTTTTAAAGCAGGTGCTGGCTTGGTTTCGCTTATTGTGCGGGAAAAAGATTATCCCTTGCAGACAAAAAAGAATAATAATTTTATCCTAGAGAAAGTTAAATTATTTGATTTTAACTTTGCTAAACAACAAACCCTTTTAATTGGGCCGGGGTTAGGAAGGAATTTAAAAGATGAAGAGATTAATTTTTTCTTTTCTCGTTTAGTTAATAAAAAAAATTATGATGCGCTTAATTGTTTAAAAAGTTTAGTTTTTGATGCTGATGGTTTAATTTGGTTTAAGCATTATCAATCTTTTTTTTCTCAAATAGCAACGAAACTACCAATTATTTTAACACCTCATTTAGGAGAAATGGCCATGCTACTAGGAAAGGCTACGTCTACTATTAAAAAAAACCCCTACTTTTTTGGTAAAGAGCTTAGTAAAAAATGGGGAGTATTTATCATCTTGAAATTATCGACAACTTATATCTTTACCCCGCAGGGCAAAATAGCTACCATTCATTACCCTAACCCTAGTTTAGGAGTGGCCGGAAGTGGGGATATTCTTGGGGGTATAATAAGCAGCATTATCACTTATCAGCTTAGTGTTTTTTCTGACGAAATAGTGCTTGATTATTTGGCTTTAGCGGTTTTAATCCATTCACTAAGTGGAAAAATTGCTCATAAAAAACTAGGTTTTTACAGCGCTGAAGAGTTGGTTAATGTTATCCCCCTATCCCTTAATTATTTCCTCAATAAAGAAAAATAATTTATCTAACAGGTTTAAAAAACCTAGATTTTTTACGACTATTTCCATACTATAATTAATATTATAAAAGTTTATTTTGTCCTAAATTTATTAATATTTCATTGAAATTCAACGTTACTAAGTTCTTTTTTTTGCTTTTAGCGAATACTTTTTTGCTATTTTCTCAACTAAACTATGACAACAAAATAGTAAGTGACATTATCATTGAGGGGAATCAGACCATTAATGAAAAACTTATCCTTAAAAACATAGGGTTTAGTGTAGGTGATGCTATTAGTAATCAACAAATTAGAAATGTCATCAAAAGGATTAATGCCTCAAGGTTTTTTGAAGATATTAGTCTTAGCATTGAGGAAGTAAGTGAGAGTGAGATTGTTGTTTTTCTTACGGTAAAGGAAAGAATTACGATAAATAAATTGATTTTTGTTGGCAATGATCATTTAAGAAGCTCTAAAATAAAAGAAGATAATCCCATCACCGAAGTAAAATACTATAATCAAAACGACATTAATCAAGGACGATTAAGAGTAATTGAAACTTATCTACAAGCAGGATTTTTAGATGTGCAAGTCGAGGTTGAAACCGTTGTTGCCGAGGCCAATGCCTTTGATGTTTATTTTATCATTGATGAAGGGAGTCGTTACCTAGTTAAAGAAATTAATTTTTTTAACATCTCAAAAAAAGAAATAAAGCAGATAAAAAGATTTATTGACTTGAAGGAGCACCGCTGGCATCGTCGAGGGTATTTTAATTATAATCAGCTAATGCAGGATCGCCAAAAAATAATCCTTAGATTGAAAAGCTTTGGTTATTATCGAGCGCAAATAATGGATATTGCTATTAGTTATGAGTGGCGTAAGACCAAAAAAAAAGATGAAAAGTTCGTTACGATTGATGTGGATATTCTTCCCGGGGAAAAATACTTTTTTGGAGATGTTCGTTTAAGGGGCAATAATATTTTTTCAGATGACGAATTAATAGCTGATTTTAAAAGAGAAAAAGGAGAGATTTATAACGAAATTACTCATTTACAAGACATTCAGTCCATTTATTTTAAATATAGAAATAATGGCTATATTTTCTCCCGAATTACCCCTTTAGATAGCGTTGATGAAGAAAATAAACAGGTTAATTATTTAATTGACATTTACGAAGGACAAATAGGACATATTGAAAATATTTATATTGAAGGATTGGGAAAAACAAAAAAAAATGTAGTAGAGCGGGAGTTGCTATTTAGTGTAGGAGAAACTTTTAACCTTAGCAAAATTAATGGTAGTCTAAGAAATTTAAGTCGGTTGGATTATTTTTCTTTAGTTAGTCCTAATTATCGAATAGGATCTACCGAAGGACTTATGGATATTTATCTAAGTTTTCAAGAAAAAAGAACTACAGTTTTTTCTGCAGGATTTGGTTATGGGTTTAACTCAGGATTTTCTTTGATTGGCGAATTGAAAGATAATAATTTTCTTGGTTATGGTTATAGTTTTGGGGTCAAAACTAGTGTAGGAGTTAATGTAAAAGATTTTAAAATTTCCTTTGAAGATCCTTGGTTTTTGGATTACCCGGTAGCTTTGGGGGGATCTTTTTCTATTGGGAAATATTACCGAGATTTTAACACCGAAGACAACAGTGGGAAAGTAGTTTCTCCTGATGGAGGGAGTAGAGGGGTGGTTAATAATGAGAGCGATAGCATTCAATATACTCGTGATATTGTTTCTGCTTCGATAACTTCAGCTCAGAGGTTTTTAAGTTGGATACAAATACGAGAGACTCTTTCAATTAACTACGTTAAAAGCTATTTGCAAGACTTCACTGTTTGGCCCGAGAAATATACCCAGCTAGAACTTTATGAAGCTAACAAGTCATTATTTGACGAAGCTCCTCCGCATAACACTAGGCTTTATTATACTTTTAGCTTACTACTGCAAAGGGATAATCGCAATAGCATCATTAATCCCACGGATGGAGAAATTATTAGTTTAAATCCCACCTTTTATTTCGGAGATTTTTCTTTAACTAATTGGAATTTCAACTTTGGAGTTTATCGGTCCATTGCTTGGAATTTTAGTGGATTAGAGGATTTTAGGATGAAATTAGTTTTCGTTTATAAAAATAATTTAAGAACATTAGGCAAGTCCCTTTCAGGTGAGTTTGTTTATGATGAGATTAATTATTTAGCTATAACAGAGCGTGATATTACAGGCTGGGAAGTAGATGACATTCGAGATTTTAGAAAACAACGCTATGGTAGTGGAGCGTTATTCACTGATAACGATTATCCTTTAGGTCAAGCAACTTTTAGTCAGAATTTTGAAATTCGGCAAAATATTTTTGTCGATCTAATCCAAATAGTTTTCTTTTTAGACATGGCGGCGATTTCCAATAAACAATTAAGTTTCAGTGATTTTTCTACTTGGGACTTTATTTTTAACTGGAAGAACTATATGTATAGTACAGGTTTTGGGATTCGGTTAAATATTCCTCAATTACCAATAAGGTTTTATTTTAGCTGGAAATTTATTTATGATCAAAATAGTAATACTTTTAGAGCTTTTAATCAAACTAGGTATAGGGATAATGTTAATTATCGCCCCGATTTTAGTTTTGACATTCAAACCTTTTTCTAATAAAATTAATATTTAAAGTGAGGATAAAAATATGAAAAAAATTATTATTATTATGCTTTTTTTAGTGTTCTTTTCGGAGCTTTGGGGACAGCGCTCTAAGTTGAAAATCATTCAAGTAGGATGGTTGGATTTAAAAAAAATTATCAGTTTTGTGGGAGATAATATCACTGTTAAAAGCAAACTTTTAGGTGTAGAAAAAGACGTTACCGAAGAAATAAAAAAAATTAGGGAAAATATCTTTTTCCTTGAAGAACAGGCCATTGCAGAAGGAATATTTGAAGACGAAAAAAAAGATTTAGAAGCACAAATCGATTTTGAAAAAAGAAAATTAAATGAGCTACTGGAAGGTAATCTTGATGAGGACTCATTAGATGTTTTAGAAAGTGAGCGATTAACCCCAGAAATAGTAAGGGGCATTTACCGTACCATTCAAGAAGTAGCGGTTAAAAACGGGTATTCCATTGTGCTAGAAAGGGATCAGGGAGTTATTTATGCTAATGAAGATGCGAACATCACTCCTTTGGTTATCGAGAAATTAGAAAATTAATAAGTGGAAATTTTTTATGGATTCTAATAAGTTAAAAAAACTATTACAACTAGATTATTTAGGAAAGAATTTAGAAATTACTAAAGTTAATGATTTTCGTTATCCGGAAAAAAATACTCTTTTATTCGTTAAAGATAAGAAAAAATTAGAAATTATTGAAAAAGGAAACTGCTTTTTTTGCGATATTTCTTTAAAAGATAAAATAAAAATAGATCCTGAAAAATGCTTTTTTTTTTCGGAAAATTTTCTTCTTGATTTTATTACTATACTTAATTTTTTTGATCCCTATAAAAAGTTTGCCAATAACTTCCCCCAAGCACTTACTTCAGCAAGAGTAGAAAAAAATCCTCATTTAGCCAACGATCTTCGTTTTGGGCCTTTTGTTTCCTTAGGAGAGGAAGTGCAGATTGGAGCCGGGTGTGTATTAAAAGGCCATAACCAAATTGGGCATAGGGTGGTTTTAGGCAATAATGTGACGATTCATGCTGGAGTTATTATAAAAGATGGGACAGTAATCGGGGATAATACTACTATTTATGATAACTCAGTTGTTGGTGGTTGTGGTTTTGGCTTTGAAAAAACTGCTAAAGGAATCATTAAAATCCCTCAAATAGGAAATGTGATTATTGGAAAAAACGTGGAAATCGGCAGTAACGTTGCTATCGATCGAGCAACGATTAATGCAACGATTATTGAAGATAATGTGAAAATTGATAATCTAGTTCAAATTGCTCATAACGTTATGGTTGGTAAAAATTCTATTATCGTTTCTCAAACTGGGATTGCCGGAAGCTCGACAATTCAAGAAGGGGTAATTTTAGCTGGGCAGGTTGGGATTAGCGATCATGTTGTTATCGAAAAAAACGCTATGATTGGACCCCAGAGTGGGATACCAGCTCATAAAGTTGTTCGAGAGGGAGAAAAAATTTTAGGTAGTCCTGGGATGGATATTTACAAAAGGCTCAGGATGGACCTATTCTTAGAAAAACTTTACAACAACAAAAATAAGTAGAAATATAAAAAAGTAGAAAAAGATAAAAAAACCCCCTCTCTAGATAAAGGAGAGAAATCAGAGAGGGGGAAAATAAACGCGCTTTTATTTAAATCGTTAAATTTTTTGATTATATATTGTAATAGAGCTCAAACTCGTGTGGGTTGGGCCTGAGTTTTAATGGTAAAATCTCTGATTCTTTTCTATAATCAATATAAGACTTAAGCATAGCATCACTAAAAACATCACCATTTTTTAACCAATTAAAATCATTTTCTAGCTCAGAGATTGATTCTTCTTGATCCCTACAAGTAGAAACTAAATTTTCTAATTCTTCAGGGGGCAAGTCATAAATATTTTTATCCATAGGAGCTCCAGGATCAATCTGATTTTTAATCCCATCAGCAGCTGCCATGATAATGGCTGCAAACGCTAAGTAGGAAGACCCAGAAGAATCTGGACAACGAAATTCAATCCTTCGGCTATTGTCACTTGAGGTATAAGGTATTCTAACTGCGGCTGATCGATTAGTTGCTGAGTACGCTAATTTTACTGGTGCTTCATAACCGGGGATTAGCCTTTTAAACGAATTAGCAGTAGGATTAGTAAAAGCCTGAATGGACCTTCCGTGTTTTAATATACCTCCAATAGCGTAAATCGCTGTTTTGCTGAGCATACTATACTCATTACCAGCAAAGAGATTATTGCCATCTTTCCAAATAGAAAAGTGAACATGCATCCCACTTCCATTATCTTCAAATATTGGTTTCGGCATAAAAGTCGCAGTTTTGTTGTAATTTAAAGCAGTGTTTTTAACCGCATATTTTAATCTATTAACATTATCTGCTGAAGAGAGAGCATCAGCAAATTTAAATCCTATTTCGCACTGTCCAGCAGTGGCTACTTCGTGATGATGAACTTCGGAAGTCACTCCCATTCCTTCTAGATGGCTCACTACTTCATTTCTAAAGTCAGTTAGTGAATCAGCTGGACTAACCGGGAAATATCCTCCCTTATGAGAGATTTTATGACCAAGAGAATCCTCATAGTCAGAAGTCCAAGGTGCTTCGTTGCTTTCTAATTGATAAAAAGCAATGTTTTTTTGCGAGGTATATCGAACCGAGTCAAAAACGAAAAATTCTGGTTCTGGTCCAAAAAAAACCTCATCTCCAATTCCTGTAGATTTTAGGTAATCAATGGCGTTTTGTAAAATAGAGCGAGGATCTTTTTCATAGCGTAACCCAGTTCTAGGATCATAAATATCGCTAAAAAAACACATGGTTTTTCTTTCTCTAAAAGGATCTATAAAGTAAGCCGACATATCCGGCTTTAAAAGCATGTCAGATTTATCAATACTCTGCCAAGCCCTAATGGAAGAACCATCGAAGGGAACACCTTCTTCAAAACTTTCTTGAGTAATAAAGGAAACTGGAGAAGTGAAATGATGGAGCAACCCAAACATATCCCCAAATAGAAAATCAATAAATTGAATATTGTTTTCTTTTATTGCTTTATTAATATCTTCAAAATTATCTATTTTTTCTGCCATTTTTATTTTTATAAAAACCTCTTTTAGTGTGTTTATTATTTAAATAATTTAATCATTTTTGATTTAGATTAAGAACATAATTATTATATAATACATTTCAAAAAAATATTTTATTTTTTTGAAAAACGGTTGCATGCTCCTTTATAGTAAAATTTCTTTATGAAATATTTTAAAGTAGCTGATGTGGCTTTAGGCGGGCAGTGGGGAGATGAGGGGAAGGCTAAAGTTATTGATTTTTTATCAGAGAATTATCAAGTGGTTGTGCGTTATCAAGGGGGAGCTAACGCAGGACATACCATTTATTTTAACAATAAAAAATTCATTCTTCATCATTTGCCATCGGGGGTTTTTAACCCAAAAACCATTTGCGTCTTAGGGGCGGGAATGGTGATAAACTTAGAGAAAATATGGGAAGAAATCGATAAAATTAAGCAAGAAAAAGGTATTAGTAATGAAATTTATATTAGTCATAATGCTTTTTTGGTCTTTGATTATCATCTAGAAATTGACCGAGCTATAGAAGAAAAAAACCATAACAAAATCGGGACAACAGTAAAAGGCATAGGCCCGGCTTATCGGGATAAAATTGCTCGTATTGGTATCAGGATGCAAGACTTTGAATTCCCTAAACTCTTAGAAAAGAAAATTAATTTAGCTATTGAATATAATAAAAACTGGTTAAACCCTAAAAATTACACCTCAGAAAATATCGAGAAAATTATTAAAAAAAATTTTTTTTATTTTAAAAAACTTAAAAAAAATATCGTTAACACTGCTTATTTACTGCATAAATTTTCTCATAAAAAAATTCTTTTCGAAGGAGCACAAGGTTTAGGATTAGATATTGATTTTGGAACTTACCCCTACGTTACAAGCTCTTCTACGATTAGTGGTGGAGTTAGCGCCGGAACGGGAGTACCGCCTACTGCCATTAAAAAAGTGGTGGGGATTTTTAAGGCGTATGTAACTCGGGTAGGACTGGGGGTTTTGCCTACTAAACTCAATAAGCGAGAATTAGAAAAAATGCGAACCCTAGGTGAAGAGTTTGGGGCTACTACTGGGAGAGCTCGAGAGTGTGGTTGGTTTGACGGAGTGCAAGCGAAATACTCCATTATGGTGAATGGCATTAGTGAAATAGCCTTAACCAAGTTAGATATTTTTGACCACTATGATGAAATAAAAATAGCTACCCATTATTTGTATAAAGGGAAAAAACTAGATACTTTCCCCACCCATAATGAGGTGCTAAAAAAAATCAAACCAGTGTATAAAACTTTCCCTACTTGGTCCGGAAAAATTTATGGGATTAATAAGTTAGAAAAGCTCCCGGACAATGCTAAGAAAATTATCTTTTTTTTAGAAAAATATTTGGATTGCCCTATAAGTTATATTTCTACTGGCCCCGATCGCGAGCATATGATTATCCATCGAAAATTGTAATTTTTTATGGATTTTAGAGTTGTCCTACTCGCTCTTTTTCAAGGATTAAGCGAGTTTTTGCCCATTTCGAGTTCGGGGCATATTTTACTTCTCCAAAATCTATTAGATTTTACCGATCATGCTTTCTTTTATAATGTGGTTTTTCATCTTGGTACTTTTTTTGCGGTAGTGATTTTTTTTCGAAACGATTTAAAGAGATTACTTAAAGAAGCGTACCAAGAAATAGCCTACAAAAAAGTTGGGGAAAATCTTTTGCTTTTAATAAAAATTATCCTAGCGGTTATTCCTACTATTATTTTAGGTTTTATTTTTCAAGAAAAATTGGTTTTTTTATTTCTAGGAGAGAGTTTTTTTTTTCTTGGTTTTTGTTTTTTGATTACCGGTGGGTATTTGTTTATGAGTAAGTTCTTAAAAAATGGTTATCTTACTTTGGATAATTTGAGCAAACGAAAATCACTTGCGATTGGTTTTATGCAGGCGTTGGCCTTGCTGCCGGGAATTTCTAGATCAGGGATGACGATTGTCACTGCCCTTCTTTTAGGGATAAAAAGAGAAGCGGCTTTTATTTTTTCTTTTTTCATTGGGCTACCTATTTTTTTAGGGGCTTTTTTATTAGAAGCAAAAAATATTTATAAAAATAACGAAGTTTTTTTTTCTCTCCAAGGGGAATACCCAGCTCTTCTCACTGCTTTTCTTTTTTCTTTTATTAGTGGTTGGGTGGCTTTAAAAATTCTCTATCGCCTAACTATTAATAATCATCTGCATTGGTTTTCTTATTATCTCTTGGGGTTGGGGGTGGTGCTTATAGTGGTAAGTTTTTAGATTTTTTTTAAAAAAACTTGACATAATTTAGGAATCATGATATTTTTCTCTAAATAGTTAAAGGAATTATTCCTATGAAAAAAATTGTTTGTTTTAAAACCTTTATTTATTTTTCTTTAATTTTAATATTTGCATCTTGTTCTTTGTTTGATGAAGAAAGTAATGTCGTCCTTACTTCTTCTTCCGTTACTAGTGATATTAAATTAAAAAATGCACAAGCTTTAGTAGATAGAGATATCCCTTTTGCTTCTAAATCTACTTTGAATGCACTAACTTCTACGAGTTTACTTTTACACTGGAAAACAGCTAGGGCTTTAGCCGTTATGCATTTAGCAACTATTCGCGAAGAACAAAATTGGTTTGGTACCTATTTATCTGAGAGACCTATAGTTATTTATGATGCAGAAACTTCTGAACCTAAATATTATGAATTTATTGTTATCAATGGTAAAGGAGAGGCATTAGGAACTATCACTACCTATGCTTTTTTAAAAGGAATAACCGACGGTGTGAGGAACGTTCTTCCTTTTGTGCGTAATTATGCCTCTTTCTCTGCTAAAGCTGGGAATGGTACTGGCTATGAAGTGGTAGACAACAGCTATCCTGTGGTTTTATATGGGATGCTTAGTAAATCAGGTGATGCAGTTAATGCTACTATTGACCCCGAAACTGGTGAGAGCCAAGACCCAATAGATTTTTTTGATAATATGGATGAATACTATAACAAGCTCACCCCTGAAGAACAAGAGGCAATGAATGAGATGGGTGATACTAGTGATTTTTTAGGGGAGTACAACAGAAGTCATGCCATTGAACAAGAAGAAATGAAAAAAGAATCAGAAGAATTTTACACCATTTTAACGAATATAGAACCTATATTGACTAATGTTAATGCTACCGATGAATTCTTAGAAGAAGCAATGGCTGGCAGTAGTAAGTTTTTTTACGTTGGTTTTGGTACTAGGACTGCGGCATATCGTCATCATGAAGTAACCGCTTTTAAAGATCCAAACGTACGACGTACTATATGGCAAGGATGGTGTGGCCCTACAGCTTTTTCTATGATTACCGCTGGACTAGATCGCACTTATAAAGGGGTTGATTTATATAATAAAAGTTCTGATGGTTATTATGATCTAGAAGAAGAAAAAAAAAAGAATTATAAAGAAGAAGAGAAAACTAGAGTTTTTTCCCTTACTCCAAGTCATAGTGGTGATACTTCCTACTTTCAAGGATTAAGGCATATTCTGCCAATAATTTATAGTGAAAGTTATCATCCTAAGACAGGAGATGGTGGGCTATACTACGATATGGCTAGGGGGTTAAAGACTTATGAACCTCTTTCAGGAGGAGTTAGTTGGCCTCACAACTATAATCGTGGTATGAATAGAGTTGGTGGAAGATATAAGATTAAATATAGCTATTTTAAACAAGACACAGCCCAGCATGTTGTTTTTAGGGATATGCCTGGTGTTTCTGTTCGATTAGGAGTAAATAAAGGAGGGTATCATATTCGAGCAATTATTGGAGCAAAATATCGCGTAAAACAAGCCTATGCTTTTATTTCTTATGTTTGTGGTATAAAGTTTAGATGGTTTAGAATTAAACTCAGGTGGTGTAAAAGCACTAGGAGTCTATTTTCATATATTACTAGTAAAAGAATATTAGTTTATGATAATGGGGTTGATAGTCAACATCATGCTTATAGACCTTACTGGGAAAGTCTTTCAAAAGAATCCAACTTTTTTGGTTTTACTTATAGGGTTGTAAAGAAGGGATCTTATATTGAACGGCCTGAGCGGACTAAAGCGGTGATTATTGATGAGCCTAAAAGAAGGTATACAACAGATGGTCTTGTTATAAGACAATTAAGAGAAATTAACGAATTAAGTCCAAGTGCTATATTATCTACTTTCTATGATAATAATCTACAAAACCCTGTTATATTTCATGTGGTAGGCGATTCTAAAGAGCCGGGATTTAGTACTTTTCAATGGGATAGAACTTATTTTAAGTCTTTAAAAAGAATTATCATTCATGATAGAAAAGATGAATATTGGGGGAGTTTAGTGGGGGACTATGTTAATGTCTATATTTATGATCCTATTACAAGAGCTTATTATCCTATAAAAGGTATGAGTATTAAAGAAGCGGATTATGATACTACTGATAAATCTGTTACCCTTGACTTTAATTTAGGAGAACCAAGTTATAATAATGGTTATATTGTAGCCATTGCCCCTAAGGATAGTCCAACTCTTGGTCATAGTAAAAATTTAGCAAATCTCGATAGGCTTATTAATACAACTAGTAATATGCATGGAAAAAAAATGAAGAATCATTTAGCTATCAGTGAATTGATTATGCTTGGTGATAGTGAGAAAGAAGCCAGAGATATAACTTATACAGGGAAATCTAGCGAAAGCACTACTAACGTTGTGGATGCTTTGTTTGATGGTAAAATGAATACTTTTTTTAAGACTACTGATAATACACATCCTTACAATAATGGGGAAGTCTATAAAGCTAAATTAGGGGAAAATTACGTTCAAATTGATTTTGAAAAACCACGTAAGACTGAAAAAATTAGAATCTATGACCGTAAAAAAAACTCAGACAAATGGGGAACTTTAGTTAGTGATGAGATTTTCATCAATGGGAAGCGTTTGCTTACAATTAGAGAAAGTCATTATCGGAAAAGCGGAACTTATCCTTATGTGGAAATTCCTGTTAATAAAACAATCAATACCATAAAAATATTAGGAAAGCCAGGTATTCATAGGGATACAAAAAATAATTTAAGGGAAAGCGAAGGAGACACCATTACGATTTCCGAGCTAAAGTTTGAATGAAAAATAAAACTAAATTTAAATAAAGAAGAAAAATTTGATTATTGATAGTGTTTTTTACTGGTTGGCTAAAAGAATAACAAAATTTGCTTTGCTGTTGATTTTTTTAGTTTTCAGTGGATGCACTTACACGAGTGGATCTCCGTATAGTGACTTTGATAACGATTATATTTATTTTGCTAATTTTATCCAGGCGATAAACAATGAAAAAGCTAGTTACACCATTAAAAAATTTGATGATTTCCCTGAATATGATAATCAAGTTATTAATGGCTATTCTCTTTATACTACAGGGGCCATTGACTATTTAAATCAGCTTGCTTCATTAATTAGTTTTGATTTTACCCATTATCATTATCATTCTTATCGGAACTCTTTTTCTATTAATGGAGAAACTCCGGTTTATAACATTCTTTATTGGTTTAAAATAGAGAGGGTTTGGGATGCTAGTGGAAAGAGTTATCATTTTGCTCTTGACGAAGAAAATTCTTTTTTAAAAGACAAATTAGTTTTTGAGTTAAAAAATCAATCAACTAATGAGCAACTTCAGCTAAAAATCCCTGCTATTGCGATTAATAGCACTAACGAAAGCTTAAGTAAAAACTTTATTTACCGAGAGGTCCATAATCTAACCTTTAGTATGCTAACTAATTATTTTAAAGTGAAACAAGATCAATGCCATTTCCCCGAGGTGAATATCTTTTTGCCAGCTAATGCTGAGGGAGTAGTTAGTTTATCAATTACTAATGACATTAATAAAAATGGCTATTATTGCTATCCTAATCAAACTAAAGCTTTAGAGCTTCGTTTTTAAAAGTGAATAAAATTTTGTTGTTTTTTAAAGTTTTATTGTTCGCTTTAATAAGCTGTAGTTTAATGTCATGTGGTGAATTAGATGATGATTATATAGTGAATTTTTTAGTAGAGAACCAATATAAAGAAGAATTGAAAGAGGTTAATGTTTATGTTTTCCCTAGTATGAGAAATATTCCGAATAAAACTTTAACTACTCCTTTGCCTGATTTACGAAAACAGTTAGCTGAAAAAAGCGAGCAGAATCAAAAAGTTGAAAATATTGCAGTAACTAATACGAGCCCTCAGTTTTCTTTTAATATTTCTTTTACAGGATTTGGTTATAAAGATAACAAAGTATATTTTGTTTTAGCGGAAACAATAAATAACAAAGTTATTAGTAAGATTTTTTCTTTCGGTCCTGAAGGAGGAGGAGGATCGATATCCTACAGATATTTAAATGATATAACCACAAGAATAATTGTCGATAAAAACGGGAAGATAAAATAGTATGGGGTTATTTTTTAGAAAAAAACTTGCTTTTAGTTGCTTGGTTTTTTTTATGAGCTGCCTTTCAGAAGACGTTAACTACACTACTTTGCCTTTAGAACCACAAAGTGAAAAAGCCCATAAAGAAAATACTATTATTATTTACATTAATGCAGATAATAATTTAGATAGCTTTTCTTTAAATGATATACACGAAATTGAAAAAGGGTTTAATACCAATTCTTCTCATCAATATCATTCAAATAACTATGTTTTAGTGTATTGGGATAGAGCATCAGGCGCTACTCCTGATTATAGCGTAATTTTTGAAGTGGGGAATGATCCTAACCCTCAAAGAATTGATTCTAAAATAGTTAGTATATTAGGGGAAAAAGATTCTTCTTCGTCTAATACCTTAAAAGAAGTTCTCGATTTCTCTTTTAAAAACTATCCCGCAAATAATTATTCTTTAATTGTTTGGTCTCATGGTACCGGTTGGCTTCCCTTAAATTCCGTTGCTACTGGAGACCGTCTTTACAAAGGAGGAAAATATCCTACTAAAACATTTGGGCTAGACTATACATCTTCTTATAGTGAAATGCCTATTAAAGGATTTGTTGGAGCTATTTCTAATTCGCTTAGCTCTAATGCTATAGATAAATTAAATTACGTTATTTTTGATGCTTGTTATATGGGAGATGTTGAAGTAGCTTTTGAATTACGTAATTATACAGATTACATTTTATCTTCCCAAACGGAGATTATGGTAGAAGGCATGCCTTATGATACTGTTTTGCCTTTTCTTTTAGAAAGTAATCCAAGTAATTTAGAAAATAATTTAAAAAAAGTAATAAATGCTTTTAAAAATTATTACAACAACCAAACTATTCCTTATAAAACTACAGCGCAAATGTCCTTAGTAAAAACTGCTTTTTTAGAAGAATTAGCAGTCCAGCTAAAAAGTTATATAACCAACAATATAACCATTATTACTAACCAGGTTTATTTAACTTATACTACTAGTCCAACTTTAGTAGAAGACTATGTCGAAGTCAAACACGATTTGATGACTTTTTTTGATGAGAGCAGTGAGAGTAGTAGTTATGGTAATAGATTTATAAGAGATAGTTTTATCAATACTTTTAACAAAGTGGTTATTTATAATCAAAAAAATAAAAGCATCCTCAACTCTATTTCTAGTGAAAAAATTTATGGACTTAATACTTACATTCCAATAGTAAGTAAAACTAACTTAAATAACTATTATAAAACATTAGATTGGTATGCAAAAAGCGGTTTTAACTTTTATTTTCAGTAGCTTTTTAATAAGCTGCACTGATTCTAGTCTTTCTCAAGAAGTTAATGTGAAAGTTCATAGTAACTTTATAGAAAAAATTAATCAAATTAGTATAGGAGATGTTTTTTATGGGAGTTTAGAGCGAGGAGAAACTTCTTTAACTAATGCTACTTTTTTAGTAGGTAATGATTATCCTGTTTGGTTTGAAAGTGAGCATATTATTACTGAAACTAATACTTCCATTACTCTAGGCACTGCTGATGGCGGGAAAACGGTGAAGATTATTATAGAATTAGATGGTAAATTAAGCTTAGTTAAAGAATAATATAGCCTTTACTTGTGGGTTGCTCCACTTCTCAGTGCTTTCGCTGAAAAAGCATAGTATTTTTTTTCGAGTCGTATTCTTTGAAAAAGTACCTTTCTGCTTGGAATTCTCTTAAATCGTCTAGATTGTTAATTTTATTTTTAATGATAAAAGAAACCATTAATCCCCTAGCTCGCTTGGCCCAGAAGCTTACCGTTTTAAAAACTCCCTTTACTTGGTCTTGAAAAATGGGAGTGAAAACCGGATTTTTTAAATGTTTTTTAATGCTAGTGAAATACTCATTGGAAGCTAGATTGATGATAGTTTCATTGGCTTTGCATTGCGCCATTAAATAATTAGCAATGGTATCGCCCCAAAATTCATAAAGGTTTTTATAGTCCTGAGTGGCTAGCTTAGTTCCCATTTCTAACCGGTAAGGTTTCATAAGATCAAGTGGGCGGAGTGCCCCATAAAGTCCAGACAAAATAAATAGCTTTTTCTGCAAATTTTTTAATTGCTCTTTATTATAACTACTAATATTAATCCCTTGATAAACGTCCCCTTCAAAAGCAAAAATGCTCGGCACGGCATTTTTATTAGTGAAATTTTTATTCCATTTTTGAAACCTTTGATAATTTAATTCTGCTAATTTCGGGCTAATCTTCATTAGCGTTGCTAAATCGCTGATGGACTTTTTTTTTAAAACAGTTATTAATTTTGCCGAGTGATTTAAAAGAGCAGGAGAAGTGGATTCGCCTTTGTTTTGAATTTCTTCGTTAAGTGATTTTGCTGGTGAAATAATAATTTTCATTTTATCTATTTATTTTTCGGCATACTCATTAAAAGCGTAATCGAAAGAGTCTTTTAATGCTTCCCAGGAAGCTTCAATAATATTAGCTGAAACGCCAATCGTCCCCCAAGATTTGCTATTGCTACTCCCATTTTTTAGGTAAGATTCAATTAGAACTCGTACTTTAGCCGCTGAAGCATCTTTGCCACTTAAAACCCTTACTTTATAGTCTTTTAAATAAACTTGATTAATGAAACTATACTCATGGCTAATGGCTTTGCGAAATGCTTGGTCTAAGGCATCGACTGGCCCCTCGCGATAAGCATCACCAATGAAGACTCGGTCATTAATGCTAACTTTAATAAAAGCCCAAACAAGTTTTTGATCTTTTTCGTTTTTACTGATTTCTACTCGGTACTCTAGAAGTTTGAACATAGGCTTAAATGAACCTAACTCTTTTTTAACCAGTAACTCAAAAGAGCCTTCCGCAGCTTCAAACTCATAGCCGGCTTGTTCTTTTTCTTTGAGAATTTTAGTTAAAGTGGCGACTTCTTTAGAATTTTTATCGAACTGACCAAATTTATTCATCTTAAATAAAATACTGGCTTTCCCAGCTAGTTCGGATAATAATATTCGTCTGCTATTGCCTACTTTACTGCTATCAATGTGCTCCATCAAGTTAGCTTTTTTTAAAATCACATCAGCGTGTTGCCCGGCTTTATGAGCGAAAGCACTTTTCCCAGTGTAGGGCCTTTTTTCATTGGTCGCGAGGTTAGCCGTTTCATCGAGATAACGGCAGGTGTAAGTCAAATGCTTGATTTCTTCATCACTAAAAAGTTTATGGGGGGTTTTAAAGTGGAGATTGGCAATGATGGTCGAAAGTTCAGCGTTACCGCATCTCTCACCCCAGCCGTTTAAGGTGCCTTGAATCTGCTTAGCTCCATAGTCGAGGGCAAGCATAGAATTGGCAATTCCATAACCAGTATCATTATGGAGATGAACCCCAAAATCCATCTGGGGGATGTTACTAACTTTTTTTAGGATTTTCATATATTCGTGATGGATAGTTCCTCCGTTCGTGTCGCATAAAATAACGATATCGGCCCCTGCCTCCTTAGCGGTTTTTATGGTTTGTAAGGCATACTCTTCATCTCGAAGGTAACCATCGAAAAAATGCTCCCCATCATAAATGACTTCTTTGCCATGGCTTTTTAAAAATTTAATTGATTCGGAGATCATATTTAAATTTTCTTCTAAAGTAGTCTTCAGCACTTCTTTTACATGGTCGACATGAGATTTCCCGACAATGGTAATCACCTCGGTTTCTGCTTGCAAAAAAGCTTGCATATACGAATCTTCTGCTACCGGAATAAGGGGTTTTTTTGTGCTGCCAAAAGAAGCGATTTTAGATTTTTTTAATGAGAGATTTTTGACTCTTTTAAAAAATTCCATTTCTTGTTCGCTGGCTAAAGGAAACCCTCCTTCAATGTAGTGAATGCCAATTGCATCTAAAGATTTAACAATTTGAATTTTTTCTTCAAGATTTAAGTTGATTTTTTCGCCTTGGAGGCCGTCTCTTAAAGAAGTATCGTAAATTGTTAATGTTTCCATGTTTTATTTTTTATCCTAAGTAATATAATTAATTAATGAATTAATTATATAATAATCTTATAAATTCTTAAAGCTATTTTTAAATCAAACATTGAAAAAATCAATAAAAACCAGTAAATAAAATAAATTAAAATTTTTCCTTATTTCATAAGGAATAAAAGATATAATATTGTCGATGAATAAAGAAATGCCTTTCTTGGAGCACATCAAAGAGCTTAGAAGGTGTTTGCTGATTTCTTTTTATGCTTTAATCGTGGCTACTATTTTTGCCTATATTTTTTATCATGAAATAGTTTCGTACTTGACTGGACCTTTTCAAAACTTGGATAATACGATTAAACTGGAAAACTCTAGTCTTTTCCTTAATAGTTTGTTAGAGGGATTTTTTATTAAGGTTAAAATTTCTTTAATTAGTGGGGTTATTTTTTCTTTTCCAATTCATTTATACAACATCGTTAGTTTTATTTTGCCAGCCTTACAACCACGAGAAAAAAAAGTTATCTTTTTTTTTATTGTTTTTAGTTTTGCCTTAGTTATCTTTAGTGTTTTTTTTAGTTATCAAAAAATTATTCCGTTAAGCATTAGTTTTTTAACCAGTGTAGGATTTATCCCGCAAGATGTGGGAGTTTTATTAAGTTATCAAAATAACGTGCTTTTCGTTTTGCAGTTTTTAATTGCCTCTTTGGTTTTGTTTCAATTGCCGGTAATTATTAATATTCTTTTGCTGTTTGATTTTATTAAATTAAAGACATTAATTAAACAAAGCCGAAATATCGTCATTGCTATCTGCATTTTATCGGCGGTTATTACTCCTCCTGACCCCATTAGTTTGATTTCTTTTGCTATTCCGTTAATTGTTTTATTTTACCTTTCACTTTTCATCGCTAAAATCGCTAATTGGGGGAAATAAATGTTTGGTATTGGCTTTTTTGAAATTTTAATCATTATTTTCATTATTTTGATTTTTATTAAACCTCAGGATCTACCTAGTTTTATTAGAAGGATTGGAAAAATCTATTCGCAAGTTAGAAATGGCTATAATTCTTTTTTAAGAATGCTAAATAGTTATCAAGACGAAATGAAAGATATGGTACAATTAAACTTGGAAGAAGAGAATGATGAAAAACCTAGTCCTAAAAAAATTAGTAAAATTACTAAAAAAACCACTAAGACCACTAAAAAGCAAGTTGGGAAACAGGTGAAAAAAAAATCTCAAAATTTAAAAAATAAAGGAAAAGTAAAATGATTGGTTCAACGGAAATTATTATTATTGCTGTTATTGTCTTTGTTCTTTTTGGGGCGTCAGCCATACCTAAAATTGCTAAGTCCATTGGCCTAGCAAAAAAAGAATTTGAAAAAGGGATAAAAGAAGACGGGAAAAATAAAAATATCGAAGAGAAGTAATAATTTTTTATTCTTAAAATATTTTTAAAAAATGCAAGTAGAAAATATCATCATTATAGGATCAGGCCCGGCGGCACACACCGCCGCTATTTACGCTGGTCGAGCAAAACTTAATACCCTGCTCTTTGAAGGTTTTTTTGCTGGAGAAGTCGCTGCTGGTGGGCAACTCACTACTACTACGGAAGTAGAAAACTTCCCTGGTTTTCCAGAAGGAATTAGTGGTCCATTTTTGATGGAAGAAATGAGAAAACAGTCCCTTCGTTATGGCTGCAGGATTTTAACCAAAACCGTTACCGATTTAAAAATACCCAAAAGTTCGAACAAGCCATTTGAAATTATTACTGAAGATAAACAAAAATATTTAGGGCAAGCCGTTATCATTGCCACTGGGGCTACCGCAAAAAAAATTGAACTTCCTAACCTTAATGATTACTGGCAGAAAGGAGTTTCGGCTTGTGCTGTTTGCGATGGGGCTTTACCAATTTTTCGTGATAAAGAACTTTTTGTTATAGGGGGAGGTGACTCTGCTTGCGAAGAAGCAGTCTTTTTAACCAAATATGCAAGTATGGTATATTTAGTGCATCGACGCAATAAACTCCGAGCTTCTAAAATCATGCAAGAGCGGGTTTTAAATCATGACAAAATTGAGGTCTTATGGGAACATGAAATTATCAATGTTCTAGGGGATAAAAAAAACATTAATAAAGTTGTTCTAAAAAGAAATTCAGTTGAAAAAACCTATGAAAAATTGGCAGGGGGATTGTTCTTTGCTATTGGCCATAAACCTAATACCGACTTTTTAAAAAAGCAAATCACTGTAGATAAAGATGGCTATATCCTGACTAAAAAGGGAAGCACGAAAACCAATGTCCCCGGAATATTTGCTGCTGGCGATGTGCAGGACAAAAAATTTCGCCAAGCGATAACCGCTGCTGGTACTGGCTGCATGGCTTTTATGGAAGCAGAGGAATACCTTAATAGCTTAAATTTGGCTTAAGATTTATATTGCAACTATTATTTAATTTTGTTAGAGGTTAGAAATCTATCTAAAAAGTATTTTCTTAAACCCATTTTACAAGGCATCAGTTTTAGTTTAGAGCCTAACCAAATAACTGCTTTAGTAGGGGTGAATGGGGCGGGCAAGACTACTCTCCTAAAAACTATGGTGAATTTATTGCCTTATCATTCTGGAGAAATTTTTTTTAAAAAAAAATCCTTAGAAAAAGATATTGCCTCTTATCTCAAAAAAGTTCGTTTCTTAGGAGAGACCAATCCACTTTCAGATGAGCTTACCCCCATGGAGTATTTCCGCTTTGTCAGTCGTCTTTGGTTGATTAAAGAAGACAAGGATAAACTTAATTATTTTCTAAAAAAATTAAGAATTTTTGAACGAAGGAATTCTCTTATTAAAAATTTATCAAAGGGTTTAAGGCAAAGGGTGGGGTTGATTGCTTCATTACTAGGAGAGCCAGAGTTATTAATTTTAGACGAGCCATTCTCGGGCTTGGACCCCCGACAAATATTAGAATTAAGAGATTTTTTATTAGAATTAAAAAAAACCACTAGCATTTTTTTTTCTACCCATTTGTTAAATGAAATTAATCAAATTGCTGACAAGGTGATTTTCATTCATCAAGGGAAGATTATTGGAGAAGAGATCATTCCTCCTAACGACACCTTTGATAATATGCTTAACGATTTTCCTTTAGAAAATGGATACTTAATCGAACTGATTAAAAATACTTTGGTTAATCAAAAAAAGTTGTTGAATTATTTTAAGAAAGAGAAAATCCTTTATGAAAAAAAAAATAGATTTTTATGGATAAGTAATAATTCAAATTTAAATATTAATCATTTGCTGGCGACTTTAAATCAAACCAATAACAACGTGAAAAAAATAACTTTTGTTAAAAAAAATTTGGAAAATACTTTTCTGCACTACTTGAAAAAAATTTAATACTATGTGGGGAATTTTTAAAAAAGATGTTAAAGAGCTTTTTTTTTCTAACTTTTTATTAGGATTGACCTTAGCTTTTTTAATTAGTGCGGCTAGCCTTTTTTATATCAATATTATTTTAACCAACACCCTAAACTATCAACCTTTTTTTGCTAACTTGGTGGGGCTAACCATGGTTTTTGCTCCTTTTTTTTGTATGCGTTTATTGGGTTTAGAAAAATCGAAAAAAACTTTTTTATTACTCATGCTTTCCCCTCGTAAAAAAATTACTTTTATTATGACTAGATATCTAAGCCTAGCTTTTTATTTTTTTATGATTACTTTTTTTATGCTTTTTTTCTTTGGGATGATTTACGTTACTCGTTCTTTTTACTTGCCAGTTATCTTTTTGGGTTTTTTAAAAATTAATTTATTATTCCTTTTTATTCTAGCTTTGGGTTCTTGTTTATCGGTTTGGTCGAAAGGCTATGTCACGAATGCTTTATCCGTTTTAGTAATAATTTTTTTTTTTTATTTTCTGCATAATAGTAGTATGCTGGATAGTGATTTTGTTTTTTTAAATTCTTTTTTAGAAGAAATAAACCCTTTTTCCCATTTAGAGAATTTTGCTTTAGGTATTTTAAACGGTAAAGATATCGCTTATTTTGTTATTGCTATTTTTTCTTTGTTAACTAGTGCCGGTGTGTTTTTGGAAAACAAAACAATAGGAAAATAATAAGGATTTTCTTTGTTTATTATAACGTTACTTTTTTCTAGTATTTTATTAATTGCCACTTTACTTTTAAACTTTGTTAATCAAGATATTTATAGTTATTTTTTTGGCATTCTTAGTTTTCTTGGGTTTGCTTGCTTTTTTTTTATTAGTGGGAAATGGCTTTTTAAAAAAAGAGAAAGCATTAAAAATTCTCTTAAAAGAAGTAATTTTTTTGCTAAAAGTTTAAAGGTTTTTTTAGTGCTATTTTTGAGTAGTGGTGCTTATTCGCTTTTTTATTTTAAGGTTATTAATTATCAAAAAGATTTTAACCAGAATAAGCTCTACACTTTAAGTGATTTTTCGCTTAAAATTGCTAATGAGATTAAAGAGCCCATTGCCATAGATCTTTATGCTTATAAGCGGGAAGCTCAAGATATCGAGCGTTATATGAAACTTTACGAAAAGGCTAATCCATTTATTACTTTCACTCGAAAAAATTTAGCTAAACACTTTGTGGAAATGAGCCAAAATGATATT
The DNA here is from genome assembly GCA_965277105.1 of Spirochaetota bacterium. GTDB lineage: Bacteria > Spirochaetota > UBA12135 > COTS27 > CAXSBA01 > CAXSBA01. Next base: position 1,347,616 of record OZ255710.1, on the reverse strand, counting down.
ACTTCTTCTGGGACAGTGCTGATTTACAATACTCAAAAAAAAATTAAAATTCTTCCTCAGCAAATTGTAAAAAAAAAAATGGAGCAAAACCTAGCTTTTAATGAAGGGGAAGCGATTTACTATGAACGGATTGTCAATACGTCTTTGGTCAGTTTAACTCAGCCTAGCAAAAAGATTTATTTTTTAAGCAACTTACCTGTTAATGGTTTAAAGGAATTTACTGCTTTTCAAGAAAGCGTGAAAATTTTAAATTTTCAAATAGAATGGGTGAGCGATATAACTTCTCTAAAAATGACGAATGAGGATTTGCTGATTATTTTTGACTATGTTGATATCTCGCTTGCTGATTATGAAACAATTACTAATTATCTTCTCAACTCTGGTAAGCTTATGCTTTTCTTAGAACCGCTAAAAAAAAAACATGACTTTTTTTATTTCGATAAATTATTAGAAGATTTAAAGCTAACTATAGACCCGACTCAAATCATTGTTGATCCAGAAAGTTATTATTTAAATTACTACGATGGTTTGGCCGTAGAAAAAAGAGGAAGCCCTCTATTCCCTCAGTATGATTTTATCCCTTTGCCGAAAATCAAAAAAGCAGCAACTGATTTTAGCCCAGATAAGAGTAATCAAAAAACCTACCACCCTATCATCACTCCTTTGGTAGAAGAAAATTGGTCAGCTATATTTCGCACTATTCTTCCTATCACCATTCAATCTAATGCCATTATTAATTACACTCCTTTACTCGCCAGCAAATTAACTTCTTGGGGAGAAAGTAATTTGCTAGAAGAAATGAAAAATAAAAAATTGGAGTACAGTTTAAGGGTTGATGTTCGGCCTCCGCTTAATTTTGTAATAGCGGGAGAAGGGCAGGAAAATGATTTTAAATTACTCCTAGTGGGGGATGTCGATCTTTTGCGGAACGGTGCTTTTTTTGATGGAGCGAATGAAGTTTTTTTGATGAATAGTTTATTTTGGTTACAAGGAAAAAATAATCTAATCAGTCAAGGCGTTAAAGCTAAAGCGAATGATTTTATTTATTTTAGTGAATTTTATCATTTGCTTTTCTTTGCCATTTTTTTGATTTTTATTCCTGTTATTCTTTTTCTAATTTTTTTGATTTTTAAAGTTATTCGAATAAAAAAAACTTTATAATTGATCAAAGTGAATAAAATTAATTTTTTTGACGAAATAGCGATTTTAGGAAATAAACTAAATCTTAAACCAACTTACCTTAGTCGGCAGTTAAACGACTGGGTCATTAAAAAAAAAGTAACTAACCCCGAGAAAATGTCTAATATCTCTCGCACTAACCAAGAAAAATTATTAACCAATATTAACTTTCAATCCATCTTTATTCAAAAAAAACAACTATCGCAAAAAAGTCAAACTAAAAAGTACCTTTTTAAAACTCAAGACCATCACTTTTTTGAATCGGTATTAATTGAAGATAAAAATCAAAATTACACCTTATGCCTTTCTTCTCAAATTGGCTGCTCACTTCATTGTGATTTTTGTGCTACCGGAACAATGAAATTACGCCGTAATTTAAGCGCTGGGGAAATTGTCGAGCAGTACTATTGGCTAAATCAGGAAGTAAATGATAAAATAAAAAATATCGTTTTTATGGGGATGGGAGAGCCTTTTCTCAATACCAAAAATCTCTTTCAAGCAGTCCATATTCTTTATCATTATTTTGCTTTCCCTGCTAGTAGGATTTCTATTTCTACTAGTGGGATTATTAAGGGAATTGAAAAGCTCATTACTTTCCCGATCAAGGCTAACCTTTGCTTATCGCTTCACTCGGCTATTCAAAGCACTAGAGATAAAATCATGCCGGACTTAATACGCCTTCCTTTGCCGGATTTAAAAAAAGTATTATTAGATTATATGAGTAAAACTGGTAAAGAAATTTTAATTGAGTATATTATGCTCCAAGGCATTAATGATGATGAGAAACATCTAAAGGCCTTAGCCAGTTTTTTAAACGGTTTAAAAGTTAAGATTAATTTAATTGCCTATAATAAGGTAGCCGGCAAAAAGCTCTCTCCGTCGTTACCCGCCACCATTAAGTATTTTAATCATTACCTCCAAAAAAGAAATTACTTAACTTTTCAAAGGTATAAAAAAGGAGATGATATTGATGCGGCTTGTGGGCAATTGGCTTTGGCGAAATAAAAAACTTTTTTTATTAATCCTTTTCTTTTTTCAAATTATTTTTGCTAAACGATTTTACTTAGAAGAATTTTTAACCAAGAAAGGCTATCAAAAGTTAGGTAGTAGTAATTTCACCAGCGAAGTTGCTTTTCAAAAAAAAAACCTTCGTTTATTATTTAAGCCTTTTAATAAATTTTATTCGGTTAATCAGCATACTTATTTTTTGGAACAGGTTCCTTTTTACGATGAAAAAGGTTTAGTCATCACTCAAAAAGATATTGAGCTTTTTGAAAAAGTTTTAGCGTTTTATGAAAAACAAGAAGTGGGAGATTTCCCTAATTCATCTTCAAACAGTGATCAAAAGCCTAATCAAAAATTTAATCAAAACCAAAATGTCAAAAAAAAAGCTTCCTCTAAATTAGAGAATAGTCAAGTTGAAAAATCCGTTAATAATTACAGCCAAAAAAAAGTTTATCCTTTTACCGCCCAAAAAAATGCTATCAACTACCTTTTTTTAGATCCTGGTCATGGAGGAAGAGATCCAGGGGCGGTTTATTATGGATTTAAAGAAAAAGATTTAACGTTAAAACTTACTTTGCGATTAGCTAAACTTCTAAAAGAAAGATTAAAAAACGTTAAAATTATCCTTACTCGAAAAACCGACAAGTATTTATCGTTAGAAAAAAGAACCCATTTGGCTAATAGCCGACTAAAAGAAAACGATAATGGTTTGTTTATTTCTACGCATTTAAACATCTGGTTTGATCCAGAAACTAGAGGTTTAGAAGTCTATTATTTAGGGGATGATCAAGCAATCTTTGATCGTCGAGTGGAGGATATTTATCTTTTGGAAAATAATATCCATAATCACGAGCATAGTATTGATTACTTTAGAAAAATTTTTAGCTTTTTTAAAGTCACTCAATTCCAAAATGAAAGTCGGTATTTAGCGGAAAAAATTATTAGTCAAACTTTTCTTTTAGTAAGGGATTACCCAATTACTAGAGGAGTTAAAAAAGAAATTTTTTACGTGCTTAACGGGGCTTTAATGCCAGCCGTTTTAATTGAGTTAGGATTTATTTCTAATCGACAAGATTTAGAGTTCCTTTTCGATGAAAAAAAAAGTGAGCAACTTTTGACATCAATCGCTAAGGCAATCGGGGCTTATATAAAAGAGTTTAATAACTCCAATGGCTTTCGCGATGAATTATTTTTGCTACAGTAAAGCTAGTTTTTTAAATAATTTTAATTAATGTTTTTCCCCGTGTTTTACGAGATCCCCACTAACGATGTAAATAACTTCTTCGGCAATGTTTTTTGAAAGATCGCCAATCCTTTCTAACTTCTGAATAATTTTTATTATTTCATAATTCACCATTAAATTCTTAGTAGATTTTTTTAGCAAACTTAAAATTTTTTCTATTTTTTGGTCGCGAATTTTATTGATTTCTTCATCCATTTTTAATACTTCATAAGCAATAAAAACATCTTCTCCCCTTAGCGCTTGGTTGGCTTTTACAAAAATCGAAAAAGTTTTTGAGCTAATTTCTTCTAGTAAATCTAAATTATTTTCTTTCGTATTGCTATTGATAATTCGTTTCGAACAACTTGCTATACTAGCGGCTAAGTCGCCGATTCTCTCTAGGTCATCGTTCATTTTAATAAACATCGTAATGGTTCGAAGGTCAAGCACCTGGAGTTTGAAAAGAGCTAGTATAGAAATGCATTTTTTTTCAATATTGATTTCTAGGTTGTTTAGTTCTGGTTCTAATTTGCTAACCACCTCTTCAGTTAATTTGATTTCTTGATTTTCTATACTTTTTATAGACTTATCTAACATTTTTAAAGAAAGACTTCCAGCCAAAGTGATTTCTTCTTTAATTTCTTTTATTTTTTTTTCAATCCTTTTTCTAAACATTTTTTTAAACCTTTTTTTAAATTCTAACCAAATTTTCCCATTAAATATTCTTCCGTTCGTTTATCTTTTGGAACAGTGAATAGTTTGCTAGTTTTCCCATACTCTACCAAATCACCAAAATACATAAAAGCAGTTAAATCAGAGATCCGACTAGCTTGGGATGTGTTATGAGTTACCATTAGGATAGTGATTTCTTTTTTTAATTCGACAATAAGCTCTTCTATTTTAGAAGTGGCAATGGGATCTAGGGCGGAAGTTGGTTCATCTAAAAGTAATAGTTTTACTTTAAGAGCTAGTGATCTAGCAATGCATAATCTTTGCTGTTGCCCTCCTGATAAAAAAGTTCCTTTCTCGAATAGTCGGTCTTTTACTTCGTTCCAGAGAAAAGCTTTTTTTAGAGCGTCTTCAGCAATTTCTAACTTAGCTTTTTTTGATAATTTTTTACTAGTTAAAATATAACCAGAAAGAACGTTTTCGATAATACTCATATTCGGGAAAGGATTAGGTTTTTGAAAAACCATTCCAATTTGTGAACGAATAAGCATAGGGTTTGGGCGATGAATATTTTGCCCTTGAAATAATATTTCTCCACTTACTTTGATGTTATCGGCTAATTCATGCAAGCGATTTATCGAGCGAATAAGGGTTGATTTGCCACAACCGGAAGGCCCCATAATGGCTACTACTTTTTTTTCAGGCACTTTCATATCTAGTGATTTTATGACTGGATTATTCCCAATCGTTATCGCTAGGTTTTTAATAATTAAAATGTCTTTTTCGTTATTACTGTTCATGATTTTTTCCTAATGTTAATTAAATAGCGACTCATAATATTTAAAAAAATAATCGAGATAATTAAAATCAAAGATGCCGCCCAGGCTACGTCTTGCCAATTTTTATAAGGACTAATAGCGTATTGAAAAATAATCAGTGGTAAAGCAGCTGTTGGTTGATCCAAACTAAGGTTGACGAAAGGATTACCAAAAGAAGTGAATAAGAGCGGAGCTGATTCTCCTGCTACTCGTGAGATGGATAATAAAATACCAGTTAATATACCTTTAATGGAATTGGGAAGTAAAACCTTAAAAAATAATTTATAATAAGAAGAACCTAAAGCATAGCCAGCTTCTTTAACCGTGTTGGGGACTAGGGAAAAAATTTCCGTTGCAGTAATGGCAATGTAGGGAAACATCATAATAGCCAAAGCAATTGCTCCTGAAAAAAGAGAAAAGTTACCCATAGGCCTCACCACCCAAGCATAAGCAACAATCCCAATGACAATTGCCGGTATGGATTGCAGGATATTAAAACTACTATATAAGGTACTAGTGAGTTTTCCTTTTTTATTTTCTGATAAGTAAAAACCGGCTAATATAGAAATGGGTACTACTAAAATAGTAGCTAGCCCTACTATATAAATAGTCCCTAATAAAGCATTTAAAATTCCTCCTCCTTGATTAGAAGGGGAGGGTTGGGTTTCTAAAAAAAAAGTTAGGTTAATGCGCCCAATTCCGTTTTGCAGGACTCCTAGGATAATCAAGAAAATTGGAACTAAAGCGACAATAGATAAAAACAAACAAAAGTATTTAAAAAATTGATTGAAAATAATTCTTTTATTCATAATTAGGCTATTTTTTTAATGATCCATTTGCCGAATATAGTTGTAATCAAAGTGGATATCAAGAGAATTAATCCCACTCCCATAAGAGCAGAAACGTAAATATCTTCGGTAGCTTCGGCAAACTCGTTAGCGATAAGACTTGCCATGGTGTTGGTGGGAGCAAAAATATTAAGGGGAAAATAATTGACATTACCAATAAGCATGGTAACCGCCATCGTTTCTCCAATGGCTCTCCCAATGGATAGTAATATTCCTCCTAAAAAACCAGAACTAACATAGGGCAGGATGATTTTTTTAATCACTTCATAATGAGTAGCCCCTAGGGAGTAAGCCCCTTCTTTTATGTCTTGGGGGACTAACAGGATAACCTCTCTTCCCAAAGCCGCTGAAAAAGGGATAATCATAAAAGCTAGAACTAAACTGGCAGTTAAAAAGCCATTGCCATAAGGGGTGTAACCAAGAAAGAGTTGAATTTTCTGCATGATAGGTGCTAGGAAAAAAATTCCCCATAAGCCAATCACTACCGAAGGGATGGCGGAGATGATTTCCACCATAAAAGAAATGAAGTTGGCTATTTTACTCCTTTTATAAAGCTCAGCAGTAACTAGCGCTATGGTTAAAGAGAAAGGAAAAGCGATGATAATAGCTACTAAAGTCGTTAAAAGAGTTCCTGCTAAAAAAACTAATCCACCAAATTTTTGTCTAATGGGATCCCAGTCGGTACTAAAGAAGAACCCAATTTTTTCTTTTTCTAAAACCATCCAAGCCCCTTCCACTAAAGTAATTAGCATCCCTATAATGATAATAGGGGAGAGAAAGACGGAAATAAAAATCAGAATCTTAAATATTTTATCTTTTGTTTGGTTGGAGAGCATTTTAGGTTATTGTTAGTATAACTTTATTTTAGTGAAAAAATTGTATTATTTAAAAAATAAAATATTTAATAAAAAAAAATATTAATTTTTTATTTTTTTAAAAAAAGGTTATTGTTTAAAACAATGGTACAATTAAAAATTCACCCTAAATTACTTTTACTTATAATATTTTTTTTTATTCCCAGTATTAATTTTCTTTTATTACCAACTTTTTAAAAAAGACTATTTTTTTTTTAAAGTATTTTATTGGTTTTTATGGTTAATGATATTATTATATTCGTTGAAAAATGAGAATAGCCTTTTTATTGTCGGGGGGAGTGGATAGCTCAGTTGCTTTAAAATTACTAAAAGACGAAGGACATCAGCTTACAGCTTATTACATTAAAGTTTGGTTACAAGACGAGCTCACCGGACTAGGGGATTGCCCGTGGGAAGAAGATTTAGAGTATGCTAAGAAAATTTGCGATAAACTAGAAGTTCCCCTAGAGGTAATTTCTCTACAGAAAGCCTATTGGGATAAAGTAGTAGCTCATACTATCAGTGAAATTAAAAAAGGCAGGACCCCTAATCCCGATTTTCTTTGTAATAGCGAGATAAAATTTGGTGAAATGCTAGAGGTGGTAAAATTAAATCACGAAGCTATTGCTTCGGGGCATTATGCTAGTGCTATGAACAAAGCAGGGAAAACGCTTTTAAAAAAAGCAAAAGACGCTATAAAAGATCAAACCTATTTTTTGGCAGGACTAAAGCAGGAGCAGTTAAACTACTGCCTTTTTCCCTTGGGTAATTATTTAAAAAAAGAAGTGAGGGAAATTGCCGAAATAAATAATTTCCCTAACTTCAATCGTAAGGACAGTCAAGGAGTTTGCTTTTTAGGTAAAATAAAATTCCAAGAATTTGTGAAATTTCACCTGGGCACTAAATCGGGGAAAATTATCGATATTATAAATAACCGTGAACTAGGGGAGCACGAAGGGCATTGGTTTTATACCATCGGCCAGCGGCAAGGGCTTAATCTAAGCAATGGTCCTTGGTATGTTTGTCAGAAAGATATTCAAAAAAACATTATTTACGTTAATCCTAAAAGCCTTGAGCAAAAAAAATTTTCTAAACTAATCATTTGTCATTTAAACATTTTAGCTGAGCCTGATTTTTCGAAGGAAGTTTTGATAAAAATTAGGCATGGGGAGAAAAACATTCAAGGCTTCCTCGAACTTCACGGAAAAGAGGCCTTGAAAATTACTTTAAATGAAAGCGATAGCGGTATTGCCGAAGGGCAGTACGCTGTTGTTTATCAGGATAATATTTGTCGATTAAGTGGGATGATTATTCAAGCTTTTTAAAAATTATGCGGTTAAGAATCGTTACTAGAAAAAGTCCCTTGGCCTTAAAGCAAACGGAGTTAGCTTTAAGAAAAATGGTGAAAGCAAACCCTGGAGCTCAGTTAGACGTTATTCCTTTTGCCAGTGCCGGAGATAAAAGGCAAGAAGCTCAGCCCATAATAACCCCGGGAATTTTCACTAAGGAACTAGAAAATCATCTTCTAGCTAATCAAAGTGATTTAGCCGTTCATAGCCTCAAGGATATGCCGACGACTCTCGATCATCGACTTAAAATCATGGCCGTGCTTAAAAGAGAGAGTTTCCGAGATGTTATGGTTTTTCTTAAAAAAAACCTAGGGCTATGGGAAGAAAAAAAAGGTATTGTTGGAACTAGTAGTGTTAGAAGAACTTTTTATTTGAAAAAAAAATTCCCTGATTTTTCCTTTAAGCCAATTACTGGTAATATTAATACTCGCCTTTTAAAGTTAGAAAAAAAAGAATGCGATTTTTTGATTATGTCGGAAGTCGGACTAAAAAGACTCAACCTATTTCCTTTTAATATGGTGGTTAAAAAAATACCTTTAAATTGGTTTTTGCCCGCACCGGCTCAAGGAGTAATTGCTTTAGAGGGGTTGAAAAAAAATAAAAAACTTAATGCTTGGCTGAGAAAAGTTAATCATCTTCCAACTGAAGAGTGTGTGAGCTTAGAAAGAAGAATAATGAAAAAACTGCAAGCGGGATGTAATAGCCCTTTAGGATGCTTAGTAGAAAAAAAAGAGGATATTTTTGCCATAAGGATTAACTGGGTGTTAAATTTCACTCCAAAAGAGGCAAAACATCCTTCCCTTAAAACCATTAACATCACTAAAAAACTTAAGCGAGAAGAAATCAATAAATTCCTCCAATCGCTAAAAAAATACTGTTGAGCTAATTTTTTAATTTACTCATTAACGGCTAAATAACGTTTAATAAAAAAGTTATTTAATAAAATTAAATTTTCCCAATCTTTAAAGAGTTCTGGTGATCTTCTAAATTTATTTTGGTAATGCTCGTAAAAGTAAATGATAGTCTTGAGTTTTTTCCCATAAGCATTGGAAAATTCTTTATAGAAAAAAAGGCCTTCTAAAGAAAAAGGGAGTCTTCGAAAAGAAGTTAATGTTAATTTTTTTAAGCAGTTATTCCCAATAAATCCTTTTTCTTTTATATAATAAAATTTAGTAGAACAAAGTGATTTGCAATAGGAACAGGAATTAAATGCTTCTGCTCCATTCCATTCTTGTAGCAAAGAAAAAGCAAATAAAAATTTTTTAAAGGCTAAGGGTAGTGCTGTTATCCGGTCTTGACTTAAGAAGCGTAGTAAATCATAAATTTCTTCATCGACAATCCTATGGGGAATTAGCCTAGTGGCATTTTTTAAAAGCTCTTGAAAAAGCATGAAATCCTGATAATCATTTTCTTGATAATTAATTTTATCAATTTCTTTTAAATCTTTTAAAGTGATCAAGTCGCCTTTGGTTTCTATTTCTAACTGAAGCCAGTAAGGCTGGGTGAGGAAGTACCTTCTTTTGGAGCGAGGTGATTTCGAGCCGAAAGAAACCAGCTCCAATTTGCCGTAATTTTTAGTTAAAAAAAATACCGTTTCATCGTATTCTCGAAAAGGCTTTTTCTCTAGAGTAATTCCTTCGGTAGTAAAAAGCAATAATTGTTGGTTGTTAAATTAGCTATGGGGTCTCATGCACTTTGGTTAAAGTTTCGATAAGAGCGAGCCCAAAGGTTTCTCCAAGTTTTTCATAAACTAGACCAATTTCCTCGTGGTGATTACTTTTTTTAGTAGGCACTAAAATACTTCGATTCCTGATTTTATAAGGAGTATTTTCGTCGTAAATGATATAGTTTGAGGTGAATTTAATTTCTTCATTCCAGATAAGTTTTTTTTCTTGGTTATAAACTTTGAAACTCCCCCAAACCCTTTGGAGCCACGGGTCGTTGGCATAATAAACCACAGCAAGGTAATCACTATCCCACTTGGAAAAATACTTAAAGAAATCCCTTTCCTTATGAAGTTTTAAAATAATTTCATCTTGAATTTTATAAACCTCTGGAACAGGGGAAAAGCCATTAATTTTTTCTATTTCCTGGTTGTCTAAAAAATTGATTTTTATTTCATAAGGATTGGTGTTAAAAGTAGTAATAAGGCTATCAAAGAAAGCATCTACTTTTAAATTTAGTGAGGGGTAATGGATGAGGTGTTTTTCGTTTTTTTGATTTTTCTCTTTTTCTAAAACGATAGCAACTAAAGTAATGCTTTTTGCTTCTTTTAAAAGCGGGGCTTTGTAACTCACGTGACGCCCACAAGAAGCAATAAAAAAAATAAAAATTAAACTAAGGCTAATGTTAAATATTTTTTTCATTGAGTAATTTCTTGATAGTTATTCTTTGATAAGCGCCTAAGTTAGCAATTTCCTCTAGGGTCGCTTCATTAAAAATTGGGCTAAGCTGGTAGCACCTTAAAGCATTTTCGAAAAAATAAGCCGTATTAGTTTGCCTTAAAAAATTTAAACAAAGTTCTCCTAGTTGACTTTCTAGTAATTCTTTTTCTTGATATAATCTACCCGCTAGGATTAAACTAAAATTAATGACGTCGGAGTTCTGGGAGGTTTCTTCTTGTAAATTATTAACCAAAATAAATAAAAGTTCTTGCTTAGAAAAGGGGTAATTGTTGTATAAGGCTAAGAGGGTTAAGTTTTTAAGGTTAAAATCTTCTTGTTCTTGATAAACTAGTGTGAGGAAATCATTAACGTTCTTTAGATAGGTTTCTTCTTCTGGTTTTTTTTTACGACGTTTATTTAAGGATTTCAGGTATTTGCCTAATCCCCATAAAGCGTAACTTTGATTTTGTCGATTTTCTCCCAAAATAACTTTTTCTAGTTTTTTTGCTTCTGAAATTTTTTTTGCAGAAAGGGCTTTTCTAATTTCTTTACTAGAATAAATGATTTTTTTTTCGGTAGCACATTGAAAAAAAAAAAAGAAAGTAAAAAAAAATGGTATTAAAAAAACTTTTTTCAAGAAATTTCAACCAGTATTAACTGCATGACTCCAATCAAAAAACCTAAAACTCCACCACTTATTTCAATGAACTTGAATTCTTTTTTGAGGAGAGAAAACAAAAGGTTTTCTAAATCATTGAGCGAAAAATTATTCACCTTTTCTTCAACCATCTCTTTAACATTCACTCTTTCAAAAGCTTTATCCACTACTTTTTTTTTAAGTTCAGGAAGAATTGTAGTAAATTCCTCTAAAATCATTTCTTTAATAGATCTAATAATATCGTCATTGATAAACATAGAAAGCATAGGAAATTTGTGGTTGATTTTTTCCTTTAAAAATTTATCTAAATGGCTATCCACTTCTTGGATTAGAAACTCATCGTTAATGTGCCCTTCTAAGATTTTCTTTTTAATTTCTTCTTCGGATAATAAGCTAGCAGAAACCATACTAGCTAGTTTTTCAGCTAATATTTTTTTTCGTTTGGGGAAAATCCCTTGAAGAGAGAAAAAAAATAGGTTTACTTTTTTTTTTGGATGAAACAACATTTTAATCGCCAAAAAATTGGTAAACCAACCAATGAAAGTGGAGAATAAAGGTAGTAAGTAAATTATTTTAAAAACCACCTTTTTATAAGAAATAGAAAAGTTTTTTTATAATTCTACTTTGTTAGAAGGTAAGAATTTTATTTTTTTTCTTTCTGGTATGGTTTTTTCTTCTTTAGTAAAAGGCACCATAATCACCCTTGATTTTAAAACCTTTACCTTAAAAGTTCCAAAATCTTTTATTTTCAGGGTGTCTCCTCTTTTGATAATTTTCACAATGGTATCGAACAAACTTTCTACTACGTCTTTGGCTAGTTTTTTATCTTGCTTTTCGGTAATGTTTAAATTTTCTATTATTTCATTCCCTAATTTACTTATGTTCATTATTTTTTAATCCTTTTTTTGTTTTGCTAAAAACATTGTTTTAGCTAGCTTTGATTTTTTCCTAGCTATGGTGTTTTTTTTAAAAACTCCTTTTAAAGCAGCTTTATCAGCTATTTTGTAAAAATGAGATACCTGTTGATCGAGGTTGTCAACTTTTTCCTTTCCGGAAAAAAAGTTAATGATTTTTTTGTAAAAATTATTAACTCTAGATTTAATGGCTTTATTCCTTATAAATCTTTTTTTTGATTTTCTTAAATGTTTTTTATTTGCTACTATATTTGGCATAGGAAAATTATATCATAAAGTGCTCTTAAAAGCAAAAAAAAAATATTTTAAATAACGAATTAAACTTGGTTTAATAGTAGAATTAGGATAATTATTTGTAAATTATTAAATAATAAAAAATGCTAAAAAGTGAAAATTTAAAAGAAATTTTAAAGATACTTACAAAAGCAGGAAAAGCAATACTCGAAATATATCACCAAAATTACGATGTGCAAACTAAAAAAGATAAAAGTAAAGTAACCGAAGCTGATTTTATTTCCAATGGCATTTTAAATAATTTCTTTGAAAAAAATTATCCCAATTACAAGGTAATTAGCGAAGAAAATAAAAATCATCGACTAACTGACGACTTTACTTGGGTGATTGACCCTATTGATGGGACTAATGATTTCATTAATAAGACGGGAGATTTTTCTATTATGCTGGCCTTGTTGGAAAAAAAAGTAATTATTTTTTCAATTATTTATCTGCCCCTAACTGAGATTTTTTATTACGCTTTCAAAGGAGGGGGAGCATATAAGCTAATAGGATTTAGTGAAGAAAGTAACGGTGAAAAAATTACTATGAGAATTAATAGTACGGCAGTGAAAAAAAAAATTATGTATGTGAGCCGTAATCATTTTAATGCTTTAGAAAAGCAAGTCTCTGAAAAATTGGGGGTGGAGGAGTTTATTAAAAAAGGAAGTATTGGCATAAAAATATCCGAGATTGCTGAGGGAAAAGGGAATATTTATATTAATACCTCTTCGAAATTAGGCATTTGGGATTTAGCTCCTCCTGCTTTGATTTTAGAAGAAGCAAAAGGAGTGCTCTGCGATTTAGATGGTGAGGCAATAACTTACACTAGCGATAACTTTAAAATTAATAATGGTTGTCTGGTTGCTTATAGCTCCAACGTGTTAAAAGAAATCAGCACTGCTTATAAAAAATTGAGGCGATAATTTTGGGAAAAAAGAAAATTGATTTAAAAGAGCATCTTCATAAAGAGCACCATTTTACTTTTTTAGGAGAGTATTTAGAAAACATTGTCTATGGTGGGATGGATGGCATTATTACCACCTTTGCGGTAGTCGCTGGTTTTACCGGTGCCGCTGGAGTAATTGATTCTTCCTTATCGTACTCAATAGTTTTATTATTTGGTTTGGCTAATTTGTTGGCTGACGGTTTTTCTATGGGTTTAGGCAATTTTTTATCTTTAAGGGCGGAAAGGGATGTTTATTTAAAAAACAAAAAGATAGAAGAAAGAGAAATAAATGAGAACCCCGAAGGGGAAGCTTTAGAGACTAAACAGATTTTAATGGGAAAAGGCTATAACGAAGAAGACGCTGAAGCTATGGTTGAGCTTTATAAAAAAAACAAAAAATTTTGGGTAAGTTTTATGATGGATTATGAATTGGAGATGGCTAATAGTGAGAACAACAAACCCTTTTTAAATGGGCTGATTACCTTTATTGCTTTTTCGGTTTTTGGGATTATTCCTATTTCTCCTTATTTTTTTAAACCAGATAATGCTTTTTTTATTGCTGTATTAAGCACGAGTTTTGCCCTTATTTTATTAGGGTTACTCCGTTGGAAAATAACTAAAATTGATTTTCTTCGCTCAGTTTTAGAGACTTTTATTGTGGGGGGAGTAGCGGCTATTGTTGCTTATTTCGTAGGAACTTTTTTTGAAATTTAATTATATTTTGATATTAACTCTCTTGCAAAAAATGGGAAAAGCTAGGATGTTTAAGTTAATCGTTATTATTCCCATTTTTATTGCTTGCCTATTTAATAATAGTAATAATAGCACCACTTCAAAAATTTTAAAAGAATGTGGCGCTACTACTGCTGATTATTTAGGCCCTTACTATATTGCCAATATCCCTGAAAAAGTGGACCTTTTGGAGCCTAAGTTAAAAGGGCAAGAGATTGTTATTAAAGGGAAAGTCTTTGATTATAATACCTTAACCCCAATTGCTGAAGTCGTAGTTGATATTTGGCATTCCGATGCTGAGGGAAATTATTGGCCAGAAAATAATGGAGACTATAAAAATTATAAAGAAGAAGAAGTGAAATTTCGTGGCAAAGCTATCACTGATAAAGAAGGGAATTTTTCTTTCAAAACCATTCTCCCCGGCAAGTATGGCGGTCGTCCAATCCGGCATTATCACTTTAAAATAATGCATCAAGATTATAAAGATTTAATAACTCAAATTTACTACCAAGAAGATCGAAAATTAGTTGACAATTATGGAGCTAGTAAGGTTGAAAGTTGCCGCCTGTTTTCCGTGAATGATAAAGAAGAAATTAACGTTAATCTTCTCTTAGAGTGAAAAATTAAAGCACATTGTTACCTCGTGCGATTCAAAAAATTTTAGACGAACATCATTATCTCGATGCTAATGAAAATAAAAAGTTTTTTTCATTTTTAAAAAAGTTAGTTAATAAAGACCCTATTTTTTTTTCTTTAATTGAAAATTGGGACCCTCCTAGGGTTAATGATGAAAAAAAAATTATCCTTTTAAAGAAAATATTTCAGCTCAATAATGCCATCTCAGAAGGTCTAGAAAATTATGCTTTGAGCACTAAAAAACTTTATCAAAATCATTCACTACAAAAGAAGTTAAAAAAACTGCAAAATTTTTCTTCACCAAAATCTTCTATTGAATTAAAAGAGCTGAATAAAAACTTTATTCAGTTAGAGGAAGTAGCGATTAATCATTTAGATAAAGTCGTTATTACCCTTATTGCCGGGGGAGTCGGTGAACGATTAGGATTTACGGACATTAAATTAAAACTTAAAACCCATCAAATTTATTCTGCCTATTATTTGGATTATTATTGTCAAATGATTAAAAGTTTGGAACTGGTTTACTTCCAAAAAAAAAATAAGAAAATAGCTATCCCTTTAATTGTTATGGTTTCGGAACAAACCTATGCAGAAACTTTATTGGAGCTAGAGCGGAAAAAATATAATGGGTTAAAAAAAAGTCAAATCATTTTTTTAAAGCAAAAATCTGTTCCTTGCTTTGCTAATTTAAAAGGGGATTTTGCTTTTGCTGAAGAATATCAACTAGTTTTAAAGCCCGGAGGGCATGGGGCGATTCATTCCCTTATTTATAATGATAAAGTTATTCAAAAAAAATTAAAAAATTATAAGTATTTATTTTTTATGCAGGACACTAATATTCAAGTGGTGAATGTTTTTTTATCATCATTAGGTGTTTTGTTGAAGGAAAAAAGTCACGTTGCTTGGTTGGGGGTGGTTCGTAGTAATAATGAAAAAATAGGGCTTATCGTTCAAGAAAAAGAAAAAATTTTTAACTTAGAATATAACTTGATTGAAGAAGAAAAAACTAATCAAGAAAGCGAAAATTATTTAGGTAATACCAATATGTTTTGGTTGGATTATCAAGTTTATCAAAAAATTCTTAGTGATAAAAAAGGATTAATTAAAGGATTCATTAACCCTAAATTTCAAAAAGATAATAAAACTTTTTCATCTCCTAACCGGCAAGAAAGCTTGATGCAAGATGTTATTAAGGAATTCCCTGAACCAGAAAAAATCACTACCCTTGCTTATCCAAGGAGTTATGCTTTTACCCCGGTGAAAAATAAGCTCATAACTTTAATTGCCAACCCTCAAGAAAAAGCTTATACCGCTTTGCAGGCAGAAGAAATTGACTTTCGCAATAATCGCAATTTAATAGCAAAAGAAGCCAGTAATAAAATTCTTACTAATAAAAATATTTTTTTTCTAAAAGATATTTTTATTAGTGATGAAGTAAAAGTTTATCTCCATCCTTATTGCCGTGTTTTTAGCGGGGCTACCTCTTTTATAAAAAATTCTCTTTTTTATCCCCAGAGTATTCTTATAGTTAACTTGCCTTTGGTGAGTATTGACAAACTTGTTTTAAAAAAAAAATCAAGTCTTATTATTCAAGGTCATCCAGAAGCAACCTTAAAAATAAGCGAATTAACCATTGATAATAAAGGATATATTTTAACGCCTTTAAAGAAAAAGAATTATCATGATGAAAATTTTTCCATTTTCGAAAAACTCTTTGGTTATCAATTCCAATGGGAAAATCCTCTAGTTATCCATCTTCCTAAAAAAGGAAATTATCTTTTAGATAAAACTGGAAAAATCATTAAAGAGTAAGTTTAGTTGAGCTAGGTTTCCCCTTTCTCTTTTTTTTGAAAAAAGAAGCGATGAGTTTCTTCTTCTTTAATGATAATTAAACTAATGCCATAGAGGAAAAGGAAAAAACTAGTAAAGATAGTTAGCTCAATAGTGATAAATAATTTCTCACTCCAGAAACGAGTAGTGTTTTGAAAAACCACTAACCAGAAAGGTTCTAATAATTTTTTTAAAAAAAAAATTATGATTAATGGGAAAACAATAATCTTACTCCATTTCATTAATAATTTTAATATCTCTTGAAAAAAATTAAATTTTAAATCTCGCGGAAAACTAAAGATTAAAAAAAAAAGTAAAAAATAGCTGGTTATCGTAAAAGCAATAGCAATAATCGAAGTTGTTTTTTGGAAAATCATCAAAACAAGGATAAGGGTTAGGTTAACAATAAGCGACCAAAAAGTTGCTTTAAGCGGGGTCTTGGTATCTTGGAGGGCATAAAATAAGTTAAATAAAATGCGATACAAGGGGATAGCTAGCAAGGAGAAAATATAATAAAAAAAAACCTCAGAGGTTAAAGCGGTTTCATTACTTTTAAAACTTCCCCATTCGAAAATAAGAGAAATAATTTTAGGATAATAAAAAAAAAGGATAATAATAACTGGAATAAATAATAAAAAAACTAAATTAAGTGAGCGTAGGGTTACTTTTTTCATTTCTAGTAGCTGGTTACTTTTCATTAATTTGCTTAATATCGGAAGCGAAGCCGTGGTTATCGAAACCCCAAAAATTCCTAGGGGCATTTCTACTAGGCGAGTGCAGTAAAACAAAATCGCCACACTGCCAACCCCTAAAGATACTGCTATGGGATCAACTAAAAAAACATTTAACTGATAAATCCCTGAAGATAACATTACCGGTCCTAGTAACTGATAAAATCTCCCTATTTTTTCTTTAAGGAATGAGGAGAAAATAGTGAGTTTAAAGCCTGAGTTGTGGAGATGAAAAAGAGCTAAAGCTAGATTGACTCCACCTCCTGCGAGAACGAATAAAGAAATAATAACGGTAATATTTTTTTCGGGGATTATGTTTAAAACAACTAATCCCATCCCAGCGATAATCACGACATTAAACAAAACGGGAGCCCAAGCAGTGGCAGTGAATTTCTGGAAAGAGTTTAACACCCCATGCCCAATAGAAGTAAGCGAAATAAGTAGAATGTAAGGGAAGAGAATTTTTATGAGTAAACTAGTATGATCTTTAACTCTTTCATTGTCTTCTCCAGCATTAAGAATGAAAAAAAAATTAACTATAAGATCCGCTCCCCAAAAATAAATGAAAAAAGTTAGTAAAGTAAGAAAAGTAAAGAAGCTAAAAAAGATGAAATTAAAAAAACTACTCCGCTCTTCTTGAGTTTTTAAGGTATTAAAAATTGGAATGAAAACCGAATTCATCGCTCCTTCGGCGAAAAATCTTCTCAGCAAGTTAGGGATTTTAAAAGCTAGATAAAAGCTATCCGCTAAAGAAGATATCCCTAGAAAAGAAGCAATTAAAATGGTCCTAACTTGCCCGGTAATCCGTGAGAGGATAGTAAAAAAAGCTAATTTAGAAATATTCTTTAAAAAAGAAATACCATTTATCCTTTAGGAAAAATTAACGAACGGTTTTTTTCTTAAAAAGGTTTTTCATCATCTTCCTTAAGTTTTCTCCCACTATTTCAATATCGTGATTTTTCATTTTTTTCCGAATTGCTTTCATGGTTGGTTTGCCGTTTTCTGCTTCGGTAATGAATTTTTTAGCAAAACTTCCATTTTGAATACGCTGTAAAACTTCTTTCATACTGGCCTTGGTTTTGTCGGTAATAATCTTAGGACCAGTTTCATAGTCGCCAAATTCAGCAGTTTCTGATATAGAGTAACGCATGTTATGAATCCCCCCTTCGTAAATCAAATCAACGATAAGTTTCATTTCATGGAGGCATTCGAAATAAGCCATCTCTTTAGAATAACCAGCTTCTACTAGAGTTTCAAATCCTGCTAAAATAAGATGAATTAGCCCCCCGCATAAAACGCTTTGCTCCCCAAATAAATCGGTTTCGGTTTCTTCTTTAAAAGTAGTTTCTAGTACTCCCACTCTAGTTCCACCAATTCCTTTAGCATGAGCTAGAGCTAGGTTTTTACTGTTGCCAGTAGCGTCATTATAAATAGCTATCAAACAAGGGACTCCACTGCCCGCCACGTATTCTCGTCTAACGGTATGGCCTGGGCCTTTGGGGGCTACCATATAAACATCAATGTCTTTAGCTGGGTTTATGAAGTTATAATGGATATTAAACCCATGAGAAAAAACGAGAGCCTGTCCTGCTCGTAGATGAGGGCTAATGTTTTCTTGGTAGACTTTTTTTTGAATTTCATCGGGCAAAAGAATATGAATAATATCTGCTTGTTTGACAGCATCTTCAACACTGTAAGGGGTAAATCCGTCTTCTTGGCAAAGCTCGTAGTTTCTTCCTCCTGCTCTTTGGGCCACGATTACATCTATTCCACTTTCTTTTAAGTTAAGAGCGTGAGCATGCCCTTGGGAACCATAACCAATAATCGCTATTTTCTTGTCTTGGTAGTATTTTAAATCAGCATCGTCGTCGTAGTATATTTTCATAGGTAATTCTTCTTTATTTAAGATTATCAAACATTATTGTAACATGGTTTTTTTTTTTAAAGACGATACTTACAATCATTTTTATCTGAGCTGGTTTTCCCAAAGTTAAATGATAAAAGTTACTGGAAAAGACTTGACAAAACTATTTTTAAATTGTATATTCTTTATAAAATTATTAAAAAAAAATAGGAATTTTTTATGAAAAACAGTTTTGTAAAATATATTAGGTTATTTTTAGTTGCTTTCATTTTATTTTTTGGGATTAATTGGTTTTTAAGTGACGTTTTAAAAGTTGATTTTTACTCTTTTATTAATAAAAAAGAGTTAACTCAAAACGAAGAACCCACTACTCCATTTTACACTGAAAGCACTCCCCGCTCCCGATCAATTGCAACTCAAAATGGCGCTTTAGAAGCCAATGCTCCTACCTTATTTACCCTACAAGATGCCTATAATGAAGTAGCGGATAAAGCTATTGCTGCTGTTGTTAGTCTGCAAGTAGAAAGTGAAAGGCAGGTTAATAATAATTTTGGTAACGACGAATTTTTAAGGAGATTTTTTGGCCTTCCTAATAATCCTCAGAGACGAAAAGCTTCTTCTTTTGGTTCGGGGTTTCTTATTAGTGCTGATGGTTTTCTTTTGTCTAATTTTCACGTTGTGGAAAATGCTACTAAAATTGAAATTGTTTTCAAAGATTCCGATAAAAAATACACTGCTTCTATTATAGGAAGTGATCAAGATACCGACATTGCTTTGTTGAAAATTGACAGCAAGGAAACTTTCCCTTTCCTTACTCTAGCGAACTCACAGGCCGTTAAAATTGGTGATATTGTAATTGCTATTGGTAACCCATTCGGGCTTTCTCATACTTTTACCACGGGGGTAGTTTCAGCGAAAGGAAGAACTGGGGTGATTGGTAACCGCTATGAAAATTTTATTCAAACAGATGTTGCTATTAATCCAGGCAATTCAGGGGGGCCACTCTTGAACCTTTACGGGGAAGTAGTGGGAATAAACTCGGCTATTTTTTCCCAAAGTGGGGGAAGCATTGGAATTGGTTTTTCTATCCCCATTAACATGGCTAAAAATATTTTAAATCAATTAAAAAATGATGGGAAAGTCACTAGGGGATGGATTGGGATTAATTTTGAAGAAGTAAACGAAGATGTGGCTGAAGCCCTAGGCATTGAACCAAACGGTGTAGTAATTAGTAGAATTCTAGAAGATTCTCCAGTTTCAAAAGCTAATGTTAAGGCAGGAGATATCTTAACTAAATTTGATGGTAAAGCGATTAAAGATGGAAGAGACTTGATTAATAAGGTAGGAAATATGAAAATAGGGCAAAAAGTTACCTTAGAACTTTTGAGAAACGGGAAAGTCGTTAAAACTACTATTATCATTGAAGAGAGAGACGAAACGGTTTTTAATCCTTCGAGAGGATCTGGACCTACTGGGGGAATTGATGAGTATTTTGGAATTGAAGTAATTAATATGAATAAAGATAGCC
Source organism: Spirochaetota bacterium (assembly GCA_965277105.1). GTDB lineage: Bacteria > Spirochaetota > UBA12135 > COTS27 > CAXSBA01 > CAXSBA01. Next base: position 1,327,173 of record OZ255710.1, on the reverse strand, counting down.
TAGAAAAATACAAAGTAACTAAGCCTATTGGGGTAATGGTAAGTGCTATGATGAGTGATTCTCCACTAACGGGGAAAGGGCTTAAAGTTGGAGATATTATTAAATCGATTAATAAGGTAGCGACCCTCAGTACTAACGATTATAAAAAAGCAGCTGAGAGCATCAAAAAAGGGCAAAAGGTATTATTTACTATTCAACGAGAAAGTGGAGTTTCTTATATAGTTATTAGCCTTTAGAAATTGCCAAAAGTTATTTTTTTAGATATTGAAACGGTTGCCGAAAAAGAAAGTTTAGCAAACCTAAGTGAAATTGATGAAGATTATAAAAAGTTATGGGACAAAAAAGCTAGTTTTTTTGCTAAGGAAAATCTAACTAGTAGCGAACTATATTTAAAAAAAGCCGGTATTTTTGCGGAGTTTGCCAAAGTTGTCTGCGTTTCTCTAGGGTATTTAGAAGAAGCGGAAGATGGGTATGCATTAAGCATTAAATCTTTATATGGTGATGATGAAAAAAGCATCTTAGAAGAATTAAAAAAAATACTTGAAAAATCAACGGGTTATAATCTTTGTGCCCATAATGGGAAAGAGTTTGATTTCCCTTTTTTAGCAAGGCGTTTTATTATCAACCGTTTAGCTGTCCCTAATGTTTTAAATAATCACGGGAAAAAACCCTGGGAAATTAATTTTTTAGACACCATGGATTTATGGAAATTTGGGGATTATAAAAATTTTACTTCGTTAGAGCTTTTAGCGAAAGTTTTAGGTTTAGAAAATCCTAAAAATGAAGTGAGTGGTGGAGATATTCATGGGCTTTATTATCAAGAAAAAAATTTAGAAAAAATAAAAAATTACTGCGAAAAAGATGTCATTGTTTTAGCCAAAATTTATTTAAGGTTAGTTTCTTCCGATAAGCAAATAAAAGAAAAAATTACCTTTCATTAATCTGGCAAGGCCTTTCTTTTTTAGTTGATGGTATAATTTAGAAAAATGAGAAAAACTATTATATTAGGTTTCCGCCTTACCTTAGGATTTATTTTTTTTATTTATGGGCTAAATGGTTTTTTAAATATCATTCCTCTATTAGATGTTTCCACTAACCTTTCTATTGCTCAAGTTAATTTATATCAGCCTTTACGAGAAGCTGGTTTTTTCTTTCCTCTCGTTAATAGCGTACAGGTTATTATTGGGATACTCCTTATGCTTAACTTTTTTGTTGCTTTTTCTTTAATACTATTACTCCCCATTACTTTAGGTATTTTCTTTTTTCATTTCTATTTAGGGGTTAATAAAATTTTCTTTACCCGCGAAATGATATTCCCAATTTTTATTGTTTTTTGCCATGTTGTTCTTTTAATTATTAATATTAAAAATTACAAAAGTTTTTTTCTCTCATCGGAAGAAGAAAAAAAAGAAGAAGAGATATTATAATGCATACCTGGGAATCGCGCTTTAGCCAAAAAATTGCTGCTGATATGGAAGATTTTAATGCAAGCATTCACTTCGACAAAAATCTTTTCTTAGAAGATATCGAAGTGTCATTAACTCATATTGATTACTTAACTGATTTAGGTGTTCTTGATGCAGGTGAAAAAAAGAAAATTACTGAAGCATTAAAAGCGATAAAACAAGAAGGCATCCCGAAAAATCTCCAAACCAAATACGAAGATATTCATTCTTTAGTGGAGCATTTATTGAAAAAAAAAATCGGTGCACTAGCGGGCAAACTTCACACGGCTCGCTCCCGTAATGATTTAGTAGCTACCGATTTGCGCCTTTTTGTTAGTAAAGAAACTGATTTAATAAGAAAAAAAATCCTTCATCTTCTGCATACCCTTTACGAGCTTGCTAATTCGCATCAAACAGTTATTCTCCCCGGTTTTACCCATCTCCAAGGTGCCCAACCGATTACTTTTTCCTTTTATTGCCTTAGTTATTTTTTTATGTTGGCGAGAGATTATGAGCGACTTGGTGATAACCAAAAAAGAACGAAGCTGTCTCCTTTAGGTAGTGGAGCTTTTTCAGGAGTGAATTATCCTAATCCTCGTCTGCCTTCTGCTCAAAAGATAGGTTTTTTAGATATTCTGCCTAATGCTATGGATGCGGTTAGTTCTCGAGATTTTTTAATTGAGTTCCATGCTAATTTATCGATTATTATGACGCATCTTTCTAGACTAGCTGAAGATTTTATCATTTACTCCAATAAGCAGTTTGACTTTATTGCTATAGATGAAAAGTATTCTACGGGTAGCTCAATTATGCCTAATAAAAAAAATGCTGATTCTCTTGAGCTTATTCGTGGAAAATCTGGTAGGGTTTTTGGTAATCTTATGGGATTGCTGACTGTTTTGAAAGGGCTGCCAATGGCGTATAACAAAGATTTACAAGAAGACAAAGAAGGGAGTTTCGACAGCAATAAAACGGTGCAGGATTGTTTAACCATTATGAATGCGGTTTTAGAGACTATTAGTATCAATTCTAAAAAGATGGAACTTGCCACGGAAAAAGGGTACCTCCAAGCTACAGATGTTGCCGATTATTTAGTAGGCAAGAACGTTCCTTTTAGAGAAGCTCATGCTATTTCTGGTGCTTTAGTTAAGCATTTAGATAAAAATGATAAATTATATTCGGATCTTTCTTTAGAAGAAATTCAAGTTTTTTCTCCTTTATTAGAAAAAGATATTTTAGAGAAAATAAGTTTAAAAAATATTATCGAGAATAAAAAATCAACTGGAAGCACTTCCTTTCGTGAAGTCAAAAAACAACTCCAGTTGGCGGCTAAGAAGTTAAAAAAATTCTCTAAAGAATAATTAAGTTATTTTATTTTTCGCTTCTTGCTTTTTTTAGCTAAGAAAATAAATCCTAGAGAATTGAAGGTAAGGAAAATAATCATCCCCAATAAAAAATTCCCTTTAAAATTAGGAAAGTGAAAACTTACTAAATCAATTGAAGATGCTTCTAAAAATTTAAAAATTACTTCACTTAAGAAACTAATAAACTGGCCCGTGGCTAAATTTAGAAAGTTTAACGGACTTATCAGCAAAAGAATTGTGTAGCCAAAAATAAAAGGGATAAGTAGGATAACTAAAAAATTATAGAAAATGCTAAGGTAATTAAAAAAAGCAAAATAATAAATTAAAACGGCACTAGTGGAAAATTGAGCTCCTAAAGAAATAAGGGAGAACCTTAGAAAAAAATTCTTTATCGAATATTTCTGCATAATATCTAAGGCAAAAGCAATTCCCCAAACCGCACTAAAACTTAACTGAAAAGAAAGGCTGTGCAGTTCTTGCGGTGAAAAAAAAAGCACTAAATTAAATGTAAGAATGAGCACTAGACGAAGATCTTTTTCTTTATCTAAAAGAGTTAAAAATAAATAGATAACCATCATCATATAAGTACGAACAATGGATATTTGAAAATCCGTAATGAATAAATAAATCGGGGAAATGATGGCAGCTAAAATAATGAGGATAGGAGTTTTTCTAAGTCCTCCTAATCTTAGTAAAGTAAAGCAAAAAAGGAATAAAATACCAGCATGCATCCCTGAAACCGCTAAAACGTGGTACGTTCCCGTTTGTCTAAAATGTTTTTTAATTTCTTCGGCTAAGTAGTTTTTGTCCCCAGTAATTAATCCATAACTCAGCCCATAACTAGGATAAGGAATATATTTTTTTAATTTAGTGAAGATTGCTTTTTTTATTTTAGCGAGCAAGGTAACCGAGTCATCACTCACGATTACTTCTTGGCTATTAGCGAAATTAAGAAATTTTACTCGCTCTTGTAATAGATAATTTTTATAGCTAGATTCTACGTTGTTAAAAATATCAACCGTAAAATAAGGCTTATAGATTAGCTGATTCCCGACTTGCAGATTAGTGAGCTTAAAATCTAAATTGACTAAAGCATAAAGTTCTTGGTTCTGCAGAGAAAAGATTTGTTGCTTGTTAGTGATTTTTTCAACCTTTACTTTTATTTGAAAATAATTCCCTCGGAAATCATGAATATCGGTAATCACCCCAGCGAAATGATATTTTTCTTTTTCAACTAATTTTATCTTGCTCATTTCTTGATTAAAGTTGTCATAGCGATTGAAAAAAATTAGCATAACTAACAAAAATAAAGTAAAAGAAATAATGATTTTTTTAATTATTTTAAAGAGCTTTCCCCGAAATAGAATCAAAAAAATTATTAACCCTAAACTAATGATTAAGGTTATATTAGCTGACGCAGTGGGGAAAGTAAAAAAAGTTGAAAAATTTGAATTAGAATAAAAAAAAGCAGCTAAGATAAAACTTAAAGCAACTAAATAATGATAAAGCAATTAAAAGTAAATTAATAATCAACGGTAAGTAAAACTGGGCAATGATCAGAACCTTGATAATCCATAAGGTAGTCGAGGGACTTTACTTTAGTAAGCAAAGATTGATGGCAAAAAAAATAATCAATTCGCCAGCCTATATTTCGACTTCTTGCTCTGGTCACTAAATGCCACCAGGAGTACACTCCAGTTTTCTCAGGATAAAAGTGCCGCCAAATATCAACCCAGTTATTTGCAATAAACTCATCTAGAGCTTTTCTTTCCAAAGGATGAAATCCAATTTTCCCTTCATTGTCTTTGGGCCTGGCTAGATCAATGGCTTGATGGGCGCAGTTGACATCCCCTCCCCAAATTATCTGATACCCTTTCTGGTGAAGTTTGTTAGTGTAGTTGAGAAAATCGCGATAGAAAACCAATTTATCTTTCCAGGCTTTTTCTGATTTCCCGCCATTGGGCATATAGGTGCTGATCAAAGCTATTTGCTGGTTGTTTATTTTAGTTGTTAGAGTTAAGACTCGCCCTTCTTCATCTTGGTCTTTCCCCCCCATCCCCTTAGCAAAAGAAAATTCTGAGAAGAGATTTTTTTTGAACCAAATCCCGGTCCCAGCATAACCTTTTTTTTCGGCAGGATTATAAGAAGTGAAATAATGAGAGTTCTCGGTGAGGAAAGGGCTTAGTTGTTCTGGGTGAGCTTTAATTTCTTGCAGGAAAAGAATGTCTGGTTTTTTTTCGGTTAACAGGTTTTTTAAATTCCCTTTTCGTTCAATAGCTCTAATCCCATTAACGTTCCAAGAAATAATTCTTAGTGGAAATTTTTGATTGCTCATAATTTTTTTAACTCTTTTAAAAAACTGTTTTTAACTTCAAGATTTTTTATTTTATTAATTTGCTGGGTAGCCTTTTTTTTATCTCCCCATTTTAGATAAATTTCGGCTAAGAGGATATAAACTTGCTCGTTTAAAATGCTATTGTTTTTAAGGTTTTGTAGGAAAAGTTTTTCAGCATCAACGAAGTTTCCATTTGCCTTATAAGCTAGTCCTAAATAAAAAAGATGGAATCTTCCTTTAAATTTTTTAAAATAATTAATGGCTTTTGCTTCTTCTTTTTTAAAGAGAGCCAGTTGCCCAGCTAAAAAATAAATCTCATTATTAATCTTTTTACTGTTTTTTAAATAAATTTCACTAACCTTTATTTTTTGCTCTAAAAAAGGGATGGAAGTAATTAGCTTTTCTACGTAGTCAAATTTTCTTGAGTTGTTAAAGTTAGGGTAATACTTAGAAAAATAATCAGTTAAAAAAGAGTACTGGCTATTGTTAAGTAGGCGTAAACAATTTTGAATAAATATTTTTTCACTTTGAGGTGGGAAAGCTGAGAGCGAGAAAAAAATTAAAAAAAATACTAGTAGCTTTTTTTTAAACACTATTGTTTTTTATTCTTTTATCGGCAAGTAAATTTTAAAGGTAGTCCAGTGGTTATCGCTTGCTAAATCAATTTTGCCGTAATGCAAATGAATAATTTCTTCGCTAATCGAAAGACCTAGCCCAGTCCCGCTTTTTTTCGTGGTCACATAGGGTTTGAAAATTTCTTCTTTTTTTTCTGAAGCAATTCCTTCGCCATTATCTTTAATTTTAATTTCGAAATATTTTTTACTTTCTTCAATAACGTTCATTTTAGTCGTAATAACAATCGTTTTATCTTTTTGGTTGCTACTGGTTAAACTCTCAACCGCATTTTTTACTAGATTAAGAACGGCTTGATAAATCTTTTCTTCATCTATAAAAAGGGTAATGGTTGCGGTTGCCGAGATTTCTTTTTTAAAAGTAATTGCTGGATACTGGGCTAGGTAGTTTTCGATTTTACTAAAAATCTCTTTCATTGAATTTTTTTTTTGGTTTAAAGAGAATTTAGGAAAAAGGGAGATATCTTTAATCAGGTTTTCAATGCGAGAAACTTCCGAGTAAATAAAATTAAAATTATTATTTAATCTCTCGTACATTTGAATATCTTTCTTTAAAATACTTTCTTCTATTTGATTGGTGGAAAGTTTTATGGGAGTAAGGGGATTTTTTATTTCGTGGGCTAATCTACGGATAATTTCTCGCCAAGCTTCTATTTCGGATAAGCGTTTTAACCTTTTGCGATTAGTGCGTAGTTCAATCACCAAGCTATGAAAAGCAGTAATAAGTTCCGAAAATTCATTTTTTTCATTTCTTCTTAACTCGGCTAAATAAGGAGGGTTAAAATCCCCTTGGGCTAAAGCAATGGTCGATTTTGATAATCTATCAATGGGAGAAAAATATTTAGTAAAACGGTAATAAAAAAAGATAATAATAATTGAAAACATTTGAATGAAAATATAAAGGAAAACAAAAAAAATTGCATTTTTAAAAGCAGGTAGAGTATCTTGAAATTGTTTGGTTTCGTTAATGAGTTTCAAGGTTTCTTGAATGTCGCTCTCCACACTTTTTTCTACATAATCAATCGCCAGAAAATAAGGGTTAGTTAGATTAGGTATTTTGTATAAATTAAAAATGAAACCTTCTTTTTCATTGTAAGAAGAAAAAGAGTCTTGTTTGTCTAAAAAAAGTTCAAAATTTATCCTAGGAATATTCTTGATGCTTTCTTCTTTTAAAATAAAAATCGGTTTTAAATCTTTATCGTAATTAATAAAAATGTCGGCCAAGTCATCGGATTGTTTGGTGTAAACTTTGTTGCTGATGCGAGATAAAGATTCTTGATCCAACGCCTCTTGTTTTTCTCTAATAAAAAGGCGTAAATTTAGTAGCTTCACTTCTAAACTTTTAATAACTGCTTGGTTGTCGACAATATTGACAAAGCGGTCGAAACTTTCTTCGAAGAGAACAATGTAAAAAGTTGCTGGGATAAAAATTCCAATAAAATAAAAGCCCATGAATTTGAACTTTAATTGTTGGAAAGATTTTTTTTTAACAAAAGCTAATAAAACGCGGAATAAAACAATAAAAGAAAAAAATACTAATAGCAGAGGAATAACAATAAAAACAAAAAGGGTATTTTTGCTAAAAGTTTTTTCAATTTCGGGGTCATAAGTTACTTCTACTAAAAAGTTTGAGAAATAAAAAATGCTTATAATTACCCCTAAAATTAAAAAAGAAACTATGGCGTAAATAATTTTTTCTTTTTTCGATAATGATCTTAAGTTTTTTAAAAAAGCTAAAAAATTTAATTTGTAAAAATAATAACGCAAACTTTTTTTCATGGTGTCAAGAAAGTATTTTTATTAAAGGTTGCCCCATTTTTATGATTGTCGATTTAAAAGAAAAATTTACATTAGAGGGGAAGAGCATAACCACGCTAGAGCCTAACTCAAAACCAGCAGCATAGCTTCCTTTTTCAACTGACAAGCGGTAGCTTTTTTGCTTGACCTTATTAAGCGAATGATAGCGATAAAAATCCTTATCGAAAAACAGAGGAATTCTCCCTACATTAAAAGCGCCGACTAATACCATGATGAAAGAAAAATGAGAAGTTTCATACTCGATAGCTACCCTTCGATTTCTAGCAAAAACTTTATCAAAATGAAGTAACGAAAAATTATTCACGGGGTATAGCTCTCCTGGAATATAAGTAACTTTTTTAATCTTAGCAGGATAAGGATGATGAATGAGGTGATAATCTTTAGGGGCTAAATAAAGGTTAATAAATTTTCCTTTTTCAAATTGGCTGATTGTTTTAGGGCTTATCTTTGCCTCAGTTATAAGATCTTTTAAAAAATAAGTTTTGTTTTTTATTTGAATAAGTTGGTTGTTAATAATTGAACCGCTAGCAATAATTTCAGCGTCTACTGGTGAAATCATGATGTTTTTATTCGCATTAATAGATCTAGCTGTAGGCTGCAATTTGCGAGTAAAAAAGCTTAAAAAACTTTTATATTCCTTTAGGGGTTTTTCGGTTTCTCTTGCATCAACTTTTAGTTTATTAATAAAAATAAAGCGAATAAAAAACTGGACTAAAAAAGAGGGACGTTCTATTCGAACTAGATAGTAAATTAGTTTCCCCAAAGGAGCGCTTAAATGAACTAGGAAAAAATAGAAAATTTTTTTCATAAATTTAAAGGTTGGCTAGCTGTAAAAAATTTATATTAATATCTATAGCGATGATATTTCATATGAAAATATTAACAGGTTTTTTAAAATTATATCATACTTGCCTTACTTATTTTCGTCTTTCCCAAACGCGTAAGTGATATTTGGGTTAAAATCTTACTAACGCTTCATTTGCTATATTTTTATAGAATTTTTTAAGAGAATATTTTTTGATAGTATCATTTTACTTTAAAAAAATGTTAAGCGAATTCCAAAAAAAGCTCTTTAAGAATTTTAATAAAATTAATCAATACCAAATAGAAGAAATTCTTCTTAGCCTTTTTGAAGAGAAAAATACTCTTCAAGATATTGCTGACAGCGTTCCATTGGCCATTATTGTCCTCAATAGTAAAGGGGAAATTATTTTTTATAATGAGTACAGTAAAAATTTTTTTGCTACTAAAAAAAATCTCTTGGGCAAAAGTTTTTCTAGCTTATTAAATAATAATGAATTAGAGCAAACTATTATTGCTACTTTAAAAGAAATTGCCAAAAATGAAAAAAATCATTTTAAAGAAATCACTATTTTTGATTTTCTGTTACGAGATTTAGGAATTTGGTTTTATAAAGCCAAAAAAAAATTAGAAAATAAGCAGGTGAAAAAAGAAAATCAAGTCATTTTCATTGCTGATATTACTCATTGGAAAAATCGTTCTTTGGAAGAGGTGCAAAAAAGCTCTATTCATTCTTTAAATACCCTTACTGCGGGGATTGCCCATGAAATTAAAAATCCACTAGGAGCTCTTGACCTTCACCTTCAATTAATTAATCGATTTATTAAAAAAACTCCTATTGAAAACAAAGAAGAAATTCAAGAAAATATTAATATTATTAATGATGAAATAAAAAGATTGGATTCTATTTTAAATGACTTTCTGCATTCCTTTCGCCCTATTAAAGCTATTAAAAAGCCCGTTTATTTAAGCGAAGTTATCGAAGAAGTTATTACGCTTCTAAAAGTTGAGTTGAAGGAAAAAAATGTTGTTATTAAAAAAAAACTCACTACCAAAAAAAAACCTTTTTTATTTGATGAAAATCAAATAAAGCAAATGCTGATCAACCTTGTTAAAAATAGCCTAGCTGCTATTTTAGAATTTGAAGAAGAAAAAAAAGGAATTATTACTATTTTAACCGAAGAGAAAAAAGAAAACTTGATTTTAACTATCCAAGATAATGGCATTGGTATTCCACAAAAAGAAATGGCTAATGTTTTCAAGCCATTTTATACCACGAAAAAAATGGGCACTGGTCTAGGCCTTTCGATTATTTCTCGGATTGTTCGCGAGCATAATGGGGAAATTATTATTAATTCAAATTATAAAAAAGGAACCGAAATCATAATAGAATTTAAGCGTCATGTTCCCTCGCTGTCTTTTTCTAGTGATTAATTAATCAATTTCGATCAATAAAAATGAATTTAGTTTTTGATATTGGTAATTCAAATATTGTTTGCGGGGTTTTCCCTTCGGTTGCCCAAGATTATCAACTGATAAAAAAATTTAGAATTGCTACTCCCAAATCCATCACTACTGATGAGTTGGCTTTTAGCATTATTAATTTATTGAAGCAAAATAATATTGACCCTAAAAAAATAACTGAGAGCATTTTTTGTTCAGTAGTGCCCAATGTTAATCACAACATTACTAAGATGATGAATCTGTACTTCGATCTCAATATTAAAGAAATAACCCACCGCTTTTTTCCTGACTTTATTATCACTTATAATGACTTAGAATCGTTAGGGATTGATCGGCTAATTAATTTAAAAGCAGGCTTTACCATTAATGAGGAAGCTCAAATTATTATTGACTTAGGGACCGCCACTACTATTGATGTGATTACCGAAAAAAAAAAGTACTTAGGCGGAATGATTATCCCTGGTATTGCTATTGCCTTGGATGCGTTAGTTGAAAAAACTAGTAAACTCCCAGCTATCGAATTAAACTACCCTGAAAATTTTTTAGGGAACTCCACGAAAGAGTGCATGCAGAATGGGGTTTATTATTTTAATGCTCTAGCGTTAGAGAAAATTATCGAAGAGATTAGAAAAAAGTATTTTTCCAACCAGAAAATAAAAGTAGTTTTAACTGGTGGATTATCTAAATTTATTGCTAGTAATTTTAAAGTAGATTTTGAAATTATCCCCGAACTAACTTTGAAAGGATTGAAAATTTTATTTGATGAAATTAGCAAAAAATAAATAACTATGTTTAAAGGGATTGTGGAAAATATTGGAATCGTTGAAAGTGTTGAAAAAAAATCGGGGGCTACTTTTACCATTAACTCTTCTTTAGCTAAGAGTACCCAAGAGGGAAATTCCATTAGCATTAATGGTGTTTGTACTACAGTCATTCAAAAGACTAAACAGCGATTTTCTTTTTATGCTTCTAAGGAAACTCTAGCCTTAGCTAACTTGGACTATCTCCAAATTGGTGATCAAGTTAACCTAGAATCAGCGCTAAAAATTGGCGATACTTTAGATGGGCATTTTGTTAGTGGGCATGTTGATAAAAAAATAAAAGTCCTTAAGGTAGAAAAAAAAAAAGAGAGCGTGATTTTTTCTTTCCCCATTACCTCAAAAGATCGTCGATATTTAATCTCCAAAGGCTCCGTTTGCCTAAATGGAATTTCTCTAACTATTTATGCTTTAAGAGAAAATTACTTTAGCGTTATGATTATTCCTTATACTTATGAAAATACTAATCTAAAAAAACTAACGAAGGGAGATTGGGTTAATCTCGAGTTTGATAGTATGGGAAAATATTTTTATAATTTTTATCGCTATTCAAAATAAAAAATGATTAAAAAAAACTCTACTAATAAAAAATTTTTTTCTTTTTCGATTGAGCGAGAATTAATTGCTATTATTATAATTGCTACCATTGCAACTTTTATTACTACCTACTTGGCTATTTTAAAGCAAGAAAAATTACTTACTTCAGCGCCCATTGATACGGGGATTTTTGTCAATGTTATCCAAAATCTTTTGCATGGTAATTTTTTCAATACTTCTTTAGGGCTTACGGAACATCTTGTTAGTTCTAATATGCTAGATGTTCATAGCTTTTTTATTTTTCTTTTCATTGCTCCTTTTTTTTTTATTTTTAACTCCGTAGGTTTTTTGTATTTTTTACAAAATGGGTTGTTGTATTTTTCTGGAATTGTTGTTTATTTTTTAACTAAAAAGAAAATAAACTCAAAAAGCCAAGCTTTTTTAATAGCTCTTTCTTTTATGTCTACTCCCATTATTTATTTTAATAGCTTAGGAGAATTTCATCCGGAAAATTTAGGAATTATATTTTTTTTGCTCTCTTTCTACTTTCTTATTGATAAAAAATATTATCGTTTTATTATATTTGCTTTTTTATCCTTTTTCTGTTTAGAATATATTGCCCTTTACTTTATTTCCCTTAGCATAGTTTTATTCTTTTTTTATCGAAAAGAGTATTCTAAAAAATATATTCTAACTACTTTAGTTCTTGGGTTATTTTGGCTTTTTTTTAATTATGTGGTAATAAAAAATATTATTTCTGTCGAAAGAGCTCCAGATCTTTTCCATCATTATTTTTCCAAATGGCAAATAAAAGGTAGTGGGACTTTTGATATTTCCGGTTTATCTAGCTTAATGATTTTTTTTATTCAAAATCCTTTAGAAGTTTTAGAAAGTATTTTCGCGCCAGCTAAGTGGGTTTATCTTTTTTCTCTAATTAATTGGTTAATTGTTATAGTTTTGATAAACTATCGATTTATTCTATTTGTTTTGCCAACTGGTATTTACTTTGTCATGAATGATGGTATTTTTTTTCATGATATCCATTCTTACTATTTTAATTTTTTATTTTTGGCTGGAATTATTAGTTTAATAGAAGTTATTAACAAATGGCAAGCAAAAAAGATGATCATAAATGGTTTGGTGGCATTGCTACTTTTAACTAATTTTTATTACTTATTTATTAATACCAAGCCCACTTTTTCTTACAACACATTAACCCAAATTCCTTTAGGGGATAGATTGAAAATAGCCCAAGATATTATTGAAAAAATTCCTGCTGATGCTGGGGTGTTAGCTCAACATCGTTATACTTATTATTTAGCTAACCGACCTGATTTTTTTTTGGCTAATATTTTTAGAGATGATGAAAAGGATTTCGACAAAGCTATTAGAGAGAAAACTTTAATTAAAGCAAAGTATTACGACAACATAGATTATATTTTTGTTGATTTAGTCAGTGATCAACCATGTCATCCTAATGCGTTTTATTGCACTCGCTCTAAACCAGAAGACATTGAAAAAAGAAAAAAAGCTGTGATGAATCTTCTCAATAGTGGTAAATGGCAATTAAAAAAAAACCAAGAAGGAATAATTCTTTTACAAAAAATTTTTTAAGAATAAAAATTACTAATTTCCCATATTCTCCATCTTTTTGAAAAATAATGTTACAATAAATAACAAAGTGAATGGGCGTCTGTAGCTCAACTGGATAGAGCATCTGACTTCGGATCAGAGGGTTGTGGGTTCGAATCCTACCAGACGTGATAACTTTTATTGCTATTTTAAAAATATACCAAAATAACGGAGTTATAACTAGTAGTTTAAATTCTAAATTCTATATTCTATTAAATTAAAAGAAGTATTATAAATAATTATGTTGTCACCCCTTAAAACAACCCAATGGTTTTTTATCTTAATTACCTTATCTTTTCTATCTTTGTGGGCTTTAGAAGAGTCGTATTTTGTTCCTGTTAACCTAGAAGAAAAAGCAAAATATTCTAAAAATTTTAAACATTTTGATTACGTCAATCCTAATACTCCTAAAGGAGGAACTTTGGTGTTGAGTGCCCTGGGTAGTTTTGATAGCTTGAATAATTTTATTTTAAAAGGAGAAGCGGCTTCGAGTCTTAATTATATTTACGATACCCTTTTAGTCGATAGCGGTGATGAGAGCACCATTCGCTATGGCCTTTTGGCAGAAAAAATTTTTTATGATAACAAGCGAGAACGGGTCATCTTTCAACTAAGGAAAGATGCTGTTTTTCATGACGGTCGTCCAGTAACTGCCGATGATGTGGTTTGGACGTTTAATACCCTTTTAACTAAAGCTATCCCAGCGTATCGTTTTTATTATCAAGGAGTGAAGGAGGTTAAAAAAATTAATCGCCATCGAGTTGAATTTATTTTTAAGGAAAAAAATTTAGAGCTCCCTTCTATTTTAGGACAATTTCCTATTCTCCCTAAACATTACTGGGAAAAAAATGATTTTACTAAAACGACATTAATCCCACCGGTGGGCAGTGGCCCGTATAAGATTAAAAGTATAAGCCCGGGGAAATTTATCACTTATGAGCTAAACCCCAATTACTGGGGGAGGAATTTACCAGTTAATCGGGGACGTTATAACTTTAAAACCATTCGAGTGGATTATTATCGTAATCAAGACATTATTAGAGAAGCACTTAAATCGGGGAAGATTGATTTTTTTAGAGAAAATACTGCTAAGCAGTGGGCTACTACTTATAATAACGTTAAAGCAATTGAAAATGGTTGGATGATTAAAGAAATTGTTGCTGATAACACGCCCCAAGGTTTGCAGGCTTTTGTATTTAATACCCGATTAGAAATTTTTAAAGACGTTAGAGTTCGCAAAGCACTTAATTATGCTTTTGATTTTGAATGGTCGAATAAAGCTTTTTTTTTCAATTCTTATATTAGAAGCAAGAGTTATTTCAACAACTCTGATTTTTCTTCAAGAAACCTACCTTCCTTAGAGGAAAGAAAAATTTTAAATCGTTTTCGCGGTAGGATTCCCGAAGAAGTTTTTAATCAGAGTTTTGACTTACCCAAAACCGATGGTAGTGGAAATAATCGAAAAAATTTAAAAATAGCTCGAGATTTACTACAAGAAGCCGGTTGGGTTTTAAAAAAGGGCAAACTGGTTCATTCTCAGACTAATAAAGAATTTAAATTTGAAATGATTCTTGTTTTGCCAGCCTTTGAGAGGATTGTTAATCCTTATGTTGATAATTTAGAAAAGTTAGGCATTAGCGTCAAAGTATTAGTCTTAAATCCCGCCGAGTACATCAAGCGAGTAAATGAATTTAATTTTGGGATGATTAGTGGTGGGTTTGGGCAATCGGATTCTCCGGGTAATGAACAAAGGCAATTTTGGGGTTCAGTAGCAGCTGACCAAAAAGGCTCTAAAAATACTATCGGGATAAAAGATCCAGTGATTGATGAGCTAGTAGAAATGGTTATAGCCGCTAAAAACCGTAAGGAATTAATCACGACTGTAAAAGCCCTGGATCGAGTACTTTTGTGGAACTATTATGTTATCCCTGCTTGGTATTATCCTTATTATCGAGTTGTTTATAATAGTAAAATCAAGCAGCCTAAAATCAAACCCAAAAACACCTTAGGGATTGATACCTGGTGGATTGATGTTGAACGTGAGAGAGAATTAGCGGAGTTATTTTAAACTTTTAGTGTATTTAGTTATTTTGTTAATATAAGTATTAATTTTTTGATAAAGCTCTTCTACTTGTTCTTCCGATAAGAGCTCGAAAATTTCTAACGCAAAATTTTGTCCTTTTTCTCTTTGAGCATAAAAATCTTCATAATAATCCTCAGAAAAATTTCCCACTTTATAGATGAGTAATTTCTCTAAGGTTTTTTCGATAGCTACTTGATTTTTTTTTCTTAGATTAGTAATTAATGCTTTTCTTTGAAAATCATAGAAGTCTTTCCAATATCTACGATTATCGAGTAGAGCATTGCTTTTGATAGCAATTGCCTTTTTCTGTTGCTCATCTAGTTCAATACCAAAAAAATTAGCAGTCTCTATAGTTCGCTTAGCCCTTTCTTCATCATATTCTGCTTTTGTAGAGTTATATTCTTTTTCTCTTGCTTCACTAAATCCATTGATTTTTTTATCGAGACGATTAATTTGCTTATCGTTTAAAGTTAAAAAAAAATCCTTGGTTAGGGGTATTAGTTTTTTTGCTAAAATAACTTGTTCTTGGTCTAAAATTTTTCTTGCTTTTTGAATATTTTCTTTGATTATTTCTTGCTTGAGAGGGTAGCTGGCAAATCCTTGGTTTATTTCTTTTAATAAATTTGCATATGTTGGGAGTCGGTCTCTTTTATGCCAATCTAAAAAAGATTTAATTTTTCTTTCAGAGTCTCTTTTTTGTTTTTCGTTTAAATTAAAAATTTTATTTATTTCATAGCCAACAAACACTCCCGCTCCCCAATAAAGGAATCGCATGCTTGTGCAAGAAGATAAAAAAAAAATAAAAAAGCAAAGTAAAAAAAATAATTTAATTTTTTTAAACATAAAAATGTTCTAATAAAAAACGATACAAACGATACTATTATATAGTATAAAAAATTAACAGGTTAAATATTTTATCCGTCTCTTTTTTTATCGCTTTTCTCTTAAAATAATAAAAAAAAAACAATGTGCAATAAAATGTTAAGTTATACTTTATAATTGAATTATGCACAAATTTTATGAATATAAAAACTGCTCTACTTGTAAAAAAGCTAAAGAGTATTTAAAGAAACGAAAAGTTGATTTTTCTATTGTCCCTATTAGAGAAAACCCGCCTAGTTTAAAAGAGTTAGAAAAAATGCTTGATTTTCACAATGGCAATATTAAAAAACTCCTTAACACTTCTTCGAAAGATTACCGAGAAAAAAATTTAAAAGAGAAAATCTCCCAATTCTCAACAAAAGAAATTCTCCACTTGCTCCAAGAAAATGGCAATTTAATTAAACGCCCTTTTTTTCTATTAGACAAAGGTCAAGATGGATTAGTCGGGTTTAAAGAAGCAGAGTGGGCTAGTAAAAAATTATAATTTTATAATTAAAATTATATTAATATGAATCATTTGATTAAGCTGTTTTTATTTTTTTTTACCCTAGCTTGGCCTTTTGAACTTTATTCAGCAGTTCGTTATAACCCTCAAATAGAAACTGTGCAGTGCTTCACCATTAAAAAAAATAGTCGAGAATATTTTTTTAGTGATGGACGGGTTTATGAGCAAAATAAACTTTTAGGCAGAACCACCAATGGTTGCATTGTCACTAAAAAAGCTCCTCGTAAAATTAGTCTTCGGTTTTATCCCGATAAAAAAAGATCGAAAAAAGATTTTTATACTTTTGAGGTTAGTTTAAGTAAAAATAATTCCCTTTATTTGAATACCCAAGAGCCAGAAATTTGTTTCCTAGGTCGAGAGGGAGGGCGAAGTGTTTATTATGAAATTTATGCTACTGGCAAAATTTATAGTAATGGCAAGCTACTGGGAGTAGCCGATAAGGGCTGCGCTATTTATTCTAGTAAATTTTGCGAGCCTAGTCGTCGAAAAACCATAGAGTACCATCCCGATCGTTTAACTCGCTTTAACTCATTTTTTACTTTTAGAAATGTCGATCTCTGTCAGGATAATAGCCTTTATATCAATATTCGAGATCACCAAAAATATAGCTACTTTGCCACTTCTGTGCCGTATGTGGAGAATGTCGATTTGAAAAGTAGTTATTTCCAAATCTTAGCTAAAAGGCTTACGAAAGATTGTAATGCTAATGATCGTAGCTGTCAGGTTTTTGCTATATATCGTTATGTGGTTAAAAATTTTCGTTATATTCACGACACCATCGGCATTACTGGAGAAGATCAAATTATCCCCCCTTTAGAGACTATTAAACGAGGTGGAGGAGATTGTGAAGATTTAACTGGGGTTTTAAATAGTTTGTTAAGTGCTTTAAAAGTAGAGAACTATGTGGTGATTACTAGTAGTCATGCTTATTCTTTGGCTTGCGGGATTAATCCCCAGCAAATGAGCGAACTGGTGAAACAGGGATTACTCAAGGAACACAAGATAAATAAAACCCTTACTCTGCGTGGAAATTCTTATCAGACTAGTAGGATGAAAGTTCCTAACCGGCTTAGGAAAGAAAGTATTATTAATTTTACTAGTAACTCTCCTATTGATTTTTATCTTATGGCTGATATTAGTCAAGCTAGAAATATTTTTAACAATCGCCCGATTACGGTGGTTGATAACTGTTTGGTTAAACAGTCCACGAGGGTGAAAGATAAAAAATGCATTTCAAATAATAACAGTAGGGAAGTGAATTTTTTTTTTTATAACCCGCTAAAGAAAACCATTAAAGTAAAAGTGAATATTGTTACGTCTTATTATGGGTTCACGGGGGCTAGTCCAAAGTTAAATTCTTTAAAGCATCAAGGAAAAGATTGCCTGCTTTTAGAAGCAACTTTAGATGATAATGGTTATCCAGGTTTTGCTAATCAAAAAGGGAGAAAGAATTTAGCGGTTAATCCTCAAAACTGGCAGTGGTTTATCTTTTAATAGTTTTTTATTTTTATTTTAAAAAATTATATTAATTCTTTTATAGGGTAGCGTTTTTTATTCATGTTATCATATAGAATATTTTTATTACTTAACTAAAAAAAAATGACTGAAAGTAAAAAACACATTAATATCAATATTAAAGAATTCACTTCGCTTATTAACGTTAACAAAATACGAAAAGAAATCCCTCAAAAAGCAAAAGCAAAGGCAACTATCCTTCAAGGAAGAAAAGAGTTTAAAGATATTTTACTGGGTGAAGACAAGCGCTTTGTGGTTATCACTGGCCCTTGCTCCATTCATGATGAAAAAGCTGCTTATGAATTTGGTGATAGATTAAAAGAGCTAAAAGATAAGTACGAAGATAAGCTCCTAATTATGATGCGAGTTTATTTTGAAAAGCCTAGAACCATAACGGGGTGGAAAGGACTAATTAATGATCCTTATTTAAATAATACCCTTAACATTGAAGATGGCTTAAAAATCTCAAGGGAAATATTAGTGAAACTTTCAGAAAAAGGGTTATATACAGCTACCGAAATTTTAGATCCCATTACAGCAGCTTATTTATCTGAACTAGTGGTTTGGGTAGCGATCGGGGCTCGCACCACCGAGTCGCAAATTCATCGAGAAATGGTAAGTGGTTTATCTACGCCAGTGGGATTTAAAAATGGCACTAATGGGAACTTGGATATTGCTTGCCATGCGATAAAGTCATCTAGCACTTCGCATAGTTTTCTAGGAGTAGATGATAACGGAAAAGTGAGTATTGTTCGAACTAAAGGCAACCCTTATAGTCATATTGTTTTACGGGGTGGGGTGGGGAAACCCAACTATTCTAAAGTTGCTATCTCGGCAACCGAAAAATTATTAAAAAAAAATAATTGCCCTGCAAAAATTATGGTAGATTGTAGCCATGATAATTCGGGGAAAAATCATGAAAAGCAAGCATCGGTTGCTAAGAACATTTTGAAGCAGAAAATGGAAAATAATGATTCTATTTTTGGCATTATGCTCGAAAGCCATCTCCACGCAGGGAGTCAATCTTTCCCTCAGAAAAAAAGCAAACTCCAGTATGGCGTTTCGATTACCGATAAATGCATTGACTTTGAAGAAAATGAAAAAATCTTAGATTTGCTTTATCGTAAGTTATAAATAAAATTTTTTCACTACTTTAATTTCACCCAAGACAAAAGTTAAATCAGGAATGAGAAAAATGAAAAAACTAAATAAAAAATTTCTTGTCATTTTTACCGTTTTTTTTCATAGTATTTTTTTTGCTAAACAATACAATTTTAAATTTCATCATTTTCTCCCTCTTACTACAGGAATACCAGAAAAGTTTATTACCCCTTGGATAGAAAAAATTGAAAAAGAATCGCAAGGTGAGATTGTTATTAGGCAATTCCCTTCCATGCAGTTAGGAGGGACGCCTCCGTCTTTAATCCGGCAAGTAAAAGATGGCACGGTTGATTTTATCTGGACTTTGCCAGGGTACACTCCTGGGAGATTCCCTAAAACTGAAGCTTTTGAGCTTCCTTTTATGATGACTACTCCAGAAGCCACTTCGCAGGCTTTTTATGAGTACTACGAAAAAAACTTAAAAGATGAATTCCAGGATTTTAAAATAATTACCGTCCACACCCACGGTCCGGGGTTTATGCATTCTAAAGATCCTATCTTTAATATAGATGATTTGCAAGGGAAAAAAATTAGAGGGCCTACTAGAGTGACAACTAAATTATTAAACGCATTAGGGGCAGTTCCTATTGGCATGCCAGTTCCTCAGGTGCCGGAGTTTTTAGCCCGGGGGGTTATCGATGGGGCTTTGCTTCCTTGGGATGTTACTCTAGCGATTAAATCTAGTGAGTTAGTAAAAAACCATACTAAGGTCTTTGGAGATGTCGGTCTTTATACTGCAACTTTTATCATTGCTATGAATAAAAAAAGTTATCAGCGTTTGCCATTAAGGCTTAAAAAGGTTATTGATAATAATTCTGGATTAAAAGAAGCAGCTTGGGCTGGAAGAGTAGTCGCCGAAGAAGATGGGAGAGGCTTTGATTATGCCAAAAAGCTAGGGAACAATTTCATTACCCTTAGTGTAACAGAAACTAAAAAATGGCAGCAAATTTCTGATAAAGTTATTCAAGGTTGGATTGATGAAATGAATAAAAATGGTTTTGACGGGGAGCGTTTAGTGCGCGAAGCAAGGGCCCTTATTCAAAAGTATTCTCGTTAATTTAGATCTTAAAACGTAATTATAAAATCAATTTATTTTAAGCAGAAATTCACTATCTTTTACTAAGAAAACTTAATGTGAGAAAATTAATCTACCGGATAAGTTTATTCCTTTGTTTAAGTGGTGGGTTTTCTCTTATCTTGCTTGTGTTATTAACCATCGTTAATATAGCTGGCAGAAATCTCATATTTATGGGGATTACTCCGATCCCCGGTTATTTAGAAATAATGAAACTGCTCTTAGGTTTTAGTGGGTTCAGTTTTCTTCCTTGGTGCGCGATCAAAAAAAAACACGTTACTATTGATGTGATTTATGCATATCTACCAAAGATTTTTAAGAAAGCTTTGAATTTTTTTAGTGCTACTTTAATGCTTGCTATTTCATTGTTAATATTATTTCAGCTGATAAAAGGGATGCAGGATTTAAAGGAATACCAAGAAGTAAGTTTCATTTTGCAAATACCTTTGTGGTGGGGGTATGCGGTAGCTTTGCCTGGAGCTTTAGGCTTAGTCATGGTTAGCGGGTATCAGTTTTTTACTTCTTGGGAAAAATCCTTTCGTGTCTGATTTTATCTTAGCCCTTAGTTCTTTTCCTTTATTAATTTTTTTGATTACCCTTAGGGTACCTATTGGACTAGCTTTGTTAGCGGTAGGAATTTTTGGAAATTTTTTAGTAAACGGTAGCTTTCTTCCTATTTTGTCACTCTTAAAAACTATCCCTTATGAAACTTTTTCTAATTATTCTTTATCAGTTATTCCGCTTTTTTTATTGATGGGACAATTTGTTTCTTATAGTGGGATATCCAAATCTTTATTTGAAGCTACAGAAGCATGGTTTGGAGCTTTTAAAGGTGGTTTAGCTATTGCTACTATTGTAGCTTGTGCCGGATTTGGGGCTATTTGTGGATCTTCTCTAGCCACTACTTCCACGATGGGGAAAGTGGTTATTCCACATTTAAAGCGAGCGGGGTATTCTGCTTCGCTTATTACTGGTAGTGTGAGTGCTGGCGGCACCTTGGGAGTTCTCATTCCCCCTTCAATTGTTTTGATCATTTATGCTATATTGACCGAACAAAATTTAGCCAAACTATTTGTTGCCGCTTTTATTCCTGGGGTATTATCGGTTTTAGGGTACATTGTGGTGGTGAGTATTTATATCCGATTAGTTCCCGAAGCTATTTTCCCAACGACTCATTTTATAGAAACATCTTTTAAAAAAAAAATAAATACTCTTTTAAAAAATGGGGTAGTTTTAGGGTTATTTGGTATAGTGGTGGGGGGAATTTATTTTGGTATTTTTACTCCTAGTGAAGGTGCGGGAGTTGGAGTTTTTATTACTTTTTTAATTGGGCTTAAAAGAAAAGCTTTTTCATTTAAAAAAATCAAAAAGGCTTTATTGGATACTGCTACTACTACCGCTATGATTTATTTAATTATTTTAGGGACGAGTGTTTTTAATTCTTTTTTAGCTTTTGCTAATTTCCCTCAAGAAATTGCCGATTGGGTCACTGAGGGAAACTTTTCTCCTTATACAATACTTCTAATTATTTTACTATTTTACATCATTCTTGGTTGTTTTATGGATTCTCTTTCCATGCTTTTACTTACCATCCCTTTATTTTATCCTTTAGTAGCTGGATTAGATTTTGGATTAACTCCCGAAGAGTTTGGTATTTGGTTTGGAATTATTACTTTAGTTGTCGTAGAAATCGGTTTAATTACCCCTCCCATAGGAATGAATCTTTTTGTTATCCGCTCGCTAACTAATACTCCACTTGCCAAAACTTATCGAGGCGTTATCCCTTTTCTTATTAGTGATTTCATCAGGATTATTTTATTGGTTTTATTTCCTGCTATCAGTTTAATTTTTATTCGTTAGAAGAAAATAATAATTAAAAATTATTATAGATTACTGCGAAGTTTTTAAATGACGATTAAATTTTTTTTCTAGCCTATTAGCAATGAAAGCGATTAATCCACTTAGCAGTAGATAAAATAAAGCAGCAGTTATAAACGCTTCGAAGGGAGAGTAATAGCGAGAATAAAGCTTCCTAGCGATCCCGGTAATGTCTAAAAGAGTAATGACACTCACAAGGGAAGTAGCGTGGAGCATAAATATTACCTCATTAGTATAAGCAGGAATAGCCCTTCTTAGGGCTGAGGGAATGATGATGTGAATTAAAGATTGGGAATAACTCATCCCATAAGCTTCGGCGGCTTCTATTTCTCCTTTATTGGTAGTAATTAGAGCGTTATGAATAATCTCAGCTGCATAAGCTCCATTATTAAGCGTTAGAGCTAGTAAAGCACAGAAAAAAGGTTTTTCTAAAAGGTACCACAACCAACCAATTTCTTTTATCCATTCAAACTGCCCGAAGCCATAATAGATGAGATAAATTTGAATGAGTAAGGGAGTGCCTCTAAAAAAATAAATAAAAAATCTCGCAGGATAATGCCACAAAAAGTAATGCGACTTCTTCGCTAGGGCAAAAACTATCGCTAGGATGAATCCTATAATCAACGATAAGATTAGTAAAATGAGGGTAAGGATTACTCCATCAAAAAACTCCGGGATGAAATCAATAATTAGGCTAAATTCAAATAACATATTTACTCAAAGTGATAACGGTTTTTAACCATGTTCAGTAGTTTCAAGGAAAGCGAAGTGAAAATTAAAAAAATAATTGAAACGAGCAAAAAAAAATAAAAAGGCTGCCTAGTAGTAGCACTGGCATTATTAGCAATGTAAACCATGTCTTTAAGTCCAATAATAGAAACAAGGGAAATCGACTTTATCATTACTAACCAGTTATTCGTGAAAGAAGATAACCCGTGATAAATCATTTGGGGGATGATAATTTTATAAAAGACATGCCAGTGACTAAACCCGTAGGCATAAGCGGCTTCTAGTTGCCCATCGTCAATAGCTAGAATCGCCCCGCGAAAAGTTTCAGCCATATACGCGCCAAAAATAAACCCAATAGTAAAACTCCCAGCTAAGAAAGGAGAAATTTCGATAAAGTCTAAGGTTAAAGCATCAGTGAAATAGTTTAAAAGGATTTGCCCGCCATAAAAAATCAAGAGCATTAGAACTAAGTCCGGGACTCCACGGATAACGATGGTGTAAGTTTGGGCGAAGAGTTTAAAGATTTTGTTTTTGGATAACTTTAAAAAAGCAGTTATTAGTCCTAATAAAACGGAGATGATTAAAGAGAGAAAAAAAACTTGTAAAGTGAGAATAGTTCCTTTTAATACTTCTAAGGAATACTCTAGCATTTCTTAGTGTTACTTCTAAGCAGAAACTATTCTCACTTGTAAGATTACATTAATCGTTAAAATTAATTCCCATAAATATCGAAATCAAAATAACTATCATTGATTTCTTTATAAGCTCCATTTTTGCGAATAGCTTTTATTGCTCGGTTGAAGTCTTTTAACAATTTTTTATCTTGCTTTCTAATAGCAATCCCAATTCCGTCACCAAACCATTTTTTATTAGCAAAAGCAGGGCCTTTGATTTCATAGTCTTGTCCATCTTCGCTTTCTAAAAAGTTTTTAATGGTAATGCTATCGGCCATGATTAAGTCTAATCTTCCTGCGGTTAGGTCAAGGTTGGCTTCGGTTTGCTTGCCATATCTTCTTACTTCAGCAACTTTTTCAAAGTTATCAGAAACAAAATTGTCCGATACGGTCCCTTGTTGGACACCGATTTTAAGGCCTTTTAAAGTTTTTTTGTTACGACTCAAGCTTTTAGAAATATCAATGTCTTGATTTTTTTTTCCAGCAAAAACAGCAGCGTCAGAGTAATACTTGTCAGTAAAATTAACCCTTTTTTTTCGCTCAGCGGTTATTGACATAGAAGCAACAATTGCATCGTATTTTCTCGCTAGTAATCCGGGGATCATCCCGTCCCATTCTTGAGTGACTAATTCACATTCTGCCTTCATACTCTCGCATAGGGCATTAGCAATATCAATATCAAAACCAGTAACAGAACCATCTTTTTCAGTTTGGCTAAAAGGAGGGTAAGCCCCTTCCACTGCAATTCTAATAGTGTTACTCGATGCAAAAGTTACCAACGACAAAAAAGCAATCATCGTCAACTTTTTAATAATTTTCATTTAAACCTCCAAAATTTTTAATTTTATATAATTTAAATTATATTATTATTTTTTTACTAAGTTAAAAAAAGATAGTAAGTAATTGTTTTTACCTACCAGTTCATCATTCTTTCTAAATTTTTTTAATTTTTTTTTCTTTGCTTTTTAAAAAAATATAGTAATATTTTTATATTAATGCTTGAAGCATTAATTTTAAATAAATTTTTAATTTAGGATAACAATTATGATAAAAAAAATAATTTTAAAAACATTGATGTTTTTTGCTTTTAGTTCATTGGTTAGTCTAGTAGCTGCAGAAATCTCTATTGCTATTGGTAATGTAGGACGAGATTCCGAGCTTTTACGAGAGTACTTAGATATTTGGGAAGATGAAACTGGCAACACTGCTAAAATCGTCACTCTACCAGCTTCAACCACTGACCAGTTCGGGCAATATAAGATTTGGTTAGGCGCTAAAAACTCAGATATTGATGTTTATTCATTGGATGTCATTTGGGCGCCGCAGATTCATCAACACTTTACCGATTTATCAAAGGTAGCTCGAGCAGAAGCTAAAGAGCATTTCCCCGCTATTATTAAGTCTCAAACTGTTGGGAAAAAATTAGTAGCCCTTCCTTTTTTTACTGATGCCCCTATGCTTTATTACCGAACCGACCTTTTAGAAAAATATGGGGAAAAACCGCCAACCACGTGGAAAGAGTTATATCGAATTGCTAAAAAAATTATGGACGCAGAAAGGAAAGCGGGTAATAGCAAAATGGAAGGTTTCGTTTTTCAAGCTAATGCTTATGAAGGCCTTACTTGCGATGCCTTAGAGTGGGTGAATAGCTATGGAGGCGGACAAATTGTTGAGAATAATGGGAAAATATCCATTAACAATCTCAACGCAATAAAAGCACTTGATTATATTAGTACTTTTGTTGGTACCATTTCACCTCGTGGTGTGTTGACTTATGGAGAAGAAGAGTCACGAGGGGTATGGCAATTGGGCAATGCAGTTTTTATGCGAAACTGGCCTTATGCTTATTCATTAGGTAATTCTGCTGATAGCCCCATCCGAGGAAAATTTAACGTGGTAACCCTTCCCAAAGGAGAGGGGAGAGGATCTAAGAGTGCGGCTACTTTAGGGGGATGGAATGTTGGGGTTTCTGCTTATTCGAAAAATAAAAATGCAGCTATTAGTTTAGTTAAATTCCTTGCGAGCAAAAGAGTGCAGAAATTGAATGCTATTAAAGGATCAAAACTTCCTACTATTCCTGCCCTATACAAAGATAGAGATGTATTGAAAGTTGCTCCTTTTTTCTCTACAATGCAAGACGTTTTAAAAGAGGCAGTAGGACGTCCTTCGGCGGGAACTCAGAACAAGTACAATGAGGTTTCTAAAGAGTTCTGGACGGCGGTGCATGCAGTTTTGTCAGGAAGAAAAACTGCTAAAACTAGTTTGAGTGATTTAGAAAAAAAATTAAAGAGAGTGCGTGGCCGTAAGTGGTAATTTTTTTAAATAACTTTTCTCTAAAGCTTTGACTTTTCAAAAAAGAAAAATTGTCGACGCTTGGTTAATGCTATTACCTATGCTGATTGTATTAGCGTGGGTAGCAGCATTACCACTTTACAAATCTATTTATTACAGTTTTACAGATGTTTCTCTAAATGATTTAACTACTTTTGGTTTTGTTGCTTTCCAAAATTACTTGGACTATTTTGAAGGAGAGTGGTATGGGGTCTTGGCTGATCCTTTGTGGTGGCATGCGGTTTATAATACCATAATCTTTACCGTTGTTTCTGTTTCCTTAGAAACCATTTTTGGGCTCGTTTTGGCCTTGTTTATTCACTCTCGTTTTAAAGGGAGAGGAATTGTCCGAGCTACTATTTTAGTTCCTTGGGCTATCCCTACTATTGTTTCTGCTAAAATGTGGGCTTGGATGCTCAACGACCAATTTGGAATTATTAATGATATTTTATTAAAAATAGGTATTTTAGACGCGCCTATTGCTTGGACTGCTGGTAACGTTACTGCTTTTCTTACTATTATTATAGTTGATGTTTGGAAAACCACTCCTTTTATGGCCTTGCTAATTTTAGCTGGATTGCAGACGCTTCCTAAAGATTGCTATCTCGTTGCTAAAGTAGATGGGATTAATCCTATAAAAGTTTTTTTTAAAGTTACGCTTCCTCTATTAAAAAGCACAATTATGGTAGCGGTTATTTTCCGTTCGTTAGATGCCCTTAGGATTTTTGATTTAATTTACGTTTTAACTCCAAATAACGAAACGACTATTTCTATGTCTGTTTACGTTCGGCAGTATTTATTTGATTTCGATCGTTTCGCTTATGGATCAGCTGCTTCTACTTTGCTTTTTCTCATTATTGTTATGCTTACGATTACCTATTTAAGGGTAGGTAAATTGAAAATGACCTAAACAAGTAAAATATGAAATCAAAGCTCCTTTCTTTTAGTTTTTATTTTTTTGTTATTGTAATTGTTTTAGTCTCTATTTTCCCGTTATACTACGCTATTATTTCTTCCTTTAAATCTGGCACTGAAATATTTAAAATTAGCTATCTTCCTTTTCCTTTCGAAATAGAAAATTACATTAATATTTTTAAGGGGAATCAGTTTGCTAGTAATCTATTCAACTCTTTTATCGTTGCTAGTGCGGTGGTGATCTTAGCCCTTCTCTTAGGGATTACTTCTTCTTATGCACTGGGAAGGATAGCTTTTAAAGGGCGAGGGATACTCCTATTTTTAATCCTTTCTACTTCTATGTTCCCTCAAGTGGCTGTCTTAGCTGGTTTGTATGAAATTATAATTGACCTTAATCTTTATAATACTTTGCCAGCTCTTATTTTTTCTTATATGATTTTTTCAATTCCCTTTACGGTATGGGTGCTTACTATTTTTATGAAAGACTTCCCCGACGAATTAGAAAAAGCTGCTTTAATCGATGGTGCAAGTAATTTTACGATTTTAAGGAGAGTCATTCTTCCAGTTTTATGGCCTTCTTTAGTTTCGGTAGGATTGTTGGCTTTTATTGCGGCTTGGAATGAATTTTTATTTGCTCTTACTTTTATTTCTAATGATAAAATCCGAACAGTACCAGTAGCAATTGCCTTGCTTTCTGGGACTACCGAATATGAGATCCCTTGGGGTAATATTATGGCTGCTTCAGTGGTTGTCACTTTGCCTTTGGTAATTTTGGTTTTTATTTTTCAGAAAAAAATTATTAGTGGTTTAACTGCTGGAGCTATTAAAGGATAACAATTTATGAAAGAAGCAAAAAATCATCTTTGGTGGAAGGATGCCGTTATTTACCAAATTTATCCACGATCTTTTAAAGACAGTAAAGGAGATGGCATTGGCGACCTTAAAGGCATTATTCAAAAAATGGATTACCTTAGTTCTTTGGGAATTGATGCCATTTGGATTTCTCCTTTTTTTATGTCGCCTATGAAAGATTTTGGTTATGACGTGAGTGATTACCGTCAAGTAGATCCCATCTTTGGCACTATAAATGATTTTAAACTGCTAATTAAAAAAGCTCATCAAAAAAATCTTAAAGTTATTATTGACCAAGTTTTAAGTCATACTTCAGATCAGCATGCTTGGTTTCGAGAAAGCAGGAAAAACAAAACTAATGCTAAAGCTTCTTGGTACGTGTGGGCGGATGCTCAAAAAGATGGCAGCCCTCCCAATAATTGGCAGTCGGTTTTCGGTGGTTCTTCGTGGACGTGGGCAAGTGAGCGGAAGCAGTATTATTTGCATAATTTTTTAAAAGAGCAACCTGATTTGAATTTTCATCATCCTCTAGTGCAGAAAACTATTTTGGCAGAAGTAGAATTTTGGTTAAAGTTAGGGGTCGATGGGTTCCGTTTAGATACGGTTAATTTTTATTTTCACGATAAAAAGCTTCGGAATAATCCCCCGGTAAAAACTATAAGCAGCATCGCTTTGGATGTTAATCCGTATAACTTCCAGTCACACCTCTATGATAAAGGACAAAAAGAAAACTTCACTTTCTTAAAAAAACTGAGGACGCTCTTAAACAAATACCGTGCTGTTAGTATAGGAGAAATTGGTGATGAAGAAAATGGATTACAAACCTTAGCTGATTATACTCAAGATAATGACAAACTGCATGTCGCCTATGCTTTTGTTTTTCTAAGTGGGCAATTGCAAGCAGAGTATTTTAAAAAAGTTTTAAACTATTATAAAAATATTATTAAAGACGGTTGGGCTTGCTGGCCCTTTAGCAATCATGATATGACTAGAGTAGTTAGTCGCTGGGGTGATAAAAAAAAAATAAGCAACCGTACTTATCGCAAAAGTTTAGCTAAAATGACGTTAGCTTTATTAACGAGCCTTACGGGTTCTATTTGCGTTTATCAAGGAGAGGAATTAGGATTAGAAGAAAGTGTTTTAGCTTACGAAGATTTAGTTGATCCTTACGGGATTGCCCTGTACCCTCAGTATGTGGGGAGAGATGGATGTCGAACCCCAATGGTTTGGGAAAATAAAGAAAAGGGTGGGTTTTCATCTGCTCGTCAAACATGGCTTCCCATTTATCCTCAGCATCTTCCTTATGCTGCAAGTGAACAAGAAAAAGATCCAGATTCTATCCTTCATTTTTTCCGCAAACTTTTGCTTTTAAGAAAAACTTATAACGTTTTAGGAACTGGTTCTTTTAGTATTATTCATGCTAAGCAACCACTTTTTGTAGTGGAAAAAAACCAGCAAGAAAAAAAAGTTTTACTGGTTTTTAATTTCGCTGAAAAGAAAACTGTTTATAAAATACCTAAAAAATATCAAGATAAAGAAACTATCATTAAGCAAAATGCTTCTTTGAAAAAAGAGACAATTTCTTTAGGTGCTTTTGGTTTTGCTTTTTTGTTAGATAGCTAAGGAGTGTGAAATGCAAGAAATGACTCAAGGGATTATTTTACAAAACATTACAAAAAAATATGGGAAAATAGAAGTTTTAAAAAATATTAATTTAAATATTAAAGAAGGAGAGTTTGTTGTCATGGTTGGCCCTTCGGGTTGCGGTAAATCTACTCTGCTAAGTATTATATCTGGATTAGAAACTAAATTTTCTGGTGATATTTTTTATAATCAAAAAAAAATAACTCACACTAGCCCACGCAAGCGCGATGTGGCTATGGTTTTCCAATCCTATGCTCTTTATCCCAATATGACAGTTAGAGAAAACATTGCTTTTGGTTTAGAAAATCGTGCAATAAAAAAACAAGAAATTAAACAAGTAGTAGAAGAAGTCGCCAAAAGTTTGCAGATTGAAAATTTTTTGGAACGCAAACCCGCTCAGTTATCGGGGGGGCAGCGTCAGCGAGTGGCTATGGGAAGAGCGATTTCTCGTAAGCCTAAGTTGTTTTTATTTGATGAGCCATTGTCAAATCTAGATGCTAATCTTCGAGCAGAAATGCGCCAAGAAATCAAACTTCTTCATCAAAGATTAAACACCACAGTTATTTACGTTACTCACGATCAAACCGAAGCGATGACTTTAGCGGATAAAATTGCTGTTTTGAAAAATGGTAATATTGAGCAGGTGGGAAGTCCTGAAGAAGTTTATTACCAACCGGATAATCTTTTTGTTGCTAGTTTTATTGGAATGCCTCCTATTAATTTAATTCCCGTTACTTTAAAAAAGCAAGGGACTTCGCTATCTTTTACTATTACCAATGATGAGAATAAAGCGTTTGCTTTTACCATTAAAAATAAAAAACTTCTTGCTTATGCTAACCAAGAAGTGGTGTTGGGCATTCGCCCGGAAAATTTAGAGAAAATAGAGGATAATAAAACACTCTTTCCCAAAGAAAAAGTCATTGAAGCTAAAATTAATTTTATTGAAAATACAGGAACTGATAATTACATTTTTATTAAGTTGAATAATAAAAACGCAATTGCTCGTTCTTATTTGAAAAAAAAATCAGTAAAAAATCAAGAGATTAAAATAAACTTTTTGCTTTCTAAAGCGATTTTTTTTGATAGCAAGACTGGTAAAAGAATTTAAGATTTATTAACTAAATATTTTTTTTTACTTTTCTTTATCGAATAATCTCAGCGCTGAAGTATCTTTCCCTTCGTGCCCTTTTTTAGCTAAGGCCTTATAGCGACGCAAGACTTCTTGTGTTAGTTTAAGTTTGGTTTGGTTTTTTCTCCCTTGGGCTAAGGCATATTCCAAGTCTTTAATCATCCACTTTATTTGGAAGCCAAAATTATACTGATTTTTTTTCATGGTTAATGCGCGATTTTCCATTTGCCATGATGATGCCGCTCCTTTAGAAATAGCTGAAAACACTTTAGTAAAATCAAGTTTTTCTTGTTCTAAAAAATTAATACCCTCACTAAGTCCCTGCAGTAGTCCAGCAATGCAGATTTGATTAACCATTTTGGTTAGCTGTCCAGCTCCGCTTTTTCCAATGTGAATAATGTTCCCCCCATAAGTTTTTAAATAGGGGAGTGCCTTAGTAAAATTTTTTTTCTCGCCTCCTACCATAATGCTGAGTTCCCCTTTTTGAGCACCAATTTCACCACCAGAAATAGGAGCATCTAAAAAACCAATTTGCTTTTCTTTGAAAATCTTATTTAATTTTTCAACTAAACTATAAGAAATAGTGCTATGATCAATGACTAAACATTTTTTTTTAAGCTGAGAGAATAAGCCATTTTTACCCAAGAAAAATTCTTCTAGATCCTCATCCCTTCCTAAACAGCTCAAAATGAGGTCAGCATCTTTTGCTTGTATTAGTAACTCTTCTTTTTGGAGAAAAGGTATTGAAAATTGTTTTGCCCATTTTTTTGCTTTGCTGATAGTGCGGTTATAAACAAAAAGTTTACTCTTTTTTTGTTCAACTATAAACTTAGCAAGGTGCCCAGCCATAGAGTAGCCCATAGTCCCTAGTCCAACAAATAGTACTTTTTTCATTCTTAATTTTTTTCTTGAATAACTTTTAGCCCGGGTAACTCTTTTCCTTCTAAAAACTCTAGAGAAGCTCCACCGCCACTAGAGGCAAAAGAAACCTCTTCTAATAGGTGAAGTTTTTTAAGTGCCGACACTGAATCTCCCCCTCCTATAATGGTTGTGCCCCCTTGATTTTTTTTACCAGCGATAATTTTAGCCACTCCCCAGGTTCCTTTAGCCGTGGCATCGCATTCAAATACTCCCATCGGCCCATTCCAAAATATAGTCTGCGCTTCTTCTAAATAGCCTTGGAACTTTTCAATTGTCTTAGGGCCAATGTCAAACGATTCATCTTCTGCTCTAATCTTACCAAGTTCTACTATAGTTAAATCTTTTTTGAGAGTAAAGGTAGAAAAGTCAATATCGGTAATTGTAAAGTCTTCCGGCAAAATGATTTTTTCTCTGTGCTTTTCCAAAATTTCTTGGCAGGTAGGAATTAACGAATCATCTACTAGCGACTTGCCGACTTCATAGCCTTGAGATTTTAAAAAAGTATAGCTCATTCCACCCCCAATTAAAATTTTATCTACTTTTTGCAAAAGATTTTTAATCAAAAGTATTTTATCGGAAATTTTGGCGCCTCCTAAGATTACGACAAAAGGCCTTTCTGGAGCGTCTAAGCATTTACTTAAAAAGGCAATTTCTTTTTCAATTAAAAAGCCTATCGCCGAAGGAAGTAGTTTGGCTAAAGTGGTTGTCGAGGCGTGATCGCGATGAACAGCTCCAAAAGCATCGTTAATAAATATTTCTCCTAAACCAGCTAATTCTTGAGCGAGTTTTTTTTTTACTTCTTCTTCTTTACTAGTTTCTTCTGGGTGAAAACGAATATTTTCTAGTAAAAAAATATCTTTTGCTTCTCCTTGCTTAATACTTTTAATGGTATTTTCGTCGAGATCTTTTAGGAAAATTATCCCTTGCCCTAGCAGTTGTTTTAATTCCTCAGCTACTAGTTGTAGAGAAAATTTTTCAGGATAAGTTCCATCATCGCTTTTTTTAGGCCTCCCTAAATGACTAATAATAATGATTTTAGCCTCTTCTTTTAAAAGATGTTTAATGGTAGGTAATGCTTTAACAATCCTACTGTTATCGGTTATTTCTCCTTTTTGAATGGGAACATTTAGGTCTAGCCTTAAAATAACCGTTTTTTGATGGAGTTCAATTTCTCTAATGTTTTTGATTTTCATAATAATAGCAACTTTTTAGTTAATTTGACTAAATTATACCCTTTATTTTATTCTTTTTCAATGAGGCAATTGGTTTTTGAGTTTTGGTTTAGTTAAGTAGAAAATTATCAAAGTATTTTTTCAGTAATAAGGTATAATATTTAATAATGTTTTAGGTTAAAAGGGATGCGTTATGAGTTATAAACCAAAATTCAATTCTATTACTAACTATATTTTTGAAGATAATAAAGAGATTGCTAATCTCAAGTGGCTCAATATAAAAGAAAATAATAAATGGGATTTTTTATCATTAGATGATTTTAAAAATAAAATTTACCAAACGGCTAGTTATTTAAAAAAGCTAGGAATAAAGAAAGGGAATCTCATTGGGATCATTTCCATTTCTTCTCCGCAGTGGTTAATTTTCGATCAAGCTATCATGATGCTAGGCGCGGTTTCGGTGCCGCTTTTCCCTAATGCTTCCAAAGAAAATTTAAATTTTATCCTCAAGCAAACTAACGTGAAATATGTTTTTTGTTTTGGCGAAGAGGCGTTTAATAACATTGTTACCTTTACGAATAAACTTAAAAAAATCTTTGTTTATAATTTAAAAAAAATGAAAGTTGCTAGAAAAATTACTAAAACAAAATTGGTGGATTTTTCTGAAGTTTTAAAAAAAGGCAATGTTTTATTAAAAAATAGCAAAAAAAATTTAGGCATTAATCTTAAAAAAATTAAACCTCAAGATCTAGCAACCATTGTCTATACCAGTGGGAGTTTAGGCGTTCCGAAAGGGGTTATGCTTACTCACGAAAATATTATGAACCAGATTGATGGTTGTAAAGAATATTTCCCTATCAACCCTATGAAAGACCGAACGGTTACTTTTCTCCCTTTTGCCCATATTTTTGAACGGGCGATTATTTACTATTATTTGTCTATCAAAGTTCCCATTTATTTTTCTCCTTTTTTAACTCAAATTGGCAATATTATCAGAGAAGTAAAACCTACTTTTATGACTACCGTGCCTCGACTGCTTCATAAAATTTATGAGAGAATTTATTTTAATGTTAAAAATTCTCCAAAAATAAAAAAGTTTTTGGCGATCAATGCTATTAGAAGAGCAGAAAATAAAGTAATTGATAGCCCTACTACCGTTTTCGATAATCTATTTGAAAAGTTGGTTTATAAAAAATTAAGAGAAGCCCTAGGTGGTGAGTTGCGCTGTTTAGTTAGTGGGGGAGCAGCCCTTGACAAAACCTTGTATCGCTTTTTTTATAATATTAAAATACCTCTACGTGAGGGATATGGTCTTACGGAGACTTCTCCAGTTATTAGTGCTAATCGAATGGATAAAAATCAGCCTTATAGTGTTGGTTTGTTTTTCCCTAATATTAAAGTTAAACTTTCCAAAGAAGGAGAAATTTTAACCAAAAGTCCTTCGGTTATGCAAGGTTATTACAAAAACCCTGCTTTAACCAAAGAAGCTTTTACTAAAGACAAATGGTTTAAGACCGGGGATATTGGCCGGATAGAAAATGGTTTCTTGTTTATCGAGTCACGTAAAAAAGAGCTCTTTAAAAACATTTCGGGGAAGTATATTACTCCAGTCCCTTTAGAATCAGCTCTAACCAAAAATCCTTATGTTGAAAATGCTTTAATTATTGGTGATAATAAAAAGTTCGTAACTGCTTTACTTTTTTTAAGCGAAGAGCATAATGCCATTTTATCTCAAGAAGAGTTAAAACAAGAAATCAGTAAACTAATTTCAAAGATTAATCAAAAGCTTAACTCTTGGGAGAAAATTATTCGCTTTGAAATGACTAGTGACGTTTTATCCATTGAAGGCGGCGACCTTACCCCTAAGATGAATATTCGTCGAGAAATAGTTATGAAAAAATATAAAAGCATTATCGATGCGATGTATAAATAATGCTTTAAACAAAGAGAACTATGAAAAAAATCAATACCGCGATCATTGGAGCTGGCCGAATTGGTCGGATGCACGCAGAGAATATTATTAGAAATATCCCCGAGGCTAATCTACAGGTAGTTTTTGATAAATATAAAAAAAAAGATTGGTTGAAAAAACTAGGAGCTAGTCAAGAAGTAGAAGTGACGGATGGCCTAAAAAAAATTTTAAATGATTCTTCCATTGAAGCAGTTGTTATTGCTAGTTCAACTACTTCGCATGTCCCACTTATCGAAGCTATGATTCCTTACCAAAAAAATATTTTCTGTGAAAAACCAATTGCCTTGCAGTCAGCTAGCATTAAAAAACTGCAGACAAAACTTCGTAAAAGTAAAGCCGTTTTCCAAGTTGGTTATAATCGTCGTTTCGATCCTCAGTTCGTCAATTTAAAGAATAGCCTTAAAGAGATCGGTAAAATGTATATTATAAAAATTATTAACCGCGATCCCTTGCGTCCTCCTCTTAGTTTTATTCCTAAATCTGGGGGGCTTTTTTTTGATTTTAATACCCACGATTTTGATATGGTGCATTACCTTAGCCAGCAACAAGTAAAAGAAGTAACGGTTATGGCTGATAATTTAATTGATGCTAAAATTGCTGAGTTGGGGGATGTGGATACGGCGTTAATTACTCTAAGGCTTACTAATGGCGCACTGGTAAATATTGATTGTAGCCGGGAAACTCATTATGGCTATGATCAGCAAATTGAAGTTTTGGGCTCTAAGGGTAGTATCAAAGCAGATAACGTAAGGGAAAACACCTTGATGCTTAGCAAGAAAGACGCGGTTAAAATTGCTAACCCTAGTTTTAATTTCGTATCTCGTTATAAAGAAGCTTTTTTAAATCAAATGCAATCCTTTTACTCATCTATTGCCAATAAAATCCCGGCTAGTGTTGGGCTAGAAGATGCTAAAAACGCTATTGCGGTTGCCGAGGCAGTTAGCCGCTCTTTTAAACAGAAGAAAACTGTAGAAGTTAAATATTAAAAAAAAATTAAGCTGTGGTGGTTTTGGGGTTAGGATTGTAGAGTTTATTGTTTTTTTGAATAATAAAGTCAAACTCTTTATTCTCTAAAGTAACGATAATAAAACGCAAAATGCTTTCTTCTAAACGAAGCCTCTTATCAAGGGCATTGATTTTATCGGCCTCGCATTCTAAATAAGAAATCACTAATCTCCCTTTTAAATTCTTTTTAATGGGGAAAAAGAAATTTTTAATGCCTAGGTTAAAAAAATGGGTTTCGGTTACTTTTAACTCAGAAAAAAGTGCTTCTATTTTTTCTCTCGTTTGGTTGGCCACGTTTTCTTGGTTAGATAATATAAAGGTTATTTCGTACTTTTTCATAATGAAAATTATAGCATAAATTACTTGTTGTTTTTAAAAATTTCTTTCACTTGGTGAATGGTTGTGATAAGTTAAAAAGTTAGAGGGGCTTTTTTCTATGCTATAATACATAAAATAAGTTAATCTATTAAAAATTAAAAGGAAAATTTAAAATCCTAAAATAAAATCCTAGTAGTTTATTCTCCTAAAAATTTTAGTAATACTTCTTATGATTATTATCCATTATCCTAAAAATATTTCTCAAAAAAAAAATAACTCTATCAATCTTACTTTGCCGGGAAGCAAGTATATTGCTAATCGAGTATTGCTGTTAGCCGCTTTAGCCAAGGGAAAAAGCGTTATTAAAAACTACCCTCAAAATCAAGATATAAACGTGGTTTTAAAAGAACTCTCGGCTATTAGTTCTATTATCAAAAAGCAAAATACTTTAGAAGTGATTGGCAATCAAGGGATAGTAAATCCTCGTAGGAAAAAATTTTATACCCATGACAATGGTACTTTCTCGAGATTTCTGGTCCCAGTATTAGCTTTAGCGGGAAAGTGGCTTACTGTAGTAGGTAGCTCGCAAATGAACAAAAGGCCTATGTCCGATTTGATTTTAGCCTTAAAACAATTAGGGGTTGATTTTAAAGAAAATCCTTCTACTTTACCATTAACCTTAAAAGGAAAAATAAAAGCTGGGGTATGTCATTTATCCGGGCAGGTTAGTAGTCAGTATTTTTCAGCTCTCCTTATAGTGCTTCCTCTCTTAGCAGATAATAGTGAAATAAAAATTAAAGGGAAGTTGGTTTCTGAGCCTTACATTCGCTTGACGATGGATTTAATGAAAAAATTTAAAGTGGGGGTTACTTTTGATGAAAAAAAAAAAACTTTTTTTATCCCGGGAAAGCAAATGTATCAAGCTTGCTCTTTTACTATCCCTCCTGATCCAGTTTCAGCTAGTTATTTTATTAGCGGGGCGGGACTTATTAAAAAAAATATAACCATAAAAAACTACCCTTATGATTCGCCACAAGGAGAGAGCAAGTTTATCGATGAGCTAAAAAAAACCAATTTAGAATCTACTTTTGTCAAAAACCACTTGGCTATTTTAGCTAATGGTTTTACTCCTAAGCAGAAAGAAAAAATGATTTTTGACTTTCAAGACAAACCTGATGTTGTGCAGACTTTTTTGGTTTTTGTTTTAGGATTAAGTTATCGAGAGATAAAAGTTAAAAATATCGCGCATTTGCGATTTAAAGAAACCAACCGAGTAGAAAACACGGTTAAAGAATTAAAGAAATGCAATGTTCCTATTCAAGCTACTAAAAATGATTTTATTGTAAAAAAAGCGAAAAATATTTTGCCGGCCATTGTAAATTCTCACGGGGATCATCGTATGGCTATGAGCTTAAGCTGGCTAAGTACTTTGACTGATTTTATTGCAATTGAAAATCATGAAGCGGTAGCGAAGAGCTTTCCTGATTATTTTAGTTACTTAGAAAAACTAGGTTTTTGTTTAAATTTTTTCACTAAAAAAATTTTGAATGTCGTTTTAATTGGCTATCGAGGTAGTGGTAAAAGTACTATTACTAATTTACTAACTCAAAAATTGTCTTGGGGGAAAGTTAGTAGTGATGAGTATTTTATTCAAAAAAATGGTCCTATAAAAAATTATGTTGAAAAATATGGATGGGAAAATTTCCGTAAGCAAGAAAGTTTATTGGTTAAAAAGTTAAGTGCTAAAAAAAATTTCATTATTGATTTAGGAGGAGGGGTTATTGAAAAAGAAGAAAATTTAGCTTATTTTAAAAACTCTTTAGTAATTTATTTAGAAGTCTCAGAAGCCGAGTTACTAAAGCGACTTGAAAAATCTTATTCTCGTCCTAGCCTTTTAGGTTCTTCCAAAAAAGAACCTACTCTAGCAGAAGAGTTAAAATTGGTTTACCGTAAAAGAGTTCCAGTTTATAATAAGGTAGCTGATTTTATTATTAATAACTTTGATAAAAATCGGACTATAAAAATAATCATGAATATCATTAATCATTTTAGTAAAAAATAATGGCCGGTGACAGTATTGGAAAAATTTTTAAAGTAACTAATTGGGGAGAATCCCACGGGCAAGCATTGGGAGTAGTAATTGAAGGATGCCCTCCAAAAATCAAAATTGACCCTAAAACAATTCAAGAAGATTTAGATCGCAGAAGACCTGGCCAAAGTGACATTACCACCCCTAGGAAAGAAAAAGATAAAGTGGAAATCCTCTCGGGAATTATTGACGAGAAAAGTACTGGAGCTCCTATTAGTTTAATTATTTACAACGAAGACAAGAAGTCAAAAGATTATCGCAAATTGAAAGAGGTTTTCCGCCCATCGCATGCGGATTATACCTATTTTATGAAATATGGGATTCGCGACCCTTATGGAGGCGGGCGGAGTTCAGCTCGAGTAACTGCTGGGATGGTAGCAGCTGGTAGTATTGCTAAAAGCATCCTCCGGGAAAAACTTAAAATCGAAATAATTGCCTTCGTTAAATCAATAAAAAATTTAGAGTTTACTGGAGAGCGAGAAAAAGTAACTTTCCAAAAAATAGAAGCGAACAAAGTAAGATGCCCAGATCAAAAACTTGCTAAGAAGATGGAGAACCTGATTTTGGAAACCATGAAGAAAGGCGACTCGCTTGGTGGGGTTATTGAATGCCTGATTAAAAATCCCCCAGCTGGTTTAGGGGAGCCGATTTTTGATAAGTTGGAGGCGGATTTAGCTAAAGCGATGCTGTCGATTAACGCTGTTAAGGGGTTTGAAATTGGCTCTGGTTTCGAGGGGACTAAATTACTAGGCTCGGAGCATAACGATTCTTTTACTATAAAAAATAAAAAAGTTATGACAACTAGTAATTTTTCTGGTGGTGTTCAAGGTGGAATATCTAATGGCATGCCTATTTATTTCACCGTTGGCTTTAAACCAACTTCTACGATTTTGCAGAAACAAAAATCAGTTAATCGAGAATTAAAAAACATTGACTTTACTGCTGTGGGGCGGCATGACCCTTGCGTGGTTCCGCGAGCAGTGCCGATTGTGGAAGCCATGGCTGCTTTAGTTTTAATTGATCATAGCTTGCGTTTCCAAAAGATTTAATTTGCTTTTAATAGTTTGGCAAACCTTAAAAATGTTTTAGTTGTAGGGGGAGGCATATTGCAGGTTCGCTTGATTGAGGAAGCCAAAAAAATGGGGCTTTTTACAATAGCGATGGATAAAAATAAAAATGCGCCCGGAATGAAAATAGCTGATGAAAAAATTGTGGAAGACATTGCTAATCATCAGGAAGCGGCTAAGCGAGCTTTTGCTTATCATCAACAAAGAAAAATCAGTGTAGTGGTAACGGTGGGGACTGACTTTACTTACACGGTGAATGCAATAAAAAAAAAAATTAAACTCCCTAGTTTGCCTAAGACAAAAAGCCAACTTTTTACTAACAAACTTAAAATGAGAAAATTCTTAAAAAAGCAAAATTTCCCCCAACCTAATTTTGTTTCTTTAAAAGAAGAGAAAAATTTAAAAAAGATTAATCGGCATTTGAATTTTCCTATTGTGATTAAACCAGTTGATTCTATGGGGGCGCGCGGTGTAGTCAAAATAGAGAAAAATTATAATACTGAAAAAAATTTAAAGCAGGCTTTTTATCAAGCTAGGGAATTCTCGCTTAGCCAAAAAGTTATTGCCGAAGAAATTATTGCTGGAAAAGAATTTTCCATAGATGCGCTTATTCATAATGGCAAGGTTATTATCTGCGGTTTTGCCGATAGAATCATTGAGTTTCCTCCGTACTTTGTCGAGACTAGCCATGTTATTCCCTCCCAAGAAAAGACGAAAGTAGTTAACAAAATTCAAAAAGAATTCATTAAAGTTGTTCAAAGTTTTCAGCTCATTGACGGGGCGGTTAAAGGAGATGTTTTTTATAACGATGATGGTAAAGTAGTAATTGGAGAAATAGCTAATCGTCTTTCGGGAGGCTTTATGTCGACTCATACTTACCCTTTAGCTTCCGGAGTTAATCTAATGCACGCTTTATTATCTCTTCATTTAAAACTGCCTTTTAAACTTCAAGAAGATCAGAAAAAAATAGTCGTTGAAAAAGCTATTCTGTTGCAAGAGCAAAAAAAAATGGTTTTTAAAAAAGTTTCTGGTTTAAGAAAAGTTTTAAAAATCCCCCAAGTTAAAAATATTTTTTTTTATATTCAAGCAGGAGAAACCATTACTCCACCCAAAAATAATCTCATGAAAATTGCTAGCATTATTATCGCCGGGGATAGTATTTTAGAGCTTAACAAGATTATTAAAACCATAAGCGAAATGGTTAAAATTAATAATCAAAGTATTTATTTCCCGCTTATAAAAATTTAAAGTGTTATTTTTTATCATCATTGTTTTAGTCGGAGGAGGTTTTTTATTTTGGTTTAACGTCAATAAAAGATTTTTCCCTAAAAAAATAAAAGAGATAGAAAATCATATTGCCAAAGAAGAGCTGAAAGAAGCCCATAATTTATTAGAAACTTTACCTACTGATTTTAAAAATAATAAAGAAGTTGTTTTACTTTACTATTCTCTTTATAAAAAAGAAAAACAATATTTTTTAGCTATTTACGAATTAGAAAAAATATTACATAACGATAATTTTACTAAAGAAGAAAAAATTGATCTTCACTTTAAAAAAGCAGAGCTATTTCATTTGGTAAAAAAAGAAAAAGATGCCTATCAAGAATATGAAAAAATCCTTAGTTTAGATGATAAAAATGATGAAGCTAATTTTCAAATTGGTCGTTATTTTTACAATTTAAAATTCTATAAAAAAGCCCTTCCTTTTTTACAAAATTCGTTTGCTAATGAACGAAGAGTTTTAGACGCTAAGCAAATGGTTTTTGATATTTTAATCCAAGAACAAAAAGCGATGGAAGCTGACAGTCTAATAAAAGAAGTGATTAATCACCTAAAAGAAAATGCTAAAGAAATTCCTTGTGTTATTATGCATAAACAAGCTTTAGCAAGGTATTTGTTAGATAAATTTAGTGAGGCTTTGACTATTATCAACAAAATAGATGAAAGCTATCAGAAAAATGAAGAACTTAGTTTAATCAAAGCATTATGCTTATTTGAACTTAAAGAAGAAGAAAAAGCCAAAAATATTTTTGAAAAAATTTTAGTGCAATATAAGGATAATTATCACTTCCTTTTTCTAAAATCGCGCTATATTTTTACAGAGATTTTGCTAGAAGATAAAAGAGTAAAAGAAGCTGTCGAGCAGATAAATTATATCGCAGAAGCCAACCAACCTTTTTTAGAAAATGATCAAAGAAAAAAAAAAATGGAGGAGCTAGTTAAAAAAGATTTAGCGTTCAAGCTGTTTAGTAAAGATAGTATTGCTTTTATTCTAAAAACTAAAAATGCTTTTATGAGTGATAATAATCTTCAATTTGTTAAAACAAGCAAGTGGGGAAGTTTTTGTTTTGCTCATATGTTTAAAAATAAAATGAATGAATTAGAAATCTTATTTTACTATTTTCACTTAAAAGAAATTAGTGATAATAAAAAAAATGAAATTGCTGATTTTATTGAAAAACTTAATGAGCCTATTAGCCAGTTTGTCGTTTATTCTTTATGGGCAATTGATTTAAAGTTTATTAAAGAACGAAACAACATTAGTAATATTAACAAAAAAATTTATACCGACTTTATCCTTCATCTTCAATTGCTTTCTTCGCAAGGTTAATCTTTTTGACTAACTCCATTACTTCATTAATTCGCTCTTATAAAAAAGAAGGTATATTTTTTATAGCTGAATTGGGTAGTAAAATTATCCGAGATTCTAAGGAGCTACTTTCTACCATTGTTTTTTTAAAAAAAGTTGGGGTGTCGGCTGTTAAAATTCAGCATTTATCTGCTGATGAAATTCTTTCAGTGAAAACTCGTCAAGTAGTTATCAATAAAAAACTAGTTAATTTATATGATTATTTCAAAGATTCAGAGATGAGTTTAGCTGAATTAAAAAAAATAAAAAAATACTGCGATGATCAAGAGGTGCTGTTTTTAGCTTCTTTTTTTGGTGAGAAGAGCTTTTATCATCTACAAAAAATCAATTCCCTTGCTTATAAAATCGCTTCTCCAGAAAGCAACTACCTCAAGCTGTGGAAGTTAGCCCTAAACGATAACAAGCCTATTTTTTTTTCAACGGGAGTAACCAAAAAAAAAGACTTAGATTTTTTATTTCGTTTTTTTAAAAAAAAATCTTTAAATAAATTAGCTATGCTTCAGTGCGTTAGTTCTTACCCCACTCCTAGCGAAGAGTATAATTTACTGCTTTTAGATAACTTGCGTTCTACTTATAAGGTAAGTGTGGGAGTTTCTGATCATAGCGATGATCTTTATAGCGTGCCGTATTTAGCGGCTATTGTAACAGCTATTTTAAACGTCCCTTTAATTATTGAAAAGCATTTTGTTAATCAAAAAAAAAATGGTTTAGATGATCAAGTAGCGCTCGACCGGGAGGAAATTAAAAAGATGCTTCCCGCTATGAGAGAATTGAGATCTTGGGTTAAAAATAATAAACTTGTTTTAAGAGAAGCTTATAATAATTTTCTACTTGGTCGGCAAAATAACTTTCTCAACATTTTAGAAAAAAAGTTAAAAATACCATCTAAAAAGATTAAAGCCATTTTAGGTAGTGGTAAAAAAACTTTAGCAAGAAGTGAAAGAGATAACTATTTTACGACTAATCGTAGTTTAACAGCTATTAAAAAGATAAAAAAAGGAGATTGGATTACAGAAAAAAATAGTGCTTTTTTAAGGGCTGAAGATAAAAGTAAAGTTGGGTTTAATTATGAATGGGAAGAAAAAATTGCTTTTTTGCAAGCAAGTGATGATATTTCACTGGGGGAAGGGATATCTGATAAAAATACTAAGGTGGGTTAAAAAATAAAAAATGCGTTTAATTATCGATAATCAAGAATTTAGTCATGAAGAGATTGTTAAAAAATGGCAGGAGGTGAAAAATCAATTAAGCGAATCTTCTAAAAAAATGAATGAAGAAGATTTTAATAAAATGACCTTGAAACAAACCAAAAACAAATTAATTCAAGATACTCTTTTACTCCAAGAAGCACAAAAAAAGTATCCGGTGATTGAGTATGGAGAAATAAAAGAAAAATACGAAGATATGAAAAAGCATTTTTCCCAGGAAAAAAAAATTCCAGAAGAGATGAAAGAAGAAAATGAATTTCAAATAAAAGAAAATATTGAAAACTATTTGAGGGTTAATAAATTAATTGCCAGTTGGTTTACTAAGGACTTAAGTGCTTCTCCAAAAGAAGTGCAAGATTTTTTTAAGCAAAACCGACACACCTTTGACTTTAGCAACTTTTCACTTTTTACTAGGATTAAAGCAAAAGAAGATCAACAAAAATCTATGGAGTTTCTCTTGTCTTTTATAGAGAAAGAAGGCTTTAAGGCTTTAACTTTTGCTCGCGATAATAAAAATATCTTTACGGTAATTGAAAATGCTCTTATTCAAAGGGGGGCCCTTTTGCTAGATGTCGAAGGAATTATTTTTGACTTAAAAGAAAATGAGTTTAGTAGAATAATTCAGACTCAGCATGAATTGAACATTTTTATAAAAAAAAAAGATTTCGTAGGAAATGAAGAAGTTAATTTTTCTATAGTGCAAGATTTAGTAAAAACAATTTACCTTAAACGAAAAAAAGAAAAAATTGTCAATCAAAAAATTCAAGAATTTATCGAGAAAGCAAATATCAATTTTTTAGATAATTGATTTTTAGGTATTCTATCGGTTTTAATAAACTAGAATTGTTCTATAAACTTGAATGCAAGTAAGCCATCCGCAGTTACCCTAAAGTAATTAAGTAATTAAAGCGCTACAAATTCAGCTAAGCATTCATCTAGAAAATTGTAATGACTCTTGCTTATCACTGATTGCCTCTAGAGATTTGATAATATAAACGGGTAATATTTTTAATTTTCTAAGCGTAACCAATTACTACATATTATATTTTTTATTTGAGCATTTTCCTCTTTATTGGTTAGCCAATTTTCAGGGGCAATTACTATTTTATTTTGATACTTATTAAGGTAGCCCCCCCACCAGCTAAAAGAACTATTAGCAATGATGTTATGATTGCATTGGCTCATTAAAAATATATCCTCATGAGGTATTCTTTCGTAGTTTGAGCTAACAAATATAGAATTAGCAATTTTTAGATTTCTTTTCACCCAATCTAAGTCATCTGAAAAAATAAAAAATTTAGTGTTGCCATTTTTATTTTTTATTATATCAATAGCTTTATAATAATAGTCTAAACTACATAATTCATGATATCTTATATCACTTGATTTTGCTGTTAAAAAATCTCCTCTTCTAATATGAAGAGAGCAACTAGTAGGTGATTGGATTATTTGCTGTTCAACTGTTTTAGAATAATGGGATAACTTTCCTTTGATGGAAAAATTATTTAAAATAACTGATTTAATTTGTTTGAAATAATTCTCATTTTGAAAATAACCAATAATATAACTATGTTGGGGTGGATGCATAAATTGTTTATCAAACGATAAGGTTTTTTCTATAAAAGAATCTTTAGGGTAAACTCTATATTTTCTTTTTTTTAATAGCTTATGAAAAAAGAATTTTTTATAAAATTCATGTATGTCTGTTTCAGTTGCTATGGGTATAGTTATATTGTAAAAATTAAGCTGATATTTTCTTTTAGCTAGCTTTTTACTTTTTTTAGGTTGTCCTTCATAGAAACTATTTATATCGATTTTCACATTATACCCTAAATGGAGTAATGATTTTGCATAGGCATACTGAAACATTTGGTTCCCTAAACCACCCATTATTCTAACTATTATCATTTTTGAAAATGTTCTTTAATTTTTTAAAATTAATATAAGCTCAATACAGTCTTTAATAAAATAACGTTAACGAT
Organism: Spirochaetota bacterium; assembly: GCA_965277105.1. Taxonomy (GTDB): domain Bacteria; phylum Spirochaetota; class UBA12135; order COTS27; family CAXSBA01; genus CAXSBA01. Next base: position 1,282,570 of record OZ255710.1, on the reverse strand, counting down.
AAAGAAGGTAATACTAACTCGCAACTATATTTACTGAGCTCACTGATAATTAGCTACTTCGATTAAATTTTTATCTGGATCACGAAAATAAAACGAAATAATAGGCCCTAAGGCACCAGTTCGTTTTACTGGGCCTGATAAAATAGTTACACCTTTACTTTTTACATGTTTCATAGCTTCTTCTAATTCCGTTTCCGTAATCAAGCATAAATCTTCTGATCCGGGCAGCGGATGTTCGGCTTTCGGCTCTAATTCATGGTGATAAAGGTGTAGGTTAATTTTTTGGTTGCCAAATTTTAAAGCAATTCTACCATTGCCAAATTTTTCTTTTACCATTCCTAAAACCGCCTCATAAAATTGGACGGTTCTAGCAATGTCTCTAACAGTAAGCACTATATGATCAATATGAGTAATTCGCATATTTTAAAACAACTAATTAATAAGGTTCTAATACTCCAGAATACTGCACTCCCGAAAGTAGCGCCATATCCCGGTTCCAAGTTGCTAAATCTTTAAGGTTAAATTTACTTAAAGCATCGTGTCCACAGGCCCTGGCCATAACTTCCATCAATTCAACAGATGCTTGAAAGAAATTTTTTAACTGCTTAGCTGATTTATCAATATTAATCCTCTGCCGTAAATCAGACTTTTGGGTAGCGATACCAGCAGGGCAATTATTGGTATTACACATACGAGCAGCCACACAACCAATAGCCTGCATCGCACTATTAGAAACGGCAACACCATCAGCACCTAAAGCCATTGCTTTGACAAAATCAATTGGTACTCGCAGTCCCCCAGTTATTATCAAGCTAACATCACCACTTACTCCTTGCTTATCTAAGTAGCGTCGAGCTCTAGCAAGTGCGGGAATTGTCGGAACGCTAATATGATCCCTAAACATCTCTGGAGCAGCTCCAGTGCCTCCTCCTCGTCCGTCTAGGATAATGTAGTCGGCACTTGCATCTAAGGCAAACTGAATATCTTCTTCAATGTGGTTGGCGCTTAATTTAAAACCAATGGGGATTCCTCCAGTAATTTCGCGAACTCGATTAGCTAGTTTTTTAAAATCTTCTACTGAATGCAAATTTTTAAACGTGGGTGGAGAGATAGCAGGCTCTCCTACTGGGATGCCACGAACTTCGGCGATTTTGCCAATATTTTTACTGCCTGGAAGATGTCCCCCTGTTCCGGTTTTTGCTCCCTGCCCTCCTTTAAAGTGAAAGGCTTGAACATTAGTGAGTTTTTTTTCATCATAACCAAATTGGGCACTAGCCAGTTCATAAAAATACCTTGAGTTAGCTTGTTGTTCTTCGGGTAGCATTCCGCCTTCCCCTGAGCAAATTCCAGTCCCAGCTAACTCTGCTCCTTGGGCTAAAGCAATTTTTGCTTCTTCGGATAATGCTCCAAAACTCATATCTGAGATAAATAGAGGAATTTTTAACTTTAATGGCTTTTGAGCTTTTGGGCCGATAACTAATTCTGTCTTAACTTCCATATCTTCTAGTAAGGGTTTTTTGGCCACTTGAGCGGTCATAATTTGAATATCATTCCAATGAGGGAGTTGATAACGCGGTACTCCCATAGAAGTTAATGGCCCGTGATGCCCTACCTTACTGAGGCCTTCTCTAGCTAGTTGATGAATAAACTCAACTGTAGGTTCTTCTTTGGTTTCCTGGGCAGTAGGGGCTCCTGCTTTAGTTGTTTTGACTTCGGGCCCTTCTTTACCTACGGCATCATCAGCAAACTGCTTATGGGTTCCGTCGCAAAAAGGAGTGTTATTTGAATACTTGCATCGACAAAGGTAAGCACCACCATCTTCTTCAGCGACAAATGGTTTAGGTTTAAATTCACTTCCGGCATGAGAGCCATCGCAAAAAGGTTGAGTCTTTGAACGACCACAAGCACAAAAATAATATTCTTGACCTTTGGTTAAGGCAACTTCTATTGGTTTATTATTAGCAATAATTGGTTTCATTTATTCCTCCCTAAAAGTTAAATTTGTTATTTAAAAAATACTATAAGAATATACTATGAAAAAATTATAAGCTAAGGATTAATGAAAATTGGTAAAAAAAATGAAGCCCTCAATTTTTTAATAATTAAAGTAAAAGTTAGAATCGTTTTTTCTCATCATCAAAAAGTTATAGTTTCGCCAGTTTTTAAAATAGCTACTTTTTCTTTTTCTAGTCCTTTTTCTGCTGCTTTTATACTTCTTTTCCCGTTAGAGTATCCCAGCTAAAACGCTATTTAGGTCTTCCAGCTGGATTTTTGAAATTTTCTACAGCATGATGATCCGGCTTGCTAGAACCTCATTGTTCACTTGGTGTTCCACAAGCAATTAGCGAGAATAAAAAAAGTTATAATTATTAGTAATTTTATTTTTTGAAGTTTATTATTTTATTGGTTTAAAAGGTTGGTTAGTAAAAAATTTAGAAAAAATTTCTTCAGTTTTTTGATATTGGATGGTGTAGTTTAAATATAAAAAAAAAAAAACAACCACGACATTATTAATTAAAATCGCTACGTGAATGGGGTTTTCTAAAAAATAAGGGAGAACTTGCAGGAAAAAAAATAGCATGTAATTCGATAAAATAAAATAGAGTTGAAACAAAATACTCAAACTTAGCGTTTTAAAAGCGTTCTTCGATTTTCTATAAAAAGGGTAAAAAAAACAGCCAACGATAGGTAAAGTTAATAAATGCATTTTTCTATAGTGATTAATTGATGAGTTTAAAAAGAAGAGCTCCTTAAAAAATTCTCTAAATTTTCTTTTTCTTTAGTGAGAACTTCTTTTTCTTCTTGTAGTTTTTCTCTTTTCTCATCGTTATTTTCTTTTATACTCTCTTTAATTATAATATTAATTTTTTCAATTTTATTCTTAAGGTTTTCTAATTTTAAAAAAGAAATTCTATTTTCAAATTCTTCTTTAACGTTTTCTGCTTGAGGCACTTCTTGATTACTCGAAGTAGAAGATGTTTTCACCACTTTACTAATAATGAAATCAACAATGACTTTTTCATCGGGCTTAGCAAATAATTTTAATATATTTTCAATTTTGATAAAATCAGGATTGTTGTGGAGGATGAGTTTTTTGTAAATATACCCACTGAAACTATCTTCGAAGTCAGTGCTTTTCAAAACTGCTTTAGCGGAGTTTAAATAGCTAGGGTGATTGCAGAGAAAAATAATTAACTCCCTTTCTTTGGTGGTTAGAGAAGGGTTTTTTTTAGCGGGAGTAGAAACTGGTTTTCTTACTTGCTGGTTTTGCTGGTAATATTTTTCCGGAGCAATTCTAAATAATTTTTCAATTTCTTCAGCGAAGTTTTGTTTTAAATATTTATCGCGAATTACTTGGTAGTACTGTAAAATTTCTTGCAGGTATTCTTTTTTTAAAACAGGCGATGCTTGTTTATGAGGATTATAATAATCCAATAAATAAGTTTGAATAGGTTTTTGGTTCTTCGCAAAAAAATCGAAAACTTTTTCTTCAGCCCATTCGCTTACTACATCAAAGGGATCTTGCCCCGCTGGTAAGGTAATGATATACCCATCAACTTCATTTTCCATTAAAAGACGAATAGCCTTTAAGCTAGCAGTTACTCCTGCTGGGTCACTATCAAATACTAAGAAAACTTTATCAACGTAACGCTTTATTTTTGTTACTTGCTCTTTGGTAAAAGACGTTCCTAAAGGCGCTACTGCGGGCAGGCCTATTTGATAAAAAGCAATGACATCAAAATAACCTTCAACTAAATAAACAGCCCGCTTTTTTAAGATATTTTGGTAAGACTCTCGAAACCCATAAAGGATTTCTCTTTTTTTAAACCAAGGCGCTTCAAGGGAGTTGAGATATTTAGGTTCTTGTTTTTCTTTTAAAGCTCGTCCTCCAAATCCTAGCACTTCATTTTTTTCATTAACAATGGGGAAAATAACTCTAGTAAAGAAAAAATCGATATATTCATTATAATAATTTTTTTTCACTAGAGTGGTTTTAATTATTTTTTCTGGAGAATATTTTTTTTTTAAAATATTGAGCAAAAAATCTTTTTTATTCGGGGCATAACCTATTTTAAAAGTAGTTAGTGCTTCTTGATTAATTTTTCTTTTGATTAAATACTTTCTTCCTAAACTAGCTTCGGCCCCCTTGTATAAGTAATCATGATAAGTATTGGCCGTTATTTGGTTAATGGTTTTTTCTAAAAGATAAAGGTCAATGTACGTGGTATCTTTTAAGTTAAAAGACGAAGGCAGGGCTACGTTATATCTTTCGGCTAATATTTTGAGGGCTTCTTTAAAACTTATTTTTTCAAATTCCATTAAGAATTTTACGACATCACCTCCCATGCCACAAGAGAAGCATTTAAAAAGTTGCTTGCTTTCAGAAATAACTAAGGATGGATTTTTGTCATCGTGAAAAGGGCAAAGCGCTTTAATATTCCTGCCTTTTTTAATGACATTTATTTTTTCGCTAATAATGTCTACAATGTTGGCTTTATCTTTAATAATTTCAAGATAGTTCATTATTTATAATAATTTCTTAAATCAAAAAGTAAAATTAGTAAATAAAAAAATAAAATTAATTCAAAGTTAGTTAATAACTAAATTACTTTATCCTCTGAAAAAATTTCATTAGTTCTTCCATCTTTTGATGATTTTTCTCACCGGGCTTTTCTTCTAATCCAGAATTAAAATCAAAAGCGTAGGGGAGTTTAAGGAAATTACCTTTTTGGTTTTCTTCTATTATGATTTTTGCTTTGGTTAAGTTTAATCCTCCTGCTAGAATAATTTTTTTATCTAAGTTGAGCCAAGGCGTTAGTAGGTTGTTGGCAATAGAAAGACCAGTTCCTCCTTTTAAAGTTTGATGGTAGTAATCAATTAAAAAATAATCATTTTGATAGCTTTTAGTTTGGTCAATTGTTTTTTGATCTCTTACTAAAAAAACTTTCCAAATTTCTCGGACGTTAGTTTTTTTTAATTCATTAATCATTTTTTGATCTTCTTTCCCATGAAGTTGAATCACTTCTAACTTTAATGTTTCAATGGCTTCTCGTATTTCTTCTAAAGGGGAATCAACAAAAACTCCGACCTTTAAGGTATTGCCGAAATCAATTTTTTGGACGAGATGAGTTGCCTTAGTAATTGAAACGTATCTAGGAGAAGGAGGATAAAAAATAAAACCCGTATAATCAAAATGAAGAGCGATGGCTTTTTTTAAATCTTCTTCTTTGGTTATGCCACAGACCTTGAGCTTAACCATTAAGGAGTTTTTTTAGGGCTTTTTTTTTATCCTGTTGTAATAGTAAATGCTCTCCTACTAAAATACCAGAAAACCCATTTTCTTTTAGCAAAGCAACTTCTTGAAAAGAAGTGAGCCCAGATTCGGAAATAATGGGGGCAGAAAATTGGGGAAACGATTTTTGAATTTTTTTTTTAATGGTGATAGCATGATCCACATTAGTGGTTAAAGTATTTAGATTACGATTATTAATTCCTAAAAAAAAACTCCCTTTAAAAGTACTTGCAACTTGAAATTCTTCGTAATCAAATATTTCCACTAAAGGCACCATCCCTAGTTGACAAATAAGATTAGCTAATTCTAAGTAAAGGGCTGGTGGTAAAATTTTAACGATTAATAAAACTAAGCTGGCCCCGGTCTGCCAAGCCTCTACCACTTGATGTTTGGTTAAGACGAAGTCTTTGCAGAGAATAGGAAGAGAAGTATTTTGCTTTGCTTTAGTAATGTCTTTAAAAGAACCTAAAAAATATTTCTCTTCAGTTAAAATGGAAATAGCTCTAGCCCCACCTTCCTCATAAGCTTTTACTAAAGGAGGGATGCTGTACCTTTTGGCAATTATTCCCCTTGAAGGAGAAGCCTTTTTACACTCAGTGATAACCAAAAATTTTTTGGTTAATTTTTTATAAATTTTTTCACTATTTTTTTTTTGATTAACCGAAGGAATAGTTAGGTTTTTGTCTCTGTGCCAGTATTTTTCTTTGGTTTCTTCAACAACGCGATCAAGAAAAGACATTTTAGTTTAAAAACAGAGACTAAATTCTTCTTAAAAGTCCTTTCAAAACATTTCCCGGACCGATCTCTTTGAAGTCTAAATCTCCATATTCTTTTTTAAGATACACTATGCTTTGCTTCCATTTAACCGAAGAGAATAGCTGCTTTACCAAACATTCCTTTATTCCATCTGCTGTTGTTGGGTATTTTTCAGCGGTAACATTAGCGATAACTTGCTTTTGCGGAGGTTTAAATGAAAAGTTGTTTAAAAAGTTATGAAATTCTTTAGAAGAATCTTTCATAAAAGAAGAATGAAAAGCCCCACTTACTGGGAGTAAAATAAATTTCCTCATCCCTGCTTTTTGGAGCTCTTTTTCAGCTTGCTGCAATGCAGTTACATCCCCACTTAAAACAATTTGTCCAGAAGCATTATAATTAGCAATTTCAACTTGAGGAATTTTTTCGATGGCTTCTTCTACAATACCGTCCTCTAATCCCAAAACAGCGGCCATGCCTCCGTTCTTAGCCTCACTCATTAATTCTCCTCGTTTTTTAACGATGGTAAGCCCATCTTCCAAAGAAAAAACTCCAGCAGCTAAAAGAGCGTTGTACTCCCCAAGGCTATGACCAACAGAAATGGCAAATGACGAATCATCTGTTTTTAAAAAATCAAGGAAAGCTAAGTGATTAACCAAAAATAATAAAGGCTGAGTGTATTGGGTTTGGTTTAACTTTTCTTGGTTTGCTGCTTCTAGGCACATGTCTTTTATAGAATAGCCTAAAATATCTTCTGCTAGGATAACTTCTTTAGGGAAAAGTGGGAATAACTCTTCTCCCATACCGATTTTTTGGGAACCTTGTCCCGGAAACATTAAAACTTTTTCCATAGCGTAATTGTAACATTTTTATTTTATTTCTAGGAAATATTTTTAACTTCTTTTATGGGCGTAGTAAAAAAGTTAGCAATAAATTTAAAAAATTAATTTACTTTAATTAATTAAGCTGTTTTTACTATTTTACTTTTAGCCTTACAAGTCAAAAAATAAACGGCCCCTAATAAAGAAATGCCAGCCCACAACCAAAAACTTTTCTCTTTTAAAAACGTATAGGCAAAAGCAGATATTAAAGGCACGAAAGCCATAAATAATGAATTCAAACTCTCTTCAAAACCTAGGATTTCTCCTAAGCTTTTTTCTTCGGCGTTATTGCTAATAAGCGACTTTAAAGTAGGCAAGCTGAGGCTTAATCCTAAATTAGTGAAGTAGTAAAATAGAACAAAAAGCAGTAAATTTTCATTCACTGGGAAAGTAAAAAGCCCTAAAGCCATCAATATAAGTCCGAGCAAAAGAGACTTTTGCTCTCCTATTTTTTGGATAAAAATCTTTACTAAAAAAAATTGGTTGAAAATTAGAAAAGCTCCAACAATGAGTAGTATATTGCCCACTTCGGTTGCTGTCATATCAAAAACATCGATTAGTAGTAAAACAATTACTGAGGTATAAGCCGTCATCACGATGGCAACAAACATTTTTAAAACAAATAATTGACGAAGAATTTTATTTTTAATCACTTTGCGGAAATTTTTTATCCAATTAAATTCCTGTAAAAAATTTATTTTTTCTAGTTTGGTCTGACTTTTTTGTTTGCTTTCTTTTAGGAAAAAAATAATGCATAATAAAGCCACAGTATTAAGCCCAATGCTAAATAAAGCAGTGCCTAAATACCCTAAACTTCCCTTACTAAAAAAAGCTCCTAAAGCTGGGCCGATAATAATCCCTAATCCAAGACCAGCTCCTAAATAACTAAAAGCAACACTTCTCTTTTCTGGAGGGATGACATCGGTTAGATAAGTGTTAGTAATGGAGTTGTTCCCCCCGGTGATGCCATCAAAAACTCTAGCTAAAGAAATAGTGATTAAAACTATAACACTTGGAAATAACCCTTGTTCCAAAAACCAAGCAGCCCCAAAAATAAACCAAGAGAATAACGTCCCAGCTTGCGAAATAACTAAAAGCGGTTTGCGACCATAATTATCTGAAAGTTTCCCTAAAATAGGAGCCGCTAAAAATTGAAAAAAACTGTAAGCAGAAATCAGTAAGCCATAAACAAAATCACTAGCATTTAAATTTCTAACCACAAAAGGCAAAATCGGGATAAGAATAGAAAAGCCCAAAGTATTTACTAGAGAAAGCAAAAAAATTGGAGTAATGATTTTAAACAAAGGATGAAAGTTGATTATAATTTTTTTTGATTATTCTCAATTATACTATTCTTTTAGATGAATAAAAATTATTAAGTTTAAGAGTAGTAGTAAAATTTAGAGAATAAATTGCTTTTAATAAGTATTCTTTTATTAAGGATGCAAAATATAGTAAAATTTAACTAAAAAAAATATTTATGCATTTTGAATCCGATGTTTTAGTTTGGCATTTAGCAATTGCTTTAGTAGCTGGGACAGTTAGCTTTTTTTTATCGAAGAAAACTAATATCGCTCCCATTGTTTTTTTTATTATTTTAGGTATTGCTTTAGGACCAAGCTTTTTAGGTGTTCTCGAACCCGATGCTTTAGGGAAAACCCTTAATTCTATCGTTTTTTTAGGAGTAGCTATTATCCTTTTTGAAGGAGGATTAACGTTAGACTATTCTGGTTATAAAAAAGCCATTAAGCCAATAGTTTACCTCTTATCATTAGGAGTAATTATTAGTTGGTTAGTTAATGCTGTTTTTATTTATTGGTTATTTAATTTTTCTTTTATTTTTTCTCTTTTTTGTAGTAGTTTAATCATCGTTACGGGGCCTACGGTTATTACTCCTATTCTGCGGAGGATTAACATTAATAAAAAAATATTTAACATCCTCCATTGGGAAGGAGTGCTTATCGATCCCATTGGAGTTTTTTTAGCCATCCTTTGTTTTGAGATTCTTATCAGTGGAGGAGCTGGTACTTCGGAGGCTTTTTTCTCGTTAATAGTTCGTTTAGGAAGTGGTTTTGCTGTGGGTAGTTTTTTTGGGTTTTTAGCAATTACAGTTATCAGAAAAAGATGGTTAGTCGCCGAGATGCGCAATGCTTTTACCCTGTCGATTGCTATCCTTACTTTTGTGATTTGCGATAACATTGCTTCGGAGTCGGGGCTTTTGGGGGTGATTGTTTGTGGGCTTTTTATTGGTATTAAAAAAGATCAAGACATTGAAGAAATTAAACGCTTCAAACTAGAAATCACGGAAATCCTGATTGGCATACTTTTTATTTTATTAGCAGCTAACTTAAATTTAAGTAACTTCAACTTATTTGGAACTAAAGGGCTTATTCTTTTAGCGTTGATTATATTAGTAACTCGTCCTTTCAATATATTTGCTTCGACTATTAAAAGCAATTTGAAATTCAATGAAAAACTTTTTCTCTCTTGGATATCTCCTAGAGGAATTGTCGTTGCTTCTATGGCTTCTCTATTTTACATTGCTTTAAAAGATAATGAGAATTTTTCTGATGAAGCTTGGTTTGTGGAAACTTTTACTTTTTCGGTTATTATCATTACTGTTTTATTCCAAGGTTTGTCGGCGGGGTTAGTTGCCAAAGGATTAAAAATCAATCAATTTGAAAATAAAGAATGGGTGATAGTTGGGATTCACGAGTTAAGCGCTAAAGTAAGTGATTACCTTATCTCTTTAAAGCAGGAAGTTATTTTGTTAGATAATAATTTACAGCAAGTGAATTATTACAAAAATCAAGGGTATAATTGCCTGCACCTTAATGCGCTTTCTAACGATATATTTGAAGATACAAAGTTTTTTTCTACTACGCATCTTCTGGCATTAACTGATAACCTTGAATTAAACGCTCTTATTTGTCAGCATTGGAAAGTTTTACTGAATAAAGAAAATCTATTTCGCTGGGGGAAAGTAGAAAAAAAACCTGAGCAACAAAATATTTTAGGGAATGTGATTTGGGAAAGTTTGCCTAAGCCCTCTAAAATAAGTAGTGCCATTATTGGAGAAGAAAAAGAAATAGTAGTTTTAGAAAAAATAGATAAGCAAAAATTAGATAATAATCAGTACCAGCCATTACTCCATTTTGAGCAAAATCAAGTAGTTTTTACTAAAGATAATAACAATGAAGAAGCGACTAATTTAGAAAAGGTTCTTTTATTAAAAAGTAAAGATTCTTTAAAAAGAATTTTAATTCCACAAGATATTAGTTTTTATTTTAAGCCCACTAATATGGCTACTATTATTAATGATTTAACCGATAAATTTTTGTTAAAAAATGATCATTTTATTAGGTCAGAAATTATCAATAAAATAGAGTATAAAGTTAATCAAGAATCAGTTTCTCTAGGAAAACATTTTGCTTTGATTAATCTTCAAGACGAAAAAGTAGAAACAAATTATAGTTCGCTTACCATTATTAAAAAAGGGATTGATTTAAAAAGTTATGATAAATTAAAAACTAAGGTTATTTTTACTCTTATTACTTCAGGTAAAGATGCTTTCCTTCATATTAAATTACTCACGGAATTTTCAAGGTTAATCAATAATCCTTCATTCCAAAAAGAAATCTTAACCGCTAATACTCCAGAAGAAATTATAGCCATATATCAAAAGTGATTTATCTTAAAAAAAAACCAGAAATAGAAAAAATGCGAAAAGCAGGAAAACTCGCGGCTAGGTTATTAAACTACATTACTCCTTTTGTTAAAGCGGGCATTTCTACTTTAGAAATTAATCACCTTTGCGAAGAGTGGACTAAAAAAATGGGAGCTATTTCTGCTCCTCTTAATTACAAAGGATTCCCACGAAGCATTTGCACTTCTATTGATAGCGTTGTCTGTCATGGCATTCCTAAAAAAGAAGACATCCTTAGAAAAGGGAATATCGTTAACGTGGATATTACTCTTATTTATGACGGTTATCATGGCGATACTTCTAAGGCTTTTCTCATCGAACCAGTAAGTAAAGAAGCTAGAAAATTAGTAGAAGTTACTGAGCGGGCCTTGTTTAAATCAATTGATAGCGTGAAACCAGGGAAAAGAATCAACGTAATTGGCGACACCATCGCTGATTATGTAAGCCCCTATGGTTATGGTATTGTCGAAGAGCTTGGGGGGCATGGCATTGGTGCTAGTTTTCACGAAGACCCTTTTGTCTTCCATCATCGCAAGAAAGAAAAAGGAGTTATCCTTCAAGAGGGAATGACTTTTACAATTGAGCCGATGATTAATCAAGGAGACAAAGAAGTATATACCGATACCCATGATAATTGGACGGTTTATACTATGGATGGTTCTTTATCCGCTCAGTTTGAGCATACTATTTTGGTTACTGATCAAGGTGCTGAAATTCTAACCATAGAATAAACCTTTTAATTAATTAATATCTCAGTTAAAAATTTCGATAATTTAAGTAAGTTTTTTTATCATGAAGAAATTATTTTTACTATTTGTTGCCACCAGTTTTTTTTTTATTTCGACAGTTGAGATTAATGACTTTAAGTGGGACCTCTTGCCATCTTCGACAAAATTTCGTTATGTTGAAGATTTTTATAGCCTTTACTACATTCCACAAAAAATGGAAAACGATGATTTAAACCGCAATATTTTTTGGTTAAAATGGGCTTTGGCGGCTCCTTTTGCGCCGCCTATTTTTGCCTTAACTCCACCAGAAAACGAAAAGACTTACGAAAAATATAAAAAACTTATGCGGATGCATTTGCATTATTTGATTACTAAAAACTTAGTTTTTTTAGCAGCTCGTTTTGATAAACACAAACCCGTTTTTTATAATAAGCCTTATCGGGAAGACATTTTGAAGTCATTAAAAATAGCCGAATACCTTTACCGGGAAGCAGATAAAGAGTGGAAAAAAGTAATGCTTTATTATAAAGAGCTAAGAAAAGTTAAAGTTCGAACTAAACTTAATTTCTTAGAAGAAACCCTTTATCGGATTAGAATTAAAGAGTTGGATTATCAGCGAGTTATTCAAAGAAAACTAAAAAAGTTAGCTAAAACCGAAAAGTATTTTTCCGATTAAAATAAAAGATTATTAAATTACCTTAACTTTATCTCTCCAAGTAATTTATTTAAACCATGTTACAATATATTTATATTAATTTAATTGGTAGGAAATAAAAATGAAATACACCAAAACTCATGAATGGATTAAAGCATTAGAAAATGATGAAGCCATCGTTGGGATTAGCGATCACGCCCAGAAAGAATTATCAGACATTGTTCATGTGGAATTCCCAGAAATTGGAAAAACTTTTAATCAAGGTGATATTCTTTTAACTGTTGAATCGGTAAAGGCGGCAAGTGATATTTATGCTCCTTTGGGAGGAGAAGTTATTGAGATTAACCAAGACTTGAAAGATAGTCCTGAGAAGGTCAATTCTTCTCCAGAAAAAGAAGGGTGGCTTATCAAAATTAAAATAAAAAATTCCGAAGAGTTAGGTGGGCTACTTGCCACTGAGGATTATCAAAAAGAGATCAACTCCTAAAAAATAAAATATTTGTTGAAAGATTGGTAATTTGCTATTTTGTTGGAGCTGGCCCTGGCGAATTAGAACTTTTAACGCTTAAAGCTAAAAAGATTTTAGAAAAAGCTGACTACGTTTTGTATGATCAGCTAATTCCGTCTTTAGCCTTAGAGTATTGTCCAAGTAATTGTAAAAAAATCTCAGTTAGTAAGCTTTCCCCTGTTAAAACTAAACAATCGACAATCAATGAAAAGATATTAGAAGCTTTTCTAAATTTAACTAAGCAAAAAAAAGAAGGGATTATTGTTCGCCTAAAAGGCGGAGATCCAAGCATTTTTGGCCGGATTAAAGAAGAAATAGAATTCGTCAAAGAAAAAAAAATTCCTTTTGAAATCATCCCAGGGATATCTTCTTTTTATACCGCAGCTATGTATGCGGGGATCCCTTTAACTGCTCGAGGAATTTCTGGTAACTTTTCAGTTTTAACCGGTCATTTTGAAAATCCGGAAAAGCAAATAAAAATCATTAAAGCTAGTGACACCACTGTTTATTTAATGGGAATAAAAAATTTAGCGAAAATTATTGAACTTAATTTAGCTGGTGGTAAAAGCCCTAAAACTCCAGTGGCTATTATTGAAAAAGGAACCATGAGCGAGCAACGAGTCATTACTGGTACGTTAGCTAATATTACGGCTAAAGCACAAAAAGGGAAAGTAGCCCATCCGGGAATTATCATTATAGGAGAAGTAGTTAATTTAAGAAAAAAACTTTCTTGGTATGAAGAAAAAAAAACTCTCCCGTAAAAAAATTGCTATATTCAAGCGCCCTCAAGAGCTAGCGAAACTTCACGCTCTTATCATAGAAAACGGGGGAGAAGTGGTAGCTTACCCGCTATTAAAGTTTAAAAAAATCTTTACTTATGAACAAGAAATTTTATCAATTATCCAAACCAAAAAGCTAAAGGCAATTATTTTCACTTCCTCTAAAGCTGTCATCCGTTTTTTTGAAATTATTCTTGCTAATAATTTGGATATAAAAGTAGTTGAAGGTTATACAATTATTGCTATTGGCGAATATACGGCTAAAACTCTTAAAACACATAGCGTTAAAACGGATTATTTAGCCGAAGAAACCAACCAAGAAGGTGTTTGGCGGATTATTGAAGAAAATAAAATAAACGATATTTTATTCCCTCGTTCAAAAATAGTGCGTGACTTTTTAGAAAAAAAGTTGTTGAAAGCTAAGATTAATTTTATATCACTTCCTTTATATACCCATATCACGCAGAAGATTACTCAAGAAAAAATCCAAGAAATTTTAAGCCTAGATTTTTTAATTTTTACTTCCCCTTTAATGGTTAGGGCTTTTCAAGCAAACTTCAAAACGGTAAAAAAGCATAACGAGGCTTTCCCTATTTTGCTTAGTTTAGGAAAAATTACTCATCAAGAAGTGGACAGATGTTTGCCTTCGGCAATGGTAAAAAAAGCTTATTATCCCGATAAAAGTAATTTTACTAGTTTGGTGGAAAAGCTATTAGAAATTAGTTAGAAAATATCCCTTGATTTTAGATAATGGAGTCCAAGTATTCTTCCAAATTAAAAGGAGCTAGATCTTGCATTTGCTCCCCAAAAGTAGTAAAGTAAATAGGAAGTTTAAAATTATCAGCAATCGAAAAAATACTTCCTCCTTTGGCGAGGGTATCCATTTTGGTTAGAATAATCCCATCTAAACCTATTTTCTCATGGAATATTTTTGCCTGCTCAAAACCATTAATCCCTAAAGTAGCATCAAGGATTAGCAGGTTTTTCCTCTCAACTTTTTCTTTAAAGCGGTCAATAATCCGCATGATTTTACCCAGTTCGTCCATTAGAGGGGCGTTGTTGTGCAGTCTCCCGGCGGTATCTAAAAGCGATAATACTTGATGATTTACTTTGTTGGCTTTTGCTAAGGCAGCATGCACTGTATCATAGGCAACTGACGCCGGATCAGCTCCTTCTCCTTTATTGACTAAAGAAGCTTTCCTTATATCAGCCCATTGGTTTAATTGAATAGTAGCTGCTGCTCGAAAAGTATCCCCAGCTCCCCAAATTTGCTGAGGATATTTTTCTTGATAATAATAACTTACTTTGGCTAATGTCGAAGTTTTACCAGTCCCGTTAACTCCTAAAAAACAAATAACTGGATTTAGTTCAGAAGAAAAAGTTAAAGGAGTAGAAGTAAACTTTGCCTTTAAAATATCTTTCAGTTTTTCTTTTGCTGAAGAAATTTCTTTAATTTTATACTGGTTAATTGCCTGTTTTAGTTCTTCCATAATAAGAATAACTTGCTTACCCCCCAAGTCACCTAGTAGTAATTGTTCTTCTAAGTTTTCATAAAAAGCTGGATTGATTTCACTAAAGTTAAAAGTGATTATTTTTTTCCAATTGAATTTATTTTTAGGTTTTGTTTCATTAGCGCTTTTAGATTTTTGAAAGATTTTTTTAAACATAAATTTTATTCCTTTAAAATTTAATTGACGTCTTGTAAATAAATTTAGTATCAGGAGAATGTTCCATCTCGGTTTCGATTTTTATTCGTCCTTCCCAAACATCAAAGTAATGAGAAAACAAAGCCCCTAAAAAAGAAACCAACGACCCCCCCAAAAGCCCTAGAGAAATTGCGGCCGAGCTGTTGTACTCTTTGGTTAAATAGCCCCGATAGTCTTCCAGGTTGTTATACCCTATACTAGTAGAAGACACCTCATTCAGTCGACGATCTACTTCATTGCGTCTATCCTCATAATCTAAAGCCTGGAAGTAAATAGCAATCCCACTAGTACCTAAAAGGAATCCCAAGATAGAGAAAATTTTAACGTTCCTAGAGTGATTAAAAAAAAAATCGTGGACTGAATTTTTTTGATTGGGGTGCATGTTGAGATGAATATCAAGATCTTCACTTTGCGGGATAGTGATTTTGAAATTCTTGGTGAGAAAGTTGGCATTGGTTACGGTTAAGTGATAATTCCCCGGTTCTAAGTCTCGACTAAAAGTTGTTTGCTGATGGCCAATTAAATCAGTGTTAAAATAAAAATCACTAGGAATTTCATTATCAATAAAAACGTTTAATTTAGACAACCCTCCTTTATCTTTTAAAGAATCTAAATTAAAAACGACCTTTCCGTTTGAGCGATCCACGTCAATCACCTGGCGATCTCCCGGGAAATCGGTTTCTATAGTTGAAAGCTGATTTTTTTCTAAATAAATTTCATACTGGTATTTTTTTTTTACCAGCACCGGAAAAGTTAGAGGAAGTTTTCCTTGAAATTTCCCATCCAAATAAAGGCTAGCCCCCTTAGGGTTAGAAGTAAAAGAAACATTATTTACTAGTTCTTTTTTTTCTAGATAACCAATAATGTACTGGCTTAAATTTCTAGCTTCTTTTCTAATCACCGAGTTCCTGATTTTTTTAGAATAAATTTTTTCAATAGTTGCTTTAGCTTTATTGATAACAAAAATGTCTAAAAAAAAATTAATCCCCCTTACTTCGTATTTCCCATAAACTAAATAATTTGCGCCAACCTTTTTAATGGTTTCATTAAGTGGGATATTAAAAGAATATAGCTTTTCATCTAAAATTAATTTTTTTGCTCCTTTTTCTCTAAAAACAAAAAACTTAATTCCGTTGGCGTTGGTATAAATTGGCACGGTAATATTCGTTAAATTTTGTTCACTAATTAAATTGGCATCCACGTAGTTTAACGGTGAGCCATTATAGCCATAAAAAACATACTCATTTTCATTGGTCTCAATGTAAGCAACTTTAGTTTGAGTTAAAAAGTCAGCAATTTTTTTTTCTAAACTCTCTTTTTCTTTTGGAGTATTTTCACTAGTAGCATTATCTTGGTTTTCTTCGTTGTTTTCATTCAGTTGATTTTGATTAATGGTATTAGTATTTTCGCTAATAGCGTTCGTAGTAGAAATTGTTACGGCATTGGTTAAGGCAATTTCTTCACCAAAAATTTTACTCGCTTCAAACTGGGTTTTGTTTAAAAAATCACCGTATTTTTTAAATAGTCTTATGCTGTCTTCAAAAGGCAACTTAAAGATTTTATATTTATTTTGATTTTCTGGAGAAGCTACGAAATCGTTTTCCGGAACGTCTAACTCTTTAATACTTCTAAACTGTTTAGCAATTAATCGAGGAAGCGACTCTTTAAAAGAGTCAAAATCTTTAGCTCGGTTTTTCGTGTAATTTTCAAATTCTAAAAAAGCAATGGTCCTACTGTCTTTATCTTTAACGTAAATCCAATTATTTTCTTTGCTCGCTAAATCTTGCTGTTTCCCTTTCCAAATAAAAGGGAAGCTATTGAGAAAAAATAATAAAAAAATAACTAAAAAAAATTTAGGCAGCAATTTTAATTATTTTTTAAAACATTAATAAAAGCTTTTTGCGGGATTTCTACGCTACCAAAAGCTCGCATTTTCTTTTTTCCTTCTTTTTGTTTTTCCAGCAACTTTCTTTTCCTAGAAATGTCCCCACCATAGCACTTAGCGGTCACGTCTTTTCTTACTGCTGAGATAGTTTCTCTTGCTATAATGTTACTACCAATAGCTGCTTGAAGTGGGATGCTAAACATATGGCGATGAATTTCTCCTTTTAGTTTTTCTAAGACTACCTGGGAGCGCTCCCTTGCTTTATCGCGGTGAGCGATGAAACTTAAAGCATCAACGTTTTCTTTATTAATTAAAATACTTACTTTAACAATATCAGCCGGGCGGTAATCTATTAACTCATAATCAAGCGAAGCGTAACCTTTGGTGAGCGATTTTAGTTTATCATAAAAATCAAAAACGACTTCCCCTAGAGGGATTTCAAAAATACCTTCAATGCGATTACTACTTAGGTAATTTAAATTTTTTTGAATGCCCCTTTTATTTTGAATAAGTTTCATAATATTCCCTAGGTATTTATCGGGAGAAATAATGCTTGCTCTAATAAACGGTTCTTCTGCTTGAAAAATATTACTAGGGTCGGGGAATTTATCGGGGTTGTCAATGATGGTAGCCTTGTCTTTTTGGTTATTCAAATACAACTTGTACCTTACCGACGGGACCGTAAGGATGATGGAAGTGTTAAACTCTTGAGAAAGCCTTTCTTGAAAAATTTCCATATGGAGGATACCTAAAAAACCACAGCGAAAACCAAAACCTAACGCACTAGAGCTTTCCTTTTCAAACTTTAGGGAAGAGTCGTTTAGTTTTAACTTTTCAATGTTTTTTTGAAGGTCGTTAAAGTCTTCAGAATTTAATGGATAAGCTCCAGCAAAAACCATTGGTTTAATTTCTTGATAACCAGGGAGGGCTTCTCGGCAAGGTTTTGCTTGATGGGTTAGAGTGTCGCCAATTTTCACTTTCGATAATTCTTTTATCCCTAAAATCACATATCCAACTTCGCCAAGTGTTAGCTCTTTTTTTTTCTCGCGACTAAGCTGATAAAGTCCAACTTCTTCTACCTCAAAAATTTCCTGGCCATAAAAAAATTTAACCTTATCCCCAACTTTTAGTTCTCCAGAAAAAATCCTAACTAAAACGATAACTCCACGAAAAACATCAAAAAAAGAATCAAAAATAAGTGCTTGTAGATTGGAATTAGCAATTGCTTTTTCAGCTTTTAAAGGAGAGGGGAAATAGGTGATAATTTTTTCTAATAAAGTATCAATCCCTATCCCTGATTTAGCGGAAATGGCTATAATGTCTTTTTTGTCTAATCCAAATTCTTTTTCAATATCATCGCTAACTTTTTCTACATCAGCAGCTGGCAAATCAATTTTATTAATCACCGGTAGGATAGTTAAATCTTCTTCTAGTGCTTTGTAAAAGTTGGCAATGGTCTGGGCTTCGATTCCTTGGGTAGCATCAACAATTAAAATCGCTCCTTCACAGGCGGCTAAAGATCGGCTAACTTCATAAGAAAAATCCACGTGACCAGGGGTGTCGATGAGATTGAGCAAGTGAGCATTTCCATCTTTGGTTTGGTAATTCAAGCTTACCAAAGCGCTTTTAACGGTAATGCCTCTTTCTCTTTCAATGGCTAGGTTATCTAAGGCTTGATCTTTTTTCGTTCGCTCATTCATTAAACCAGTTTTTTCTAATAACCTATCGGAAAGGGTGGATTTCCCATGATCGATATGGGCGATGATAGAAAAGTTTCTAATTTGTTTAGGACTTATCATCAATGGTCTCTGCTAAAGTTTTAAATAAAGCGTTATTACTTTTTAAGTGAGCATTTTGAAATAGTTCAATTCTTCTTTTAGTAATGGTTTCTTGACTTTTTAAATTGGTTAAATCTCTTTCGGCTCTTTTTTGAGCTAAGTTGAAAGGGAGTAACCCGCTAGATTTTTTGCCATTGACTAAAAAAATATTTAGTCCATCACTAGTGGTTAAAACTGGACTGACATCCCCAATGTTTAAATCAACCAATGTTCTTTGAATGTTAGCCGGCAAATTTAAGCTTTCTACTTCTACCCACCCTAGCTCTTGTCCAATAATGCTTTTATTAAAATCGTTAAATTTGGTAAGAGCTTCATCGAAAGGAATCTTTTCGGTAATAATCTCGTCGCGGATAGCAGATAATTCCCTTTGGAATTTTCTCCTAGCACTGAACCCAACTGAGTCGCTAAAACTAATTTTAATAGCGGATAAATCAAAAATAGGATTTTGTATTCTATATTTATTTTTATTCTTTAGGTAATAGTTATTCACTTCTTCACTCGAAGCCACAACCTGTGAAACACTTTCGGAAAAAAAATTCCTTTGATTGATTTGCTTTTTAAGGTTATCAAAATAAGTGGCGTAATTGATATTGTTTTGGCTTAAATACCCTTTGAAAACTTCTAGAGAAGAAATGCCTTGTCGGTTCATAATTTTTTTGATTTCATTTTCAACGCTATTATCATCAATTAGCTTGCCCTGTCTACCTAGGAAGTCAAAAACTAAGTTATTAAAAATTAAATTAGACATAACAAATACATTAACGTTGTTTTCGCCAGGAGGTAGGGGGGTTCGGCTTTTTAAAAATAAGTCTTTTTGTTCTTCAAAGTCAAGCTGAGTTATAATGTCATCGTTAATAAAATAATAAATTTGATCAACTATTTTCCGTTCTCCAATTAGAAGAAAGCTTGCCAAACAAGTGCTAATCAAAATAAATTTCTTTAAAAAAAGTATTTTTCTCATAAGGTAATTTTATCATACCTATTTCAATTAATATTAGAATAATGCTTTGTTTATTATATATTTTTCTTTAAGTAAAATTGTTTAAAGCAATACTTTTTTATTCACCGGCTAGTTTTTCTAATTGTATAATCGTTAGAGATTATTGATTTTACTTTAATAGATGAAAAAAGCTAATTTTAAAAATATTGTTATTACCGGAGCTTCTTCGGGGATTGGAGAAAATTTAGCCATTACCTTAGCCGAGAGATTTACTTCACTTCATTTAGTTTTAGCTGCTCGTAATTTTGCTAAACTCCAGGAAATTAAAAAGAAATTACTAAAACTTCCCCACCAGCCTAAAGTGGAAATTATTAAGTGTGATATTGCTAGTAAAATGGCGGTCAAAAAATTGATGCAGAAAACTTACCAAGTTTTTGAGCGAATTGATGTCTTGGTTTTAAATGCCGGGATTAGCATGTGGCAATCATTTGAAGACATAAAAGAAATTGATATTTTAGAAAAGATAATGAGAACTAATTACCTAGGGGTGGTTTACCCTCTCCATTTTGCTTGGGGTAATATTGTAAAAGATCAGACTAGGGTAATTGTCGTTTCTTCGGCTCAGTCTTTTATCCCGCTTCCTTTTCACTCAGGGTATGTGGCTTCTAAGTATGCGGTTAATGGCTTTTTAGACGTTTTAAGGCAAGAGCAGCGACAGCAAAAAGTCTCCATTGCTGAAATTATGCTGGGCTGGGTTAGAGGAACTTCTTTAAGAGAAAATGCTTTAGGAGATGCTAAAAACAGAGATGCCAAAAACACTAGTCAAAAAAAATCAAAGGGTAAAAAATCTTCTTTTGCTGTTGATGTAACTGAGTGCACGGATATTATTATCGAAGCATTTTCTTCTAATAAAGAAGTTATTTATGCTCCTCATTTAATCCGGTTTATCCCTTGGCTTAAAGTTTTGTCGCCAGGAATTTTGTACTGGTTAATTAGAAAAGTTACTGGCAAAGAAGGAAAGTAGTTTTTTTATTTATTAGGTAGTTGCATTTGCCATGTCATAGGTTCTTGCCTAGGTTCTTTTTTAGCAGATTTTTTTTTGCTCTTTAGAATGGGTTTAATTTTACTATCCCATTTTTTAGTTTTTAAATTTTTCTTCAAACTATCGGAAAAAACGAAATCCGAATTATGTTTTTTGGCTATTTTTTCCATCTGAAAAATATCATCGAAAGCACTTCCTAAAATAGCAGTATCCATCCTGTTAATAGAGCCTATATTAGCGATATGAACTTCGCTATAATTTAACATTAATCGAATTTTTAAATTTTTCAAGAAAATATTTTTTCTTTTAAGTTGATTAAGCTCTTTAATTTTTTCAAAAATTAATAAACAATTTTCTACCACTTCTTCGCATTGGATGGCTATTTTTTTTTTGTTAGATGGAAAAATTACTAGAACTCCATCTCCAATAAACTTATTAACAATCCCATTTTTTTCTTTAATAAAGTTGTAAATAAAATCATAATATTCATTAAGCGATTCTAGTAAAAATTCGTATTTTATTTTTTCGCTAATATTAGTAAATCCAACAATGTCGAAAAAAGCTACAAACATTTTTTTTTTAGCATTTTTCGCTAGCTGAATATTGGTAATGTTTTTATTGAGAAATGGAGTGCGAGGAACAAATTTACTAAAAATTTTTAATAGCTTTTTTTGAATTTCTTGGAAGTAATAAAATTCTTTTATAATAAAAAAAGTAAAAAATAACAGTAGCGGGAATAAGATATAAAAAAAAAAGGGACGATAGGAATTATAATCTTCTAATATCGTCGGGATATTGTCGATGTCTTGGTAGAGAAGTAGGTCATTAAAAGAAAGAATAATCAGCATGAGGTTGGTTATAAATAAAATCAAGCTCCCATCAATTTTTTTTCTTACTGCTTGACCAATAATGTAAAGCAAATAAAAGGATTGCAGAAGGAACAAAATACTAAATACAGAAAACAAGCCACTATTAATATAGGTAGGTAGAAAAAAATAGGTGATAATAATTAAACTGTAAATAGTGGTAGAAATAAAAAAGATTTTTTTGTTGTAAAAACCTTTTAAGAAAAAGTATAACGTAGAATTTAAAAAGATAAAAAATAGAACAAATATCGCATCACCAAAGCGTAAAAAAGTTAAAAAAAAATCAGTGCTGGTAAAATTATAAATAACTTTTTCTCCACTAATCAACTTAAGTGGGAGAATGGTCATAAATAAAAAAGCTAGGTTTAAGATGTATTTCTTTTTTAAAAATATGTAAAACAACAAACTGTTTAAAATCGCAATAAACATAAAACTGGCAATGAAGATATCGAAAAAAGTTCTGAGGTTTTTGCTGTTATCAATTTTTTTTACTTGCCCTAAGTTAATCTTGGGGAAATAGCCGTTAGAACTAATGTTAAATTCTGCCACTCGAATAATAAATGTTAAATCTCTACTTCCGGGATAAAAATTAAAAGAAATATCTTTTCCTGAGGGGATAGCGCTTGCTCTATTCTTGCCTAGAACACCCCTAGTGACGACCACTTCTCCGTTGATTTCTATTTCTAAGGGGCTAGTTGTAAAAGGGACAATTTCTAGTTTTATTTCTTCTGCTGCCGAGATATTTTTAAAGTCAATATTAAAAACATAGCTACCGTAACCATACTTGGGTAGAGTTTGCTGGTTTATTTTTAGATTATGCCATTTTTTTCGGGTATGGATCATTATCTCCTTCCCTGAATAATTTTTATTGATATAATCAGAGTAAGTTATAAATTGATCCCAGTAGAACTTTACTTCTCCGTCTAAAAGGGTGATGTTATCTAAATCTTCTAGAGAAAAAGTAATTTTTCCATTTTTTAATTTAGGTTTTTTTGATTGATCGTTTAAAGAAAACAAAAAACAAATAATTCCTAAAAAAAGTAAAGCAGCTAAAATAGGGATAACGTTTTTTAAGGGCATTTCTTTATTTAGCTTTTTTGATTAAAGATAAATAGTAGTTATCTATTTCTTCAATTTTTTGGC
This sequence comes from Spirochaetota bacterium, assembly GCA_965277105.1. Classification (GTDB taxonomy): domain Bacteria; phylum Spirochaetota; class UBA12135; order COTS27; family CAXSBA01; genus CAXSBA01. Next base: position 1,259,847 of record OZ255710.1, on the reverse strand, counting down.
ATTCTTTTTTAATTTTAGTAAAATATTTTTTTGCTTCTTTCCAGTTGCTTTCTTCCCAAGCCCTTATCCCTAAGTTAAAATATTTCCTTTTGGTTATTTCATCTGATGATAGTCGCTCAGCAAAAATCCTATAGGCTTTGTGTTTTTTTTCTTTCCCTTTTAAGTTAAATTCTCCAATGTACTGCTGGGGGTAGCTAATTCCAAAATTAATCGTATTGTTTTTGGTTTCTTCAGAAACTAATAAAGAGATAGAAAATCTACTTGCTAGTTGCTGAAAACGGGCCGCTGTGTTGACGTTGTCTCCAATAACGGTGCTATCCATTCGCTCTTGGGCGCCTACTGTCCCCACAATATTTTCTCCACTATGGATGCCAATGTGAATTTTAAATTTAATTTTTTTTTGCCTTTGATTAAGCTTTTTAATGCTTTTAATAATCTTTACTCCCGCATTGATAATGCTATTGATCCCGTCATTTTCGGTTTTTTTATCGAAGATAAAAACCGCCATAATGTCTTTGTTAAGGTACTTATCAATAAATCCTCCATACTCATTCACGATTAAATCAATTTGGGTTAGGAAATCATTTAAATTTTCGATATACTCTTCATCACTTATTTTTTGGGTATTGAAAATCGCTTCAAAGTTTAAGAACATAATACCCGTGTAGGTTTTTTCTCCATCGCCTAGTTTGAAATTTTCTGCTTTATTATCTGTGATGAAATTAATAAAATTAGCAGGGACAAATTTCTTAAAAACATTTAATATCTTTTCTTGGTTTTGATAGCTTGTCTGCAGTTTATAAAAGTTAAAAGTGCTTTGATAAATAATTAGAAAAAAAATTGCAAATGAGGCAATATCACTGCGGTTGTGGAGTAGGTTGTTGTGGATGAAAGAATCATGGAGAATAAAAAAGAAAATAAGAACATTGATATAAAAAAAGTAATAGTTTTCTATTTTTTTTTCTTTTTTTATTGCTTGGATAACGATAAAAAGCACATATAAAAAAAATACTCCTATCAATATCCTAAAAGGGGGAAGAATGTATGGGAAAAAAGTGCTAGGGCTTGCTAGGATGATAATATTAGCTAAAATTATTAGACTAATAATAATCATAAAAAATTTCCGATTAAAAAAAGTTTTGTAAAGGCTATAGTAGAGCAAAAAATAAAAAAGTGGCGCTAAAAAAAAACTTAAAATCTCTACTTTGATAGTTATTCCCCAGTTTTCCATCCCTAATAAATTATTTAAAAGTCGATCATTGACACTTATAACCCGCAAAATAGCACTAAAGCTCAACAAACTAATCCAAAGATTATAACTATCTTCTCTTCTTATCAAGTAAAAAATCATGGTGTAGATAAAAAAGGAAAAGAAAAAACCAATCATAATCACGTTAACGATATTTAAATCATTAGAACCATTTACCACGTCAAAATTATTAGATAATTTTATTTCAAAACCTAAATTATAAGAATAAAACTCAAACTCCGAAGCCTTAATGAAAAAATGGAGGACTTCTTCTTGAGTATTAAGAAAAATATTTTGCTCACTATAAGAAGATTTAGAAGTATTGGCGTTTTTCCCAACCATTCCATTGCGGCCATGGCTCACCCCATTAATTTCTACTTCATAAGCGAGATTGGATTTGGGATAAAAGAGTAAATGCAATTTCTTTTCCCCAGGCGGTAAAATTATTTTAAAGTAATAAGTCCCATAACCATAATGGGAGTAATTCGCTAGTGCTTTTTTCTCTCCTACCCAAGATTTTTCGATGTCTAAACTAATCCCTTCTTTTTGGCTAAGCTTATCTAAATCTCTGTAGCTAAGTAATTCTTGCCAATAAAACGCACTTTCCCCTTTGACGAAAGCATTGATTTCTTGAGTAAAGTCAGTTTCGAATAAATCAAGGGTACCATTTTCAATCTCGACAATTTCACTGCTGGAATCACGAATTGCGAAAAGAATGATCCCTCCCCCAAAAATTACAATGAGCAGTAAGAAAACATAGCTTTTGAATAAATTACCGGTTAAAAAAAATGCCAATTCTTGTCTATCCCTTTTTTGTAATAGCTTTTTTCTAAAAAGTGCTATTACAGTGGAGTATAGTGAAAAATAAATAATCTAACAAGTTTTTTAGTTTAAAAAAGCTTTTTTTAGCAAGATTAGGCTTGAATTTCTTCTAAATTAAGCTCTTAAAATAAAAAATTTAAATTAATATTAGAATCAATTATTATAAATTAAGTGCAAATAATAGAAAAAATAAAAAAAAGCAAAAAATAAAAAAATTTTTTTAATCTATATAACTTATGTTATAGTTTTACACTAATTTATTTTTGGAGGTGTAAAAATGAAAAATATAATTTTAATATTTACTGTTTTTGTTTTCTTCTTTTCTTGCCAAAAAGCAGAAAGTGAAGATAATGTAATTAGATTAGGGTCTGCTATTTCGCTTACTGGTAAGTACACAACTAGTGGGGAACATACTAAAAATGGATATGATTTAGCAATTAAACTAATCAATGAAAATGGAGGTATCGACGTTGGTGGGAAAAACTACAAATTAGAAGTTATTTACTACGACGATGAATCAACTCCAGCTAGGGCTGCTCAGTTAGCTGAAAGACTAATTAAGCAAGATGAAGTAGATTTTATATTAGGCCCATATAGTTCAGGCTTAACCGCGGCGATTGCTCCAGTGACCGAAAGATTTCAAATCCCTATGGTCCAGGCTAATGGTGCTTCTCGTTCGTTATCTACGAAAGGCTATCGCTATATGTTTATTGTGCTTACTAGTGCGGATCAATATCTAGCTAGCTCAGTGGATTTTTTAGTGGAAAACGCTACTAGAAGTGGGAAGAGTGTTGGTGATTTAAAAATCGCTATGGCTTTTGAAAACGATCCTTTCTCTCAAGATGTAAAATTAGGAGTAGTAGAAAAAGCCAAAGAATACGGTATCCAAATCGTTATTGATGATGATCTCCCCAAAACCTTAGATGATATGACTTCTACTCTTAACAAAGTAAAAACCGTCAATCCTGATTTATTAGTAGTATCAGGGCATGCTAAAGGTGCGGCTACTGCTGCTCGGCAAATGGAAGATTTAAGGGTTAACGTGGATATGATGGCCCTTACTCATTGTGATTCTGCTGGTATTCACGAAAAATCCCCTAGAGGTTCGGGTTATGTCCTATGCGCTTTACAGTGGCAAAAAGACTTAACTTATAAAGATGATGATGGGCTTTTTGGTACAGGAAAAGATTATGCTAGAATCTTTGAAGAAGAGTACGGTTATCAACCACCTTATCAAGCTGCTGAGTCTTCGGCTGCTGTTCAAGTTTTCGTTGATGCTTTTTTAAGGGCACAATCACTTGATAAAGAAGCAGTTCGCGATGCTTTAGCGGAAACAGAAATTCAGACTTTTTATGGGAATATTAAATTTGATGGGACTGGGAAAAATATAGCTAAACCTATGGTATTGTCCCAAATTATTGATAGGGAATATATTGTAGTGTCCCCTAGTGACTGGGCTCAAGCTCCGGTTGTTTATCCTATCCCTAAGTGGAATGAAAGGCAATAGGTTTTATACATAGTCGTAAAATGTTAGAAAATTTAAATATTTTTTTGTCTGCACCTAATTTATGGGTGCAGACAATTGTCAATGGGGTGGCTATTGGTTCTATTTTTGCTTTAGTTGCTTATGGGATGGCCCTTATCTGGGGGGTAACCAAAATTATTAACATAGCCCAAGGCGAATTTGTCATTTTGGGCGGATATTTGACCTATATTTTATATGCTAATGGCATTCCCCCGTTATTGGGACTTTTGTTAGCGCCAATTATCCTTTTTGCGTTAGGTTATACGCTTTATCATCTTATTATCTTTCGGATTATTAAACGAGATTTATTTATATCCATTTTAGCCACTTTTGGTATTAGTATCATTATTCAGCAAGCAATGAACTCTATTTTTGGTCCTGACGTTCAGATTGTTGATGCTAGGTTTGGTAGTTTATCTTTTTTAAATGACCAACTTATCATCCCTTATGCTAGAATAATATCCTTTCTTTTATGTGGATTAACCGCCATTGCACTTATTCTTTTTATGCGTAATACAAAAACGGGGAAAGCTATCAGAGCTACGGCGCAAAACCCTCAAGCAGCCCATATTTTAGGAATTGATACTAATAGAATTTACGCCATTACTTTTGCCATTAACTCGGCTATTTGCGGTATGGCTGGTTTTTTAGTGGTGCTTAATTTAGCGATCCATCCTTATATAGGGCTTCCTTATACTATTCGCTCTTTTATGATTGTGATTATTGCTGGTTTGGGCAATTTAGTAGGGGTTATCTTATCGGGAGTTGGGTTAGGAATTGTCGAAGAATTTGCTGACTATACTCTAGGTAGTGAATTTCGTTTAGCGATAATTTTCTTGCTTTTAATTGTTATTTTAATTGTTCGCGGGCAAATCCTTAAAAGAAAGCGACAATATTTAGAATAAAAAGGAGGATTAATAATGAAAAAAGATAATTTAATTTTAACCTTATTAATTGTTTTTGGCCTCTTATCCCCACTGGTTTTCCCTAATTACATTTCGCAAATTTCTTTTTTTTGGATTTTCGTTATTTTTTCTATTACTTGGAATAATCAAGGAGGAGAGTTAGGGTACAACAGCTTTGGTAATATTTTTTTCTTTGGCTTGGGAATGTATTTACTCCCCGCAGTTCAGATATCCCTTTATTTTGATCTAGCAGAGTGGACTCACGCTGGCGGAACCAATACATTTACTTTTGAACCGTTCCCTTATTTTTTCGGGTTTTTCGTCGGTTTATTAGTAGCTACTATTGTTCCTTTTCTGGCTTCTTTGTTGTTAGGGGAATTAATCCTTAATCTTCGTGGGCAATATTTTGCTATTTGTACTTTGGGACTAGGAATTACTGCAGCTGAAATAGCGGGGACCATTGACATTATAGGTGGTGGCTCGGGATTAAGTACTCCTATTTGGCCGAAGGAGCTAACGAATATTAGTGCTCAGGGAAACTTTTTTTATTTCCTAACTTTTATTTTAGCAATAAAATGTATCTTTTTCTTTCGCTTTATTTACAAAACTAAGTTAGGTTTTTTGTTTAACGCCATTAGGGATAACGAAAATAAAGCCGAGGCTATGGGAGTAAATACCACTAATGTCAAGACTCTCAATTGGTCTTTTTCTGCTTTATTCTTAGGTGCCGCCGGAGGAATTTTAGGGTATATTATTGGCTTTATTGACCCAACCGACGTCGCTTTTGCTGGCCCTACTTTTGGTGTGTGGATGGTTTTGATGGCTATTTTAGGAGGAAAAGGCTATATTTGGGGAGCTGTTTTAGGTGCTATTATTTTCCATTTTTTTCAAGAATTTTTTTGGATTTATTTCTTAGGATGGCAAAGGATTGCCTTAGGTTTACTTATCGTTATTATTGTGGTTTTCTTCCCTGAAGGTATCATGGGGTGGCTTAAAGGTAAATTTCCTCATCTTTTTGGTATCGTCATTGAGAAAAATAAAGAACAAAATTAAATATAAACAGTATGAATAATATTTTAAAAGTAGAAAACGTTTCTAAAAGTTTCGGTGGAATTAAAGCCAACCGTAATATTAATATTGAAGTAGAAGAAAATAGTATTACAGGCCTTATTGGGCCTAATGGCTGTGGGAAAACTACCTTGTTTAATTCCATTGTAGGTGATCACCCAGTTGATCAGGGGAAAATTTATTTTTATAATGAAGAAATCTCTCAACTAACTATTTCGGAGATTGCTCGTAAAGGACTAGTGAGGACTTTTCAGCAAACTCATATTTATCATCGTTTAAATTGTATCGACAATATGCTCATTAGTTTGCCTTATCGAGGTAGTTTAAAAAATTTATTAAGCCGCTATGACAAGAAAGACGAAGAAGAGGCTTTGGATTTATTAAAATTTGTCGGTCTTTTTTCTAAGAGAAAACTTTTAGCCGGTGATCTTTCTTTTGGCCAGCAGAAGCTTTTGGAATTTGCCATGGCGCTTATGAATAAACCGAAACTTCTGTTATTAGATGAACCAACTGGAGGGATTAATCCTACCCTTATCAATAGCATTATTGATTGTTTAAAAAGAGTGAATAAAGATCTAAAAATCACTCTTTTAGTGATTGAGCATAATATGCGGGTGATGATGAATTTAGCCCAAAAAATTTATTGTCTATCCCAAGGGGAAATTTTAACCGTGGGGAATCCCGACGAAATTAAAAAAAGCAAAAAAGTAATAGATGCTTATTTAGGAGGATAAATGTGAGTAAAATAAAAGGTTACGGTGAAGGTAAAGTAGATCAGCTAGTAAGTTTCGCTGAAATTGAAAAAGAGGCGAAAAAAATTAGTCGCCAAGCTCCTTCCATTGATGAATTGAAAAAACTGGCCGGGGGTGAGATTAATGTAGAAATTAATAATTTATTTGCTGGTTATGGCAAAATGGAGATCCTCCATGGGGTAAATTTATTTGCTAGTAAAGGGAAATCAATTTGTTTAATCGGCCCTAATGGAGCTGGCAAGTCGACTATTCTTCATTCTATTTTTGGTTTTGCTGATGTTTTTAAAGGTGAAGTTATTGTCCAGAAAAAAAATATCACCAAGTTAGCAGCTAACAAAAAACTAACTAGTAGTAGAATAGCTTATATTTTGCAAAATAATTCTATTTTCCCCAAAATGAGTGTTCGAGAAAATTTGATGCTGGGTGGATTTACCGAAAAAAATCAGCAGGAAGTTGCTGAGAAAGTAGAAAAGATATTTGAAAAATACGAACGACTAAACAAAAGAAAAGATCAATTAGCGAGAACCTTATCGGGTGGTGAGCGGAGATTATTAGAAATAGCTCGTTCTCTTATTATGGAGCCAGAGATTATTCTCATTGACGAGCCTTCTATTGGTTTAGAGCCACGTTTTATTGATATGGTTTTCGAGATTTTAGAAGATTTAAAGAAAAATGAAAAAAAAACTATCATTATGGTAGAGCAGAATGCTAAAAAAGGTTTATCTTTTAGCGATGTGGGGTATGTTTTAGTTTCTGGTATGGTAGCTTTGGCCGATGAAGGAAAAAGTTTATTAAAAAATCCTAAAGTAGGAAGATTATTTCTTGGGGGATAACAATCTCCCTCAAGAAAAATCTACTCCTTCCTTTTCTTCTCGTTTTAATGGTGATAATTATTTAAAAACTACTAACCGGGAAGTTTTTTTCCTTGCCTTTAAAGATATATTTCAGTTACCTGCGCTAGCTGTTGCCATAACTTTTTTTTCTTTAGGTAATCTTTACTCTTATTCTGGATTTAGTCTAGCGCAATCCATTTTTACTTCTGCTTTTGTTTACTCTTTACCAAGCCAAATAGTTCTGGCCGATCAGTTTAGCATTGGCGCTTCCATTTTTAATATGCTTATTTCGGTTTTTCTAATTAATATTCGCTTTTTCCCTATGTCTTTTATTTTAGTCCCTCTTTTTGCTAAGCAAAAAAAATCTTTGTGGTATGTCTTGGGAGTGCACTTTGTGGCTATTACAGGGTGGAATAATTTTATTGAAAATTATCAAAAGATCCCCCCAAGCAAAATAAAAAACTATTATTTTTATTCCAACTTTTTTTTATTTTTTGTGGGGATTACTTGTACTTACTTAGGGTTCATTGTGGTTGATTACTTAAGCCAAGAGATTTACGTAGCACTCCTTATTACCAATCCCATTTATTTTTTATGCTTATTTTTTAAAAGCGCCTTAGTAAAAAAGGAAATAGGGTTAGCGATGCTTAGTGGAGGAATTTTAATTATTCCCTTTAGTCTTGTTTCTCTAGAGTGGGGAGTGATTTTTGCTGGTTTAATTGGTGGAAGCTTGAGTTTTTTCTGGGTAACGCAAAAAAGCAAAAAAAAATAAATTCATTATTAGATCAATTTTTTCTCTTTATTTTTTTTAAAAACTAAAGAAAAAAATTGAAAAAATTATTTTTATAAAAATTCATTTATCATTTTTTAAATTTTCCGAAATACAAAAAAGACTATGAAGAAGGATTTGAATTTTTTAATTTAAAAATGAAGATTACTAATATTTTATCCCCAGCTAAAAGTAATAATGAATTGCCACTTAAAACAAAATCTTTTGAAAAAAAAGATCTCGCTAATGAAAAACCATTTAGTAATTTTTTAACAGAAGCGACAAGTAAAGAAAAAAAAACAGTAACAGAAAAAGCTGGCGTGGCAATAGAAACATTAGAAAATAAATCAATTAATTTTACTAGAGGAGAAAAAACTTCAAAAGAAGTAATTAAGAAAATCAACGCTTTATTAGATAAGCTAATCGATAAAACCGGTAAAACTAGTAAACTAGATGAAGGTAAAAAAATTCTACAAGAATTAAAAAAATTTTTCCAATCTTTGGATGAGCAAATAGACGCTCTTGATGGTAATCAAAATGGTTTTTTAGGACATTTCTTAAAAGAGCTCCAAAACTTTTTTAAAAAAGAAAATATTTCGACAGCGAGACCTGCAGAAATAAAAAACTTTCTTTTCCAACAAAAAGATGCCTTAAAAAACATTTTGCCAATTAATTTGCCTTTCAATACCTTTAACGAAGAAACAGTTGAAAGAGTTAAAACTCTAAATGATTTAAAAGAGCTGTGGGAAGATGCTAAAGTTATCGAAAATCAAAAAAAACTAAGCCCGGTAAAAAATGGGGAGGCGTCTTATACGGTGATGCAAGGGAACATTAAAAATAATAAAAATAGTTCCAAAATTCCTATCCATAATAGTAGTAATTCTTCGCCTAAAATCGCTAGTTCGAATAACTTTGTTGTCTTAGAAAGTTTATCTTCGGGCAAGAAAATCGCTCCTACTTCTCCTGCTTTGATTAATACTAATTTCACGGTTGTTGATGCAAAAGGGTTCCAAAATAATTTTTCTCCGGATAATAATTTTAGCTTTTTTGTCAAAAGTGAGAATAATTCTTTTTTAGATAAGAATGTTTTTTTTAGTAAAGTAAGTGGTGGGCAAAAGTTAGATCCTATGCTTTTGCAGAATCAACTTATCAAAAACATTAAAAATGGTTTAGTGGAAGGAAAAGAAGTAATGACCGTGAAGTTGAAACCAGAAGCTTTAGGAGAAATTAAGATAATCATGAAAAAAGAAAATGATTTCTTGCACCTTAAACTTTTAGTCGATAATTACAATGTAAAAGAAATTATGGAACAAAAACTAATGGACCTAAAACAGTATTTGGCGGAAGAAAACATTGACCTGCTTTCTCTGGGGATTGATTTGCAACAAAAAAGTTCTTCTGATAAAGAAGAGTTTTCTACTTGGTTGGCAGAAGATAAAAAAGTAGATTCAAAAAATAGTATGGAGAATAATCAACTAACTACTGGAAATGCCATTATTGATCTTAGAAGTCAGAAGGTATTGAATTTAATAATTTAAAGGAAAACAATGGAAACTAATATTTTATCTCAGGCAGCTCTTCAAAATCCTAGTATTAATCAAAAAAGCATTAATGAAGCGTTAAGCCAGACGACTACGGAAAACTTGGGGAAAGATGAATTTTTAAAATTATTAACCGTTCAGCTTTCTCATCAAGACCCTTTAAAACCTATGAGTAATACCGAGTTTATTTCTCAAATGGCGGAGTTTTCTGCCCTTGAGCAAATGAAGAACGTCAATAACTCTGTGGAGAAATTGCAGGCAGAATTTGGCAAATTAGCAAATATGAATTTAGTTGGTAAAAAAGTAAGCTTTGCTAATTACCAAGGAGAATATCGAACGGGGGTGATTGAAAAAATTAGCCTTACTCAAAATCAAGAAGTGGTTATCAATGGGCAGAAAGTAAATTTAGATAAAGTGACTTCTCTGCTAAGTGAAACTAGTAAAACAAATCAACCAAATGAAGAAAAAATTAAGCGTTATGAAGATAACCTTAAAACAATTAAATAAAAACGAGGAGCAATAGATTATGATGCGATCACTTTATTCGGGAGTTTCCGGATTAAACAATCACCAAACTAGGATGGATGTTATCGGCCACAACGTTAGTAATGTCAATACTCACGGCTATAAAAGAGACAGGGTGACTTTCCAAGACCTTTTGTCTCAAACCTTAAGTGGGGCTGCTCGGCCCGATGAAGAAAAAGGAGGAGTTAATCCCAAACAAGTAGGACTAGGCGTGCAGATAGCAGCGATTGATACGATTCACACTCAAGGATCAATGCAGACTACTGGGGTGAATACCGATTTAGCCATTTCCGGCTCAGGATTTTTTGTCCAAAGGGAAGGAGAGCAAACTATTTATTCTCGGGCAGGAGCGTTTAGTCTAGATAGTGAAGGAACTCTTGTTAATCAAGCTAACGGGTTTAGGGTACAGGGCTATCAAGCAACTACTAACGCTGATGGTACTACTTTCATTAATCCGGCTAGTAGTTTAGATGACCTTAAAGTAGAGATTGGTAAAAAAGAAGAAGCTAGAGCTACTAGTTTAGTGAGATTTCGCTCTAACCTTAATCTCCTAACTCCTACTATTCCGCTTGATAATCCTTCGGCTAAAGCTATTGCCGATGGCTCTTGGGTAAGTACAATTAAAGTCGTCGATAGTCGAGGAGAAGAACAAGAATTACAACTCAACTTTACTAAAAGGCTAGATGCCAATGGAGCAGAAATCCCTAATGAATGGTTAGTTACTACAAGAGTATTTAACGCCGAAAGCCAAGAGATAGCAGATGTTCAAGCAGGAGTAAATGACGCAGATGTTAGTAATGATTTTATTGTCCGGTTCAACGAAGCAGGAGCCATTACTAGTATATCAGATCCTGCGACTCCTGACACCATTATAGGGGCAACGGGAGATATGCTGGCGGTAGAAATGCGCTATCAAGCACCGGGAAGTGAGCCTTCGGTGATTTCCCTTGAGTTAGGCACAGCTGGGCAGTACGATGGCATTACTCAATTTGCTTCGCCATCTAGTACAAAAGCATTTTTTCAAGATGGCACTAAGCTAGGTTATTTAGAAAGCTTCAACATTAACGATAGTGGAGTTATTGTGGGAAGTTATACGAATGGAGTTAAACGAGAACTAGGGCAAATCGCTTTAGCGACTTTTACTAACCCACAAGGTTTAGATAAAATCGGAGAAACCTATTTCGATGAGACCATTAACTCTGGGTTAGCTAACATTTCTCCTGCTGGTAGTGAAGTAGCGGGGAAAATCAAAGCCGGTTTTTTAGAAATGTCTAATGTCGATTTGGCTTCGGAGTTTACCGATATGATCGTAACTCAACGAGGATTCCAAGCAAACTCTCGTTCCATTACTACCTCGGATACTATGCTAGGGGAAGTTTTACGATTAAAGCAATAATAAAAAACTTTTAACTAAAAAATAAAAGTATTACTGGTGTGAAAGTAGAGCACTTACTTTTGCACCATCTTTTTTTACTCCATTTCATCTTCATCGCCACTCATCATTAAAAATCCAGTAAAAGCAGCATTAGAAATAGAAAGGCTGGGATTAACGTCTTGTTTTATTTGGTTAATCAAGGAGCGAAAGCGCCTATAAAAATCCCAAGAAGGAGTAGGGCGATAGATGAGAGTAGGGACTTCCAAATACTTAATAATATGCTTGGTGGTAGTAGGTTTGACGAAAACTTCTTCTCTTGGAGAATAGTAAAAAGGAATAATCGTCATCAAACTCCACTTGGCGAGCTTCCCTTGCTTGAGGATATCTACCATAGTAGAAAATCCCTCAGCCGTATCCCCATGGAGGACGTTTTCTAAACTTTTACTAAGGATAATTTTTTCGCCACGCTTTAACTCTTTTACAAAATCTCGAAACTTTGGTTTTTCGAATAAAGACACCATACTCGCTCGGCTAATAATTTTTATCATATTGTCTATTATGGTAAGCGGTTTTTGAAATTGCTCTAAAGCAAAATACTCTTGACATAAAGTCGTCATTTTAGCTACGTTATGCTTTTTCATAATTTCTTGAAACATGGGCTCGGCAAATCCTTGAGGATGCTTTTCAAAAAACTTTTTCTCGGCGTTTAGGAGTTTTGTTTTATTCATTTTTTGCCTTTTAAATAGTAATTTATATTAATATTAGAATTTAATCAATATGATAATACTTTTTTAATAAATCTAGATTTATGGTTATACCAAAACTTTTTAATGAATTTTTTCTACGTTGATATAGTATTTTTAACATATTAGTTATATCTTTTTCTAAGCCTAGATGTATTTTCCTGTGACAATTCGGGCATAAACAAACTATATTTTGTTCTATGTCTATACTCGTTTTAAAATCTTTTCTCTTTGAAAATGGAATTAAATGGTGTGCTTCAACATAATTTTTTTTGTCTTTTCTTGCCATAAATGTTTTGTGGTTTTTATCAAGCTCACATTTAAAATCTGCATTGATTTTAGCAATATTTTTAATGTTTTGACTTGAATAAAGTATCTCTTCATCAGTATCTAAAAATGAATAATTTTCTTTTCTGTAATTTTCAATAAGCGATTTTTCTACATTCCTAGATAAGTTTTCATCAACTATCTTTTGATGGAGATCATTAATTTGTAAATTTTTTAAATTTAAATAACTTTTATTTAATTTCATATTTAAATAATTTTTATCTAAAAATAAAAAATTATCGTATATTAATTTTTCTTTAAATTCATTTTTAACTTTTTTATAATAATCTATTTTAAAAGGATTTAAAAGTCCAAAATTTCCCATGAAATAATCTAGATTTAATCTAAATTGATCATTTTTTTTGCTTGAATTTCTTTGAAGTTTTCTTGGGTTATAATTAAATATTAATCCCACTAAATCATTAAATTTACTAAGTTTTTTTCTAACTATTTTTGGGTTTGTTGCTTTATCTATATCAATGGATATAAAGTTTGCTTTAAAATCTAAAGAACCTCTTGAATCCATTAAGCCAATTAAGAAAAATTTCTTAGACTCCTTTTTGCTCTCTATTAATTCTTTTTCAATTTTATTCAAAATATTTATTTCATTATCTATATTATTTTCATTTTTTAAGTCATTTTCAATAATTATTGAAATGCCAGAACCTATTCTTTTGTTTGCAAATTTGAATTTGTTTTTTATTTCTGAGTTTAATTCTATTTCAAATTCATCTCCTAAAAATTCTTTTAATTTAGTTTTATGTTTTTTGTAATATTCTTCAAAATTGGGCTTCTCATTAAAAACTTTATTTATTTTCTTTCCAGTTTTATAACTTGAATAAGCAAAAATATGTTTGTTTTTTTTATCTACTAAAGTCCACCCATAAATTATTCCTAAGACAAAAGATTTTTTAATGTCATTGATATTTTTTAATAATTCTGTTATTTTCATTTTAAAAAAAATTTAAAATTGTATTTTCATTTAATTTTAGATTTATATAATCATAAAATTTTTTATCTATTTCACAACCAATAAAATTTCTATTTAAATTTCTACAAGCAAAAGCAGTAGTTCCACTCCCTATACAAGGATCAAAAACAATATTGTTTTCATTCGATGAAACTTTTATTAAATATTCAAAAAGCTTTATTGGTTTTTGAGTAGGGTGAATTCTGCTACACCCATTAGGAAATCTTAAAACACTATTTTTATATCTTTCATTAAAAACAGCCTTAGGTTTTTTAAAATAAATAAAACACTCAATCCCACTCATCCATAAATACTGAGAATTCATAGGAGAAGGGTTCGTCTTTTCCCAAACCATCAATCTAGTTGATACTTTTTTTTCGTTAAAAAAAGAAAAAATCTCTGACACCTGCTCTTTCCCACAAAAAACATACCCACTTCCTTTAGTGATTCTAAATATTTCTTTTAAAAATGGTTGTAATTTAAAAGTTTTTTCATTAGCTTTTTCTTTATCTAATTTCCTTAATCCATTAGATTTTTTATTTACAAATTCATAAGGAATATCAGTTAAAGTTAAATCTACCGAATTATTCGCTATTTTTCCCATAATTTTGAAACAATCTTCATTATAAACCTTATTTAATTTTATTTCTTTATTCATTTCTTTTAGTTTGAAAATATAATTTTTTTATTATTTTTCCAATTGTTTCTTTATATGCTTTGCTATTTCATAGGAAAATAAAGGAGGAACTGCATTCCCTATTTGTTTTATTATAGAAGATTTATTCCCATAAAATATAAAATCATCACTAAAAGATTGTATTCTTGCTGCTTCTCTTGGTGTTATTGCCCTATTTAGATAAGGATGTGAGTTTTTTCCATTAGAAGGAGTGTCAAATCTTGTAACTATTGTAGGGCTTACTTTGTTTTTTTCAAGTCTCCCCCAAGTTTCACCAAAAGTTGAAGTTATTTTTATATTTTTTAAATACTCTTTCCCTTTTTCTGGAGGAATTAATGATAATCTTCTTATTGACTTTTTAGAATGATTTGTTGAAATATGATTATATAGTTTAAAAGACTTTTTTCTCATTTCTTTTTGGTATTTGCTTTTTGCTTCATATTTATATTTAGCTTGGAAGTCCCCTTCATTTGAATCAAGATAAGATAAGTCTGAAATTGCATCCCATGTTGAAATTTCTTCATTTCTATCTTTATTCTCTTCTGGCAAATTTAAAAAATTATTCCTACTTCCTAAAAAAAATGCTCTTCTTCTACTTTGTGGAACTCCAAAATATTTAGAATTTAAGATTTTTATATCTAACTCGTAATTAATTTTTCTAAATTTTTTTATAATTTCTTTTTTAAAAAAGCCATTTTTTTCTGAAAGAATTGCTGGAACATTTTCCATCAAAAAAAAAATAGGTTTGAAAATTTTCACAAATTCTACAAATTTTTCAAACAAAAAATTTCTTTTATCTTCAAGCCCTCTACGTTTGCCTTTTAATGAATAACCTTGACATGGTGGTCCGCCTATTATAACGTTTATATTTTTGTAAATTTTTTTAAGTTTTTTTACATTTATTTTTGTTATATCATCAATTAATATTTTAGATTTTTTATGATTTTTTTCGAAAGTTTTCCCAATATTTTTATCACTTTCTATGCCTAAGATAATGTTGAAATCTGCTTTTTCAAATCCTTTACTTAATCCACCACATCCGCAAAATAAATCTAATATGTTAAATTTTTTTGTATTCATAAATTAATAATTAGTTTTTTTATAAAATATAATTAGTAAACTTAGCTTTTTCATCCCACACCTCTCTTCGTAAGCTGATACAGCACTATCCCCGCAGCCACCGAGACGTTTAAAGAGTTGAAATTATTACCGGCCGTGCTATTGGTAGGGATGGCAATAGTACTATCCACCGCCCTTACGATATGGGGGCGAACCCCTTCTCCTTCGGAGCCGAAAATCACTGCTTGTTTAATCGGGGCAAAAGATTTTTGATTGAAAGAAGTTAAGGAATTCTCGCTATTAATTTCAGTTGCCCAGATATGGTAATGGTATTTTCTTAAGCTAGTAATCACTTGAGTAATCTTTTCACAAATGTAGAAGGGAATAATTAACGAAGCTCCCGCCGAGACTTTATGGACTACGTCGTTAATCGGTGCGGATTTCCGCTTCTCCATAATGATTAAACTGCAACCAAAAAAATGGGCTGTGCGAACAATGGCTCCTACGTTATGCTGGTCGGTTATTTGATCCAAAATGGTCACGAAAGCATTTTTATTTCCTGCAATTTTTTCTAAAAAATTATCTAAATCTACTATCTTTTGAAAATCAGTTTTGCATTCTAAAACGAAGCCTTGATGATTAGCTTGCTGGGTTAGTTGGTTTAATTCTTTTTTTTCGACAAAATAAAAGTTAATTTTTTTCGCTTTACAATAACGGATTAAGTTTTCTTGAAAGGGGGTTTCGAGATTTTTTTGGATGTAAGCTTTTTTAAATTTATACTCTTTTTTAATGAGTTCAGCAACCGGATGCAGCCCATAAACTAGTTTATTCGGAAGCAAACTAACTAACGTTTAAGGATTAATCGGCTACCATCTGCCCGGTCTTCGATAAGGTAGCCGGCTTGATTGATTTCATCTCTTAGCTTATCAGCTAAAGCAAAATCTTTGCTGCGTTTGGCTTGGTTTCTTTCGGTGAGTAGTTTTTCAATTTCATGAGGAATCTCTATCTTACTGGGGCTATCCGTTAAATCAAAAACTCCTAAGACGGCGTTGGCTTTTTCGATAAAACTAAGAGCGGTTTCCCAGTTATGATAAGTGTAGTCGTTTTTATTGGAAAAGTTAATGAAATCAAAGAAAGCTCCTAGTGCGGCTGAGATGTTAAAGTCTTGTTTGAGGTGGTTAATAAAACTATTTTCAAATTCTTTAATTTTAGCAGAGAAGTTGTTTTCGGAGTTATTTTTTTTGGAGGCTAATGATTTTTTTTCTTGAGCTGTTTGAATGAAACGGTTTACTTTTTTAAGTGTGGTATCAGCTGTTTGGATTCCGGCAAAAGTAAAATTATAGTTATTTCGGTAGTGAGTAGAGATGAGCATATAGCGAAGGCTAAGCGGGTTATAGCCTTTTTTTAGTAAGTCGTTTAGGGTATAAAAGTTGTTGAGCGATTTACTCATTTTTTCATTTTCTACTAGGAGATGAGAAACATGCATCCAGTAGTTAACAAATTTTTTATCATTAGCAATTTCCGATTGAGCTATTTCGTTTTCGTGATGAGGGAAGCAATTGTCGATCCCTCCGGTATGAATGTCGAAATGTTCCCCTAGGTATTTTTTACTCATAACCGAGCATTCGATGTGCCAACCTGGTCGACCTAGTCCCCACGGGCTCGGGAAGTAATTCCCACCATCACTAGAACGATGAGCTTTCCATAGGACAAAATCAGCAATGTTTTCTTTTTGATATTCATCGCTTAGTTGATAGTTTTTTTCGCCAATTAAATTTTTATTAATATCAATGTTGCTTAGCTTCCCATAGTCTTTAAATTTAGCGATAGCAAAATACACTGACCCATTTATTTCGTAAGCAATTTTTTTTTCTACAAGGGTAGTAATCATAGTAATAATGTCTTTTATATGATCCGTTGCTTTAGGGTAAGTTTTATCGGGGAGAAAATTTAATTTTTTTAAGTCGGAAAAAAAAGCTTTAGTATATTTATCGGTATAGTCATTTAAACTAGTTTTTTGATTAACCGAAGCCTTGATGGTTTTGTCATCAATATCCGTGATGTTCATCACCATTTGGACTTTGTAGCCTAATAATTTAAAAAAGCGATGGATAAAATCAGAGAAAACGAAAGAACGATAATTGCCAATATGCGGATAATCATAAACAGTCGGCCCACAAGAATAAATCTTCACTTCTTCTGAGGTAATAGGAGAAAAAGATTCAATTTTGTTGGTTAGAGAGTTGTATAATTGTACTTCCATATAATTGTATCCCTGTTGATAACTTTTTAAAAACATAGAAATTATAAACTAAAAAACAAGCAGAATAAATTTATTTTGACTAAAGCACTTAAGATTATTGGTCTTAAAATTTTTTATGGTAGAATTTTTATAAAAATTTTCAATCCTATTTTTTGCTTTAAAATAAAAATTTCTAATTTCTCCATAGATTAAAAATGATGCTGTTTCAGGCTTTAGAAAAACAACTGATGAAAATATTGGCCCCATTCAACGCCTTTTAAAATCAATATGAAAAAACTACCATTAGTAAAAGTTTTAGAAGCTATCTTTAGCCAAGACAAAAATAAAAAATTTATCGATAAAAATAATCGTCTTTTGGTTGATAAAATACTAGAAGCAATCCAAAAATTAGATGATGATTTAATTCAACTTTTATTAGAAAACAAAGTAACTAAAAAAGATTTCTTTAAAAAAGTAAAAAGTAGCTGGGTTTTTAATCACTCAGTTTTGTTTGATTTTTTTGCTGGTAATGAGTACTTTACTGCTTCTTCTGTGGCCTATAAAAATAAAATAGGATTAATCAAAAAAGATAATTTTATTAAAAAGTTTGACGACGTGGTGCTGGCTTGGCCTTATAAGGAAGCGATTTTAGCAGGGGGGCAGAGTAGAGAAGAAGTTAAACATAAAAAAGAAATATTTTATAATGAAATTATTCACCAGGATGAGATAAGTAGGCTCTTAGAACCGAAAGTGCTTACTCGCTTTAAAAAAATAAATCAAGCAGGAGAATTCGCGTTAAGTGAAATAAAAAAAGACAAAGCCGGCACCATTCAAGATAATCTCGTCATTAAAGGAAATAACTTATTAGCCCTTCATAGTCTTAAGAATAATTTTGCCGGAAAAGTAAAACTCATCTACATCGACCCACCGTACAATACGGGTAGAAACAGTTTTAAGTATAACGATAATTTTAATCATTCCACGTGGCTAACTTTTATGAAAAACAGAGTAGAAGTAGCTAGGGAAATGCTCCGAGATGACGGGGCGATTTTTATTAGCATTAATAATTTTGAGCATGCTTATTTAAAAGTTTTGTTAGATGAAGTTTGCGGACGAGAAAATTACGTGATTAATTTTACTTGGCAAACCAAAAAAGGAGCAACGGGAATTGTTACAGGAAATAAGGTAGTAGATAATTATGAAAATATTCTAGTTTATGCCAAGGATAAATTTCTTTTTAGCTTTAAGGGAATAGCGCGAGAAGAAAAAGAGTTTCGCAATCCGGACAATGACCCTAGGGGCCCTTGGAAAAGGCAGTACTTGCAGAGGTTTGGTCAAGGTTTTACGAATAAAACAATTATTAATCCAAGTAACGGGATGGCTTTTACTTTTGAAACGCCTTATGCTAAAGAAAAGTTGGAAAAGTGGATTAAAGAAAAAGTTATTATTTTTCCCAAGGCAGAAAAACAATACCCGGCTAGGAAAGAATTTTTAAACAATTATAAACATAATAAACAAATAGTTTCTTCTTTAGGGCTTTTTTCTACGAAGTCGAGCACAGAAGAGCTTTATAAATTATTTGCTGGGCAGAAAATTTTTAATAACCCTAAGCCGGAACAACTACTTCATTTTATTATTGATCAAGCTAGTGAACCTGGAGATATTGTTTTAGATTACCATTTAGGGAGTGGAACGACTTGTGCGGTTGCCCATAAAATGCGGAGGCAGTATATTGGAATAGAGCAAATGAACTACTTAGAAGCTATAGCAGTGAAGCGGTTAAGTAAAGTAATTGCAGGAGAAGAGTTAGGTATTTCTAAAAACGTTAATTGGCAAGGCGGGGGAGAGTTTGTTTACTGTGAGTTAAAAGAGATCGATAATTATCAAAAAGAAATAATTGGCAAGCTCAACAAAAATATGAAGTATTTACCTCTAAGTGAGCTAGAAAATCAAGAGTATAATATAGATAAAAAAGAGATTCATCTCAATAAAATATTTTATAACCTTTAAAAAAAATCCCTAAAAAAAATAATAAAAGTGACTAACAAACCTAAAATTATTTTGCGCAATAAACTCATTATTAACTTAAAGCATTATCAGTATAATTTAAAAGTATTAAAAAAAAAAGTTCAAAAAGATTTATTGGTGGTGATTAAAGCCAATGCCTACGGGATGGGCTATGAGAAAATCGTCCAAGTTTTAAAAGCCAATCAGGTGAGTCAAGTTGCTATTTCTTGCCTGCAGGAAGCCTATGAAGTGAGGAAAATTTTTGATGGAGAGATCCATCTTTTAGGTGATTTTTTACAAGACGAGATAAGCCATTTAATTGATTTAGATGTGCTAATCCCGCTTACTAATTTTAATTCAGCTAAACTGGTTAGCACTCTAGCTAGGAAGAAAAAAAAGTCAGCTAAAGTACAAATTTATCTCGATACTGGCATGGGAAATTTAGGTCTTAATCATCAAAATGCTTTACCCGAGATAGAGAAAATTTTTAATCTTTCTCATTTAGAAGTCAAAGGTATTTTCTCTCATTTTTCTAACGCGGATAAAAAAAAAGACGCACTCACTAAGTCCCAGTTGCAAAGGTTTGATTTTTTGATAAATAATCTGCAGAAAAAAATTACCACGAAAAAAATAAAACTGCACTTAGCTAATTCGGATGCTATTATGAATTATCCCCAAAGTTATCTTCATTTTGTTCGAACGGGGATTGCCCTTTATGGGGTTACTCGCCGTTATCTTGATTTTGGGCTAAAACCTTGCTTGGCTTTTAAAAGCCATCTCATTAGCAAGAGGCTTTTAACTCCTCCTTTCACTGTAGGTTATGCTAAAACTTTTGCCATTAAAAAACCAACTTGGGTAGGAACAGTTTCTGCCGGTTATGCCGATGGTCTTCCGTTTGCTTTGAGTAATCAAGGAAGAGTGCTCATTAACGGCTTGGAGTTTCCTATTATTGGGAGACTCTCGATGGACTACCTTACTGTCGATTTATTAGATCAAGAAAAGCATATAAAAATTGGAGACGAGGTTACCCTCTTAGGGGAAGATAAAAAAAGTCAGCAAACAATTTTAGTAGAAGAATGGAGTAATCATAAAAAAACTCATCCTTATGATATTTTATGTTCTTTTGGTAGTAGGCGATTAGATAAAATTTATATCGAATAAATATTTATTTTTTGTTAAGATAATATTTTTTATTTTCTAGTTTTTCAATCGCATAGCGGAGCATAGTGCGAGGCATTTGAGTGCTGTGCTTTTCTAAGAAATTAGTTAGAACTTTTTCTTCTCGTTTTCCTACTTCTCGAATCATCCAACCCACTGCTTTGTGAATCAAATCATGGTCGTCATTAAGGAGCATTTTGGCAATTTTCATAGTAGGGGTAAATTCGCCCTGTCGAATAAACTCTAGGGTAGCAACAACTGCAATGCGCCTTTCCCAAAGGCTTTTCGACTGCGCTAATTGATAAAGAATATTTTTGTTTCGTTTAAGTAAAAAAACTCCAACGATTTTGTAAGCCGAGCAATCAACCAAATCCCAGTTATTGATATACTTCGTTTTTTTTAAGTAAAAATTAAAAATTCTTTCCCGTTCTTCTTCATCGGCTTTTTCGAATTGGTAAGTTAAAATTATAAGAGCTGTCAGTCTTTCTTCATGCCAAGGAGAATGCAGGAGCTTTAAAAGTTCTTTTTGTTTTATTGTTTTAAAATACTTTTTAGCAATTTTCCTTTGGATAGGAACGGGGACCACTAAAATTTTATCTCCCTCGGCGTACTCTCCAGGCCCAGTTCGAAAAAAGTGATGCATGAACTCTTGCTTTTCCACTTGAGCATACTCTCGAAGTTCATGGCAAATGGTTTCGTTTATGGTGAGCATTTTTTATCCTTTAGCTAAATAGGTTTTTATTTTTCAAATAATCAATAGTCGAAGCAAGCAAATATTTTTCTAACTGGTAATTTCCTTTCTTAATTTCTTCTCGTATTGTGGTGGCGCTTATTTCTAATAATTTTTCTTGTTGAAGAAAAATATTTTGAGGATTTGTTTTAAATTTTTCCAAGAAATTTTTCGGGGTAGGCTTTAAGTTTGATTGCCTGCGAGGGTACATAATTAAAGGAAAATTTTTAAAAATCCAATCAGCGTTTTTCCACTGAAAAAAAGTAAGCAAGTTGTCTTCTCCTAAAATAATTTTAAAGTTTTCAGTGGGATGTTTTTCTTGTAGTTTGGTTAAAGTTTGGTGGGTATAATTAGGTTGGGGCATGGTTAGCTCTAAAGAACAAGCTTTAAATTTATTTTCTTGAGCTAATGCTAAATTGAGCATAGTTAAGCGGTGGTGAGGCGCGATTAATTCATTCTTATTTTTAAATGGATTATGCGGTGATAAAACTAACCAAATTGCTTTAAGGTTTAACTTAGTTTTTTTAAAAATACTTTGACATATTTTTATATGCCCCTTATGCACGGGATTGAAAGAGCCAAAAAAAAGAGCAATAGATGAAGGTTTTTTTAAATGATTCGTTTTTGGTTAGCTAATTTTTATTATAAATTTTTTCTACCAAAGCATAGACCTCTTTTATACTAAGGGAAGTTGCTTCAGTGATTTTTTTAAGGGAATCAAATTCTATTTTTTTTTTTAGTAAATTACTCCCCCAGTAGCTTTCTTTAACTATCACTTCGATCTTTCTTCCTTGAGGGTCTTGGGGGTTTTTTATTTTTAAAATTTTTATTTTTCGTACTAGCTTTTTGCGCTTTAAAGTTTGATAACGAAATCCCAAAGCACTAGAATTTTTCAATAAATATACCTCTAAGGTTTCACTAGCAGTAGTGGTGGATAAGATATTTAGCTCGTACCCTATCCTGCCTTTTTTCATTAAAACACTTTTATAGGTAACATCCAAAGCTCCTAAAGCAAGAAGTTTTTCTAACATTAGCCCCATCTCTTCGCCAGTCATATCGTCAATAGTGGTTTTTATTTCGACCACTTCATCGTGGTCTAGAGGATTATCTGTTGAAGTTCTTTCTTTTAGGTATAAAAGACGAACGACGTTTGTCAAATTTTTTATTACTTTATGGCCAGCACCGTAGCCGGTTTTTTCGATCAACTGTCCCTTGGGAAATTCAAAAGAAGTAGTACTGCTTAAAACTAAAGCTAGGCCTGTAGGCGTAGTTAACTCCCCGGTATTCTCGAGGATTTTTTTAAAAGGGGCTTTTTTCATCGCTAACATTTCCACTACCGCTGGTACCGGGACCGGCATTTTGCCATGTTGGCAATCGACATACCCGCTTCCTACTATAATTTCTGATGAAAAAACTTTTTTAATTTGATGCTTTTCTAATAAAACATAAAAACTAACTATTTCTAAAATAGCATCTAAGGAACCAACTTCATGAAAATGAATTTTTTCTAGGCTTTGATTATGCACTTTCCCTTCGGCTTTTCCTAACAAAGTAAAAGCTGTAATAGTTTTTTCTTTAACCCAAGTAGAAAGTTGGGAATTTTCTATAAGCTTTTTAATGTGAGAAAAATGTCGATGACGATGGTGGTGATGGTGTTCTCCATTTTGATCTTGGTTTTTTTCTTTAAACCAGTCGTCTTCGGGAGTAGAAAATTTTATTTTAAGGCTAGTTATCCCATTTACTTTTACTAGTTCTTCTTTAAGAGTAATGGGCTCTTTTAAATCAAGTTTCGCTAATTTTTCTAGTAAATATTTTTTAGTTGCTTCTAAGTCAGCAGAGAGATGAAGAAGGCCCCCTACAAGCATATCTCCCGCCACCCCCGAAGTCATATCAATATATAAATTAACCATACGATAAATTATATTCTTAAATATTTTTATTAGTTACTAAAAATAGTGATTTTAACTTTTCGTTTTTCTATGCTATAATAAAATATCATTATTGTTTAAGATTCATTAATGTTATTAAATCATTTCACAATTATTTCTATAGTTATTTATTTAAATTAATACTAATGACCCCTTATTTTAGAAATAAAGATACAACTATTTACCATGATAATATCCTTACTACCTCAGTAGTTCCTACTAACTCTATCGATTTGATTATAACTTCTTCCACCTTATAACGTGGGTATTGATTACAAGTCAAACTCTGATAGTTTATCTTATGACGATTATCTAGCTTTCACGAGGAAGTGGTTAGAAAAATGTTTTGCCTTAGCAAAAGACGATGGACGTTTTTTACTTAATATCCCCCTTGATAAAAACAAAGGTGGGCAAAAATCGGTTGGGGCTGATATTACTAATGTTGCTAAAGCTATTGGATGGCAGTATCACTCCACTATTATTTGGAACGAAGGCAATATATCTCGTAGAACAGCTTGGGGGTCTTGGTTGTCGGCTTCTGCACCTTATGTGATTGCTCCGGTTGAGCTCATTTTAGTTTTGTATAAAAAAAGTTGGAAGAGAATTAGTGGCAGTAGAAAAAATGATATCACCAAAGAAGAGTTTATGGAATAGACTAATGGGCTTTGGACTTTTTCAGGGCAAAGCAAAAAAGGCTCTGGCGGGCATCCAGCTGCTTTCCCTCTAGAGTTGCCGAAAAGATGTATCAAACTTTTTAGCTTTATTGATGATGTGGTCCTTGATCCGTTTATGGGTAGTGGCTCTACTCTTATTGCTTCTTATATTAATAAGCGAAAAGGAATTGATATTGCTAAAAGTTATTGTGATTTAGCTATAAAACGTTTAGAGCAAGAAACTAACATAAGGAAAAAGACTTTGTTTTAATCTATGACAAAAAAGTTATCGCAGTTAGATTTACTATTAGAGTTTTTTAAAAAAAATCCCAACAAAAACATCTCTCATCCTCAGGTAGTTGATTGGGCTACTAATGAGTGGAAGAAAAAAACTAATAAAGTTTTTCGAGATCCAGATAGAGGTATACGTTCCCTTCATCAAAAAGGTTATTTGGTAAAAGTTAAAAAAGGCGTTTATCGCTACACGCCTAACCTGATAAAAAAAGGGAATTATTTGACTTTTCTCCAGCTTTAAAAAATAAAATATTGAAAAGAGATGGGTACAAGTGTACCATTTGCGGGAATGGTAAGAAAGAAGGAGTGGAACTTCATGTTGATCACATTAAGCCTAAAGAACTTGGAGGCAAAGCGACTTTAGCTAATGGGCAAACTCTTTGTGCTAAGCGTAATTTTATAAAAAAAAATCTCAAACAAACCGAAACGGGAAAAAAAATGTTTATTCGTCTTTATGAGCTGGCTAAAGAGAAAAACAACATTGAGTTAAAAAAATTCTGCTGTGATGTTTTAAAGACTTATGACAGACATGGCATTAATGGGCATATCATTTGGGATAAATAATTTTTACTTTTTTTCTAAAAAATCTTCAATTACTTTTTTACAAGGTTTTAGATCATCCCAGCAATGCTTTTTAAGGCTTTCATCAATGATCAGGTCTTTTGGGTGATAAGTAAAAACAATTTGAACCCCTTGGAAAGTAAGTTTTTGCCCTCGAATGCTCAAAAAATCTTTTTTTCCAAATAAAAATTTATAGGTATCTTCCCCAAACGCTAAAATCAGTTTAGGCTTAACGAGGTCAATCTCTTTTTTTAAGTGCTCTTGGCAAATCATTACTTTTTCGAGTTGGTTCCCTAGTTCAATGGAAGAAGCACATTTGATAACGGAGGTGAAATAAGTTTGTTTGATGTCAAGTCCTAAAGAATGTAAAATTTTTAAATGGAGTTTCCCTACTTCGTCTTTAAAATATTCTCCTTGGATTTGGTCATAAAAACTAGGGATGTCATTAAACACCATAACGGGTGATTTTTGACTATGGGGGAAAGTTACTGCCTGCTTCCGGCTTTTAGCTAAAAAACACTTCGTGCAAGTGTAGACATTTTGCTGTATTTCTTCTAAAGGGTTTTGTGGTAACGAGCTAGGTGGGACTAAGTTAATTACTTTTTCTTGCAATTTTTTCTTTTCTCCTTTTTTGATATAATGATTCAAAATTTCTTTTGAAAAATCTAGATTAGCTAAGGAGTTTTTTTTGATAAATAGGGTTTCCTGCAAGTACTGATAAGTCTTTTTATATAATGTAAAATGATCTTGAGGAATTTTAATTTTCATTTGAGCTAATGCTTAATTGGCAGAATTATCTTTTTCTAATTCCTTCTCTTCAATTTCTTTTTCTTTTTTAATTGTTTCTATAATTGGAGCTTGTGGGGGCGGAGAGGGAATTATTTCTAAATTCAAATCAATTCCCAATACTAAATTAGGGAAGTGCTCTAAGCTAGGAGTAAGGAGAGAATATTCTAGGGCTAAAAATAATGTGCTTGCTCTTCTAAGGCGATAGTAAAACTTAATATTTGTGCTAAAAATTCCATGGTCATAGTGGGTTTTTTTAGGTATCCCAATGGGAGCGTTGTCTAAATCAGTTATTTGTGAAAATTGGCTTATTGTTCTAAATTTGTTATTTTCTCTAACCCATCCTCCGCCAATTCCCCAAGAAATGTTATATTTGCTAGAATATTTAAAGAAAGAATATTCAGTGAAAAATTGCAGGCTGTGGAAGCTTTTTTCTAAGATAGAATTTTCATTGAGTACGAAATAGTTAGTGGGATAATCATAGGTTTCTCTCTCAAAATAACTGTAACTAAGAAAAAAAAGCAAGTGATCAAATAAGACCACCCCATTTCTAATGTGAAAAGTCCCCGCGGTGGTCTTGTTTAAATCATCTAAGTTATACCTTGCTTTAGTGGCTGACCTATCTTCGGTGTAGAAGTTGAGCCCTCCGCTAATTTCAAAAATATAATCAACACTAACGCTATAAAGATTAGTGCCTAAATATAAAAAGAAAAAAGATTTTAAAAAAAAACCTTTTATCCAGTTGAACCTCAAAGTAAAACTAATTTTTTGAGCTAAAATCCTTCATGAACTTGGTTAGTTTAACAATCCCTTCTAAAGGCATAGCATTATAGTTAGATACCCTTATTCCTCCTACGGAGCGGTGTCCTTTAAGGTTGGCCAATCCATTTTCTTTAGCTTGCTCGATAAATTTATTAGTGATATCGTCATCGGGCAAAGTGAAAGTAATGTTCATAACTGAGCGATTGGCCTTATTAGCGGTAGGAGTGTAAATGCTTTCTTGATCGATCACTTCGTAAAGCATTGCCGCTTTTTCTTCATTGATTTTTTCTAGGGCTTCTACTCCTCCTTGGTCGTAAATCCAATCCAAAACGAGATCCATAAAGTAAATAGGAAAAACAGGAGAAGTATTGAAAAGGCTATTATCTTTATGCATGGTGATATAAGAGTTGATGCCTAATAATTTAGGGTTGCATTTCTTTAAAACATCATCACGAATAATAGCCACCGATAATCCCGCAGGGGCTAGGTTTTTTTGAGCCCCGGCAAAGATAATCCCGAAGTCACTTAAATCGCATTTTCTCGAAAGAATATCAGAAGTAAAATCTCCCACTAAGTAGTTCCCATGTTGAGGTTTAGGATAAGTTTTATACTGGGTTCCCACGATAGTGTTGTTGGAGCAAAGGTACACGTACTCAGCGTTAGGGGTAAAATTAAGAGTATTTTCTTCTGGGATATAATTAAAGTTTTTATCTTTAGAGCTAGCGATAATCTGTACCGGACTAATGTTTTGGGCTTCTTGGATTGCTTTTTTTACCCAAGTTCCAGTTTCGATATAATCAGCTGTTTTGCCCTCTCCTAATAGGTTGTAAGCAACTCTGAAAAACTCTGTTGTTGCTCCTCCTTGAAGAAATACGGGGTGATAATTATTAGGCAACTCTAATAAATCAAGGAGCTTTTTTTTACAGTTTTCTATGATATTGATAAAATCTTTTGAGCGATGGGATAGCTCTAAAATCGAATAACCATGATGATTGTAGTTCTGTAATTCTTGTTGTACTTTTTTTATTACTTCTTGGGGGAGAGCCGCGGGCCCGGGGGAAAAGTTGTAAACTCTTTCTTCCATTTAAAAATCCTTTAATTATTGACTAAAATAAAATTTATTATATAAATAAATTATAATATTATTTTTTAAAACAATAGTATAAAAACTAGTATGATTTATTAAGAAATTTAATAATATTACTTTTTTTAATTTTGGGATAATTCAATTTTTTGTGTTAAATAGTTTTTTATTTTTTTCTACCACTTTCTATAAATAAATTTAATCAGTATTTTTTAAAATCATAGTATCATATGATAATTTGAAAAAAGACGGCATCTTAGTTTTAGAAAATGGTGAGACTTTTTATGGAGAAAGTTTTGCCCATAAAAAAATCAATTTCGGTGAAGTAGTGTTTAATACCAGCATGACTGGTTACCAAGAAATCCTAACCGACCCCTCTTATAAAAGGCAAATCATTACCATGACCTACCCTGAGATAGGGAATTATGGGATTATTAAAAAAGAAAGCCAATCCAAAAAAATTCATGCTCATGGATTTATTGTAAAAAATTATAATCACTTTTTCTACAACCCCGATAGCGAGGGAACATTAAGTGATTTTTTAAAAAAAGAAAAAATAGTCGCTCTTAAGAATATCGACACGAGAAGGCTTACTAGAATCATTCGCGACCAAGGGGCTATGGAAGCGGTCATTAGTTCTAAAAATTTAAAAAAAGATCAGCTTTTAAAGCTTCTTCAAAAACAACCTCGTTTTAATACTTTTGACTTAGCTAAAGAAGTAAGTACTAAAAAGCCTTATTGGTTTTTTAAAAGCCCTAAGGAGCGTTACCTAATAGGAGTTTGGGATTTTGGTGTAAAAACAAATATTTTGACTTTATTAGCTAACTATCCTGAGGTTAGTGTTGTCGTTTTTCCTATGACTACTCCTTTAGAAGAAATTTTATCGTACCAGTTTAGTGGCCTTCTTTTATCTAATGGGCCCGGTGACCCAAATACTATTGACTTAAATGTCATTGAAACTATTCAAAACCTAATAGGTAGACTCCCTATTTTTGGTATTTGTTTTGGGCATCAAGTTCTCCTTAAAGCTTTAGGGCATGAAATTTACAAACTTAAGTTTGGGCACCGAGGAGCTAATCATCCTATAAAAAATACTAGTAAAATAAAAACCTCCATTAGTTCTCAAAATCATGGTTATGCCGTTAGTGGAGATAAACTAAGCGAAAAAGATAATGTAGAAATGAACCTTAATGATAATACGGTGGCGGGGTGCTTTGATCTTCGAAAAAAATGTTTTTCCGTGCAGTATCATCCCGAGGCTTCTCCCGGCCCGCAAGACAGTTATTTTCATTTTGATTCTTTTATAGAGCTGGTTAAAAAAAATAAAAAAAATGCCTCGTAACTTAGAAATAAAAAAAATTTTAGTTATTGGCTCGGGGCCTATTATCATTGGGCAGGCCTGTGAGTTTGACTACTCTGGGACGCAGGCCTGTAAAGCTCTAAGAGAAGAAGGCTACAAGGTGATTTTAGTAAACTCTAACCCCGCGACTATTATGACTGATCCTGAAACAGCTGATGAAGTTTATATTGAGCCGATCACTCCTACCACCATTAAAAAAATTATCCTAAAAGAAAAAGTAGATGCGGTTCTTCCTACCATTGGGGGGCAGACTAGTCTCAATGTCGCCGTTAAAGTTGCTGAAGAAGGCTTTTTTAAAGAAAATGGAGTAGTATTAATTGGAGCGGATATCAAAGCCATTAAAAAAGCAGAAGATAGAAAACTCTTTAAAAAAGCTATGGATGACTTAGGCTATCAAATGGCTCAATCAGAAGTGGTTACTAATCAAGAAAAAGCTTTAACTTTGTTGGAGCAGCTTAAATTCCCCGTTGTCATTAGAACTTCTTTTACTTTAGGGGGAACTGGCGGGGCGATTGCTTACAATTTAGAAGAGTACAAGAAAATTATCCAAAATGCTTTTTCTTTGTCGAGCCATCAAGAAATTCAAATAGAGCAATCCCTACTTGGTTGGAAGGAATTTGAATTAGAAGTTATGAAAGACAACGCGGATAACGTGGTGATTATCTGCTCTATTGAAAACCTTAATCCCATGGGAGTCCATACCGGTGATAGCATTACTGTTGCTCCTCAACAGACTTTGAGTGATAGCGAGTATCAAAAAATGCGTAATATGGCGATTGCCATTATTCGAAAAATAGGGGTTTCTACTGGAGGAGCTAATGTGCAGTTTGCCGTTAATCCAGAAAATAAAGAAATCCTAGTGATTGAAATGAATCCGCGAGTTTCTCGTTCGTCGGCTTTGGCTTCTAAAGCCACCGGTTTTCCCATTGCTAAAATAGCGGCTAAATTGGCAGTTGGCTTGCGTTTAGATGAGATTGCTAATGACATTACTCAAAATACTCCAGCTTGCTTTGAGCCGACTATTGATTATGTGGTGACTAAAATCCCTAAGTTTGCTTTTGAAAAGTTTAGCTCTTCTAGCCCTTATTTAGGGGTGCAGATGAAAGCAGTGGGAGAAACTATGGCAATTGGCCGAACTTTTAAAGAGTCTTTTCAAAAAGCCATTCGTGGTTTAGAAGTGAGCAAGGTCGGTTTTGATGGGGTTATTTTTAACTATAAAAAAATAGCTAGTTTAAATAAAAGGGAATTGAAAAAAGTCCTTAAAGAAGAAAAACACCGAGTAAAAGAAGTCATTAAAAAAGTTAGCGCTAATCATTTCGAACAAGTTTATTATATTAAAGATTTATTTTACTGGGGATATTCTGTAGAAGAAATTTATGCTTGGTCGAAAGTGGACCCTTGGTTTCTTTATCAAATGAAAGAAATATTTGATTGGGAGCAAAAACTCTGGCATAAAAAAATAACCAATTATCATTTTGAAGAAATTCGTTTCTTAAAGCAAATGGGATTTTCTAACGAGCAACTAGCTATTTTTTTTCAGCAAAGTTATGCTGAAATAGAAAAATACCTGCAAGAAAAAAACATTGTTCCACAGTATAAAATCGTCGATACTTGTGCTGGAGAATTTTCTGCTTATACTCCTTATTATTACAGTACTTATGATGAAGAAAATGAATTCCAGTTTAAAGATTCGACTAAAGAAAGAGTGGTGATAATTGGTGGGGGGCCCAACCGTATCGGGCAGGGGATAGAGTTTGATTATATGTGCGTTAAAGCAGCTCAGAAATTAAAGTCTTTGGGTTATGAAGTAATTATCATTAATTCTAATCCCGAAACGGTTTCGACTGATTATGATACTTCCGACTATCTTTTTTTCGAGCCATTAACCAAAGAAGATGTGTTAAATATTTTAAAGCAAATAAACCCTTTAGGTGTAATTGTTCATTTGGGGGGGCAAACCCCTTTAAATTTAGTCAATGATTTCTCCAAGAACAATATCCCTATTTTGGGAACTAGTATAAATAGCATTAGTATTTGTGAAGACAGAGAAGCCTTTAGAAAAATACTTAATGAGCTGGGGTTCCTTCAGCCAGAAAGCGAAACAGCCCTTACCCTTAAAAAAGCGTTAGTTATCGCCAATAAAATTGGTTACCCTATCCTCGTTCGCCCTTCTTATGTTTTAGGGGGATTGGGAATGAAAATTGTTTATGATGATGATTCGCTTATTACGATTTTTGAAAAAGCTCAAAAAATTTCTTCAGTTAAAGATCAGCCTATCCTTATTGATAAATTTTTAGAAGAAGGGATAGAAATTGACCTTGATTTAGTTTGCGATGGGGAAAGCGTGATTATTTGTGGGGTATTAGAGCATATTGAAAAAGTGGGAGTGCACTCGGGGGATTCGGCTTCTATTTTACCTCCGCAAAACATCTCTCCGGCTATTTTTAAAAAAATAATTAATCAAGCTAAAGCAATAGCTAAACGGCTTAATATTATAGGCCTTATGAATATCCAATTTGCTATTAAAGGGGATAAACTTTATTTTATTGAGGCGAATCCTCGCGGATCGAGGACAGTCCCGTTTATCTCCAAAGCTAGCAGTATCCCTTGGGTTAATTTAGCGATAAAAGCTATGATGGGGGAAAAATTTTCTGTAGAAGATAAAAAAAAATGTTTCTCCAAGAAAAAAATGGAATTGGTAACCGTAAAGGAATCGGTTTTCCCTTTTGATAAATTTGTTGATGAGGATATTATTTTAGGGCCGGAAATGAAATCAACGGGGGAAGTGATGGGCGTGGGTAAAAATTTACCCGAAGCCTTTTATAAGTCGCAAATAGCAGTCAGCAATTTTCTCCCTAAAAAAGGTGGGGTTTTAATTAGCATTAGTTCTCCTTTAAGAGAAGAAAAAATTCTCATCCCAGCTTGCAAAAAACTATTAGCTATGGGTTTTACTATTTTTGCTACTGAAGGCACTTCTTATTTTTTAAACGAGCATGGTATTTCTAATAAGTTTATTCATAAATTAGGGGAGGGGCGCCCTAATATTCAAGATGCTATTTTAAATCAAGAAATTAATCTTATTTTTAACACCCCTATTGGGAAACAAGCTAAATCATCGGACGCTTATATTCGACTTTTAGCGAAGCAGTACAAAATTTCGGTTTTTACTATGTTAGAATCCATCCATCTTTGCGTAGAAGCAATGAATGAATACTACCATAAAAAAAAAGATTTTGCTATTTACTCTTTAAAAGCTATGCAATAATTGATGTAATTTCTAAAAAACATCTAAAAAAACACTTCAAAAGTAACTATCCCTTTTTTTATCGGAAATTTCTATTATTTTTTTTCTAGTTTTCGAATTTTTTACTAAAATTCAATAACATTTTTTATAAAAAAGCAAATTTATTATTTTTTTTCCAAAAAAAAATTAATAATTTTATTAAATTAATAATAATTTTTTATTTTATTTAGAAAATTTCAATTTTTTTTATAAAAAATGTTATTTTTTGCTTAAAAAATATAAAAAATTATAAAAAAAATTAAAAACATTGTATTATTAACCAATAAAAAAATTTATTAGTGAGATTTCTATGGAAAAATATAAAAATATTTCTTTTAAAAAAGAAATTGATGGTTTAAATAAAATAATTAATCAAAAAAATAACGATTTTTTTGATTTTTTGCTAGAAAAATTTTATGGTAAATGGTTAAATTTACTAAATGATAGAAAAAAGTTTGATGAAAAAATAAAAAATGGTAAAAATTTAGATTTTTTAGCTGAAACTAAAGATATAAGAGATGCTGATTGGCGAGTTTCTCCTATTCCTGCTGATTTGTTAAATAGAAAAGTAGAAATTACTGGCCCAGTTGATCGCAAGATGATTATCAATGGGCTTAACTCAGGGGCTATGGTGTATATGGCGGATTTTGAAGATTCGCAAAGTCCTACTTGGTCCGGGATGATAAATGGGCAGGTTAATCTCTATGACGCCGTTAGGAGGGATATTGATTTTACTAATAAGCAAGGGAAGAGGTATGAGCTTAAAGAAAAAACTGCTCTTTTGCTGGTAAGGCCTCGTGGGCTTCATTTAGAAGAAAAAAATGTTCTTTTCAAGGATAAAGTTGTTCCTGCTAGTTTATTTGATTTTGCTTACTATTTTTGTTCTAATGTAGAAGAATGGCTGAAGCAAGGAAAAGGGATTTATTTTTATTTGCCGAAGTTAGAGCATTACCAAGAAGCTAAGTTTTGGCAGGAAGTTTTCCAAGCATCTGAAGAATATTTTAACTTGCCTACGGGGACTATTAAAGTAACGGTTTTAATTGAGACAATTACTGCCGTTTTTCAAATGCATGAAATCTTACATGCTTTTAAGGATTACTGTGTGGGGCTAAACTGTGGGAGATGGGATTATATTTTTAGTTATATTAAAAAGCAAAGTCACTTATCCGATAAAATTTTACCTGATCGTAGCGAAGTTAATATGAGCACCCCTTTTTTAAGGTCTTATTCTAAGCTTTTGATTGATACTTGTCATCAGCGTGGTGTTTTAGCTATGGGAGGAATGGCCGCTCAAATTCCGATTAAAAACGATGAAGAGAAAAATCAAACGGCCTTAGAAAAAGTGCGACAAGACAAAGAAAGGGAAGCTAAAACAGGGCATGATGGAACTTGGGTGGCTCATCCGGGATTAGTACCTTTGGCAAAAGATATTTTTTCTTCTTATATTTCGGGAGATAATCAACTAACTAAAAGAATCCCGGAAGCTAAAGAAATTACTGCTGATGATTTATTGGAGACGCCTAAAAGAGAAATGGCAAAGATTACATTAGATGGGTTGCAAAATAACATTAAAGTGTCTCTCCATTATTTAGCGGCCTGGCTTTCAGGTAATGGCTGCGTGCCAATAAATTATTTGATGGAAGACTTGGCTACCGCAGAAATTGCTCGAGCTCAATTGTGGCAATGGCTTCATCACGAAAATGTTTATTTAGATAGTGGGGAAGAAATAAACCAAGTTTTTTTCGAAGAGGAATTTGAAAAAATTTTTAAAGAATTTCAAACTAACTCTTCATTGATTATCGTTCCTTTTAGCTATTATGAGCAGGCGGCAAAAATCCTTAAAGAAATTATTTTAAACAATGCTTTTACTGATTTTTTATCTAAAGAGGGGTATGCTTTTTTGGATTAAAAATATTATTTTATTAATTAGGAGAATGTAAAATGAAAAAAATGAAAACAGCTGAAGAGATCAAACGAGATTGGGAATCTAATCCCCGTTGGCAAGGAGTAAAAAGAACGTACACCGCTGAAGATGTTGTTCGGTTAAGAGGTAGCGTTCAGTTAGAATATACTCTAGCCACTAGAGGAGCGGAAAAGTTGTGGGATTATTTTGGAAAAACCCCTTATGTGCATGCTTTAGGAGCGTTAACGGGTAATCAAGCCATGCAGATGGCAAAAGCAGGACTTAGAGCAATCTATTTAAGTGGCTGGCAAGTAGCGGCGGATCAAAATAATGCAGGGACTATGTATCCCGATCAAAGCCTTTACCCAGCTGATAGCGTTCCTCATGTAGTGAAAAAAATTAACAACGCCCTTAAACGTTGTGATGAAATTTATACAATGGAAGGAAAAGAAATAAAAGATTGGTTTTTGCCAATAGTTGCTGACGCCGAGTCAGGGTTTGGTGGCGTGCTTAATGCTTTTGAAATAATGAAAGCAATGATTGACGCGGGGGCTGCTGGAGTGCATTTTGAGGATCAGCTTTCTTCTGCTAAAAAATGTGGGCATATGGGAGGGAAAGTACTAGTTCCTACCAAAGAAGCTGTGCAAAAATTAGCCTCTGCTAGATTAGCTGCTGATATTTTCGATGTGCCAACGGTTTTAATTGCTAGAACTGATGCTAGAGGAGCTAAGCTTTTAACTTCCAATATTGATGAAAATGATAAGCCTTTTATTGTTAGTAATGAAGTAACCGAAGAAGGTTTTTATCGAGTGCAAGATGGTATTGATCAAGGAATTGCCAGAGGGCTTGCTTACGCTCCTTATGCGGATTTATTATGGATGGAAACTAGTACTCCAGACTTAAAAGAAGCCAAGCAATTCGCTGAAGCTATTCACGCAAAGTATCCAGGAAAATATTTAGCGTATAATTGTTCTCCTTCTTTTCATTGGAAGCAACACCTTAATGATAATGAAATTGCTATTTTCCAAAAAGAGTTAGGCGAAATGGGATATAAGTTTCAATTTATAACCTTAGCGGGATTTCATAGTTTAAACGAATCAATGTTTACTTTAGCAGATGGTTATCGCGATCAAGGGATGAAAGCTTATGTTGAGTTACAAAACCGAGAGTTTGCTAAAGAAAGCATGGGATATACTGCTACCAAACATCAAAGAGAAGTCGGGGCTGGTTATTTCGATGTCGTTACTCAAACAGTAACGGAAGGGAAGTCTTCTATCACGGCTCTTAGCGGCTCAACTGAAGAAGAGCAGTTTTAGTTTTTTAAAATCAATAAATAATTAAGCGAGTAAATTTTTAAAAGAATTTATTCGCTTGATTTACAATAATTTTAAGTTGCTTTTAAGTTGTAAAGAATACCGAAGAAGGGAATCGAACCCTTATGAAGCAAGCTTCGGTGGATTTTGAGTCCACTGCGTCTACCAATTCCGCCACTTCGGCTTTTATAATGTCTTAAAAGTATATCATTAGCTAGTTTTAATAGACGATGATTTTGCTTTAAATAAGTTTTTATTTATTTTTCTTTTTTTTATTTAAGTAACTTATTAATTCTTTATACGCATTAGGATACCATAAATCGAAATCCTTCTTATACCTTTCGTAAACTAAATCAGCGAGTTCTTGGGTATAATGTTTTTTCCACTCATCTTTATTTTTTTGAGATTTATTTCTATGCAAAATTTCTTGGAGTTGATATTGTTTTTTAATTGGTTCGAAATCTTTTTTTAGATTTTCAAACCTTCCTATATAATTTACTAGGCATTTACTTTTTCGATAAAGGTAATAATGCTGCGCTCTAAAATGTGTATCAGAAGATCGGTCATTAATTTCTGCAACTTTTTTAACAAATGTTGCAAAAGAATCTTCTGGATAAAACTGAATAAACTTAAATTTTTTTGTTAGGTAATTGTAACCAGCGTAATAAAAATTTTCTTTTAACTTAATTGTTTTTTTAAATTTATCATTATAACAAGAATAAATTCGACTGAAAAGATTTCTAATAAAAGTGAAGATATAAAGGTTTTTTACTTTTTTGTATTTTAAAGTTTGTTTTTTGTTAGTAATGGTTCCTAATAATGATGAAGCGGCCGATTTAAAAACAGTTAAATAGCCAACGTTTTTATTGTAATGAAAAATCAATTGTTTATGTAGGTAAAAATAAAGAAATAACCAAAAAACATATTTCCTCCCAAATCTATCATCTAAAAAGTTATGAGTTTTTTGAAACAATTTTTTTTTAAATCCTTCATTATTTTAAAACCTTTCATTATTTTTTTTCAAGTTTTACTCTTTTTATTTTTAAAAATTAGAGGATAACCTCTAGAAAAATCAATCTTGATAATCAGCTACTCCTTTTCGTAGAATAACTGATGGATTGGTGGTTAAATCTACGACAGCAGAAGGAGCATCGAAAGACTTTTTTCTTTGATCGATATAAAGTGCTATTTGGTTGCCGAACTTTTTTTTTATCTCTTCTATTGATAATATTTCTTTTTCTCCACTAAGGTTAGCGCTGGTAACGATTAAAGGTTCCTTCAGCTCACGAAGGAGTTGAAGAATAAAAGCATCATTAGGAATGCGAACCCCTACTTTCTTTTGGCTAGTTTTTTCTTGTAAAATAAAAGTAAAAGCTCCCGGCCAGTATTTTTCTAGCTTTTTTTTATTTTCTTGAGAGATAAAATATTTTTTTTCCACATCTTGTAAAGAAGCATACATTAAAACAAACGGTTTCGTAAGGGGGCGATTTTTAAGGGCGAGTAATTTCTTTTCGGTTTCTTTCCCGGCTAAACCGGCCACCCCCGGTACCGTATCGGTTTTAAAGGCAATATTTTTTTTTTGGTTTAAGAGAAAAATAGTTTTTTTGATTAAAGCAGAAAAGTTATTTAACACTATCTATATAAGCGATTAGTTCTCCTATTTTATTGGAGTATCCCCATTCATTATCGTACCAAGAAACTAGTTTAACAAAAGTATCCGTTAAAGCAATACTAGCTTTGGCATCAAAAATAGAAGTTCTAGGATCGTGAAGAAAATCTTGAGAAACCACGTCATCTTCAGTGTAGCCCAAAATCCCTTTTAATTCTCCATTAGCGGCTTCCTGCATTTTTTGTTTAATGGCATCGTAACTCGTTCCTTTCTGCAATTTGCAAGTTAAATCTACTACTGAAACATTAGGGAGCGAAACGCGAAAGCTCATACCGGTTAATTTACCATTGAGCTCAGGGATTACTTTCCCGACGGCTTTAGCTGCCCCAGTAGAAGAGGGGATGATATTGTTTAAAGCTGAGCGCCCTCCTCGCCAATCTTTTTTAGAAGGGCCGTCCACTGTTTTTTGAGTAGCGGTAGCCGAGTGAACTGTAGTCATTAATCCTTCAGCTACTCCCCAGTTGTCATGAATTATTTTTACTACTGGAGCTAAGCAATTCGTAGTACAAGAAGCATTAGAAATAATATGCATGGTATTGGGGTCATATTTTTTTTGATTAACTCCTAAAACAAACATAGGAGTATCGTCTTTCGAAGGGGCCGACATGATAACTTTTTTTGCTCCTGCTTTCAGGTGCTTTTCAGCTAGTTCTTTAGTTAAAAAAAAACCAGTGGATTCGACAATATAATCAGCTCCTACTTTATCCCACTCTAATTTTTCTGGGTCTTTTTCACTAGTAATTCGAATAGGTTTCCCATTAACGATTAATTGATTATCTTCAATTGTTACTGGGATAGAATCAGATAATTTTCCATGAACCGAATCG
Source organism: Spirochaetota bacterium (assembly GCA_965277105.1). Classification (GTDB taxonomy): domain Bacteria; phylum Spirochaetota; class UBA12135; order COTS27; family CAXSBA01; genus CAXSBA01. The sequence goes on along the minus strand of OZ255710.1, from coordinate 1,222,148 downwards.
TACTTTAACATATAGGCTATGTAATCCACTGAGATTAAATCGTTAATGGCTACTACTTCAATTTTATCTTGAGTGACTGAGTTTTCAAAAAGAGACCGGAAAAATAGTCGTCCAATTCTTCCAAAACCATTGATTCCTACTTTTATTTTCATTGGTTATTTCCTTTATTATTTTTTAAAATAAATTATAGTATGAAGTATGATTTTTTTTAGAAAAATGAGTTTTTTTAGGTCTTCGGATGAAGAAAATAAATTAATTTAAAAACTAATGCTACTTTTTCTAATAATTCTAGCGGCAATATCTTGGGGCATTAACGAGTAAAAAAACGGGACAATCGAAACATTTCCTTCATCAGCAGCATTTTGATCAATTGTTTTTAAAATGTCAATAATAAGAATATCATCTTCAAGAGCGACTATTCTTTCTACCGCTTGTTCAGGAGGCATGTTAATAAACTGTTCAGCGATTTTATCAACTTTTGCTTCATAGCCTTCTTGCTCTTCTTTGGTTTTTGCTAGAGCTTGCTTTTCTAGTTCCAGTTTTTTCTGCTCTTCAATAATTGCATTTTCTCTCTGTCCAAGAATAATTTCTCGTTTAGCTAATTCTTCTTCTCTTGTGTCCAGCTCTTTTTTTTGAATGCTAATTGTTTCTAATAGTTTTTTGTTTTCTTCTTCTCGTAGTAAGAATAAATCTTGATTTTCAAAAAGTTCAATATCAACTTTTTCATCGGCTAAGAGCTTATTGATATTAATGTGATCTAGATTAAACCAGGTGATAATGTTAAAAAAATTTAAAAAATAAATAATTCCTCCTAAAAAAGCAATAATGGTTATGACTAATAGGTATTCTTTTTTCATTTACTTACCCCACTATATTTTAAATATTGATCCATTACTTTTTGAATGTAGTTTTTAGTCTCAGGATAGTTGGGGATGTTGTTGTTTTTAAAACTCCCTTCTCCAGCATTATAAGCAGCTAAAGCCTTAACCATATCCCCATTAAATTTTTCTAGTAAATTACTAAAATACTTAGCTCCTTTGTCAATGTTATTCAGCGGTTGAAAAGGGTTTTCTAATTGGAGTTCTTTAGCAGTTCCGGGCATAATCTGCATAAGTCCTTGGGCTCCTTTGTGAGAGATTGCTAAAGGATCAAAGTTGGATTCTACTTTAATAATTGATTTTAATAGTGAAGCGGGTAGGTTGTATTTTTTTGAGGTTTCTTCAATATGAGGATCATAAACATTTTTTCTACTTTGATTAACCTTAGATTTGGGAGTAATACTTATACTTTCTAGATTGGCTTGTTTGGTGGATTTGGGTTTTGGGCTGGCTATTTTCTCTTGTAGGAGCTCGTTAAATTCATTATTTTCTTTCGGTAAAGAGGAAGCAGTTTTTTGCTTACTTTGGGGGAAAACTTTAACAATTTTATTTTGAATATTGTTAATCCTATTTAGAGTTTGGTAGTATGATTCCATTTTTATTGATAACGAACAAACATTTCTTCTAGGAGATCATTTTCTTGTTTGTCTTTTAATTTTTTCCAATCTTGATACCTTTTTTCTCGAATGATTTCTAAGGCTTTTTTCTCGGCATTTTTTTTTTGTAAAATAGTCTGCCAGGGTGTTAATTCTTCTTTAGTTTTTGCTAAAACAACATTAAGCTTTTGTAAAATCGTATTTGCCGTACTTTGTTGGCTTAGACTATAACGAAAATCTTTTTCTTGAGAAAAATTATTTTTCAGCTCTTTTAGTGAAGCAGTAGCTTCCTGTTGGTTTTGTCTAAAATCGTTATATTTTTTAACTAAAGGGGCCATTTCTTTTTGAATTTTTTCAATTTCTTGTTTTTTTTTTAAGAGTAATTTGTCAAAAGGAAAAGCAAATTTTTTCATAAGGTAATTTGAAGATTAAAAATGCTAAGAAAAATCAATGAGTTTATTTTTAAATTTTTGAAAATTACTATTCGTTTGATTAATTTTGAAAATTAATATTTGCCTTTTATTTTTCAAAAAAGTACTTCTTTTAACGTTAAATAATTTTAAAAAAATCTGACTAAAGAATAGTTTCGCGTGCAGAAACCAGTAATAAAGCAAGCTATTTCGACCGAAAAAGCAAGCATTAATTATCTTTTTTACTCTATTTACCATCACATTCACCTCCTATAAATGCGTAAATATTGTAGGCTATAAAATTGCTTACTTGTTAATTGTCGTCAAGAATAAAAATCTCTTGATTATTTTTTTCTTTTTTTTTGGATAAGTTTTTAAGAAATCCATCAAGGCTAACGTCGAGTTCTTCTCCTAGTTCCATCAAATCTTTTTCTAGATCTTTTTCTGCTATTACGACTTCGTTATCTTCTTCGTAATAAATACTTTCATCTTCTAGAGCATCATCTTTAAGGTTTGAGATAGGAAGTGAATCGTTTTCAAAAAAAGCAGGATCTTGGTCTACTTCATAAAAAACTTCTTGATTTTTTATATCGGTTGATTGTAAATTGAAATCCTGGTCTGCTTCAAGGCCAAGTAATTCGTTATTAATTGCTCCAACTTCATTTGAGGTTTCTTCTTGAGGGGTAACGGGATTTTGTGTTTTTGGTTGGCTTTTTTGCTTTCTCAAATCGGCTAGTTTCCTATCGATATTTTTTAGATAATAAGTAGAAATTGTTTTAGCGGGATAGACTTTTCTTCTAGCATAATGGTAGATGAAATTGTTATCAGCAATCTTATCTAGCATAGAGTAATTGATTTTAGCCGACTTATAATAACCAACGTTCTCATAAACTAACCCAGAGTAGAAGAGAGCATCGTCATAAGATTTTGTGTTTTTTAGTCGAGTTTTTATATATTCAAACGGGCTAATTTTTTCGTAGTTATTAAGTTTTTTATTAGGAAAGACATTTTTTAAAAGGCCATACCAGAGTATTGCCCTGGCTTTTAGCTCTTTATTTTTGGCATAAACCCCTACTCGTTTCAAGATTTTTTTACTTTCTTCAATATATCTTTTTTTTAAAGGGGGATTGTTTTTAATTCCTCTAGCTAACCCATAATAAGCAAACCCTTTATAATAAAAGTCTTGTAGCTGGTTTTTCGTAAAAGTTTGATTAATAATGTAGCGGAAATTCCCATCATAGTAATGTTCTCTAATGGTTTTAGAGGAAGTTTTAGGTTTAGTTGCCTTTTCTTCTTCAACTACAATTTCTCTAGTAGGGGGAATGGTTTCTTGATTATTTTGTTCGTCTAACGTTGTCTCGGTTGTTTCGTTATTGTTAGTTTGGATGTTTATTGGATTATTGGTTTGGAGTTTTTTTTGGTTATTTTGAGCACACCCTAAAAATAAAAAGAAAGAGAAAATGAGAATAAATTTTATTAATTTTTCCATTATTATTATAAATAACGGAAAGTAGTGGTGGTTTTTTTAATTTTTTTTTTTTTTTTCGGGAAAAGAAAAAACCATTTTCCCTTCTTTGGTGAGATTTAAATAAGCATCAAACAATCTTTTTTTCTTCACCGAGCGGAATCCCTTGATTAAATTACTTTTTTCCCCTTTTAACATTTTTTGAATGTTTTCGGTTTCAATTTCTTTGCCTAGGATAATTCGATTTAATTTGAAGGCTTTATCGTTTTGGGGTCCATAATTTTCTGAAACAAAATGATTCAACGTTTTAAAAACCTTACTACCGTCTCCATAAAACGTCCCTACTAATTCCGCATCTTTTAAAGAAATTTCTTCATTGCCGTCTTTGGTGTTAGCAAAAACAAAAGAAACTTTATTGTTTTCATCAAGAGTAATTGAAGCCGAAAATAAACTCCCACTTTTCTTACTTCTAAAATCACTAAAAGGGCCTATTTTTCTTTTGGTAACCAGGGTAACAATTTCTTCTTCACTTATAATCCTGCCACCGATAACTTTCCTTAGGGAGATGGTGTTGTCTTCACTGATGTATTTGTCGATGTACTCGTAGTATTTTTTGCCATTAAGGGGAGAGAAGTTAGCGGGTTTTTTTAATTTTTCTATGTCAAATTCTTTAATGTTATTGACTATCTTCATGGCGTTCCCAATAATTCCCTCCATAAACTCTTCTCGTTTAATTTCCCCTTTCTCCATTAAATTTAATTTATGTTCCCACTCCCCGGTTAATTCGGGAGAGCTAATTTCATTTAGTTTCATCGCATCAATCAAGGCAAATAGATCGGAGGCTTTTGCGGTGGGAATTAATTCCCTTCCTTCTTTCACCACGTATTTGTCAGCAATGAGCTTTTCAATAATGGCTGCTCTAGTAGCTGGGGTTCCGAGTCCCCGCTCTTTCATGGCTTCTTTTAAAACCTCGTCTTCTATCATTTTCCCGGCCCCTTCCATAGCGCTTAATAAGCTAGCTTCGCTATAACGCGCTGGGGGCTTGGTGATAAAATCTAGTAGAGTAACTTCATCTAAAATAACTGACTCTCCTTTTCCTAACACTGGTAAGACCTTGTCTTCTATCTTATCGTGGTAAATTTCTTTCCAACCTAAATCGGTTATAATATTCCCCTCGGTTTTAAAACTTTCTCCTTCCACTACCATAATTCTAGTGGTTTTTAAAAACTTACTAGGAGGAAAAAAAACCGCTAAATATCGCCTAAGCACCAACAAAAACACCTTTTCTTCTATTTCACTTAGTTTGGGAATTTTAGCTCCAGTAGGAATAATGGCATGGTGATCGCTTACTTTAGCATCGTTAAAAATTCGTTTGTTAAAAGCAACCCATTGATTTTTAAAGATTTTTTCGATAAACTTCTCGGTTCCTTTGAAAGCATGAGATTGCAGGTTTTTGAGTAGACCAGTAGTGGTACCGAGATAATCATTAGGAAGAAATTTACTATCAGTTCTCGGGTAAGTTAATATTTTTTTGCCCTCATAAAGGGTTTGGAGAATACGGAGGGTCTGCCTAGCAGAAAAACCAAAAAGAGAATTAGCCTCCCTCTGGAGGGTAGTGAGGTCATACAAGAGAGGTGCACTTTCAGAACTAGGTTTGACTTTGTCAGAAAAAGTTGCTACTTTGCCCTGAGTTTTTTTTATAATTGCTGCTGCTACCGCTTTGTCCCAAATACGGTCGCTTTGATCGTCTTTACTTTTAATTTCTTGGTTTTTTAAATCCCCCTTTTTAAAATCATTTTTAAACCAAGTAGCTTTAAAGCTAGTGGTTTCTGTGGTAAAATGACCTTCTAATTTCCAATAAGGATGGCTGATAAAATTGGTTATCTCTTTTTCTCTTTTTACTATAAGTCCTAGCGTCGGAGTTTGAACTCGCCCGCAGGGGGTTAAAAAAAAACCTCCCCTTTTAGAGTAATAGCCCGTCATACCCCTAGAAGCATTTATCCCAATCAGCCAATCAGCTTCACTACGACTAAGAGCGGCATTTTGCAGTGGTATCATTTCCTGGTTTTTTCGCAGGGTGCTAAAGCTTTTTTTAATGGAGCTTTGAGTCATGCTTTGGAGCCATAATCTCGAAATGGTTTTATCCAGGGGTTTCCCTCTACTAGCAAAATCTAAAATATATTTAAAAATTAATTCGCCTTCCCTTCCAGAGTCGCAAGCATTAATGATTTCTTTGATGTGTTTATTGTTAATCAGTTTTTTTACCTGCTTTAATTGGGGTTGGGTTTTTTCTATGGGTTTTAAAGGAAATTTGTTAGGGATAATCGGTAAAACGTTTAAACTCCATTTTTTATATTTTATGTCTATTTCTTGTGGGTCAGCAATGGTTAATAAATGCCCTAAAGCAAAGGTGACGATGTATTCACTTCCCTCTAAGTGGGTTTTCTTATCAGTAAATTTATCATTTAAACTACGGGCAATGTCTTTAGCAACGCTAGGTTTTTCAGCGATAATTAGTTTGGTAGGGTTGGTCATATTTGATATCTGTAATATTGTAATAAAATAAAATTAAAATGTCAAATTTTTATGCTATTACTATTTTTATATAAGAATTCTAAACGGAAAATAAAAGAAATAAATAAAAACGAGAAAATTTCCTTGCCTAGAAACCTTCAAATTATTCATTATTGAGTTGAATTAGATTAAATTAGACAGTTAGGCAAAATGATAAATTAGGCGATATTCCCGGCTTTGTTTCTATTATTTTATTGAAATCATTAGTAGAGGACGTTAAAAATAATAAAAACTATTATTATGAAGTATAGTATAATATTTTTAATTTTTTTTTATTGAAAAAAGTTAAAATACTAAAATTCAGCTGAATTAATTATCAACACATGCAGAAAATAATTACCCGCAAAAAAATTAATTTTAAATTATTGGTTTTTTTAATTATTTTCCTAGGGATTTTAATTTATCTTGCCATGGAGCAGTTTTATCGTTGGCAAGCTAAAGAAAAAGTTAAAGGAATTAATGAGGCTACTGCGAAAGAAAATTTTTTTAAGGCTAAATTAATCCTAGAAGAGTATTCCCGTAATTTTAAAATGAACGAAGAGGCACTGTTAGCAAAGATAAAACTACTGCAGGAAGGCAAAAGTGCTATTAGCAAAGATTATCAAAATGAAATTATTCAATTAGTCTTTTTTTTAAAATCATCTTTTGCTTATGAAGAAAAAGATTTAAATTTAATTTTAGGAGAAGCCTACTACTCCAAAGGGGAGGATTATTTTTTAGAAAGTAAGAATTACCTAGAAAAGTTTTTAAAAGAGAATAATTATTTTGACTTAAAACTTTATAGTTTTTTATATGAAATTAATTTAAAGCTAGGTTTTTTAGAAGAAGCTTATTTTTATTTAGAAAAAATAGTAGCAGAAAAATCTCAAAAAATAGAATTTAAAATTGCTTTAGTGGAGCTATTATTAAAGCAAAAAAAAAATCTCCAAGCACAAACGTTGTTAGAAGAAATTATTCTAAGAGAAGGAGAAAATCCCTTTCTTTTAAAAACCATTAAATTGCTTTTTAACGTTTTAAATGAATTTGATTTAGAAAAAAAAATGAACTTTTATCATGATTACCTTTTAATAAAATTTCAACAAAAAGATGATTTTTTAAAAGATTATCAAGAGTATTATCAAAAATTAAAATCACAAAAAAGGAAAAATATATGAGTCTTTTTTCAGTTTTCTCCAAAGATATTGGAATTGATTTGGGAACAGTAAATACATTAATCTACATTCAAGGCAAAGGAATTATTTTAAATGAGCCTAGCGTGGTGGCCCTTAATAAAAGCAATAATGAAATTATTTCGGTAGGTAGCGAAGCCAAAAAAATGCTTGGTCGAACCCCTGGCTCTATTGTAGCGATTAACCCTATGCGGGATGGAGTAATTGCTGATTTTGAAATTGTAGAAAAAATGATTCGCCATTTTATTAATAAGGTGATTAATAAAAGGTCGCTTATCAAACCTAAAATTGTCATTGGAGTTCCTACTAGTACTACTGAAGTAGAGAGAAGAGCGGTGCAAGAATCTTGTGAGCAAGCAGGTGCTCGAGATATTTTTTTAATTGAAGAGCCGGTAGCAGCTGCTATTGGTTCTAACCTCCCAGTATCCGAACCCATCGGAAATATGATAGTAGACATTGGAGGGGGAACTACAGAAATCGCGATTATTTCTCTTGGTAGTATTGTGGTAGAAAACAGCATTAGAATTGGGGGAAATCAAATTGATAAAGATATTATCAATTATATGAAGCAAAATCATAATATGGACATTGGTGATAGAACAGCGGAGAATTTAAAAATCGACTTTATTGATCTGTGGGATATAAAAGAAAAAGAGCCTTATTTTATTAAGGGAAGAGATACTATTAGTGGATTGCCCAAAACCTTGCCAGTGCATAAGGCTGATTTGAAAAAAGCTATTCAAGGATCCATCGAAAAAATTTCCGAAGCCATCAAATCTGCTCTCGATAAAACTCCTCCTGAACTAGCTGCTGATATCATAGAAAATGGGATAGTCCTCTCGGGAGGAGGAGCTCTTCTCAAGGGGTTGAAAAATTATTTAAGTAATAAAATGGGAGTTCCAGTAATTATTGCCAAAGACCCTAGCTTGTGCGTGGTGAGAGGAACGGGGATTTATCTAGAGCAATTAAAAACCTTGAAAAAGAAAAAACTATTATTTTATTAATGTTTTTTAATAAAAAAAAAAGGATTCGAGTTATTATTGTTCTTTTCCTTCTTTTTTTTTTTTTCTTTATTGGGTATGTCAATTACGTGACCCGTGGTGGGGTTAACTCTGTTTTTAAAAGTTTTAATAACGAAACTTTTGGTTTATTCCAAAAAAAAATTAATGGTTTCAAAAAATTATTAGTTTTAAATAGTCAGCAAGAATTAAACAACTTAAATAATCAATATCTTCTTTTACAAGAAGAAAATTTTTTATTAAAAAATAATATTAATAATTTACTTCATCACCAAAAAGAAAATCAAGAGCTTCGCGAATTACTTAGCGTAATGACTAATGCCCAAGATGAATATATTTTTAGTCAAGTAGTTTCTTATAATCCGCAAAACTACTTTCTATCGTTAACCATTGATAAAGGGAAAAATTTTGGTATAAAAAATGGGAGCCCGGTTATTAGTTTCAACGAAGAAAAAAGGTTTTTAGTTGGTTTTGTCCTTAGCGTAGGAACAGAAACTAGTTTTATTCAAACCATCCTCGACCAAAAAACTCAAGTAGCCATTAAAATAGCAGATACTCCGGCCCAAGGCATTTTGCAGGGAAAGAGTTATTTGACTAAATCACTGGTTATTGATTATGTGGATATTTCTTTAAATGATTTGATTGGTCGAGAGGTTTTTACTTCGGGGTTAGGAGAAAAATACCCAGCGGATATTTATATTGGAAAATCTAGTGGCGTTATTAAAAAAAACTATGGCTTATTCCAAAAAGTAGAAGTTATTCCCGAAGCGAATTTTTTTACCGTGAAATACGTTTTAGTATTAAAAAATAATTGACTTATTTATTTTCTTTTGGTTATGCTGCACTAATAATCGCAGTTTTTTTATTCCAAGGTGCTACCGTTTCTTTTTTAGTTAGCTCAGAAGGTTTTCGCCCTAATTTTTTACCCGGGCTACTAGTTTTAGGGTTTATTGTTTTTAGTAGAGTCAAAATGGTTTTTTTTATTATCTTGACGGCTTTTTTATTAGAAATCAGTAGCTTACTTCCTTTTGGTTTTTATTTTATTAGTTATTTGTTAGCTTTTAGTTTTTTATTTTTTTACTACAATCAATTCTTATTCACTTATTATAATTTTTTATTTTTTATGGTAATAACTTTTTTACTAAAAGCCATTATCGAGCTTAATTTAATGCTTTTTTTTTTAGGAGATAATAGCGTTTTAGCCTTTATGTATCAAACAGCTTTTTATGAATATGGGATTAATGCCCTTATTTGTTTGCTTAGTTATTTTGTGCTTAATCAATTGCTTTCTTTTATGAAAATTAAAAAAATTTAGGTGAAGTTGTTTTTTTGCTGAAGGAGGAACCACTGCAAGCCAATAATCGTTTTGCTATCGATAAAAAATCCTTGATGGAGTTTTTCGGTAATATTATTTATGCTTAGCTCATGAACTTTTATGTCTTCTTTTTCTTCTAGAACTCCGCCGCCTTTGGCAATTTTATTTTTAGTCGAGCTTTTAACTAAGTAAAGATGAAGGAATTGATTAGTAAAGCCAATGTTAGGAAAATAACCATAAATTTTTTGCCATGATTTTGCCTGATAACCGGTTTCTTCTAAAACTTCTCTTTTTAAAGCGGTTTCGATATCTTCATGCTTTTCTTTTAGTCCGGCAACAATTTCTAAGGTCCAGCCATTACTTTTAGAAGTAGCCGAGTAGCGGAACTGTTCTACGAGGATTATTTTTTTGGTGTCTTCTAAATAAACTACTGCCGCCACTACCTCAGGGGCTTTTAATTCATACCTGGTTATCTGTTCTTGCTTGCCAGCAAAAGTATCAATTTCTAGATCCACTTCGTCAAACTTAAAAAGTGATTTTTGCCAAAGGGTTTTTTGTTTGAGTATTTTATGGTTGTACATAAACATAGTATAAAATGGATTCCTTTTAAAAAATTTTGTTTCGCTCTTTATTTGAAATTATTTAGAGGATAGTTTGAGAAAAAGTTAAAATTAATTATTCTAAATTTAATTATTCTAATTTATATGGTATAATGTTTTCAATGAGAAAAGATATTTTACTTTGGGCACTTTTTTCTTTTACCGGTATAGCAATCGTTTTGTCTTTTGTCAATATTGGAAGCAAAAAAAAAAGTAGTGAAGAACTATCTGCTATAAAGACTACCGCCACATCACTTTCTTTTAATGAAAGAAAAGGCCCTTTGTATTTAGAAATATTAAGCCCTATTTATTATTTTGAAGGGGGATATGTCAATAGTAGTGGTGTTAAAAAGTGGGTGAATATTATTGATAATGCTAGAAAAAATGCTAAAGTAACCGGCCTCTTACTAAGGATTAATTCTCCTGGGGGCTCTGTTGGTGCTTCTCAAGAGCTTTATGAAGCCCTTAAAAGATTTCGCGAAGCAGGCAAACCAATTGTAACTTCGGTCATTGATATTTGTGCTTCGGGCGCCTACTATGCTGCTTTGCCTTCTGATGCGATCATTGCCAACTATGGGGCTTTAATTGGGTCTATAGGGGTAAGGATTACAGGAGCGGATTTCACTGGGCTTTATGAAAAGTTAGGTATCGGTTTCAATACTATCAAATCAGGCGAATATAAAGACATCCTTTCTCCAGCTAGAAAATTAAAAGAAAGCGAAAAAAAGCATCTGCAAAATTTAGTTGATTTTTCCTATAATGTTTTTTTAAATGACGTTTTAAAATGGCGAGGAGATAACGATAAAAAAAGAGAGCAGCGAATTAGTAATGCAGCTAACGGGCTTATTTATAATACAGAAGACGCTATGAATATTGGGCTTATCGATGGGCAAGGGGACCTAATAGCTGCTGAAAAAAAAATGGCTGAAATTTTAAAGATTCCTCATGAAGAACTTTATTTTAGAAGTCCAACAAGAAATTTTTTAGAAAATTTAGGAAACCAAATACCACTACTGCAAAGCTTTACGAGTTGGTTGAACCATGTTTCTTCTAAAAGCCAAACCATTTTGGAATATCGTCATTGAGTTTTTTCTTTCTTAAAAAAATCTTAAGTAACTCGAAAGTTTTTAGCATTATTATTCTTAGCGTTATTTTTCTTTATTTTAATCAAAGCTTTATCAATCAAGGAATTTTTTATTTTAGTTTTTTCGTTTATGGGGCAACTTTTCTTTTATTAAGGAAATTTTTTCTAGCCCTCTTGGTTTATGAGTTAAAGAATAAAAATTTAAATATTCGCTTTAAAAAAATCAAAAACATTCTTTTGATTAATAGTAGTATTTTTTTATTCTTACCTGGAGCGAAAATCTTTTTTGCTAATGATAGGAGTAGTCTTTTTCTGTTTTTTTTTATTTCTTTAATTGCTTATTTAGTTTTAATTTACTTCAGTATTAAAAAAACCAGAGTGCATAATAATAGTGGGCGAATTGTCCTATGGTTTGTGAGTAATTTATTTTTTATTTCTTTTTCTAGTTGGTTGGTTTTTATTTTTTTTCTTAGCTTACTTAAAAGTTATTTATTTTAACCAATAATTTTTTTTATGGTTTTTCATAGGCAATAAGAAAAATTTCTTTTTTTAAAATAAAATTAATGGTACAATATAATTGACGCGGGATGGAGAAGTTGGTATCTCATCGGGCTCATAACCCGAAGGTCTCAGGTTCAAGTCCTGATCCCGCTATTTTTTTTGTCGTTTTATTCAGCGACGTAGCTCAGTTGGTTAGAGCAACGGAATCATAATCCGTGGGTCCAGGGTTCAACTCCCTGCGTCGCTACTTTTTTTGATTCTAAGCTTATCTTTTGTTTTTACTCCTTTTACTTTCCATATTTATCACTTTTAAACTTCATTAGTTTTTAGTTTAAAATGACTTAATAGTATAATTTCACTATGACTAAATCAACTTGGAATTATTCCACCTTTGCTAGTAAATTTCAAAAAGAGTCTGGTATACTCCAACTCATGAACGATTTAGGGAAATTAAATCCCCAGGACTTTATTATGCTAGGGGGAGGAAGCCCTTCGCACATCAAAGAGGTGAATAATTATTTTTATGAAACCTTTAAAACCTTAACGGCTAAAAAAAATTATTTTGATGAATTCCCCTTTAAATACGCCACCCCGCAAGGCAATGAAAATTTTAGAAAAACATTAGCTAATTATTTTTCTGCTTTGTTTAATAAAAAGGTTAAGCCGGAGAATATTACTCTGACCAATGGCAGTCAAAATTCCTTTTTCATTTTGTTCAATCTTTTTAGTGGGTATTTTGGTGCCAAGCGCAAGAAAATTTTATTTCCTTTAATGCCCGAATACATTGGCTATGAAGATGTTTTTTTATCAGATAAAAGTTTTGTAAGTTACCTTCCCATTATTACTATGCAGGATGATTTTTTTTTCAAATATTCTATTGATTTTAGTAAAATAAAAATGACTAGTAGCATCGCCGCTATTGCTTTTTCCAAGCCTTGTAATCCTTCGGGGAATGTGGTTAGTGATGAAGAGTTTACTAAGCTTTACGGGCTAGCTAAAGAAAATAATATTCCGCTTATCATTGATAATGCTTATGGCTTCCCTTTCCCTAATGTGGTTTATAAAAAAACTAAACCGCATTGGGATGAGAATATCATTTATACTTTTAGTTTTTCCAAAATCGGCCTTCCCGGAATTAGAGTTGGAGGAATTATTGCTCGAGAAGAAGTCGGGAATTTATTATCGGCTTACAATGCAATTGCTAATCTTTCACCTACTAATCTTGCTATTGGTTTATTAGAAGAATTATTTAAAAAAAAGAAAATTGATCAGTTAAGCAACAAAAAAATAGTTCCTTTTTATCAAAAAAAAAAAGATTTCGCTATTAATTTTTTAAAGAAAAATCGAGGAGATCTCCCAATTTATGCTCATCAAGTTGAAGGGAGTTTTTTTCTGTGGCTTTGGTTTAAAGGGCTTAGGATTTCAACTTTAGAGCTTTACGAGATCCTTAAAAAACAAAAAGTTATTATCATTCCCGGGGAGTATTTTTTTTATCATGCTCCTAAAAAAATAGCCCATACTAAAGAATGCATTCGAGTTCACTCGGGAGTAGATGAAAAAACCATGGCTAAAGGACTTACCATTATTATTAACACAGTTAAAAAATATTTAAAGTAATTTTTTTAGGGTTTCTTGTTTTTTTGATAAACCTTAGCAATTTCATTTGCTAAAAGATGAACGGTTAAAGCGTAAAAATCATTGTTGTTGTACCGTTTAATTACTTTAAAATTATGGTGAGTTTTCCAGTATTGCTTTTTCTTATTATAAGAATAAACTAAAATATTTTTTTTTTCTTGAGCGGGAGAAGCAAGCAAAGTAGCGACCTTGCCATTTTTTTTCCACTGCACTTTCTGATAATAATAAGCAACGCTCCCAATAGCATCTTCTTGATCGGTAATTAAATTTTTATTGCCGTCGTTGTTAAAATCAATCGAAAAGTTTTTGTAACTCTGGGGGATAAACTGTCCCCAACCCATAGCCCCACTGTATGAACTTTTAATGGTAAAAAAATTTTCTTTAAACCACTTATCTTCATTGCGTAAAATTAAGAGGTATTCCAGTTGTTTGAGATAAAACTTTTTCCTTCTTTCCCCATCAAAAGCTAGCCAAACTAAGGTGGGGAAAACATCAAATTTCCCTAAATTTTTTCCATAAGAACTTTCTAAGCCAATAGTTGCTACAATAATTTTTATAGGAACGTTGAACTTTTTTTCTGCTTTTTCTAAAATGCTTTGATATTTTTCCCAAAAAGCTACCCCGTTTAAAATTTTTCTTTGATTAACCAGTCGATCATAATAATCTTGCCAACTTAAAGTTTTCTCTGCTGGGGTTAAGGTGTTTTGAATAATTTTTTTTTTTATAGGATTTTTTTTTTTTACCTGCTTAAATAAATTAATATTTTCCTTAAACGGCAAATTATTTTTCTTGGCAATTTCTTTAATAAAAGTAATTACCCTGGTATCGGAAAAATAAGTTTGAGCTTTTAAGGGAGAAAAAATTAGCGCCAAACTAATAGCTACAAGAAAAAAAAAATTCATTATTAAAGTTATAGATTAAGAATAAATTATTATAATATTAAAATTATTTTATTTACGAAGAACCTGCACCCATTGGGAAAATAGTATCCCTAAAAAAATCAAAAGGCACCCTAAATACTGATTAAAACTTAATTTTTCTTGAAGAAAAACAGCCCCCGCTATGCCCGCAATCACTGCTTCAAAACTTAAAATAATGGCGACATGAGAAGGGGGGGTTATTCTTTGCCCAAAAACTTGCAGGGTGTAAGCAATTCCTACTGATAAAATACCTGCGTAAAGAAGTTCTCCCGAGTTATTGCCAATAATTTGCCAGCTAATAGGGTCTTGGTTAAGAAAAGCAATTATTAGGCTAATTACTCCGGTGATGAAAAATTGAGTAAAAGAAAATATTATAATATTTATTTTTTTAATAACCCTAGCTATAATAATAATATGCCAAGCCCAAAAAAAAGCACCTAACAACTGTAGGCTATCTCCTAATTCTAGGGAAGAAGTTTCTTGGATGCTTAAAAGATAAAAACCAATGAGTAGAATAACAGCAGAAATCCAAATTTCTATTTTAGGTTTTTCGGCAAAAAACCAAGCAAGGATAGGGGTGAAAATCACATAAAATCCAGTGATAAAACCAGCTTTGGTGGAAGTAGTATACACTAGGCCAATTTGTTGGAGGAGGGCTGCTACTGTTAAGATTAATCCGGCCAGCATTCCGAAAGAAAAACTTTTTTTTATTTCTTTTTTATTTAGAGGAGTTTTTCTATAATTGAATAAAAATAAAAATAGTAAAAAACCAGCGCCTAATAGGAATCTTATCCCGTTAAAATAAAAAGGGCTCATTTCAGCCATAGCAACCTTTTGGGCTATAAAAGTAGTTCCCCAAATAATGGCCACTAAAATTAATAAAGTGTCTCCTAGAATTATTTTCTTTATTTTTTCTTTCATTTTTTAGAGAAGAATAAGTAATTCTTTAAAAAGAAAAATGCTTATCCCAATCCTTCCAAACTGGTTCTAGCTTTTTTTGCTTCAACATATTGGCTATAGTGCTTGGAGATCTTTCATCAGAAATTTCAAATTGCTTTAAAGACTTTTCTTCTTGATTAGCGTATCCTCCAGGGTTAGTTTTGCTCCCGGCACTAATAGTGGTAATACCTAGAGGAATTGTTTTATCTCGAAAAGCAGGACTTTCTCTTGTTGATAAACTTAAATCTAGATTTTCATCGAATAGTCGGTAAGCAATAATTAATTGTAGTAGATTTTTTTCACTTACTTCTAAATACTGATTTTTAACATTACTAGCTGGACGTAAACGAGGGAAAGAAATCGAAAATTGGGTTTGCCAATATTTTCTTTTTAAAAAATCTAAATGAAGAGCGCAATAAAAACTATCCACTCGCCAGTTGGCAAGTCCTAGTAAAATCCCTAATCCAATTTTATGGATTTTTTGATTTCCTAATCTTTCGGGAGTGGCTAAACGATAAGCAAAGTTCGATTTTTTACCTCGAGGGTGAAATAATTTATAACTTTTTTGATTATAAGTTTCTTGATAAACATAAACCGCATCTAATCCTAAGCTAATAAGTTCTTTATACTCTTCTTCATTTAACGGTTGCACTTCTAAGGCAACAAAGTTAAAATGCTTTTTAAATAAGGGTAAAACTTCGCGAAAATATTTTATGCCTATTTTTTGATTATGTTCTCCGGTGAGTAACAAAATATTATCAAAGTTGTTTTTTTTTATCGCTTTAATTTCTTGAATAATCTCACTATGAGTAAGCGTTTTTCTCGGGACTTGGTTATTATAACTAAACCCACAATAGGTGCAGATATTATTACATTCATTAGAAAGATAGAGTGGGGTGAATAAATTAATGTTATTACCAAATCTTTTTCTAGTCAAAGCAAAACTTATACTTGCCATTTCGTCTAAAAGAGGCTCGGCAGCTGGGGAAATAAAACATAAAAAATCGTTTACGCTAGCTTGGCCCACTTGTTTCAAGGAGTTTTCTACTTCTTTAGTGGTGATAGAATTTATTTTTTTCTCTATGTCAGACCAGTTATTTTTTTCTAAAATAGTATGAAACATGATGAAAGTCCGTGTTTTTTAAACTAAAAAAATGAGTAAATTTTGCTTATTGAAGAACTTTAAACAAACTTCGTATAATCAACGCTATTATTATAGCATTGAGTTGTTTTTATTTTGGAAAATAGATAAAAATTTATAGGGTAATATTACTCTTTTTTACTCAAAGGAAGATAAACTTCTTGATAATATTTTTTAGCAATGTTATCCCATTTAAATTCATTTAATTGACTTTTTTGAGGCTGTTCTATTTTTTTTTTGCCTAGCATAAAATCGGTAATTTCGTTAGGATTTTTCATATCAACTGGATGGAGGCCTTTTAATTTCCAATCGTTTAAAGGTAAGTTGTGATCAACTACTGCGGGGCAGTTATTAGCCAGTGCTTCTAAAGGAGGCATACCAAAACCTTCTTTAAGGGAAGGGTAAAAAAGCAGTTTAGCTTTTTGATAAAAAGTCATTAATTCTTTTTCTAAGAGGTACCCTAGGCTGATAATATTTTTTTGATTTTTAATCTGTGGATAAATTGCTTTTTGAAAAAAAGTATTTTCTTTACCGACTAAGATTAAGGTTACTGGCTTAGTGGTTTTTGTTGCGTAACTTTTATAGGCCTTTATAAGAGTAGGGACATTTTTCCTAGAGTTGAAGCCTCCTACATAGAGAAAATAATTTTTTATTGCTTTGCCTCTTACTTTTACCATTTCAGTTTTTTGGGGTGGAGCTAGAGAGTCAATCCCATTAGGGGAAATAACAACTTTATTTTTTATCCCAGTTAAAGTTTTAGGTGGTAAATGTTTGAAATAGAAATTTAATTTCCTTAAAACATCGGGGGCCACCAAAATTACTTTGTCAGCTGCTTCGAGATTTTTTTGGATTCGCTTGTTTAAAAAAGCAATAATTAAAGAAGCAAAAAAAGTATTTTTTTCTTGTAACTTATCTGATGGGATAAAGTCATGATAAGTAACTACTATAGAATAACTCCTTTTAGCAGGTGAGATAAACGGAATTCCGCCCCCCCAAATAGAATCAAAAATAGCCACCTGTTTTTTTGCTAAAAGACGAGGGAGAGTGAAATGAATCCAGCACCATTCTCCTAGGATATTTTTTTTGATTACTCTGGGAATTTTTTTTAGTTCTTCAACAAAAAAAGGATAAGGAGAGAAAATAATGAAATCAATAAAGGGATTTTTTTTTTTGGTTGCTAAAATTAAATAGATTAATCTCTTCGCTACTCCAGTAACTGGATTTTTAAAAACCGTACCGTTAATCCCAACAGTAATTTTTTTCGTCAAGTAAGATGTTAGATCACTTAGCTACTGGATAATGCCGTAAGATTTTTTGGTTTTCCTGCCCCCATAGAGTGATTTCAGCTAACTGTTCGTTGATCCCTTGCTTAGCGATTTCGAAAGGATCAGAAGAAGTTGCTTGGAGGATATAATTTTTGTGATTACTCGGAATCTCATAACTAAACTCAAGGCTTTTGTCCGAAGTGGAAAGTCGGTCATGGTTGTAATCTAAATGAAGGGCTACTGGTTTTTGATCTATTTTGTCTTTAAAAAAATTAACTAAACTTTGATGATCTTTTTCTGATAAAACCGGAGTCCAAATAAGGTTTTGCCTGCAGTTATCACGAAAGATATCAGCAAAAGCATTTTTCCCTTCTGGAGCACTGCCGATAATAACTCGATAATTATTCAAAGCATATACCGCATGCTCACGAGAACTCCCGCAACCAAAATTAAACCAGGTAATGAGAAAAGTCGCTTCTTGACTGTTGGGGTGATTGAGCGAGCAGTGAGGATTTAACTCTTTTTTTTGAAAAATGTAGTCCTTATCTTCCATAGTAGGTTGGCAGATGGTTGCTTCACTGTAACGTTTTTCAAAAAAAGCAAAAGGGGTGAATCCTTCTAGAGAAGTACGCTTTAAGAAACGAGCTGGTATGATAATGTCCGTATCGGTGTTAGGTTCTAAAAATAAATTAGTTTTTCCAGTTAGCATAATAATTTAATTTATCTATTATTTTCTTTGAATTTTTTTATATCACAAATTTGCCCTTCTAAGGCAGCCAAGGCTACTGACTCTGGGCTCATTAAAAAGGTTCTAGATTCTGGGCCTTGTCGCCCGGGGAAGTTTCGATTAGTCGACGAGGCAACCCTTCCCACAAATTTATCGGGATTCATTGCCAAGCAAGAGCTACATCCCGGTTCTCGCCATTCGAAACCAGCTTCTTTAAATATTTGGTCAATTTTTTCTTCTTCACATTTTTTTTTAATTTCGATGGATCCAGGCACTGCCAAGGCGGTAGTTACTTTTACTTTACCTTTATGCTTTTTGATAATTTCTGATGCCTTTTTGAAGTCTAAATAACGCCCATTAGTGCAAGATCCAATAAAGGCTCCAGATATAGTAATCCCTTCGATAGGAGACCCTGCTTCAACTTCGTATTTTTGCCTACTATTTAAAACGTTCTTTACTTCTCCAACATTAGCTTCTATATTCGTAATTTCATTAAGGGTTAATCCATAAGAAATCATTTGCTTTACGTCTTCTGCTCTAAAGGAAATAGTTTTATCGAAAATAGCATCAGGATCGGTATTGTCGGCTAGCCACTCTTTTTGTAGTTCTGGGGTTAAGGATTGGTAATTCCAAAAGTCACGGCCTTGGCGGTACCAACTAAAAGTAGTTTCATCAACGTCCATATAACCAAATCTTCCGCCCATCTCAATGGTCATATTGCAGATGGTCATCCTTTCTTCCATAGACAGGTTTTTAATGGTATCTCCGGTAAAAAAAACTGCCCCACCAGTAGCCCATTGATTGCCAATTTTAGATAAAATATAAAGGACAATGTCTTTAGCCGATAAGTCTTCATCTAAAGTCCCATTTACTTCAATTTTCATCTGCTTGGGAGAAGTGTAGTTTAGTAAACAACCAGTGGCTAAGATATCGCGAACATTAGAAGTTCCAATTCCAGCAGCTATTGTTCCAAAAGCACCATGAGTAGAAGTGTGCGAATCTCCGCAAAAAATCGTTATTCCTGGAATAGTTAATCCCACTTCAGGAGCGACCACATGACAAATGCCTTGTTTGCTATTATGAATACCATAGTGAGTAATGCCAAATTCCTTACAATTATCTTCTAGGGTTTTAATGAGAATTTCATCCATAATGTCATTAGGCTGGGATTTCCCTCCTGTGTTAACCACGTGATCGGTTACGGCAAAAGTATTTTCTGGTCGTTTAACTCGCAGGTCCATTTTCTTTAAAGCAGAAAAAGCTTGGGCACTAGTAACTTCGTGAATGATATGAAGCCCGACAGATAAAGCTTTTTTGTTGTCTTTTAGACTGACAATGTTTTTTTCTTCTATTTTTTGAAATCGTGTTTTTGGTTGTTGCATTTTTCTAAAATATTTATATTGTAATAAATATTAATTATACTATAAGACCGGATCGTTGCACGTCAAAACCCATAAATAATCATTAACTATCAGTTATTTGTATCAATATAAAAAAAAATATTATGGTATAATGTTGTCTTTATATTCAATACATTAACTATGTCTTTTGCTACTTTTATGCAGATCAAAGAATTACTCGTAGGGATGTTTTTTATAATGAAGTAAATATCCTTGACTGGAATAGGTTAGAGAGAATAAGTAATAAATATTACACTGTAGCTTTGAATTCACCACTTTATATTATGTTTCCAATGACCATTAGAGAACTTCACAAATATAGATGCTTTTATTTATCGAATAATAGTTATCACTCTATAAAAATTTACAAGGATCAAGCATGACAGGACAAGAACAACGCAGTGCATTACAACGCCAAATCTGGCAAATTGCCAACGAAGTAAGAGGTGCAGTAGATGGCTGGGATTTTAAGCAGTACGTACTCGGCACGCTGTTTTATCGCTTCATTTGTGAGAATTTCACTCATTTTATGGAAGCTGGTGATGATAATATCAACTATGCTACATCATTAGATGACATTATCACTCCCCAAATTAAAGATGATGCTATTAAAACCAAAGGGTACTTTATTTATCCAAGCCAACTATTTGCAAATGTTATAAAAACAGCAGATACCAATGAAGACCTAAACACAGACTTGGCTGAGATATTTAACAAGATTGAGGCTTCAGCCCATGGCTACGAGTCTGAAGATAATATCAAAGGGCTATTTGCTGATTTTAATACCACTAGTAACCGCTTAGGCAATACCGTCCCCGAAAAAAACAGGCAACTAGCTGCAGTGCTTACTGGCGTAGCTGGGCTTGATTTTGGTGAGTTTGCTGACTTTGATGATACCCAAATAGATTTATTTGGTGATGCCTATGAATTTTTGATTTCTAACTACGCAGCGAACGCAGGGAAATCAGGCGGTGAGTTTTTTACCCCGCAGCATGTATCTCAATTACTAGCAAAACTAGTAATACGTGGACAACCTAGTATTAATAAAATTTATGACCCTGCATGTGGCTCTGGCTCGTTACTTTTGCAAGCAAAAAAACACCTTGATAATCATATGCTACAAGAAGGGTTTTTCGGGCAAGAAATCAATCACACTACCTACAACCTCGCTCGTATGAATATGTTTTTACATAACATCAACTACGATAAATTTCATATTTCTTTGGGCGATACACTTACTAATCCAAAATTTAAGGATGACAAGGCTTTTGATGCGATTGTCTCTAACCCACCGTATTCGGTGAAATGGATTGGCTCTGATGACCCTACCCTGATTAATGACGACCGTTTTGCTCCTGCTGGGGTGCTCGCACCTAAATCAAAAGCAGACTTTGCCTTTGTTCTCCACGCCCTAAGCTACCTCTCAAGCAGAGGACGAGCAGCGATTGTCTGCTTTCCCGGAATTTTTTACCGAGGCGGAGCAGAGCAAAAAATTCGCAAGTATTTAGTTGATAATAACTTCGTAGAAACAGTGATTTCCCTTGCCCCAAATTTATTTTATGGCACCAGTATCGCTGTCACCATTTTAGTCCTTGCTAAAAATAAGCCTGATACTCATATTCAGTTTATAGATGCCAGTGGTGAAGAATTTTTCAAAAAAGAAACCAATAATAATGTTATGCTTGATGAACATATTGAGCAAGTTTTAAAAATATTTGATACTAAAGAAAGCACCCCACACGTGGCAGAGTCTGTGCGTATGGAAGCAGTACAAAAAAACGACTACAACCTCTCAGTAAGTAGCTATGTAGAGCCAAAAGATACTCGTGAAGTTATTGATATTGCCAAGGTGAATGCTGAGCTTGAAACCACCATTCATAAGATTGACGCACTACGCCGTGATATTGACGGTATAGTGAACGAGATTGAAGGGAACACTCATGAGTGAAATCATTATCTACACTACCGATGATGGTCTAACCACTATTGATTTACAACTTGAGGATGGTACCATTTGGTTATCTCAACTTGAGCTAGCTGAACTATTTCAAACCAGTAAGCAAAACATAAGCAAACACATAAAGGCGATTTATAACGATCAAGAATTAAACGAAACAGCAACAGTCAACCAAAAGTTGACAGTTCAAAATGAGGGTAATCGCGAAGTTTCTCGCATCATCACACTATATAACCTTGATACTATACTTGCAGTCGGTTATCGTGTGCGTTCGGTGCGTGGCGTGCAATTTAGACGCTATACCTCAACCGTACTCAAAGAATACTTAGAAAAGGGGTTTGCACTGAATGACGAGCGGTTAAAAAACCTTGGTGGTGGCAATTACTGGAAAGAATTACTAAACCGCATTCGTGATATTCGCTCAAGCGAAAAAGTCATGTATCGTCAAGTATTAGATTTATACGCCACAGCAACCGACTATGACGCTAACAGTGATGAGAGCATTGCTTTTTTTAAAATTGTGCAAAACAAACTGCACTACGCAGCTCATGGGCATACTGCCAGTGAAGTTATTTATTTGCGGGTAGATAGTGATAAACCTCATGCTGGTTTAACCAACTTCAAAGGCAGCGAACCCACACAAGCCGAAGCCATGATTGCCAAAAACTTTTTAACAGAAAAAGAACTAAAAGTACTTAATAACTTAGTAGCAGCCTACTTTGATTTAGCAGAATTAAGCGCCATTGAACAAAGAGAAATGCGTATGCAAGATTTTGTGAGAGAACTAGATACTATTTTATCCTCCACAGGACGCAACATACTTGATAGTGCAGGTCAGGTATCTAGCACAGAGGCTAAAGAAAAGGCAGCGGCAGAATACAAAAAATACCAAGCTAAAACCTTAAGCCACGTTGAAAAAGAGTATTTACAAACCATCTCAGCGTTAGCACACAAAGCCAAAACAGAAAGTACCAAGAAATAATGAAGAAGATACATAAGTATATAGACAAACTACTAGATGGTGCCGAGGTGGAGTGGTTGCCGCTGAAGGATATTATTGAATCACTAAAAACTGGACTAAACCCTCGCAAAAACTTTCAACTTAATACCCAAGATGCTCAAGGCTACTATGTAACTGTTCGTGAAATTCAAAATGGAAAAGTTATATTCCTTGATAAAACAGACAGAATAAGCAACGAAGCACTGGAACTTATAAATAACCGCTCAAACCTAGAAATAGGAGATGTTTTATTCTCTGGAACTGGCACAGTAGGAAGAATATCTGTAATCAAAGAAAAACCTAATAATTGGAATATCAAGGAAGGAGTTTATGTAATTAAACCTATTCACCAAATAATTAATTCGCAATATCTTGCTCACCTTTTAAATTCACAAGAGATAGTCCGTGAATATAGCAAAAAGATAGTTGGCTCACCTGTGATTAGCCTACCAATGAAAGAACTTAAAAAACTACAAATCCCCATCCCTTGCCCCGATAACCCTAAAAAGTCATTGGCAATTCAGGCGGAAATTGTGCGGATTTTGGACGCATTTACCGCTCTTACCACCGAGCTTACCACCGAGCTTACCATCCGCAAAAAACAATACCACTATTATCGTGATACATTACTTACTTTTTCAGATGATGAAGCGGAATGGAAACCGTTGGGAGGTCTTGTTGAAATAAATACAGGTCAAAAGCCATCTGAGATTTTGGATATAAAAACAGATTTTGACTATATCAATGCAGGAACAACAAAATCAGGTTATAGTGAAATGAGCAACTGTGAAGGTGATACAGTTACAACTCCATCCAGAGGGCAAGGTGGAATTGGATATGTTGGCTATCAGCAAAGTGCATTTTGGTTAGGTCCACTATGTTACAAGATGCGATCTATTGATAAAACATATTTCATAAACAAATACTTATTTTACTTTTTACAATCACGGCATAAATTGTTATTGGGCTTAAAAAAAGAAGGGGGTGTTCCCGCAGTTAATAAATCTGATTTAGCAAAGATACAAATCCCCGTTCCTTCACTAGATGAACAAGCCCGCATCGTTTCCATCCTTGATAAATTCGATACCCTCACCCACTCCATCAGCGAGGGCTTACCCCGTGAAATCAAACTCCGCCAACAGCAATACGAACACTACCGAGACGAGTTACTAAACTTTCCAAAACCACAAGAGGTATAAATGTCACAACACACTAAGCCCATCGCACAAACAAATAAATTTATCGTTCTTGATACATATATAAAGCTAGAGCAACTTGATACCAGCTATCAATCGGAGGCAGATTTAGAGCGCACACTTATTGCTGATTTGGTATCTCAGGGCTATGAGCGTATTAGTTTATCATCTAATCAGGCAATGCTTGCCAATGTGCGTGTGCAGTTGCAAATACTCAACGAAGTAGAATTTACTGATATTGAATGGCACCGCTTTGTAGAAACCTACCTAGATAAACCCAGTGAGGGCATTGTGGATAAAACCCGCAAAATCCATGATGATTATATTTATGATTTTGTCTTTGATGATGGGCATATTAAAAATATTTACTTGCTAGATAAAACTCATATTGTACGTAACAAGGTGCAAGTCCTAAGTCAGTTTGAGCAAATGGGCACCCACGCTAATCGCTATGATGTGACTATTTTGGTAAATGGCTTGCCTTTGGTGCATATTGAGCTAAAAAGGCGTGGGGTAGCTATCCGCGAGGCATTTAACCAAATTCATAGGTATAGTAAAGAGAGTTTTAATAGTGATCACTCATTATTTAAGTTTATTCAATTGTTTATCATATCTAATGGTACGGATACCCGCTATTTTGCTAATACTGTTCAGCGTAATAAAAATAGTTATGACTTCACTATGAATTGGGCGAAGGCTGATAACACTCATATCAATGATTTAAAAGACTTTACTGCTACATTCCTACAGAAAAATACGCTCTTAAATGTGTTATTGCATTATTCGGTATTTGATGTGAGTGATACCTTGCTGATTATGCGTGCGTATCAAATAGCTGCGACTGAGCGCATCTTACGCAAGATTAATAGCTCTTATGCTGCTAAAAATTGGAGTAACGTAGAAAGTGGTGGTTACATTTGGCACACTACCGGTACGGGTAAAACACTCACCAGTTTTAAAGCAGCACGTATGGCGTGTGAGCTAGATTTTATTGATAAAGTATTTTTTGTGGTAGATCGTAAAGACCTTGATTACCAAACAATGAAAGAATATCAGCGTTTTTCCCCAGATAGTGTCAATGGATCAGATAGTACCAAGGGGTTAAAACAAAATATAGCAAAACACGATAATAAAATCATTGTAACTACCATTCAAAAGCTCAATAATCTGATGAAAAGTGAGCCTGAGTTATCAGTGTATCAGGAACAAGTGGTATTTATATTTGATGAGTGCCACCGCAGTCAATTTGGTGAGGCACAGAAGAATCTTACTAAGAGATTTAAAAGATATTATCAATTTGGCTTTACAGGTACGCCTATTTCCTCAATAAATGCACTTGGCTCTGAGACTACTAAAAGTGTGTTTGGTATAGAGCTGCATTCTTATGTTATCACCAATGCTATTAATGATGGCAAGGTGTTGAAATTTAAAGTTGATTATAATGATGTCCGTCCTCAGTTTAAAACTCTGGAAATGGAGCAAGATGAGAAAAAGCTCAGTGCTGCCCAACATAAACAAGCGCTTTTATACCCTAACCGCATAACGGAAATATCTCAGTATATTCTTGATAATTTTCGTCATAAAACCCACCGCCTACAAGGGAATACCCAAGGGTTTAATGCCATGTTTGCCGTAAGTAGCGTAGATGCTGCAAAGTGTTACTATGAAACATTAAACGCCCTACAGGCTGACAGTGACAAACCACTTAAAATTGCGACTATTTTCTCCTTCGCTGCTAATGAAGAGCAAAGTGCAGTTGGTGATATTGCAGATGAAAGTTTTGAAGCATCAGCGCTGAGTAGTAGTGCCAAAGAGTTTTTGACTGCTGCTATTAATGACTATAACACCATGTTTCATACAAACTATGGAGTAGATAGCAAAGAGTTTCAAAATTATTATCGTGATTTGGCAAAGCGAGTACAGTCTAAAGAGGTTGATTTGCTGATAGTTGTGGGTATGTTTCTCACAGGGTTTGATGCACCTACTCTTAATACATTATTTGTTGATAAAAACTTACGCTTTCATGGATTGATTCAAGCATATTCACGCACAAACCGTATTTATGATGCTACCAAAACATTTGGTAATGTGGTTACATTTAGAGACTTAGAACAAGCAACGATTGATGCTATCACATTATTTGGCAATACTCATACGAGAAATGTAGTGTTAGAAAAAAGTTACGAAGAGTATATGAACGGCTCTAGTGACCAAGACGCTAGTGATAAAAATCGTGGGTTTGTTGATATAGTAGCAGAGCTAGAACGATTATTCCCTGCTCCTGAGAATATTCACAAGGAGGCAGATAAAAAAGCCTTTGTAAAGTTATTTGGTGAGTATTTAAAGGTTGAAAATATCTTGCAAAACTATGATGAATTTGTCTGTTTGCAAGCACTCCAAAACCTTGATACCAGTGATGATGATAAAGTACAAGAATTTAAAACAAAATATCATTTAACCGATGAAGTTTTTGACCAGATGCAATCTATTAAGGTGCCAAGTGAGCGAAAAATTCAAGACTATCGCTCAACCTATAATGATATTCGTGATTGGTTGCGTAATGAAAAAAATGCAAATGACAACAATGACTCCAAATTAGATTGGGATGATGTGGTGTTTGAAGTAGAGCTACTGAAATCACAAGAAATTAACCTTGACTTCATTCTGGAAAAATTATACGAACACAGCAAACAAACAAATGACAAAGACGCCATTATAGAAAATATCCGCCGTGTTATTAGAGCGAGTATTGATAATCGTGCTAAGGAAGGATTATTTGTTGACTTTATTAATCAGATTGATTTCAATGCGCTGGGTGATAAGTCAAATATCATTGAGCAATTTTATAGCTTTGCTAGAGCACAAAGAACACTTGAGGTAACAGAACTGATTGACTCTGAAAATCTCAATAGTGATGAAGCAAGACGCTATATAACTTATTCCTTAGAAAATGAGCATGCAAGTGAGTATGGTACAGAGTTGAATGCAATTCTACCAACAATGAGCCCCTTAAACCCAGAGTATCTTACTAAAAAACAAAGTGTGTACCAAAAAATACTATCATTTATTGATAAATATAAGCGTATTGGTGGAGAATTGTAATTACTTGATTGTTAGTTTAGACAACATAATCCAAAAACAATTACGTAGCAACGCACAAAGATAAAGAGGCAAATTATTACATACAAGATATTAATCAGCCTAAGAACCTAAACTTCAGCTGATATTTTATATTATAAAATAAATATAGGTTGTAATTTTATGTAAAAAAACAATATATAAAAAGAGAAGAAAATTCAACTCAAATAGTTTTCTCCGTATTTTAAAAAACCACTTTGGATTTCATTAGTTTAAATAATAGTTTGTATGCTACAATATTAAAATATATATGGATATCAATAATCTTAATTTTTCTAATATAATCCTTTTTTTTAGATTTCAATCTTTCCCACTGCTTCTCAATATCGTTTTCCTATCCTTTTGGTTGCCCTCGCTTTTCATCTTTTTTTATAAAAAAAATAAAGTATTTTTATACCTTTCGCTCGCTTTTTTATTTCTCTTTATGAAAGAAATGATGTTTTTTTTAACCGCTAAAGATATCTTCTCTAATCTAGAAAAAAATAGTTTCCTCGATATAACTTTTAATCAATTTCTTTTAGAAGTTTTGCTTTTTTATTTTTTTTCTTTTACTATTTTTAAAGTTTTTCAAAAAATTCATTTGCCTCAAAAAATTGTTTATTTTAAATCTACTAAGCTTATTAAAACTATTCTTTTGTATCCACTTGCTCTAATTATTGCGGTGGGGTTTGCGGTGGGAAGTATTGTGAGTTTCTCGGAAATGAGTTTAGTCTTGGCTGCTATTATTTTATTAACAATTAGCTTTAAGCAAAATAGCATTAACCTTGCTGAAAGGAATTACTCTTTTTTTAATGTCCCGCAAATTAAAAAAGAAACCTTAGTTAGTTTTAAAATTTTTTTAGTGATTCATTTTTTATTTTTTTTGCTTTTTTTTTATTACCTAATAATTTTTTTTTTAGGGCAAGGAGATTTTTCTTCTAGTGGGAACTC
This sequence comes from Spirochaetota bacterium, assembly GCA_965277105.1. Taxonomy (GTDB): domain Bacteria; phylum Spirochaetota; class UBA12135; order COTS27; family CAXSBA01; genus CAXSBA01. The sequence continues at coordinate 1,194,290 of OZ255710.1, read as the reverse complement.
ACTAAACTATTTAACCAATCATCAGCAAGTAGGAATAATAATCGAAAAGTATTCCCATCCTATCAAGTCGGTGGCGTATTTTTTTCTACTATTTTTTGCTAGTTCTATTTTGCGTAGTTTTTCTTTATTAGAAAGCAATAAAAAATCTTTTTATGCTAAAACGGAAATCATTCAGCAAAATTTTTTTAATAAATTAAACGAAGAGAAAGCTCTCTTTGCTCCTCCGATGACGCTATTGAAAAAATCTTTAATTTGGTTGAAGGAAAAACTTAACATTGATTATTTGATAATTGATTTTCCTAATTTGTCAATTCATTTAATTATTCCTAAAGAATATAATAATTCTTCTTTAGAGCAATCCTTAAATAATTCAAAAGAGCATTATTTCCCTTATGTTAAGCAAACTATCCTCTCCGAAAAAAATCAAGATAAAACATTTTTTTATGCCAACCTTTTAGGGCTTTCTCGACCTATCCAAAAAAAATTTAACGACTTTATTATTTATAATCAAATAGAGAAATTTTCATCATTTGTTCCAGCTAACTCTTTAATGAGTGTGCCAATTTTCTCTTCGAAAAAAGAAATTCCTCAAGGTCATTTAATAGCGATTAATAATAAAAAAACCTACTGGGAAAAAGATTTTGATTTAGCGTTTTTTGAAAGTTTCTCTAAGAAGTTAAATATTTTGTTGGGGTACTTTAAAACTTACCAGCCCAATCAACAAAAATTAGATGAAATTGTAGCCGATAGAATTGATCAAAAATACATTAAAGAAATTAAACTTTTGGAAAAAAAATATGGGATTAATGTTATCCCTACCATTCATAGTAAAAATAAAATTGAATTTCAAATAAGCACTTTATTAGAAGCGGCTTACCCTAACAACTTTTATTTTATTAAAGAAAAAGAAAAAGAGGTTTTTATTTTTGCTAATTATTTTTTAGCGGGAAAAAATCGCAATGAAAATATTTTCAATAACCTTGCTTTATTGAGTGGGCTTAGCGAAGAATTTATTAAAAGCAGAAGTTCTACTAAAAACTTAGCTGTCTTTATGAGAAAAGTGAATAACTTCTTTTCTTTTTTAAAAATCGAAGAAAATTTTATTAGCTCTTTAGCGATAAATTACAACTTCAAAAATCGTATTTTGTCTTTTAGTAATGCTGCCTATCGCCCCTTGATTTCCTACAATAGCAAGAAAGATGAATTTTGGAGCTACAATATTAATGAAGGCATTCCCATGGGGTTAAAAAAAAGGGAGCAATTCGAAGAGAATAAATTAGCTGTCAATCAAGGGGATATCTTTTTCTTCTTTCCCCAATCCATTTTAGAAAAAAATGCTAAAGGCAAAAAGTATGATTTTAATGCCCTTTATCGTCTAATTAGAAATAATTTAAAAAACTCTTTACCGGCAATTACTGAAGCTATTAAAAAAAATGTCGAAAATTTTTTTGGTGAAAAATATAATAACCGCATTATTATTTTAGTATTTAAAATAACTCACTAATTTTTTCCCGAGTAAGCATTTTTTGAAAAAAATATTATTTTTATTTCTTTTCCCTATTTTTTTGTACGTTCAAACTTCAGGGGAAATTACCATCAATAATGGGCTTAGTGCTTTTTACAAAAAAAATTATTTTGTAGCTAATCAGATTTTTAACGACTACATTAATACTAAAGATAACTATAGCTTTTGGGCTCATTACTACGCGGGGCTTTCTTTATATCAATTGGGATATTTAAAGGAAGCAAGAGAAAGATGGGGAAATATTATTAGATTAGGTTTAGATAAGGACAACGAAGCAAGGAATAAGATCAATCAATTAAGCTCTCTTGCTATTCAAATCCCTCCGTTTATTCCCAATAGTTATATTAAAAATTTAGATACTAGCTTTTCAGATAATTTAAATTATACTGGAGTTATTAGTGATTTAAGCATTTTTGAAAATCAGCTATTTTTTGTTAATTATAAAAACGGTAATTTTTATAGCTCAAAACTAAATGGAGAATCATTAACTGTTATTAATAATAATTTAATTAATTATATTAATATCATTCGTAGTCCCTGGAGTTTTTTGATTAATGAAGGCAATTATATCGTTAGTGATTTTGGTAATGACAATATTGTTATTTTTAATAAAGAGTTTGATGCTAGTATTCCGCTTGTTCAACGAGGAAAAAACGCTGGAGAAGTTTTGGGGCCTAAGGGAATATCTTTAGATCAACAAGGTAATATTTATTTAACGGACAGTGGCAATTCTAGGGTTCAAATTATCAATAATGAAGGGGAGTTCCTTTTTCAGTTTGGGGAATTTGGTAGTGAAGCTGGGCAATTTAAAAAGCCGAGCAATGTTTTTTATCATAAAGAAAAAAATCGCATTTATGTTTTAGATACTGGTAATAAACGGGTTCAGGAATTTACTGCCCAAGGAGAATTTATCAAGGAGTGGGGAAGCGAGTATCTAGAGGAACCCAATGACTTTTTTATCGAAGGCGAGAAAATGTTTATCTTAGATAGGCAAGAAATTTATTATCACAACCTCAACAACCAAACCACTTTCCCTTTGCTCCAAGAAGAAAATCGAGAACGTGATTTTTTCTTAGCTATGGCTTATGATAAGAAAAATAATCAGTTTTACGTTAGCAATCTTAAAAATAATCAAATTGAAATTTTCTCTAATATTAGTGATCGTTATCAAAATTTTAAACTACTACTTAGCGATGTGGTTTTAGATGATTTTCCAAACGTTACCATTGGAGTGAAAGTAGATAATCATTATAACCATAAAGTTGATTTTTTAACTCAAAATAATTTCCGAGTTTATGAAAATGGGGTTAGAGTTTTTCAAAAGTTAGTTCAAAAGCCGGATGCCGCGAGATTAGTTTTTTTAGTGGAAAATAGTGCTTTAAGTCAAACTAGAAAAAAAAGAACCGAGAATTTTTTAAATGACTTTTTTTCGTTAAATCAACAAAATCATCTTATGAAAGTCATTAGTTTTGGGGTGGGTGATAATAATTTTTTTCAAGAAAAAACTCACTTTAATAATTTACCCAGTTACACTAAAGCAAAAATTTTAGAACAAGAAAAACATAGTGCTTTGCAAATTGCTCCTGCTTTAGACAAGACGATCAACACTCTGCTTACTTATCCCGATAAAAAAGCTATTATTATTTTGGCTTATCAAAACTATCCCTTAAGGGTTTTTCAAGATGGGACTACTTTTGAAAGGCTCCGTTATTATGCCAAAAATAATCATATTCCCATTTATATTTTTTATCTAGGGAATAATGAGCTTGAGTTAAATGCTAACCATCTCCTCGCTAAATTAACTGAAACAACAGGTGGAAATTTTTATTTTTATAAAAACCGAAAAGAGCTAGAGCAATTTCAAAAAGATTTTAAAAAAAACCAAGACAACCTTTATTATTTAAAGTACCGAACTGCAGAAAACCCTAATAGGCGAGGAGTTTTAAGGAGGGTAAAAGTGGAGGTGGATTTTCTAGAGAAAAAAGGGGTGGAAGATTTAATCATCTACCCAATCCCATAATATAATATTTATAGGGAGTGGTGGCCGAGTGGTCGAAGGCGCACGCCTGGAAAGTGTGTATACCCCAACAGGTATCGAGGGTTCGAATCCCTCTCACTCCGTATTGCAATTTTTTTAAAATATTTATCTTCTATCTTTACTCATTTAAGGCCGGCTGAATGAATTCCTGGTGCCACCTTGACCTTGTTGAATAATCGAACATCCGTGAAGGATGATGAAGAGCGATGATAGAAATAATGTGATTGTCTAAATTAATTTTAAAAGTTTTAGGAGTAGCACTTCCTATTTTAGGGTGTTCCTTATGACTATTTTCTACAGCTATTGTAAGCATTGATCCAATAGAATATTCATAATCAGTACTCCAGGTAAAAACTATATCTGGTTTTAGTAGCGAGAGAATAGGTTTTAGTTTTTCAAATCCTTTTCGGCGATCTTCTTCTGTTAGGTTTTCTCCATTATTACTTAAAGGGCGTTGAATGTAGTTATTAAAACAAACGGAAGTCCAAAACTGCTTTCTTTCTTCATCACTTACCTCACTTTTATTTTTATTAAACCAGGCTTCTTCAAAATTTCTAAAAGTGGGTGAATCAGAATTACTCATTCCATGATAAAAGATAATGACATCCCGGATAAAATCATTTTTTTTTATAGTTTTTTCGCAATTAGGGTCATCCCATTTGTAATGACTTAGTCCAAGAACAAATATTTTTTTCCCTCCAATTCCTTTTAAATAGTTTTTGCCAACCCAGGGTTTATAATCAAGGTTAAGTTCGTCAAATTTTTCATCAAAATCAAAATTATGATATTTAGCCCATAGTTCGTTTCTATTCATAATATAACCTCCTATTTTTATTTAATTTTTTTTTGCGGCTAGTTAGTTTATCATCTATTTTTATTTTTTCCATTAAAATTTATTGTAAATTTAACACTATAAAAAAATCCAAAAAAACTAATAACTTCTAAAATGCAATTACTCCATTTACCAGCAAAGGAAATTCTCAACATTTTAGAAGATAAAAAACTCTCCGCTAGTTATAAAATAGAAAAAAAAACGACGTACGCTTTTTATTACGACAAGTACATTTATGGGCTTTATCGCTACAAGACGAGTAACGAGCGTTTTCATTATTTTAAGGCTACTAACTATCAACCTATTAAAATTATTTCTCCTACTATTGTGCAAGATAAAAAACATCGAGAAAAAATTTTCAATACTTTCATCAGCGAGAATCGCTCTAAAAATAAAGTTTATCTTTTTTTGAAAATAAGTAGAGGCTTTTTATTAATTGCTTATACCAATAAAAAAAATCCTTCACTTATTGCTCACTATAAAATTCCTTTTAGTCTTTCCTTTGAAGAAATTATTAACCGGATTAATGAAATTATTGCTAGTGATAATCAAGAAGGTTTCCCCGAATTAAAAAAGTTAGGGGAAAAATTATGGAACACGCTTTTTAATGCGAGACTACAAAAAATAATAGGGCTAGCCAATAGTTTCGTTTTTAAAAATAATACTTCTTTAAATTTTTCAGTCCTTAATCAAGATAAGATTTTTCCCTTCATTAAAAATCCAACTTTATTCCATCAACCCATTAAAAGTAAAAAGATTTTTCAAACTATCAAATCTTTACAGTTGATAACCAGTTTAGACGACAACTTTATGAAAAAAGAATTAAGCACAATTGAAAATATTTTAGAGAAAAAATGTCGTCTTCCCTATGCTATTTTACAGGCCCCAACTCGAGAAAATTTTCACCAAGAGTTTGCAGAAAAAGATTTTACTCATCTCATTTACCATGGGAAAGAAGAAAATGGTGGTTTTTCCTTACTCCAAAAAAATGAGATTTTTATTTCTCAACAAGAAATTCTCAATTTAAAAGCTCCCAAATTGCTATTTTTTTCTACTTGTTTTTCAAAAAATTTTTCTAATATAAATTGGTTTTTTGAAAACGGAGGACAAACTTTAATTACTTGTCAGGGTAAAATTTTTTCCAAAAATTTGGTGATTGCTTGGGGGACTTTTTACTGGTGGTTGTTTTATAAAAAGGTTAATGTTAAAACAGCTTTTTCGAAGATGATTAATCGCCTTTATTATTTAAATGATATTAATGTTTTTAAGTTTCATATTTTTGGTTATGGTAAAGAAGTAATCTAAACATTATTCTACCTAGTTGCATTTTATTAATTACTTATAGTTTTTTCTAGGTTAAAATTTTTATATGAAAATTAGCATCATAGGCACTGGGTATGTTGGGTTAGTTACGGGCGCTTGTCTAGCGAATCATCATCAAGTAACTTGTTTAGATAACGACTTAGAAAAAATCGCTTTATTAAAAAAAGGAATAAGCCCTATTTACGAACCGGGGATTGATAAACTTATAAAAAAAAACTTAAACCGTAATTTGTTTTTTTCGGAAGATATTATTGGAAATATCAAAAAAAGTGAAGTGATTTTTATTGCTGTAGGAACTCCCGAAGCGCGAGATGGCTCGGTAGATTTAGCTACTCTTTATCGTTTGGTGGATATGATTGCTTCTCATTTAGAAAAAAACACTTTAATTATCAATAAAACTACCGCCCCAGTGGGAACGGGATTAATCATCAAAAAAAGAATTGCTAAAAAAACTAAAAGTCATTTTGCTATCGTCAGCAATCCAGAGTTTTTAAGGGAAGGAGTGGCGATTAACGATTTCTTATATCCCGAGCGAGTGATCCTAGGTGTAGAAGATTCGAAAAGCTTTAAGAAGGCTCAATCGATTTATCTTCCATTAGTTAGTAAAAATAAAATTATAAAAATGGACATCAATAGCGCCGAGCTATCCAAGTACGCTGCTAATGCTATGCTGGCCACTCGAATATCTTTGATGAATGAACTAGCTATCTACGCTGAAAAAGTTAAGGCTAATATAGAAGAAGTAAAAAAAGGGATTGGCTTAGACCAAAGAATTGGCAAAGATTTTTTAAATGCGGGGATAGGCTATGGTGGTTCTTGTTTTCCAAAAGATGTCAATGGATTACTTCACCATGCCAAAAGTAAAAAGGTTAAGCTAAACGTTATTAGCGGAACTAAAGAAACTAATCAAAGGCAAATCAACTTTTTCTTAAAAAAAATTAAAAAATATTTTGGAGAAAATATTAGTAGAAAAAAAGTAGCTATTTGGGGAATAACTTTTAAGCCCGATACCGACGACCTTAGGGAAGCGCCAGCACTTCTACTGATTAAAAAATTACTGGATTTGCAAGTAAAAATAAATGTCAGTGACCCGCAGGGATTAATCCAGGTCAAAAAAGTTTATGGCAATAAAATTGATTATTATGAAAACCCTTATCAAGCATTAGAAAAAGCTAACGCCCTTATCCTTTGCACCGAATGGGGTGTTTATAAGAAACCTGATGTTTCAAAAATGATTAAACTAATGAAAGAGAAAGTAATTTTCGATGGGCGTAATCTATTAAAAGATTTTGCTAAGAAAAATAAATTTGCTTATTTTGGAATTGGGAATGGATAAAATTAGTTTAATTTTTTAAAGGCGATCATAGTATTCTCCAATTTTAAAGGCATTACTCTTACTAACACTTCCTTTAATATTTTTAAAGCTAGGGAAAGATATTTATAGAATAACATTTATGAATACGTTATAATAATACAGTTAGGGGTATATACCTTTTATAAATTCTAATAAATAATTTTTTCTCAAAAAGACGTTAGTTATCTCATATTTAAGTTAGAAAAATGGTATAATTCTATTCAATTTTGAAAGCAAAAAAAAATATCCTTTTTACAATTATAACTCCTTCTTATAATCAGGGAGGATTTATTGAAAAGACTATCCAATCTGTTTTACAACAAGAGATCGATTTAGAATATTGGGTTATGGATGGTGGCTCTCAGGATAATACATTATCTATTTTAAAAAAGTATAAAAAAAAACACAGCAATTTTAATTTTATTAGTAAAGAAGATAAGGGGCAAACGGATGCCATTAATCAAGGGATGAAAATGGCAAAAGGAGATATTATTGCTTACCTTAATAGTGATGATGAGTATGTTTTAGGGGCTTTAAAAAAAGTGCAGGATGCTATTGAAAATAATTCTGACTATAAGTGGTTTTATGGTAAAAGTATTATTATTAATCAAAAGAACCAAACGGTAAGGCCTTTTTTCACTAAGTTAAAAAATTTTCTTGCTAAAAGGTATTCCTTTTTTAAGCTGTTGTCTTTTAATATTATATCGCAGCCGGCTACTTTTATCACTCGAGAAGCGATTGAAAAAGTTGGTTGTTTTAACCTTAATGATCCTTATACTTTTGATTATGAATACTGGGTAAGATTAGGCCAGCATTTTAAAGGATGCTTTATTAATGAAAATATTGCTAAATTTCGAGTGCACCCAGAAGCTAAAACCGCGAAAGGAAATATAACTATGTATAAAACCGAGCTCGAAATTGCCTGGAAATACATTGCTCAAAATTTCAATCTTTTTAAAACTCCTCATTACTTGCTAGCTGCTATTATTCATTTTTTTCATTTTTTTTTAATTATTACTTGGAATGCTATTTTTTTCAAATGGGGAGGAAAAGCTCATGACTAAAAAAAATATATACTTTATTTATTTTCTTCTAACTGGAATTATTTTAACTTTTTATTATTTTCCTATATTACAAGGGAAAGTTTTGATAGGTGATGATTATCGGTTGAAGCAAAATTTTTTCTTAAACTGGGATGCTTTTTATGGCTTTTGGAAAGTAGAGGGTTGGCTAGGGGCAGGAAATTTTTACTGGCTTTTTATCACCGAAAATATTGTTCAATTATTTTTACCCGAGTTTAATGGATTTTCCACTTCCATGACTTTTTTTGTTTTATCGGTTTTATTGTTGATAGCTAGTTATCACTTTTTTAGAAGCTTGCAATTTGCCATTCTCCCTAGTTTGGTGGGTTCATTGGTATTTACTTTTTCTCCGATTTATTACACTTATATTCGAGCTGGGCATACTTGGAAGTTATTCACGATAGTTTATTTTGTTTTTACCTTTGTTTGCATTAATAAAATTTGGTACAATCAAAACCCAAATAAAACGAAGAAGTTCATCTATAACGCATTTTATGTTCTTTTTGGTGCTTTAACTTTGTGCCTAGGACTTATCCACATAGCTTATCAAACTTATGCCTATCTTATTCCGGTTTTAGCTTTGTACTGCCTTTTTTTGTTTTTTAATTACGATAAACAAAAAATTACTCTCAGGCAGCATTTCGAAAAAAATCGTCAAGCTATTATTTCGATTATTATTATCCCCTTGATTTTTTTAGCAATTGGTTATAAGCCTCTTGATAATGCTTTTTCTCAGTTAACTGGGAGGAATCTTAAAAGTCTTTTTTTTTCTTCGCATCAAGATAATCATAATCCTATCGATAAATCCCTTGTTGGCAACCAAGAGAAAAAAACCTTGCTATCTCAAACAAGCGCTAATCCACTATCTAATGTCAGTAAAAAAAATCAAGATTTAGCAAAATGGGATTGGGCTACTCAGTGGTCTTTGCCTAAATTAGAAACCCTTGATTTTTTTGTTCCTGGAGTTTTTGGTTTTTTATCGAATGACTCCGAAAATCCTTACTGGGGTGGAGTGGGGAGATCGCTTGCTTGGGATAAAACTAAGCAAGGGCTTTTTAATTACAGCCTGACTTCCCATTATTTGGGGATTTTTTTAGGTATTTTTCTGCTTTATGCTTTCTTTTTTGTCGATAAAAGACTTAGGTGGTTATGGGGTTTTTTAATTATTTTTAATCTGCTTTTATCTTATGGGCGTTATTTCCCTTTGTACGAATTCTTTTATAATTTTCCTCATATCGAGAAACTGAGGAATCCCAATAAATTTCTTTTAGTTGTTTATTTTTGTAGTGCTATTTTTGCTGTTTATGGGATTAATGATTTTTATCAAAAACTCAAGATTAAAAAAAAGAACCCCCAAACCCTGCTGTTGAAGGAGAGTAAATTTTTCAAGATTTTTCTCATTGCAGCAAACGTTTTTTTATTGGTTATCCTACTTTACGTTATTACTAACAACGCTTCTATAAAAACTACTTTTAACCATTATTTTAATAATAATGCTAGTATAGTTAATTTAGCCTATGAAAATATTATTTTTTATTTAATAAAAGCTTTGTTTTTTTATAATGCGATGCTTTACTTGCTTTACCATCTTGCCACTAAAAAAATTCCTCAAAAAAGATGGAAGCCGTTAATCATCTTAGCGGTAGTTTTTTTGTTGTTGGATCAGTTTTTAGTGAATTATCATTATTTCAACTTTACGACACCAGTCACTCAGGTGAAGGATCCCTTGCTTGATTTTTTTAAAGAAAAAGAAGAAGGCCCCTTTAGGGTGAAAATTATCTCGCCTAATAGTAATTACTTGCAGTATTTTAAATGGACGTTAGCTCGAGATAACGACATTGATATCATGGAATACTACGCAATTAGAAGTGGGAAAATCCCCGAAAGGGATGCTAATTACTTGAAAAAAATTAATAACAATGATCTTCGAGTTTATAAATTAGCTAATGTCAAATATTTGTTGGCCAATCAACCTATTGAACATCCAGAAATAAATTTAGCCCATAGTTTTACCTTAAGCAGTAAAGAAGAAATCTTTGTTTATGAGATAAAAAATACCTTGCCTCGATTTTATTTAGTGGATCAAGCGAAAGTAATTGGCGAAAATGAAGATTTATTAAGTAACTTAAATTCTGCTGATTTTAATATTTACACTACCGCTCTTTATCAAGCGAGTAATCAAAAATTAACTGAAGAAAAATGGAAGCCCTTTGCTAAGTATTTAGAAAATTATAATTATAGCGATAATGAAACGGCTAAGGGCAATGCTAGTTTTATCAGTAGTGTTCAATTGTTAGCTAACCAAGGACTGAGTGAGTATGATTTAGCTATCAACTTAGATAAGCCAAAAATTTTAGTTTTTTTAAACCCGAATAATGGAAATTGGCGGGCCTATCATCAAGGGAAGGAAATTAACCGGGCTCTTCCTGCGGCTAATTATTATTTCAACTCTTATTTAGTTGAGCCTTCTATGAAAGAAGTGACTCTTAAATTTCATTCTAAAAAACCAGTTTATCCTCGGTCCAGTGTTGCTTATTTTGTTGTGACTATTTTGTTATTGTTGATTTTTCAACTTATCAAAATAAGGGCTAAAGATTAATCGAGTTGTTTTTTAAATTTTTATTTTAGAATTATTAGACTTAATTGTAAATTATTTAAAACTTCAATATGTTACTGATTAAAAATAAAAAAGTCAATTTTAATCCGAATTATTTTAAAAAAATAACTGCTTTTTTTAAAGAGAAAAAAATCTCATTTGAGCTTATTGAAAGTTACCCTTTTAGTAAAAAAGAAATTGCTCAGATAAATAACCATGAAATGATTATCGTTTTTGGAGGAGATGGTACTATCTTGAACACTTTTCATCAAATTAAAAATTTAAGCAAAACTTTTATTTTGCCCATTAATTTTGGACACTTAGGCTATATTACTAGCATTCCTAGGGAAAGATCTTTGCCTATTATTAAAAAACTTATTAATTTAAAAGAAAACATTAGAAAAAAAAAAATTAAAACGGATGACCGTTGTTTGCTAGAAGTAAAAAATCAGAACAAGACTTATTTAGCTTTAAATGAATTAATTATCACCGGCCATAAGCAAGGGAAGCCAGTTAAATTTGAAGTTTCTATCAATGGGAAAAACCTTATCCAGTTTAAAGGGGATGGGATTATTATCGCGACAGCTACGGGTTCTACTGCTTATAATTTATCAGCTGGTGGCCCTATTTTAGCCCCTAATATTGAAGCGTTTATTTTAACCCCAGTTTCTCCCCATTCTTTAAACTTGAAGCCGATAGTCTTGGCTAAGTCGGATGAAGTGACAATTACTTTTGAAAAAAACTATGAAAATGAAAAATCAATTATTATTGATGGAGAAAAAGCAACCGAAAAAAGCGATTATCTAACTTGCTGTCTCTCTTCTGCTAAACTAAGCTTTATCAAGCCTTATAGTGAGAATCACTTCCAGACCCTTAAGTATAAATTTTTTTGGGGCAAAACTAGTTTTTGAAAGAAAAGCAAAAAAAATTATTTCAATTAGGATTATTTTTACTAGCGCCATTATTATTTTCTTTTATCTACAATCTTCATTTCCCTTTAATCTTTAAAAAGTCTATCGATAATATATATACTTTACCATTAGAAAATGAAATTTTTATCTATGGAGAAGTTTTATTAAATCATGGTATTATTAGGGTTAAAAAAAATGATGACTGGCAACAGTTATTAACTAAAGTTAAAAGCATAAAAAAAGAATACACTTTAAAAGGAAACAATTACACGAAAAAAATTCCTGGGGATTTTTTTACTCAAAAGAAAATTAACCTAGATAGTTTTTTTATTAAGGAGAAAATAGAAAAGTATGATGACAAACAGCAGACAAAGCCGAGACGAGAGCGTAGAAGAAGACTTAGATATAGATGATAATGTCGGGCTTACTCATGATGAGCTTAGTGAGATAGTTGATAATATTGATTTTAAAGAAATAGATAACCTAGAAGAAATAACGGAACTTTCAGAAGAAGAAGTAGAATCAGTCGATTTTGACTCTACTCAAGAAAACCAAGAAATTGTTAAAGAAGAAATAGAATCAGCAGAACTTACTCCCTCAAAAACAACAGAAGAGAAAGAAGAAGAAGATGATTTTTCATTAGCCTTATCTGATGAAAATATAGAAGAAGGTCAAGAAATAAAAGAATTAAATATTGAGGACAACACCATTTCTGAGCAAGTGGCAGTAGCTTTATCAGAAGAAGAATTAACTAAATTAGAAAAAAATATTGATAATATTAATTCAAATTTTAATGAAAAGGATGAGGAAATTGGAGTAAATGAAAATGGGAAAAAATCAATAAGCACAACCAAAAAAAAAAATAAAACTAAGGCGGGAAAATCTCCCAAAAAAAATAGTATTTTGCAAATCAATAGTAAAGAAGTAAAAGAGCTTCTCTTGTTTTTAGATAAGCAACTTGCTTTTATCCCGCAAAAAAAAATAGAAGAATTTGTCAAGTCAAAGCATTACTCTACTTATCTAAAATTGATTTCTACTATTAAACAATAAAGTATGTCTTTATTAAAAAAATCACAAGATTTAATTCTGCAGAAATTTTTAGATGAAAATACTTTTTCTCTGCCAGAAAAAAAAATATTAAAAAACTTTTCTTTTGAAGAATATAGTAAAACTCAAAAAAAAAATAGCTTCCTTACACAAGCTTTAAATCTTTTTTCTCACAAGAGTTTGTTTGCTCCTCTTACTTATCCTCTTGATGCTTCTATTAGCGAAAAAATAAAATTGTTGGGAAAAAACTTATCCCTTAATTTTCATTTTTGTCTTTTAATCAATGACAACTTGAAAAATTTAAAAGTAATTTATCCTACTGCTGATAAAAAAAATATTGATTTGAACCCCTTGTTAATGAAAAAACTTGCTATTTTAGATGAGCAGGAGATAATAAAAATTTTGAGTTATTTGCTTTTCCCTGATAAAAAAGTTGTTTTTCATCTGCATAAAATATTTGTCCCTAAAAATAATCTAGCAGGCTTTCTCATTTTTGACTTCCCTAGTGACTTTTTAAGTAAAAAAATTATTGCTGATATTTTGACTATAACCTTTTCTTAGTTTTAAGCGCAGATGATTCTCCCTCTTTTAACATTAAAAGATTTTGAAAAAGAAATGCTTTTTCAAAAAAGCAAGTCGATTACTAAAGTAGAAAAAAATTTAAAAGGGTTAATTGATGATATGGCGGAAACTATGTATTTCGAAAAAGGGATTGGCCTCTCAGCAGTGCAGGTAAAAATTCTCAAGAATTTATTTGTTATGGATATCCCGCAAGTGACTTCTGGAGTGGAAGTTTTTATTAATCCTACCATTAAAAAATTTTCTAAAGATTTCAATACTGATGAAGAAGGGTGCCTCTCCATTCCTGACATTCGCATCCCAATCACTCGCCCTAAAAGCGTGGTGCTCGGCTATTACGATGAGAACTTGAATTATCAAGAAATAACAGCTGACGGGATAAAAGCCACTTGCATTCAGCATGAAATGGATCACTTAAGTGGGATTTTAATTTTATCAAGGGTTTCTCCTAAAAGTAGCAAAAAAGTTATGGAATTATTAAAAGATAATGATTATGAAATAGCCTCTTCTCTTATAGGAAACTTAGCTTATTCAGTATGAAAAAAATTTTATTTGTTTGCTTAGGGAATATTTGTCGCTCTCCTTTAGCTCATTATGTTATGTTAGATAAAATTAATAAAAAAAACTTGCAAGATAAATTCTACGTTGATTCTTGTGGGATGGGCTCATGGCATCAAGGAGAATTAAGCGACTCTCGCATGAGAGCAACTGCTAAGAAGCATGGCATTATTTTAAAGCACTTGGCTAGGCAATTCACTTTAAAAGATCCAGATTATTTTGATCATGTGTATGCTATGGATTTAGAAAATTATCATGCTATACTTAAGTATACTAATAATAATGAAAATAAAAATAAGGTAAAACTTTTTCGTTATTATGAAGATAAAGACAACTCATTAGAGGTCCCGGATCCTTATTATGGGGGAGACAGTGGGTTTGAAAAAGTATACCAAATAGTTGATAAAAACTGCGATTTAATTTTAGAAAATTTACAAAAGGAATAGCAAAATGGATATTTTAATTGTTGTTGGAAGTGAAAGTGATTTGCCACTCATTAATCACGCAGAAAAAATATTGAAAGAATTTGAAGTAAGTTATGAGTTAAGGATTACTTCGGCTCATCGCACGCCAGAAGCCACTAAGCAAATTATTGAAAATGCTGAAAAGTCAGGGGCTAAGATTATCATAGCAGCTGCTGGATTTTCTGCTCACTTGCCGGGGGTTTGTGCGGCTTATAGTCAACTTCCAGTTATTGGGATACCAGTTGATAATAGTCCGTTGGTAGGGAAGGATTCTCTTTACTCGATTGTTATGATGCCTCCTGGGGTGCCGGTAGCTTGTATGAATATTGGTGATAGTGGGGCTAAAAACGCTGCTCATTACGCAGTGAAAATTTTAGCGCTCAGCGATGAAAAAATGCGTGAAAAAGTGCAGGAATTTCGTAACCAAATGCGTGATAAAGTTCTTGCTAGTGACAAAAAGATAAACCCTCACCTTTAATCTAGCAAAAAGAATTTAAATAATTTTTTAAGCTAGCTCCCCAAGAACTTCTTGTTTGAATAATGTATTTTTTTTCAGTTCATCTAGTTTGCTTTGAGCTTTGATTTTCCCTTGGTGAATAAAAAATACTTTATCGCAATTTTCTACGGTGCTTAATCTATGAGCTATCATAACGATAGTGATATCTCTTTGAATATTTTTTAAAGTGTTAATGAACTGCTTTTCCGTTTTATTGTCTAAGGCAGCTGTGGCTTCATCCATAATCAGAATTTGGGGATCGTGATAAAGGGAGCGGGCTATTCCAATTCTCTGCCTTTGTCCTCCGGAAACTTTTACCCCATTTTCCCCAATAAAACTATTAATCCCTTCTGGTAGCTTTTTAATAAAGCTATCAAGCTGAGCTTGTTTTAAAACTCTCATCACCCTTTTCTTATCAATGTCTTCTGCTTTATGGCCAAAGGCGATATTTTTAGCAATGGTATCATTGGTAATGTAAATATCCTGGGGGATATACCCAATCTTGTAGCTCCAGACATCGTTTTTATGAATAATAGATACCCCATCAATAAGGATATCTCCTTTAGTGGGTTTTAGTAAGCCTATAATAATATCGACAATCGTTGTTTTCCCAGCACCAGAAACACCAACAAAAGCTACCCTTTCTCCTTTTTTAATTTCTAAATTTAAACCTTTTAAAATAAATTTATTGGTATTTTTATATTTAAAAAAAATTTTCTTAAAGGTGATTTTTTTTCTGAAATTTTTAATTTTGGTATCGTCTTTTAAACTTAGTTTTTCTAAGGCATTAATTTCTTGCATGACCACATCTAGGGAAACTTGGTTAGCAAATACTTGATTATAGATAGCAGTAATATGTAATGCTATAGGAAGAATCCTAATAGCAGCTAAGGCAAACACACTCATTTTAATGACGATGTCTTCGCTTTCTTGATTGTTCAGTAGCATAAAAATGATAATAAATACGGTTATGACAATTAGAACTGTTTCGAAAAAAATATTTCTTAAAATATTAATTTTAGAGATCCTTAGTTCTAAATGAGTGATTTTTTCATTGAGTTTTATAATCTCGTGAAGAAAAAAATTTTCTTTTCCAAGAATTTTCGTCTCTTTAAATACTCCTAATGCTTGCAGTAAATAATTACCTTTTTCTCGACGATTAACTTGAGTTTTTTTAGCGGTGCTTTTAATTTTTGCTTTAGAAACTTTAATAAAAAAATAGATAGAAAGTCCCATGGTCCCCGATAAAATGGAAAAAGAATAAAAGTCTAAAATAAACAAAAAAGCTAAAGTGAAAATAATGGTTAGAGAATGACTAATAAACAATAGTATTGGAGCAAAGATATGATGAATAACGTTATGAACTTCTACTCCTATATTTTCTAGTAAGGTAGCTTTTTTTTGATTGATATAAAATTCATAAGGGGCGTATAAATAGTTTTTAAACAAATGAACAGATAAATTATTTTGTAAAAAAAAAAAGAATTTTTCTTTAAAAATATTGAAATAGAAAGTGTAAATGTTTTTTAAAACATAAACCACAATAATAAAAATCCCAGAAATTATTAATAGATCATCCCCGCGAAAGGGGGAATAGTTTTCTAGAAGGTATTTTACGGTTTCGTTTTGGTTGATTAAAGAAGGTTTTAAAAGGGCTACTAAAAGCGGGAGAATAATTCCGATCCCGGCAAAATCTAAAAATGATTTAAAAATCTCCCCAAAATAAACCAACCATAGCTTTTTTTTGTCCTTTTTTTCAATTAAACTAGCTATTTTTTTTAATTTATTCCTTAGAACAAGGGAGTTATTGGCAATTTTTTTTAAAAAAAGCATTTTTATTTTAAAAAAATAATTTTATTTTTTTTATAATACAATTATATTATTAACAATAAATCTACAAAATCAAAAACGAATTAAAAACAATGGAAGAAAACTGGTTAAACCAACCCCTTTACGCTAACGTCAAAAGTGATGAAAAACATAATTTAATCCCCAAAGGTTCTTGGAAAAAATGTTCTAGTTGTGGTTATCAGGTGCCAGTTAATCGATTAATAGAAAATTCTTATTTATGCCCTAACTGTGGCAATCACTTTAATATGCCTTTTGCTGAAAGAATTGCCTCATTTGTTGATGAAAATTCTTTTAAAGAGTTGCCAATAACGTATAAAATTAAAGACCCATTAAAATTTTTAGCCGGTAAAGAAGAAAACTATTTAGAGAAAATAAAAAGCGCTAAGAAAAAAACTGCTTTTGAGGAAAGCGTAGTAGTAGGATCCGCTAAGCTCAATAAAAAGAAAATCAACTTAGGAATAATGATTTTTGAATTCATTGGGGGGAGTATGGGGGTGGTTTGCGGGGATAAGATTTACCAAATTATGCTAGATTCGGTGAAGAAAAAATGCCCCTTGATTTTGTTCTGCACTTCGGGAGGGGCGAGAATGCAAGAAGGGCTACTTTCTTTAATGCAGATGGCTAAGACGGCAAGTGGTGTAGAAATTATGCGTCGAAATAAAATCCCTTTTATCACTATTCTTACCAACCCTACTTATGGGGGAGTGAGTGCGTCTTTTGCCTCTTTGGGAGATATTATCATATCGGAACCTAAGGTCAAATTTGGTTTTGCGGGGGCTAGGGTTATTGAAGCTACGGTTAAGCAAAAACTACCAGAAGGGTTTCAGACCGCTGAGTTTTTACAAGAAAAAGGTTTTGTCGATATTATTTGCCATAGGAATGAGTTAAAAAATTTAGTTTTTCAATTAATCAATATCATCGATAATAAAAAATAAAAACGTACTTACTTACTTATCTTTTACTATGTTTCATCTATTATTAAATAAAATAAAACTTTTTTTTCATTATTTTCGCAATGCCTTTTCAGTTATTATTATTTCTCCTCGTTATAGTGTGTATAAAAAAAAAGTGCCTTATAAAATATTATTGATTTTTTTAGTTTTTTTTAGTTTTACCATACCTATTACCCTTAGTTTTTTTATTGACAGAAAAAACATTCAAACTAGTTTAGTTGCAGAAGAAAAAACTCATGAAGCGCATGCTGCTCGGCTTTTAAAAATAGAAAATTTTTATCAAGACATTAAAGATTATCGAACGGACCACGATGAGGAAGTCCAGTTGATTTTATCAAAAATAGGGGCAAAAGACGCTAGTTTTTTTTCTTTAAATAATAATTGGTTTGCTGAAGAGCAGCTAGACTTATTTTTAAATCAAAATAATGAACTGAACGATGAAATACTTCCGCTATATCAAGAATTAGAAAAGTCTTTTAAAAATGTGAATAACGACATCACTAGTTTTGAGCTTTTAGAAAAGTTTAACGTTGTCAAAAGTGGGTTTATTAAAAAAATTCCGATGGGCTGGCCTTTGAAAAATAATAGTGGTTACCGAACTTCTGGTTTCGGGATAAGGCAATCCCCCTTTGACCCTGAAGAGATAGAGTTTCATTATGGAGTTGATATAGCCGCTTACCCTAATACTGAGATTATTGCTACTGCTAATGGGGTGGTTACTTTTTCGGGAACTAAAAATGGTTATGGCAATATTGTAATGATTAACCATGCTTTCAACTTTAAAAGCGTTTATGCGCATAATTCTAAAAATTTAGTTAAGACTAATCAAAAAGTAAAGAAAGGTGAAACGATTGCTCTAGTAGGAAACACCGGGAGATCCACTGGTTTCCACATCCACTATGAAGTAAAAATTGGGAGTAAGTATCAAGATCCTTGGCCTTACATTATTGCTCGTTTTTAGAAAAATTTTTCCTTAAATTCCAATGATAGAAAAAATTAGTTCTCTAACCAATAATAAAAAAACATTTTTTAGAAAAAAAGCAATTTCTTCTAAAGGTTCTCGTTCTAATTTTGTTGATTTTTTAAATAATGAAAAAAAAATAGAAGAACCTTCTTCAGAAGTTAATAATATTCAGTTGTTAATTAGCGAGCTTAATAGCTCGGGAGAAGAATTAAAAAATGCTCCTTCTTTAAAAAGTTTTACGCATTACAAAATGATTGTCGAGAAAATATTTAAAAGTCTCACCCGCGATATTTATCAGTTAAAAAAAATTACTTCCATTGATAAAAAAAACTTTACCCAGAAAGAATTTCATTTAATCAAAGTAGTTAATGTTGAATTGAATTCCTTGCTTTCTTTAATAAGTCAAGAGCAAAAAAATAACTTTTCCATAGCAGCAAAAATTGTCAAAATCAAAGGCATCCTTTTAGAGCATTTAACTTAAAAGCAAAGTGTCGGTTAAGCATGCCATTGCCCAAAACCTTATTCGAGATTTAAAGGTTTTCAAAAAAAATTTTCTCAGCGGTCTGGATTTTCAAAAAAAACTAGTAGAAACTATTTCCCCAACTGAAAAAGAATTTGGGGAATACACCCTTAAAATAAGTTTTGCTTTAAAGCCTTTTTATTCAAATAAGAGTCCTTATCAGTTAGCCCAAGAAATTTATGAGCTAATTAAAAAAAATCCCTTATTCGCTACTATAGAAGTAGTCCCCCCGGGGTTTATTAATTTTAGTGTTAATCATGATATTAAAAAAAAAAAACTAAAAGAATTATGGGATGACCCTTTAGAAAAAATAACCAATGAAAATCCCCAAAAAATCCTTATCGAATACGTTTCAGCTAACCCGACCGGGCCTCTTCATATTGGGCATGGGAGATGGGCGGTGGTGGGTAATGTCCTGCAAAATATTTTTAATTATGCCGGGCATCAAATGGAAGGAGAGTTTTACATTAACGATGCGGGTAAGCAAATAGAAAATCTCTTAAAAACAGTAAAAGCCATTCGAGAAAAAACGCCTATACCGGAAGATGGTTATCATGGGGATTATTTAAAAAAGTATCAAAACAATAATTTAGACGTAGTTGCCGATTTAATTAATCAACAAAAAAATACCTTAAAAAAACTAAAAGTCCAGCATGATTATTTTTTTAGCGAAAAGAGTCTTCATCGAGATAATAAAATTAAAAGTGTTTTAGATTTTTTAGTTTCTAAGGATTTGGCTTATTGGCAGGACGACGCCTTATGGTTTCGCTCTACTTTAAAAGAAGATGAAAAAGACCGAGTGCTTATCAAGTCAGATGGGAACTACACCTATTTTGCCGTAGACATTGTTTATCATTTCGATAAGGTGAATAGGGGTTACAATCTTTTAATTGATTTATTAGGTGCTGATCATCATGGCTATGTGAAAAGAATTAAAAATGCGGTGAGTATTTTAAGTGAAGATAAAACTCCTTTGATGGTGTTAATTGGGCAAAATGTTTTATTAAAACAGGGAAAAGAAAACTTGAAAATGTCTAAGCGCGATGGAACTTTTATTACCCTTGATGAGCTTTTAGAAGAAATCCCCGTAGATGTAGTGAATTACTTTTTTTCCATGCGCCACATTAATACTCCTTTGGAATTTGATTTTGCTATTGCTAAAAAGCAATCTTTAGAAAATCCGGTTTATTATATCCAGTATGCCCATGCTAGAATTTGCTCGGTTTTAGCTAAAGCCAAGGAGCAAGGTATTTTGCCAGCTCCCGTAGAAAAGTTAGAAGAGAAGATTTTCGCTCAGCCGACTTTGAATCATTTGATTATTCATCTTCTAGAGTTTTATAATGAAATTGTCGCCATCACTAAAACTTTTGAAGTCCATCGATTGAATAATTATATTTATAAATTATCTGAGCAGTTTCATAAACTTTATAATGAAATGCCTTTCCTTAAAAAAAGTACGGAAGAAGAACTAAAGTTTTCCCAAAGTACATTAGCGGTTTTATTATTAATCAGAAAAATTATCGCTAAGGGCTTAGGGCTTTTAGCCATTGAGCCAAAAAATCAAATGTAGGTTAAGAGCTATGAGTCTTTTAACCAATCAACAAAAACAAGCCGTTAGGCATTTAACCGGACCACTTTTAATTTTAGCTGGGGCCGGGAGTGGAAAAACTCGAGTGATTAAATTCCGCAATCAGTATTTATTAGAAAAAGGGATTCCTTATAAAAACATCCTTAATCTAACCTTTACTCAAAAAGCAGCTGGGGAAATGAGAAGCAGGATTAAAAATGCTTGTGAGGATTATATCCCGGAAAAGAAAAATATTTTCACCACTACCTTTCATTCCTTTGGCTTAGAGGTGATCAGGAAAAACATTAAAGCTATTGATTATCTGCCCAATTTCACTATTGTGGGTTCTTCCGAACAACGAGAGATTATTAGTAATATTTTAAAAGAAAAAAAAATTACTTTTGATAGCAAGCTAATTAATAAAATTATAGAAGTCCTAAGTAAAGCCAAAAATAATTTTGGGGAAGTAAAAAACTCTTCTCTAGATTTAGATGTAAGTGGGGTTTATCATCGTTATCAAAATTTCTTGCGAAATTATAATTCTTTTGATTTTGATGACCTTCTTTTAGTCCCTTATCAGTTATTAAAAAAAGATAAAGAATTAAGAGAGAAACTACAAAGCATGTATCGCTTTATCATGGTAGATGAATTTCAAGATACCAATGTTTTACAATACGAGTTATTGAAACTACTCTTAGGCGAAGAAAAAAATTTAGTAGTAGTGGGGGATGACGACCAGTCAATCTATTCTTGGCGGGGGGCCAATATTAAAAATATTTTAAATTTCGAAAAGGATTTCCCCCAAGCGAAAATAGTCGCTTTAGAAGAAAATTTTCGCTCTACGAAAAATCTTATTGAGTTAGCTAATCAGTTTATTAAAAAAAATCATAATCGACGAAAAAAGAATTTGTTTTCTAATCTTTCGTCGGATAAAAAAATTACCCTTAACGAGCTTTTAGACGAAAAAGCGGAAGCGAAATTTATAGCTGAATCCATTCAGTTTAAAAAGTTTAAGCACAATATTAACTATTCCAGTATCGCAGTTCTTTATCGCACAAAAAAGCAAAGCAATTTATTGGAAGCAACTTTTTTAGAGGATAGAATCCCTTATAAGGTTTTTGGGAAAAAAGGTTTTTTTGAGAGAAAAGAAATAAAGGACATTATGGCTTATGGAAAACTTTTGGTTAATCTTGATGATAGTCTGGCTTTCCTTAGGGTTATTAATCTCACCCCTGAAAGAAGGATAAGGGAAAAAAATATTGCTTTTCTGCGGGAGGCTGTTTTAAAATCAGATAAAAAAATTAGTGAAATTATTACCAGTGACGCGTTTAGGAAAAAATTAAACCAAGAAGAAATAAAGCAAATTGATTATTTTTTAAATCTCATTGCCAATTACCAAAAATCCACTGGAAACCTAGCAGAAATATTTAGAAAGTATTTAGATGACAGCGAGTACTTTGATTATCTTAATCTTCTAAAAGAAGAAGTAGAAGTTAAAAAAATAAAAAGATTAAGAATTGAAACTTTTATCAACCTTATAAAAAAAACAAGCAAAAAAAAAAAAGATTACACCTTTCAAAAGTTTCTCCTACACTTGACTTTAAATTTGAATAACGAAGAAGATGCTTTAGAATCGCCTAACCAAGAGGTTAATCTTATGACTATGCACGCAGCCAAAGGCTTAGAGTTTGACTATGTTTATTTAGTAGGTTTGGAAGAAGACCTTATCCCCTATTACCATCAAGAAACCAACGAAATTAATGAAGAAGAGGAGAGGAGGCTCTTTTATGTTGCCCTTACTCGGGCTAAAAAAGAGTGTTTTTTGTCTTATGCGCTTACGAGAAAAATCCATAAAAAAACCATTACTAAAAAACCTTCTCCTTTTCTTAAAGATCTCCCAGCTAGCCATATCATTGTTAATTCTCAAAAAAGTAAAAACTTTTCAGTTGATTTGCAAGAAGAAAGTAATACTATTGCCGGTAAAGAAAAAGGTTTTGCTATGCTAAAAGCAATGCTTAAAAAATGAGCTCGAAAAATCCGCTCCCAGGAGATTGGCAAAAATACTTAAAAGGAGAGTTCGATAAAGAATATATGGCTAACCTAAGGGTTTTCTTGAAGCAGGAATTAAAAAGCCAGGTGATTTATCCTAGTATGAAAAATCTTTTTAATGCTTTTTTTTGTACTCCTTTTTCCGAGGTGAAAGTCGTTATTATTGGGCAGGATCCTTACCACAACCCCGGGCAAGCTCATGGCCTGTCTTTCTCGGTTCAGAAAGGAACTCCGATACCCCCTTCTTTAGCTAATATTTTTAAAGAAATTTCTAATAATTTTTCATTCACTACCCCTTTCCCGCATGGGGAGCTAACTGCTTGGGCGAAGCAGGGAGTTTTTCTCTTAAATAGCGTTTTATCGGTTAGAAAAAATCATCCATCTTCTCACAAAGAGCAAGGATGGGAAAGGTTTACCGATAAAACTATTAGCGTTTTAAATAAAGAGAAAGAAAATTTAGTTTTCCTTTTATGGGGAAAATTTGCTCTTGGTAAAAAATCACTTATTTCTTCAGAAAAGCATTTGGTGTTAGAGGCTTCTCACCCTAGTCCTTTTTCTGCTCATTATGGTTTTTTGGGTTGCCAGCACTTTTCACAGGCAAATGATTTTTTAGCGAGTAAAGGCTTAGCCCCCATTGATTGGAAAATAATTTAAGCAATCTAGGAAAATTGCCACAACTCTTATGAATAAAAAATGGGATGGAAATTTTTATGACGAGAAACATGCTTATGTCTCTCGCTATGGCTCGCCTTTATTAGATTTACTTCCTGTTAGTAGAGAAAGTAAGCTTTTACTTGATTTAGGCTGTGGGACTGGCGATCTGACCAAAAAAATAGCGGATTTAGGTTTTGCTGTTAAAGGAATTGACCAATCAGCAGATATGATTAAAAAGGCAAAAGAGAAGTACGGTAATATTAATTTTGCTGCGGGGGATATTAGGGAAATTGATTTTCACGAGGAAGTAGATGTGGTTTTTTCTAATGCGACTTTCCATTGGATTAAAGAAACGGAAGAGCTTATGGCTAATATTTGGCGCACTTTAAAACCGAAAGGCGAGCTTATTTTTGAGATGGGAGGAGCAGGGAATATTAAAATTATTTTGGAGGGTATTTATCAGGCTTTAGAGTATTTTAATTTTCCCCAAAATAAAAAAAATAATCCTTGGCGATTTTTAAGCCCTGAAGATTTAACAGAGATTTTAAAAAAACAAGGGTTTGTCATCCATCAAATGGATTATTTTGAGCGTCCTACGGAATTGGAGCAAGGAGAAAGAGGGCTCGAAAATTGGCTTATGATGTTCGCTTCATTTTTTTTTGATAACTTTCAACAAGCTACTTTAAAAGAAGCAATTGCTTATATTGAGGAAAAAACTAAACCTTTTTTGTATGAAAAAAATTGTTGGCATGCTGATTACAAAAGGTTAAGGGTGAGGGCGGAAAAACGGTAAAACTTAAAGTTGCCTCAATCTTATTTTTCTAAAAAAAACCTAAGCAACGATAAAAAATTTCCGTCAATTTATATATGCCTATTTTTTTTAAAAAACTCCCATTATTTATCAAACTAGTTTTTCTTTTTTCGCTTTTATTAACCGGCTTTTATGGTATTAAGCTAGGGAACAGTTTTTTTGAAAATCAAGTGTATTTTCGTCTAAAAAAAATAAAAATCTATGGGTTAGTTCATGGCAATTCCTCAAAAATCATTGAAAAAGTAGGGCTTAGTCAAGATAGCAATTTGCTTTCCATTAATCAAACAAAATTAAAAAAAGCATTTTTAGCAATTGATAGGATAGAAAAGGTCAATATCAAAGTAAACTGGCCGGACACTATCGTTATTCGAATTGAAGAAAAAATCCCTAGCTTTTTAATCAAAACCAAGCGTGAGTTAGGTGCTTTTACTGAAGAAGGCATTCTCGTGGCTAAAGATAGAGACATTAATTATTATAATAACTTTATCATTGTAAGCTCGGCTCCTAATTTAGAATATGCTAAGGAAACAAAAATGGTAAAGGATTTTTTTAGTTTTTATGAGCAGTTAGAAGTAGTCGAGAAAAATATAAAAAATTACTTTTCCGATATTGTCTTAGGGGATAATATTGTCTTACATGATAAAAGAAAACAATTAACTATTGATTTAGGGGGAGAATTAACTTTAGAAAAACTTCGAAGGGTTTATTATGCCTACCTTTATTATCAAGAAAAAAAATTAACGGCTAATCATATTGATTTAACGGGTAAATTAACTAAATTTAGTTTGATAAATAAATTGTAATTAAAAAAAAATAATGTTCTATTGTATAATTTAGAATTAAGGTTTAATAAAATTTGGAACAAAAAAAAATTATCGGGGCTATTGACATTGGTTCGACTAAAATCAGAAGTATCCTAGCTATAAAAGAAAGTAATAAAATCCAAGTTATTGGTATTGGTGAAAAAAAATGTAGTATCATTAAGCAAGGGCAAATTATTAACAATGAATTAGCTATCAAAAACATCGTCAGCGTTATCGAAAAAGCCGAGCTCGTGGCGGGGCGAGAAGTCGATAGCTTTTATATCAACGTCCCGGCTAATATATGCCGGGGAACGTATTCTAATGGGGTGATTGCGGTAGAAAAAAACCTTGAAGTTGATCTTTATGATATAGAACGAGTGATGGAAATATCTCAATCTATTTCCATTCCCCCTGACCGGAAAATTATTCACAATATTCCGCTTACTTTTAGCATTGATGGGGTGATTATTGAAGAGCCTTTGGGCGCTAATGGAGTAAGGTTAGAAACCAACGTGTACCTTATCGATTGCCTGCAAAGTTATTTGGAGAATTTTCAAAAAATCTTTGAAAGAACTGGTTATCAAATTCAAGATTACATTAATGAAAACATCGCTACTGCTGAAGCCGTCCTGACTCCCGAAGAGAAGAAAAGTGGGGCAGTCGTGCTTCATATTGGGCACGAAAAAACTAGTGTTATTTACTATCATCAGCAAAGTGCTAGTTTTATTGACTCTATTAATGTGGGGAGTTATCATGTCACTAAAGATCTCGCTTATGGCTTAAAAACCACTGAAGAAGTAGCTGAAGAAATCAAACTCAAGCACGGAGTGGCCTTAGAGTCATCGATTATTGATGATGAAATTATTGATTTTAATCTTTTATCTTATCAGAAGACTGCTAAAGTTTCTAAAAAAGTTGTTAGTCGTATTATCGAGGCGAGAATGGAAGAGATTTTTGCCTTAGCTCAAAAGAGTTTAAACAGTGCCGAGAATTTTAAAGAACTTAATAATGTTTTAGTATTAACTGGCGGGGGGGCTTTGTTAAGCAACGTAGATGATTTGGCTTCTAAGGTTTTTAACGATCCTTGTCGAATAGGAACTCCTTTAAACCTTAGTGGTTTGGACGACAAAGTAGAAACCCCCAGCTATGCTACTTTACTCGGACTGATTCATTACGCCGTTATGGAAAAAGTGGAAGAAAAAGAAGAGGGAACTTTCAGCGAGAAAAAACCAATTAGTAAGCTAAAAAATTATTTTAAAAAGTTTTTTACATAAAAAACAACAGGAGGGAAAATAAACATGGAGAACTTTAGTATTATCGAAGAGCAAAAACTTCGCAGTCCAACTAAAATTAAAGTAGTAGGCGTAGGTGGTGGAGGCTGCAACGCAGTTGACCGCATGATTGAAAGTGGCATGCGGGGGGTGGAATTTATTTGTATCAATACGGATTTGCAACCATTACAGACTTCTAAAGCAGATATTAAAATCCAAATTGGAGAAAAAGTAACCAAGGGATTAGGCACTGGTTATAACCCCGATATTGGCCGGGAAGCTGCCGAAGAGCAGATAGAGCAGATTAAAGAAGTTTTAAAAGGGGCTAATATGATTTTCCTTACAGCTGGTATGGGGGGTGGCACGGGAACGGGAGCTTCGCCGATTATTGCTAAATTAGCTAAAAGCTTAGAGATCTTAACCGTAGCTGTAGTAACCAAGCCGTTTAGTTTTGAAGGAAGGAAAAGGATGGAAGTGGCAGAAACAGGGGTTGCGGAATTAAAAAAAGAAGTAGATACCATTATCCTTATTTCTAATGACAATCTGCTAAATCTCGACCAAGAAAAACTCTCAATCGCTGATGCTTTTGTTTCAGGAGATTCGGTTTTGATGAATGGGGTGAAGGGGATATCGGATTTGGTTTTAAACCACTCTCCTGGTTCCATCAACGTAGATTTTGCCGATGTAAAAACCATTATGAAAAATCAAGGGACAGCTATTATGAGCATGGCCGTGCTTCAGCACGATAGTTCTATCGAAGAAGCTACTAGGAAAATAATTGAAAACCCTTTGATAGAATATGGAAATATTCAAGGTGCTAAGGGGCTACTTGTTAATCTAACCCACGGCAAGGAAACTTCTTTAAGGAAAGCAGTAGAAATCATCAATAGTATAACCGAGCAGGTGGATAAAGACGCTGTGTGCATCCATGGCTTTTTGTTTGATGAGAATATTGGTAATGACATTAAGATAACGGTTATTGCTACTGGTTTTGATAATACAGGCGTTAAAGAGAAAAAAATTAAAAACGAACTTCATAGTGCCATCAATGAAAAGTTTGCTAATCCATTTGAAAAAGTTAATGAACAAAGAGCTAATTTTGCCGATCAAAAAGCAGAAGAAAAAGAAGATTATTATAAAGAGCATATTTTTTCTACTGACCCAGTTTTGACTAAACCTGTTGGTAGCAAGCCTTTGCGGAGTCAGCCTGAGCAAATTTTAAACGAGCCCTTAGAAGAAGTGGAGTTGGAGCTTAGAGACACTTATCCTAAGGAAATCGAAAAAAATAATTTAGAGATCCCCGCCTTTTTAAGGAAAAATAAAAAGCTTAATTTATAATAAATTTAATAATTTAAAATCATGGCTTCGGTTTTACTTGACATTGATTCTAGAGAAAACTTTAACGATACCATTGATCGTTTAGTAGAGTTAAAAAGCAATAAGTCGCAATTAATTCAAGAAGAAATTGATGGCAATAAAGATAAAATTTTTGCTATTGATGACCTCCAAAAAAAAGTTCAAGTATTAGACACGAGCACGAAAAGGCTTTATGATAAATTTGCTGACATCCAAGATTTTGCTTTAGAATCCAGCGATGAAAGTGTCCTTTCAGGAAAAGCCACGGCTGCCGCGACTAAAGGAAGCTATGAGTTAGAAGTTTTAAATTTAGCCGAAAAGCAGATTCTCCAGAGTGAAAAAATAGCCAGTGATTTAAACATTCCTAGTGGTAATATAAAATTTAAAGTAGCTGATGAAGAGTTTGACTTTGATTATAAGGGCGGTTCTCCTGAGGATTTTGCTAGGGTGCTCACGAAAAATAGTAACGACACTATAGAAGCTAGTTTCGTTAAGATAACCCCAGAAGAAAGTTATTTTATCCTACAAGCAAAAAGAGGTGGAGAGAAAAATAAAATTATTGTCCTTGAAGATAAAAAGCGCCTTTTAGAAAAAGTAGGGATTTTCAAAAAGCAACCCCCATTATATAAAAAGTTAGTGAATTATAATGATATTGTTGAAGAGTATAATTTGTCGGTAACTAATAAATTAGTTGCGATTAAACAAGAAAATCAAATAACTATCCCGATTAATCAAGAAGTTAACTTTCAAGATATAGAAAACATCTTTTTTGAGTTTAGTACCGCTAATCCTCCTAGTTTCGACGAAGAAACTCCAATTGCTTTTATTGAATACACCAAAGCAGGTAGCAAGAAAAAAAAAGCTATTCCTTATAAAAAAAGTGTTAAGGGTTACGTTGTTTTAAATGAGTATTTTCTTAATAGTAGCATTGAGCCAGAGGTTTATCTCGATAATATCACCCTTGTCAATTCTAGTTATAATAATCAGTTTTATTATGGCACTATTTGGAAAGTGGTCAAGCGAAAAGAAGATCAAAGATTTTTGCCAACGAAAGTAGTTTCTAACCCCACTCCTAGTCGGTTTAAATTTCATTCGCTTGTCATTGAGCGTGATTCCAATGTCATTGATGACTTCCTTCCTGGGGTTACTTTAAACCTTCATAAAAAAAGTGATAAAAAAGTAGCTGTTATTGTTAAGTCAAAAGAAGCTGACTTCTTACAAAAAGTGGTGGATTTTATTAATAGTTTTAATATAGTTATGGAAACGATTAATATTTATTCGGCTCCTACTTTAGAAGATTTAGGGGTGAGTGAAGAGCAGCTAGGAAAAGATTTAAAAAACAGAGTGGGCATACTAAAAAGTGAGAGTGTTATTATCCGGCTTAAAGGTAAGTTAAGAGAAAAAATGACGAAAGTATATGCCTTAAATGCTAAGACTAAAATTATCACTAGTCAAATTGGCCTTAAAAGTGTTTTTAACTTTTCACAGCCTTATGATATTGATGTCGATAAAATAGAATTTGAGCAAGAGACATTTAGCGCTTATGAGAAAAGCAGCAATAGCAACTTAAGGCAACTATTTGGTTATGACAGCAATCAAGACCGGATAATTGATAGCGGGTTAGCTTATGAAATAGAAAAATTATTAGAAAATTATCTTAAATCAAATACTTTTTTTACTTTAATGAAAGAAAATTTAAGGAGCCAAAATAATTTTCTAGGCACTTCCTTAGAATCAGAAGAAAGAAATTTAACTCAGTATCGCGAAGAATTGGAAGTGAGTTTTTCTAAGCTAGAAAGCGCTCGCAAAGAGCAGAAAAACCTGCAAAATTGGCTTGAAGGCTTAGACGCTAAGTAGCCTAAATATAGCTTAAGCAAAACCTTGTGGAAATTTGGATTAATCAAGAAAAAATAGACTTTGCTCTTAGTGGGGAAAAAAATCTAGCGGACATTATTGTCTCATTAGAAGAGTGGGTAAAAAAATCCCAGCTGATTTTTTATAACGTTACTGTCAATGAGCAAGAAATTGTTGATTTTCACAATCAAAAGATAACCGAGAAATGTCTCGTGGAAGATATTAGCAAGTTAGACGTTACGGTTTTAAGTGAAGTGGCTTATACCGTTCAGGTGTTAAAGGATATTAAGTTGCATTTGACTTATTTCCAAAACTTAAGCGATAATAGCTTCCTTCTTAAAACCTCCACCTTAATAGGCTATTTAGATTTTTTTAAAAAAGTTTTTGTTTATGCTGAAGCAATTCTAAGTATGGAGAAGGAGTTTTTAGCCAGCAAAGCTTTATTGAAAAACTTAGAAATAGCTTTTTTTAAAGCAAAAAAACAAGAGCAAAAATATAGCGAAAGCAAAATTAGCGAAACTGCTAGTAGCCTTATTGCCTTACTAAGTGAAAATAACTTTAAATTTAATTTAGCCATTATGCGCTCTTTTTTGAAGCAAAATGATTATCCCCTTGCTCATCTTTTAGAAAATAGCATTTTTTTTTTAGAGGAGTTGGATAATTATTTAGAGGAATGCGCTAGTAGTTTTCAAAAAAACCAAACTTATCTAGCCCTGCAAAAACTTATTGATAGCACTAATGGGTTAGAGTTGGTTATTTTTATTATTAATAAACTGCAAAAAGATGAGCTTGATAACGCAAAAAGTATTAAGGAAAAATTGGACCAAAGCTCACAGGGGCTTAGTGATTTCTTAAATATTGTAAAAGAAGCGCTAGAGAGAAAAGATTATATTGAAATAAGCGATATTTTGGAATACGAAATAAAAGAAATACTCCCTTCCATCAAAGAAGGTTTCATCTCTCTTTTAAAGAAAATAAGCAATTTATCTCCTAAATAAAGAAAAACAACCTGTTGGCCTTATTGATTTTTTAGTTGTCGTTTTAGAATATAGTTGCTTCGTTAAATTTTTTTCTAAATTATCTCTAAAACACTTAAAATATAGTGGAGCTTAACTGGTTTTTAATAATCTCAGTTGCATTTTTTTGTAAAAAATAGCTTTTTTTAGCAAAATCATTAATTTTTATTGACTATTATTGATATTCCATAGTATAATTTTTTACTAAAAACAGAAATAAAAAAAATGCCAACTTTACAGCAACTTATTAGAAAACCAAGAAAGAAAATTAAGAAACAGACGAAATCCCGGGCCCTTAGAAAATGCCCTCAAAAAAGAGGAGTATGCACTAGGATAATGACGGTTACGCCTAAAAAGCCAAATTCGGCTTTAAGGAAAGTTGCTAGGGTGAAATTGACTAATGGCGTAGAAGTGACGGCCTATATTCCTGGTATTGGTCATAACCTGCAAGAGCATTTTTTGGTTTTGGTGCGTGGCGGAAGAGTAAAGGATTTGCCGGGGGTTCGTTATCACATTGTAAGAGGCGCTTTAGATACTTTAGGAGTGGAAGGGAGAAAGAAAGCTCGATCCAAGTACGGGGCTAAAGTAGCTAAGAAATAGTTTTTATTATATAAAAGAATTAAATACATTATAAATACATTATAAATACATTAATAAGTTAGTAAGAAATGTCAAGAAGAAAAGTATCTAAAAAAAGAAATATACTTCCTGATTATTTGTATCAAAGTACTGTTGTCACTAGATTAATCAATCGGGTAATGCTTGATGGGAAAAAAGCCATTGCGGAAAAGATTGTTTATAAGGCCATTGAGCTTTTAAATAGCAAAACTAAGGGAGAGAAAAACGCTTCTTTTGAAAAAATGATTGACAATATTGCCCCCGAACTAGAAGTAAAATCAAGGAGAATTGGTGGGGCTACTTATCAGGTGCCAGTGCAGGTGAATGATCACAGAAAAATAACCTTAGCATTAAGGTGGTTGGTGGTGTATGCCCGACAACGAGGAGGTCGAGGTGGTTTTGCTGAGAAACTTAGCCTAGAGATGTTTGATGCTTTTAATAACACCGGTGGCGCAGTTAAGAAAAGGGAAGAAGTTTTTAGAATGGCCGAGGCTAATAAGGCATTTGCTTATTTCAAATGGTAGGATATATAGATAGATAGGATTGTTGGAAAGAAAATAAAATGGGTAGAGTAGCTTTAGATAAATATAGAAATATCGGAATTATGGCACATATTGACGCCGGAAAGACCACCTGTACTGAAAGAATTTTATTCTATACCGGGAGAACTCACAAAATAGGCGAGGTTCATGATGGGGCAGCTGAAATGGATTGGATGGAGCAAGAAAGGGAGAGGGGAATTACAATCACTTCAGCGGCAACCACTTGTACTTGGAGAGATTTTAATATTCAAATTATCGATACCCCTGGTCACGTTGATTTTACTGTAGAAGTGGAAAGATCGTTAAGGGTTTTAGACTCAGCGGTGGGGGTTTTTTGCGCTGTTGCTGGAGTTCAACCGCAATCGGAAACGGTGTGGAAGCAGGCGAATAAATATAGCGTTCCTCGAATGGTTTTCGTTAATAAAATGGATAGAGTAGGAGCTGATTTTTATAACGTTATCAAGAGTTTAGAAGACCGGCTTGATGCTAATGTTGTTCCAATTACCATTCCCATTGGTGCTGAAGAGAATTTCGAAGGGGTTGTTGACCTTGTTGAAATGAAAGAAATAATTGATTTGGAAAAAGGAGAAGAGGTTGAAGAAAGAGAGGTGCGGGAATCCCTATTAGCTAAAGCAAAAGAGTACCGGGAAAAGCTTATTGAGTCATTGTCGGAAACGGATGATCAATTGGCTGAAGACTTTTTGGAGGGTAAAGAAATAACCAAAGAAAGAATTAAAGAAGCTATTAGAAAAGCGTGTATTTCTATGAAAATATTCCCTATGACTAGTGGGACTGCTTTTAAAAACAAAGGGGTGCATGCGTTACTTAATAATATTATTGATTATCTCCCTTCGCCTTTAGATGTCCCTGCGATAAAGGGTTACAGCTTAAAAGAAGCGGAAAAAGAAGAAGTTAGGAAATCTGATGATAACGAGCCTTTTGCCGGTCTAGTTTTTAAAATTATGACTGACCCGCATGTAGGGAAGCTTTGTTTTATGCGAATTTATTCTGGTGTCCTTAACAAAGGGGATACAGTTTTAAATGTTAATGGAGAAAAAAAAGAGCGAATTGGTCGAATTTTAAAAATGCATGCGAATAACCGAGAGCAAATAGATGTCGCTTATGCGGGGGATATTATTGCTTGCGTGGGAGTTAAAGCGGTTACCGGTGATACCCTTTGTGATTTAAAAAACCCCATAAAGTTGGAAAGTATGATTTTCCCTGAGCCGGTGATAAAAGTGGCGGTTGAGCCTAATAGTAAAGCAGACCAAGAAAAACTCAGTATTGCCCTGCAGAAATTAGCCGAAGAAGATCCTACTTTTAGAATAGAAACTGATGTAGAAACCGGGCAAACTCTGATTTCGGGAATGGGTGAGCTTCACTTGGAGATTATTGTTGATCGACTCTTAAGGGAGTTTAAAGTGCAAGCAAAAGTGGGTAATCCTCAAGTTTCTTATAGGGAAGCTATTAAAAGCGAGGCTTTGAAAGTGGAAACCAAATACATCAAGCAGTCAGGTGGTCGTGGTCAATATGGTCATGTGGTTTGTGATTTTGTGCCAGGTGAATATGGCAAAGGTTTCGTTTTTGAAAATTTGATAACTGGGGGGAGAATCCCCAAAGAATATATCAACCCGGTTCGCGATGGTATTGAAGAAGCAATGCGAAGTGGAGTTTTAGCAGGTTATCCGGTTGCTGATTTAAAAGTTCGTTTGGTGGATGGGTCCTTTCATGACGTTGATTCTAGTGAAATGGCTTTTAAAATAGCCGGCTCCATGTGCTTTAAGGATGGTTGTAATAAAGCTATTCCTTATATTTTAGAGCCAATTTTTCAAGTAGAAGTTGAGTCTCCAGAAGAAAATATGGGTGATGTCATCGGTGATTTGAACTCTAGAAGAGGAAAAATTTTAGGTATGGCTGATAGGCTTAACTTGAAAATTATTACTGCGCACGTCCCTTTATCAGAGATGTTTGGTTATTCTACTGACTTAAGGTCAAAAACCCAAGGTAGGGCTACTTATAGTATGGAATTTAACAGCTATAAAGAAGTACCGAAAAGCGTTGGTGATGAGATTATTAAAAAAACTAAGGGCGCTTAAAATAAAGAAATAAACTAAAAAAAATATAAATTTAGGAGAAATTAATTATGGCAAAAGAAAAATTTGTAAGAGACAAAGAACACGTTAACGTAGGAACGATTGGCCACGTTGATCATGGTAAAACAACTTTAACAGCAGCAATAACTAGTTATTCTGCTAAAAAAGGTATGGCGGAAGCCAAAAAGTACTCAGAGATTGACAATGCTCCTGAGGAAAAAGAAAGAGGGATTACCATTAACACTACTCACGTTGAGTATCAGACCGAAAATCGGCATTACGCTCACGTTGATTGCCCAGGCCATGCTGACTATATTAAAAACATGATAACGGGAGCAGCTCAAATGGATGGCGGTATTTTGGTTATTGCCGCTACTGATGGGCCTATGGCGCAAACTAGAGAGCATATTCTCTTAGCCAAGCAAGTTAACGTTCCTTACATTGTGGTTTTCTTGAATAAAGTTGATCAAGTAGATGATCCTGAGCTTTTAGAGTTAGTAGAGATGGAAGTAAGGGAGCTCCTTAGTAAATACGATTTTCCAGGAGATGATATTCCAGTTATTAAAGGTTCGGCTTTAAAAGCCTTAGAAGATATAGAAGCGGGCAAGCTTGATGGTGAAAATGTTCAGCCAATTATTGATTTGTTGGCAGCTATTGATAGTTCTATTCCATCACCTAAAAGGGACGTTGATAAAGCCCTTCTGCTTCCTATCGAAGATGTCTTTACTATCCAAGGGCGGGGAACTGTAGTTACTGGTCGGATAGAAGCGGGGAAAGTTAAAGTTGGGGATAAGGTAGAGATTATTGGGATTAGAGATACTATTGAAACTACGATTACTGGTGTGGAAATGTTTAGAAAAGAATTAGATGACGCTCAAGCAGGTGATAACGTTGGGCTCCTTTTAAGGGGTATCGAGCGAGATCAGGTCCAGCGAGGGCAAGTTATTTGTACTCCAGGGTCCATTACTCCGCATAAAAAATTCAAAGCCGAAGTTTATGTGCTTAATAAAGATGAAGGTGGAAGGCATAAGCCTTTCTTTAAAGGGTATAAACCACAGTTTTATTTTAGAACAACTGACATTACTGGCAGCATTGAGTTAGATAAATCAGTA
This sequence comes from Spirochaetota bacterium, assembly GCA_965277105.1. Lineage (GTDB taxonomy): Bacteria > Spirochaetota > UBA12135 > COTS27 > CAXSBA01 > CAXSBA01. The sequence continues at coordinate 1,159,451 of OZ255710.1, read as the reverse complement.
GAAATGGTCATGCCCGGGGATAACGCTAACCTCCAAATAGAGATTATCAATACCATCGCCATGGATAAGGGAAGTAACTTCGCCATTCGAGAAGGTGGTAAAACAGTGGGTGCTGGCGTGGTAACCGAAATAGTGGAGTAAAATAAATTATTTAAATTAACAAAGGTATTTTTAAGGTAAGTAAATGGGTCAGAGAGTTAGAATTAAATTAAAGTCTTTTGATAATCAGGTCATCGATCAATCCACTAGGTTGATTATTGACTCTACTAAAAAAAGCAAAGCTAAGATTTCTGGCCCGGTTTTACTTCCCACTAAAATTAAAAAATACACCGTTTTAAAGTCGCCTCATGTTAATATCACTGCTCGTAGTCAGTATGAAATTAGGTGTTATAAGAGGCTTATCGATATTTACGATACTTCTCCCGAGACGATGAATCTCTTGATGGCCCTTGAGCTTCCTGAGGGAGTAGATATCCAAATAGAGCAGTAGGTATAATATGATAGGATTTATTGGGAATAAAATTGGCATGACCACTGTCTTTGATGAGAATGGCAGTGTTGAAGGTGCCACCATCATCAAGGTGGAAGATAATAAAGTTTTAGAGGTCAAGACTAAGGATAAGTATAATTACTCGGCCCTTAAAATAGGTTATGGGGTTGATAAAAAAGAAAAAAGAAAAGTAGTTTTGGGGCAATATAAAAAAAAGCCCGTGCCTAAAAAAATTAAAGAATTTCGTTTAAAAGAAGATGATAGCGAGTATAAAGTTGATGATGTTTTAAATTTGAAATTTTTTGAAAACTTGAAGTATGTCAATGTAAGGGGGCAGTCTTTTGGGAAAGGTTTCCAAGGAGTTGTTAAGAGATGGAATATGCATGGTGGCCCAGCTACCCATGGTTCGAGATTTCACCGAGTCCCGGGCTCTATTGGTAACTGCTCGGATCCTGCTAGGGTTTTTAAAGGAAAAAAAATGCCGGGTAGAATGGGAGATCAGCAGGTGATGGTGAAGAACTTGAAAATATTAAAAGTGGATGTGAATAATAAACTACTATTGATAAAAGGCTCCGTTCCGGGTTATAAAAATAACCTAGTTTATATTACCAAAGGAACCAAAGAGAAGTAAGCGATTTATGAAAGTTAAAGTTATTAATACAAGCAATCAAGAAGTGGGAGATGTTGAGCTTCCTGAGGAAATTTTTTTAGAAAAATTTAATTCCTTCCTTATTTACGATGCTTTTAAAAATGAGTTAGCCAACAAAAGACAAGGAAATAGCAGTACTAAAACTAGAGGCGTCGTGGCTGGGACTACCAAAAAGCCTTGGCGTCAGAAAGGCACGGGAAATGCTCGAGCTGGTTCTAATAAGTCTCCTTTGTGGATTGGTGGGGGAGTTATTTTTGGTCCCCATAAAAGGAGTTACCGTTATAAATTAAATGATAAATCTAAAAGGAAAGCGCTTTACTCTCTGTTGAGTCACTTATTAAAAAGCAATAAAATAAAAATCTTAGATGATTTGCAGATTGACGGCTATAAAACCAAAGTTGTTTATAATATTTTTTCCGATAATAATCTTTCTCTTAAGAAGAAAGTGCTTTTGGTTGTTAATAGTGGTGAAAAAAATGACATTTTCTTGAAAAGATCTGCTGCTAATGTCCCTTGGCTTAAGGTAGTCAATGTGGAGTCGTTAGAACTTAATTCCTTATACAACAGCAATGAAATTTTTTTTACCAAAAAATCTATTGAGAAATTAATCCTTAAATTTTCTCCTAAATCTAAAGCGGAGGTTGAAAATAATAATGGATAATTATAACGATATTATTATTAAACTCCTGACGACAGAGAAGACCACTCTCTTAAAGGAAAATAGCACCTATGTTTTTAAAGTTGCTAAAAATGCTAATAAGATTTTAGTTAAAAAAACTGTAGAGGATTATTTTTCGGTTAAAGTTAAAAATATCAATATAGTGAATGTTAAGCCTAAGAAAAAAGAAAGTATGGGGAGAAGAAGAAGAGTGGGCGTAGTTAGTGGTTTTAAAAAAGCCTATGTGACTTTAGAAAAAGGAGTGAAAATTAGTTCGCTAGAAATTTAAAATGAGTAAGATTAAAATAGCCAAGCCAGTAACTCCCGGAAGAAGAGGGAAAGTTTATATCCAATACGACGAAATTGATAGTAAAAAACCCTTAAAAAAACTCACCAAAGGGAAAAAGAGAATTTCCTCTCGCGATAATCAGGGCCGGATAAGTGTCCGAAGACGAGGTGGGGGGCATAAAAAAAAATATCGAATTATAGATTTTAAAAATAATAAATTAGGTATGAGGGGCGTGGTTAACGCCATTGAATACGATCCTAATCGCAATGTTTTTATTGCTTTAGTTTATTTCTCTGATGGTGATAAACGGTATATGCTTGCCACCGAAAATATGAAAAAAGGTTTTGTGGTTGAGTCCGGGGCTGATGTTAAGTCAGAAGAAGGCAACACCCTACCGCTTAATAAAATCAACATTGGTTCCTTTGTTCATAACGTGGAGCTTCACCCTGAAAGAGGTGGTCAAATTGTTCGAAGTGCTGGCGGTTTTGCTCGTTTATTAGGTGTTGATGGCAAGTATGCGAGTTTGGTTCTGCCTTCGGGAGAAACTAGAAGAGTGCTAGCTAGCTGTTATGCTACTGTTGGGGTTCTAAGTAATAAGGAATTTAAAAACATAAAAAGAGGGAAAGCAGGCTATTCTAGATGGCAAGGGAAAAGACCTAAGGTGCGTGGGGTGGTGATGAATCCGGTGGATCATCCTATGGGTGGTGGGGAAGGCCGAACTTCTGGTGGACGTCATCCTTGTTCGCCTACTGGGGTTATTGCTAAAGGCTTTAAAACTAGAAGACCTAAGAAGTATAGTAACAATTTAATAATAAGAAAAAGAAAAAAAAAATAGTCAAATAGATATGCCACGTTCATTAAAAAAAGGTCCTTTCATAGAAGCTAAGCTATACAAAAGGGTTAAGAATATAAAAGACGGTGATCACACCATTGTCAAAACTTATTCTCGCTCGTCTACTATTTTCCCTGAAATGGTGGGGAGAGTAATTCATGTCCATACTGGTAATAAGTTTATCCCAGTTAAAATTAGTGATAATTTAGTAGGGCATAAGTTGGGAGAATTTGCCCCAACTAGAATTTTTAAGGCTCATGGAGGGGATAAGAAGATAAAATAATGGAATCAGTAGCTAAAAAAAAATACATTAGAATTAGCAGAAGAAAAATAGCTAGGATTGGCAAAGAATGCATAGGGAAAAGAGTAAGGCAAGTAAAAGCCCAACTAACTTTTTTGCCTAATAAATCCGCTCGCGAACTTCTTCAAACCTTAAAATCAGCGGAAAGCAACTTTTTAGTTAAAAGCCCTAATTCTAACCCAGATGAACTATTGGTTAAAAATATTTTAGTGGATAAGGGGCCTAGTTTTAAAAGGATGATTTACCGTGCAAAAGGACGAGGAAATAGAATAGAAAAAAAGACTTCTCATGTTAAAATTATCTTAGAGTATAAAGAGAAAGTCGCTACTCCTAATAGTGTTCCTGGTGGTAAGGTTAATAAAGAACCTCTTAAAAAATCAGTTTCTTCTAGCTCAGTAAAAGACGATAAGTCAAAATTAAGTGATAAAAAAATAGATAGCAAATAACAATGGGTCAAAAATCTCATCCAATAGGTATCCGATTAAAGATAAACCAGAGCTGGAATAGCACTTGGTATTCTGGAAAAGATTACGGAAAAAATCTAGTAGAAGATATTAGAATTAGAAATTATATAAAAGATAAAGTTTTTAGAACCAAGTCGTATGGCAAGTTAGAGATCTCTAATATCACCATTCATCGTTTCCCCAACTCTATTTTGGTTAATATTTATACTAGTAGGCCCGGTCTTTTAATTGGGAAAAAAGGTGCCGATATTGAGAATTTGAAAAAAGAAATCCAAAAATTAACTAAAACAAAACTCAACATTAACCTTAATATTAGTGAAATAAAAAAAGTAGATTTAGATGCCAAGGTTTTATCGCAAGTTATTGGTAAAATGATCATCGGGAGAAAGCCTTACAAGAAAGCGGTCAAAAATGCTATTGTGCGAGCTAATAATTCTGGCGCTAAGGGAATAAAGGTGGTGGTAGCGGGTAGGTTAGCTGGTAGTGAAATGGCTAGGAGAGAAACCTTTCGAGATGGCTCTATTCCCCTGCATACCTTTGATGCTATGGTTGATTACGGGCATTACGATGCATTGACTACTTATGGTATTATCGGAGTTTCAGTGTGGCTTTACTTGGGTAGCAAAAGCAAAAAACAATTAAGGATGGAGCGAATTTAAATGTTATCCCCTAAAAAGTATAAATGGAGAAAAGTCCAAAGGGGCAAGAATAGAGGCAATGCTCATACGGGAAACAAAGTATCCTTTGGTGATTTTGGTTTGTATGCCCTGTCTCATGGCTTTTTGAATAACCGGGAAATTGAAGCCGCGCGGATTTCTGTTAATCGAGAACTAAAAAGAGAAGGCGATTTGTGGATAAGGGTATTCCCGCATAAACCAATTACCAAAAGGCCTGCTGAGACGAGAATGGGTAAGGGGAAAGGCGACGTTGATCATTATACTGCTGTGGTAGAGCCGGGAAGAATGATTTTAGAAATAGGTGGGGTTAGTCGAGACAAGGCCTTTAATGCGCTTAGGAAAGCAGGGTTTAAATTCTCTGTGAAAACTAAATTCGCCGAAAGGAGTAAAATTTAATCCAATGTCTCAGCAAGAAATAAAAAAAATCGCGGAATTAAAAAAAAAACTTTTGAAGTTAAGGTTGGATAATAGTTTGGGGCAGCTAACTGATTTTAGTCAAATAAAAAAAACTAAAAAGGAAGTTGCTAAAATTTTTACCGAGTTAAATAGGCCAAAAAATGAGAAGTAATAAAAAAAAACTAAAAGGCTATGTGGTTTCTGATAAACCAGAAAAAAGTGTTGTTGTTCTGGTTTCTTCTTTTAAAATGCACCCCATTTATAAAAAGAAAATCAAATGGTCTAAAAAGTACCTGGTTCATGATGAAAAAAATCAGGCCAAAGAAGGTGATTTAGTAGAGATTTTAGAGTCTAAGCCTTTTAGCAAGCGAAAAAGATTTATTTTAAATACGGTTATAGGTTTAAATAACACTAAGAATGATACAGAATAATACGAGATTAAACGTAGCGGATAACAGTGGTGCTAGGGAAGTGATGTGCATCAAAGTCCTTGGTGGTTCCAAAAGAAGGTATGCTACTATTGGTGATGTGATTGTCTGCTCGGTAAAAAAAACTATCCCTCGTTCTAATGTCAAGAAAGGGAGTGTGGTCAAGGTAGTTATTGTTAGAACTAAAAGAGATATTAAGCGAAAAAATGGGGTTACCGTTTGTTTTGATGAGAATGCTGCTGTTTTAATTGATGCCAATAAAAATCCTGTTGCTACTAGGGTTTTTGGCCCTATTGCTAGAGAGCTTCGAACTAAAAATTTTATGAAAATAGTCTCCCTTGCCCCCGAGGTATTGTAAAGTTGTATGAAAAAGAATAATAAAATTAAAGAACCATTTAAAACAAAATTAAAAAAAGACGATTTGGTTGTCGTTATATCCGGAAAAGAAAGGGGTAGGACAGGAAAGATCTTAAACTTCGATAAGAAAAACCATAGGATTTTTGTCGAAGGGATTAATGTAGTGAAAAAAACCATTAAAAAAACCCAAGAAAATCCTAAAGGGGGAATTATTAATCAGGAAGCTTCCATTCATATTTCTAATGTTATGTATTACGATAACGGGACAAAGAAACGTTCCCGGATTGCTTATCAGGTAAATGATGATAAAAAAAAAACGAGAATTTTCAAGCAGGTTAAAAAATGATTACTGGTTCTAAAGAATTTTATAAGACAAAAGTTGTAGAAGAGCTAAAAGGCACGCTGAAGCTAAAGTCCGTCATGCAAGTTCCCGCCCTAAAAAAGATTGTTCTAAATATGGGTTTGGGTGAGGCTAAGAATAATAAAGCAGTTATCACTGAGGGAGTAAAAGCACTTTCGCTTATTGCTGGGCAAAAAGCGGTGGCTACTAAAGCTAAAAAGTCCATTGCTGGTTTTAAAATTAGAGAAAAAATGCCAATAGGGGCTATGGTTACTCTTTCGGGGAATAGGATGTATGAGTATCTCACTAGATTGATTCACGTTGCTATCCCTCGGGTTAAAGATTTTAATGGGTTAAAAGATAAATCTTTTGATGGTAGAGGAAATTACGTCTTAGGAATTCAAGATATTAATATTTTCCCAGAAGTTGCTTATTTGCATTCTAAACTACTTAAAGGAATGAGTGTTGTGTTTGTTACTTCTACTAGTAGTAATGAGGAATCTTATAGTTTGCTGAAAACATTAGGATTGCCTTTCAAAAAAAAAGGAGAGAAAAATGGCTAGATTAGCGCTACGGGTTAAGGCTTTAAAAAAGCCCAAGTTTAAAGTAAGAGAATACAACCGTTGCCCAATATGTGGTAGGGCTAGAGGGTATATGAGAAAGTTTAATATGTGTCGTCTGTGTTTTAGGAAAAACGCTGATGAAGGGAATATTCCTGGAGTTGTGAAATCTAGTTGGTAAGGGCAGTTAATATTTAGAAATAAGGTTAGAAAAAATGGCAGCACTTAATATTATTAGTAACGGTTTGAATTGCATTATGAACGCTCAAAGGGCTAGTAAAAAAAAAATCACTATTCCTACTAGTAAACTTCTTAATAACATTATTAAAATTTTGGTGGATAAGAAATACTTGGAATCGTCTGAAGAAATCAAACTAGAGAAAAAAAATCTTGTTGAGGTTTACTTAAAATACAACCAAAATGGACAGGGTGTTATAAAAGAAATTAAAAGGCATAGCAATAGTTTTAGAAGGGTTTATAAAAAAAAAGACGCGATCCCTCGAATAAAGAATGGTTTTGCTATGGTGATAATGAGTACTTCTAAAGGGGTTATGACTGGAAGAGAAGCTAGAGAAAAAGAGATTGGTGGAGAAGCCATTTGCCATGTTTTTTGAGTTTTTAAAATTAAAGTAAAAACGATATGACTAGATTTGCTAAAAAAGAAATAGTTTTTGATAATAAAATAGAAATAAAGTTAGAAGAAGCTAGTAATGTGGTTTCTGCTAAAGGTCCTAAGGGAGAAAATACTTTTAAAATGCCCGCTGAAGTAAAAATGAATTTAAACGATAACAAAATTAGTTTTTCTTTCCAAGAAGACGGAATTAAAGATAATGCTAAAATTGGCTTGTCTTTTAGGATGATTGAGAATTTAATTCATGGGGTAAATGTTGGTTTTAAGAAAAAATTAGAAGTCAACGGCGTAGGTTATCGTTGGAACGTTAGTGGAAAAAAGCTCAACATGCAATTAGGTTTTTCTCATGATATTGTTTTCACTATTCCCGAAGGAATTACGATTACTATTGAAGGGAATAGCCTAACAGTTGAAGGAGTTGATAAGAATTTAGTTGGTTTAGTGGCTGCTAAAATCAAAGGTTATCGTCCTGTTGAGCCTTATAAAGGTAAAGGCGTAAAGTATAGCGATCAATTTGTTATTAGAAAAGTAGGGAAGTCGGGTCAAAAGTAATGAAGAAAGATAGCATCATTAGAAAAAAATTAAGAATTAGAAAAAAAATCAACGGGAGTAAAAAAATCCCAAGGGTTAGTTTTTTCAAAAGTTTAAAGTCAGTTTATGCCCAAGCCATTGATGATAATCAAGGCGTTACTATTTGCTCGGCTATGGTTAAAGGGAGCAATAATAAAAAGGCTTGTGAAGCACTTAGTGAAACTTTTGCTAAAGAGTTGCAGGCCAAAAATATTACCAAATTGCAATTTGATCGTAATGGTTTGAAATACCATGGGGTTGTTAAAGAATTTGCTGATGGGCTTAGAAGTAAAGGATTATCTTTTTAATCATGAGAAAAAAATATTTAGATGCTAGCACGATAGAGGACTTAGAAGATCACTTAATTACTTTAAAGAGAGTGACCAAGGTGGTGAAAGGTGGGAGAACTTTTAGTTTTTCCGCTTTAGTCGTGGTGGGCAATAAAAAAGGAGTTTTAGGGCTAGGCTTTGGTAAAGCAAAAGAAATTCCCGAGGCGATTAGAAAAGCCAACGAAGAGGCTAGAAAGAGATTGATTAAAATCAATTTACAAAATCAAACCATCCCATATGAGATTAAAGCTAAATATTGTTCTTCTCAAGTGGTTCTTTTCCCGGCTTCGGAGGGGACTGGAGTGATTGCTGGGGGAAATATTCGAGCAGTATTGCAGTATGCTGGTATTGAAAATATCTTGTCAAAAACCTATGGCTCTCGCAATATTATTAATTCATCTAAGTCAGCTTTTAAAGCTTTAGAGAGTCTAGCTAGCCCTATAGAAATAGCTTCGGAGCGAGAAATAAATGTTAACAATGTCTATAATTAAAAGAGTCTTGCCCTGTAATCTTAGGTGAAAATTTAAAATTAATGGTATAATTATTTTTCCATAGCATTATGAAATACAAAGCAACCCTTATTAAAAGCCCTTTAGGTTATTCGTATAAAACTAGGTTAACTGCTAAAGCCTTAGGATTTAGGAAAATGCACAGTAGTATTGAAGTTGATGGCGACAACAAAGTAATTATGGGGATGATTAATAAAATTAAACACGTGGTAAAATTAGAAGAACATAAGTAAAAAGAAATGGCAATGGAAGAAAAACTGTTATTAAAACCCAAACCGGGAAGTATAACCAAGAAGAAAAAAATCGTAGGCAGAGGACTTGGAAGTGGCAAAGGGCGAACTAGTGGCAAGGGCCATAAGGGGTATAAGGCTCGTTCAGGTAACGGTAAAAATTTAGGTTTTGAAGGTGGTCAAATGCCTCTTATTAGAAGGCTGCCGAAAGTTGGGTTTGTTTCTTTGAAAAAGCAAAAGTCCCGCTCCTTTACTTTAAGTTTTATCGACAGAATAGCTGGAGAGGGTGAGGTTGTCGATTTAAAATTCCTCTTAAAGAAAAAAGCAATTAGCAAACTAATCAAACGAGTGAAAATTATCAATTCTGGAAAGTTAGCTAAAAAAGTTACCTTTGGTGAAGGCGTTTTTTTATCAAAATCTATTGCAATCAGCAAGTGAAGCAGTAAATAGGAATTTCGTAAATGGCTAACTTAATCACTAATATCCTAAAAGTTCAAGACTTACGAAATCGAGTATTTTTTACTATCTTATGCTTGGTAGTTTATCGCATAGGCTCTCATATTACCACTCCGGGGATTGATCCAGTAGGGCTTAAAGGTTTGATTGACACGCTCAGAGGGCAGGCTCTCGGGGGAATTATTAGTTATATTGATATATTTGTTGGTGGTGCGTTTGAGAGATTTACCATCCTAGGGCTAGGGATTATGCCCTATATTTCTGCTTCTATTATTATTCAGCTTCTAACCACAGTTATCCCCAAACTAGAGCAGTTAGCCAAAGAAGGTGAAGCAGGAAGAAGAAAAATGCAACAGTACATTCGCTACACTACTATTTTTATTTGTGTAGTACAGGCAGGGGCTATTAGTCGCTGGATGGCTACCCATGAAGGGGTTATTAGTAGTGAGTTAGCGGATAATAAGTTATTTTTTAGTTTTTTAGTGGTTTTGACTATTACTACTGGCACGATGTTTTTAATGTGGTTAGGTGAACAGATAACCGAAAGAGGGATAGGGAATGGCGTTTCGCTGATTATTTTTGCTGGTATTGCCGCAAGGATTCCTTCAGAGATATTAATCACCATCGAAAACGTCCGTAATGGAGATTTTAATCCAGTGGCTTTCCTTTTTTTACTAATCATTTTTATGATTGTTGTTTTTTTCGTGGTTTATGAGCAACAAGGGCAACGGCGAGTTCAGGTTAATTTTGCTAGGAAGATTTCTGGTCGAAAGATGTATGGCAATCAAAGTAGTTATATCCCCTTCAAGATAAATCCTACGGGGGTAATTCCTATTATTTTTGCCTCAGCAGTTATTTTGGTGCCGGCTCAAATTGCTCAGTCCTTAGGAAGTGACTTTCCAACCATTTCTAGTTTTGCCGCTTATCTGTCTCCTGGAAGACTTCCCTATATTATTATTTACGCTTTTTTAGTTATTGTTTTTGCCTATTTTTATACTCAAGTTCAGTTCAATCCAGTCGATATATCGAACAACCTAAAACAATCAGGAGGATACATTCCTGGTTTTCGTCCCGGGCTCCAAACTCAGGATTATTTACAAAAAGTATTATTAAGAATAACTTTAGCTGGCTCTTTCTTCTTAGCGTTAATTGCGATTTTCCCCGATATACTAGTGAATATAAGTTTATTTGATGGGATGTCGCAGGGTTTAGCTTATTTAATGGGTGGAACATCCCTGCTTATTTTAGTGGCAGTTGATTTGGATACGATGAAGCAGATAGAATCTCAGCTTTCTATGAGAGAATACGAAGGTTTTTTAACCAAGAAAAAGAAAAGGAATAAGTATTAGTTTTCTTAATAAAAATAAAGAGGTATATGAAAAAGGCAGGAAATAGGAAAGATAAAAGTGATAAGGATATTATTGAAGTTACTGGTACGGTATTAGAGCCGTATCCCAATGCTATGTTTAAAGTGAAATTAGAAAATAATCACGAAATTTTATGCCACATATCGGGAAAAATGAGAATGTATTTCATCAAAATACTTGCAGGTGATAAAGTAAAAGTACAGTTATCACCCTATGATTTAACTAGAGGGAGAATAGTTTTTAGAGAAAAATGAAAGTAAGAAGCTCAGTAAAAAAAATCAATAAAGATTGCAAAGTCGTCAAAAGAAAAGGCGTTTTAAGGGTTATCTGTAAAAAAAACCCTAAGTTTAAACAAAGGCAAGGTTAAAAAATATGCCGAGAATAATTGGGGTTGATCTTCCTAACAAAAGAGTGATTATTGCACTTACCTATATTTATGGAATTGGGAAGTCCAAAGCAAAAGAAATAATTGGCAAGCTAGATTTAGATGAAAATAAAAAATCTAATGAACTAAATGAGGAAGAGATAAGAAAGATTAATAAACTACTTAACGAAGAATACACTTTAGAAGGAGAGTTAAAAAATGAGGTTTCTTCTTTTATTAAGAGGCTTATCCAAATAAACTGTTATCGAGGCCAACGTCATAGAAGGAAACTTCCGGTTAGAGGGCAGAGAACCAAAACTAATGCCAAAACCAGAAAAGGTCGAGGAAGAGCAATTGCTAACAAAAAAATAGTTAAAGGGTAATAGAAGTGGCGGAAAAAAAAGTTAAAAAAGAAAAAAAAACTAAAAAGAAAATAGCTAAATCAGCAAAAGTAGCTAAAGCAGTAGTTCACATTAAAAACACATTTAATAATACCATTGTTACTATATCAGATCCTAAAGGGAATACTTTAGGCTGGGCTTCTGCTGGTGCTCTTAATTTTAGAGGAGCTAGGAAAAGCACCCCTTACGCCTCAGGAGTGGTAGCTACAGCGGCCTTAGAAAATGCCTCTAAATACGGAATAAGTAGTGTTGAAATATTAGTCAATGGCCCAGGGTATGGCCGGGAATCGGCTATTAGGGCTGTGGTTAAAAGCGGGCTTAATGTTAGCCTTATTAAGGACGTTACGGGGATTCCTCATAATGGATGTAGGCCAAGAAAATTAAGAAGAGGGTAAAGACTTCAATTTTTTTAAAATAAATTTTTAGTCAAAGGATAAGAATTAAATGATTAATAACATACTAATAGGTGATTTTAAAAGACCCAAAAGTGCAAGTTATAAATTAGTAGAAGAAAATAAGAACATTGCTAACTTTACTGTTGGGCCTTATCAAAGGGGAGTGGCTTCTACTATCGGGAATTCTCTTAGAAGGATTTTGCTTTCATCTTTGCCAGGATATGCCATTACCGGGGTAAAATTCGACAAAATCAATAATGAGTTCGATAATGTAGAAGGAGTTTTTGAAGACACTGCTATTATTTGCGTTAACCTAAAAAAAGTAAGCATCAAGTTAAAAGACGATAATATTAAAAATAAAATTTTGAATTTTTCTATTAAAGGAAAAAAAGAATTTACGGCGAATGATATTGCTTTAGCTGATCCAGCTGTGGAAGTTGGTAACCCAGAATTAGTGATTTTTAGTACTAATAAAAATGCTGACTTTAATTTTACTATTCAAATTAGCTATGGACGTGGGTATGTCCCTAGTGAATATTTTATTGATAACATAGAAGTAAAGGGAACAATTGTTCTTGATGCTGATTTTTCTCCTATTAAAAGTTGTGGTTTTTTAGTTGGTTCTATGAAACTTGGGACTAAAAATGATTTCGAAAAATTAGATTTGAAAATTGAAACTAAGGGAGTTATTACTCCAGAAGAATCTTTAAAAGCAGCAGCTCAGATTTTAAAAGAGTGTTTTTTAACTTTTAATGAAATAGAAGAAGATGCCCTAACTACTCCTATAGAAAGCAGAGACAAAGTAAATAAAGCCGGTAAAGATCTAATCTTTCATCAAACTATCCACGATTTTCCCTTACTCATTAAAACTCATTATTTTTTAAAAGTGAATAACATCCATGAAATTGGCCAATTAGTTACCAAAAGCGAGCTTTACTTAAAATCGAAAAAAGGTTTCGATGAAGAAATATTGGAAGATATTATCAGAAATTTAAAATCAAAATCCCTTGACCTAAATATGAAAGGGATTAACTATTTAGAAAATAATTAAAATGCGTCATAAAGTAAAAACCAAAAAGATAGGTAAAGATTTAAAACATAAAAAAGCCATATTGAAAAATTTAGCTTTGTCTTTTTTAAAAAAAGAAAAAGTAACCACCACAGTAACTAAAGCTAAAATTTTCAAATCTTTTATTGAAAAAATTATCACCAGGGCTAAAGAAGACACCCTGCATAACAGGAGAATGGTGTATAAAAAAATTAAAGATACTAGTGTTTTAAAAAAACTATTTGTTAACATAGCCAAGCGATATCAAAATCGTAATGGAGGTTATACGTCCCTGTATAAACTAGGAAAAAGAAAAGGGGATGCTAGTGAAATGGCTTTGCTTCAATTAGTCCCGGAATTAATCGAAACTAATTCCTCCGAAAAAAAAGAAGAAAAACGAAGTAACGTAGAAAATAATAAAAAATAATATTTCTACAAAATTGACTGGTATTAGAAAAAAAGACTTAAAGCAATTTAAAGAGCTTCTTTTAGTTGCTAAAAATAAAATACTAGAGCAATTTGATTTTGATAAAGAGCAAATTAATGATTTATCGAAAAAAGAGATTGGGGATATTGTTGATAAAGCTTTCTATGCCTATGAAAAAAGCAAAACTATTGATATGCTAGAAAAAGAAAAAAAAAATCTCCAAGCAATTGAGCATGCCCTTATTCGTGTCGAAAAAAGTACTTACGGAAAATGTTTACTCTGTGGTAAAGGCTTAGACATCAAAAGGCTCCAGGCAATTCCCTGGGCTACTTCGTGTATTAATAGTGCTGAATGCCTTAATAAGTAATCTCTCTCTCCTTTGCGTCATCTACTTTATGAAGTAGTTTTTAACCTTCCTTTAGAAAAAACTTTTACCTATCAATCATCAGATACCAACTTAACCCATAAAAGGGTCTTGGTTCCTTTTAAAAAAAAACTGCAAGTCGGTTTTGTCCTTAAAAAAATCCCCCTGCAGGAATATCCTTATGCGATAAAAAAAGTTAATGCCGTCCTTGATCAAGAAGAGATTATTCAAAAAGATCAACTGGCTTTTGCGAAATGGATTAGTTACTTTTATTTATGTAGTTTGGGGGAGGCCCTTAGCCTATTTTTTTCTTTTTCTACTATTAAAGGCAAGTCAAAAGCTAACTTGCTTGTAAGCCCTACTAATTTTAGGGAAATTTTTATTGAAGAAAAAATTTTAAATAAATCTATTATTTTAAATGAAGAGCAAGAAGAGATTTTCAAAAAAATAAAAAAAACCTTAAATGTCTTCACTTATTATTTAGTTTTTGGAGTAACGGGAAGTGGGAAAACTATTCTTTATGCTAAATTGGTTTATGAAATTATAAAAAATCAAAAACAGACTTTGGTGCTTTTGCCAGAAATCACTTTAGTCCTCCAAATTTATAAAATTTTTTCAACCTATTTTATTAAAAATAAGGTGATTTTTTACCATGGGAAATTAAACAATTCAAAAAAAGACAAAATTAAAGCTACTATTAAAAATAATAGTTCGGCAATTGTTATAGGAACTAGGTCGGCTTTTTTTCTCCCTTTTGCGAATTTAGGTGGAATCGTGTTAGACGAAGAGCATGATAGCAGCTATAAAAATAATCAAACGCCTAGATATCAATTAAAAACTCTAGCTCATTATTATTGCCAAAAAAAAAATATCCCATTGATGACTTTTTCCGCTACACCTAGTTTAGAAACTTTTTATTATGCTAAACAAAATAAGATTAAAGCTTTTTTTCTTTCTAAAAGATTTAATCAAAAAAAACTCCCTAACATTACTTTTGAACAAACTTGGAATAATCAAAAAATAGTTCAAGCAGTTAACAAAAAAATATTAGAAAAACTAGAAAATAATGAGCAGGTGGTTATTTATTTAAATCAACGAGGATATGCAACTTCACTTATTTGTCAGAAATGCAATCAAATTTTTAAATGCATTAACTGTGATGTTAGCCTTACCTATCATCAAAAAACTAATAAATTAATATGCCATTATTGCTCTTATACTAGACCTTTTACGAATACTTGTTGGAGCTGTGGTTTCCAGGATATTATGCCAGTTAAATTTGGCATTGAAAAAATTATTGCCGACTTAAAAAGTAAGTTTAGAAATTTTACTATTGCCAGATTTGATTCTGATACATTAACAACTCCTAGTAAAATTGAAAAAGTTATCAAAGCTTTTAAAGAAAAAAAAATCAATATTCTCGTAGGCACCCAAATGATTATTAAGGGGCATGATTTCGATAACATTGGTTTAGTTGTTGTTTTCCATCCTGAAAAATACCTTATGTTCCCCGATTATAAAGCGAATGAAAGATTAGTTAGTCACATTATCCAAGCTTCAGGACGAGCAGGAAGAAAAAATGTTATCGGCGAAGTAATCGTGCAGTCACAAATCCCCGAAAATTATCCCCTTACTATTTTACCGAAGCATTCTTATCCGTTATTTTATGAAAAAGAAATTAGCCTAAGAAAAAAATATTTGTATCCACCATTTGTCAGAATTGTTAGAATAGTTTTTCGCGGTAAAAATGAAAAAGAAGTAGTGAAAGTAGCCAAAGAAAAATCAGAATCATTAAAAAGCTACTTCAAAGAAGAACAAATTGATTTTATTGGGCCTAGTCCTTGTTTAATAGTTAAAATTAAGGATAATTATCGTTGGAATGTTATATTTAAAATTCATAATTTTAAAGAATTTTTTAAAAAAGTGGCACAAAATAAGGCTGTTTTAAAATTAACGAATTATTCTAAAGTTTATTTGGAAGTTGATATTGATCCAGAAGATTTATTCTGATTTTTTTTGTTAGATATTCTATTTTTTACTATGATTTTGATAAAAGAAATTAATAAAAAAAAAATAAAAAAAAATTGTATAATTATAGTTATGGTAGAATTTTCTAAAATTAAAAGAGTTCCTAAAAATGCTATTTACAATAAAGAAGAGATTTACCGGCTTTTAGATCACTATTATTTAACTCATGTGGGATTTGTCGAAAACAATCTTCCGGTAGTCATCCCGACGTTATACGGGAGAGAAAAAGACACTATTTATCTCCATGGCGCTAGTGTAAGCAGGTTAATGACCACAATTGAAAATGGAGTTAACGTTTGTTTGTCTATAGCCGAAGTCCAAGGACTGGTCTTGGCTCGCTCGGCTTTTCATCATTCACTTAATTACGAGTCAATTGTCATTTTTGGTAAGGGGAGATTAGTTGAAGATGACAAGAAAAATCACGCTTTAAAAGTAATTTCTGATCACCTGCTTTTAGGGCGATGGGAAGAAGCTCGTTTGCCTAATAAAATGGAATTAAAGGCTACGAAAGTTATTGCCGTTGATATTGAAAAAATTTCTGCTAAAGTAAGAACCGGTGCTCCTAAAGACGAAGCTGAAGATTATGAACTAGACATTTGGGCAGGGGTTATTCCTATTATCAAAAAATATGGGGACCCTATCCCCGACGATAAATTACAGAAAAAAGAGCCACTGCCTGATAGTGTGAAAAAAATTCCAAAATAACTTTTTTAAAGAGAAATAAAAATTGATTATAGCTTTATTCTAAAAAGTTTAGCAACTAAATAAAAGATAAAAAAAGTGTACCGGAGGACGGACTTGAACCGTCACGGTCTTTACAAACCGAGGGATTTTAAGTCCCTTGTGTCTACCAATTCCACCACTCCGGCTAAAAAAAGGAGGGTACCGGATTTGAACCGGTGCATAGAAGTTTTGCAAACTTCCGCCTTAACCACTTGGCTAACCCTCCTTAACCCAGTATAATTATACCATTAAACTTCGCTTTATTCTAAGCTTTCTGCGGGTAAAGGGGGGATAATAAGTTTTTGCCCAGGATAGATTAAATCAGGATTTTTAATTTTATCTGTATTAGCCTCGTAAATAAATGGCCATTTAAACGGATCGTTATAAATAAACTCATACTCAGCTATTCGCCAGAGCGAGTCCCTTCTTTTGGGGATTAATCTCACCACGTAAAATTTATTGTCTATCTCCACCACTTCTATTTCGTAATCTTTTTCCCTAGCTAACCTATTTTTTTCATTTTCAAAATATTCTTTAGCATTAGCAATCGCTAAATTAATGTGTTTTAACCCTTCTTCGGTATTGATGTCAGCATTTTCTGGGTCATCATCCCCTATATTAGTTTGGGCTTTTTTATAAAAATCAAAGGCTTTATTATAGTTCTCACTATCCCATTTATCCGCTTGAATTTGCTTGGCCACTTTTATTTGTTGGTCTAATTGATACCAAAAACGAGTGGACTCTACTAGCCTTTCTACTAGATCACTTAGTGCTTTTACTTTCTTTGCTTCTTCAATGCTTTGGTCATAATAGCCTTGTCGCTCTAAGCGGAGAGCTTCTTTTTTCATTTCATTCAGTCGGTCAATTTTATCAATAAGTGCTTCACTAGATAAAAAAGTGGTTGCTACAATAATAATCAGTATAATTTTATTAATTTTTGCTATCATTTTTTTCCCTTATATTTATTACTTTAATGTGCCAATTTCTTCTTCTAGTCCTTGATTTTTCTCGACTACTTTTTCAATTCTCTCTTCTGCTTCTTTAATTTCTTTAATAGCTAATAGTCGCTTTTCTTCAATAATAGTGAACATGACTTGGAAGTTTTCTTTTAAATCAGGGTACTCCTGTAAACTTTTTGAATAATAACCATCAGCGTTTTGCCCTTGGATATTTTTAAAAACATCTAAGTTTTGTTGATATTCCTTAGGAGTTGCAGCTAAAGCCTTGCGTTTTTTCGCTTCTTCAATAAGAGATTTAATGTCATTGTCTTCGGCAATGGTTTGCTTCTTTAAATTATCAATAGTAGTAAACATAGTTTGAAAATTATTTTTTAACTTAGGGTATTCTTCTAAACTTTGCGGGTAATATCCTTCATCATTTTGCTGTTGGATATTTTTAAAGTTGTCCAAATTTTCATTATACTCATTAGGAGTTGCGGCTAAAGCCTTGCGAGTTTTTGCTTCTTCAATAAGTTTTTCAATATCCCCATTTTGAATAATTGTTTGTTCTTTTAGGAAACGAGTGTTTTCCACTGCTTCTGTGAGTTTTTCTTCTGATGAGCGAACATCATCAATAGCAGGCAAGAAATTTTTGTCATTATATTTATCGTTAGCACTATTAAAATCGGTTAGAGCATCATCAAATAGCTCCTGGCTAGCGATATCTACTTTCTCTTCTCTAGCGCTGGCAATATCTTCAGCTAATCCATCAATAAATACTTTAGTATAAGGGTCAATTGACTTATCATAAGCAGTTTCCGCGTTTTTAATAGCCGATAAATACTCAGTTAGGGCTTCTTTATTGCTACTTGATTTTTTATCTAGGACAATGAGCTCTTCCCCTTTATTGTAACTTGCTTCCGAACTACTTAGATCTTCGGGGGCATAATTTTCAGCGTCAACTTTCTTTGCTTCTTGAATTTTAACTTCTGCTAGTTGCTTTTCTTTGAAAGGCGCTGCACTACCACAAGAATAAAAAATCACCAGTAGACTAGTGATAAAAAATAACCATTTTTTACTTTTTTTCATGATATTTTTCTCCATTAATTTTTTAAAATAATCTGAATAATTACTATTTATTTACATTCCAAAAGTAACTTCATCTAATAGTAAATCATTTTCCTTCCGTAGAATTGTAAACTGATTTAGATAAATAGTAAATAATTTTAAAGTATAATCTATTCTATTTCGAATAAACCGATCTTCTTCACTCCACTTTGTCTCGTCTTCTTCGTTTAGAACTGTGGCAACATTACGAATAATCAAATGCTCTGGAAGATAGCAAATGAGGTTATTTTTATACCCCGAAGAGCGCAATTCACTAATAGGATAAGCTCCACCGCGACTAGCAGAAACCGCTACTAGCAAAGCCGGTTTATGAGCGAAATGTTTTTTATTACAAAAAAGGAAGAAGTTTTTAAGCAGTGGGGAAGCCATTCCTCCATATTCTGGGCTAATAAAAATAAACCCATCAGCGTCAATTAAACTTGGCTCTAAATTATCCCAAGATTTTTTCCAATCTTCTTTTTGGCTTACATCTTCACTCCATAAAGGTAATTCTAACTCTTTTAAATCAACAATTTCACTAGCAAAAGACTTAGCTTTTCTTAGAAAGTGAGCCACTTTATTTGATTGTGAGTTGCTCCTATGACTACCAACGATGATAACTACTTTTTTCATATGATTAAATCTATATTTTCTATTGTTTTAAGTATCGATAATATATGAGTATATATTAACTTATACAGGTAAATTTATCATAGAATAAAATTTTTTTACTGAAAATTCAAAAAAGCAACGTAAAAAAAACCAAAAAAACTGGAAGAAATATTAGTAAAATTTAATTTTTTTTTTATTTTTGCTCGTTAAAGATGGCTTTAATTTTATTTTGAATGCTTTCAGCCGCTAACTTGGGGGAAGCAAAACCATGATGCTCTTTAATAGGCCTCCCTACCACAATGTAATCCGCCCCATTTTGAAAGGCTTCTTCGACATTAACGGTGCGCTTTTGATCGTCGGTATTTTTTACTGGCCTTATTCCCGGGGTGATAATGATAAAGTTATCCTCTAAATTATCTCGCAGTAGGGGAGCTTCTAAACCCGAAGAGATTACCCCATCACAACCAAGCTCAAAAGCCCGTTTTGACCGAGATAAGACTAAATCTTCTACTTTAACTTCAAATCCTAAATCTTCCAAATCTTTTTCATCAAGACTGGTTAGGGCAGTAACGGCTAAGACTTTTATTTTTTCTTTGACCTTGGTAGCTGCTTCTAGGATTGCGTCATTGCCATGAACAGTGGTGAAAGTTACGGGGTAGGCTGCTAATTGCTTGACCGCTCTAGCTACTGTTTGAGGAACATCAAAAAATTTTAAATCAGCAAAAATTTTTTTTCCTCGTTGAACTAACCAATCAATCAGTTCGAAATAATGCCCAGTTAGAAAAATCTCTAAACCTAATTTGTAAAATATAACCGAATCTCCTAATTCTTCTACTAGTTTTTTAGCTTTTTCTAAATTTTCTACATCAAGAGCAAAAATAAGCCTTTCGTTATTAGGAATTGTTTTAGTAGATAAATATGTAGGTAAGTTAGGCTTATTAATTGTCATACTGTTTTCTATAATAGGCATTTTCTTTTTAAAAGATAAGTAATAATCTATATAACAACAAATAAAGTATAAGTTTCACTATTGATATGCAATAAACAAATATGTATTATTATACTAATATATTAGTATACTATAATATAAAGAAATATATTTTCAATAAAATAGTATAAAACCATAATAATTTTTTTTTAAATTTGAATTTTTAAAATTTTAATAAAAAATTTGACAGATAAATTAAATATAGTTTATACTTCTTAAATGGTATCTATTTTTAATGTGTATGATACTTGTTTTACCTTAGTTGCTTTCACTGGTTTTACAAGAAAGTTATATCTAGGTAGAATTCAAAATAATTATTACAGGAGGATTTATGGAATCTAAAAACGAAGAACATTGGAAGAAGACAAAGTCCCTAATGGTTAGAATTTTAGTCATTTGGTTTGTTTTCAGCTTTTTGATTCATTTCCTAGTTTCAGGATTGAATGAGGTTTCATTTCTAAAATTCCCACTAGGGTTTTACATGGCAGCTCAGGGGTCACTTATAGTATTTGTATTGACCATATTCTGGTTTGCTAAAAAACAAAATCAAATTGATGAAGAATTTGATGTAAGTGAAGATGATGAATAGGAGGATTGATACAGTATGAGTCAAAAAAAAGAAGGGTTTATTAATAACCTAGGAAAAATTTATAGCATCTACACAGGAGTTTTTATTGGAGTTGTTATCTTTTTAGCAATTTTAGAACAACTCGGAGTTCCTGATAACATTATTGGTTATGCTTTTGTCGTTTTAACAGTTGGAGTTTATGCCATGATTGGTATTTTATCCAGAACTGCTCAAGTTAGTCAATATTACGTGGCTGGTAGGCAAGTCCCACCAGTTTTTAATGGTATGGCCACAGCTTCGGATTGGATGTCTGGTGCTTCTTTTGTTGGTATGGCCGGTTCACTTTATTTATTAGGATATGATGGGTTAGCTTTCGTCCTTGGTTGGACTGGTGGTTATGTATTAGTGGCAGTTTTATTAGCCCCTTACTTACGAAAATTTGGTGCTTACACAGTACCTGATTTTTTAGGAACTCGTTATGAAGGGAATGCTGCTAGGATAATGGGAATTGTCATTTTAGTTTGTTGTTCTTTTACTTATGTAACAGCGCAAATTTATGCTTCGGGTATTATTGCCTCGAGATTCCTTGGCTTACCTTTTGAAATAGCAGTATTTTTTGGTTTAGCGGGAATTTTAGTTTGTTCTATGCTTGGTGGAATGCGAGCGGTAACGTGGACGCAGGTAGCTCAGTATATTATTCTTATCATTGCTTATCTTATTCCAGTAATTATCCTTTCAGCTAAGGTTACAGGTGTGCCGATCCCTCAATTGATGTATGGTGACATCCTGCAAAGAATTACTGAGTTAGAAGCCCAGCAAGGGATAACTAAGTCGCATATTGAGCCTTTTTCAACGTATAACCCTCTCAACTTTTTTGGGTTAATTTTTTGTTTAATGTTAGGAACAGCTTCTCTTCCCCACGTTTTAATGCGTTTTTTTACGACTCCTAGTGTGAAAGATGCAAGAGTGTCTGTTGGATGGGCCTTATTCTTTATTTTCTTACTATACTTTACTGCTCCAGCTTATGCTGCTTTTGCTAAGTACGAAATCTTAGCTAACGTAGTAGGCCAGCAAATTTCTAGTTTGCCCGAATGGGTAAGTATTTGGGGAGATATTGGGTTAGTTACGATTAAAGATACTGGTGACGGTATTTTACAATGGGCAGAATTTAGCATCAACCGTGATGTTGTGGTATTAGCAACCCCTGAAATTGCAGGATTGCCTTATGTAATCGCTGGTTTAGTTGCTGCTGGTGGACTAGCTGCTGCTTTATCAACGGCTGATGGTTTATTACTTGCTATCGCTAACGCTCTTAGCCATGATATTTATTACAAAATGGTTAATCCTAACGCGGATACTAAAAAAAGATTAGCTATTGCTAAAGTTATTCTATTATTTATCGCTTTCGTTGCTGCTGTTACTGCTAGTACTAAGCCTAGTGATATTTTATCAATGGTAGCTTGGGCTTTCTCTATTGCGGCTTCAGGACTTTTTGTCCCACTAGTATTAGGAGTTTGGTGGAAAAGAACCAATAAGCAAGGAGCAATTGCTGGTATGTTAGCAGGTTTTGCTGTTTGTATGTTCTATTTGATTGGTACTCGCTATGGTGGAATGGAACTATGGGGAGGAGTAAGAAACATCTCAGCTGGTTTATTTGGTATTCCAGTTTGTTTTGTGGTAACCATCGTGGTTAGCTTAATGACTCCAGAACCGCCCAAAGAAATTCAAGATCTAGTAGATAATATTAGAATTCCTAAAGGTGGCACCATTAAATCAGACGAATAAAAGCTATTAAGTTAAAAACTACCCTTATAGCAATATGAGGGTAGTTTTCTCATACTAAATTTTCTTTACTCTATGTTAACTGAATTTCTTCCTTATCAACTCATCAACTATTTTTTATCGGTTTTGATGTGGACCCTTTTGGCTAGGACTATCTTGATGATCCTCATCGGTGGGCATAATTTAAACAACTACATTTATCGTTTTTTTTGTCAGATTACCAACTGGTATTTAAATCTTATTTCCTTTATGACTCCTAAGTTTTTCCCCCCACTTTTAATCCCTATTTATGGGGTTTTCTTCGTTATCGTTTTTCGAATTATCTTTTGGGTGATTATGTATAACTTAGGGTTAGCGCCTAGTTATTTTAATTAACTCTTATCCTAATTGCTTTTTTCTTTTTTTAGAAAATGAGCGATAACCTAGTTATTTATCTTACTATTTTAGGGTGTGCTTTAGTTACCTATACCCCTCGCTTCTTTGGCTTTTATTTAGGTAAAAAAATCGATTCAAGTAATAAAATTTTTATTTGGATGGAACATGTAGCTTATGCCATTGTCTTTGCTATAACCATTCGGCTAATTTTACTCCCCACTAACGCTTTAAAAGAAGTAGATCTATTTTGGCGAATTATCGTTGTAATTGGTATTAGTGTAGCTTACATTTTTACTAAACGCTTCCTCTTTTTGTTTGTTTTTTTAGCAGTTTTACTAATATTTCTTGAGCAAATTTATCCCTTATGAGGATTCCGCGTATTTATTTAGAAGATAAAATCAACAAGCCTATTATTACTTTAACCGGAGAAAATGTGCATTATTTAAAAAATGTTTTACGCTTAAAAGAAAACAATCAGGTTTTGATTAGAACATTTTCTAGTATAGAATACACAACTGTAGTGGTTTCGATGCAAGTGAAAGAAATTATCTTGAAAATAGTTGGAGAAAAAAAAATAATAACTACCAAGCTAAGGCCGCCTATTCACCTTTACTTGTCTTTAGTCAAATCAAAAACCCTAACTAGTATTATTCAAAAAATTACCGAATTAGGCGTAGAGCATTTTCACCCAATTGAGAGTGAATATTCTAATTTGAAGATGAAAGAGTTTAATATTTCACGCTATAAAAAAGTGGCCTTATCGGCTTTAGAGCAGTGTGGGAGAGAAATTCCTTTGGTTATTCATTCTCCTAAGAAATTACAAGATTTATTACTATTTAGGGAAAAATTCTTAAAACCAGAAAATACTAACCTTTTAGCTTATGAAAACGCTACTAACCCGTTTCCTACTAGAAAAGTAGGGGGTAATGAGATTATTAATATTTTTATAGGCCCTGAGGGAGGAATCAGTTTGCCCGAGAAAGAACTTTTAGAAAAGTTAAACTTTCACTCAGTATCACTTTCGCCTAACATTTTAAGGGTGGAAACAGCCACCCTTTTTATGTTAGCAAAAATATTATAAAAATATAAAAAACGATAAAAGATTAACTTTCTTCTTGGTGGTTAAACTGATTTTTGTCTTGTTTTATAGAGTTCCCTTCTTGATTTTTTTTAGAAGAAATTTTATCTAGTTGATTAACAACTTTATTAAGTTTTTCAGAAAATTCTTTTAAATATTCTTCAAAAACTAAAATTCTCATTCTTTTAAATTTTTGGTTGTTAGGTTGTAGTTCTGATATGGTGAGGTAGCGATCCCCGTTAGATTTTTGCTTTACATCAAAGTAATATTTTCTTCCTCTTGCTTTTAAAAAATCACTTACTAATTCTTCTTCGTTATATTTGTTATCCATTTTTTCCTCCGTAATATCGTAGTCAAATTATACCATTTAAAAAAAATATTAGATTTTTTTTTTAATTTAATATTTTTAAGGTGGTTTATAATAAATATAAATAAAAACTTATTCCTTTAATCAAAAAGTATTCACATTTATTCGCTAAAAATGTTCAAAAACGCTTTATTCCTAACTATTGTTTTAATCATATTTTTAGTTTTTTTTCTTTCTCCGATTGCTATTGGGGTTATTGTTACCCTGTTATCTTCACTTAATGTTGATTTTTCTTTAGGGAGTAACTTAGAAAGTAGTATCAGTGGTATTAATTTAAATATTTGGCGAGATTTTTTTAGCGAGCCGCAAGTAAGTAAATCCATTTTTTTAACTTTTAAAATAGCTAGTATTGCTACTTTGTTGTCTGTTTTATCTACTTTCCTTATTGGTGGTTTTTTTTACAATAGCAGGGTGTATGTGAAGTTAGAAAAAAAAATACTTCCTTTTTTATTATCTATTCCTCATTCGACTTTTGCCATTGGGTTGATTTTTCTCATTTCTCCTAGTGGTTTTTTTTTTCGAATAATTAATCTTTTTTTTAACTGGGAAGCTCCTCCCCAAGTCATCACTTACCAAGACCCTGGAGGGTATGCCCTTATTGCTAGCTTATGCATTCGAGAAATCCCCTTTTTGCTATTTGTGGTTTTTGCTGCTCTTAGTCAGATTAAAACTCGCCTCACTTCGCTTACAGCTAGCACTATGGGTTATTCTGCTTTTACTATTTGGACTAAAATAATCTGGCCCCAAATTTATCAGCGGATAAAACTCCCTATTTTTATTGTTTTAGCTTATTCTCTTAGCCCCATTGATCTAAGCATTATTATTGGGCCAAATAACCCACCTAATTTAATTATTCTCATCTTAGAATGGTTCCAAGAGCCAGATCTTTATTATAAAAAAATTGCTTCTTCGGCTACTATTTTTATCCTTTTTATCTTGCTGGTTCAGATTTTACTTTGGTGGGTAATCGAAAAAATCACTGCTTGGTTGTTTAAGCGAGTGAAAACTAATGGTCGTCGAGGGAAAAAAAATAAAAGCCTAGAGTTTCTTATTTTTTCTTTCATGGCTATTATTTTTTTTTCGATGTTTTTTAGCTTTTTACTTAATTTCGTTTGGTCATTTGCCAAAAGATGGCCTTTCCCAGAAATTTTTCCTAACAGTTTTACCTTGCAGTACTGGGAGCGAATAATTATTTTTGCTACTAATAGTTATATTTTTAACAGTGTTTTTATTGGGGTTACAAGTACACTTTTGGGGCTTATTTTGTGTTTGTTTTTTTTAGAAGCCGAGAAAAAATTCCCTTTTTTAAAAAAGTTATTTACCTATAGTATTTATTTTCCTCTTCTCATTCCTAGTATCCTTTTTTTATTTGGTATTTACTTGTTTTATCTCTATTTTCATTTTGATTTTATTTTTATGAAAATTATCCTAGTTCATTTGCTATTCGTGGTTCCTTATCTTTTTATTGTTTTAAGAGATAATTATCATCATTATAATGAAAAGTATTCGATTATTGCTAAATCACTAGGGAAAAACTCCTTGGTTACTTTTTTCAAGGTTAAGCTTTTTTTATTAATTAAACCGATTATTTTTGCTTTGATCATTGGTTTTTCTGTAAGTTTTAACGAATATTTATCCACTTTATGGATTGGAGAAGGAAGAGTGAGTACCGTTACTATAGAAGCGGTTAATTTAGCAAGTGGGGGAGAGAGAAATATTATTGGAGTATTTGCTTTTCTGCAAATTCTTATTCCTTTATTTTTTTTTAGTTTTTGTCTTTATATTGGTAGAAAAACTGAGTATAGACTATAATAATTATTAATAACTTACTATTATTGATTAGTTATGTCGATTCGCTTAGAAAAAACTACCATTTACAATGAAGAAGTTCGTTTATTTGATAATTTTTCTTTATTAGTTAAAAAAGGAGAAGTAGTGACGATAATGGGCCCTTCAGGGTGTGGTAAGTCCACATTGTTGTCTTTTATCTGCGGTGCTTTAGGTAAAAATGATTTTCATTATAAGGGAAATATCTATCTTAATGGAAAAGAAATTTCCCATCTTCCTATTCAAAAGCGCAAAATAGGGATCCTTTTTCAAGATGACTTGCTTTTCCCGCATATGAATGTTGAAGAAAACCTTTTATTTGCTCTCCCGTTCCATTTAAATAAAAGAGAAAAGCAAGAAAAAATCACTTTTTTTTTATCTTCAGCAAAATTACTTGAATTTAAAACCAAACCCATTTATACTCTTTCTGGAGGACAAAAAGCTAGAATAAGCTTAATCCGAGCTTTATTGGCAGAGCCAAAAGTATTGCTACTTGACGAGCCTTTTTCTAAATTAGATGCTAAACTACGTCTGGAAATGAGAAATTTTGTTTTTAACCTTATTAAAAAGCTCAACATTCCAACTATATTAGTAACTCATGATGAAAAAGATGCCCCTCCCCAAAGTAAGATTATTCATTTAACCTAAGATGCTTGATAGATGGGTTATCCCTTGGGTTTCTTTTTTGATTAAACCCTTAGTTTATTGGCTTAAAAAAAAAAATATCGCTCCTGACACGGTTACTATCGTTAGTTTTTTTTTAGGAGTTGGGGCTATGGGGTTGATTAGTCAAGGATTTTTTTTATTGGGATTATTATTTATACTTTTAAATCGATTAGGAGATGGTTTGGATGGGCGGCTAGCTCGTTTAACTAAACCAACCGATCGCGGTAGTTTTCTCGATATTGTTTTAGATTTTATTTTTTATTCTGGTGTGGTTTTAGCTTTTATTATTTATAATCCAGAAAAAAATGCTCTAGCTGGCTCGGTTTTAATGTTTTCTTTTGTAGGAACTGGGACTAGTTTTTTGGCTTTTTCCATCATCGCTGAACGGCGGAAGCTAAAAAGCACCATTTATCAGCAAAAAGGAATTTATTATTTAATAGGCTTAGCTGAAGGCACGGAAACCATTTTATTTTTTATTCTTATTTGCCTTTTCCCTAGTTGTTTTGTTGTTTTTAGTTTTATTTTTGCTGTTGTTTGTTTTCTTACTACTTTTTTAAGAATATTAATGGGCTACAGAAAATTTACCGAAATTTAAAATATGGATAAACAGGCAAAAAAAACTATCATTGATATGGAAGAAAATATTGAAGATGTTTTAGATGAAATAGAGCAATTAGGTAATAATAATGAAAAAAATGAAAACGACGTTAATCATCTTTTTTTAAAAATAGCCAGTTATATAAAATTGAGTTGTTTTTACTTTATTATTCTTTCCCTTCAAAAAAAAGAAGAATCAGCCAAAGATAATCATTATACTGCAGTTAGAAAAAACCTTAATATGGCGCTGTCGCTTTTTGCTAGCTTTTTGAAAACCAAGTATTTTAGTGGGTTTAACTACACTAGTGATAATAAAGAAAAACTTTACCAAACTTTTGATCTATTAGAAATTATTAATTGGCTGAAAATAATTGGTTTCCAAATTGATCGTTTAAATAACTTATTGGATTACTCTTCTAAATTAAAAATTAGCGTTATTTCTCTAAAAGATAAATACTCATTAGTGCTGATTAATGCTATCGATTTTAAAAATCTTATCAAAAAAACTGATGTAGAAAATTCTGACTATTACAAATACCAAGATTTTTTATCGCTCACCAAATCCCTTCTAGAAGAAATAGCCGACGAATATTGGAATATGCATATGAAAAACGATAGCTTTAATGAGAGCACCTTAGAAATTACTAAAGGAATTGAATTCTTAAATATTTTAAATCAACTTAATATTTACACTAATGATCGAGAAAATAAAGAGAGAATTGATAAAAGAATTACTAGTTGGGTGAATTATAAAAAATCTTTATTAAAAAAAAATAAGTAATTTATTAGTTTAGTGATTTAACCTTTCTATCGATATTTTAAGAAAGTGAATCGCTATACTGACATCAATAAAAAAACCTTGTTCGCTGAGGGGAAAATCCTTAAAGGTCGAAATTTAGTCCCTTATCGCAAGAAAACTAGAAAAACTAAAAACAAAGTCAATTATCAGGTTCGCTATTATTTCCTGATTTTTTCTTTTTTATTTATAACTTTTAGTTACGTGGTTTTTAAGGTTTTTCAAGATGAAAATTCGATTTTTCGAGAAATTTACAATGTTTTTTTTGATACCCCATTAGCTATTCCAGCTAGTAACTCCGCTAGTAATAGTGAGGCTTCTTCTATTAGTAAAGTTCAAGTCACCCCATCTATAAATGAGAGTCTGCCTTTATCTTCTAGTCAAACTACTATTAAACCAAGTAATCCATCCGAGTCTTTAACTCCACAATCTACTACTTTAACTAAAGCACTTAATAATGCTGTTGTTAGTTTATATTTGCCACAGTTTTCTCGTGAAAAAAATGCTATCCATTTTATTCCTATTCCGCAAAAAATAGAATACGCTTCTTCTAAAAATTTACTAAAAAAAACCATCTCGTCTTTAATTGGTTTTCGAAGCGAAGAAACAACCTTGAAGAATTTTTTTTCCTCTAATATTAGACTTAGGAATCTTTTTATTGAAAACGAGACGTTGGTTTTGGATTTTAATCGCTTTTTAGAAAATAGCAAGTATGGCTATAAGGGATTAGAAATAAGGCTGCAAGAAATTTTATGGACTATTTTCAATTTAGATAAAAGTGTTTTCCCCGAAAAAGTTTTTTTTATTTCTATCCTTATTGAAGGAGAGCGAAAAGAAAAATTAGGAGGAGATGGGCTAATCCTTAAACCCTTTTATTCTAGAAAAGATTTAAAGAGCAAGATGATTTTTAATTAAAATATAATTAATTAAAATATAATGATTAAAAAAGCACTTTTTTTTTGCTGGCTTGTTTCTTATTTGGTAGCCGAAACTGGTTTAATCACAGTAGCCGAAAATTTTGACTATAAACTTTTTAAGGAAGTGGTGAATAAGCCCATCTTGTATAAAAATGGCATTTTGTTTACTTACTTAGCGAAAGGGAATGAAGAAGTTTATCTTAGTGGGAGTTTTGATAATTGGCAAGAAAAAATTAAATTTCTCAAAAGTGATTTAGGGATAAGCTATCTTTTTTTTAAAAAAAATCTTAAAAAAGGAGATTATCGGTATCGTTTTCTAGTCAATGGCATTTGGCAAAACGACCCTGAGCAAACTAAAATTTCCCTAGATTTTTATGGTAATAAACTATCTACTTTTTCTCTAGGAAAAGATTATTTTTTTTCGATAAAAAGCCCTATTAAATTAACTGGCAATTATTACCGTTTTTACCTTAAAGACAAAAATTATCGAGAAGTATACTGGCTAGGCGATGAAAACCGCTGGGAGAAGGGTAAAGACAAAATGTATAGAGAAGGAGAGTACTGGGTTTTAGAGAAGTTGTTATTTGCTACTAGACCATTATATATTTTTTGGGCTGATGGCGAGTATTTTTTAGATGCTTTTAATAACGCTACTATTAAAAATAGCTTTTCCTTGACGGTTAATTTTTTCGACAAAGAATAAAAGGCATTGCTTTTCTATTTTTTTAAACGTTTGCTACTAATTATCCCCACGCTTATTGGGATTATGTTCATCAATTTTGCTATCATCCAAATTGTTCCCGGTGGGCCTGTGGAGCAGATTTTAGCCTCTATTCACAATCAAGATATGGGAGGAAGTTTTGCTCGGCTCTCGGATAACGAGCGAGGAGAAATAATGAGTAATCAAGAAGATTCTCTTTACCAAGGAGGAGGCAAACTTGAAGCAGAGCTTTATGAGGAACTGCAAGAATATTATGGGCTTAACGACCCGGCCTATGTTCGCTTTTTTACTATGCTTAAAAATTATTTTTCTTTTAATTTTGGTGATAGTTTTTATCAAGATAGAAGCGTTATTAGTTTAGTTATTGAAAAGTTACCCGTTTCCATTTCTTTAGGGATTTGGACGACGCTACTGGTATATTTAATATCTATCCCCTTAGGCATTTACAAAGCCATTCAAGATGGCACTCGCTTTGATATTTTTACTTCTACTATTATTACTATTTTTTATGCTATCCCCAATTTTCTTTTTGCTATTTTCCTATTAATTTTTTTTGCTGGAGGAGAATATTTTAGTTGGTTCCCTTTAAGGGGATTGGTCTCGGAAAATTTCTCCGATTTAAGTTGGTGGGGAAAAGTTGTCGATTATTTTCATCACATTACCTTGCCAGTTTTATCGATGGTGATTTCCGGTTTTGCTAGTTTAGTTTTTCTCACTAAAAATTCTTTCCTCGATCAAATCCACATGCAATACGTTTTAACTGCCAGATCCAAGGGGCTAAAAGAAAAAAAAATTCTCTACGGGCATGTTTTTAGGAACGCTATGCTAATTGTCATCTCGGGTTTCCCTAGTGCGCTTATTAGTATTTTATTTACTAGTTCTCTTCTCATTGAAGTTATTTTTTCGCTTGATGGTCTAGGGCTTTTAGGGTTCAATGCTGCTTTAAAATACGACTACCCTATTATTTTCGGAACCCTTTTTTTCTTTTCTTTACTGGGATTATTAGTGAAAATCATTACCGATATTTCTTATTCGCTGATTGATCCTCGCATTGATTTTGAAAAAAGGCAAGGGTGATGAAGTGTAATTTATTAGTAGTTTGTTTATGCTTTTAAAAAAATTATCTCCTCTAAATAAACGGCGAATAGATAACTTTAAAAAAAACAAAAGAGGTTATTATTCTTTTTGGATATTATTTTTTTTATTTGGGATTAGTCTTCTGGGTGAATTTTGGTTAAACGATAAACCCTTAGTGGTTTATTATAAAAACTCTTTTTATTTCCCAGTCTTAAAAGATTATCCTGAGACCACCTTTGGAGGAGATTTTGAAACTGCAACTGACTATCAAGACCCCTATTTAGTTGATCTTATTGATAATGCCGGTTGGATTATTTGGCCTCCTTTCCCTTACTACTACGATACCATTATAAAAGATTTAAATGTCTCCATTCCTTCACCTCCTTCTAAAGCTAATATTTTAGGAACTGACGATCAAGCCCGTGATGTTTTTTCACGGGTAGTTTATGGTTTTCGATTGTCAATTATTTTTGGTTTAGCTTTGACTAGCATTTCTATTGTGTTGGGAATAATCGCTGGTGCTCTGCAAGGGTATTTGGGCGGATGGTTAGATCTTTTATTTCAACGTTTTATGGAGATATGGGATTCTATCCCTATGCTTTATCTGTTGATTATTTTGTCGAGTGTGATTGATCACAATTTTCTATGGCTGCTGCTGATTATGAGTCTTTTTGGATGGATGAATTACGTAGGAGTAGTAAGGGCTGAGTTTTTAAAAACCAGGAACTACGACTATGTTCAGTCGGCTAAGGCCTTGGGCTTAAGCCATACAACTATTATTTTCCGCCATATCTTACCTAATGCTATGGTGGCGACGCTTACTTTTCTGCCCTTCAATTTAAGTAGTGCCATTACTACCTTAGCGGCTTTAGACTTTCTAGGTTTTGGGCTTCCTTCTCCTTCTCCGTCTTTAGGGGAGCTTATCCAGCAAGGCAGGAACAACTTACACGCTCCTTGGCTAGGTTTGACGGGTTTTTTTTCTTTATCTATTTTACTTAGTTTGTTGGTTTTTTTAGGAGAAGCTATCCGCGATGCCTTTGACTATAACCGGTAGTTTTTATCATGATATAATAATTTTCTGTTATGAAAAAAGAATTCTCTGAAGAATTAGAAACATTACTTAAACAAAATTTTGTCGATGAAAAGGGAAATCTTTTAAAGCAAAATATTATAGACAGTGCGGAAAAATTTGATAAAAATTTAATCGCTTTATTATTTAGTAACCAAAAAATCCCGGGAACATTTTTTTAAAGAAATAAAAGCGGACGATAAAGTTACGACTGTTTTTAATTACCGTGAATTTATCGATTATATTACTGATAAAAACTTCCTTTTAGATAGTTATACTAAGTTCATTAATCAAATAGGATTAACTATCTCCAATAAATCTATTAAGAAAAACGAGGACGTGGTTTTGTCTTTTCCTTTTAAAGATTGCGTCTTAGAAGGTGGGCAAACCAAAGACGATGAAAAGAAGAAAGAAATATTTTTTAACGAAATTTTAGCTAAAGATGAAATTACTCGCCTACTGGATAATAAAGTCATTACCAATGCTAAAAAATACACCAAAGATGGCGTGAGTGATGAAGTGAAGTTTACTCGTGATGAAACTGGCACCATTCAAGATAATCTCATCATTAAAGGAAATAACTTATTAGCCCTTCATACTTTAAAAAGTAATTTTGCCGGAAAAGTAAAGCTCATCTATATTGATCCACCTTACAACAAGGGAGACGATGCAGATACTTTTTGTTATAACAACAGTTTTAAGCGAAGCACTTGGCTTATTTTTATGAAAAATCGCCTTGAAAGCGCTAAAAAGTTGCTAACCGATGATGGAGCAATGGTTGTTGCCATAGACTCAAAAGAACAATATTATTTAGGAGTATTATTAGATGAAATATTTAAAGGATATGAGAATCATTGTATAACTATTGTTCATAATCCTAGAGGTGTAATTGGCGCTAATTTTTCAGCGACCCATGAATACGCTTTTTTTGTTTTTCCTAGAGGTGTAAAAGTAATAGGCAATAGAAAAATTGAAAAAGAAAATATAAAATTTAGAGGGTTGAGAGACAATGGGGGAGAAAGTGAAAGAAAAGATGCTAAAAATTGCTTTTATCCTATTATTGTCAAAGATAATAAAATTATTGGGTTTGGCGATGTTGTACCCAATGATATTCATCCAAAACAAATAGAAAATGTTGATGATAAAACATATATTTATCCAATAGATAAAGAAGGTATTGAAAGAAAATGGCGATACGCAAGACAAAGCATTGAAAATGTTAAGCACTTATTAAGATTTAAAAATAACGATATTCAAATAGGGAAAAATTTTGGAACATATAGAACAGTGTGGCAAGATAAAAGATATGACGCAAATGAGTATGGCACAAAATTAGTTAAAAAATTAGTGCCAGATTGCCAATTTGATTTTCCAAAGTCATTATGGAATGTTTATGATTGTATTTATGCAGTTGTTAGTAGTGATAAGAATGCAATTGTTCTAGATTATCATGCTGGAAGTGGCACAACTGCACACGCCGTTCTGGAATTAAATAAAGAAGATGGAGGTAATAGACAGTTCATTATGATTGAGCAAATGGATTATATTAAAAATGTTACTTGTGAGCGTGTCCACCAAGTTATTAAAACTGAAAATATTGATAATGAATTTATCTATTTCGAGCTAGCTAAATACAATCAAGCCTTTATTGATAAAGTAGTCAAAGCCGATGAAAAATCCATTTTAAAACTCTATGATGAAATAAAAGAAAAAGCATTTTTAAACTACGATGTGGAGTTAAAAAAACTAGAGAAAAAGAAAGGTGAATTTACTAATTTGGATTTAGCGGAGCAAAAAAAGTTTTTAATCTCTATCCTTAATAAAAATCAACTTTATAAAAATCTCGATGATGTGGATGATGCAGACTTAGCGGTAAGCGAGCAGGATAAAAAGTTAAACCAGGATTTTTATCGTGAGTGATGAATTTTTATTTGACCTTATCCAAAAAGAGTTTTGGCGAAAGCTGAGAGATAATATTGAACTTCCCTTTGTTAACGATAACCTTAATCCTAGACTGCTATTAAGAGAATATCAAAAACAAGCATTCACTAGATTTTATAAATATTATGAAACTGATGATGTCGAGGCTTATAGAAAACCTAGTAATAATATTCATTTAGCGTATCAAATGGCTACCGGTAGTGGAAAAACAGTTGTTATGGCGGGGCTTATTTTGTATCTTTACCAACAAGGCTATAGGAATTTTTTGTTTTTTGTCAATCGCGAGCAGATTGTTGAAAAAACCAAAGATAATTTTACCAATCCTTCTTCAGACAAGTACCTCTTTAATGAAAAAATTCTAATGAATTATAGGCCAGTGAATATCAAAGCAGTGGATAATTTTGCTTACTCGAACGATAAAGATATTAACATTTGTTTTACTACCATTCAAAAACTTTATCACGACTATCATAAAGAAAAAGAAAACTCCCTTAGTTTAAATGACTTTCAAGATAATAAAATTGTCCTTATTGCTGACGAGGCTCATCACATTAACGTATCCACGAAAAATAGGCAATTAAAGTTTTCGGGTTTGGAGGGCCCTACCTGGGAAAATACAGTAGTTGAAATATTTCAAAAGAATCCGAATAATATTTTGTTGGAGTTTAGTGCTACCATGGAGATTGATAATGCTGCTGTTAAAGAAAAATATTTAGACAAAATCATTTACAACTACGACATTATAAACTTTATTCAAGATAAATTTAGTAAAAAAATAAATATATTTAAAAGTGATGTTGACAAAGAAACGAGAATACTGCAGGCGCTAATTATTTCCATTTACCGTGAGCAAGTAGCGATTAAATACAAGTTGAATATTAAACCTGTAGTGTTATTTAAATCTTCAAAAATTAAAGAGAGTAACGATAATCAAGAACTATTTTACAATTTGTTAGATAATCTTACTACTAAGCAACTAGAAAAAATTCGAAGTAATAATGATGCGGAAATTCTGCAAAAGGCTTTCGCCTTTTTTACTAACGAAAATATTTCTCTAACTTTATTAGTCGAGAAAATTAAAATCGCTTTTAATAAAACAAAATGTTTATCCACTAATGACGACAAAGAGTTGGAGCAAAATCAAAAGAAGTTGAACTCTTTGGAAAATAAAAACAATCCCATTCGTGGGATTTTTACGGTAGATAAACTTAACGAAGGTTGGGATGTTTTAAATCTTTTTGACATTGTGCGGTTGTATTCCGGGCAAGGAACAGGGGGAAGCAATAAAGGCAAAATAGGTAAAAAAACTATTCAAGAAGCTCAATTAATTGGGCGAGGAGCGCGTTACTGTCCTTTTGAAATTAGCAATAAAGAAGGTGATAAGTATAAGAGAAAATTAGATGACGACATCACTAACGATTTAAGAATATTAGAAGAGCTCTATTTTCACAGTGAAGATGAACCTAGTTATATTAGTGAGATTCGTAAAGCTCTACAAGAGTTAGGCTTGTTAGAAAAAGATGACAAAAAGCCAATAGAATTCAAACTTGCTTTAAAAGAGCAATACAAAAATAATAAAGCTTTTAATAATAAGTTAATTTTCACTAATGAAAAAATAGAAAATAACTATGAATATGTTAAAGACATTGAGAGTTTTGGTATAAAAAAACGTAACTTTGAATATGAGCTTGAAAGTGGTAAAGGGCGTTTAGTTGGTATATTTGAAAAAGCTGATGATACTACTGTTACAGATAAGAAGAATTATTCTTCTCATGACCTTGTTAGTTTTTTGAGTGAGAATATTATAAAAAATGCTTTGCTACAATTCCCTATTTTTACTTTTAAGAATCTTAAGCGGTATTTCCCTAACCTCCAATCAATGAGCGACTTTTTAGGCCAAGAATATTTAGCAAATTTTGCTATTGATCTTAAAGGTAATATTTCTGATTTATCCCTTGAAAAAAAGTTTGAGATAGCACTAGCTTTTTTAACCGAATTTAAAAAAGAGTTAGAAAACAATAGCATCAAATATAAGGGGACAAAAGATTTTTGCGGGAAGCCGGTTAAAGAAATTTTTAAAGATAAAACCTTGCTTATTCCTCAAGAGAAAGAAAAAGAAATAAAGAAAATAGCAGAAGGTTTTTTCGTTTTTGAAGAGTTTTGCGGTACCAGTGAAGAGAAAAGTTTAATTGATTTAATTAGAAAAATAATCAATGAGATAGAGGAAAAACATCAAGACGTATATCTCATTCGTAATGAGCGTCATTTTGCTCTGTATGACTTTAAGCAAGGTAGAAGATTTGAACCAGATTTTGTCTTACTAAGTAAAAGAGACAAATGTAATTATCAGCTTTTTATTGAACCTAAGGGCGAGCACTTGCAAGATAAAGATCAATGGAAACAGGAATTTTTAGAGAAAATTAAAGATAAAGCCAAAATTGTTAAAGACCAAGACAATACGGCTCACTCTCTTCTTTTTGATAATAATGAAGAGTTTAAGATAACTGGTTTACCGTTTTACAATAGAAGTGATAAAAATTCATTTAATGAAAACTTGTTTAAAGAATTAAATTTAGAATAAAAAAAAATATAATCTTTTAAAATAAAAAATCACTTTTTTTGGCTTCTAAAAAATAAAATATTCTTTTCTATTTTTCGAGAAAGAAAAGATGATTTTTATAAATAGTATGATATAATCTTTTTTTATTGAAATTAATAATTTAACCAGCACGCATTGAATTTTTTTTAAGATATTATAGTTTTTATTTTCTAATCTAAGGTATAATAAATATTAAATTTGTTTGTAAAAACTTTAATTCTTAATGGTTTTAAAGGGTTTAAAGAAAAAACCACCTTTCATTTTCAATCTGGATTAGGGGCTATCGTTGGGCCAAATGGTTGTGGCAAAAGTAATATCATTGACGCATTAAAGTGGGTATGGGGAGAGCAGAAAATATCCGAGCTTCGCGGAGAAAAATTAGATGATTTAATTTTTAATGGCTCAAAAGATTTTAAGCCAAGCAATTTTTGCGAAGTGGAGATTATCTTGGATAATCAAAATAAGGTTTTCCCACTTGATTATGTAGAAATTTCTATCCTTAGGCGAGTTTATCGCTCAGGAGAAACCGAAAATTTTATTAATCAAAAAAGTTGTCGATTAAAGGACATCACCGAGTTATTAACCAATACCGGGATTGGCCGCTCTAACTACTCCATTATCGAGCAAGGAAAAATTGACAGGCTTTTTTCTGATAAAGTCGAAAACCGGAGAGCGCTTTTTGAAGAAAGTGCTTTTTTAACCAATTATAAATTTAAAAGGAAAGAGTACGAATTAAAAATCCGGCAAACTAAGGACAACCTTACAAGGGTAGAAGACATTCTCAAAATAAAAATAAAGCAGCAAGAGCAACTTAAACAGCAAGCTCAAAAAAGTGAAATTTATTTCCAAAAAGAAGAAAAGATAAAAGAGAACAATCAAAAACTATTTTCTCATTCTTTTTTTGTTTTAGCTAAGAGAATGAAAGAAAATGAAAATGGATTAAAAGAGATAAATTTTCAGTTAGACAAAAGTAAAGAGGCTATTCAAAAACAAGAAGAAAACTTGCAAGAGATGAATAGTGCTTTGGAGAGTGCCGAAGAAAAAAAAAACCAAATAGAAAAACAGATTATTCAAAAAGAAGAAAAAATCAACTCCCTGGCTTTCGAGATTAGCTACCTTAACGATAATTTAAGCCAATTGAATAATGACTTTTTCGATCAAGAGCAAAATGCTAAACAATTTCTGCAAGATAAAGAAGAAATTAATCGAATTATTTTAGCCAATGAAAAGCAAATTTTAAAACAAGAAGAAAAGTTTATTAAAATAAAAAAAAAGCAAAAACAATTTCAAGAAGATAAAAAAAGTCTAGAAAACAACACCTTGCTTTTTAAAAAAAAAAATGAAGCTGCTCAAAAAAAAATCCTTACTACTAAAAAAGAATTTGAGAAAACGGACGAGGCGGAAAAAGAAATTGATAAACTTTTGATTGCTGAAATAGATGAGCTTAAAGAAAAGTTAGAAGAAAAAAATTATTTAAATAACTTTGCCGCCCTTAAAGAAAGCAAAAAAAAATTTATTGAGCAATTTCAACAAAAAAATTTTACGGAAGCCACTACTGCTTTTAGTAGTTTTGAAAAAGCGTTTAATGACTTTATGGCTAATGAAAAATTACTGTACTCTTTTTTTTTTTCAACTACGGGAACTTATTCTAAGAAAAATAAAATCCAAAATGAAAGCAATCTTTTAAGAGAAGAAATAAGTAGTTTAGAAAAAGCATTAAGCAAGCTAGTAAAAGAAGCTGAAAAAAATAATGAAAAAATTTTAAGCATTAATGAAGCTATTAATAACTTGGAAATTGACAAGGTAAAACTAGATGAAAATCTAAAAACCCTTAACAATGAAAACGCACTTAAAAAAGAGCAGCTGACTAACCTAAAAAAATATCATAATACTATTATCCAAAATAAAAAAAACCTACAAGAAAAAAAAGAATTTTTTACTAAGGAAAAGTCGAAAAAGAAAAGCACTATTAATCTTATCAAACAAGAATTAAAAAAAATCGAATCGGAATTAAAGCAATTTTCTAAAAGTCATCAAAAGGGAAGCGCTAAAAAAGTACTGCTAGCTAAAACTATCCATAAAGCTAAAGCAGAGAGCGATTTGCTTAAAATAAAAATGCAGAAATTGAATTTAGAAAGTGAAATAAATGAAAAAGAGAAAATAAGTTTACTGGATAGGTTGAGTTATGAATTAGAATTGTCGTTGGAAGATTTAAAATTGCAATTGTTATCTAAAGAAAAAATTCAGCAACTTAAAGAAAAAAACAATGCCTTAAAAAAAGAAATGCAGGGGTTAGGGCAGGTGAATTTATTAGCTAGAACCGAGTATCAAGAGATTAAAAAAGAAACTGATGATTTAATTCAGCAAAAAACCGACATTGAAAAATCAATGACTAACCTAGAAGAAGTCGCAAGTAAACTTCTAGAAAAAACCCAAAAAGTATTTCTAGATACTTTGAAAAAAACTAATATTAATTTTAATAAAGTAATAAAAAAACTTTTTCAAGGCAAAGGAAGTATTGCTTTGGAAAATCCAGAAAATCCTTTGACTAGCGATATCCATATTACGGTTGAGCCTAATGGGAAAAAGCCTCAAAAAATTTCCCTTTTTTCTGGAGGAGAAAAAAGCCTAATTTCTTTCGGAGTAATGTTTTCCTTGTTTTTAAATAATCCTTCGCCTATTTGTTTGCTGGATGAAATTGATGCTGCCTTAGATTATAAGAATATTGAGCGATTAACTAATTTGCTAGGAGAAATGAAACAAAAATCTCAAATCCTTTTAATTTCGCATAACCAAAAAACCATGAATATTATCGATTATCTGTATGGGGTTAGTATGCAAGATGGGGTGTCAAAATTGTTTTCCTTAAAATTAGAAAATTAGATGTTTAGCAAGTACAAAAGATTTTTAAGAATAACCTTAAAAAAAATTATTAAAAAAAGAGAAATTTCATCTCATTCCATTGCCCTTGGTTTTGCCATCGGGGTTTTAAACGCTATCTTACCCTTTATTGGTCTGCAGTTGGTTTTAACGTTGGTTTTATGCGTTTTTTTAAAAGCTAATAAACTTATTGGCTCCATAGCTGTTTTTGTTACTAATCCCTTTACTTATATTCCCATTTATCTTTTCACGTATTATATTGGCGATTTGTTTTTTGGCAGATACTTTACTAAGCAGTTGTCCTTTGTAGAGATTGAAAATTTGTTGAGGAATTTTAATCTGCAAGACTTTTTAAATGTAGGTGTTAGTGCGTACTTGGTTTTTTTTTTAGGATGCTTAGTTACTGGTTTGATTGCGGCTATCATTAGTTATTTTACTGTGAAATTTCTGGTTGATTATTATCGAAAAAAAAGAAAGGCATAAAGGCATTGCTTTTTAATTAAAAAAATCTTATATTTTAGAAAAACGATAACGAGGGAAACATGACTTTTTTATACATCATTTTAGGTTTAACTTTAATTATTTTTATACATGAATTAGGGCATTTCTTAGCAGCAAGATGGGCTGGGGTAAAGGTTTTGACTTTTTCAATTGGTATCGGACCTCGTCTTTTCACCCTTTATAAAGATCGGCAGGGAACAGAATACATTATTTGCATGATTCCACTAGGTGGTTTTGTGCGGATGAAAGGGCAAGAAGATCTTCCCACTAAAAAAAACTATGAAAAACGAGTTGACAATGACCATTATTTAGCAAAATCTACTTGGAAAAGGATGGTGATAATTTTAGCGGGAGTTGTAATGAATTTCGTTTTGGCTTATTTCCTTATCATTTTCGCCTACAATTTAGGCATTCCTTTTATGAGCAATAAAGTGGGGAATGTTATCCCTAACTCCCCGGCTTTTAATAGTGGGGTAATGGTTAATGATGAAATTATTAGGATTAATAACACTCCCATTAATTCTTTTGAAGACATTATAACCGAAGTTGCCCTCGCTTCTACAGCCGAGCCACTTAGCCTTACTGTTCTTCGTGATCAACAAGAAAAAACTATTGCCATTAAAGAAAGTAAAAGTAATAACGACCCCTCTTCGGCTGTCCCATTTCGCCAAATTGGCATTTCTCCTTATTTAATTGCTAGTGTTAGCAATCTCCCCAAAGATAGTTTTTTATACCAGCAAGGAGTCCGCAATAACGATGAGATAAAAAAAATTATCTTAGAGAAAAATAATCTAAGTAAGACTACTTTATTGGGGATGAATGATCTTATTGCTAATAATCCAGGAGAAAAAATTAGTTTAATTTTTGAAGATAGGCGTGGGAATATTAAAACGCTTAATCAAATAGTTATTAATAAAGATATTCAAAAGGGAAGAGGATTTTATTTTACCCCGCAAGTAAAAGTTATCCCGGGATTTCCTGCCGAGAGAGCGGGGATGATGGACAAGGATGTTATCACTGCAATCAACGGCGAAGCTATTATTAGTTGGGAAGACATTATCACTGCTTTAAATAACAAAAAAAATGTTGAAGAGAATGTCGTGATCCCCTTGGTGGTTAACCGCCAAAGAGAAGAAGTAGAACTTAATGTAAGGCCTATTTTTAATAGTAGTAGTGAAAGTTATTTTATTGGAATTTCTCCTTTAGAGAATAATAATTCTAGAAAGGTGAGTGCTATTAGCGATGAGATGGAGAAAATTATTCCTGGTATTCGAGTAGGGGATGAAATTGTTAATTTAAAAAAAGAAAACAACCTTAATGCGGTAGTGCTTATAAGGGATAACAATCAAATTAGTTTTACTTATAGCGATGAAACTTTGGCGACTAAAGAAGTGGGGTACCTTTTTGATTTTAAAGATAAGGGGAAAATTATTAGTTATGATCTAAGTGAGGCTATCGTAAAAGCTTTTCCGTTAATGTATCAAGAGTTTAAGACGGCGATTGTTTTTTTAAAACGACTAGTTAATCAAGACGTTCCTTTAGAAGTGTTAGGAGGACCTATCGCTATTTTTGAGACTTCCTATACAGTTCATGAAGTGAAAGGGTGGGCTTATTTTATTTTACTTTTCGCTAAAATTAGTATTTCGATTGCGGTCCTCAACCTGCTTCCTATTCCCGGGTTAGATGGTGGGCATGCGGTTTTCACCCTTTATGAAATGATCCGCAGAAAACCTCTCCCAGAAAATGTTTTACGGACCATGTATTTATTTGGATTTTTGTTATTAATTTTTCTTATGGTGTATGTCAATTATAACGACATTACTAGAATTATAAATCGCTAAACTTATAAGTAGTAAAAAAATTAAAATAACTTTTTAATTTTTAGTTAACTGATTTTTGAATAAGCGGTAGTAAATTTTTTTCTTGGCTAAAAGACTTCTGTGAGTTCCACTTTCTTTGATTTTACCGTTTTCTATTACTAATACTTTATTGGCCTTGGTAATGGTGCTTAAGCGATGAGATACAATAAAGGTAGTGATTTTACCAAAAAAATTATTATTTAAAGCTACTTGAATTTTTTCTTCGGATTGGCTGTCTAAAGAAGAAGTAGCTTCATCTAGAAGGAGCAGTCTGGGTTTTTTATAAATTGCTCTAGCAATGCAGAGCCTTTGGCGTTGTCCCCCCGATAACTTCACTCCTCTCTCTCCAATTAGCGTTTCATAGCCTTCTTCTAAACTGTCAATAAAATCATCTATCATGGCTGCTTTAGCTGCTTTTTTAACTTCGTTAAAATCATGGGGTTCGTCTTTAGCATATTCAATATTCTCTTTAATAGTACCGGGAAATAAAATATTTTCTTGAGTAACTACGGCAATGTTTTCTCGTAGTTGCTTTAAATTAATCTCTAGATGACTTTTCTTATCGTAGAGTATTTCTCCTTTAGTAGGATAAAATAGCAGTGGGATAAGTTGCATTAAAGTAGTTTTTCCTTGTCCTGATCCTCCAACGATAGCGACTAAATCTCCCTGTTTAACCTTAAATGATATATCTTGCAAGATTGTTTGATTATCGTTATAGCCAAAGTATACTCTTTTAAATTCTGTATTGCCTTTAAAAGAGAAGCTATCAGTAATACTAGAAGAGGTGGTTTTTTCCATAGGATACTGATTAAGGGTTTCCACTAAACGTTCGCTCGCAACATTAATCTGATTCCTAGTAATAAAAAGTGCTTGATTAATCCTTTGAATATACTGCGAGACATAAATTAAAATCAAAACAAAAGTTAGCATAACGTCCATAGTGATTCGCTCTTGCCAAATCAAATTACTGCCATAGAGAACAATGACAATTACCGCCAAAACGATTAAAATTTCGTTAATGGGCAGAGTAATCCTTTGAAAAAAAAGTTGTTTTTTGGAGTGTCTTAAATAATCTTTGATTTCCTTTGCGAATTTATTTTTTTCGTATTCTTCTTTAGAAAAAATTTTAATGATATCAATGCCGTAAATGGTAACACTGTACTTATTAGTAATTAAAGCGAGTTTTTCCTGAATGTTAATGGTAATCCTTTTAAACAACTTGGCAATAAAACTAATTAGTAGCACAATGATTGGTAAGAAAATAAATAAAATAATGCTAAACTGTAGGTTTAAATATAAAAGAATACCAAGCCCAACAACTGTAAAAAAAGTACCAAAAATCCCTTGTTCAAAAAAACCTTGCAAACTATTTTCAATAGCCCCAGTATCATTGGTTATTCTAGATATAATGTCTCCACTTTGTTTTTGCCGATAAAACGATATTGGGAAGTAAATCATTTTATCAAAAAAATGTTTCCTTATTCTTGCTCCTACTTTTTTAGCAAAATAGTTAGCGACGTAATCTTTGAAAAACAAAACTAACTGAGAGAAAATGACGAAAATAAAAATAATTACTCCCACCAAAAAAATAATCGTAAAGCTCTTTAAAGAAAGAACATAATTCGCCACTCCTAAGTTACCTTCACTGAGATAAATTTGATAAATGTAATACAGCTCACTCCAGTAGCTATCAGTCTTTTTAAAATTAATCCCATTTTCTACAATAATCCTAGCTTTTTCTAGGTTAATGGTAAAGCTAGCAATGTTGGCAATAACGAATATTTGAGAAACAAGGAAAAAAGTTGCTAAAAATATGAAAAATAAATTTAAGAAAAATAATAATTTTTCTTCCCAAATAAATTTAAAAACAAAACGCATATTTTAGGCGATATCGGTTATAATCGAGAATTTAAACCGTTTCTCATATTCTTTTAAAATAGTTGTTACTTTTGGAATGTCGTTTTGTAGGACATAAAGGCTTACAGTGTTATCGTTAATTGGTAAAACATTACTGGCGTGCTCTCCTCTAAGCGTCGCGAAGATATTGTTATTTTCTAGAATACTTTTTAAAAGATTAGCCGTAATGGTGTCTGGTAATTGAGCAATAAGCGTTAGATAATTATTCATTAGTAATTTCTTTTACACTCACTATTCTTTTTTCTTTAAGAGATTTTTTAGCCGCCAAGGCGATTAAAAGAGCGGTAAGGCCATTCTCTCCATTTAGAAGAGTTTGGTTTTTTGGATTATTAATAGTTGTAAAAAAATAACCCAATCCTTCAATATAAGATTTTTGGTAGCGCTCTAAAAAAAACCAAGGAGGGACATCGTGCTTGACTTCTTTTTTGGTGAATAGTTGAACGGTTGTGTTTTTTTCGTTTTCAGCAACCAGTAGTCCATCTTTCCCGAGTATTTCTATTCGTTGATCGTATCCATAAATTGCTTCACGGCTATTATCAATAGTTGCTATCATGCCATTGTCAAAAATTAAATTAGTTATCGCTACATCGACGTCAGAAAATTTTTTTAACTCTGGTAAAATGATGGCTGAGCCTAAGGCGCTTACCTGAACCACTTTGTTAGGTATAAGAAAGTTTATCATATCAAAGTCATGAATAGCCATATCAATAAAAATGCCACCAGAAGATTTTAAGTAATCTAACGATGGTGGAGCGGGGTCGCGAGAAGTTATTTTTAAGAAGCGTAGATTTTTTAGAAAATTAGGCGTTAGCATTTTTTTTAGTTTGAGAAAGTTTTTGTCATAACGACGATTAAATCCAACTTGTAGATGAACCAGATTTTTTTTAACGATCTGCAGTGCTTTTATTACATTTTTAGGGATTAGGTCGATGGGTTTTTCACAGAAAATATGCTTGCCTTTTTGAGCTGCTTGAATGATATAGTCAGCATGGGTATGAGTAGGACTAGCAATTACCACAGCAGTAACTTCTGGATCACTAAAAGCTTTTTGAGGATCTTCAATGAGGTGCAAGCGATTTTTTAAAACCCATTTTTTATTGGTAGGGGAAATGAAATTATCAATAACATATTTGATTTCTACTAAGTGTTGAAAATGATTGAGAATGTTTTCGATGTGGAGAATCCC
The DNA here is from genome assembly GCA_965277105.1 of Spirochaetota bacterium. Classification (GTDB taxonomy): domain Bacteria; phylum Spirochaetota; class UBA12135; order COTS27; family CAXSBA01; genus CAXSBA01. The sequence goes on along the minus strand of OZ255710.1, from coordinate 1,114,800 downwards.
AATACGTCCTGCACCTAATACGGCTATTTTTATTTTACTCATTACTTTAAGACCTTTAATTTTTTTAAAATTTCTTTAGTAGATTTTTCTTTTTCTTTACTAACGATATAAATATTATTTTTATTTTGGATGATAAACATATCTTTAACGCCATTTAGGACTACGTTTAGTTTTTTATTTTCTAAATCAACCAAAGTGTTACGAGTAGAAAAAGCTTGAACATTGCCCGGCAAAAAGTTTCCTTGAGCATCTTTTTTTGATAGGTTATAGACTGAATTCCAATTGCCAACATCGTCCCAGAGGAATTTTGCTAGGAGACAATTAATCCCTTTGACTTTTTCCATAATGCTATAATCAAAAGATATTTTTTTTAATTTTTTAAATTGGCTAACAGCTTTTCCTTTTGATTTTTTTATAAGTTTATAATAATCTTTTACTATTTTAAGGTGATCAGGAGTATGCTTCTCCGCTAATTCTATAAGAAGTTTTTTAGAAAACAAAAACATCCCCGAGTTCCATAGATAATTTTTCTGCATAAATGTTTTGGCTGTAACAGCAGAAGGTTTTTCAATAAATTTCTCAACAAACAAATGTTTTTTATGATGATTTTGATTAACTTTTAAATAGCCATAGCAGTCAGCAGGAAAAGTGGGGCTAATTCCAAAAAGAGTAATTTGATTAGTCGTTTGAGTTAATTTCCAAGCTTGTTCGATATATTTTTTAAATTTTTTTTCTTCTTTAATGTAATGGTCAGCTGGAGAAAAAAAAAGAATATCTTCTGAGTTAAATTGCTGATGAAGAGCAGAAAATAAAATAGCCGAAGTGGTATCTTTGGTTTCTGGCTCTACGATAATGTTTGCTTTAGAAATTTCTGGTAGAAGCTTTTTAGTGATTGCAAGATGCTTTTCATTAATGCTAACGAAAATATTATTTTTCGTGGTACAGAGGAGCATCCTTTGATAAGTTTGCTCTAGTAGGGTTTGCTCTCCACTAAAACGATTGAACTGCTTGGGAGTGGTGTTGTTACTTTTAGGCCATAAGCGAGTTCCTTGGCCACCAGCCATAATAATGATTTTAAGGGGTTGTTGATTTTTCAAAAAAGTTTTTTATAGCAATGTTTAGCTCTTTAAAGTTATAAAAAAAAAGTTTTTTATTCTCCAAGTAAAAATCTAAAATCCATTTGTCCAATGGGTTATTGTAAAATTTAATTATATCCTTTTTTTGAGTTACTGGTAAAAAAATTATCCCGTTTTTTTTTTTCTTGAACCAGGTTAATTGTTGCTTAGCGTAGTTTCTAGTTTTCTGTTGGATTTTTTCTTTTAGCGTGGGCAAACTTGTTGCTTTTTTTAAAATAAGCTCAATTATTTCTTGATAACCAATAGCTTTAATTGAAGCAATTTCTTTTGGTTTTTTATTTTTGATTAATTGCTTTACTTCTCTAATCCAACCTCTTTCAAACATACTTTCAATGCTCTTATTGATATTATTATAAAGGGTTTCCCTCGGAGGTAGAATGGTTATTTTAAAAATATCTAAATTAGCTTTCTGTTTATTCTTCCGTAAAGCAGAAAATTTTACCCCACTGCGAATTACTTCTAAAGCCCGAAGGATTCGACGAGGGTTTTTTTGATCGACTTGCTGATAATAGGTAAAATCTTTTTCTTTTAATTCATTTAATAAAAAAGTTAGCCCTTTATTTTCAAAGTCAAGTTTGACTCTTTTTTTGATATCTTGCTTAATAATTAAATCATCGCTTATCCCTTCGAGTAAAACTTCTTGGTAGAGAGGACTTCCACCTACAAAGTAAATTTTCTCATAAGGTTTTTTATTAATAATAGGGGCTAAATCTTTTAAAAAATGGTAGCAGGAATAATTATCTAATAAATCTAAAAAATTAATAAAAGCGTAGTTTAACTTTTTTAAATAATAAGGACTAGGCTTGGCAACTCCAATGGTAATATCTTGGTAAAACTGCTGAGAGTCGCAGTTAATAATTAAATCTTTTGGAGTAGCTAGGCGATGAACTAGTTTGCTTTTGCCTGAGGAAGTGGGGCCAGTTATTAGGACTGCTTTTTTTAAGTTTATCGTTTTAAAAAATTAGAAAACGTCAATGGTTAAATTGAGAAACTTAGTTTTCTGGATTTTTTGCTTGCTTGTCTTCTAGGTTTTTTTCGGTCTCTTGGCTCTCTTTCTCTTCTGAAGAAAAGAAAAGGCTATCGCGATCAAGTTCATCATCGTATTCTGATTTTTCTAGGGTATAAGAAATCTCATTATTGAGAACATGGTCTAAAGATAAAACCGAGTCGCGGTTTTTAATCTTTTCATAATCATCTGGGTGCAAGTAGCGAACTTTTTTAGCATACTCACTGCAAGCCTTAGTTAAAGCAAAACGGTTGCCTTTAAAATTAATGAGTTTTTTTAAATCAATTTTATTCATTTTTATCTTTTTTTGGGATTTTAACGATATAATTATTATACTATGGTTTTCTCTCCAGAAAAAATAATATTTTATATTTTTTTGCTATTACTTTTCACTAAAGTTTTATTCCAAATTATTTTAGAAGTTCTTAATTTAACCACGATTAAGGAAAATAAAAATAATCAACAAATAAAAAAAGTTATGGAAGAGCCCACGCTTTTGAAAACCATCAACTATTCACTAGCTAAAGGGAAATTTACTATTTTTAAAATTATTTATTCTGCCACTATTTTACTTGGAGTGATTATGAGTGATTTTATTAGTGATTTTTATCGTTATATTTCTGCTTATAGCGAAAACACTACTTTGGTGAGCAGTATTTTTGTTTTAAGTTTTATGTTGCTTTTTTCACTTACATCTTTGCCGCTTTCTCTTTTTAATACATTTTTTTTAGAAGAAAAATTTGGGTTCAATAAGACAACTATAAAAGTTTTTATCAGTGATTTAGTTAAATCTTTCATCCTTTCGATTGTTTTTTTATTTCCCTTGCTGTTGATTCTTTTTACAATTGTAGAATCTTTTGGGGCAAACTGGTGGCTTTTAGGGGCTGGTTTTATCATTGTTTTTCAACTTATTGTTCAGTTTATTTTCCCTAAGTTTATTCTCCCACTTTTTAATAAACTAACTCCATTGCCTGAAGGCGGGCTAAGGGAAGAGATAATCAAACTAGCGAATAAGTTAAAGTTTAATACCAAAGAAATTTTAGTTATGGATGGCTCGAAAAGATCAAAACATTCCAATGCTTTTTTTACTGGCTTTGGTAAATCTCGTAGAGTGGTTTTTTTTGACACTCTAATAGAGCAACTTAAAATTAATGAGCTTAAAGCTGTTTTTGCTCACGAAGTAGGGCATTATAAAAAAAAACATATTTTGCAGGGCTTGGCTATGGGTATGGTGATGACGTTTATTGGTTTTGGGATATTGTCTTGGCTGATCACGAGCCCTAATTTTTATTTGGCTTTTAATCTTACTTTCCCCGAGCTAGCTCAAGCTTTTTTGATTTTCTTACTTATTAGCGATGTTATAACTTTTTGGCTTTCTCCTGTTTTCAATTTATTTAGTAGAAAAAACGAGTACGAAGCAGATGCTTATGCCAAACAAAATTTGCAGGAAGGGCAAAGCCTAGTGGACGCCTTGAAAAAACTTTATTTAGAAAATCTCAGTAATTTAAATCCCCATCCTTTTTATAGTTTTTTTTATTATTCGCACCCTACTTTTTTTGAAAGAGAGAAAAAGTTATTACAGGAGTAATTTTTTGCTAGTAGATAATTTAACCGCCCAAGATTTATACGAAAAATTAAAGCATGTGAAAATAGGTGGTTCGGTATGTCAGTTTTCTTTTAAAAAATGCGAGGAGTTAGCGCCGATTATTGAAGAAATTAACCATTATAAAAAAGAAAAAAATGCTATTATTCTCACTCATTCTTACGTTTCTCCAGAAATTATTTATGGAGTAAGTGACTTTGTTGGGGATTCTTATAAATTGGCTAAAGATGCTCTTGCTTCCAACGCTGATATCATTATTTTTGTCGCGGTAAAGTTTATGGCGGAAACCGCTAAGATTTTAAATCCTACTAAAAAGGTTTTTATTCCTAGTAGGTTAAATGGGTGCTCGCTAGCCGACTCTATTACTTTAGAAGACGTTGAAGTGTTAAAAAAAAAGTACCCTGATCATTCGGTTATTGCTTATGTGAATACTACTGCAGAAATAAAAGCAGTAAGTGATGTTATCGTTACTTCTAGTAATGTTTATGAAATTGTGGAAAAATATCCTAATGATAAAATTATTTTTCTTCCAGATAAACTAATGGGAGAAAATCTTAAAGAAGAAATGAAAAAAAGAAAAGTCAATAAAGACATTGTCCTTTACCACGGGACTTGCTATGTTCATGAAGATTATGACCCGGAAATGATTGACTTTTTAAAACTCGAATACGAGGATGTGGCCATTCTAAGTCACCCGGAGTGTAACCCCCAATTAGTGAAAAAGTCAAACTATACCGGTAGTACTTCCCAGCTAATGCATTATATTAAAAAAACTAATCACGAAAATTATCTTTTACTAACCGAGTGTGGTTTAGCTGACCGGTTAAAAGTAGAAACCCCGAGTAAGAATTTTGTTGGAAGTTGTACGATGTGCAAGTATATGAAAAGTAATAATCTACTCGATATTTTAAGGGTTTTGAAAAATCCCCAAGAAAAAGATGAAATAAATTTAGAACCTGCTATCATAGAAAAAGCAAAAAAAGCTTTAGATAATATGTTTTATTATACTACTTAAAAAGGAAATTAAATGATTGATAAAAAAACTATTGGATATTTATCGGCCTTAGCTAGGTTAGATTTATCAGAACAAGAACAAAGCGAGCTGTTAGTTGATCTAAATAATTTAGAAAAGCTTTTAAACAGGATCCAGCAAGTAAACACTGATGGCATATCGGAAAACTTTTTTGTAGCAGAGGATAGCTATTCTCGCCTTAGAGAAGACAAGGTTAGCCCATCAATTGATATAAAAGAAATAGAAAAACTAGCTCCTCTTTTGAAAGAAAGAAAGTTTGTCGTTCCTCAAGTAATCGAATAAAGAATAAAATTTCCGTTATTTATGACCATCCTTCAGCGTTATATTTTTTTTAAATACTTATCATTCCTTATTGGTTTAATTTTTTTATTTATTGGGCTATTTGTGATGATTAAATTTACGGAGCAAATTAATCTCTTTATAGAAATTTCCGACCATACTCCCTTAAAAGACTACATTTATTTTTTCCTCTATGAAATCCCTTTTACCTTAACTTATTTGTTCCCTATGGCTAGTATTTTTTCATTAGTTTATACTTTGGGGAAACTCAATCAAGACAACGAACTCATTGTCACTTATACAGCGGGGCGCTCTATTTGGTTTAATGTTTTACCTATTTTTATTTTTAATTTATTTATCTGCACTACTATGTTTTTAAATGAGGATAACTTTTTTTATAATTCTCACCAAAAGCATATGGCTTTATTTAGGAAATTTCAAAATCGCGATTTTTTCCGACAAGACAATCGCAGTAATTTAGTGCAATTTGGTAAAGATAATAAAATTTACATCGCTAATTATTATAAGGTAAAAGAAAAAGTTTTTGACTACGTTAATTTAGTCTACCTTAACGAGGACAATCGTTTCGATAAACTTATCACAACCAAAAGAATGGAGCATGAAGAAGGGACTTCTTGGAAATTAGGCAAACACGTCATTAAAGAAATAGAAGAAGACAAAGTTGCTTTTATTAATAAAGAAGAAAAAGTACTCAACTTAGGCGATAGCCCCAATAACTTCCTGAGGATCATTCACGCCCCCAAAGATTTGTCAGCTAAAGAAAGTAGGGAGATTGCCGAGAAATTAGAAATCATTGGAGGGAATTCGAATAGATGGTGGACGGAGTACTATAGTAAAATAGCGTTTTTTTTTGTGGCCATTGTCATGTTTTTTTTAGGGGTTCCATTATCTACTTTTTCCAAAAATTCAGTTTTAGTACTTTCTTTTACTTATATTATTGTTTTGTCTTTCATTTATTTTTTACTGCTTTACTTAGGCTCATCTCTAGGACAAATCAAAGTACTTCCGCCAATTCTAGCAGGGTGGTTGGGGAATATTATTTTTATCATAGTTTCTTTGATAATTTATCGAAGAGTAAAAATTTAGATTTTTTCTCCCTTGAAAAACTACTATTCTTTCACAAAAAATTTACTGCAAGTTACCAATAGACCAAAAACTACCTTTTGTCGAGGGGAAGGTATGTATTTATTTGACGAAAAAGGAAATCGTTATTTAGACTTAATCGGAGGTTGGGCCACGAACGCTCTAGGGCACTCTCCTAAAGTTATTCAAAAAGCTTTGAAAGAACAAAGCTCTCTTTTAATTAATTGTAGTCCAGCTTTTTATAATCCAGAAATGTTGCGTTTAGCTAATCTCCTTTGTCGCGTTAGCAAAATGGATAAAGCTTTTTTCTGTTCTAGTGGTTTAGAGGCTAATGAAAGTGCGCTCAAGCTATGCCGTAAGTACGCTAGTCTACACCAAAACAATGCCCACGAAATTATAAGTCTTAAAGGTGGTTTTCATGGACGTTCGCTTGCTCTAATGGCGGTTTCTGGGAAAAAAGGCTGGAATACTTTATTTAACCCCAAGCTAAAAGGAGTAAAACATGCTCGACCAAATGACTTTGATGATCTGCAGAAAAAAATCACTCCTAAGACATCAGCTATCTTTATGGAGCTTATCCAAGGGGAAGGTGGAGTGAGAGAAGTCTCTTCTGATTACATTGCCAAAGTAAAAAAGCTAACCCAAGAAAAAAACATTGTTTTAGTCATTGATGAAATCCAAACCGGAATTGCACGTACGGGAAAAATGTTTGCTTTTGAACATTATGGAATTAAACCAGATATCCTTACTTTAGCTAAAGGATTAGGAGGAGGGTTTCCTATAGGTTCAATGTTAACTACGAAAAAATTTGATGTCTTTTCTGCTGGAGAAAACGGTAGTACTTTTTCTGCTCAGCCTCTAGCTATGCGAGTAGGTCGAGCGGTTTTAGAAGAAGTTATTGAAAAAAAACTCTCTAGCCATGCCCGAGAAATGGGAGATTTATTTAAAAAAAAATTAGGAGAATTAGCTAAAGAAATTCCTCTTAATCATATTCGTGGGAAGGGGCTTTTACTAGGATTTGACCTTGGAGAGATAAGCGCTCAAAAGTTAAGTGAGCAATGCTTTAAAAATGGTCTTTTGATTAACGCTTTAAGTGAAAAAAGTATTCGCTTAATGCCGCCACTTATTATTCAAGAAAAAGAAATTAATACCTTTATCGCCTTATTTAAAAAAAGTTACCAAGAAATAGCTTGAATTCAATTGAGTGAAAGTTAATATCCTTAGGTTAGTTCTCCCGGTTATTATTAGTTATTTTTTCCTTTCAATTTCTTTTGCTATTTTGGCTAAATCATCTCCTCTTAGTAATGGAGAAGTTATGGCTATGTCAATCTTAATTTTTGCAGGAGCAGCTCAGTTTATTGGCTTAGAACTTTTTAAAAACATGATTCCCGGATGGGAAATTATCATTGCCACTTTTGTTATAAATCTCCGCATGGCTATTTATAGTTTTTCATTTCTTCCTCGAGTTAAAGATTTTTCTTTTATTAAGAAATTCTTTCTCTTAATAGGATTAACCGATGAAAATTACGTTTTATTTTCTCTAAATTCTAATAAGACTTTTAACTATTATCAACTTTTATTCATCATTATTCTTTGTTACTTAGGTTGGAATTTTGGTACTTTTGTAGGGATTTATTTCCTGCAGGAAATTCCTCATTATATTGATGCTAATATTTATTTTCTTTATTATTTATTGTTTGTTATTCTTTTAATTGAGTCCATTTTTAACAATAAAAAATACTTACTGTTAGTTTTAATTACCATTGGACTAAATTTTTTATTTAGTATTTGGGTCGAATCTTTTTTAAGGGTAATACTTGCTTCTTTAGTTGGTGGGGGAATTTTTGTTGGGCTTAGTCGCAAAAAATTAAAAAAAGCATGAGTGAAAATATGTTAATTATTCTAGGAATGTCTTTGATAACCATAATCATTCGATGCTTTCCACTTTTTCTCCCTAAAATTAATTTTAAAAATAGCGGCAAACAATACTTGAATACCATTCCCTTAGCAGTGCTGACTTCTCTTATTTTCCCTGAAGTTTTTGGTGTCAGTGAAAAATATCATCTTATTTTTTTAATGATGGGTCTTCCTGTTGTATTTGTTTACTGGAAGCTCCCAGTTTATTTAAATCTTATTATTAGCTTTATTGTTATTGTGTTGCTTAATTTTTAGTGTTGTTTTAAGCCCCTGAGAAATCTTCTTTCACCCTTTGTAAAATAGGGTAATCATTGACTAAATGAGCTAAGCGAAACTCAGGAAGTCCGGATTGCTTTAAGCCTAAAAGCTCTCCTGGCCCTCTTATTTTTAAATCTAATTCAGCAATGGCAAACCCGTCATCAAGAGTAGTGAATTTCTCTAAACGAGTGGTGGTTTCTACTGGGTTATCTGCAGAAGTCAAGAGATAACAGTAGCTTTCTTTTTCACCTCTTCCCACTCTACCACGAAGCTGATGAAGCTGGGATAGTCCAAACTGATGTGCTGATTCGATAATCATTACCGTAGCATTAGCATGGTCAATTCCGACTTCTAAAACCGTAGTAGAAAACAAAACTTTAATTTCATTATTATAAAATTTATGCATAATAAATTCTTTTTCTTCTGCGCTTTTTTTGCCATGAATAAAATCAATCGGGATAGATTTAAAAAAATTCTTTCTTAACCTTTGGTATTCTTTCAAAAGTGAGGTGAGTTTTTGATTAGTTGATTCTTCAATAACGGGGAAAACCACATAAGCTTGTTCGCCTTTTAAGATACGACTAAACAAAAAGCGATAGGCATGTAGTTTATCATCGCTAAGTAAAAGTTTGCAGTTAATTTTTTTAGCAGATTGGGGTTTTACTTTTAAAAAAGAAGTATTCGTATCGGCAAATAAAATCATTGATAAAGAACGAGGAATAGGAGTAGCCGTCATTGATAAAAAATCTACTTGTTTCCCTTTCGCTAAAAGCATTTTTCGTTGCTCTACCCCAAAACGATGTTGCTCATCAACGATAGCTAAACGGAGATTGCGGTATTTTATTTTTTCTTGGATTAAAGCATGAGTTCCAATAATGATTAATTTTTCTTTATAAGCAAAATCCATCAAAGCCGCATCTTTGTATTTTTTATTATGGGAGCCGGTTAAAAGAACGATTTCCACTTCCTCTTGAGCTAGTAGTTTTTTTAGATTATCGAAATGCTGTTTTGCTAGCACTTCGGTAGGAACCATGAGTAAGGCCTGCCCTCCACTAACAAAAACCCAATACATAATTAAAAAAGCAATAAGGGTTTTGCCAGTTCCCACATCGCCTTGTAAGAGACGGTTCATAATAGTAGGAGATTCTAAATCTTTAATAATTTCTTGGAGAGTTTTTTCTTGATCTAAGGTTAGTGTATAGGGAAGTTTTTTGAGTAATTTGTAAACGACTTCACTAGGCGAGTAATGATTTTCCCTTGTTTTTAATAATTTATTTTTTTGGATTTGGTTAAAGACGATAAAAAATTCTTCATAAACTAATGCCGCCCTTGCTTTTTTTAAAGAAGAGAAATTTTCTGGGAAATGAATTTGTTTTAAAGCATTTACCTTACTCATAAAGTTATATTTATTTTTGTTAGTTGAGGGGAATAAGTAGTCTAGGTCATCTTCTTGTAGTTGTTTTAAATTTTTTTCGATTAACGTTCTAATTCTTTTTTGGTTAAGGTTTTGCCCTCCATAGTAAATAGGGACGATCCTTCCCAAATGGATGCTTTTGATGGCTTCTTGATCAAATGACTCGTAAGCGGTAACGTTAAGGGTAATACTAGCGTATTTTATTTTTAATTTTCCAGATAAGATGTAATGTTCCTGCAGTTGAAATTTTTGATAAGGATTGTAGGCGTTAACGATAAACTCTGCTTCTCCATCAGTAAAATGATATTTTTTTATCCTGCGATTATGAAAAACAAAATGACTTTGCTTTTCACAGCGGCAAATAATTGTCGTTAAAAAATCTTTATCTTTTTGAGTTTTTTCAATGGCCTTACTTAGTTTTAAAAGGCTACTGCGATCCTCGTATTTTTTAGGGAAGTAATGGAGTAAATCAAAAAGGTTATAGATACTTTTATTGTGCAGGGCCTCTGTTAAGGGGGTGGGTATTCCTCTAATTTCACTTATTTTTTGCGATAGAAAATTCATGTAGAGTAGATTAAACTTTAGCTAATTATACAAAAAAAGTTAGCTAGTTTTTTAAAGAAAAATCTATTAGTCGAGAAAAAGTAGATTGATTAAAAGCTTTTTAGTTGCTGTTGATTAGTTTTCAACTAGCACTAGCCCACCACCTAGTTAAAGGAGTTTCTTTCTTAAAATCAACTATTTCCCCAATTTTAGGCATAATAATGGGTAGTTTTTCTTTTTCAGCTAATTGAAATAATTTCTCAGCAGGTTCATCCCAGTTGTGGAGGGCTAGAGAAAACATTCCCCAGTGGATGGGAAAAAACTTTTTAGCTTTCACTTCCTTAAAAGCTACGACTGCTTCTTCCGGCGACATGTGCACCTCTCGCCATTTAGGGTTGTACTGCCCACTATCCAAAAAAGCAATATCAAAAGGGCCATATTTTTCCCCTATCTCTTGAAAGTGAATGTCAAATCCCGAATCGCTACCAAAATACACGTTATGATTTTGCGTTTTAATAACCCAAGAAGCCCACAGTGTGTCATCTCGTCTGAAAAGACTTCGTCCGGAAGAATGCTGGGAGGGCATTGCGGTGAATTGTATGCCTTTAAATTGCTTAGTATCTTCCCAGCCTTGCTCGAAAATATTTTGTGCTTTAGCCCCCCATCCCCTTAGGTGCCCACCTACTCCTAAAGGGGTGATGAATTTAATTTTTTTCTGTTTGATAAAAAATTTCATGGTTTTTAAATCTAAGTGATCGTAGTGATCATGAGAGATGAGAATATAATCAATGGGAGGCAGCTCCTGCATTTTTATCACTGGTTTTTGAAAACGCCTAGCGAAAACTTTAATAGGAGAAACCGCTGAAGAAAAAATGGGATCAACTAAAATGATTTTGCCATCTATGTTGAGTAGTAAAGAAGAATGACCAAACCAAATTACTTTTAAGCTACTAGTAGGTTTTAAAAATTCTTTAACATCTGGTTTTACTTCCGGTAGTTTTTTTTTAGGCTTCGTTCCGTTACTGGAAAAAAACCATTGGTATACTTCTTGCCAACTAAAATCTTCTTTGAACCGTTTGCCAATTTTTTTCATGATATCGGGAATCCGATTCTCGAATCGCTTTTTTTTAGGATTGTAATTGTCAGCTAGTTGAAATTTTTTTTTAGCTGTTTTATTAGGCCGGCTACCTAACTCCCGGTAATGCAAAATACAAATTAGGGCTAAAGAGCCAATAATAAAAACAATAAAAATGAGAGTAAAAAAAAATATTTTAAGCATGTTAACAATTTATTATTAGTTTTTTTTAGCTAAAAGGTTAATGTCTTTATTTTCTAAATGTTTTAATGCTTGGGGAAATAACAGCGAATTAATCATAGCCTTACCAATAGTCGAACTGCCAATTACCGACGGGCTTTTCTTAAATAAAGGATAAAAGGGCTTCGTTAAACTATAGAAAAAGCTATATAAAGGCGTTTTAGATTTAACCCCTTTATCTGGTATAATAAATCCCGGACGAAAAAAGTAGGCATCTTTAAACTCTCGATTTCTAATCATATTCTCCGTTTTCCCTTTTACTCGCCCCCACATAATTTTAGTTTTCTCCAAACTATCGGTCCCCGTTCCCGATACATAGTTAAAAATCATTTGAGGGGCAAGCTCATAGAGAACATCAACGAACATTTTGGTGATGTTGAAAGTAATTTTAGTATAATTACTTTCATTCATCCCAAAAGCAGAAACTCCCATGCAGTAAAAGCAAGCATCATAACCTTTTAGATTATTTTTAATAGTAGTAACTTGATTAAAATCTGGTAGGATAATCTCTGTTAATTTAGGGTGTTCTAAATTAATTGAATTCCGATTAATTATTAGAATTTTTTTAACTTTTGCATGCTCTAAGCATTCTAATAAAACGGACTTCCCGACCATCCCCGAGGCTCCAGTGATGATTACTTTCATTTTGATTTTTTAGATTTTTTTTAGTTTTTCTATTTCACTCATGATAATTTTATCAAAGGTTTTATCACTAAAGTACTTTCTAAAAAAGAGTAATGGTTTAGCCAACTTTCCAGCTACATAGCGAGTTTTAGGGTTTTTAGTTGCAATAGCCTCAGAAATAACATTGGCAATAACTGATGGAGGAGATGAAGCATTGGTTTTTTCACTATAGGCTTTTTTAATTGATTCTAAAAAATTTTTTAAACTTTTTTCATAGGAACTTCCCTTAGCCATGGTTTCTAGAGGTTTCGACATAACTTCTCCAATCTCTGTTCCAATGAACCCCGGCTCAACTACTACTACCTGAATACCAAAATCCTTTAACTCTAATCTAAGGCAATCACTCCAGCCTTCTAGGGCATGCTTAGTAGCATGATACCAAGCACCAAAAAGGGTGTAGATTTTTCCTCCTACAGAAGATATATTGATAATTTTTCCACTTTTTGCTTCTCGCATATGGGGGAGAACTTCCTGAGTGATTTTCGCCAATCCAAAAATGTTGACTTCAAATTGTCTTCTTGCATCGTCTAGCGAAATCTCTTCCACTGGCCCATAAACGGCATACCCAGCATTATTGACTAAGACGTCAATTCGTCCTTGTTCTTTAATGACTTTTTTTACTATGCTAGTAACGTTTTTATCGTTGGTTATATCTAGCTTAAGGGCATGCCCTCCGGCGGAGACTAGGTCTTGCATTTTTTCTACCCTACGAGCAACCCCGTAAACGATATGCCCTTCGTTGATGAGTTTTAAGGCGGTAGCCTTGCCAATTCCGGAAGAAGCTCCGGTTACTATGATTACTTTCATCTTTTATTTAATTATTTTTTTTTAGTTTTTCTACCTGACTCATAATAATTTTATCAAAAGTTTTATCACTAAAATACTTTCTAAAGAAAAGCAAGGGTTTAGCTAATTTCCCAGCTACATAGCGGGTCTTAGGCTTTTCGGTGGCAATAGCCTCTGAAATAGCATTGGCAATAACTGATGGAGGGGAAGAAGCATTAGGTTTTTCATAAGCCGATTTTGACGCCTCTATCAAAGTTTCTAAATCCTTTTGATAAGCACTTCCTTTAACTCTTGCTTGTAAAGGTCCCGCCACAACTTCGCCAAACTCAGTTCCAATTAACCCTGGTTCAACCACTACTACTTGAATACCAAAATCTTTTAACTCTATTCTAAGGCAGTCACTCCATCCTTCTAGAGCATGCTTAGTGGCATGGTACCAAGCACCAAAAAGGGTATACATTTTCCCTCCCATAGAAGATATATTGATGATTTTCCCACTTTTTGCTTCTCGCATATGGGGGAGAACTTGTTGAGTGATTCTCGCTAATCCAAAAATATTAACTTCAAATTGCTGTTTTGCTTCATCTATTGAAATCTCTTCTACCGGACCATAAATAGCATAACCAGCATTGTTGACCAACACGTCAATCCTTCCTTGTTCTTTAATGACTTTTTTTACTACCTCACTAACGTTTTTATCGTTGGTTACATCCAACTTAAGAGTCTTTCCTCCAGCAGAAACTAAATCTTGCATTTTTTCTGTTCTGCGAGCAACTCCATAAACGATATGCCCTTCTTTGATTAACTTTAAAGCGGTGGCTTTCCCAATTCCGGAAGAAGCTCCAGTTACTATAATTACTTTCTTCATATTATAATTTATCCTTCTTATAACAAAATTTATATAAATTTTTGCATTTGTAAAATTTATATACTAATAATATAAGTAATAAGCTTTATTTTGTCAATAGTTATAATGAAACTATAAGAAAATTAGAAAGTTAAGAAAAAAGTAATCAAAAAAAATAGCAAAAATTTAAATGAAATCTAAAATTTTATTTAAATTTTTTTCAGTGTAAGTGGCGGTATAATCAACGCTTTTTTTATTATGCCACTTTACAATGTACGTAGCAATTCCGGCATTTTCACCACATTTCAAATCATAGATAGCATCCCCTACAAAAATTGTCGTTGATTTTTCACTATTAAGTTCCTTCATAGCTTTTAAAGCTGGTTCAGCGTGAGGCTTATGGTTTTGGGTTTTTTCTGGAGTAATAATGGTCTTGAAGAACTGGTGAATTTTAGTGTGTTTTAAGTAGAGAGAAGTGGTAGGCATTTTTCTAGAAGTGACAATCCCTAGTGCTTTGTTTTCTTGAGCTAATGTTTGGATGACTTTTTCTACGCCGGGAAACAATTTAACATAATCAGTCCAAATAGTTAATTGATGGCTCATATGCATTTTTTGATAATCTTCAAATGGGATTTCTTTAAGTTGGTTTTCTTGGCAAATAAGCTCAATTTGTTTTTTTAAAGGAAGTCCAATTTTATTGATTAAACTTTCTTCTGGCACTTGAATGTTGTAAATTTTTTTTAAACAGTATTCAAAGCAACGAACAATTAGCTCTTCAGTTTCAATAAGGGTTCCGTCTAAATCGAAAAGAAAATTTTGATATTTTTTCACTAATGGTTGGAAGATTTTTTATTAGTTAAACAAAAATATTTTTGTCTTTAATTTTTTTTTCTTGAAAAAAGTTTTTAAGAGAATTTAATACTTCTTCTATTTCTCCATTCATAAATTCTTCTAAATTATAAAGGTTTAGTTTTATTCGATGGTCGCTTATTCTTCCTTGATGAAAGTTATAGGTTCTGATTTTTTCTGAGCGATCCCCAGTTCCTACTTGCTCTTTTCTTTCTTTAGCAAATTTCTCTTGCCTTTCTCTTTCTTGTTTTTCAAATAGCCTAGCTCGTAATACTTTAAAAGCCTTATCTTTGTTTTTGATTTGGGATCTTTCATCTTGGCAAGTTACCACCATTCCAGTGGGAATGTGGGTTAGACGAATAGCTGAATCAGTAGTATTAACATGTTGCCCGCCGGCTCCGCTAGCTCGATAAGTGTCTATTTTCACATCTTTATCTTGTAAAG
Source organism: Spirochaetota bacterium (assembly GCA_965277105.1). GTDB lineage: Bacteria > Spirochaetota > UBA12135 > COTS27 > CAXSBA01 > CAXSBA01. Next base: position 1,099,582 of record OZ255710.1, on the reverse strand, counting down.
CGACATCGTCTTTTTGAGCTTCTTTTAATACGGCCACACTTACTGCTGAGGTATGAATTCGACCACTTGATTCAGTTTCGGGAACTCTCTGAACTCGGTGCACCCCAGTTTCATATTGCAAAGAACTATAAACTTTTTTCCCTATAACATTAAAAACAATTTCTTTAATCCCATTAATCCCTGAAGTTGACAAAGAAAGCACTTCTACTTTCCAGTTTTTCTTGTCACTATATTTAGAGTATAAACGGAATAAATCTGCGGCAAATAAAGAAGCCTCATCGCCACCAGTCCCTGCTCGAATTTCCATAATAATGCTAGTGACATCCTCATCTTCATTACCTAAAAAAACTAAGGTTAGTTTTTTTTTTATTTCTGTAATTTCATTTTTTAGAGTTTCATTTTCTTCGAGGATTAAATCTTCTAGAGATTTATCTTTATCATTTTCTAATAAATTTTGATTCTCTTCTAACTGTTTTTCGGCTTTTTTAATAGCTTCTTGGAGCGTGGTAATTTGCTCTAATTTTTGATATTCCTTGTATATTTTTTTGTACTCACGAGGGTTTTTAATGAGCGTTTCATCATAGATTTTCTTTTTATATTCTTCTAATTGTTTTTGATATTGGTTTTCCATTTTTAAATTAAAGGAGTGAGATTAAAAAAATTAATTTATTTTTTGCTCTTCTTTTTCAATTAAATTTTTAATATATTCGAGGTTCATTAAAACAATTCCATTATCTTCAATTTTTAATATTTTATTGTTTTTTAGAAAATCCAAATTGCTTTGAACTTCACTTAGCGAGAGATTAGTCCAATCTTGAATACTCTCAATCGAGGTAGTAATTTTCACTCCTTTTTTATTGGGATCAACTTCAACTTGTCCTCTTTCATAGAGCATAATTAATGTGCTTAATATTTTACTTGCCTTGTTTTCTAGTAGTAAAATACTTAATTTTTTGCGCTGGTCATCAATTCTTTCAGCGAAATTTTTAATTAATTTTATACCCATAGAAGGATTTTTTTGAACTAAAGTTAAAAAACTCTCTTGATTAAAAACGAGTAATTCCACATCGGTTTCTGCTAAGCAAGTTGCCGAACGAGGCATTTTTTCTAGCATGGCCATTTCACCAAAAATATCTCCTTTTTTCATGGTAGCTAGGGTTTTTTGTTTTTGATTGGATACTTTGACTAGCCTTACTTTTCCATTTAAAATAAAATATACTTCTTCTCCTAATTCATATTCGCAAAAAATAATTTCCCTTTTTTTAAAACGAACTTTAAATTTATCTAAAGAATTATTCATGATTATTTTGCTTGTTTAAAATTTCTAATTTTTCGATAGAGGCTTTTAATTTTTTTCTCTCTAAGGAAGTAGGGAAAGTTTCTAAATATTTATTGTAAACATATAAGGCTAGTTGGTACTCTTTATTATGGTGGTAATAATTAGCAATGTCTAACATCCTTTTTTCCATTTCTTCGTTATCACTTATCCCAATTTTTTTCTCAATTTCTTTATGGATTTTTCTTAAATCAGTAGAAAAAAATTTGAGGACTTTAATAATAAGAAAAGGATTTTTTTTTAGAATTAAATCAAATTCTTGGGGAGTAAAAATATAAACCTCGCAGTCGCTTTTCGCATAAACATTTTCTTCTTTAATTAGGTTTAAAAAGCCACTTCTAATATTAAAAAATTCCCCTTTTTTTATAACTTCTTTTTTGGTTTTAGTAGAATTTAGTTCTCTAATTTCTTTTAATGCTTCCCCCTCTTTTATCATATAAATATAGTTATCGCTTTTTTGATTTTCTATGTAGATGATATTATTAGCTTTAAATTTAATCGTCTTAGGCATGCTGAATTTATTATAATAACGTTTATTATAAAATGAAATGAAAAAAAAAACTAATGAATAGGGAAAAAAGGTAGCTGTTTATCGAAATTTAATTTTTTGATTATTTTTTTTTTTAATGCTAAGGGGGCTCCTATTAGATAAGCGTTGATAGTATTGTCTCCGCTACTAATTCTAACTTTTTGATATTTTTCTTTTAAATCTTTTAACGGCAATAATTCTTTTAGCTCTTCTTGAAAAAATAAAGGGGCCCCTTCTTTGAAAACTGCAGCAACATTTTCTATTTTCGATTGCATTAAGGTTTCATAGCAGTTGTTATGTTTGGGGTTTTCTTTGACTAAAAAAAAATCAGCTAAAAAACCACTTTTTATTTGGCCTAACTTTTTATCTAACTTAAAGGCTTTAGCGGGATTAGTCGTTACCATTTTCATTAAGAATTGATCGCTTAAATCTGCACTATATTCTTTTTTGAAAAAAGATTTAGCAAACTTTAGTTCTTCTAATAGGTTAATAGCGCCCGACATAGGGGAGTCAGTCCCTAGACAAACATTCACTTCTTGATCAATGAACTCTTTAATATTAGCGGTTTTGTTAAACATAAAAATATTAGAAACAGGGCACCAGACTATAGAGGCTTTTTTCTGAGCAATAAGTGAAATATCTTTTATAGAACAGCTAATGCAATGCACTAAGACCGAGTTTTCAAAAACTCCTCCTTTTTGATTTAAAATATCAATGCCTTGAAGTGATTCGGGGTCAAAGCCTTCTTCTATATGAGTGATGAAAGGAATGTTTTTTGCTTTGGCTTCTTTTATTTCAACCTCATGATCCCTTCCCCAAGGAAGTTCATAAGAAGAGATTTCATGAGCAAGGCAGTATTGCTTGATAATCCTAATGAAAGACTTATTGATTTGTTGGTTGTTAACATTATGAGGAATATGATCACAGACCGTTGTAGTAGCCGATAATATCTGGCGATAATTCCCTAACTGGTAAAGTTCTTCAACGCTGAGATTTTTTCTTTCTTGGTAGAGTGATGATTCTTTTAAATCATCGTCCCAGGGTTTCCAATTAAGATAAGGTCCGTTTCCTACTTTAGGGAAATAAGAGCCTAACAAATGATCATGAGCATTAATTAGCCCGGGATAAGCTATATAATTTTTTAAGCTAAAATTATTTTTAGTTTGATTTTGGTTAGTAAAAATTCCATTTTCAATATTAATGGTACTGTTTGGAGAAATTTTATTGTGATTACAAACTAATAAGTCAGAAATGCTGAATTTTGCTATCAAATCTTAATTTAAAATATCTTTTATTTTTTCTGATAAAACGGAATTTTTTATTTTATTTAAGATTGTAACATGGATTTGACGTACTCTTTCGGTACTAACCTTGATTTTTTTGGCTATTTCGGATAGGGTTATTGGAGCTTGGTTTCCTAAGCCATAGTATAAAAAGAGAATTTCATATTCTTTTGGAGAGAGAATGCCTTTTATATCTTCTAGATATTTTTTGATGAGTTCTAGTTTTTTTTCATCTTCGCTAGCATTATTAGTGTCAGCAACTAAAGTGTCCCCCAGGGTAGTTTCTTTTTGCTCGTTTTGGTAGAGCGATTTTTCAATAGAAACATAGCTATAATTCTTATTTAATAGTTGGTTAATTCTCGAGCTATCGATTCCCATTTGTTCTCCAACTGTTTGAAAAGGGAGGGGTTTACCGGTTAGATTTAAGTGATTAGATTGAATTTTATTAAAATAACTCAATAAATAATTATTCCTTCTAGGTACTTTTATTGGTTGGGTATAATTAAAAACCAACCCAATCATCCTTTGTTTAACCACCGGGTAGGCATAAGAAACAAATCTAATTTTTTTAGAAAAATCGAAAAAGCTAATAGCCTCTAATAAAGCTATAGCTCCTTCAGAGATTAAATCTGATAAGGGAGTTTTATGGCTTTTGTATTTTCGGGCTAAATTAATGAGCAAATGATAATGAGCTTCAACTATTTTCTTTTTTAGTCGATTGATTTCCTCATTGATTTTATTTTTTTGGGTAGAATTATTTTTCACTCCATTGAGTGAATTTTTTAAAGTAACTATTTTTTTAAAAATTAAGCTTTCTTCCTTAGCTTCTAAAGGAATTTTTTTAGCTATGTCTTGTAAGTATAATTTTGTGATATTGGATGTTTTCAAAATATTAGTAAAAAAAGCTTAGTTTTAAAAGGCAAAAAAAACCGAACAAATATTTTATAGTCTTATAAAAAAAATTGTATCATGGTGATAGTTTAATTTTTTAATAAAAAATATTTTTCTTTTTTTGAATGGTTAAAAATTTTTGCTTTTCAATTTTTTTTTGCTTTTCATATAATAAATATCGTAATTTTTAATCGTAATTTTCAATACATAAAAGCATTTTTTCTTTAGGGTGCCAGTATTCTCTTATTTCTCCTACCAAGAAAAAAGAACCAGTCACGGCAATAACATCGTTTTCATTCGCTTCTTTTAAAGCATTTTGAATGGCTTTTAGTGGGCTGGGGATTGCTATCGTGGTTATTTTATTTTTAGTTTTTGGGGAGAATTTTTGAATTTTTTTTAAAAGTTCTTCGGCTAGTAAAGATTGCCATATCCCTTTACCGGCAAAGGAAGTGGTGATTATTTTTTGAGGGTTTGCTTTATAGAGCAAGGGGAAGATCGCAGAATTAATTTCCCTACCTTTTTTTAGAGAAAAAATAATAATAGGGCTAGTATGAAAATCTTGAAGTTTTTTAAAAAACGAATTTAATTTATCGGGGTTATGGGCGCCGTCTAGAATAACTGTGGGTTTATTCTGCACAATTTCCAATCGCCCGGGGATGTTATTTATCCTTATCCCTTTTTCTATAGCTAGAAGAGAGGATTTTTTTTGCGTTAATTCTTGAAACTTTTGGTAAGCTAAAATGGCACAGCTAGCATTATGAGCCTGGTAATCGCTAACTAATTTGATTTTGAATTTATATTTAATCTTTTTTTGGGTAATGATTAATTCTTCTTTTGCTTGATGGTATTGGTAAAAAAAATCTTGGTTTAGTAAAAATAGAGTTGCTTTTTGCTCAAAGGCTCTTTTTATCGCTATTTTTTGAGTAGAATTTTGATTAAAACCGCAAATAACCATCCCCTGATTTTTAATGATTCCCACTTTATCAGAGGCAATTTTTTCAATCGTATCCCCTAAAATTTCCGTGTGATCTAGTCCAACACTTACTAAAACAGCTACTTGGGAATTCACCACATTAGTAGCGTCAAACTTGCCCCCTAGCCCTACTTCTAAAACGGCTACATCGATATTTTTTTTTTTAAAAAGCACTAAAGATAAGGCCAATTTAGCCTCAAAATAAGTAGGTTCTCCCATCTTGGTTATAGCTGCTACTTCTAGAAATTTTTTTTCTATTTCTTTATAAGTAATCAGAAGTTCGCTAGTTTTAGCCGGAGCTCCGTTAATTAAACAAATTTCATTTAACACCTGCAGGTAAGGAGACAAAAAAAGCCCGGTTTTATAGCCATCGTTTTTTAAAATATTTGCGATATAATGGGAGGTTGAGCTTTTCCCAGAAGTTCCCCCTACGTGGATTATCTTAAACGCTTTTTGTGGGTTGCCTAAAAGATTTAACAGGCAAGTCATTCGAGCTAGTTTCATATTTTTGTGTTTAGAGAAAATTTGATTGTTCGTTAATCTTTCGATTTTTTGCTCGAGTTCATGATATTGTGCTACAACGTTCATTAGTTTTTTTAGATAATTATCTTATAATATAGTTTATAATTTTTTTATGGAAAAAATAGCAAATTTAGAAAAATTAGACGAAGTTTTAGCCCAAGAAGATTCATTTATTATTTACAAGCACTCTACGACGTGCAGTGTGTCGGCAGGGGCCTTAGGGCAAATGAAAAAAATAGAGAAGGAATTCCCTAATTTAAAAATTTATGAGGTGTTGGTGATTGAAGATCGCCCCATCTCGTTAGAAATCGCTAGTAGGGTAAAGGTTGTTCATAAATCTCCCCAACTTCTCCTAGTGAAAAATCAAAAATGCCTTTGGGATATTTCCCATTTTGCTATTAAGTTTTCTGCTATTAAAGAGCAGTTAGCGATTTTAGGCATTAGCTATTAAGCCTTGAAAAATGTTTTTTAAAGTTATTTTTATAGTATAATTTTTTATTGTTTTTATTGTGCTGGCTTAGCTCAATTGGTAGAGCAGCTGATTTGTAATCAGCCGGTTGTGGGTTCAAGTCCCATGGCCAGCTTATCTCACCCTATCCATAATTAAAGTAAAAAAATCTAGGTTGAATTTTGAATTTTAGGGGAAATTTAACGCACTTAATGGACTCTTTATAAAATTAATTCTTATTTTTTGAAATAATTTTTTTTCTCTGTCTACGCTATTTAGTAGCATGACTCACCTGGTAAGTAACTATAATCAAGTTTAAAAATGAGCCATGCTACTAATAGTAAATACAACATTTAATGAAATATTATGAAATTTTTTAAGGAGATAATATAAATAATTAAAAAAAAAACTTTATTTTCCAAAAATGGGTTAATTGAGTTTATCCTAGAAGAGTTGTAAATTTGCCCCGAACATCACTACACTACTCATTTAGATTAATTCTTCGAGAAATATACCCAGTTATTTTGTTAAATATAACTTAAATACTATATTTTATATAGATAATTTTGTTATTAGCCTAAAAAAATTTTAAAAAAAAATGATATATTTAATTAGCTTTTTTATGCTAAAAATGAAAAAAAAATCTTGCTTATTAAATTCTTTCTCATTTTCAAGTAGTTTTTATTTTAGAAAAAATACTAGATGTTAAAGCAAGTAATCCTAAAACAATAAAAAGAAGAAGAAAAAAATGTCAACAAATTCCAACAAAAAAAATATTGAAAAATTAATCGTTAATCAAAAAGAAGCAAGCATTGAAACCTTAGGGTATGTCCCCGTTAGTGGTTATTTAGTTCTATTTGATATTGTTAATTCTACTAGTAGAAAAGAAGAGTATAGAAGCCTAGATAACAACTGGTTAAATCACTTTAACATTTTCTATAAAGATTTTTCTGCTTTTGCTAATAATCTTATTAATAAGGTTGCTAGTAAAGTTAAAGAGATCAATGATGAAGAGCTTAATTTTATAAAAGAAAAAATAATCCTTAAAACCATTGGGGATATAGGTTTTTTATTTTTACCTTTTGAAAATCAAGAAATTACCTATAAAAATAAGAAGGCTGATCCGCATATTGCTCAGCTGATTTTAGAAGAAGTTATCCGCTTCCTCCATTCCCCATCGGCTATACCTGATTTAAAACTCAAAACGATTATAACGTATTTGTATGAGGTTTATTTGGTAGCGCCAATTTTTATAGAAGGGAAAACCAAATCAGAGATGGATATTGTCGGCAAGGGAGTAGATTTTACTTTCCGATTAGAAAAATTTGCTAATTCTTCTTGTTGCATTTTAAATAAATATTTTTTTGAAGCTATTGATAGAAAAAAAATTACAATAGACAAAGAAGTATTTAATCTTTCCAAGGTTAAAAAAAATATTAGGAGTTGGGAAGAAGAAGAATTTTATTTTCTCACTAACGAAAAAATGATCGAAAGTGCTTTTGAAAGCACTGGTGATAAAAATTCCATTTATATTGAAATATTCTCTAAATATATCAAATATAAAAGGGCTAAAAATTTTCGTTTAATGTAATAAATAAGTTTTAATTTTTTAGGTTTTTTTAAGTTATTTTTATCTTATTTTTTTGCTGCCAACTATAGTATAATTAAATTGTGCTTACTAATTTAAATAAAAAAAAATCTACTTCAAATTTGATAGTTAAACTATTAACTTTTCTTCTATGAGTAAATTTCTAGGCATTGGCATTCGTCATTCTCGTGCAGGACAAACTTTGGATGTTAGTTTTCCTTTTATTAATCTAGCTGATAATGAAGAATATCTCAATGCTCTAAGCGCGTTGTTTTCTTTTGCTAGTGAAGAAAACATTTGTCTGACTTTGACTAAAAACGATTTAGAAAACTTAAGAGATGCTTTGCCTAATTATTCTTTTCTCTCTTCCAAAGAACAAAAACAGCACCATGCTTTAATGGAGGCTTATTTAGAAAAAACTAGTAAAGAAGAGGATTATTGTAGTAAAGATATTATCCTTTTTTACTTGGCTAATATTCATGAAGATATCACCGGTGTAGAAGAAGCTTATTTTAAGCTGCATCTCATCTCTGCTAGAAAAATTCTTCCTCATAATATAAATTTAACCAATTTATATAAAACTTTACCCAACTTAGCTTGGACTAATCAAGGCCCTATGTTTCCCGAAGACGTGATTATCCATAAAGCCATTAATCCTCATCGTAACTACGTGGTGTCCCATGTTGATAAATTCCCCTATTTAGTGAATTATTATATTCCTAGTGAAGTGAGAATTGCTGACGGAGCTCGAGTGCGATTGGGGGCTTATTTAGGGAAAGGTACTACAGTTATGCCAGCGGGGTACGTAAATTTCAATGCAGGAACTCTAGGATCTAGTATGGTGGAAGGGCGAGTTTCTGCTGGCGTAGTCGTCGGCAAAGATTCGGACATTGGTGGTGGGGCTTCCATTATGGGAACGCTTTCTGGTGGGAATGATATGGTAATTAGCATTGGCGAGAAGTGCTTGATTGGAGCTAACGCAGGGACGGGCATCTCTTTGGGATTTGGTTGTACCATTGCTGCCGGGGTTTATGTCACTGCTGGTAGTAAAATCCACTTATTTAATGCAGATAAAAAACCGATTAATCTCAATGGGGAAGTGGTTGGTCTAAAAGAAAACATCTTTAAGGGAATTGACTTATCTAGTAAGGATAATCTTCTTTTTATTCAAGATAGCCAAACTGGGGAGTTGAAATGTTATCCTAATCTAAAAACCATTGCTTTAAATCAGGAATTACACGATTATAATTAAAATCTTTTTCGCAATTAATTTTAATACTACTTTTAGGGGAAAAAAGAAAATAAGGAGTTAAAAGTCGCTGGCAATGTCCTACTCTCCCATCACTTAAGTAATAGTACCATCGGCGATGAAGGGCTTAACTGCTGTGTTCGGAATGGGAACAGGTGTTTCTCCTTCTCTATGGTCACCAGCAACCTATAGAAATAATTATACTATGGATAATAAAAATTGTAAGTAAATTTTTATTAATTAAATATTAATTAAATTTTTATAGTAGATTATTTAGTGGCTGTCGCGAGGGATTTTATCTTTTATCTCTCTAAATTTAGTAGCTAACTCTAAACAAGCTCCTGTTTCTAAAGAACCCACGGTGTTTCGATAAATTTCTTGCCAAGGAGTTTGGCTAGTTGGGGGAGCAGGTAGTTTTTTTTTCTTTCGTTTAGCTAAAATTCCTTCTGCAATTTTTACATTGGCGGTGGATTTATTGAGATCTACTTCAATAACATCACCAGTTTCTAAGTATGCCATTCCTCCTTCTAAGCATCCTTCAGGAGATGCGTGCAAAATAGAAGGGCTAGGGGAGGTGCCAGATTGCCGACCATCTCCTAAACAAGGAAGGTGATTAATCCCTTTTTGAACGAGTTTTTTAGGAGGGCGCATATTTACCACTTCCGCAGAACCAGGCCACCCGATAGGGCCTGCTCCTCTAATAACTAAAATAGAGTTTTCGTCAATATCTAATTTGTCATCATCAATCCTTTGGTGATAATCTTCCACTCCATCAAATATCACGGCTTTTCCTACCAAGACTCCAGGTTCTCCTCCTGGTTTATTAAAAAAATGCTCATAAAAATCAGCAGAAATAACAGAGGTTTTAATAATAGCTGAGTCAAATAAATTCCCCGTTAAAACTTTAAAGCCGGCTTTTTTTTTTAAAGGATTTTGGTAGCTTTTTATTATTTCATGGTCAAGGATAGGTTGATTTTTTATATTTGCTCCTATTTTTTTACCGGTAACGGTTAAAGGAGTAAGGTGAATTTTTTGATGCTTAGCTAGTTCGTGCATAACGGCCGGGACTCCACCAGCTTGGTGAAATGCTTCAGATAAATATTTTCCCGCTGGTTGCATATTCACGAGAAGAGGTATGGCATAGCCTTTTTCTTCCCATAATTTTATAGGTAAAGAAATCCCAATATGACGAGCAATTGCTGTGATATGGGGCTGAGCATTAGTTGATCCACCAATAGCGGAATTAACCACAATAGCGTTTTCAAAGGCTTTTTGAGTTAAAATATCTCGAGGTTTAATGTCTTTTTTCACTAAATCAACAATTTTTTTACCGGTTAAAAAAGCCATCTGTCCGCGTTCTCGATAAGGAGCGGGAATCGAAGCGCAACCAGTAAGTGACATCCCTAAAGCTTCGGCTAAAGCGTTCATGGTAGAAGCCGTTCCCATGGTGTTGCAATATCCTACAGAAGGAGCAGAAGCAGCCACAATATCCATAAATTCTTTATAATTAATTTTTCCAGCTGCTAAATCTAGCCTACTTTGCCAAATAGCCATTCCTGAGCCGGCTAGTTTCCCTTGATAATGCCCGTCAAGCATAGGGCCTCCAGTTAGAACGATGGCTGGTAGGTTAAGCGAGGCCACAGCCATTAAAGCACTAGGGGTAGTTTTATCGCAACCGGTGGTTAAAACTACGCCATCAATGGGATAGCCATGAAGAATTTCCACTAATCCTAAATAGGCCAAGTTCCGGTCTAAAGCTGCAGTTGGCCGGCGCCCAGTTTCCTGGATAGGGTGAGTAGGGAATTCTAAAGGAATCCCGCCATTTTTAATAATTCCATCGCGAACCCGTTTGGCCAAGTCTAAATGAACTCGGTTGCAGGGAGAAAGATCCGAGCCAGATTGGGCTATTCCAATAATAGGTTTGCCAGATTGGAGCTCTTCTCGAGTAAAACCGTAGTTTAGGTAACGTTCTAAATAAAGAGCCGTCATACCCGGGTTTTTGGGATTATTAAACCAAAGTTGGCTGCGAAAGTTTTTCTTACTCATTGTTATTATTTATATTTTACCCTTATTTTAGTTTGAGTAGGTTAAATTAACAATATTTGAGATAAAAAAAAGCAAGAAAAGAACTAAATGATTTTATCTAGCCCTTTTCTTGTAAAAAAAATTTTATGGAAACATGAGAAAGAATTTATTCAAAATAAAAATAATATATTGTAAATGCTGTTGCCTAGTAAGAAATAGTCAACAGAAATATCATCTTCTGTTTGGTTACTATTTCTAGTGTAGGATATTTTATTGTAATTAGCATTCTCTAATTTATTTATTAAAACTTGATTATTTAAATCATAACTACTATTGATAATTTTGGTTTCATTATTTTCCCCTAATCCTATAACATAATCAAAAGAATGCTTGATATTATTATTCGTATCAATAGTAAAATTTCTTGTTAGTGCGTAAGTATCTAACAATACAGGAAAAACATAATCATTGATTTTTTCATTTTTCATTTTCTTTAAAAATGTAGAGTTGTCTTTATTTATAAGGTAGTCGGCATCATTGATCACCACTTTTTTATCTTTAAAAATGGCAGTATCATTGTTGGCAATATTATCAATGGCAATATCCCCATTATGATAAGCAAATGTCCCGTAATTATCGCTTTTTAGAGTAAGCACAGAACTTTTTAAGTCTTTCCCGGTAACGGTGTAATTGTTATCTTTAGTGGGAATAGAAGCAGGAGTGTTATTGTAGTTTAACCTTAAGTTAAAACTATTCTTATCTCCAGTTACACTTCCGATTATAATGCTATCTCCTCTTTTGGTGTAAGTTTGTTTCACGGTCATCCCGTTAATGGTGTTTTTAACTTCCCCTAAATCTTTACTAGTTTCTTGAGCAATATTCACCACCTCTTCCATTTCATTAACAGTATTAAATGCTACTTGTTTCATTTGTTTTATCATTAGATTTTTTTCTAATCTACTTAAAATTGCTTCTTGAGAAAATTGTTTATTATTCTGAGAAATTTCTACCTCTTTTTCTTTTGTCTTTTTAAAATTAAACTCATCAATTCTACTAGGAATTTCCTCATTAGCTTGCCTTAAACTTTCTTCTGATAAAGGAGTAATGATTACTTTTGAACTTCCTTGAGTTTTTTCGAGTGATTGGCCAGCGTTGATAATGCTCAGCGGTCTGCTACTATTCTCGTTTTCAAAAACAGCAAGCCTGCCTTCGGTTAAATGTACTTTCATGGTATTTCCCATGCTTTCCATTAGAAAAGAAGTGCCTCTAACCGAAATAAATCCTTCTTTGCTTATGATTTTAACTTTTGACTCTTTGAATACTTTACTGATAAAAGAAAATATTTTGCCTTTTAGAAGCGTAAATTTCCCTTTTCTTTCTAGAGGAGTACTACTATAATAGTCAAGTTTTATGGCTGTATTGGATAATACTTTAAAAATCGAATCATCATCAGTTTTTAGAATAACAAAACTACTTGAACCAGTAATGACAATATCACTATTTTTTAAAACATCTCCAGCTTTTATTTTGATTTTAGAATCTCCTCTTTCAACGTAACTAACGCCTCCAGTGAAAGTAACGGTAATTTTGCTATAAGCAAAAGTAATGGTTAATACTAGCAATAGTATTGCTTTAATAAAAAAATTATTTTTCATTTTCCCCCCTTCATTATTTTTAAATTAACAATTAATGATAATGTACTTGTTAGTAAAATTGCAAACGGAATTTTGTATTTGCTTATTTTCCGCTAGCAATAAGCAGATCGCCAATTCTTTGAATTTTTTTTGGCGAGAGGGTGGGGTATAAGGGGATTAGTAAAATATTTTTTGTTAAAAAAGCGCTATTTTTCAGGGTTTTTATCTCATTTTCTTTTAAATAAAAGAAAATAGTTTGCTCCTGTAATTCCTTTACTTCAACACCATGTTTGAAAAAAATGCTTTTTATTTGCTTAATAGATTTACTAATAATTAATGGATAATAACTATAATTAAACGAAAAAAATTCGTTTAATTTAATAAAAGAATGATTATTTTTATTTACCGCATGGATTATGGCATGATTATAATACTCGGCAATTTCCTGCCTTTTCTTGATAAATTTATCGATTAATTTTAATTCCGATAGAGCTAAAGCCGCGTTTAAATCATTTAAGGTGTAATTAATGGGCGGTAAATTTTCTTTTTTATTGTGCATTAAGTCATCTATTAATTGCTTGTATTTTTTTTTATCTTTAAAGAGAATTCCTCCTCCCTTTACTGAAGTGATAATTTTATCGGCGTTTAAAGAAAAAAAAGAAAAATCTCCTTTTAGTCCTATTGGTTCGTTATTTTGTTTGCTTCCAAGCCCGGAGGTAATGTCTTCCAAGAGAAAAAAATCTGGGTTATTCACTAGTTCATCAGGAATATTGCTGGGAATGCCTAGGTGGTGGTTGATGATAACCACTTTTGTGGATGGAGTTATTTTGTTCAGCAAATCTTCTTGATCCGCGTCAAAGCTATCTTTTTTGGTATCGTAAAAAACCATTTTAGCCTTGAAATACTGAAGCATTTTTAGAATAAAAATATCGGATAGTGGAGAGAGGAGCACTTCTTCACCTTCTTTTAGGTTGATTTGTTTCAAAATGAGGTACAAGGCTATTTCTACACTAGCAGTAACCAAAGTTTTTGCTGGGGTATAGATTTCGTTAAAATGATTAGTTAGTTCTTTCACTAAGTTGCCGTGAGAGATATTTTCTTCAATTAAGCATTCCAAAACCGAGGTTAAATCTTTTTTAGAAATTGTTGGCTTAGAGAAATGAATAGTTGGTAGTTTTTTTTTCATGCAGAATTCCTTGCCGCGTTAATAATTCCGGCTAGTGAGCGAATAATCATTTTTTTATACGCTACTAATTTGGTTGGGCTTATCTTTTGCTTTCCTTGACGATTTTGATAAAGATTAATCAAGGCGTATTGTTGAATGATTAAAAGAGGTTGAACGATTTTTTCTCGGACTAAGATCGACTCACGGTTAATAATTGAATCAGGATAGAGTTCTTTCTTTTTAGTAATTTCTAAGATGATTTTTTCGGTGAGTTGGGTTTCTTGTAAAAGTTGCTGCCATAGTCCTTTATAGTGAGGGTCTTTGTCTATATGAATAGTTAGCATGAAATTAGTTTTTAATAAAGACTGGGTGGCATTCCCAATCAGCGTCCTAAAAAAAAGTGACTTTTCATAGAGATTTACTAAAGTGTTCAATCCTTGTTTTTTTTTGCAGGCTTCTAGAGCCGTTCCTAGCCCGTAAAATGCGGGGATGTTTTGCTTAATTTGATTCCACGAGCTTACAAAAGGAATAGCCCGCAAATCAGATAAATTAAATTCTTCTTTATTATTCCGCTTGCTAGGACGGCTACCAATGTTGGATTCGCCAAAATAAGCAATGGGGGTGAAGTTAAACAAATAACTAACGAAATCTTTATGGTTAATTAAATCTAGATATTTTTGTCGACTAATCTCCGACATAAAGTTTAAAATTTCTCTATTCGATTTACTTAATTCGTTGTGTTTATTGGTTGATAAATGATTTTTTAAACCAGCAGTAAATAATTCTGCTAAGTTAAATTTAGCTATAGAATAATTCCCAAAGTTAGAGCTAATGGTTTGCCCTTGAATGGTGAGTTGGATTTGCTCGCTACTTATTTTGTTACTAAGGGCGGTATAAAATTTATGGGTATTCCCTCCTCCCCTAGATGGGGGCCCTCCTCGTCCATCAAAGAAAACAACTTTTAATTTGTGCTTATTAGAAATGCTACTTAGCTTTTCTTTAGCTAGGTAAATGGACCAATTAGCGGTTAAATACCCCCCGTCTTTAGTCCCGTCAGAATACCCTAGCATAATGGTTTGCTGGTAATGGCGGTGCTTTAAATGCTCTTGATAGTCGGGTAGTTTATATAAAGCATCCATAATTTTATCTGCATCGGTAAGCGAGGTGATGGACTCGAAAAGCGGGATGATATCTATAGCTAAAGTTTTTTCTAGTGAAGTTAATTTTAGTAAGAAAAAAACTTCTATAATGTGCTCAACTTTTTCGTTATTGCTAATAATGTAGCGGTTAAGGGCTTTTTCTCCGTTACTCTTTTGAATAGAAAAAATTTGCTCTAAAGTTTTTAAGGTTTCTTGAGTGGTGTTACTGTAAAGATTAATAGAATCTAATATAACTTTTTTCTCTTCAAGTAAGGAGTTTAACAAGGCCATTTTCTTAGAAGCGGTTAAAGGGATATATTTTTGATAGAAAGCCTCGCCTTTTAGTTGAAGGATGATTTCTTTTACAGTTTGGTGGTGGATTTTACTATGTTGCCTAACGTCAATAGTGCTAAAATGATAACCAAAAGATTGCACTTTTATCGAGAATTTTTCCACTAAATCGAGAGCTAGGCCATCGTATTTTTCTTTTAAAGTATTTTTAATTGTTTGAACTTCTTTTTGTAAAATGGCTAATGAATAGTTTTCTCGTTGTAGGGTTTTATTGTCTAAGATTTTTTTTAAATTCTCTATAATTAAATTTATTTTAGAGTAAACTAGTTTAAAAGTTAATTTTCTTCTAAGTTTTTTTAAATCGTTGATATAGCATTTGATAATCGTTTGTTTTAACAGCCAGGCTACTTCTTTAGTGGTTTGATGAGTGACGAATGGGTTGCCATCGCGATCCCCTCCGGGCCAGAATCCAATTTCAATTAGCGAAGGGATAGATAAGTAATTTTCTTTCGGTAAATTATTTTTAAGCTTAGTTTTTATCTCCCATTCTAAATCGGGAATGACTTCGTAAAATATTTTTTTTAAAAAAATAATAATGCTACTAGCTTCTTCTAGGGGGGTGGGTTTTTCTTTGTTTAAAAAACTCGTGTAGGCTAATTGCTTTAAGGTATTGTTAATACCCTCCATATTTTTTTTCTTTACTTCGCTAGATAACTCTTCGATAATCCCTAAAATAGTAAGTGGATAAAACTGCGTGGGATGAGCGGTTAAAACTATCCTGGTTTTATATTTTTGCAAATAATCTGCTAAATCAAGTAGTTGCCAATCGTTATCCACTTTATTTAAAAAATGTTGGATGGTATTTTCTCTTTGACTATCTTTAATCGATAACTCATCAAACATAGCTTCCTCAATGGCATCGAAAAGGGTGATTTTCCTCTCTAAAATTTGAATGAATTTAAATAAATAATTAATAGTTTCTTTTTCTTTTATCTTTTGATTTTTGAAAAATTTTTGGACTAAAGTAAAAGCGTCTTTTATTTTTTCTAGGTTGTCCTTGGAAAAGTTTGCCTCTACTTCGTTTTGAAAAAGAGAGTAGAGTAAGGCATTTTCTTTAACCCCACTAAAAGGCAGGTTAGCTAAAAAACTACTGTATAGATCAAAGCGCAAGCCAATTTTTTTTTTAAAAAGCTCTTGAGGGTTCATATTATTTAATTAGATGGTGGTCTAGTTTATCACTCGGATATTTGGTGGTGTTTTTTTTAATGATTTTAGCTGGAATACCTACCACCACACTATTAGTCGGAATGTTTTGGAGCACCACACTAGAAGCCCCAATGATAGAGTGTGCCCCTATTTTGATATTCCCTAAAATCTTTACCCCGGCTCCAATCAAAACACCTTCTCCTATTTTAGGGTGGCGATCCTTTTTCTTCTCGATGCCGGTGCCCCCTAAGGTTACATCTTGGAGGATAGTGACATAATTTCCTACCTTAGCGGTTTCTCCAATAACAATTCCGTGACTATGATCAATGAAAATTCCTTTTCCAATAGTAGCTTGTGGGTGAATGTCGACGCTGAACTTTATCGAAGAAATGTATTGGAGGAGAAAAGCCGTGGCAGAATCGTTCCCTTGATTAATTAGATAATGGGCTAGTCGATAAAGGCACAGGGCATGAACTCCTTTATAAAATAAAAGAATATTCACCATGAGGTTGCAGGCGGGGTCTCTTTTATAGGCGGCATAAATGTCTTTTTTAATTATTTCAATGACGCTTTTCCGTTTAAAAAAAGCTAAGACTTTTTTTGTAAAACTTTCATTAATTGCTATAAAGTCTTTCAACCAATCCAAAACGTAATGGCCGATAGAACTTTCTAAGTTAGCGTGAGCTAAAATTTTCGCTTCATAAAAGGCTTTACTATGAGACTTACTTTCCCTAATAGTTTCTGTTTCCTCAATTATTTTTTCCCAAATATTCATGGCGATTTTTTTAAGTATTTTTCTAGGATATTATAGATAGCAATTATATTATCTTTCAATTATTTTTTTTTACAATTTTCATCTAATCTTTTTATTTTAAATCTAAAATAAAAAATTACTTTTTTTGTTATTAATATAATATAGCCCCGGTAATTCAATAACTTTAAAATTAGTATTTATGGTGATGGGCTTTCATTATTCGCTCATAGGCATCGTTATAAAGTTGAATTATCTCTTTAGCCGTTGTTTTTTTTGCAAGGTCGTTATGGAAAAGATCCGGGTGATATTTTTTATAAATAGCGTTTCGTTGTTTTTTCAATTCCTGAAGATCAATGGGAGGCACTAGTTCGAAAAGTTCTAAGTCTTCTTTTAATTGTTTAGAGAAGTTTTTCTCAGAAGTTCCTGCCGCGGATTTTTCGTTAAAAGAAAAATCTTCAAAGTCTTCTTGGTGAGTAAAGGGCTTTTCTTTTGGTGAAAAATTATGCTGAATTTCGTTTTTAACTAAATTTATTAATCTATTAAGAATATTCATAGTAATTTATTGTATAATTCCTAATTATACATTACATAAAATTAAAATGGCGGTAGAAATAATAGCAACTGGAAGCTCGGTAGGCGAAAGTGATATTACTAACGAAGAGTTGTATAAAATTATTAGTAATTTTGAAATAGAGGTTGCGAAAAATTCGCTAACGAGAAAGGGCGTAGATTTAACCAATGCTAGTGAAGAAGCCATTTTTTCTCTCTGGGTTCAGCAAATAAGCGGCATTAAATCTCGCCCTTTTATGAAACAAGCAGTTGAAAAAAAGTTAGAGGTAGAAGAGCTAGCTTATCGCGCTAGTGAGCAGGCCATTACTGCTTGTGGGATAGAGCGAGAAAAGATTGAGCAAGTGATTTTTTCTACTTATAGTAGTAATCGGGTCATGCCTTCTCCTGCCTGCACGTTAATTAATTTATTAGAACTACCGAACGCTTCGGCGATTACTATGAATGGAGCTTGTAGTGGTTTTTTGGATGCTCTTATTGATGCGGTTATTAGGATTGAATCGGGTTATTTCAATACCATTTTAGTCGTTGCTTCTGAGCAGCTTAGTAATAAGATGAATTTTAATGACCCTAAATCGTCGGTTATTTTTAGCGATGGGGCTGGGTGTGTGATTGTTTCCAAAACTAATAAAGAGGGGAAAGGGGTTTTAAGCTTTGCTTCGGGAACTTCTTTTAGCGAACAAATTTACATGGAAAGGAAAGATAGCATCTATTTTAATAGTGGGCCGCTAGTTAAAAGGAATGCGGTTAGAACGATGTTTTCCATCAGTGAGCAATCTTTAAAAGATAAATTCTCCTTTTCTGAAATTGATTTTATTATCCCTCATCAAGCTAATTTAAGGATTATTGACGAATTTGAGAGAAAAATCAATCGACTCTGTGAAGAATCTTCTTCTCCCAAAGTAATCAAAACCATTGAAGATTTAGGTAATTTATCGAGTGCTACCTTGCCAGTTGCTCTTGATTTATTGGTGAAAAAAGATTATGCTAACCAATTATCCCAGCTTAATAATAAAAAAATGATTTTTGTTTCAGTAGGTGGTGGATATACTTTTAGTTCTTTGTTGTATCAGTTTTAAAAAATAATCTAGAAAAAAATTAATAAAAAAAAAGATAGCAACGATAGTTTAGGATAATTCATTAATTTTTTTTATTTTATCTTATTTCAAAGTATAATTAATTATAGTCTAATCTTATTTCAAAAAATTGGTTTTTTTAGGCACCCCTAGTATTTCGGCTAAAATTTTGGATTTTATTATTCAAGAAAAAAAGTTAAAGGTTCAGGCGGTTTGGACTAATGCCCCTAAGCCAGTTGGACGAGAAAAAGAAAAAAAACCCACTCCAGTAAGTAGAGTGGCAAAACAGTATAATATTCCTTGCTATGAAGTTGAAAAAATAACTCAAAAAGATGAGGCTACTTTAAAAGATTTAAACTCGGATTTTATTTTCATTGTTGCTTTTGGGAAAATACTCCCAGTTAGTTTTTTTTCTATTCCAACTTTAGGTTCATTTAACCTGCATTTTTCTCTACTACCAAAATATCGTGGAGCCTCCCCACTACAAAGTGCTATTTTACATGGCGAACAAGAAACGGGCATTACTTATCAAAAAATTAATCAAAAAATGGACGAAGGGGATATCGTTCTACAGGAATTTTTTGCTTTGGATAATATGACTTATCAACAGGCGCTCCAAAAAGCTTTGGAAGTGAGTAAAAAAAATTTCTCCGCTTTTCTAGAAAAAATTCCCCAAAAAAAATTTTTTCAGCAAAATCACGCCCTGGCTAGCTACTGTGGGAAAATTGCTAAGCGAGATGGCGAGCTAAAGAAAAACTTAACCACGAAAGCAGTTATTCAAAAATTCCTTGCTTTCGAAAAATGGCCGGGGATTTACTTCTATTATAAAAATGAAAAGTATACTATTATTAGGATTAATCTTACTCCCCTAACTAGGGACATCCCTTTTAATCGCCATACTGGAATTATTATAGAACGCAAAGATAAAAAAATTTATTTAAGTGTCAAGGACGGCTGGGTGGAAGTAGAAGCTATTCAAAGGCAAGGGAGAAAAAAAATGGAAGTGAAGAATTTTTTAAACGGAACTAATCTACTTTTCCCAATAAAGTTATTCTCCTAAATATGGGCTATATAAATTTAACTCTTTTTTTTCTAAGAAATAGACTTTTTAAATGGATTTTAATTATCAGTATTTTTGTGCTGGCTGTTTATTTTCTGCAGAACATTAAAAAATTTGCTTTTCCTCAATTAGCGCTTTATGAAACGACCATTACTACAGTTGCGGAAAATTATTCGCTTAAAGATGTGGAGAATAACGTTACCAACCCTATTGAAGAAAAGCTAGATACCATTGGAGGGATTAAAAGGTACACTTCTTCTTCGTATGAGAATTTTTCTTCTATTTATATTGAGGTAGATAGAGAAAGCGATATTTATGAAGTAAGGCAAGAAATTAAAGAGGCAATTGATGAAATAACTGATTTCCCGTCGGAAGTGAAAGATCGCCCTAAGATAACTCATTTTAAAGTTGAAGATATTCCAGTTGTTGAACTGGGAATTACTGCTGAAGATGATGATTTAGGTAAAATCAGAGAGCATGCGTTAGCTTTAAAAGAAAAGCTTGATGAAGTCCCGCAAATTTCTCAAGTTCAAAAAATCAATATCCCTGATAAGAAAATTTGGATTCTTTTAAACAAAGGAAAAATGCTAGAGAAAAAAATCACCTTTCAAGAGGTAATTGGGGCTCTTGATAATAATTATTTATCAATTAATGCAGGGAATTTAAAAAACCAACAAGATACCGAAAGCGTTATTACTTTGAAAGAATATCGCAATGTTGAAGACATTGAAAATATTTTAGTAAGGGTTACTAAAAATTATCAGTACGACGATGGTGTTTTGGTGAAAATTAAAGATATAGGGGTGGTTCAGGAGGGATTTAAAGACCAAACTAGTTTGGTGCGTTTTAATAATAAGCCTGGGGCGGGCCTTAATGTTGTGAAGAAAAAAAACATCGACACTATTGAAGGGGCGGAAGTGGTTTTAAAAGCAGTTGAGGAATATAAAAAAGAAATCAATGGAGAAGGGGTTAGCATTATCGTCCATCAAAACGACGCATTAGAAACTGCTACTAGAATTGATATCGCCTCATCTAATGGGATTATTGGTTTGGTGTTAGTCTTTGTGGTTTTGATTTTATTCCTTAATTTTAAGATTGCTCTTTGGACGGCTATTGGGATTCCTTTTGTCTTTGCTATGAATATTATCATTATGCAATTTTTCAATTTGTCGATTAATAACATTTCTTTAACGGGGATTATTATTACTTTAGGGATAATTGTGGACAATGCTATTATCGTTGGAGAGAGTGTTTATCGATTTAAGAAAATGGGATTTGGTGATAAAGAATCAATTGTTGAGGCGCTTAGAAGTGTTTTGAAACCTTTGATTTTTGCTTTGTTTACAACGGTCCTAAGTTTTCTTTCCATGTTTTTTATTCCTGGGGTTATTGGTGATTTTGCTGTTGAAATTCCCTTAGTGGTAATTTTTATGCTAACTGCTAGTTTTTTAGAATCTACCGTGATTTTGCCTACTCACTTGACTACTATAAAATTTAATGAGAAGAGGAGATCTATCGGGGAAGTTGTCATTACTAGAATAAGCTTTTTATACAAAAAAACTTTAAGATTATTACTCAAAAAACCTTTACTTTCAGTGATAGGGGTGGTTAGTGCCTATGTCATTGCTGGAGCGATAGCGGGGCAATACACTAGTTTTTTTTTATTTCCTACTGACCAGGCCTATAAAGTTCAAATCACTGGGAAATCAGTGAATAAAAACATTAGTAAAGAAGCACTTGGCGATGTAGTAACGCAAGTGGAAAAAATTATCAATTCCTTACCGGAGGAAGGGATTGTTGCATCTTATAAGTCAACTGTTGGTGGGGAAGTAGAAAATCAATTTACTATTAATATTAATTTAATTTCTTATTTTGAGAGGAATACCACTGCTGAAGAAGTGAAAGACTATATCTTTAGTAAAATTAGAAATAATCAAACTCTTAATTTGTCCAATTTAGATTATTACATTGATGGTGGAGGGCCGCCACAAGGTAAGCCCGTAGAGATTAATATATTAGGCTTTTCTGATGAAAATCGTAGAAAAGTAGCTGATGATATTATTCAAAAACTGCAGGAGCGAGAACACTTTACTCAAGTACAAGATAACTTTGATGAAGGGAAAAAAAGTTATTACTTAGATTTAAAAGACAGCGCTTATTATGCCCTTTTAAACCCAGCAGCTTTAGTGAGTAGCGTGCGATTTGCTATTGGAGGCATAGTAGTAAATGAAATTAATCAAGGTGGAGATGATGTTGAAATAGGCATTAAATTAGATGAGGAAAAAATAGAGTATGATAATTTTTTAGATGGTATTTTTATTTGGAATAATTTGAATCAATTAGTGGAAGCTAAAAATTTTTTTGATATTAGAGAGGAAAATGTTAAGAGTGTAGTTAATCATAGGAATGGCGATAGAGTAAACACGGTTAGTGCTAATTTCTCTCCTAATGATATATCAGCTAATGAAGTTAACGATTTTTTAGAGCAAGAAATTTTGCCTATGGGTCAAAAATATGCAGACATTAAACTTTCTCTAAGTGGCGAAGCAGCCGAGAGTGCTAAGACTTTTAATCAGTTTTTGATTGCTATCTTTGTTTCTATTGTGGGGATTTATTTTTTACTGGTTTTGCAATTTAATCATTTTTTCCAACCTTTTATTGTTATTGCGTCTATTCCTTTTGGGATAATTGGGATTGTAGTTGCTTTTGCTATTCAAGGTATGGATTTATCGCTTTTGGCTATGATCGGGATTTTGGGTTTTGGGGGTGTAGTGATTAATGCTTCGTTAATTATGGTTGATTTTATTAATTCGCTTAAAAACGAAGAGTATTCTAATATAGGCGTAGATGAAGAAGATTTCTATAAAGAAACGCAGAAAGATTTAAAAAAGACTATTATTTTTGGAGCTAATTTACGTTTAAGGCCTATATTGATAACCACGCTGACTACTCTTATTGGGATTATGCCTACTGCTTATGGCTTTGGCGGAAAGACCGATAGCACCATTTCCCCTATGACCATGACTATGTTTTGGGGTCTGCTTTTTGGAACACTAGCGGGACTTTATTTAATCCCCATATTGTATTTTTTGAATGAAAGCCTAACTAGTAAAATAAAAAAAATAAGAAGAAAAGTTTTAAAATAAAACTAGCTTTTTTCTTTATTTTTCTTTAAGCGCATTAGAATAAAAGCCACTAAAAACAAGCTAAAAGTAGCAATCCAAGCAATAAAAATTTGGCTAGGAATTTTTAAAGAAGCAGCAAAGACGATGAAGATAAACACCAAAGTAACGGCTTCGTTATAAATTCTTAATGTAAAACTACTCATGGGGGATTTTTCTGCAGTTGAGTTTTTTTTAAAACGAACGAAAACAAAACCGTAACCTAAATGAAGCCCAATCATAATCATAATTAACAAGAACTTGATTTGGAACCAAGCAAAAAAGTAGGATTTAGTAGCGGACATGATAATAAATCCCATTACTAAAGTAAGGAGCATAGCCGGGAAAGCAATGAAGCGATTAACTCTTTTCTCCATTAGGATGAATTGTTCGATTAATATTTTTTTTTCTGTTTCTTTTCTTTTGTAAGCCTCGCTATGATAGACGAGAATTCTTCCCAAATAGAGTAACCCAGCAATCCAAGCCACAAATCCAATGACATGGAGAGCAAAGTAGACGTTTGTTGTATCCATTTTGTATCTTCTTTTTAATTTTTATTATAATCTATTAAGCCCATTTAATGCTGCCGTTCGATAGGCTTCGGCCATCGTGGGGTAGTTAAAAGTTGTATTCACAAAGTATTTGATAGTATTGGCTTTTCCTTTTTGCTTCATTACCACTTGCCCAATATGAATAATTTCCGATGCTTGTCGACCAAAGCAGTGAATCCCCAAAATCTCTAAGGTTTCTCGATGAAATAATATTTTTAGTATTCCTATATGATCCCCTAAAATCTGAGCTTTTGCTAAATGCTTATAGTGAGCAATTCCCACTTCATAGGGAATTTTTTCTGTGGTGAGTTCGGCTTCACTATACCCAATACTTGAAATTTCTGGAATGGTATAAATCCCGGTAGGAAATAATTTGAAATTGCTTTTTTCAATAGGCTGATTAATTAAAAGAGAACCAACATACCGCCCTTGGTCAAAAGCAGTACTAGCTAAGCTAGGCCATCCTATCACATCGCCAATGGCATAAATATTTTTTTGACTAGTTTGGTAGTTCTCATCTACTTTAATGTTTTTTCGGCTATCTATTTCTATTTGAACTGCTTCTAAATTAAGTCCGTCACTGTTCCCGGTCCTTCCTTGAGCCCATAAAACATATTCGGTCTTAATTTGTTTCCCCGAAGTAAAATGCATAATGAGAGTGTTATCTTTCTCTTCTAATGCTTTAAATTCCTCTTGGTTGCGAATAACAATTCCAATTTCTCGCATTTGATAATTGAGGGCATCGGTAATTTCTTGGTCGAGGAAGTCGAGAACCCGCTCTCGACTATTAATTAAGTTCAACTTCACTCCCATTTTTTTAAACATGCAAGCATATTCTACACCAATAATCCCCGAGCCGTAAATTAGTAACGAATCAGGAGTTTCGTTTAGCTCTAAAATTTTGTCGCTATCGAGAATACGCGGATGAGTAAAATCTACTCCTTCTGGGTGAAAGGGCCTAGAGCCGGTAGCAATAATGAAATTATTCGCTTTAAAGATATTGGTTTCTTTTTTGGGGTTTTTTACTTCAATGGTTTTATTGTCAAGAAATGCAGCTTTTCCTTGAACGACCTTAACGTAGTTTTTAATATAATGCTTTTCTCGCATTCTTATTTGCTTACTAATAACCGATTTTGTAGTTTTAAGTAGCTCGGGATAAGGAGGGATTTTTAAACCTATAGATGAGCCTAAATAGGGGGTTTTATTGAGATTGACATAAGAAACAATAGTTTGCCGAATCGCTTTACTAGGGATGGTCCCCCAGTGCACGCAGCCTCCGCCAACTTCTTGATGCTTTTCTATTACCAAAACTTTTTGATTATTCTTAGCTAGTAAAATGGCTGCCGCTTCGCCAGCTGGGCCACTGCCGATAATAATAGTATCGTAAGCATTCATAAGGTTTTGATATATTCTTTAATTTCTTTTATTTCTATAATTTTACAATCAAATTTTTTAGAAAAAGCTAAAAGATCTTTTTTACGAGCCATTTTGCCGTCATCTCGAATAATTTCACAAATAACCCCTACTTTTTTCATATTGGCTAGTTTTAACAGTTCTATCATTGCTTCAGTATGTCCTGATCTTTGGAGTAGTCCATCTTTTTCTGACTCTAAAGGGAAAATATGCCCCGGTCTTCTAAAACTATCTTTAGTGGCGTCATCACTGGCTAGGAGTTTAATGGTTTCTGATCTTTCATAGGCGGAAATCCCCGTTGTTACGTTTTTAGCGTCTACTGAGATAGTAAATTTAGTTTTTTTTTCATCTTGATTATTTTTAACCATCTGAGGGAGAGCTAACTTTTTCAGTCTTTTTTTCTCCATAGCCACGCAAACTAAACCACGGGCTTCTTTGATAAAAAAATTAATAATTTTTCCAGTTACTTTTTCAGCAGCTACCGCTAAGTCTCCTTCATTTTCACGGTTCTTATCGTCAATGATGATGACGACTTTCCCTTTTTTTAGGTCTTGAATAACTGCTTGAATCTTACTTTCTAATTTTTTAAAGTTCATAATTTTTTTATTGTATAGGTTTGGTTTTTAATTTCATCTTCGCCAATAAAAATAATGTTTTTTATTTTTAGTTTATTAGCTTTTTTAAAATGCTGTTTGATATTTTTAGGTAGTCCTATATCGAAAGTAAGAGATGATTCTTTTTTTTTGAGATTTTGGATAATATCTAAAGAATAAAAAATAGCTTCCTCACTAAGAGGAGCGAGGTAATAATCAATAATTGGTTCTAGTTTTTCTTCGGGGATTATTTTGAGTTCCTTTAAAAAAAGATTAAAAATATAAACCCCTAGCCCTAGTCCAATACCAGTTAGAGAAGACTTGCTATAATGCCCAATCAAATTATTATAACGACCTCCGCCTAACAAAGAACGCTTTATATTTTCTGTGGCAGCAAAAACTTCAAACACTAGCCCAGTGTAATAATCAAAACCTCTAACGATTTCTGGCGAAAAAGTAATGGGCATTTTTTGGTTATGGATTAAATCTAAAAGTTGGAGGAAATTTTCATCTTTAGCAATGGAAAATTTATCGTAAAAGTCTAAAGGGTTTTTTACTTGAAGATAATAATAAATAAAATCTATTTTTTTAGAATTTTGAAATTTTTTCTCCACTTCTTGAGCGTATTCTTCTTTACTCATTTTATTTTTCCGATCCACTAAGTAGTAAAATTGACTTTTCTCAAAAGATGAAAATTCAAGATATTCTAAAAGACTATCGACTAAGCCTCGGTGATTGAAAAAAAAATGATAATGTTCTGATTTAATAGCAAATGCTTGAAGTAGTTTTAACACTAACTGTAAAATGAGATAATCATAAAGGTAGTGATCTTCTCCGATAATGTCAAAGTTAACTTGCTTGAATTCTCGAAGTCTCCCGCGTTGAGGATTTTCATAGCGGAAGCATTTGCCAATGGTGTACCATTTCAGGGGTAGGGGGTAGTCGTTTTGATACTGGGCTACTAACCTTGCTAAAGCAGGAGTGATTTCTGGCTTTAAGATAACTTGACGATTGCCTTTATCGCTAAAAAGATAGGCTTGCTCATTTAAAATTTCATTAGAAGATTTAGTCGCAAAAACCTCTAATGGTTCCATTATTGGGCTGTCATATTCTTTAAAGTTAAACTCTTTAGCCACCTGATGCATTTTGTTTAAAATGAAATTTTCTACCTGCATGACTTGGGGGTGAAAATCCAGCATACCTTTTAGTGGTTGGGTAGAGTTGTTTTTCATAGGGCTTTTTTTACTAAGGTTTTTTCTAATGGGGTGAGTGACGAGACTTGAACTCGCGACCACTTGAACCACAATCAAGCGCTCTACCAACTGAGCTACACTCACCATGGCACGCCAAAGAGGATTCGAACCTCTGACCTACTGCTTAGAAGGCAGTTGCTCTATCCAGCTGAGCTATTGGCGCCTAGCAAAAATAATTATATTATAAATTATCTTAAAAATGGGGGAATATTCTTAAAGTTCAAGGGGATTTATTTAAACGACTAGATTATTTATTTTGATGCAGGGTATAAAAAACTTTATTCGAGCCACTAAGGTTTTTTTTTTGATATTTTGACGCTTCGGCGTAATAGGGGTGGGGAATAGCATTATAATTATTATAGTTATTTTGAGTTTTTGATTGAAGAAAATTCTCGCTTTCTTTAATAAGACTATTGTGATAAAGGAATAACGGATAAACGTCGGTAGCGGTTATCAGCTTGCCGGTAGCCGTTAATTTTGTGCTTAGCAGTTTTAAGAAATTAAGATTAATAATCCTTCTTTTCCAATGCTTTTTTTTTGGCCAAGGATCAGGGAAATTAATCATTATTTTAGTGAAGTTAAAATCTTTAAAATCATATTTTAAAAAATCATAGGCGTCCCCATGATAAAACAAGACATTGTCTAAATTATAATCCTGGGCTTTTTTAACTGCTCTTTGCAAACAAGCTAATGACCAGTCCACGCCTACGAAAAAATTTCCTTTAAATTTTCTAGCTATTTCAATGAGAAAATCCCCCATCCCACAAGCAATTTCTAATTCTAAAGAAGAAGTGGTAAATCTAGCATTCTTTTCTTGCATTTCTGCAGCAGTAAAGGGCTGATGTTCATTTACAATGGCTTTTGCTTCTATCCCTTTTTTGAAAATTAACTGATTATTATGAAAGGAATTAAATCTATTTTTAACGAGATATTTTTTCTCTAACGCTAACGAGAGCGGAATAGGCTTTAGCCGACAGCCAAACAATCTTTAAAGAGATTTTTTATTGGTAGCTTTTAAAAATAGCAGCAGAGTTATGCCCACCAAAACCAAAAGAGTTAGATAAAACGTAGTTCACTTTTTTCTCTATTGGCTCTAAACTAAGGTTTTCTAAGCTAACACCCAATTTCTCGTCTAATTCAAAGATGTTGATATTTGGAGGAACAACCCCTTTACTAATGCTTAGAACGGAAATAACCGCTTCTATTGCCGAGGCAGCGGCTATTAGATGGCCAGTCATTGACTTAGTAGAACCTAAGTGAGGTAGTTTTTTGTCTTTAAAGAGTTTTAGTACAGCAGTGGTTTCGGCTAAGTCACCCAAGGGAGTAGAAGTCCCATGAAAGTTTACGTAGTCAATTTCTTCCTGGTTAACTTTACCTAAAGTAAGGGCGTTATTCATGGCATTGTAGGCCCCTTCTCCATCACTACAAGGCATTACCATATCATGAGCATCCCCTGACATTCCCACGGAAACTAATTCAGCGATGATATTAGCATTCCTTTTTTTAGCATGTTCATAATCCTCTAAAATTAATACCCCGGCTCCTTCAGCTATGACAAAACCATCCCGGCTTTTATCAAAAGGCCTAGATGCTGTTTGAGGGTTATCGTTATAGCTAGTAGAAAGTGCGCGCATATTGCAAAATCCTGCTATGGTTACTTCTTCCACCGCACTTTCAGAAGCTCCTACTACCATGACATCCGCTTGGTTGGAGCGGATAATTAAATCACCATAGCTAATGGCATGATTCCCGGTGGCACAAGCGGTTTGAGTCGAGACATTAGGCCCTTTTAAGCCAAATTGAATGGAAACAAACCCTGCCGCCATATTACCGATAGTGGCGGGAACGAAATAAGGGCTTACCCTTTTATGCCCTTTATCTTTTAAAACTAAAGTTTCTCTCGTATGAGTTTCAATTCCCCCGATGCCGGTACCTAAGGATACCCCAATCCTAGGGGCATTACTTTCATTAATAGTGATGTTAGCCTGGGTTAATGCCTGTTTAGTGGCAGCATAGGCATAATGAACGAAATTATCCAACTTTTTTGCTTTAATAAAAGCAGTAGTAGGATAATGCTCTTTCATATCGAAGTTTTTAACTTCCCCAGCAATTTTTGAAGTATAAGAAGAAGCATCAAAAGATTTTATGGTGTCGATACCACTTTCTCCTTTAATGACTTTATCCCATACTTCTTGAACGCTATTCCCTAAGGGACTAATAACCCCTATGCCAGTTATTACAACCCTTTTATCCATCATTTTTAATTAGCAGATTTTTCTTTTATAATACTAATAAGATCTCCAACAACTTTTAGGTTCTCTGCTTCGCTATCGGATATTTGAATATTATATTCTTCTTCCACTAACATTATTAATTCCACCGCATCCAAAGAATCTAGCCCTAGGTCTTGAAAGGAAGCCTCGGGAACTACCTCTTCTTTTTTACATCCAATCTTGTCAACTATAATGTCCTTAATTTTTTCTTCATCAATAGCCATAATTGTTTACCTCCATTATTTTTAAATATTTTTTCACATTAACATTCCACCGTTAACGCCAATTACTTGTCCGGTAATATAACCAGATAAATCGCTAGCTAAAAAAGCTGCTAAATTAGCAATGTCTTCGCTAGTTCCAAGTTCTTTCAAAGGGATTAAATTTAGTAAATTATTTTTAACTTCTTCGTTTAAGTTATCAGTCATCTGAGTTTTTATGTAACCTGGAGCAATGACATTAACCGTTATTTTTTTACTAGCTAACTCACGGGCCAGTGATTTGCTAAAGCCGATTAACCCGCTTTTGGAAGCAGAATAGTTAGTCTGCCCTGCATTCCCCATTTGCCCCACTACTGAAGATATGTTAATAATTCTCCCTTTACCTAACTTTAGCATATTCCTTGAAAAATGCTTACAAATCAAAAAAGCTGATTTTAAATTGATATCTAACACCGCGTTCCAGTCTTCTTCTTTCATACGAAGCAGGAGATTATCTCTAGTTATTCCAGCATTGTTAACGATAATGTCGACAGCTGTATGCTCTTTTAATGCAAATTCATAAAGTTTGATAACTTCTTCATTGGAAGAAACATCAGCTGAAAAAGCACTAGTTTTTACTTGATATTGTCGGTGAAAATCATTTTTTAACTGGTCTAGGAGATCTAAGTTCATCCCTTCTCCGTTAAGAATAATATTACAGCCTAGACTAGCAAATTTTTTTGCTATAGTTAGGCCAATCCCCCTACTAGATCCCGTGATTAAAGCAGTTTTATTCTCTAAAGATAACATAGTCGTTTAATTATATAATAAATAATTTGATTGACTATTATTTTTTTATAATTTAAAATGGAAGGTTTTTTTTTAAAAATTTATTTTAAAATCGCTTTTTTATGAAAAATCTCTTTTATTTCCACTAAAATTTGCGGATCATCAATAGTCGGAGGAATTGGGAAATCTACATTTTGGCTGAGTAGTCGCAAACTTTTTCTTAAAATTTTACCTGAGCGAGTTTTCGGCAACCTTTTAATGACTAAATTTTTTTTAAAAGAAGCGACCGCTCCTAGTTTATCCCTTACTAGTTGGATAATTTCTTTTTCTATTGATTTCTCATCGATAGTAATCCCGTCTTTTATTACGGTTAATCCTAAAGGAACTTCTCCTTTAATCTCATCGTTTAAACCAATTACGGCGCACTCAGCAACTGCTGGGTGAGAGCCAATAATCTCTTCCATTTCTCCGGTGGATAAGCGATGCCCTGCTACGTTGATGATATCGTCAACTCTTCCCATAATGAAAACGTAGCCGTCTTCATCACAGTAGCCCCCATCTCCGGCTAAGTAGTACCCTTCTTTGAAGGTTAAGTAATTTTCTTTAAACCTTTTATCGTCTTGCCAAAGGGTTAGCAAATTCCCGGGAGGCATAGGTAGCTTTAAGGCAATGTAGCCTGATGTGTTTTTAGGGAGTTTTTCCCCGTTTTCATCTAGTATTTCTACTTGGTATCCAGGAACAGGAAAAGTAGAAGACCCTACTTTAACCGGAAATTTTTCGATACCAATAGGGTTGGCAACAATGGGCCACCCTGTTTCAGTTTGCCACCAGTTATCAATTATGTCAATTTTAAGTAATGCTTTTAACCAGTCGTAAGTAGGCGGGTCTAATCTCTCACCTGCTAGGAAAATATGTTTTAAATGGGATAAGTCGTAATTATTTTTCAGTTTTCCTTCGGGGTCTTCTTTTTTCACGGCTCGAAAAGCAGTAGGAGCAGTAAAAAAAGACTTAACTTGGTATTCTGCCATAATCCGCCAAAATGTTCCTGCATCAGGCGTTCTAACTGGTTTGCCTTCGAAGATGATAGTGCTACACCCTTGCAGTAAAGGAGCATAAACAATATAGGAATGCCCCACCACCCAGCCTACATCCGAAGCCGACCAAAATACTTCTCCTGCTTTAACGTTATAAATAGTGTCCATACTATATTTCAACGCCACTGCGTGACCACCATTATCGCGGACTACTCCTTTAGGTTTGCCAGTAGTCCCAGAGGTGTAGAGGATATATAAGGGGTGATTGGCTTCTACGGCTACCCAAGGAGCTGGCTCTGCTTTTTCATGCAACTCATCAAAATCAAAATCTCTTCCGGTAGTTAAGGGGTAATCGATTAGCTCTTTTCTTTTTTTAATAATAACTTTATCGACTTTATGCTGAGCTAATTCAAGGGCTTCGTCTACTAAAGGCTTGTAAGCGATAACATTACTAAACTCTATCCCACAACTAGCAGTGATTACGGCTTTGGGTTTCGCATCGTCAATTCTAATTGCCAACTCTCTAGCGGCAAATCCCCCAAAAACAACCGAATGAATAATTCCTAGCCTAGCACAAGCCAGCATAGCAATAATCGTCTCTTCAATCATAGGCATATAGATAACGATGGTATCCCCTTTTTGAATGTTTTGCTCTTTTAAGGCCCCAGCAAATTTTGCTACTTTGTCAGTTAGCTCTTGGTAAGTAACTTTTTTCTTAACTCCGGTTACTGGAGAATCATAAATAAGGGCTATGTTTTCTCCTCGGCCTTGCTCTACGTGGTAGTCTAGTGCTAGATAGCACGTGTTTAATAATCCATCACTATACCAACGATAAAGTCCATCGTCATTTTTATTTAGAATAATAGTAGGCTCTTTAAACCATTTTATTAATTTACTTTTTTCTTGCCAAAATTGCTCAGTGTTTTCTAGGTATTTTTGATATTCGTTTTGATAAGTCATGGCTAACTCCTTCTTCGAAAAATAAAAAACTACTAATTAGTATAAAAATAGTTTAGCGATTAAAAAGTAGTTTGGTGTATTGTATTATAAATTATTTTCATGGCATTAGTTAATTTAGTAAATCCTATTTTTTCTTTACTACTAAGAAATAAAAGATGGGTTCTTTCATCATTAGAGAATAATTCAGTTATTTCTTTCTGGTTAGGGTTTAAATCAATTTTAGTGATAATAATTTTAAAGGGCTTTCCCACTAAAGCAGGGTTATACTCGGATAGCTCTTTTTGGAGCTTTTTAAAATCATCAAAAGGGTTAGAACTGGTGCTATCTAATAAATAAAACAAATAAGAAGTTTTTTCAATGTGCTTTAAAAATTGAATACCTAGACCTTTCCCCTGATGGGCGCCTTCGATGATCCCCGGTATATCGGAAATAAGTAGATGCTGATATTCGTTTAAATGAAAAACGCCTAAAAAAGGATTTAAAGTAGTAAAAGAATAATCGCCCACTGGGGAGTTAGAGTTGGTAAAAGCATTGAGAAAACTAGATTTCCCCACATTAGGAAACCCCA
Organism: Spirochaetota bacterium; assembly: GCA_965277105.1. Classification (GTDB taxonomy): domain Bacteria; phylum Spirochaetota; class UBA12135; order COTS27; family CAXSBA01; genus CAXSBA01. The sequence continues at coordinate 1,067,051 of OZ255710.1, read as the reverse complement.
CTAAACCGATATCAGCTAAGAGTTTTAATTCTAAAATAATGTCGGCACTTTCCCCGGGAAGGCCTTCTTGAGCATAAGTGGGATTTTGCCGAGTAGATGATTTAAAATGAAAATTACCTTTGCCACCTTTACCTCCTTTTAAAAAAACTAAGGTTTCGTTTTTCTTTTCAAAACTATGAATTATCTGCTCATTGGCTTGGGTTTTAATTTGAGTGTTTAAAGGAATTTCAATAATAATATTTTCTCCTTTTTTTCCGGTTGCTCTTTTACGCATGCCGTTCTTCCCGGCTCCTGCTTTAAAAATTCTTTTATAACGCAAATGAGCTAGGTGATTTAGTTGGGGATTAACCTTAAAAATAATGTCCCCGCCATCCCCACCATCTCCTCCGTCCGGCATGCCCTTAGGGATATATTTTTCTCTTCGAAAAGAAATCAGGCCCGGACCTCCATGCCCGGAAGTTACATATAAGGTAATCCGGTCATAAAAGACAGGTTTTCTCATATTATTTTTTTAACGGATTACCTAAGCCAATTAGCTGCACTTCGCTAGAAATTTTATCTAATAGTAGCTTGATGATTTTATCTAAAGGGGATTCTTTTTTATAGTTAGCCGGGGCAATGAAAGAACACCTTTCATGGTTTAAAAGTTCTAAGCATTCTTTTTTTTTTTCTTCGTTATGCTGATCGTAGACAGCGATGGAATAGCCTTTTTGATAATTAATCATTTTCATAGCTGGGACATCCGTTTCTCCGTCTCCCAAATAAATCATCCTTGAAAAAGGTATTCTTCTTTTATCTTCGGGGGTGAATTGGTTAATTTTTTGATTATCGGAATTGTTTAAAATGCCTTTATTAATCCTAAACAAGTACTGAGTTTTAGTGGTGTAATTAATTACCACGGAAGGATGTTTAGCTACTCCATTACCATCGTATTTAAAATCACAAGCGAAAATATGTTTGAATTTATCTTGAATGGCACATCCCTCAACCATAGGTTTTATTCCCGACGAAATGATGTAATGCTCGGTTAGTAGATTTTTTTTTTCCGCGTAAGCATTTATCTGCTCAAACCATTCAGCCACGCCTTCGAAAAATTTAATGCTTTTTCCATTCTCTTTAAAAGTTTCCTTGGTGAAACTTTTTTCTTTTTCTTTGGCCTTGTCAATCATTAATTCCATATAGGAAAGGATCTGATCCATATCGTTTTTTTTGGCATTTTCTCTTACTAGTTTCCAGAAATATTCTTTATCTATTTCCAAATGCTGAGGAATGAAAGAATACTCCTGCATGTTGTCGGGGGAAAGAGTACCGTCAAAGTCATAGCAAATGGCTACGGTTTTTTTTGTCGTTTCCATAATAATTTATATTACTATATATTTTTTTGATAGTAAGTAAAATAATAACAAACCATGATAATCTACTTTTAATAATTCCCTTTTAAGCTTTTTTCAAAACAGATTCCGTTTTTAGAAAATAAAGAAATAGCAAAGTTAATAAACTTCCCAAAGCACTAAATCCATACAAAGAAAAATTTGAAACGTGAATAAATAAATAATTCGTCACATAAGTGTAAGAAGCGAAACCTAAGCCAAAAGAAAAAAGAAAGTAACTGCCTTGAAAGTGATTAAACTGGCTTTCCTTTAGATTGGTTTTCATATAGCTTATAATTAAAAGATGGTTTAGGCCGAAAGAAAAGGCATGCAGAAGTTGGCAGATAAATTGCACTATAATATTTTCTAAGAAAAAACCTTGAATTACCCACCGTAAACTCGTTAAAACGATTCCCCAAAAAAGAGCTTTTTTGATAATAACATTATTGCCAAAATTAATCTTTTTAAAACTAAAAAAGATAAACTCGGCAATGACTCCGATCGCCCCTAAAATCCCAATAGTAGAAAGATTCCAACCTTGCTTATTCCAAATTAAAGAAGCGTAATTGAGATGGCCTGCGTGGCTACCCATTAAGAGAAAAGCGATGATTAAAATAATGACATTGTTTTGGGTAATCGGAGTATTTTCTTCTTTCGAAGTTTTTTGCCTACGAGCTAAAAAAGTTTTTTGATACTGGTTATTAAAAATAACAAAAAAAATAAAACCACTGCCAACTAGGCTAATAAAAATAAAAGGAAAATTAGCTATACTGATATAATCAAAAAGAAAACCAAAAATAAGGGTTGCTAACAAAAAAGCTAAAGTTCCCCAGCGGCGAATTAGTGCGTAGTTTTTTTTTATTCCCTTGGCTAATTTGCTGATGAACGCTTCTAATAAAGGGCCTAGAAAAGCTAAAAAAAAATTATTGAGAAAAATAAAAATACTAAAAATTAATAAATTTTGAACGGTAAAAAATCCCCAGCTTAAAAAGAAAATTAACGTGAGTATATATAGTATTTTTTTATCATCAGGAATTTTTATTTTTCTTACGAAAAAAAATAAGCAAAAAAAGGTAACCAACCGCGAAATAGCTAAGATGAGAAAAACCTTAGAAATGTTATTTTTATCATACCCTTCGTGATCTAACCAAATAGAAAGAAAGGTAATATTTAAAACAATAATCGAAAAAAAAGAACTTTGAAAAAGATTAAATGAAAGAAACAATCAATGACTACTAACTGGTGTAGTTTTAGTTATTGACAATGGACTTAGCAATGAAATCGCTTAGGTTTTTTGTTTTGCCAAAATAGTCCAGTATGGTGATGGGGATTTTATGACGGTGCTTTTCTTGAGCCTCTTTAATGAGACTAGGGATGTCTTTGGCGATATGATTGCCGGCGGCTAAAAAGTAAGGGAATATCTTTATTGCTGCTACTTTTTTATTCAAAATGAAATCATCAATAGTTATTTCTAAACTAGGGTCAGCTAATTCTAAAAAAGCAACTTGAGCTACTGCGTAATTTTTAAAAATCAGTGGGGCTATTTCTTTAAAAAGATTTTCTATTTCTTGATTAGATTCTTTTCTTCTGCTGCCATGTGCTAAAAAAATTAAACTATTTTTTTTGACTTTTGTTGAGACTGTCATTGTAAAAATTATACTCTAAAAATAAAGTAAGAAAGCCGAACAATGTTTTTTTTATTTTAATTTGACTAATCTATTAAATTTTTTTATCGAAGGATGAGTCATCTAAAGATTTAGTAGCGTTTAATGGTTTTGTTTTTTGCGAGTTTTTTTTTGAGATTAATTTAGGAGTGAAAAAAAGGCATTCCTCTCCTGAGGAATAAAGCACTTGTTTAGCAGGAAATTCTTTGCTCTCCATATTAAAAGCCTTGCAACCGTAGGGATAATTTTTTCTCCAAGTGATAAAAAAGTGCTGGCATTTTTGGCAGTTTATTTTGACTCTACGCATTATGATTAAATAATACAACAAAAGCGTCAAAATTGCAATTTTTCCCTAAAAATTATTTTTTAAAAAAAATAAAAGCCGGTGAAAAAAGCATGGTATTTTTTAATACCATGCTTTATGTGGAGGGTTAAATAATGATTTTTTTGTCTTTTCTTGAGATAGCGACAATAGAAGATCGTGGAACGGAATTACCGCCATCAGGAAAATGACTAGGGTTTTTCTCTAAGTCTTCTCCTGGATGTTGAATCCCCACAAAAACCGTTTTATTATCTGGAGAAAAAGTAATTCCCGTCACCTCGCAAGATTTTGGGCCGGTTAGAAAACGTTTAATCTCTCCAGTTGCTGGATCTCCAATTAGCATTTGATTATTTCCCATCCCAGCAAAATCACCGGTATTGGAGTATTTTCCATCGGTTTGAATCCAAATTAATCCTTTGTTATCAAAAGCTAAACCATCAGGAGAATTAAACATATTATCTGCATTAATGTTTTTAGAACCTGCTCGCTTGTCGTTATGAACGGTGGGATTGCCGGCTAAGACAAATAAATCCCAATCAAATTTAGTGGCACTATGGTCTTTCCCTTGAGGAATCCAGCGGACAATTTGCCCGTAAAGGTTTTTCTCTCTAGGATTAGGCCCTCCAACAGGAGTGTTATCTCCGCCTTTATTAGGCTTTATTCCTCGATTTTTATTGTTAGTTAAGCAGCAATAGCTCTCTACTTTTTTAGGGTTAGACGCCACCCATTCTGGTCGATCCATTGTAGTGGCTTTCACTTTGGAACCAGCCATTCGAGTGTGGAGGCAAATTTCCTCTTTAGTCATTCCTGTTGTTTTAGGGGTTAAGGCAAGCCATTCTCCTTTGCCGTTATTGTGAAACTTCGCCACGTAAAGAGTTCCTTTTTGTAAGAGATCATCGTTATTCCCGTTGGCTTTATATTTCTTATCGCTTACGTATTTGTAAAGGAATTCCCCACGCTCATCATCTCCCATATAAACTACCACTTTTCCATTTTTAGCAATTACCACATCAGCATTTTCATGTTTAAAACGTCCAAGGGCTGTTAGTTTTTTAGGAGTAGAGCTAGGATTAAAAGGGTCAACTTCAACAATATAACCAGCTTTATTGACTTCGTTAGGATTTTTGCTAATGTCAAATTGCTCGTTGTATTTTCCCCAAGCATACCCCCAGTCTTGATTACTGACTCCATAGCGTTTCATTTCAGCTGTTGGTTGATAATTTGCATCACTACTAGAAAAGTAGCCGTTGAAATTTTCTTCGCAAGCCAAATAGGTATTCCAAGGAGTTACCCCATTACCACAGTTATTCCAAGTTCCTCTTGCTCTTGTGGCTTTAGGATCAGCTTTGGTTTTTAATTTATCATAGCCTTTAAGCGGGCCAGTAATTGTCATTTCTGAAGTTGCAGTAATTCTTCTATTGTAAGGAGAATCTTTAACCACTTGCCACTTCCCTCGATTTTCTTTAATTTCAAATACCGACACTCCGTGAGCAGCCATTCCTTTTCGAACATCATCATTTGTTTCTGGGAGTCCAGATTTTCGGTTACCATGTGAAATATTATTATTTGTATACTCGTTATTTACTGCTAAAACATAAACTCCATTTTTAAAAAAAATCGCCATTCCATCATTGTTATCTCCAAAAGCTAGTTCTTGACTGCTCCCAGTTCCTCTAGTTTTTTGATTAAATTTTTTCCCCTTTGACCAAAGTGGATCGCCCCAGCTTACCACTGTGTCCCAAGTATATTCTTGGGGAACGGTAATGGTATCTTCGGTATTAGCCTTAACTGGAGAGAAGCTTAGTTTTGCACTCTTGTTTTGCGCAAAAAAAGATTTTGGAGTTAGATTAAAAACTAGAGCCATTAATCCAAACTTAAACGACGTATCAACAAAACCTCTCCTAGAAATCGTCTCATTGACTATTTTTGAAAAATCCGATTCTCTATCGGCATTTTCATTGAGCTGGTTATCATATTCGTCAAATGAAAGATTTTTATTTTTTTCTATGTTTACTTTTTTCATTCTTTATCCTGTAAATAAATTTAAAATATTGAAATATTGAACTAAATAAAAAGTCCAAATTTCGAAAAAATTATATTGTCGTTTAAAAAAAACTTACCTATGGAATTTTCTAAGATTAGAAAAAAATTAAATCAAAATAAAAATTTTAAAAACCATAATACAATAATAATTACCCGTTAAAGAAAATTTAATAAAAAATAGAACTTTTTCTGGAAGAATCAAGTAAGTTAAAAGCAATAAAACCAATAAAATAGTCACTTTTTTATATGTACCGTTTTGGCCTTCTAGGAAAACCCAACGTGGGGAAATCGTCGCTTTTTAATGCCCTTTTAAGCCAAAACAAATCTATTATTGCTAAAGAGCGTGGGGTTACTAGAGACCGAGTAAAGGGGTTTTTGCGTGATGGTGAAGACTTTCTTATTTTAGCTGATCTCCCGGGGATGGAAGTCGAGAAGTCGGCCATTAGTGCTAGCGCCTATATTCAAAAGCATTTAAAAAAAGAGTTAAGCACCATTGATGGGCTGTTAGTGATTTTTGATATTTCAGATATTAGTGGGGAAGATAAACTTCTTTATCAAGCGATTAATAAAAATATTTTGAAAAATGCTTTGCCAACTATTTTTATTGCTAATAAGGTAGATAGTGAAAAAAAAGAAATGCTTTTGGGTGATCTTTATGGGGTTGCTAATGAAGATTTTTTTTTAGTTTCTGCAAAAACCAAAAATAATATACAAGCATTAAGGGATAAAATTTTTTCCCTTAAAAACCATTTAGTTAAAAAAAAAATCCTTCCTAAAAACTCTGATTCGTTACCTAATGATTGCGTAGGAAGTTTTTCAATTATCGGCAAGCCTAATGTGGGTAAATCTTCTTTTCTCAATGCTTTTCTCGGTTGGCAGAGAAGCATCACTAAAGAAGAGAGCGGGACTACGAGAGACCTAGTAGATGAGTTTGTTTTTTATCAAGATAAAAAGTATAAAATAATTGACACTGCTGGTATTCGAAAAAAAAAAACTAAAAAGCAAATGGTGGAAAATCTTTCGCTAAAAAAATCTTTTCATGCCATCAATCAAGCTGAAGTGATCCTCCTTATTATCGATGCCAAGGAAATAGAAGAAAACTTTTATAACCTTACTGACCAAGATAAAAAACTCATTTCACTTATTCATAGTAAAAAAAAAACCTTGTTGATTTTTTTTAATAAATGGGATCTTTTGACCAAAAAAAACTGGGCTCCTTTTAAAAAAAACATTACCGAACTTTATCCGATTTTAAAAAAATTTTTACTTTCTCCATTATCTTCTAAAAAGTTTTTTTCAATTGAGAGAAAAAAAGTAGTCTTTAAAAAAATAATGCGGGCTTTTTATAATCACCAAATAGAAATTAAAACTAGCCATTTAAACGAAGCTCTTAAAATGGCTATGAGCGAATATGATACTAGCTTTAGACAAAAAAAAATTCTTAAAATTTATTACGCCACTCAAATAAAAACTTCTCCTCCTTTGTTCCAACTTTATATCAATGAAAAAAAACACTTGGAAAAAAAAGTAGTTGATTACTTGCATAACTTTTTAACGAAATATTTTAATCTCTTAGGAACTCCACTCCACTTAAAATTTTTAACCAATAAGGAAAAGCAAAATGAAAAATAATTTAGAAAAGCTTATTAAAAATACTAATTTATTAGCTAATGGTTATTGCCTTAATAATGAATGGGTTAGCAAAGCAAAAAATAGTTTTGAAGTCATTAACCCCGCGACTGGAGAAATTTTAACAACTTTACCATCTCTTAGTCGGTCAGCAACTGCAAAAGCAATTGATCATAGTTTTACGGCTTTTCATAATTGGAAAAAAACTTTAGCGAGTGAACGAGCTGTTTTTCTTTTAAAATGGGCTTCCCTTATGAAAGAAAATCAAGATGATTTAGCTACTATTATGACCTTAGAGCAAGGCAAACCTTTAAACGAATCCAAGGCCGAAGTTAGCTATGCTGCTTCTTTCTTGGAATGGTTTGCTGAAGAAGGGAAACGAGCTTATGGAGAAATTATTCCTCCCCATAAAGCAGATGTTCGGATTGTCATTGAAAAACAACCCGTAGGTGTCGTGGGAATTATTACTCCTTGGAATTTTCCTTTGGCTATGCTTACTCGAAAAATAGCCCCCGCACTAGCTGCTGGGTGTACTTGTGTGATTAAACCTGCTGAAAAAACTCCTCTCTCGGCTATCGCTATTTTAGTTTTAGCTATCGAAGCGGGAATGCCGCCGTCAGTAATCAATTTAGTTTTTGGTGATTACGCCCAAATAGGAGAAGAGCTAACGACGAATCCCTTAGTAAAAAAAATATCGTTTACCGGCTCAACGGCAGTGGGGAAACTATTACTTCGCCAAAGCTCTACTACTTTGAAAAAAGTATCTTTAGAATTAGGAGGGAACGCTCCTTTTATTGTTTTTAAAGATGCTGATTTAAAAGTAGCTGTAAAAGAGGCGATTATCTGCAAGTATCGCAATACCGGGCAGACTTGTGTTTGTGCTAATCGCTTTTTCATTGAAGCAGAAATTTATGAAGAGTTTACTCTACTTCTCAAACGAGAAGTAGAAAAACTAAAAGTAGGTAATGGCCTAGTAGCTGGGATTGAACAGGGGCCTCTTATCGATGAAAATGCTCTCAAAAAAGTAAAAAGGCATTTGGCTGATGCACTTAATCGGGGAGCTAAGATTATCTGCGGCGGGCGAGAGCTTCAAAATAATTTAGCTGGCTTTTTTTTTGAACCCACTATCCTAACGGATGTAAATGAAAAATGTTTGATTAATCAAGAAGAGACTTTTGGTCCTTTAGCGCCGCTAATTTCTTTTAAAAATGAAGAGGAAGTTATTGCTTTAGCGAATAACACCTCCTATGGTTTAGCCAGTTATTTTTTTACCAAAGATTTAAGTCGAGCTTGGCGAGTAGCGGAGGTTTTAGAAGTGGGAATGGTGGGGATTAATCAAGGCATTATTTCGACTGCGGCAGTCCCTTTCGGTGGGGTTAAAGAAAGTGGGTTGGGGCGAGAAGGTTCGCACTGGGGAATAGATGAGTACCTCAATTTAAAATACATTCTTATGGGAATTTAAAAAAGGGATTTTTTGGAGCATTTAGATTTAACTTTTAATGAATACACCGTAGTTTTTTTTATAGGGGTGATTTCTTCTTTTATGAATACGATAGCTGGTGGGGGCTCTCTTTTAACTCTCCCACTTTTAATTCTTTATGGATTAGATGCTAATATGGCTAATGCTACTAATCGAGTGGCTATTGTTATTCAAAGTATGACTGGGAGTATCGCTTTTCATAGAAAAAAAGTTTTAGATGTGAGAAATGGGTTGCTATATTCTTTGCCTGCTTTACTCGGAGCAATTATTGGGGCTTTAGTGGCGGTTGATATTGATGATGAGTTAATGAAAAAAGTGATTGCGTTTATTCTTATCGGAGTTTTATTTGCTATGCTTTTTAAACCTAAAGAACCCCGTGAGCAAAATAATTTTGTTATTAGAAAATTAAAATTTTTGGAAATAGTTGCTTTTTTTTTCGTAGGTTTGTATGTCGGTTTTATCCAAGCTGGGGTGGGATATTTAATGGTTTTTGTTTTAGTTATTGTTAGTCGTTACAATTTACTTACAGCTAATGCTTTAAAAATATTTCTTACTTTGACCCTTAATATTATTGCGTTAATAATTTTTATTTATTATGATTTAATCCTTTGGCGAATTGGGATTGTGCTATCTTTAGGGGCTGTTGTGGGGAGTTTGTTAGGAGCTAAAATTACCATTACCGGAGGGGAGCGCTTTATTCGTTATGCTTTTTTTAGTTTAATGATTTTTTTTATTTTAAATTTATTAGGCGTTATTGATGTCAATACGTGGTTCGTCAAATAGTAAATAGCGTTATTTATTACTTGCTTTTTTAAGTGGATTCCTTTCAAATAATTTCTGATAATTTAACCGAAAAAGAAAAAAATTATTTTCTAACTAAAATAGTTAACGTCATCCAACAAAAAAAACCTCGTTCAATTCTTTTAGTTCCTCCCGATATTACTCGTTTGGATGGAAGATTAGGAGAGCTAACAACTTTGCTTTATGATAAGCTAAGAGAGAATTATTTCTTAGCGGTTTTGCCGGCAATTGGCCTTCATCGAAAAATGACTTTAGCCGAAAAAGAAATAATGTTTGGCAGTGCTTTTGAACAAATGAATTTTCTCGATCACGATCCTTACCATCAGTGTGCTACTTTAGGGATTTACCAGTGGGAAGAATTAAAAAAATTACTCCCAGAAAAATTAAAAGGTTTAATTAGGCTACCGGCTTTCCCCATAAAAGTTAGTCAACATTTATTAGATTTTGATTTGGTCCTTTCTTTAGGGCAAGTTGTTCCTCATGAAGTTTTAGGAGTGTCTAATTACACTAAAAATATTATCATCGGACTAGGAGGAGAAGCCATCATTAACCAAACCCATTGGCTTAGCTCCCTTATCGGGATTGAAAATATTTTGTTAAAAATTAGCAATCCTATTAGAGAAATTATCAATGCCATTTACCTTAAGCATCTCAAACCTAAAAATTCTAATATTTATTTTCTCTACACGGTAACTAGAAAAGAAGTTAATGAAAATAAGTTAAAAGGATTATTTTTTGGCAGTGAAAAAAAAACTTTTCTAGAAGCCGCTAAACTAACCTTGAAAGAAAATTGTCGAGTTATTCATTCTCCTTTAAAAAAAGTTTATGCCTGGATGCCGGCGGTAAAATATCACTACACTTGGCTTTGCAATAAAGCAATTTATCGACTTCGGGAAATAATCAAACCGGGAGGAGAGCTCATCATCATTGCCTTAGGGGTAAAAGCTTTTTCACCACAACCAATTGATAATGAGCTTATTAAAAGAATTGGATACCAGAAAAAAGCAAAAATTATCGAAGAGTTTGAAAACTTTACCAGTAGTAAAAAAACTAACGAGGGGAATTTGTTAGCGGTGTTGGCTCATTTAATTCATGGTGGGGATATTGATTTTAAAGTAACCTACGTTCCACATCATGAGCTTAGTCAAAAAAGCCTTTTAAAAGCAGGGTATGATTTTTTGCCAACTGAATGGGGAGAAAATTTTTATCAAAAAAATCAAAATTTATTTCAAAGTAATTTAGTCAAAAATGGAGTCGGTTACTTTTTTGACCCGGGACTCCAGGCGTTTCGTCTAGATAATAAATAATTTTTTTAAGTATAATGAGTTATTGAATTTTATGGAGGATAGTAAAAAGATCATCGTAGTCGTAGTACTCCACTTCTATTTTTCCCGTTTTGTTTTTGATTTTTTTAATCGATACTTTGGTTTTTAATTTTTCGCGAAAGAGTTTTTCTATCTCCAACAAATCAGGGTCTTTTTTTTCTACTTCTTTTTTAGAGAAGAGTTTATTGCTTTTTAATAGTTTAGTTTTTTTTTCTATTTCGCGAACGGTGAGATTTTTTTTGATAATCTCTTCGTGGAGGAATGCTATTTCTGTTTCTTTAAGTCCAACCAATACTTTTGCTTGCCCTAGGGATACTTTTTGGACTTCTAAATCTTTTAGAACAAAAGTAGGAAGTTTTAGAATGCGTAGGAGATTAGTAATATACGTGCGATTTTTCCCTAAGCTACTCGCTAGTTCTTCTTGAGTGATATTTTTTTTTTCTAAAATTAATTTAAAGCTCCTCGCCTGCTCAATTAAATTAAGGTCTTCTCTTTGAATGTTTTCAATGAGCATCATTTCAATGAGGTTATCGCTATTTTGGTTATTGATAATCGCTGGGATGCTTTTTATCCCCACTTTTTGACAAGCGCGCCACCTTCTTTCTCCGGCAACTAACTCGTATTCTCCTTGGGCATTAGCGGGGCTAACGATAACGGGTTCAATTACTCCATAGTTTTTAATCGATTCGCTAAGTTCCATAATTTTTTCTTCATCAAAAAAAGTTCGAGGTTGGAGGGCGTTAGGAATAATTTTATCGGTAGCAATGTCTTGCAGTTTTTCCTTGAGGATTTTTTTTTCTTCAGAAAATTTTTCATCAAATTTTTTCCCTTCTTGAAAAAGAATGGATAACCCTTTCCCGCCCAAGCCAGTTTTTTTCTTAGGGTTTTTACTTTTCATTTTTTTTGATAAATTCCTCAGCTAGTTTTTTATAGGCAATAGCTCCAGCACTCTCTGGGGCATAAACGCCTACCGGCATACCATAAGAAGGGCTTTCGCTAATTTTTATATTTCGCATAATTTCTGTATTAAAAGTATTTTCTTTAAAATGCAGTCTAACGTTTTCGGCTACGTCTTTGGCAAGATTAGTCCTACTATCAAACATGGTTAATAGTATACCTTCAATTTTTAGATAAGGGTTAAAGTTTTCCTTGATGCGCTTAATGTTTTTTAATAGAAGAGAAATGCCTTCTAGAGCATAGTACTCGCATTGAATAGGGATTAAAACGCTTTGAGCTGCAGTAAAAGCATTTAAAGATAACATACCTAAAGCAGGAGGAGTATCAAGAAAAATATAATGGTAGTTTTCACTTAGCTCTTTGATTTTTTCTTTTAAAAGGCTTCCTTTTTTTTCCATTTCGCTTAACTCTATTTCTGCTCCAGTTAAGTCTTCCGTCCCGGGAATTAAAGAAAGCCGATCAAATTTACTAGAGTAAATCACTTCGTTGATTGAAATATTTTCTGCTAGGCATTCGTAGAGATTAATTTTTTCTCTTGTTTCAATGCCCAACCCACTGCTGCAGTTCCCTTGAGGGTCTAGGTCAATAATTAAAACGTTATTTTTTAGCCGAGATAATTCATAAGCTAAGTTGACTACGGTAGTGGTTTTGCCAACCCCACCTTTTTGATTAGAAACAACGATAATTTTTCCCATTACTTTAGAGTTAGTTTTACTAAGTTTCGCTCACCAACGAAAAGAGAATGCTTTAAGGGGATAATTTCGTAGTGGATACTTTTGCTAATTAATTTTAGTTCTTCTGCAATGGTAACTTTTTTCCCTTTGTATAAAAGATAAGTTGTTGGTTTACTAGCTATTTTTTGGGTTAGGTGAATAATTTTTTTGAGTGAGCTAAAAGCCCGGGCAGTGAAAAAATTAAATTGCTTTTTTACTTCTCCAATATTTTGGCTAACTATCTGAATATTTTGTAGTTCTATTTTATTGGTAACCTTTTCTAAAAAAGAAGTTTTTTTCTCTTTAGATTCAATTAAATAAAAGTCATTTTTTGGGAGATAAATCGCAAGTGGAATAGCCGGCAGTCCTCCGCCGCTGCCTAGATCGGCAATTGCTTTTTTGTGTTGAGGGAAAAAATTTATTCCTAAAAGGGAATCAAAAATATGCTTAGTGATGATGGTTTCAATATCTTTCGTTCCAAGTAAATTAAACTTTAAATTTTCCTCGTAAAGCAACTGGGCATAATGAGCTAGTTGTTGATTTTTTTCCTTACTAACACTAAAAAAATAAGGAGATTTTTCTACGCTAAGTTTATCTATTTGTTGAAGGATTTTTTCTAGGAATAGGTTGGCGTGATTAGTCACTATTTATTTTTTCGTTACCAAAGAAGTAGGTTTCCCTTTAACAAAGTTTTCAATGTTTTCGATAGTTTTTTTCATAAGATTATTCACCGAATTTTCTCCTCCCCAAGCGACATGGGGAGTGATGATGAGATGAGGATGGTTTTTTAGAGTTAAGAGGGGGTTGCCGTTAACTGGAGGCTCTTGAGATAACACGTCAATTCCCGCTCCAGCGATCACTTTTTCTACCAAAGCTTTTTTTAAATCATTTTCGTTGACAATTCCACCCCTAGCAGTGTTGATAATAATGCTAGTTTTTTTCATAGTTTGCATTTCCTTAAAGGTGATTAAATCTTTACTTGCTAGAGTAAGGGGAAGATGCAGGGTGAGAATGTCTACCTGGGGGAGTAAATCTTTTAAGGGAAAGAAAGGGTAGGGAAGGTGAGGGTAGCTTTTATTTTCTCGGCCACTAAACAAGACCTTCATTCCCAAAGCATTGGCAATATTTGCTACTCCTTGACCTAGAGTTCCCGGGCCGACAATCCCAAGAGTTTTTTGATGAAGTTCGTTTATTTTTTGGGGGAAAATAGAAAAATATTGAGCTTTTTCCCAGTTGCCTTGTTTGACGGTGGCTTCGTAGTGATTAAGGTTTTTGAGTAAAGCAAAAATTAAAGTAAACGTGTGCTCCACCACCGAAGCGGTGCCGTAGTTGGTCACGTTACTCACGCTAATATTGTGCTCATTGCAGTAGTCAATGTCCACGTTATCATAACCAGTTGCGGTTAGTGAAATGAATTTTAGCTTGGGGAGTTTTTTTAAAATATCAGAAAATAATCTTACTTTATTAACAATAAGAACGTCGCTGTCTTGGGCTCGATCTAGGACAGCACTAGCCGAAGTAAAGGGAAACTCTGCCCAGGTGTGGGGGAAGTTAGGCTTTGCTAATGTGGTATAAAAAGGAAAAGTTTCTCTATCTAAAAAAGTAATTTTCATTTTATTTCCCTTTAAAATTTTATTTTAAGTGGGTATAATATTATCTGAAAAAATAATCGAAAAAATTGTATCATACAATGCCATTAGTTAAAACTAAAAAAAGCCCATAACTAGTTTTTTAAGGGTATAATAGAAGAAAAAATTAAAGGAGTAGTTTATGCAAACTATTTTTGCGGATATTTATAAAAAATTTAGTAAAACAATGCTGCTTTTCCCTTTGATGCTTTTAGTGGTAGTAGCCGATGAAACCCCTCAATCCACTAAAAAAACAACCCCCATTTATGTAGAAAAAGGTTTAGCAATTGGAGGCTATGATCCGGTGGCTTATTTTAAACAAAACAAACCGGTGAAAGGAAATAAGCAACATACTTATATATGGCAAGGAGAAAAATGGTACTTTTCTAGTTCCGCTAACTTGGCTCAGTTTAAAAAAAATCCCTTAGCCTACTACCCTCAGTATGGGGGGCATTGCGCCTATGGGGTAGCAGAGGATTACCTCGTTAGAGGGGATGGGCGAGCGTGGACGATTTTAGATGGCAAACTGTATCTCAACTACAACCTAGCTATTCGAAAAAGATGGTTGCGGGACACAGCTGGCTATTTAAAGAAGTCGGAAAAAAACTGGCCGGATTTAAACTAAAGGGTTGTTTAAGTCTTCTTCTATCGCTTCAGCTCTAGCAAAATCTTCTTGGGCTTCGAGGTATTGCCCTAACTTTTCTCTAGCAATCCCGCGGTTGTGATACATAGTGGGATCGTTGGGACTTAAGTGAATAGCCTGAGTATAATCTTTAATGGCTTCGAGGTATTGCCCTAGTTTTTTTTTAGCAATCCCGCGGTTATTGTAGGCTGGGGCAAAGTTGGGGTCGACTTTAATAGCTTGGCCGTAGTACATGATGGCTTCTTGATGTTGTCCTAAATCATCTTTCGCTAGCCCTCGACTGTTATGAGCGGCTATGAAGTTGGGGTTTAAGCGAATGGCCTGATTATAGTCTAGGATAGCTCGGATGTATCGCTTTAGGTGATACCATGCTAGCCCACGATGATAATAAACATTCGCGTCACTCGGATTAAAACGGATAGCTTCGCTAAAGTCTTGGGTGGCTTCTAAGTATTGCTTTTCTTGAAGTTTATCCACTCCTTGCTGGTAGTAAAATTCTGCGTCTTGATTTTCTAGCATAGTAATTATTATACCTTTATTTTTTGAAAATTTAAACAACTAAAAAAAGCAATAGTCCTGCGTTACTTATTGCTTGTTGCCTCTTGATAGTTTTAAGTAGCTAGCGATTTCTCTAAGGAGCTTTTCTACTGCGTGGTTATCCTGGGGGTTGGTAGAAGTGCTAGGCTTTTCTTCGGGCCGGTAAATAATCGTATCTAGTATTTTTTCTTCTGCCTTGCTATGCCATGATTTTTTTTCATTGCTGTCGCTGTCCCGGTTGATTTTTTGGAGTAGCTTGGCCATGGCTAGGCGGTTGTCCGCATCCCTAGTTAAATAAAGTGCTTTACTAAAAAATCGAATGATTATAAAAGTAACTGTTGTAGAAAAGACGGTAAGGGCAGTTGTTCTCCAAAACATATAACTCCCTTCTAGTGGGGTTTTTAAAAAATATAGCATCAAGACTACTGTCCCCGCTATTGCTACGAGGGATAAACTGCCCCAACCCCACCTTGAAGTAGAATAGGTTCCCCTTAACTGTTTTAAGGTTTCTTGAAAGTCTTGAACTACTCTTGTTTTTTCTCCGGCTTTTTTTATATCTTCTTGTAGTTTTTTTGCTTCTTCACGAGAAAAAACAGAAGGATCTAGCTTTTGTGCTTCCTTGAAGTCTTCAATGGCTTCTTCTTTTTGCCCTAGTTTTTCTTTAGCAAATCCTCGGTTGTTATAGGCTTTTGCTTTTAATCCGTTATTTGGGGCAAGGTCGATAGCTTGGGTGAAGTCTTGAGTGGCTTCTTGATAATCCCCTTGTTTGGCTTTAGCATTTCCTAGTCCGATATAGGCATCTGCTTTTAATTCGTTATCTGAGGTAAGGTTGATAGCTCGGTTGAAGTCTTGGATGGCTTCTGGATATTGCTTTAGGGCATCTTTAGCAACTCCTCGGTTTTTATAGGCTTGTGCTTTTAATTCTTTATTAAAGGTAAGATCGATAGCTTGGTCGTAGTCTTGAATGGCTTCTAGATAATCTCCTAATTGCTGTTTAGCAGTTCCTAGTCCGATATAGGCATTTGCTTTTAACTCGTTATCTGAGGTAAGGTTGATAGCTTGGGTGAAGTCTTGAATGGCTCCTGGATAATCCCCTAATTTATCTTTAGCAACTCCTCGGTTGTTATAGGCATTTGCTTTTAATTCGTTATTTGAGGCAAGTTTGATAGCTTGGGTGAAGTCTTGGATGGCTCCTGGATAATCTCCTTGTTCGGCTTTATTAGTCCCTCTCTCAAAATAAAATCTTGCGTTTCTGTTTTCACTCATAGTTGTTTACCTCCCGTTTTAAAATTATACTAAAAAGTTTATTGTATTATGATTTTTAGTAGTAAATAAAAGTTTAAGGTGTAGAATAAATATTTTTTGGTGGGAGTGCTTAATGGATTAAGGTGGATAATTCGGGTGAGTTTTTCAAGGGCTTTTTTTCAAGGGAGAAAAAGCTAATTTAATATTATAATAAAAATAATTTTAAAAAGGTTATCAAAAATTATTTAAAGAAGTTATTTAATAATATGTCGAAAAAAATAAATGTTTTAGTCATTGGTAGTGGAGGGCGAGAACATGCGATTGCTTTTCAGCTGAAAAATAGTCGCTCGGTTGGGGAAATTTTCGTTAGCCCGGGAAATGGAGGAACGGAGTTAGATTGCGTGAATGTCCCACTATCGATTACCCCTCCTTTTAAAGAGCTCATTAGTTTTATCAAGGAAAAAGAAATAGGTTTAGTGATGGTGGGGAGTGAAGATTATTTAGCGATGGGGATAGTCGATGCGCTCACCAAAAAAGGGATTAACATTTTTGGACCTAGTAAAAAAGCTAGCCAGTTAGAAACTTCTAAGGCTTTTTCTAAAAAGATTATGAAGGAAGCCGGTGTTCCGACGGCTTCGTATAAAGTGTTTACGAATATTGCTTCAGCTAAAAAATATATAAGTAGTAAAAAAGGAAATTTTGTTTTAAAAGCCGATGGTCTTTGCGCGGGGAAAGGAGTGATTATTCCTAAAAGTAAAGAAGAGGCACTGGTGGCTTTAGAAGATTATTTTATAAAAGAGAAGTTTGGTAAGGCGGGTAAAAAAGTTTTAGTCGAAGATTTCTTAACCGGGCAAGAGGCTAGCATTTTAGCTTTTAGTGATGGAGAAACCGTCCGGCTTCTTCCTCCTTCTCAAGATTATAAAAGGATTTTCGATAACGATCAAGGGCCTAACACTGGGGGAATGGGAAATTACACCCCGTTGCCGTTTTTAAAAAAGCAGCATTTAGAAAAGATAAAAAAAAATATTTTACTCCCTATTTTAAAAACCATGAAAGAAAAAGGATGCCCTTTTAAAGGAATCCTTTATGCGGGTCTGATGATGGACAGCGATGATATCCAAGTAGTAGAATTTAATGTCCGCTTTGGCGATCCTGAATGCCAGTGCGTGCTCCCGCTTTTAAAGACTGATTTAGCTAAAGTCTGCTTGGCCTGTATTGACGGTAGTTTGGGGAAGATTACTTATCGAGTGAAAAACCTAGCGGCTTGCACGGTGGTTTTGGCTAGTAAAGGATATCCCGGCGAATACGAGGTGGGTAAAAAAATTACTAGTTTGCCTAATATGGAAAAAGAACAAGTAGAGGGGATGCTTTTTCACGCAGGAACCAAGATGCAGAATAACGAAATAGTAACTGCCGGAGGAAGAGTGCTGGCGATAACTACCTACGCTGATTCTTTAAAAAATGCGATAACGGAATGCTATCGCCAAGTGAAAAAAGTAAAATGCTCTAACCTCTATTACCGTAAGGATATTGGCAAAAAAGGGCTTTAATTTTAACTTTTTTATCCCTTAGTTTTTGATGCAAAAAATTATCATTGACTCTCCGCAAAGTGGCATTATTAATATGCAACGTGATCAAGAAAATTTTTCTTTTTTTGAAGACAGCCAAGTAAAAGGTTTTATTGTTCGTCTTTACGAATGGACTAGCCCTACTATCTCTCTGGGAATTTCTCAAAAACCTTTTTTCCTTAAAAAAGATTTGCCTTTTGAAGTGGTTAAACGAATAACTGGTGGGAAAGCCGTTCTTCACTTTAAAGAAATAACTTACAGCGTAGTTAGTGATTTGGATAACGATAAGTTAGGGGGAAGTCTTCATGATTCCTATAATAAAATCTCTTCTTTACTTATTGCTTTTTTACAAACTAAAGTTAAGGATAAAAAAATTGAGCAAGTAGCTCAAGGAGAAAAATCTAGCGCTGCTATTTGTTATCATATTAAAGGGTTTAAAGAAATTTGCTTGGATGGGAAAAAGCTAATTGGCTCAGCTCAAAAAAGAGGAAAGCATGCTTTCTTGCAGCATGGCTCAATCCCTTGTCTTCGTCATGAGTTTTTTTTAGAAAATTATTTAGAAGAAAAATTATCGGTTTCGGCTGACAACTATATTTTTTTAAGCGATTATCTTCCAAACATTAATCTACAAAAACTAAAAGCAGAACTCCAAGAATTTCTAACCGGTAAGCTCTTGTAATTTTATTCTATTTCAGTTATTTTCCTACTATAAAACCCAGCAATGTTTTCTAGAGAAAATAATCCCATTGTTCTAGAATCATTACTAAGATCCCAGTTGTCATTAATTAGAAAAACCTTTCCTTTGGGAATAAATATCTCTTCTAAATTGTCGCGAGGTAAAGTGTTGTTGGCTAGTATCCTAAAGTCTTGGTATTCGATAAGCCAATGTGGAGTAAATCTTTTATTGTTAATATAAATATTTTTATTTTCAATCTTTACCCTTTCGTTAGCGGTGGCCAAGACTCTGCGAAAAATCATCTTGTCTTTATCAAGTTTAATTATTCCTAACGTGATAATAAAAACTGGAAAATCTAGCAGGGTAGTTAATAGGCTTTTTTCTTGATGGTAATTTAAAATAACAATATCTCCGCGTTTGAGATTATTGGCACTTTTAATTTTATTAGCAAGAACCCATTCTCCTTGTTGGAGGGTGGGCTCCATGGTTTTCCCTTTAATCTGGTAAATGGCTAAAAAATAATTTTCAATAAAGTAAGCGGTGCTGATGAATATAAAAAAAAAAGCAACGAAAAGAAAAAAATATTTTTTAACGTTTTTTTTTTTATAGTAAATGTAAATCCTATCTTTTTTATTAAAAAATTTCAACATAAAAAAGTATTAATGAATAGGGAAAAGATAGTTTATCCCTACATTGAATCTCGACATAGGAGATTCCAACTCGGAGTAGAGCAACTGCCCCATCCCTATTTTTAAAGAAAAATATTCGGTTATTTGAAAAATAATAATAAAGTCAATGTAATAGCGATTGATGTCATCTAAGAAAAGAGTTTCATTATTGTCATCATCGATAACTCTGGCAATGGTTTGATCTTTTTGGGAATTAACAAAGGTGTATAAAAGTTGGAACTGGGAATAATAACTGAAATTAATATGAAAGCCAAAACTCGCTTGCTGGTATAATTCTTCTTGCAGTTCAGATATGAGTTTAAAAGCTATTTCATAATTGAGGCTTACTCCAATAGGTACTCGGCCAAACTCAGGCCAGTAAAATTTGAAAAAAAAGCTTAAGGAGTTATCAGGTTTTAAACTCCAAGTTTGATTATTAAATCCATCGCTATAGGTTTTAGCGTCATTTACCGCTTTTTGGTAGCTTAGTCCTCCACTTAGTCCAAAAGGATCATAGTGAAAAAAAATTACTGGGGAGAGGGTGTGTAAATCAAAAGAGGTGCTTTCGCTGTCAATTTTAACATCAAAGCCGCTGTACTGGTTGTCTTGGTTGATGCTAAAAAGGTATTCTAAATAAAAAGTAAAAAACCAAAAACTATAACCACTACGCGAACGAATTAAATAATTAAGCCCTAAATTATTTTGATTTTTAAGCTCGACGGCATTTTGATACATATTAAATTTTTCTCCATCACGGTAGTAATTACTATTTTCAATATATTGGTATTCAAACTCCACACTTTGAAAAAGATAGCCTTTTTTCTCATTAGAGAAAATCACCTGTGAGCTTAGCAAGGTGAAAAATAAAAAAAGAAAAATAAAGTATTTCAAGGTTGAACTTTATTGTTAATGTAACGAAGGCCGATGCCTTTCCCAGATAGTTGATTTTTTTCTAGGTTTTCAAATTGAAAAAATACTTGATAAGTATTTTTTTTTACAATTTTTTGGTCTTTAGAAAAAGTAATAATAAAGCGGTACTGGGGGTATTGCTTACTTCTAAATGTGTATTGGCTTCCTTTTTTACTTTGTAACTTCCCAGTGATTTGCAGGAAAATTCCTTGATAGAAAAGAGGGTTTTCTTTTAACGCAGCAAAGGGAATACCTAGGGTAATGAGTTCAATTTCTGGGTTAGCAATGAAGTTTTTTAATATTCGAAATTTTTCTTGAATAGCCACATTGGGAGAGAGATTCAAGGCTTGGTTGTACAGGATTATCGCTTGATTGATGTCTTTATCGGCAATTGCTTTTTTCATCTCTTTAAAGTAATAGTTAAAAGGTGAGGGAATATTTTCTTCTTCTAAATTTCTTTCGGTGAAGGTTTTTTGAATTTTCTCTAAGCCAGTAATAAACCAATTTTTCTCAACTCCGTAATAAATCCCTACCCCTAAACTTAAAAGGATAATTCCCCAAAAAAAAAAAGAGTAATCCCATTTTTTATCTAAAAAAAACTGATGCTGATAGAAAAATGAAGGATTGTTGATTGCTAAATTTTCGTTAGAAGATTCTTTGAGTTTGTTTAAAATTTTTTGACTTTTTTTATGATAATTAGGGTTGTTTAAAATTTGGGTATAAAGAGCAATGGCTTGGGGTTTTTTATCTTCTAAAAGAAAAAAGAAAGCAGCAAAAAGTAGCCCTTCCCCGTTACTAGGAAATTCTTCTAGTAAGTTATCTTGAAGGTATCTTTTGCTTCTATGATAATCTTCTTTTAAATAAAAGGCATAGGCGATAGTAAGGTATAAATAAATAATGCTTTTGTCATCCCAAAAAATATCGCTTTCTAACTTTTCTTTTAATAGTTCTAGGGCGTTATCCCAGTTTTTTTTTTTGAATAGCGTGTGAATAGTTTTTAGAAATTTGAAATCAAGTGATTTTTTAAATTGAGGCACAAAACTATTTGCTTTTTATTTTAAAGTTTTCTAAGAAATGAGTAGAAAAATTACCTCTTTTAAAATCTTTCGAATCAATAATTAGTGAATGAAAAGGAGTAGTAGTTTTTACTCCATCAATGATAATTTCTTCTAGAGAGCGTTTCATTCGGTTAATTGCTTCTTCTCGGTTAATTCCCCAAACAATGAGTTTAGCAATCATCGAGTCGTAGTTAGGGGGAATTTCGTAGCCACTAAAAACATGCGAATCAATTCTTACGCCTAACCCTTGCGGCAAGTGGTAATGAGAAATCTTTCCCACACTCGGCATAAAGTTCGCAAAAGGATCTTCGGCATTAATCCTGCATTCAATCACATGCCCTCTGAAAATAATTTCATTTTGCTGATAAGATAACTTCTCACCATTGGCAATGTTAATTTGCTCTTTGACAATATCGATAGCGGTATAAAGTTCACTAATAGTATGCTCCACTTGAATGCGGGTGTTCATTTCCATAAAATAAAAATCACCATGTTTATCCACTAAATATTCAATGGTCCCAGCTCCTTCATAACCAATATTTTTAATCCCATTTATGGTGGCATCAAAAATGGCATTTCTGGTTTTATCATTTAAAAAAGGGGAGGGGGTTTCTTCGATAATCTTTTGATGTCGCCTTTGAATAGAGCAATCCCTCTCGCCCAAATGAATGTAATTGCCGTACTTGTCGCCTAAGAGTTGCACTTCAATGTGGTGCGGTTCGTCAATATATTTTTCTAAATAAATATCCGAGTTGCCAAAATTAATCGTAGCTTCACTTTGAACTAACTCAAAATTTTTTTCTAACTCCCGACTATTTTTACAAATCCGCATACCTTTGCCCCCACCTCCAGAAGACGCTTTTAGCATAACGGGGTATTTTATTCGCTTAGCTTCTTTAAGGGCTTCTTTTTTATTCGCTAAAACACCAGTGCCGGGTACGGTTGGAATTCCGGCTTTCTCCATCGTTTCTCTAGCGTTCGACTTGTTCCCCATAAGCTCAATGATTTCTGAGCTAGGGCCAATGAAGATAATATTATTTTCTTGGCATACTTTGGCGAAGTTGGCATTTTCTGATAAAAATCCATACCCTGGATGAATAGCATCGGCGTTAGTTATTTCGGCAGCAGCGATAAGGTTGGGAATGTTTAGATAAGAGGCGCTAGCGGGAGCTTCCCCAATGCATACCTTTTCATCAGCAAAATTTTTATGTAGAGAATTTTCATCTGCTTTAGAATATACTGAAACGGTTTTAATTCCCATTTCTTTACAAGCACGCATTACTCGTAGAGCAATCTCACCTCGGTTGGCTACTAAAACTTTATTAATCTTTTTCATTTTATTTTTTTTACTAATTTTTATAAACTGGTTAATCTTATTACAGGTTGGTTGTATTCTACTGGTTGATCTTGTTCAACTAAAATTTCCGTTATCTTACCATCAAAGTTGCTAATAATTTCATTATGGATATGCATGGAAACAACCGTTCCGACAATATCGCCTTTTTTGACAATATCACGTAATTTAAAATACTGCTTCTTGGTTTTAGGATTGTAACGATTGAAAAAACCAATTTGAGGAGAACAAATGTCGAAAGAATTATTTTTATTTTCTACTGGTTTTATCTGTTGATTAAGATGAGGGGGAATGTGCTTGCCGGAAAGATTATTAATTTCTTCGTCTTTTCGAACAATTTTTACTTGGGTTAATTTGCTTTTAATTTCGACTTCTTTGATAGTTGTTTTTTTAATTGATTGTAATATAATTTCCAAGCCTTCGGTTTTCATAAAGCGCCTTCTTTATCTTAGATTTTTGTATTATATTGTATAATCATTTAAGTAAAAAAAAAAGATTTTTTGGATTTTAGTAAAAAATTATTATTAAATTACTATTATTATAATTTTAAGCAAAATTCTAAAAAATTTTAAATCCTTTTCATTAATTTTATTTTTATAATCTAATGCCTCGTCACCAAACTTTATTCAAGGAAGTAAAAGTAGGGGTTAAAAAAATCCTCAAGCAAGAAAGCGTGAAAAAAATCATTGTCGGCCCTTACGAAAATTGTCGTCATGCTTATCCTCCGGGGACTATCCTTATCAAACAAGCAACCACTACTGGATTTAAATTAGCTGGTTATGATGGTTCGGGAGTGGTAACTTTATACCTTTATTTAAAGGAAGAAAAAAATCGAGAAAAAGTAGAATTGTATTTGAATAAATTTACTAAAAAATCCAAGTAAAAAAAATTATTAAAAGGTTTTTTCTGCTTTTTGAAATTCAGCAAAGTACTCGAAAAATTTTTCTTCCGGAACTAGTAGACGATAACTTCCGTTATGGCTATTTACTTCGCCAACTTTTTTAATGGTATTGATATAAAGCTTGTTATCAGTAGATTTTTTATCTAAAAGCATTATTTGGTAAAGTTTTTTGGCTGAGATTTTAAAAGGTAGTTCGCTCAATCGATAAAGTAGCCCAACTTTTTTAAAAATAGCAACAATCTCTTTGAAGTCCTTTTCTGCTAAAAGCCCTAATCGCAACGAAAAAAAAGCCTCGATAACCATCCCTAAACTAATAGCAAAACCGTGAAGTAATTTGTATTTGGAAAGTAGCTCCAGCCCATGGCCAAAGGTATGCCCGAAGTTAAGGATACGACGATAATTATTTTCTTTCTCGTCTTTAGCCACTACTTCTCTTTTCACCTTAATGCTTTTTTTGATAACGTTAATTAAAAACTTTTTGTCTTGTTTAAAGATAGCATCGCTATGCTTTTTAACCATAGTAAAAATTGAGTTATCTTTAATAATCCCAGCTTTAATCACTTCGGCTAGTCCATTTCTCATTTGTTCTAAGTCTAAAGTTTTTAAAAAATAAGTATCAATAAGAATTTTTTCCGGCTGGTAAAAAGCTCCAATTAAATTTTTCCCGAAAGAATTATTAATGCCCGTTTTCCCTCCAATACTAGAATCAACCATAGAGAGCAGGCTAGTAGGAATCATATAATACGCTATCCCTCGCATGAAAGTAGCCGCGACAAACCCCACCAAGTCACCGATAACCCCACCTCCTAGAGCCACTAAAACGCTTTGACGATTATTTTTATTGTGGAATAAAAAATCTTCAATGGCCAATTTACTGGTAATCGATTTTGATTTTTCTCCCGGTTGAAGAGTAAGTAAAAAAAAAGTTTTTTTGTCGATAAAATTTAGTTGATTTTTGTAGAACTTTAAAATATTTTCATCAGTAATAATCGTGATTAAAGATTTCGGGTGCTTTTTTTTTAAACTAAGGATAAAGTCCTGCAATTTGTCTTCAGCAAAAACGAGGGAGTAATTTTTAGAATCAGTTTTTATAATTAGCGAAGAAGCCAATGAATTTATTTTAAGAGATTAGTTTTAAAATTGGTTGAATTCAATTTTTTTAATTAGGTAGTTTTTGGTCATTTGAGGTAGGGTGATGCTGACCTTTTCTTCTAAAGTTTTTCCCATTAGACTTTTAGCTAAAGCACTGGTAATGGATAATCCATTTTCATAATCCTCGCTCTCGTTAGGCCCCATTAAAATATAAACTTCTTCTTGGTTTTTATCCAAGTTTAGCAGGGTGATTCTCTTGCCGAAGTTCACTAAGTCGGCTGGCAAATTTTTAGGATCAATCATTTTTGAGTTTTGTAAGTCACTATTGATTTTCCCAATCTGAGCATTAATCATTCCTTGTTTTTCTCGAGCTGCGTGGTACTCGGCGTTTTCCTTTAAATCTCCTTTAGCTCTAGCTTTAGCAATAATAGCTGGAAGTTTCTCTGCTTCTTTTTTGCACTCCGCTAATTTATTCATTAATTTATCATAGCCTTTTTTGGTGATGGGAATCATTTTTTAATCCTTGTTCTTATATAAAGAATAACTAACTCCAATGATAGCTATGGCAATAAAAGCGGGAGCTAATAAAGCGCTAAGTAGGTAGCCATCTTGATTGATAGTTTCTTTAATGCTTACTAAAAAAGCAAAACCCAAAAAATACAAACTTAAAAAACTAAAAAAGTGTTTTTTTTTTTTTATCTTATCTAGATGGTTAGTTTTTTGTTGAGTTTTTTTGTTTAGATTATTCATTTTTTAGTGGTAAAAATGCCGCATATGCGAAAAGTATAATTTGATATTATATTTTTTACTCGTGTCAATAACCTCTTGGTCGCGAATACTTCCTCCTGGTTCAATGATGTTTTTTATGCCAAACTGATTAGCTAGCTCAATATTGTCTTTAAAAGGAAAAAAAGCATCGCTTACTAAAACGCATTCGTTTATTTTTTTAGGGTAGTTTTTAGGGAATAACCTTTTTAGATTCATTTCCGCTTTAGTTAAAGCTAACTGCATAGCGTCTAAGCGGTTGGGTTGCCCACAGCCCATCCCTACTAGCATAAAGGCGTTTTTTTTAAACTCCATAGCTATTACTATAGCATTGCTCTTTATTTTTTTAATACTTTTTATTGCGAAGTCAAATAGTTTTTGCTTGCTTGCTGGAATTGCTTTTTGGGGTTGATTTTGGAGGACTAATTTAGTGTAGAGTAGTTGGTTTTTTTCTTGCCTTAACATCCCATTGGTAATAACTCGATACTCGTATTTTTCCTCTGTTTTTTTAGTAGAGAATTGAATAATTCTTAAGTTTTTCTTTTTTTGTAAAATGCTTAAAGCTTTTTCGTTGAAATTTTCAGCTAGAATAATTTCAATAAATTTGTCTTTAAAAAAGTTAGCAATGGTGGGAGTTACTTCGCCATTTAACAGAACAATAGAACCAAAAGCAGAAATGAGATCTCCTTGCCAGGCTAGTTCTAGCGAGTTATTTAGATTAGAGCTAACGCTTAGCCCGCAAGCATTTTGGTGTTTGATAATAACCGCTAAGTTTTCTTTAGTAAAGTCTTCTTTTACTTTTAAAGCGGCTTCAACGTCGAGGTAGTTGTTATAAGACATCTCTTTGCCGTGAAGGATTTTTAAACCACCTAAATTATTTTTTCCCTTTTGGCTGTTGAAAAAAAAATCAGCTTTTTGATGAGGGTTTTCTCCATAGCGCAACTCTTTTTGGTTGGAATAACGCAAGGTAACGGGTTCAACTTTATTGACTTTTTTTTGAAAATAACCAGCAATCATCTCTTCATAGTTATGGGTATGTTGAAAGGCTTTACTAGCTAACTTTTCTCGAAAAGTTAAAGAGGTTTTTCCGGTTTTAGCTATTTCTTTTAGAAACAATTGGTAGTCTGCTGGCTCGCAAATGACGGTAACCCATTTGTGGTTTTTAGCGGCGGCTCTTAATAAAGTAACTCCTCCAATATCAATATTTTCCAAAATCTCTTCATGGTTTTTGTTAGCTTTTACCTTTTTTTCAAAAGGGTATAAATTCACCACTACTAAGTCTAGAGGAATAATATTTTTTTCTTTAATGGTTTTAACGTGGTTGGGGTTGTCTCGGTCGAAGAGAATGCCAGCGTGAATTTGAGGTTGGAGAGTTTTGACTCGACCATTTAAGATTTCCGGAAAAGGGGAGAGCTTTTCTAAAGGAGCAATTTCTTTTAATTTTTTTAGTTGGGTGTAGGTTCCCCCTGTAGAGTAAAGGCTGATGCCTTGGGCTAAAAGTTTCTTAGAAAAATCTAAAATCCCTTTTTTGTCACTAACTGAAATTAATCCATTATTAATTTTCATTACATTATTGTATTCTTGAATAGAAAAAATTATTATTCTTTTTTATCTTTAAAAAAATCCTTAGATTTTAATAATCCCCTTTTGCTTTCAATGATAAAATTATAAATAACTTCCTCTTCTTGGATAAACTCTTTTTTATTTTTAATTTCCTTTAAAATTTCTAGTGATTTTCTAGGGGTATGCTGGTAGTAGAGCTGATAAAAAGATTTTACTTTTTGCATAACTGCTGAAGGAAAACCTGCCCTTCGAAGCCCCACTAGATTTAAGCCACTGTACAGGGCATCAAATCCATAAGTGAGCGAATAAGGAGGTATGTCAGCATTCGCCCTAGTTAGCCCACCTACCATAGCTAAAGTCCCTATATGAACGTGCTGATGAATAGCGCAGTTGCCAGAAATGAAAGCTTTATCGAATATTTCCACATGCCCAGCAATTAAGGAGTTGTTGGCAATGATCACTTGGTTGTGAATTTTGCAATCATGGGCTATATGGGAGTTCACCATTAAGAAGTTATTGTTTCCTATCGTAGTGGATTGGTTTTCCTTGGTGGCCCGGTGAATAGTTGTGCTTTCTCTAATTACGTTATTATCCCCAATGGTTACTCCTGATATTGTGCTTGAGTTAAAGCTTAAATCTTGTGGGTCATCGCCAATGATGGCTTGGCTATGAATGAAATTATTTTCTCCTAAAGTAGTGTTTTTTTTAAGGGTTACATGATTAGCTAAGTGGGTGTTTTTTTGAATACTCACCCCTTCCTCAATAACTGAGAAAGCCCCGATAGTCACTGAGGGATGAATATTGGTTTTTTCGTGAATAATAGCTGTCGGGTGAATGTTGTTAGAAGTTGGTTTCATTGGGAATAATTGAGTAGGTAACATCTAAAGTAATAGTGATTTTCCTGCTATCGTTTTCGCCTATGTTACGGACGTGAATTTTCATAAAAGTATTGTCTTGATTTTTGATGGCATATAAGTTGCCTCTATTAATGGGAATAGGTCTCCCTTTTTCTAAATAACCAGATGAAGGGACAGTACCTACTTCGGTTAAATCATCAACAAAACCTAAAGGAGTAATTACTGATCCATTACTGGGGAAAAACATCCCAACTGAGTCATCTCCTTGAGTTAAATAAAAGATAAGCTGGTTAGTGCTACTAAGTGGGTCGTCATCACTTACGTTGGCATTAACTAAATTTATTTTTCCATTTTCTAAGTTAAAGCCGTAATTTTTATTATTCACCTTTTCAGAGTAGTGGTCCAAGACAATGTCTTTTCTTTCTTGGCGGTAATGAAAAGTCGCTTCTTGTGAAAAAGGCGAAAAAACCCAACCGTTATTATTGAAAGCACTTGCGTATTTTCCATTCTCTCCCCAAGCTAAAACGATGATTTTATAGTTGCTGTTTTTTTGAAAAATACTAGAAGTTAAAGGAATGCTATAAGTTAAATCATTCACATACCCGCCATCAAGACCAGGTTTGCTAGTATCAGCGATGAAAAAAGGTAGAGAACTGGTAGCAATTAACGAGATCTCATTGAGGTTTTTAGAAGTTAAAGTATCAAAAGAATCGCTTTCAGCAGTAGCAAAAATAACGTACTTTTCAAAATCATCTCGAGAACTCATATTAAGAGAAATGGTAACCTTAAGGCTATCGTTTTCAATGGCGAGTTTTTCAATAACTGGCTTAGGGTAACTATAGACTTGGCTGGTGTTGGTTAAATCATAAGCACTACAGGAGAATAATCCCCAGAAAGTTGCAATGAAAATATAAATTTTAATTAAAGTTTTGTTTTTTATCAATGTCGATTTTATAGGCTTCATCGTAATAAGCTAAAGTTATATTTAAAGTAGTGCTTGTTTGGCTATTGATAAAGATTCGTAGGTCTTTTCTTTGTCCCTCACTTTCCGCACTATCTCCTGTTAGAATAAACCCATAGTACCAGTTGGTTGTTATAGGATAAGTAGAAAAGCCAGGTTGATATCCCGAGTAACTGAAGCGCCCTTGACTGTTGGGAGTAGTTGGACTATCAAAAATAGAAGCAGGAGAAGAGTTGGCAATCATATCAATTTGATCGGTAGGGGCACCTTCGTTTAATCCAGCAAGGAAATTAAACTCGGCTAGGTTATTCATATTAATTTGAAATAAAATAGTTTCAAACTTAAAATCCACTTGCCGCAGATCTTCTTTTTTGGTTAACTGCCTTTCGTCAAATTCTCTTTCTAATGCTTCGCTTAAAGCAGTATTTATTTGGTTGAAATCACTTAACGTTGGCTTGGCGGTTAAGTCAATATTATCAAGTTCTATAATTAAAGGAATTTTCGCTGGAACTACTTCGGAGATAGCACTGCTAGTGCCATTGTTATTCACTGCTCTTACTTGAAAGTAATAGGTTTCTAAAGGATAAAATTTTTTAGTAAGTAACTTATTTTTTTCCGTGCCAATACCAGCATCTAAATAATCTTGCTCTGCTGCTTTACTGGTGTAGCGATAAGAAAACTCGTCTTTTAAAACAATATTAGCTGCAAAATTTTCGCTAGCTGTAGCCGAAAAACTAGGAAGAAATTCTTGACTGCTAAGATAAATAATTCTTTTTTCAATGCTGGTATTGTCATCGCCAATATAAATATTAACTCCATCAAAATCAGGATAGTTTTCAGCGGAGTAGTTTCCCGTTATGCTTAAGGTAATTTCCTTGTCGGCAGTTATTTTAGCACTTAAAGTGGGCCTTTCAATAAAAAGACCAGCAGAAGAAGGCAATCCGCAACTTAGTAAAGCGAGTAAAAAAAAAACAGGAAAAATCCAGTGAGGTAACATTAGAAATACAATTATTAAAAAACGTGGAGCACTATTTTCATAAAATGATGCAAAGCCGCAAGGTTAATATTTTTATAATTATAATGTTTAGGAAAAGCATTGAACTTTATTTTTCCTTCTAAGGTGATGAATTCGTCAATAAGGATAAAGAGTTCTTCTTTTGTGAAAAGCAAGCCCCTTTCAATAAGATTTTTTTTTTGAAATGAGTAATAAATTTTTAATTCTTGGAAAATAAATGCCTGTGATTTTTTCTGCTCTTGATATTCGATAAAAGTCAATAACTGAGTTAATTCTCTTAAGGTAAAAGCGATGAATTGATTAAAGTTTTCGTGGTAAGTGATGTAATTCAAAGTCTGGGTTAAGATAAACTGTTTTTCCTTAGCAAAAAAGGCCTTCATGAGTAGGTAAATTTCGTTTTCTTTTTTATAATCGACTAGCGCTTTTCTCGCGGTAACGACTTCTAGATTTTTCTGGGGATGAATGTATAAGGCAATTTTTTCTAACTCTTTTTCTAATAAATCGGTTTCAGTAGCAAAGTGATGGGTTAAGAAATCTAACGCATCTTTTTCTAAATGTACTTTTTTAAAAAAGAAATCTTTAATCTTACTTTGAATGAGCTCTCGGTTATTCCGTTTTTCTTCAATGACTCTAATTTTATTTTTAAATTTCTTTTCAATAGCTGAGAGCTTTTGTTTTTCTTTACTAAATAAAAATAAAAAGCAATCAGTAGGGCATCCTCTAATAAGGCTTTCGATATTTTTTCCTTGTTGAATAAGGTGATAGTCCCATAAGACGATGACTTTTTTTTCTTGGCTATTGAAAAGGGAAGAACTGGTTAGATGAAGCCTTAGTTCTTCATAGTTTTCTTTTTCTTTTAAACTAAAACCATGATACTCGCTAAAGGCAAATGCTAGGTTTTTGCTTTCCAGTTGCTCTTTAATTTTGCTGCGATAAAAATTTTGAAAAACGAATTTATCTTTCCCGTGAAAAAAAAATATATGTTCACCTTGCATTGTTCTTACTGTATTTTATTATATAAAAATTATAAAATAAAAAGCAATTAAAAAAACAGTAAAATATTAGAAGATTTTTTATTCTACCCTAGCCCCTAGTTTGCCGATTACTTCGCTAGCCCAAACAGTGGCCAACTTTCCCATTTTTTCCAAAGGAAATTTTTTAAAATAGCCATAAAAAATTCCAGCAGCAAAAGCATCACCAGCCCCAGTGGTATCGATCACTTCCACTTTTCTAGCTGGGGTATAAACAACGTCATTATTTTGAATTTGATAAGAGCCTTCACTTCCCGCAGTTACAACAACAAGGCAATCTTTTTTAAAAGGCTGCTTTTGGATTTCTTTAATAACCTTAGGCAGAGGTATTTTTTCATCTCGAGAGTAGCCTAAGATAGCTAGGGCTTCTTCGTAGTTGGCAAAGAAAATATCTACTTTTTCTAAAATGGTTTTAAAGGTAGTTAGTTCATTTAAGACGCAAAAAGCATCACTACAAGAAATCGCTAATTTCACTTCTTGCTCTTCGGCTAGTTTCATTATTTTTAATAAAACTTCAATGTTTTTAATGGAATTAAACAAGTATCCTTCTAAATAAATCAGCTCACTTTGGGCAACAAAACTAAAATCAATCTCTTCTACTAAAAGCTCACTAGCACACCCTAAAGTAGTGCGCATGGTCCTTCCGCCATCAGGGGTAATAAAAACCATACTAGTTCCCGTAGATTGGTTGCCCTTTAAAGGCTTTAATAAAAAATCGACTCCGGCTTGTTGTAATTTTTCTTGATAGCTTTTCCCCAAAGTGTCTTCCGCCACAAAACCTATTAATCCTAAGTTTAAAAAATTTTCTTGGTTGTCTTTTTGTTTTTTAGCTAAATCGTAAAGGGTGTTAGCTACCGAACCACCAGAAGAGTATTTTAAGGGTTGGCTAGCAAAATGTTCTAAATATTTTTCTCGCTCTTCTTTACTGATTAAAGTCATGCTGTTTTTAACCAATTCGAGTTCGTGTAACTTTTCTTCGCTTATCATTAACTCAATATCGGCTAGAGGATTTCCTAAGGCAACAACTTGATACTTTTTTTCCATGCTTTAATCATACCATTTTTTTTTAACAAAATGGCTTTTTTATAATATTATTTCTTTTAACGATTTAAGATAATTTTTTCTCTTTTCTTTATAATAATGAAGTTAAAAAAAGTATATTTTGTTACCCTGCCGATAGGCAATTATCAAGACATAACGCTGCGTGCTTTGGAGGTTTTAAAAGCAGTGGATGGCTACATAGGAGAAACTTTAAAAGTTGCTAAAAAAAATTTAGATTTATTGCAAATCCCCCTAAACGAAAAACCACTTTTTACTATTAAAGACTATCCAACGAAAGAAGAGCAAGAAGACTTTTTAAAAACTTTACTGCTAAATTATTCTGCTTTGGCTTTTTTAGTTGATGTGGGCATGCCCTTAGTAGCTGATCCGGGAAGTGATTTTTTGAAATTACTTTTACTCTATAATATTGAGCCAGTTATGGTTGGAGGGGTTTCTTCGGTTAACTTAGCTTTAATGCAGGCTAATTTCCCTTTGGATAATTATTACTTTGCTGGTTTTTTATCTAGAAAAGAAGTTGAACGCAAACACCAGCTTCATCAGTTGAAATTTATTAAAACTACCATAGTTATTATGGAAAGCCATCATCGGTTGCCAACTATCTTACTAAGTTTGAAAAAACATTTTTCTCTTCAGCTCTCTGTTTACCTTGGTTTCTCTTTGACGATTAAAACAGAAAAGCATTTTCGAGGCACCTTAGCTCAAGCAATCAAAAAGTTTACTCTTAAAAAAAATTACGAGCCTTTTGTTTTGATTATCAACAATAGGAAATAGAGGAATAGTTTTAAAAGGAGAATTTTATTTTGATTCGTTTATTAGGGTTATTTTTAGTTTTAATTTTTATTGGCGGATGGATTTATTTAAAAAGCCAAGATGAAGGCCTAACCTTTGATTTTATTTCTTTACTAGATGGAGGCAACTTTTTTTATTTGGGAATTGCTTTTGCGGTTTTTATCCTGATTAATTTTTTAAGGGCTTTGCGCTTTTTTTTTTTAATCAATCAAGAAAAATTAGTCAATAAAAAAAGGTCTTTTGTGATTATTCTAGCTTCCCTACCTTTAGCTTTTTTTTTTACCGGTAGTGGGCTAGCCCTTCGATGCCTTATGCTTAAAAAAGAAAACAATCTTTCTTTAACCAAAACCATTAGCCTTTTCAGTTTAGAAAAAGTGGTTGACTTGTTTGTCGTAGGGATAATGTTTATTTTTTTGGGAATTAACGTTTTTATGCAGAAAAATATCGGGTTTGAATATACCAAACAAATTTACTTGCTTTTTTTTATTACTTTGGTTATTTTGCTTTTTTTCTATTGGCGAAATTTTTTCTTGAAAATTTTCATTAGAGTAGTTCATTTCTTTTCCAAAAGGCTCAAATGGAAAAGGAAAATAATTTCCTTCGAAAAAACTTTGAATAGAATTTTTACTACTAAAAAAATGCTAAGTTTAGCTGGCTTTACCTTGCTCATTTGGCTAGCAGAATACTTTTTTGTTTTCTTTTTTATGCAGTCTTTTGATGCCCAGTTGACTTTTTATCCTAGTTTAATTATTTTTATTTTAATTCAGCTGTGCATTATTTTCCCCGTTGCTCCTTCTGGAGTAGGTGTTTGGGAAAGTGCTTTTATTATTGCTAGTAATATTTTAAATTTAGAAAACACCAACATTTTAACCATCGCCTTGGTTAGCCATTTTTTTTTAACTATTTTTTTTATAGTCTTTTTTTTAATGGCTTTTTATAATCTAAAATTAAGCTTAAAAGATTTAAAAAGAATTTTTCAAAAAATTACTAAAAGTAATAAAATTTCTACTTAAATATTTAAGCTGAACTGCGTTAAAGTTCTAATCTAGCGGCTAAATAAATGATGAATTATATAGGCTTTTTAGTAATTATATGTTATAATATCAATTAGTTTCTTTTGATAAAAAATTTTTTTGAATCCAACAGTTGAAAAAAAATAACAATCCTAAAAGTCCTAGTATTTTTACTTCTCTCAATATTTTCAACAAGCGATTAATTTTAGGGGGTTTTTTAATTTTCTTTTTTAGCTGTGGAGAGTTTGACCCTACCATAGGCAGAACGGATAATATAAGTAAATCACAAGAAGAGCCCGACCTTTTTCTAACTACCTTTGAAACCACCTCTTTTGAAAAGACAAAAAAAAATTGGCATATTCAATCTAGAACAGCTAGGGTCTTTGAAGCTCAAAAAAAAACTTTTATGAAAAACGTTACTTTTATTACCTTTGATATTAAGGGAAAGCAATCCACTTTCATTACTGCTAACGAAGCTGAACTGCATAACGAAACTTATGACATTACTCTAAAAAAAAACGTTAATATTGTTAATAATCAAGGCACGGAAACAACTGGAGATTTGTTTTACTGGAATAATAAAAAGAGAACTTTCACTTCTCCCGATAGAGTGAAAGTCGCCAAAAAAGATGGCAGTGTCATTTCTGGGAAAGGTTTTAAATCTAACCAGGCTTTGGGGGATATTGAATTTGAATCGGATGTTAGCGGTCAGCTTAATTCTAGCGAAGAAGACGATTTTTTTGAAGGATTTTGATGTTGAAATATTTTTTCTTATTTTTTTTACTTGCTCCTTTGGTTTTGTTTAGCCAAAACATTAGGTACAAAGCCGACAACGTTAAAATCCAGCAAAAGCAAAAAAAAGTTATTCTAACTGGCAATGCCTTCATTCAAAAAGGAAAAGATCAAGGACTAAAAGCTGATAGAATTATTTGGGATCAAAAAACCAAAGTAGCCGAAGCCTTCAAAAACATTAGCTTTTTAAATAGAAGCCAAGGAGTAGTTTATCGAGGGGATTATTTGAAATTTTTTATTGATAAGGATGAGGTTTTAGCAAGAGAAAATCCTTCTATTGAAAAAAAAGCTAATAATCTAGTGATGTATGCTAATGAGTTTTTTGGCGATACTCGAAAAAATGTTATTGAAGGCACTGGTGATGCTCGAGTTAATATCGATAAAAAAGAGCAAGGGAAAAGAATAATTATGCAGGGAGAAAAAACCTTTTATGATTTAGACAAAAATATTTTCCAGCTTAACCAAAAAGTCAAAATCTCCCAAGAAAGGACGAGACCTCAAGAAGAGCAAAACTCTAAGGTGAATATTGAAGACTATGATATTTTTTGTGAAGAAGCTACTTTTTTAGATGAAAGTGAGACATTAGAATGTTTTAAAAATGCTAAGGCAATTAATCGAAAAGATCAATCTACTTTGTCTGGGGAAAGGATTATTTTTAATAGCTTGAAAGACGAAATGGAGGTGAAAAAAAATGTTCGCTATTTTTCGAAAGATCAAGAAAAAACTAGCGAAGCCTTTTCGGATAATTTGATAGTGATCGACGAACAGAAAAAACTCACTATGATCGGTAATGTGAGGTTATTAGAAAAAAATAAAAATGTGGTAACTTCTTCTTTAGAATGCAGTTACTTAGAATATTTTTTTGCTGAAGACAATGAAAATCTAGCCTGCCGCACTAAAGTAAGGGGTTTTGATCAAGATAAAAACGTTAAAAGCAATTCCGATTATTTGTATTACAATGTTCTTTCCAAGAAAGGGTTTTTAGAAGATAAGCCTTTTTTAGTAGGAGAAAATGAGGACAACAACAACTTCATTTACGCCGATAAGATTGACTTTGATGACGAGTTGAAAAAAGTTTATTATCGCGATAACGTTACCATCAAACGAGTTAATGTCGAGAAAGATCAGATAGAAAATACCACCACTTGTACTAGTGGTCTTTTTGATTATGAGAGTGAGAACAAGGAAGTTTTCACTTGTAAAAATGATGTGACGATTAACAATCCTAATGATAATATTACTTTTTATGGGGATGAGCTCATTACCTATTTTGAAAATGACTATAGTATTTTGCAAGGCGATGTTCGCTTTATTCAAAACCGCTCAGCTACTAATTACGTGAAAGGAACTTCTGAATATTTAGAAAATTTTTATGAAAAAAAATATGCCCTGCTTAATAACAATGTCGAGATTATTGAATACAATAACAACAATGAAAAAATAAATAGCCTAAATGCTAAAAAGGGAAAATACGATTATTCTGGTGAGTACAACATTATGGAAGGCTATGAAGAAGTGCAGGTGAAAAACATTGAAGACAACACCATTTTGTATGCAGATTATTTTTTTTATAATGAGGATTTAGATTATAGTTATGTTTTAGGAGAGCCCCTTTTAATTGATAAGAATAGTAGTAATGAAGAAGACAACTTCATTTACGCCGATAGGATTGAACTTTATAACAATCAAAAAGTAGCCAAAATGAAGACGAATGTTGTTATGTTTAGTTCTGCGGAATTTAAAAATAATCTCCCGGATCGAAAGTTTGACGCCGAAAAATTGTCTCTAACCGAATACATTGCTTGTACTGAAAGTGATTACAATTACGCTAACGAAGGAGCCGAAACTTTTGAATGTTTTCGTGATTTTCAATATTTTGACCTGCCTAATAAAATGGAAGTAAGCTCGGATTATATGCGCTATGACATCAATGAAGAGCACGCTTTTATCGAAGAAGACCCACTTATCTTCCGCGATCAAAATACCAATCAATTTTTTACTTACGCAGATACGATGGAAATGTTTTTTGACAAGAAAGAATTTCTTTTTAATACCAATGTTTTAATGGTGAGAAAAACTACCCCTTTTACTTCAACCAATGGAAGCATTAGCTGCGTTAATGCTAAATACAGTTATACCGCTGAGGAAACTTTAGAGTGCTTTAATGATGTGGTGGTGATTGATAATGAAAATGATAGCAAAACTACTAGTGGTTATTTAAAATTTTACATTACCAATGAATACGCTCTAATGAGTGAGAATCCGGAATTTTTCTGGAATCAAGAGGGAGAGATTACTTATGTGAAGGGGGATGTTTTTGAAAGATTTGAGCAAGAAAAAATTATGTATGTTAAAGGTAATGTCTTTATTGATAATGGAGTCAATGAGGGCGAATCTTCTCTCGGGCTTTATGATGTGGAAAATGATTTATTTATTTTGTATAGTAACCCTAAAATCAAAGACAAAAGAGGCAGTGAGTTTTTCTCAGAGGAAGTTACCTTTGATTTAAAAGAAAAAAAGTTAATCCTCGATTCGGATGTTTTTGGTACTCTACAATTAGAATGAGAATTTTATTTTAATAATATTATAATTTTAATCAATGTTTACATTAATCGCAAAAAACTTAACTAAAACCTATAAAAAAAGAAAAGTGGTAGACGATGTTTCTTTTGAAGTGAAAGAAGGGGAAGTGGTCGGACTTTTGGGGACTAATGGCGCTGGGAAAACCACTAGTTTTTATATGACGGTTGGTTTAGTCTCTCCTCAAAAAGGGCATATTTTTATCAATGATAAAAACATTACCAAGCTACCAATGTATAAACGAGCTCAGCTAGGTATAGGTTATTTACCGCAAGAAAACTCGGTTTTTAGAAAGCTGTCGGTAGAAGACAATATCCGGGCGATTTTAGAAGCTAGAAAATATAATAAAGCCGCAAGAGATAAACGTTGCCAAGAAATTTTAGAACTATTTAATATTACTCACGTGAAAAGACAAGACGGTTTTACCTTGTCGGGAGGGGAGAGAAGAAGAGTAGAAATCGCTAGGGCGCTAGCGGGAGACCCCAAAATTTTACTTCTAGATGAGCCTTTTGCTGGTATCGATCCTATCGCTATTAAAGACATCCAATCTATTATTACTCAAATAAAAAAAATTAATATAGGGGTGCTGATAACCGATCATAATGTTCGCGAAACCCTTAAAATTGTTTCTCGAGCTTACATTATGTCGGAAGGAAAAATTTTAGTAGAAGGAACAACTAAAAAAATTAGTAAAAGTAAAATAGCTAGAGAAAATTATTTAGGAAAAGACTTTAAGTTATAACTTTTGTTAGGAAAACTAAAATAAAAAAAAATCGATTTTTCTTTTTTCCATTAATCCCTTTTATTTAATGTAATAATTTGCTATCATGTTAATGAGTAACCAAGCAAGTTCTATTTTTGCTATTATTTTTAAATTTTAAAAGAAGTCATTTTTTTTGAAAACAAATTTAAATTTAAAAAACCAACAGCTTCCGCTATTTCTTTTAAAAACTAAATTAGATTTAAATACGAAAATCCTTACCCTGCCTTTAAATGAACTTAAGGAATTTTATACCTTAAAGGCCGAAGAAAATCCTTTCTTAGAAGAACTGGATAGTGCTATTGAAAAAGATTTGGGAAGAGCTCTAGGAGTGAAGAAAAATGAAATTTTTAAAGACGAAGAAAGTCAAGAAAAGTACTTAAAAGATATTCATATTGAAAATGCTTCCTCGTATTATCAGACCAATATTACTAGTTTCAAAGACCCACAAAGCGTGATGGAAGCCACCTTGAAGGATGAAAATTCTTTTTTGGATGAGCTTCATAAGCAGTTAGCTTTTTTTTATCAAGAAGATAGTTTAGAATATAAAATTGGCATTTACTTAATCGACTTAATGGATGAGCGAGGTTTTATTACTCAAGATAAATTTAAGTTGGTTGAAACTAAAATGGGTGACAAGGCTGGTGAAGTTTGGGAGAAAATTAAAACTTTTACTCCTTTAGGAATTG
This sequence comes from Spirochaetota bacterium, assembly GCA_965277105.1. GTDB lineage: Bacteria > Spirochaetota > UBA12135 > COTS27 > CAXSBA01 > CAXSBA01. The sequence goes on along the minus strand of OZ255710.1, from coordinate 1,028,591 downwards.
GTGCTAGTGATTTGAGGGAGTGCCTTTTACTTCAAATAAAAAAAGATCAAGAATATGAAATAGAAAATAGTATTTTAGAAAACCACTTTGAGCTTTTTTTGAAAAGAGACTTTAAGGCACTAGCCAAAAAAATGGGCTTGCCTTCAGTGGCAATTGAAAAGGCATTTGAGAAAATTTCTTTTTTGGAATTTTATCCTAAACGTAGTGAACATAATGAAACGGCATACATTTATCCCGATGCTCGAATTATTGAGCGGGATAAAAAACTTTTTTTAATTGTTAATGACCAAGAAATTCCTCGCTTTTTCTACAATAAAAATTACTTATCGGATATTAAAAAAAATAAAACTAACAACTCTAGTACTAAATCAAATCTTCAATTTAAAGAATTTATAAAAGAAAAAAGGCAAGAGGCAGAGAATTTATTATTTGCCTTGAAGTATAGAAATTTAAACTTGATTAAAATAATGAGCTATATTTTATCGGTGCAAAAATATTTTTTTTATAAAGGAAGAAAAAATCTTTTGCCAGACACCCTAACAAACGCTGCTAAAATATTAAACATCGATATAAGCACGTTAAGTAGAGTAGTCAATCAAAAATACGTCGATACTAAATGGGGCATTTTGTCTTTAAAGTATTTCTTTTCTTCGAAAGAGATTAAAGGAAACGGAGGGGCAGTTTCTTCAGAGAAAATCAAAACAGTTATGGAAGAGATTATTGCTAACAGTGATGTTAAACTAAGCGATCAAAAATTAATGGAAATTTTAAATAAAAAAGGTTTTTCGATTTCTCGAAGGACGGTTAATAAATACCGTAATAAAATGAAAATTCTCCCTAGTTTTAAGCGAAATTAAAAAAGCAAAAAAATATGAAAAAAATAAATTTAAATGAACTCCAATATCCCTTAGGGAACTTTAACTATACGGCTACTAAAACTACTCCACTCAAGGTTACGGAAGCAAAAACGAATGAGGCCATAGAAAAGATAAAGCAACTACCCAAAAAGCTTAGCAAACTTATCACCCCTTTAACCGCGAAAGAGTTAAATTACCTACACCGCCTTAATGGTTGGACGATAAAGCAGTTAGTTCATCATTTAGCCGATAGCCATATGCATAGTTATATTCGCTTTAAATTAAGTTTAACAGAAAATAAACCTACCATTAAACCTTACCTAGAAAACGAGTGGGCTAACCTCGAAGAAGTGAATAAATCGAAGATTGATTTTTCTCTAATGCTTTTAACTGGCCTGCATGCTAGGTGGGTCGTTTTATTAAAATCATTAAAAAAATCTGATTGGCAAAGATGCTTTTTCCATCCCGAGTATAAAAAGGAAATCCCGTTACAACAAAATGTTTTTCTTTACGCTTGGCATGGTGAGCATCATTTAGCCCATATCCAACAGGCCCTGAAATTAGCTAATGATTTTTCTTTGGTGAATGAAAATTAAACTAAAGAAGTTTTTCGATTGAATTTGTTAACCGCTTGGGCGTGAGCTTCCTTAATAAGTGGGAGTAACTTTTCGAAAGATTTTTCACTGGGGTTTAGTATCTGCACCCAGCTCATCCAGCCATAAATAGGGTGAGGCATTAAAACGTTAGTTTGGGTAAAATCGTACTTGGTGGTAGTTTTGATTATTCCTCCTTTCTTTGGCCTTTTCGGTTTTTCACCAAATAACTCCTGGTAGCTTTCTTTACTGATGCCAATGCTTAAGCGAAAAATATCTTCCCGGTCTAGTTGAGATGCCTGATCGTTTTCTCCATTTTTTTCTTTGATAGTGCAGAAATAAACTCCGTTAGGAAGAATCTTGCCGGGATTATAAAATAAAGCAGTTTCTCCCCAGCTAGATTTGGGCATCACTCCTGGAAATTCTTTTTCTATTTTTTTAATAATGCTAGTGACCTGCACTGATAGTTTTAATAATAAAGATTAAGTTGTCAGTTTTATAGCAATAAAGCAAGGACTATTTCAAAACCCTTGCTTTATTAACATTTTAAAACCTACTAAAACATACCGTTGTTATGGGCCATTTTCTCGGGGATTTCTTGAACGACATCCCAATGCTCCACTATTTTTCTATCTTCTACTCGGAATAAATCGTAAAAGGCGTAATCTTTATCACCCCATTCGCCTTCGCTTTGAGTTAAAATAAAATTTCCTTCACCGATAACCCGATGAATTTTTTTGAATTTGAACATATTATTTTGTGATATAAGGTAGTTCATTGATTTAGTGAAAGAATCTAAACCATCTTTTCCCCTAAAGTGATGCTGATCGTACTGCTCAGCGCTAATGTGTTCAGCTGCTTTTTCGATATTATTTGACATGAAAACATCTTCAATAAAATTAACCACTAATTTTTTGTTGGCTTCAGTTTTATCTAAATCAGTAATTTCAGTAGGTCCATCAACTTGAGTGCGCCCACTACGGTTTTTGGGGGCAATAGGTTCAATCGCATCCCAATGCTCGGCTACTTTCCCGTTTTCTATGCGCCAGACATCAAAAGTAACAATGTCATGACCGAAACCAAAAGCACCGGCATTATTGTAAGTGTTATGCATAGCAATAAAGTTACCATCAGCTAATATTCGATGAGTTGTCGAAGTAACTCCTTGCTTTTTCAATAGAGGAAGAAACCCCAAAACGGGCTCAAGCCCAGTTGGTACATTTGGATTATGTTGAATATAATCCTCATTGAAATATTTTTTTACTGCTTCAGCATCGTAATCTTTAAAAAAAGCATCTTGAGCTTTCATTGCAGTTGCTTTCAAAGATGCATTTGCCTGCTGTTTTTTGGCAAGCGATGAGCAACTAGTTAAGATTATCAAACTTAAAAGCATAGTTGCCGTGATGGATAAATGTTTTTTCATATTTTCACACTCTGTATAATTTATTTTTAAAACAATTAAAAATTAAACTATTTTTTTATATTTTTCCGTCGCTTTTTTTTTTATTTTTTTACTCATATTAAAATAATAAGTTTTGAATAGAGTTTTTCCCATAGATGAATAGAAAAAAATTAAGTAAAAGCTACTATAATAGTGTTAGAAAAGAGTAAAAGATTAACCAAGATAATTCACTCGGTTTTATGCTATAATTTTAAGCATACTAAAGTTGTTGCAAAGCCTAATAAACCAAACTATAAAATCTATCCATAAAATATATGTACTCAAAAAAAGTTAAAGAATTCGTCCGGGCTTGTGTAGATGAAATTCCCAAAACTCCTAGGAAAATGACTAGTGGAGAAAAAAAATTTATCATTAGAATGATCCAAGATGAGGTAGAAGAACTCCAAGTAGCCGAGAGTTTAGAAGACGAGGTGGATGCGTTAGTGGATATCATTTATTACATTATTGACCGAAGCATTAAAAATGGGATTGATCTCGACCCGATTTTTGACATTGTTCATCAGGCCAATATGAAAAAAGTTGTTAATGGCCAAATAAAAAGAAGGCAAGATGGAAAAATTTTAAAGCCAGAAAACTGGGAGCCTCCTGAACCACTTATTATCAAAGAGTTAGAAAAACAAGCAAGAAATTGAAAAGGCTTTCTATTTACTTTTCCCTTATTAAAATAAAAATTACCTTTACAGTAGTTTTTACCTCTTTTATTGGTTTTTACTTGGCCAGTTTAGTGTATGGCAAAACTTCTTTTGAACCTTTGGTTTTAAATTTATTAGCTACTGGGCTCGTTTGTGCTGGGGCCTGTGTTTTAAATCATATTTTAGAAGTGCGTAGCGACAAGAAAATGAAGAGGACTAAAAATCGCCCACTTCCCCAGAAAGTTATTTCTTTATCGGAAGCTTGGCTCTTGGCTTTTATCCTTATTGCAGGTGGGGCGGCTATTATGTATTGGAACTTTAAACCCGGGTTAGTCATTGGTTCGCTCATAACTTGTTTTTTATATTTAGGGATTTATACTCCTTTAAAGAAAATAACCTGGTGGAATACTAGCATTGGGGCTATCCCCGGGGCTTTGCCGGTTTTAGGGGGCTGGTATGCGGTCAGTGGAAAAATTGAATTGCCAGGCATACTGTTTTTTTTAATTATTTTTTTTTGGCAGCACCCTCATTTTTATGCCATTGCTTGGGTGTGTCGCGATGACTACCAAGAGGGAAATTATAAAATGATCACCGAAAACGACCCTAAGGGCGATAAGACTTTTTCTCATAGTCTAATCCATGCTTTTTTCTTATTTATCGTTTCTTTAATTATCCCTTTCCACCCTAGCTTTCAAGATGTTTTGAATAATTACTTTTACTTTATAGCGGTTATTATTTTAGGATTTTGGTTTATTTACGAAGCATATTTAGCTTATGCGAAAAGAAGTGACTCAGCTAGTAGGAGATTAATTGGTAGTTCCATTTTTTATCTTCCTTTATTTTTTTTAATTATTTTACTAGATGTTAACCTTATAAGTAATTAATTTTTTTAATAGCTTTTCATTAAAAAATGGACACCAATCTTCCCGCAAGCTATTTCAAAAATAATCGTCATAAGTTAATCCAACTTTTAGTAGAAAAATCGCTAGTTGTTCTTGATTCTAATCAACCGCTTTATGGCAATGAAGATGAAATTTTACCCTTTAAACAAAATAATGACTTCCTTTATTTAACGGGAATTTTTCAAGAAGAGAGTAAGCTTATTATCTTTAAAAATAACGAAGCTAATGCGGAGTGCACTCTTTATTTAAAAACTAGTACCTTAGAAGAAACCATTTGGCAAGGAGAGAAAGTCAGTTTTGCGAAAGCTTCTACCATTTCTGGTATTGGTAAGGTCAAACCTTTAAGCGAGTTTGAAAATGATTTATCCCAGTATGTTTATCAAAGTAATTGTCTTTATTTAAACGCTAATGAGCACCCTAGAAGTCAAACCAAAAATTATCACTCTCAAGCGTTCATCAGCAAAATAAAAAATGCTTTTCCACTTCATCGCTTACTTAGGTTAGCGCCTTTACTCGCTTCCCTTAGGGTTATAAAAACTCAAGAAGAAATCGAACAAATAAAAAAAAGCATTGCTATTACTCGCCAAGGCATAAAAGAGATTATGCCTTTATTAAAAGAAGGCGTTAGCGAAAAAGTAATAGAGGCAACTCTCGCTTACCATTTTGTAAAAAACTCCGATAAACAAACCCATAATTGTTTTGCTTTTCAGCCCATTGTCGCGAGTGGGGCTAACAGCTGTATTTTACACTACACCGAAAATCAGCGAACCTTGAAAAAAAATGATTTACTCCTTTTAGACGTAGGGGCTAGTTATGGGCTTTTTAATGCGGACATCACTCGGATTTTTCCTATCGGAAAAACTTTTACTCCACGTCAAAAAGAGATTTACCAAGCACTTCTGCAGGCTCAAAAAGCCATTATCGCTTTACTAAAGCCCAATATTTTATGGGAAGATTATCGAAAAGGCAGTTTAGCTATTATGCAGAATACTCTTTTATCTTTAGGCTTGATTACCAAAAAAGAAGATTATAAAAAGTATTTCATGCATGGGGTTTCGCACTTTTTGGGAATGGGGGTGCATGACGTGGGTGATTATCAAGGAAAAATCCAGATTGGTATGGTGGTCACTTGTGAGCCGGGAATTTATCTTAAAGAAGAAGGACTAGGCTTTCGCATCGAAGACGATATTCTTCTAACCGAAGACGGGAACGTTAATCTTAGCGAAAGTATTCTTAAAGAAATTGCGGAGTTGGAGAGTAATTGAAAAAAATTGAAAAAAATTGAAATAACGTTAACCTCTTAAATGAAAAGCTAAAGCTATTTTAATAATTTTCATATTTATTTAGTTTCTATACTATTTTTTCAACGTAAAGTGGGATACTTACCCTGAACAAAAAGCCATATAGATTCATCCCATCCAGCATTAATGAACGTATTTGGATTTTTCATTTCATGGGTTCTTTTGCCTTCCCCCCCCAACGCTTCTCCTTAGCCCAGAGGTATCGATATCCCAAAAGCTATTTTCTACGACACTAGAATCGTATAATATATTATAGGGGCTAACTAATCCACCAATATTTGTATCATCATCATTAATAGTGACATCATTATCAAAAGTAACATCAATTAATCCTGTGCTGTAAGAATTAATAACTCCATGACGACCATCCGAACCTACTAAGCCTCCTACTCTAATATCCTCGGTTTTACTAGTAGCTTTTATATCACAATGGCTATAAGAGTTTTTAACCCCTCGAATTCCAACAGTATGTCCCACTAAACCTCCTATATAGCTAGAGTCATTAACCTCTGATAATATTATTATTTTCCCTTCACAGTAAGAAGAATATATTCCGCCATAATTATGTCCTACTAGACCTCCTATGTTATGATGACCTTCACTATTTTTTAATTCAATTATTCCCTTAAAATGAGAGTTTTCAATAGTTCCATCATTATCTCCTACTAATCCCCCGAAATTGCTATTATTAATTTCTAGATTAAGATTAGCAAATGAATTTTTAATAATTGCTTTTGAATCGTTGTTGCCAACTAAGCCACCCATAGTACAATTGTTATCAAGGCATCTAATGGCATTATTATCTAATGAAATAGAAGAGTCTTCAATAATGGCGGGGGCATTATCATTCAGATAATGCCAAGTAGCCCCAACCAACCCTCCAATGTACCTTCTCCCTTTAATATGATTAGCAATAGAAAGAATATGGCTATTAAAAATTCTACTACTGCTATGCATTTCTCCGACTAATCCTCCTGTAGGTTTATGATAATTGTAGCTCTCTATAGTATCAATTTCCAGTTTTACATTTAGAATTTCAGCTCCTTTAGTACCACCAAAAAATCCTATGCCATAGAGATACTTTTTATCTTCTTCTTCTCTTATTTTTAGGCCAGTTATTTTATAGTTATTCCCATTGTAAACTCCTTGAAAAAGAGGACCCGGTCTATCATAGTCATCTCCCCCCTCTCCAATAGGGAAGAAAAACTGTTCATTTCCTTCTCGCCCTTCTTGTAAATTAATATCTGCCATTTGGATATAATGCCCTTTTAAGTTAAGTTTTAATTTAGTTTCAATATCTTCTCTAGTTCTTATTTCGTAAGGGGTTTCGGCGTCACACTTCTCGTAATGAATCACTAGAAGCTCACTCATTTCACTTTCTATTCTATAAAAACTATCCCGACTTCGAGAGTTAGAAAGGACAGTAGTAAATTTTATTGTATAAGTTTCACCATTGCCTTTTTTAGGTAAATTGTCTAAAGTATCAACATTATGAACAAAATGTTTTCTTTCAAGTTGTTCGTATTTTCCGTTAATAAGTTGATAAACATTTATGAAATAATTTGCGTTATAATCTTCCAAAAGACTATCATTATTGAGTGCTTTTTGAGAAGTGGAAGTTGGAACTAGTTGAAGTTTTATATCGTCAGTTAGAGAATGGAGTTCTATCTCAGGAATTACAAGATTAGGTTTGTAAGAGAACTCTTGAATATTACTTTTTTCACTTTCTATTCCATTTAAATCTACACTACTAACTTGAAAAGAGTAGGTTTTATAAGGATCAGGATTGAGTAAGTCAAAATGATCAGTATAAACAATTTTTCTAGCTTTTTCTTCTCCATCAACCGTTATATAAACTCTATATTCAGAAACTCCAAGAAATGATTGCCAACTAATTGTTATAATACTATTTGATTTTCTATTAAAATATAATTCGGGTTTTCTTGGGTTAGTTTTAGTTTCTTCTAGCTCAGTTCTTTCTGGCGTTTCAACGCAACTTAGTAAAAAAAAATATTAGTAATAATATGAGAATGGCTTTAGTTGTTTTGATAGCTTTTTTAAATGGATGAATTATAAATTTGTTTCATAAATTATAGTATATAGCTATTAAAATTTAATTAAAAAAAGTAAATAAAAATCGGCAAGGTTTATATCCAATATTTAATTAATAGAAGCTAAAAATTAATAGATTTTATTCTAAGGTTACTTTAGGTTAATTATCGTTTCAAATAAGTTTTTCTAATCGTTATCCAAATAGTAAGTAGTAAATTTTAAAATAACCATTTATTTGCTCTTTCTACTTTCTGGCTACTAAAAAAGAGACATTTTAAATATTGAAAATAATAAAGCACGACTAAGCAAGTTGATAAAAATCTCTAAATTATTATTAAGTTTTCTTTATTATTAAAGAATGGATGTGCCTTTTTATAAATTGAAATATTTAAATTATAAGATATACCCAAGACTGGACTTGAACCAGCACAGGATTGCTCCCACAAGCCCCTCAAGCTTGCGTGTCTACCAATTCCACCACTTGGGCTTAAGTCCTACTAACTATAAGTAGAAGTGGAGCGGGTGATGGGAATCGAACCCACCTCATCAGCTTGGAAGGCTGAGGTAATAGCCACTATACGACACCCGCATTTACCATTGGGGAGAGAAGGATTCGAACCTTCGAAGACCGAAGTCGACAGATTTACAGTCTGTTGCGTTTGACCGCTTCGCTACCTCCCCCTAGTGTTAATAATTATATAATAAATATGGGCAATCGGCTTTTATTTTTTTAACATCCTAAAAAGTTTTGAGTAAAATATTGAAAACTAAATGTTAAAAATACTTTTTGCTTTGAATATTTTCTGGGGTTAGCTCGATAGTTGCCCCTTGGTTTTCAGGGGCCAAAAAGGTTATGTCTTCCATGATATTTTCAAAAATACTTTTTAATCCTCGTGCTCCTAGCTCGGCTTTGCTGCTTTTTTCAATGAGAAAATCAATCGTCTTATCGCTTATTTTTAAAGTAATATTATTATAAGCTAACAGTTTTTGAAACTGAGCAATAAGAGAATTTTTGGGTTCTAGTATAATCTTTTTCAGCTCTTTTTTAGAAAGCTCAGTTAAAGAAGTAATAATCGGCAGCCGCCCAACTAACTCAGGGATTACTCCATATTTGATAATATCTTCTTGAATAATATTTTCTAAAAGTTTTTCGTTTTCTTTTTTGGCGGAAGAGTTTTTTTTAAAGCCTATAGTTGATTTGTTCACCCTGTTTTCGACGATTTTGTCAATCCCAATAAAAGCCCCACCACAGATAAAGAGAATATCTTTGGTGTTAATTTTAATATTTTGGCTTTGGGGGTGTTTCCTCCCACCTCTTAGAGGTACGCTACTAATCGTCCCTTCAATGATTTTCAAAAGGGCTTGCTGCACTCCTTCGCCAGAAACATCACGAGTAATCGAAGTACTTTCACTTTTCCTCCCTATTTTATCAATCTCATCAATGAAGATAATGCCTTTTTCGGCTAGCTCGATATTGTGATCAGCTTTTTCAATTAATCTTAAGAGAATATTTTCCACGTCATCGCCCACATACCCGGCTTCGGTTAGTGTGGTAGCGTCAGTAATGACAAAAGGGACCTGCAAGATTTTGGCTAGTGTTTTAGCAAGAAGAGTTTTCCCACTACCGCTAGGCCCAATGAGCAGGATGTTTGATTTTTCTATTTCAACTTCATTTTCTTCTAAGTTGTTAATTAGTCGATTAAAATGATTGTAAACCGCAACCGACAAGCTTTTTTTAGCTTTTTCTTGCCCGATAACGTATTGGTTTAAATAATTAAAAATCTCCCGAGGAGGTTTTATATTTTTCTTTAAATTAACGGTAATACTCCGCGATTTTTCTTCATTAACCTTTTTGTCTAAAATTTCTTTGCTGTTGAAAACACAGTTAAAGCATAATTTGGTTTCGTTAATCCCAGTAAGGTAACTATTAGGCGATAAATTCCCCCCACAAAAAGAACATTTGTTACTTTCTTCTTGATTGTTCGCCAAAAGATTAAATGAATAAATTTATTTTCTTTTTTCTATAATCTCGTCGATAATCCCATAATCTAAGGCTTCTTTAGCGTCCATAAAATAGTCGCGATCAGTATCTTTTTCTATTTTCTCTAGTTTCTTCCCGGTTCTTTTCGATAAGATTTGATTGAGCAAATCCTTATATCTTTGAATCTCTTTGGCTTGAATTTGAATATCGCTAGCTTGCCCTTGCATCCCACCTAATGGTTGGTGAATCATAATCCTACTAAGTGGAGTCGCATAGCGCTTTTTATTCGTCCCACTAGCTAAAAGAAAAGCTCCCATAGATGCTGCTTGCCCAATGCAGACAGTCGCCACATCGCTTTTAATGTATTGGATGGTATCGTAAATAGCTAGTCCAGCAGATACTGATCCTCCCGGGCTATTAATATAAAAGAAAATATCTTTTTCAGGGTCTTGGGACTCTAAAAATAACAGCTGAGCGATAATTGAATTAGAGACTAGATCATTTACTTCTCCAGTTAAAAAGACGATCCTATCTTTTAGCATTCTAGAATAAATATCATAAACTCGCTCCCCTCGGTTGGTTTGCTCGATAACATAAGGTACTACCATAACTTGTTGCTCCTTTAATTGTTAATGAGGCTTTCCACTGGAAAGTCCCCTTTTTTGATGAGATTATTTTTAAGATAAAGGTAATTAAATACTTTGTCAATAATTAAATTGTCCTTAATCTTCGTATAATCCCCACTTTTAATAATTTCTCTACGAAATTCTTTTTCATCTTTCTTGCTTTTTCCCGCTAACTTTTTTATTTCACTCTGCATTTCTTCTTCGCCTACATTGATTTCCTGCTTCTCTTTAATTTTATTAATAATCAGTTGGCCCTCGATTTTTTTTTGAATATCTTCTCTAGCCCTTGCTTTCCACTCGGCCGGTGGCTCTTCGGGGAGGTTTAGTTGCTTATAGGTATTCCTCTGTTCATTCCAGGTCATGGCAAGGTAATTATCATAAAATATTTCGGGGATTTTAAACTCGGTATTTTTTTTGATGGCATTCAAAATACTATTTTCTTTCAGCTCCTTAACCTTCTCTTTGGCTAGGCTAGTTAGATGATCTTTTAAGTTTTTATCAAAATCTTCTTCGCTAGTAGCATTAACTTTTTTTAAAAAGTCTTCATTGATTTCTGCTTTCTTTAATCTTTTGATAGAATGGATTTTTACTTTTACCTTGGCTTTTTTATTTTTTAGTTCTTCTATTTTCGTTGTTTCCGGAAAATCAATTAGCACCTCTTTTTCTTCTTGCTTTTTCAAAGGGAGTAGGGCAGAATAAAAGTAATTAAGGTAATCGGGAATAGCCCCTTCGCTTTCTTTAGTAAAATAGAAAGAATGATTTTTTAAGTTAAATTTTTCGAGCTCCTTTTCAAATTCCACATCAGCATTAATAATGTCTTTTATTTTGAAATTTTCTTCAAGAGAGTCTTCTAAAGTCCCATTGGTTTCTAAAATTCTATCTTTTAACTTTTGATAATGCTCTTCTTTGACGCTTAGATTTTGCTCTTCAAAATCTAAACCATGGAGCTTTTTTATTTCGCAGTCTGGTTTTTTAGAAGCAACCAAGTGAACGACTAATGGTTTTTGTTCAGGATAATCGATTTTACTGTCTTTTTTTAATTGCACATCCCCATAAATATCAATGGTTTTATCTTGATTGATTTCTTTTACCGCGTTCCCTAAAATGCTTTCCAAGGTTTCACTTTTTAAGGAAGCAGAAAATCGGTTGACAACTATGCTCTTAGGGACTTTCCCTTTTCTAAAACCGGGTAGCTGCACTAGCTTAGAATATTTTGCGGTTTTTTTAGCAAATTCTTTTTCAATTTCCGCGTAAGGGATTTCCAGTTCAATTTCTGTTTGATGATTTTCTAAGTCTTTTACTTTTTGTTTAAATTCCATTTATTATCTAAATAGTCTATTATTTTTGTTTAGTTTTTTAAAATTACCTGCTAAAATGAGCGGGAAACGGGATTCGAACCCGCGACATTCTGCATGGCAAGCAGATGCTCTAGCCAACTGAGCTACTCCCGCAGTTTAGAGATAATCTTACCATAAAGAATATAATTCCAAAAAGAAAAAAATCAAATGAAAGTGCTTTTTTGTTGGATTATCCTTAAAAAAATTAGGGTTCGTCTAGTTAAAAACTAACCCGCATCACACTTTATACTAATTTTAGTGTTATAAAAAATAAACTTATAGGGGACGATGAATTATCTTATGGCAAAGTAGTGAAGTATTAAATTTTTAGAGGCTTAAAAATTTTCTTTTAGCTTTTTAGGTTACTAAGGTAAAAATCTCCTAAACACAATTAGAAGCTTTCTAAGTATAACGAATTTAGCTTTAACAAGAATACTTTTAAAACTATTTCTTTTTAGAATTTTTATAAAACTAAATTTTTCTTCTTTAGTAAAGGTTTTTTCAGTAAAAGAAAATTGAGGGGTGATAGTGGAATCACTAGCATAAGAGTAACTTAATTTAATAATTGGCTTTTTGAAAATAAAGAGATCGACTAAATTTCTATTTCCAGTGTACCAATCTATTGCTCTTTTTAGTGGGTGAGTTAACTTTAGTAGCCTATTGGCCCCTTGCTGGCTAACAATGTACCCATGAGTGCCATAAAGCAATAATTTTATTGCTGGCTTAGCGATAACGAAATTATCTTTTTTATATCTTCTCCAAAAACTACAAGGAGCAGGTTCTGGGGGAAGATTATTATTAATCCGATAGCCTAAAAGTAAAACGTCCCAACTTTGAGGAAGGGAATCTAAAAAATCATTGTCAAAACCATCTTCAATTAGAGCATCGTCTTCTAAGATTAAAGCATAAGGTAATGACTGATTGACGATTCGTTTGAAAATTTGAATGTGGCTTAAAGCACAGCCGAGGGTACCTCTAGTCAGGGCTATCGTCTTTTTTTTGTCGTTACTAGGATTATAGCCTTGATTATATCTTTGAATTGTATTAATACCTTCTTCATTAGTTACTGCCTCTATTTGTTTTTGGGTGAATTTTTTACCATCCACTGCCTCTATGAGTTCATATTGGATGTTCTTGCTTTTAAGATGATTTTCTATATACTTTCTTCTTTCTGAGCTTCTTTTAAGATTAATAACAAAAGTAGGGATATTTTTAAACATAGGTTTTCTTTATTTTCTGTTTAAGTGGTGAATTAGCAGGCGATTTTATTTAAACAAGCATACAATATTTATTAAATTAATAGTACCTCTTTTGGACTAGGCTGTGGAGAATTTTTGAGTAGAATTATTTTTGAGGGAAAATCTCATTATCTTTATATTTATTTTCAAGCGAATTGACAAATAGACAGCAGGTTTTTTTTGAATAGGCCTATCGGTTTTTTTTGGAATAACACTAGGGCAAAAACCTTCTGATCATATTTAGAATTTTTCTAAGCATAATAAGTGCAATTTTAACAAGAATACTTTTAAAAGTATTTCTTTTTAGAATTTTTATAAAACTAATTTCCTTTATGCTATTTCTTTTACTAAAAATTTGAGGGAAAATAGTAGAATTATTAGCATGGGTCCAGTTTAATTCAATAATTGGTTTTTTAAAAATGAAGAGATCCACTAAACTTCTATCTCCAGTGCACCAATCTATTGGTTTTTCTAATGGGTGAGTTAATTTTAGTAGCCTCTTGGCCCCTTGCTGGCTAACAATGTACCCATGAGTGCCATAAAGCAATAATTTTATTGCTGGCTTAGCGATAACGAAATTATCTTTTTTATACCTTCTCCAAAAACTACAAAGAGCAGGTTCTGGGGGAAGATTATTATTAATCCGATACCCTAAAAGTAAAACGTCCCAATTCATAGGCAGAGAGTCTAGGAAATCATTATCAATCCCATCTTCAATTAGAGCATCGTCTTCTAGTATTAAAGCATAAGGTAGCGATTCACTGATAATTCGTTTGAAAATTTTAATGTGGCTTAAAGCACAACCTATAGTGCCTTTATTCAAAACCATTTTATTATTAGCATAAGTTTTATTCATTCGTTGAATTTCACTGCTCTCTTCTTTGACAGTTGTTACTGCTTCTATTTGTTTTTGGGTGAGTTTTTTACCATCCACTGCCTCTATGAGTTCATATTGGATATGCTTACTTTTAAGGTGATTTTCTATATACTCTCTTCTTTTTGGGCTTCTTTTAAGGTTAACGACAAAAATGCGGATGTTTTTAAACATGATGTAGTTTTACGGATTAAGTCAAATATAATTATTTTTATTCAGTCATAGGCATCATTATATGCGAAAGTCAATTAGGGTAAAAGTTTTCTTAATATAAATTTAATATTCAATCTAAACTTGCCAATACATTTTCTTGCCAGTTTTCTAGGAAGACTTATTCGGGGAGGAGGTGCTTCTATCTATTTTAGGCTGGGGGTTTTTATTTTTTTCGGAAATACTTGTAGAGACAAGGGTGGTATGATTACCATAAGTGTAGTTCACTCTAATGATGGGTTTTTTAAAAATAAATAAATTAACTAACTTTCTATCCCCGGTATAACCATCTATTGGTTTTTTTAATGGTTGAGTTAATTGAAGTAGTCTCTTAGCCCCTTGCTGGCTGACAATATATCCGTGAGTACCGGCAACTTTTCTCACTGGCTTAGCGATAACGAAATTATCTTTTTTATACCTTCCCCAAAAGCTACAAGGAATAGGTGGTACAGGTTCTGTGTTATCAAGATGATATCCCAAAAGTAAAACGTCCCAATTCATAGGAAGAGAATCTAGAAAGTTTTTATCAATCCCATCTTCAATTAAAGCATCGTCTTCTAAGATTAAGGCATAAGGTAGCGATTCACTGACAATTCGTTTAAAAATCTTTTTATGACTTAAGGCACAGCCTATTATGCCTTTCAATACTTGCGGAAGTTGGCTGCTTAGTTTGATAACCCACTCTTTATCAGCTACTTTTCTTATTTGTTCTTCTGTTAGATTTTCTCTATCTACTGCCTCTATTAGTTCATATTGGATATTTTTATCTTTAAGGTGATTTTCGATATATTTTCTTCTTTCGGTGCTTCTTTTCAGGTTAACGACAAAAGTGGGGATATTTTTAAACATAGGTTTTCTTTATTTCCCGTTTAAGTGGTGAATTAGCAGGCGATTTTATTTAAACAAGTATATAATGTTTATTAATTTTAATGCTTAATATTGTATTTCTTCCGTTATTGTTTTTTTGTCTTATTTTAGAATCCTAAGGTAAAAGTTGTCTAAAAATTATTTTAAAATTAATTTTTTTTAGGGTTTTTATAAATTTAATTATAAAATTAGTTTTTTTAGTGTCTCTTTTATCAAAAGCACCAAAATTTTCGGGGTAAATAGTAGAAGTAGTAGCATGGGTGTAAGACAAGCTAATAATTGGTTTTTTAAAAATGAAGAGGTTTACTAAACTTCTATCCCCGGTTAAATGATCTATGGGTTTTTCTAGTGGGTGAGTTAGCTTTAGTAGCCTCTTGGCCCCTTGCTGGCTAACAATGTACCCATGAGTGCAGTAGACCATCCTTTTTCTTACTGGCTTAGCCATAACAAAATTATTTTTTTTATACCTTCCCCAAAAACTACAAGGAACAGGATCAGGAGGGACATCATGATTTAACCGATACCCCAAAAGCAAAACGTCCCAATTCATAGGCAGAGAATCTAGGAAGTCATTATCAATTCCATCTTCAATCATAGCATCGTCTTCTAGGATTAAAGCGTAGGGAATTGCTTCATTGACGATTCGTTTGAAAATTTTAATGTGGCTTAAAGCGCAACCTATGGTGCTTTTAGTCATAGTTATTAGCTCTTTATTATTATTAGAGCAAAATTCCTGGTTAAGTTGCTGAAGTTCAATAAATCCTTTTTTACCAGTCACTGCTTTTATTTGCTCTTGAGTGAGGGTTTTACCATCAACGGCTTCGATGAGTTCATATTGGATATTTTTGCTTTTAAGGTGATTTTCGATATACTTTCTTCTTTCGGTGCTTCTTTTCAGGTTAACGACAAAAGTGGGGATGTTTTTAAACATAGTTGTTTTAAATAATTTTTTTAATTTTTACCTTATAAGCATAACATAAATTAGACCCATAGTTTATTTCATATATTTTTTTTGATTTAGAGAAAGTTTTTATTACCTGCTAGGCTTTTTTTTACTCTTGGCAACCACCAATTGACATAGCTTAACAAACTCTTGGTGGCTTAAATCGTTTTTGGCATCATTAGTTCGCCAAGAGCAAATAACAAAATTAGTATTTTTTAACTGAGGGTCGTAGTGGTCTAATGTTGGTAATAAAGCAAATTGTTTTTTGTAGTTTAAGCCATTTTGCTTTGCTGCTTTGTTATTATACTTTCCTAGCAAATGCCAGTGAAGTTTTTCTTTAGTATAAAAATCTTGGCCTCGGGATTCTATAATTGCTTTATGTATAGCTTTTTTATAATCACTATAAGAATGTTTTATCCCCCAACGTTTTTTATCTCTTGTGTGTTGAGCTTTTGCTTTACTAGTAAGCCATTTAGTATAAATCTCTTGCAGGATTTTATCTTTTAAAAAATTTGGCACTTCGTATTTACTAGCCATGTTTTAAAAAAATTATTTTCCCATTGCCCATTTCTTATAGGGGTCATGTACCTCCATTTTTTTAATGATATCAAATTTATCTTGGATTTCTTCATACATATTATGGATGTCTGGATCAGGATGGGGAGCTCCTAGTTCATAAAGGTAATAAACTTTTTTTATCCCTGCTTGGAGTAATTCTTTGGTGCAGTTAAAACAAGGGCGAATGGTCGAATAGATGGTAGCCCCAGCAGTAGCTAATCCGAAACGGGCTGCGGTAATTAAAGCATTCTGCTCAGCATGAACGCAGATGCAAATGTCGTATTGCCCTTTTAGTTTATCTCGCTTATTGCATCTAGCACAACCTCCATCTAGGCAGTTTTTATATCCTTCTGGGGTGCCATTGTATCCGGTAGAAATTATTCGGTTTTCTTTTACTAAAACTGCCCCCACTTTTCTTCCCTTGCAGTTGGCTCGCATCCTCACGGCTATTGCGACATGCATATAGTATTCATTAAAATCTTTAATAGGGTAGTTGTGATTACTGGTCATAAGTGGCTTGTTTAATATTATCTAACGGTAAGTAATAGTACGGTAATAATAATCATTAAACCTGAAAAGATAAGTGCAAAATTTTTTAGAAAGAAAAATAATTTTTTTTTGAAAGAATAGGGGAGTGTTTTTTTTTGTTTTTGTAAATGAGCGAGTAGAACTCCTAAGGATAAAGTAAGAGAAAGGGTAAGCGTGAAAGAGAAAAGATTAGTTAGGTTAAGTATAAGTGTGTTGAAATCCAATTTTAATTAATCCATTTTTAGTTAATGCATTCTTTTACGCTGAAAAACATTATAATGTAAAATAGTGAAAAAATTCAAAAAATTTAAATTTAAAAAATCTGTTTTCCTTATAAAATATATATAAAGATATATTATAATTATTCAAAATATTAAAAAAATATGATTGTTATAGAAAATTTAGTAAAGTACTATCAAGACTTTAAAGCAGTTGATAACATTTCCTTAACTATTAATAGAGGAGAAGTAATCGGCCTTTTAGGGCCTAATGGAGCAGGGAAAAGTACGACCATTAGAACTATCTGTGGTTACTTATCTCCTACTTCTGGTAGGGTTAAAGTAGCCGACACGTACATAGATGAAGATCCTTTATTAGCGAAGAAAAAAATTGGGTATCTTCCCGAGTCGGCTCCATTGTATGGAGATATGATGGTTTATGATTACTTAGTTTTTATTGCCCGTATTCGCGAACTTCCTTTAACTGAGCAGAAATCAAGGATTAAAGAACTTATTGATTTATGTAGCCTTAACGATGTTGCCTATAAAAATATTAATGCTTTGTCAAAGGGGTACAAGCAGCGAGTCGGCTTAGCCCACGCGCTTATGGGAGACCCGCAAATCCTTATTTTAGATGAGCCAACTTCTGGTTTAGATCCTAATCAGATTATTGAAATTCGTAAGCTTATAAAAAAAATTGGAGAAACCAAAACGGTGATTTTGTCCTCGCATATTTTAAGTGAAGTAGAAGCTACTTGTGATAGGATCATTATTATCAATCGAGGTAAAATAGTAGCAGATAACCCGTTAGAAGGACTAAAGAGTCAGCTTGGAAATAGGAAAACGATTGTTATTCAATTTAGTAATGAAATAAGGGAGCAGTTAGATGCTTTTAGCGAAAATTTAAAAAGTAATTTTGCGATTGAAAAAATTGATGAAGAAAAAAAGCAAGAAAATATTTTAGTTACTATTCGTTATGCTGGGGATAAAGACCTTCGTAATGAAATATTTGCCTTATTAAAAAATACTGATTTACAGATTATTAATTTCAACCAAAAAGAAGAAAGTTTGGAAGATGTCTTTAGGGTTTTAACCCAAGATAAAGAACAGGATAACAATGATGAAATAAATTCTCGTAATGAAAGTAGCGACAACGAAGCCAACAAAAAAGAAGACGAACCAAAATGAGATGGCCTATTATTAGAGAAATAGCAAGAAAAGAAATCCAACAGTATTTCTACTCGCCAATTGCTTACATTGTACTAATTTTTTTTCTTATTGTTAGTGGGGTTTTTTTCTGGACTACTTTTTTTCTACAAAATCAAGCAGAACTTCGCACCTACTTTAATATGCTTCCTTGGATTTTAACTTTTATCATACCCGCTATCACTATGAAAGTTTTTGCGGAAGAAAAAAGCACGGGCTCTTATGAAATACTTATTACTTTGCCGCTCAAGTTAGAAGAAATTGTTTTAGGGAAATTTCTGGGGGTTAGTTGGTTTATTCTTTCTATGCTTTTTTTTATTTTCCCCTATGCGTTTTCTGTTGAATTAGTTGGCAACCTTGATTGGGGTCCGGTGATTAGTGGTTTTATTGGTGGTTTTTTTTTAGCTAGTGCTTATGCCAGTATAGGGCTTTTTTGTTCTTCTTTAACTAAAAATCAAATTGTCGCTTTTCTCATTGCTTTGTTTTTATGCCTAATTTTTTTCTTAATCGATAAATTTTTTAACTTCCTTCCCCAAGGCTTGTTTAAGTTAGTTGCCTTTTTCTCTTCGGATAAGCATTTCCAAAATATTGCCAAAGGGGTTTTAGACTTAAGGGACATTGGTTTTTTTCTTTTGCTTATTTTGGTTTTTCTTCGTCTAACTTATGAAAATCTTAGGAGACAATTAAATAAAGAAAATTAAGGAATAAAAAATGGAAAAAAAACAAAACCCAAAATTAAAACCAAACCCATTAAACCTTTTAGCTAAGAAAAAAAATATTAATCGATTTAATACACTCATTTACCTGCTTTTGGTTATAGGTTTTTTTTTTCTATTATATCGTTATCCTCTGCGTTTAGACCTTACGAGAGCGAATGCGTTCACCTTGTCGGAAGCTAGTAAAAATTTAGTGGAAAATTTAAATGATCCCATTAGAATCAAAGTGTTTATTTCCGAAAATCTGCCGGCGCCTTTAAACGAAGTGGAAATTAACCTTCGCGATATTTTAGCCGAATATAACGACGTTGGAGGTGAGCAGTTCACTTATACGTTTTATGATATAGACGAAAAAAAAGAAGAAGAGTCTAGTGAAATGCGACAAAACCTAGAGCTCGCCAGTCAGTATGGCATTGCTCCTCAACAAGTGCAATCTTTCGATAAAGACGAAGTGAAACTTGTAAAGGCGTACTTAGGGTTGGTGCTAGAATATGGCAATGCCTTAGAGCGAATCCCTTTTCTAGGCAACCAAAACTCCTTGGAATACCAGTTAACCGAACTAATTAGTAAACTTACGAGAAAAAACGATAAGCTAATTGGCCTGCCGGAAAATATTGGGATTACCCTTTATCTTAATGAAGATTTTGTTGTGGCTGGTAAATTTTTTGGGATAAGGGATTTGGAAAAAGTAAGCGACTCACTTAAGCCGACCATTGACAAAATCAAAGTAGATAATTTCAATAAAGTAGATTTCCAAGTCAAGGAAAATATCAATCAACAAGATCGACAATTCCTGCAATCCGAGCAGGCACGAAGCTATCCTTGGAATGCCTTTACTATTAACAATGTAGGAAATTTTCCTGCTGGTGTTGGTTATGCTAATTTGGTGATTGAGTTGGGGGATAAAATCGAAGTCATTGAGCTTCTTAATATTGAAAACACTTTGCAATTAACTGCCGAAGGAATCCAGCAAGTAACGGCTTACGTACTAACTGACTTAGGTGAAAATCTAGCAGAAGCCATTAACGGTAGCATTGAATCCTTGTTAGACGTGAATGAGAAAATTGCCTACCTCCAAAGTAAGGGAGCTGTTGGGTTAATTAGTCCGGCTAATCCTTTGGGGGGAGCAAATATTTTTGGTGGGGGGCAGCAAGCAGAAGGCGCTAATTTTTATAATGCCCTAAGTAGGACTTATAGTGTGGATGCAATAGATTTAATAGGCCTTAGCGAAAAATACAATAGCCTTATCATTGCTGGAACCTCGGAAGAGTTTTCCGATTACGATTTATACCTTGTTGATCAGTTCCTTATGGCGGGAAAGTCGATTATTTTTTTTCAAGATGCTTTTATTTCAGAAAGTCCTAACCCCCAAGCTCCGCCAGTTTTTCGAGAAAATCCTAACCGATTAGGAGAATTACTTACTCACTATGGGATTAATGTTGAAAAAAGCGTGGTGCTAGATAAGGGCTCTTATGTCGCTCGTCAACAAACTCCTAATGGGGGTATCCAAGAAACCAAAGTGTATTTCGCTCCGATTGTTCGCAAAGTAAATAACGATTTTAAAGTTCTCCAAAATATTAAAGAGTTTATCTCTTTGCAGAATGCCTCGCTTGCTTTACAAGAGGATAATTTTAAGAAGCATAACAATATAAAAAGTTACGAACTTTATTATTCTTCAGAAGATTCTTGGTTAATGAAAGATAATATTTCATTAATTCCCCAATCTATTGTCCCCCCAGTAGATGAAAATGCTTATAGTGATTATACCTTAGCCTATATTTTAGAAGGGGAGTTTCAAAGCTTTTTTAAAGATAAACAGGTTCCCGCAAAGCCGGTAGCCGAAGAGGGTGATGAAGAAAATGCTAGCGCTGAGATAAATAACCAACAGATAGCCTCTAGTTTAACTACTACCTCTTTGGTACAAGAAAATATTTTGCAAAAAGTTGATCAGGGAAAACTGGCTAAAATAATGGTGGTGGGGAGTAGCCAAGTTATTAAAAATAACATTTTTAACGAAGCAGGAGGAGCTGGGGTAAATGCGGTGTATTTATTGAATTTGATTGATTATATGAACAACCGAGAAGATTGGGGGGTAATGCGTGGCAAGGGGCAAAATTCTAATCCGCTAGAGCAATTTGATGAAAAAGCAGGTTTGGTTAAAAAGACTATAACCAATCGCGATTTCCTTAAATTTTTTAATATGATAGGACTCCCAGTTTTGGTGGCGCTTATAGGACTTCTTGCTTTTTCTTTAAGGAAAAGCAGAAAAAATAAAATTATGACTCTGTACAAAAGTTAATTTTTTTAGATGAAAAAAAAAAACATTGTTATCTTAGGAATAACGATTATCCTCTTCATCGTTTTACTGCTACCAGATAGCGAGGCTAGCTCAAAAGAAAAATTATTCCCTAAAATCACTGAGAAAGTTGATAAAATTGAAATTGTCCATAATCAAGAAGAAGCTATCCTTTTTTTTGAAAACGATAGTTGGCAATTAGCCGGCAAGGTAGATCATCCAGCAAAAGCAAATCTAATTAATCCTATCCTAGCATTTGTTGAAAAGGATATTACTGGGGAGTTAGTCAGTAGCGCTAACGTTTATAGCAAATATGGGCTTGATAAAGAAAATAGCTATCAGTTTAATTTTTATAAAAATAATGAAAAAGTTGGATTTTTTACCATAGGCAGTAATGGGAATCAAAGGAGCAGTTTTTATTTTATTTGGCAGGATGATGAAAGTATTTATCAAGTTTCGGGTAATCGTTTTGACTTTACTAGAGACTTTAAAGGCTTTATCGACACTACTATTTTTAAAGAAAAAGAAGATAAGGTAGTGAAGATTATCCTTAGTAAGGATGATGAAGAAATTGTTTTAACGAAAAACCAAAAAGCATTATCTGAAGAGGGTAAAGAAAATAGTGAAAAAACAACAGAAATAGAATGGCGAGATCTTAATAATAATCTTTATGATCTAAATAAAATTAATGATATTATCAATACCATGGTTTCCTTAGAAGCAGAAGCATTTTTAGATGATAAAGAGAAAAGCGATTTAAGTAAAATGAGCTATCAGTTTTCCTTGATTTTGGATGATAATCAAGAGTTAAGGCTTACTCTTTTTAATGACGAAGAGAAGGAAAGCGTTCTTGCCCTTAGCAACAACGATGATAAGGTGTTTTCTTTGAAAGAAGAAGAGATTAATCGATTAATCATCAGTAGCTTTGACGAATTAAAAAAACAATAAGTAGAATAAAAATGGCGGCCGAAGAAATTAATTATATCCGAGAATATAAAAGTTCTGACCGAGATCAAGTTTATTCTTTGATACTTTCCATTTTCGTATTTGAGTTTAAAAACATTCCCCCGGAAAAATACTTAGAAGATTTGAATGACATGGAAAAGGTTTATGGTGGTAGTGGGGAAGCCTTTTGGGTCTGTGAAAAAAACGATAAAATCATTGGCACTATCGCTATAAAAAAAGATGACGAGAAAACGGCCCTTTTAAGGCGGTTTTTTGTTAACCCTAATTACCGAGGCAAAGGATTAGGGAAAAGTCTTTTAGTACAAGCCTTGGATTTTGTTAAAACCAAAAAATATGAAAAAGTTGTTTTTATTGGCAATCCGCAAATGAAAAACGTTAAAAAGGTTTTAATGGTTAATGGATTTCAAGAAGATGATGACTTTATCTTCAAAGGAATGTCGGTTTTTAAATTAATTTATAATTGTTAAAATTATAAATTCCCTTATAAATTTTCAAAACTATTCTCTGTTTAAAAATCTTACTAAAGAACTCGTTTTTTAGTATATAATTTATTTACTTTACATACCTAAATTTTTTTATATGAAAGATAAAGTAGCGATTTTAGACTTTGGCTCCCAATACACTCAGCTGATTGTTAAAGCAATTCGCCAAGAGAAAGTCTATGCAAGTATTTTTTCTCCTACTATTTCTTTTGATGCCTTAGCCCAAGAAAAACCCAGTGCTATTATTTTATCTGGTGGCCCGGCCTCGGTCTACTTGAAAAGCAAGCCTAAGTTTGATTCTACAATACTAACCATGAAAGTCCCTATATTAGGGATTTGCTATGGATTACATTTATTAGTGGATTATTTTGGTGGAGAGATTATCCCCGCTAAGCGTAGTGAATATGGTAAAGAAAAAATAAACGTTATTAAAAGCAACTTGCTTTTAAAAGGGATTAAAAAAAATAGCCAAGTTTGGATGAGTCATGGGGATTCGCTAAATACCCTCCCCCAAAACTTTATCACTTTAGCCACTACCAAAAACTTTATTGGAGCGATTAAACACGAAAAAAAACCTATTTATGGGCTGCAATTCCATCCAGAAGTTTCTCATAGTTTAGAAGGGCAAAAAATTATTGCCAACTTTTTGTTTTCTATTAGTAAACTAAAAAAAACTTGGTCTCTGCCTAATTTTATTGAAGATAAAACTGCTTCTATTAAAAAAGAAGTAGCGAATAAAAAAGTTTTGTTAGCGGTGAGTGGGGGAGTTGATTCTACTGTTCTAGCCTTATTACTGCATCAAGCAATTGGCCAGCAACTGCTGTGTGTGTTTGTCGATAATGGGCTTTTAAGAGAAAACGAAGCCGAAGAAATTGTAGAAAACTTTAAAAAGCTGGCCATACCTTTGAAAAAAATCAATGCCCAAAAAATTTTCCTACGCAATTTGCGACTAGTAAAAGACCCCGAAAAAAAGAGAAGAATAATTGGTAGAATTTTTCTAAAAATTTTTTCTAAAACCTTAAAATCTTTTGACTTTTTAGCCCAAGGAACTTTATACCCCGACGTTATAGAATCGAACCCTGTTTTAGGGCCTTCTGAGACGATTAAAACCCATCATAATCAAGTGAAAGGGGTTTTGCGATTAAAAAAGCAGCAGAGACTTTTAGAGCCATTAGCTTTTTTATTTAAAGACGAAGTAAGAGAAATTGGCAAACTCCTTAGACTTGACCGGAGTATGATTCATCGGAAGCCTTTTCCCGGGCCTGGCTTAGCTATTCGAATTATTGGCCGAGTAACCCCTTACCGCTTGTACCTGCTTAGAAAAGCCGATAAAATTCTACAAGAGGAAGTAGCGAAATTAGCTAGTTTTAAAAAGCTATGGCAAGTTTTTGCCGTTTTACTTCCTTTGAAATCTGTGGGAGTAGTGGGCGACAAAAGAATTTATGGTTACACTATTGCTTTAAGGTTAGTTTCTAGCAAAAATGGAATGACTGCTGATTTTGAAATTCTTAGTAAAGAATCCTTAAGCCTTATTGCTAGTAGAATAACTGGGGAAGTAGAATCAATTTGTCGAGTGGTTTTGGATATTACCTCTAAACCCCCAGCAACCATAGAATGGGAATAAAAAAGTTAGAAGAAATAAAAAAAAAATTAGTGAAGGAAAATTATGTCAGGACATAGTAAATGGTCTACGATTAAACATCGTAAAGGAGCACAAGACGCCAAACGAGGAAAACTTTTTAGTAAGCTAGTGAAAGAAATTACCGTTGCTGCTAAAATGGGAGGAAGTGATGTAGTGAGTAATCATCGTTTGAAAGCAGCCGTCTATAAAGCCAAGCAGGCTAGTATGCCGTCGAAAAATATTGACAATGCTATTAAAAAAGGAAGTGGCGAAGGAAAAGATGCGGTTGATTATCAAGAGATAACCTATGAAGGGTATGGGCCTAGCGGGGTAGCTATTTTAGTAGAATGCCTTACTGATAATAGAAATCGAACTGTTTCCCAGGTAAGAGCAACCTTTTCTAAGCATGGGGGTAGTTTAGGTGAAAATGGTTCGGTAGCTTGGTTGTTTGAAAAAAAAGGAATTATTCAAATAGAAAAAGAAAAAGCGGAAGAAGATCAGATTATGGATCTTGCGTTAGAAAATGGAGTAGAGGATGTCCGGGTGGAAGAAGAGGGCTACACCATTGTCACCGAAGTAGAAAATTTTTATGTGATTAATGATTTATTTAAAAAAGAGTTTGAATTAGCTAACGCAGAAATAACTATGGTAGCTAAAAATAGCATTGAAGTTGAAAACGAAACCTATCAAAAAGTCGAGAAAATTATCGGGTTATTGGATGATTTGGAAGATGTCCAGAATGTTTTTTCTAATGAAAAGTTGAAAAAGTGATCCTGGGGATAGACCCAGGCTATGCTACTTTGGGTTATGCGTTTATCACAGGATTGGATACCCCTAAGGTAGTGGATGTGGGAGTTATTTCTACTAGTAAAGATAAAGATTATTTCGCTAGGCTGTTAGAGATTGGGGAAAATTTGGATAATCTCATTCAAGCCCATAAGCCTCGTTTGGCAGCTATTGAAAAACTATTTTTTAAAACCAATCAAAAAACCGCCATAGAAGTTGCTCAAGCTCGAGGGGCTATCCTTTTTGTGATGAAAAAAAACCATTTGCCGATTAGCGAGTATTCTCCACTTCAAATAAAAAAATCCATTGCTCTAAAAGGTACTGCTAATAAAAAAGAAGTGCAGTGGATGCTTAAAAAAATCCTCAACTTAAAAACCATTATCAAGCAAGACGACGCTGCTGATGCTTTAGCGATTGCCTTAACTCATTGGTACTGCCATCATTAATATGTTTGATTATTTAAAAGGGCAAGTAGTAGAAGTTGGTGAAGATTACTTAGTGTTGGAAAATAATAGCATTGGTTATAAAATTTTCACTGCTGAAAACAATTATTTTAAAGATTTTTTAGAAAAAACTATTTGTGTTTATTTATACCAGCAGATAAGTGAGCAAGAAAATGCTCTTTTTGGTTTTGCTACCAAAGTGGTGCGGGATTGCTTTTTGTTGCTTATTTCGGTTAGCGGGATTGGGCCTAAATTAGCGGTGAAAATTTTAAGAGACCAAAAAGTTGATGAGCTTTTAGGAAATATTGTGCAAAAAAATTTAGAGTATTTAAAAACCATTAAGGGGCTAGGAGAGAAAACCGCTAAACGAATTTTATTAGAGCTTTCTAAAAAGGCAGAAAAACTCCTGCAGGAAAATTTTGAAGACTTGACCGATTTGGCTAGTTCAGTAGAAGACGATTCTCGGATAACGAAGCAGGCTCGAGAAGCGTTGTTGGGGTTAGGTTATAAAGATTTTGAAATAAAAAAAAGCATAGCTAATGTTTCTAAGCGCAATGAAAAAATTTCTTCTTTAGAAGATTTTTTGAAAGAGTGTTTATTGGATTTAGGGTAAATTACTTGACATTTAAGCGAAACACACTTACGCCATTGTCACTCCACCCCGCAGCGAAGAGATAGGTTGTCCCATTTATTGTAGCAGTAGTAAGTGAATGAACCCCATCTAATTCATAGTTAAGATTATCTTTATCATCTACACTAGCTATATGAACCACTTGACCATTATTAGTCATTTTAAATACACTTATTCCATCATCATAATATCCTGCAACAAAAAGATAAGTACTATTATTGATAATAGTAGTGGTAAGATCCCTAGGCCCATTTAATTTATAATTAGGATTATCATAATCATTAAAGATAGCAATATAGTCTAATCCAAATTCTCTAGAATTATTGTTATTTATCTTTATTTTAAATACATCTATACTGTCTTCATAAAATCCAGCAATGAAAAGATGGGCGATGCCATTTAATGCACTACTCCTAAGGTAGATACTTCCTTTAAATTGATAGCTCGGCTTATAAATAAAGCTATCTTCAAGATATAATTTTTCATTATTTTCGATAAATCCACTAACATGGCCTTCATATCCGATTTCAGAACCAATGATTAAATAACGCCCTATAGAAGTAACTGAATTAATGACTTCCATATTATCATAAATATTACGAGGAATACTTTGAATAGGAGTTAAACTACCATTATTTTCTACCTTAAATATGCTAAGTTCATCATTTCGTCCTCCAGTGGCTAAAAGGTAATTTTGTCCATTATATTTATAAATAGTAATGAAGTTAACTCCATTTAATATATAAGACTTATTATTTTTACTATTAAAAAAATAGATTAATTTACCATCATTAGTTACTTTAAATGTGCTTATAGAATTTCCTCCCCAACCTCCAGCAAAAAGATAAGTATTCCCATTTATTTCAGCAGAAGTAATGTCTTGGATTTTATCTAATTGATAATTAGGATTATCTTTATCATCTACGCTATCAACGTAGCTTAATTTCCCATTATTTGCTATTTGAAAAACGCTTATCCCCTCGTCATTCCATCCCGCAACAAAAAGATAAGTATTTTCTCCTACTCTTGTAGTAGTAATCGCTCCAGCTCCTTCTAACTGATAATTAGGGTTATCTTCGTCATCAATATTATCGACATTCTCTAGAATATTAGTGCTAGAAGAATTAATGTTAATAGCTAAAAAGTTATTGGTAGTTTCTTCTTGATAATTTTTATTTTTAATATCTTCTGCTAACGGAAAAATAGGATTTTCCTTAGATGCATAACTTAAAGAACTAAAAAGTTTATCATTAGTAGAAAAACTATTAGTAACGGCTTTTATTTCTCTATTATTAAAAATAAAAAGTAAAAATAGTAACAAAATAAAAAAGTAGTAAGTGTATTCATTATTTTTTTTTATCATATGCTTTTACTACTTTGATTATATAAAGATTAGAAAAATATTATACCATTATTTCATCTTTATAAAGAAAGATTACTTAGTATTGGGTGAAAATTTGTTAAATCAAAGAAATTAAATCAGAGAAATACGAATTTCTTTAAAAGCTTCTTTTTGCTTTAGGCTAATTTTAGTATTTTTATAAAGCTCTAAAATCGCCCAAAATGTAACGATTATCTCTTGTTTATGGGGATCTTCTAAAAGTTCTTCGAAAATAAGGTAGCTTTTTTGCGCTAGTTTTTTGGTAATAAATTCAATTTTTTCATTTAGAGAAATTGCTTTTATTTTTTTAAGGTTGTTAGAAAATTTTTTTAAATCAGTTATTTTGGCCATATGCATAACCAAATCTTTTAGTTCAACATTTTGCCATTTATCTACTAGTTTTTTTGTTGGGATAGTTTTTTTGCCGGATTTTTTATTGCTTTTAAAAAAGAAAACATTTTCCTCTAGACTTTTAAGATTTTTAGAGGCGTTTTTATATTTTTCGTAGGTGAGTAAATTTTCAATAATTTCCCTATTCATTTCCTCTATTTCTTCCATTTCCACTTTTTCTTGTGGGAGTAGCTTCCTTGATTTAATTAAAGTTAAGGTAGCTGCCATTACTAGAAAATCACTAGTTAGGGGGATGCTTAACTTTTCTAAAATATCAAGGGTTAAGAGGTACTGGTCGGTTATTTTTTCTAGGGAGATGGTACTAATGTCTAGTTTGGATGTTTTAATTAAATCTAACAATAAATCGAGAGGTCCACTCCACTGGGGAAGTTTAACTTGATAGTTTAGTTTAGAAGGAACGAACATTTTTTATAGTATTAATTATCGTAATTAATCAAGCAATTATTTATTGGTAATGAAAGTGAACTGAAAGACCAAACTATTTTGAATAGCTAATTTTTGTAGTTTGAAATAAAAGATTTGATTAGCTAGTTTTTTTTTGTAAAAGAAAACTTTTTTTTTTGATTTTTTGCTGGTGATTAAAAAATCAGTTATAACTTTCTCTTTTGCTTTTCCGTTTTTTTTAGAAAAAAATTTCTTCTCAATTTTTAAAAATTTTTCGTTTTTAAAAATAATTTTTTCTTGATTGTTAACAATAAAAATGGGGAAATGCTCTTCTTCATAAAAAAGCAAAAAATCACCAAAGGAGAAATTTTTTATCTCTTTATATTCTTCAATAAATTTTTCAATGAGAATAACTTTTACTTCAATAAAGTTATCAAAAAAAATAACGGGGATTTTTTTATGCTTAGTTGATAAAATTTTTTCGAAATAATTATTAATTTCTTCTTCTTTTAAAAACGTTAGAATTGTATGAAATTTGTCATCAACCTTTTCTTCTAATAATCCTTCTTGCTGAATAAATTTTAATAGTTTTTTTTTGTTGACAACTTGATTAAAAGAGTTTTCACTAATAATAGGAATTTCCTGAAAGGAATGCTTTAAAAAATAGCTGACTAAGTCCTGATATTTTTTAATCATTTTTATTTAAAAAATAAGAGAAGGGATAGTGCTTACAACCAACTTACTAGCTCTTGGCTATAATACGATATAATGAGTTGCGCCCCAGCTCGCCTAAAAGCCATCATGGTTTCTAGGACGGTTCTTTTTTCGTCAATGGTTTTTTTACTCGCAGCTAATTTTAGCATAGTGTATTCTCCTGATACTTGATAAACAGCTAAAGGAGCTAAGATTTTTTCTCGTAATCTTGCCAAAATATCTAAGTAGGCTATCCCAGGTTTTACCATGATAATGTCAGCCCCTTCTTCTAAGTCTAAAAGGGCTTCTCGCATGGCCTCATTGGGGTTAGTCATATTAAGTTGATAGGTATTTCTATCACCAAACTGTGGTGAAGACTCAGCGGCTTCTCTAAAAGGGCCATAAAAAGCAGAAGCAAATTTTACTGCGTAGCTCATAATGGGAATTCTAGGATACCCATTTTCATCGAGTTTTAAACGAATGCTTTTAATCATATTATCCATCATCGCTGAAGGTGCTACCATATCAATTCCTGCTTGAGCGTGAATGAGGGCTTGGTCAGCTAAACCTTGGATAGTTTTTTCATTATCGACTTCTTGATTATGAATAAACCCACAATGCCCATGGGTCATGTACCCGCAGAAACAAACATCGCTAATAAGATAAATATCAGGAAACTTTTTTTTTAGTTGATAAATGCTTTCGGCCATAATTCCTTTAGTCGATAAGACGTCGCTTCCTATTTCATCTTTTTTATGAGGTATGCCAAAAAGGAGGAATTTATTTAGTCCTTTCTCGAGCATTTTTTCTATAGCGAGAATGGTTTTATCTAAGGATAATTGATAAATCCCGGGCATACTTTCTATTTCTTGACTAAAATTTTGGCCAGCTTTAATGAAAAGCGGCTGAATGAAGTTTTCTTTAATTAAAGAAGTTTCTTCCAGCATACCCCTTAAAATAGAATTATAACGTAATCTTCGAAGTTGAGTATTCACTTATTTATTCTTTAAGAAAGTTTTTGCCAGTTGAATAATGGCTTCGTGATCTCTGATGCTAGCTAGCTCTTTTATGCTGTGCATAGCTAACAAGGGGCTTCCTAGATCAATAGTTGGAATGCCTAATTGGCTATTAATCAAAGGACCAATAGTAGTGCCACAAGGAATCTCACCATGGGAGTTAGCTTCTTGAAAAGGGATGCTGTTGTTTAAAAGAATATTTTTTATATAAGCCACACTACTACTCTCGCTAACATAATGGCGATTAGAACTATACTTTAGCACAATCCCTTTTCCAAATAAAACGTTATTCCCTTCTTCATATAGCTCATTATATTGGGGATGAAAAGCATGAGCGACATCAGCCGATATAAAGAAACTCTGATTAATAATTTTTTTTTTAGTAAAAGAATCTTTTCCTTCTAATAGCCCATCAAGGATGTCTTTTAAAAAAAAAGAAAGGGCACCTTCGTCACTTCTACTGCCAATTTCTTCGTGGTTGAAAAAAATTACTAGGGGGATGATATTATCATCGCTTTGATTCCGACTAGCCAGAAACCCCTGAAGTCCAGCATGACACATTAGCAAGTTATCCAATCGAGGGGAGTGAATCATTTCTTGATTTTCTCCTAAAAGGGAAGGCTTTTCTAAAAGGGAGAGTTGGAGATCATAGGAAAGAAGACTTTTTAAAGGAATAGCTAACTTGGCACTTAAAAAATTTTCTAGTTCTTTTTCTTGACAGCTAAAAATAGCACTTAGGTGTTTTTCTTTATCAATTTTAAATCCCTTATTTATCTCTCGATTAATGTGAATCGCTGCATTAGGTATGGTTAATAAAGGCTCGTTAAAGTTTACTAGTTTCTCTTTTATTCCGTTATTTTCTTGATAGTAAATTTTTCCAGCTAAAGAAAAAGTCCTATCCAGCCAGGTATTGATAATCGGTCCCCCGTAAATTTCAGTTTTTAAAAAAGTAAGGTTGTTTTGTTTTCGATTACTATTACTTCTAATTTTTAAGCTAGGCGAGTCACTATGAGCCCCCCAAATATGAAAACGAGTTTTTTCGGTTATTTTTTTGTTGAATAAAAAAGCCACGGCCCCTCGCTTTTTTATGAGGTAAGTGGTGTTCGGGATTAAAGAAGAAGAGAAATAATTTTCTTCTTCTTTAATAGAGTTTTCTTTCAGCAACTCTCTCCTAATTTCATCATAGATATGATAAGGGGTAGGAGTATTTTCTATAAAGTGAATAAGTGAATTAGTGATAGAGTTTTCTTTCAATAGTTTTATTTATTTTATACTTTAGGGCCAGCTTCTTTGATTTTTTCATTTACTCCGGCAGAAAAATTTTTGAAATTATTAATAAATAGATGAGCTAACCTTTTTAACCCTTCATCATATTTTTGAGGATTTTTCCAAGATAATTTAGGGTTTAAAATCTTATCGGGAATATTGGCACACTGGGTTGGTATGGCAAAATTAAATATAGGGAAATTGATGAATTTTTCCTTTAAGAGATTTTGGTTATTAATTTCTTCTATAATGGTCCTCGTGTAAGCTAGCGAGATCCTTTTCCCCACCCCATAAGGTCCACCTAACCAGCCAGTATTCACTAACCAAACCGCCACTTGGTTTTTTTCAATTTTTTCACTTAGTAGTTCAGCGTATTTGTTGGGATGCCAAACCATAAACGGCGCTCCAAAACAAGCAGAAAAATTAGCGGTGGGCTCGGTGACGCCCATCTCGGTACCAGCAACTTTAGCGGTGTACCCACTAATGAAATGGTAGCTTGCTTGGAGATTATTAAGCTTACTTACCGGAGGTAAGACGCCAAAAGCGTCACAAGTGAGAAAGATAATGTTATTAGGGGTTTGAGCTTTCCCAGAGAGTTTGGCATTTTCAATGTAGTTCACTGGATAAGCTGCTCGGGTGTTTTCGGTAATGCTATTATCTTGAAAGTTAGGTTGGCGGTTTTTAAACAACTCAACGTTTTCTAAAATAGTTCCAAACTTAATAGCGTTATAAATTTCTGGTTCTCGATCAATTGAAAGATCAATGCACTTAGCATAGCACCCTCCTTCAATGTTAAATACTCCATCATCATTCCACCCATGCTCATCATCGCCAATAAGATTTCTAGTAGGATCGGCTGAGAGGGTAGTTTTCCCAGTTCCTGAGAGTCCAAAAAATAAGGAAACGTTATTGCCATCAAGGCCTTCGTTACATGAGCAGTGCATAGAGAGCATATTTTTTTTGGGTAGGAGGTAGTTCATAATTGTAAAAACCCCTTTTTTCATTTCCCCAGCATACTGGGTCCCTAAAATAACCATCTCTTTTCGCTTGAAGCAAATATCCACACTGGTTTTAGAAGTAACTTCATTGGTGTATTGATTAGCGGGAAAAGCCCCACTATTAAAAATAACAAAATCAGGTTTGAAATTTTTCAGATCTTCTGCTTGGGGACGGATAAGCATGTTATGCATAAAAAGAGCGTGATAAGCCATGCTACAAATAACCCTTACCTTAATCTGACAATTTTTATCAGCTCCGGCAAAGCCATCAAAAACGTATAATTTTTCTCTAGTGTTGAGATAATCAATAGCTCTTTCCCGGTTAATAATAAAGCTATTTTCTTTCATAGGAATGTTGTTATCCCACCAAATGTCTTCAGAAATTTCTGGAGTGTCGACAAGCCTTTTGTCGTTAGGAGATCTCCCAGTTTTATCCCCGGAGTAAATCACCAAAGCTCCGTTACTAGATATTTTAGTGTGTTTTTGAAATTTTAACGCTTCCTCGTAGAGTTTGGGTACTGATTCATTATGAAGAATGTCTTTTACTTGAATGTTGTATTGTTGTAAGTCCATATTTTATAATCGTTTATAGTTGGTTTTTGTTTATATTCTAATTAATATAGAATATTATATTATATAGTTGTTTTGTTAGAATAAATTAAATTAGAACTTTTAAAAAAAGTTAACTAGACTTACGCTCGGGTTTTGTTTTTTGGCTTAAGAAATTAACCCAGTTTTTATTTAAGTTGAGGCAAGGGATTAGAGTAAACGACTTACCTCCTGCTTCAATAAATAATTCTTGGTTTTCAATGCCGTTCTCAAATAAAGTTTCTAAGTTATCCGAAACAAAAGATGGGCAAACCATTAGGATATTTTTCACTCCCTCTTGTGGTAGTTTTTCTAGGGTTTTGTCGGTAAATGGAGTTAACCATGGTTCTCTTCCTAGCCTTGATTGAAAAGTAATGAGATAATCTTCTTCTTTTATTTTTAATGCCTTGGCCGTTAAAATGGCTGTTTGAATGACTTGATGACGGTAGCAATACTGATGAGCGGTGGTTTGGTGATGTAACGAGCAGCAATTTTCCTTTTGCAAGCAGTGACTTTTCGTAGGATCGCATGCTTTAAGATGGCTTTCGGGAATACCATGATAGCTAAAAATTATTTTTTGCCATTTTTTTTTCAAGAAAGGCTTTATTGTATCGGCTAAAGTTTGGATGTAGTCTTTATCATTATAAAAAGCAGGGGTAATGACTTTTTCGCTAGTAGAGTTAGTGGTTTTTTTAAGTGAAGCCCAGTGTTTATTAATTTCTTCTTCTACTGTAAGTGTGGTGCTCATGGCCCAGTGGGGATAAAGGGGGAGAAAAACAACCTTATATTTTTTTTCGTTTTCTTTAGTTATGTTAAAGACTTTTTCAATAACCTTTTTAATGGAAGGTTCTCCATAGCGCATAGCCCAGAAAACTTTTTTTTTGCTTTTTTGCGCTAGGGCACTTGCTAGCTTTTTGGTGTAAATCGCTAGAGGAGAGCCCAGAGGATCATCTTTTTGCCAAATGGTAGCATAAGATTTTCTCGTTTGAAAAGATCGAAAATTAACAATAATACCATTAACTAACAACCACCGAAACCAGTAAGGTTTATTAATAACGTAAGGGTCCATCAAAAACTCTCTCAAATATTTTCTAACATCACTTAGGCTAGTGGTTTTAGGCGTCCCTAAATTAATGATAACAACTATAGTTTCACTTGGGGCTTTTGCTTTTTTCATTTTTTAGCTAATCCTTTTTTTAATGTCTTTAAGTTTTTTTTGGCAATAATTATAAGCAAGTAAAAGTGGGAAGGCAATGGTAATCCCTGCCTGAGTGGTTAGAAGGGCTTCGGATATTCCGTCAGTAATGAAAGAAGGATTGCCATTGCCATAAAGTGAGATTAGAGAAAAAGTTTTTATCATCCCCGAAACGGTTCCCAGGAGTCCTAAAAGAGGGGTGGTGATGGTAATGACTTTAATGGTTTTTAAGTTGCTTTCATAGCCACTAAAAAAATGATTGGTTAAACTTCTTTTGCCTTTAATTAAAGCGGCGTTGGATAAATTTTTGTTTAAGTAGATTTTTTGAAAATTACTATTGATCTTTTCTAAAAGGCTTTTTTTTTTTTGAAGGTTAGTGTTAAAGTAAATAAAATCTAGGACAATTACCCAGCCCAAAAGCCCTAAAAAAAATAGGGGAAAAAAAACATAGCCAGTTTGATAAATGGTTTCATACAAAAATAAAAGCATTTAGTTTGTTTTGATTTAACTTAATTTTTCGGTAGTGGTCTCTTCTCTAGTTGTTTCTCGTAATTGGCTTTTTTTAAATTCGATAATGGCAATAGTTTTTTCTTCTAGAAAGTTAATAATCCTTGTTTTCTTCCGCACTAAATAATGATGAAAAAGTAAGATGGGAATCGCTAGTGATAAACCGGTTTGAGTGGTGATTAGGGCAATGGATATTCCTCCAGCAAGAATCTTAGGATTACTGGTCCCGTAAATAGTAATCACGTCAAAAAGCGATATCATTCCTGATACAGTCCCAAGTAACCCTAGTAGAGGGGCTATTGTTCCTAAAACAGCTAAGGTAGTTATTTTGCTATTGAGGGTGTTTTCTAAACTAGTAATTTTTTCTTCCGCCGCACTTTCCAGTTCTTCGGGATCTTTTTTTTTGATGCTAATAATCTTTTCGATAAAGTTGGTTAAAGGTTTTTGCTTGGTTAAATTAAAACTAGTTATTTTGCTTTCGTTTAAAGAAGAGAAGTTTAAGGTGTCTAGGTAACGAAAAAATTCCTTGTTTTTAGTGAAGTTATAACGTCGATAAAAAAATAATCTTTCGATAATGATAAAAAAGGCAACTAATCCTAACAGCAGCAGAGGGTACATAATAATTCCCCCAGCGGCAATAAAGTTACGCGCAGATTGGAAAATGGTTAGGTTATTTTGACTTAAAAATGACTTGAGTTTTTCTCCGGCCTGCACTGGGTCTAAAGCAATTTCGCTAAGTTCGTCTTTGCCTAAATTGTTGATAGCAGAAGTAACCGAAGTAGCAATTGCATTTTTCTTGTTATAGGGAATATTGGTTTCCCATTCATAACCGATTCCCCCGATCCCAGTCTTCCGGATTAAAAAACCAACGAAGTCATTATTATCGGAAAAAAGGCTCCCGATAAAACCCACTCGTAAGACATTCACTTCGCTTAACTCATTGTTCTCAGGATTTTCTATGTTTTGCTGATAAAGCTCTAGGGTTTCGCTATCTTGAATGAGATTATTTTTGTAACTTAAAATAGCTTGAGCTTTTTCTAAAGGGTTGTAGTTATTCCTTTCAATGGCGTTTAACTTAGGCGTATTCCGTTCGATCATAATGGGGAAAGCGGTTTTTAGTTTATTTTTTTCTTCTAAAACCATTTCGTCTAAACTGGTAATCAGACTATTTCTTTCGTTTTCTTTTTGGCTTAAGTTTTCTTGGATAGTGCTTAAGTTTTCTTGCAGAAGATAAAATTCTTCTACTAAATTATTTCTTCTTTCGTTAGCGTTTTTAATGCTTTCCTCTAAAAGGGTTAATTCATTTTTTAATCTCTCTTGACTTTTAAGATTTTTTTCTTTCACTTCCCAGAACTTAAGAGTAAGTTGATTTTTTAGTTCTAATAACTCATTAGGATTTTGAGAAGATAAGCTAAGAGAAAGGGCAACAGCAAGGATAATAACTTTTTTCATATTAATTTTTTTTAAGTAATTTTAGATTTAAAAGAATCTCAGAAATTTCGGGAGCCTTACGCCCTTGGAGCATATCGGATATATTTTGCAGGGTTCGTATTTGATTAAAAGAGGGCTTTTTATCGGTTGTGATTTGATACTCGTTATTATTGTTTTTCTCGAAAAGGAAAATATTGTCTCCATCAATGAGGGCAAAAAACACTCGCCCAATTCTAATGAGCTCTACTTCCTTAGCGACGCCGTTGATTTTTTCAATTACTTTAATGTTTTGGCTATCATAGCCTAGTGCTTCTTCGGCATCTAAAAAATTACTGATACGAGTGAGAGCTTCTACTGCAGAAGTGAGATTGTTTTCTAGGTCATTTATTAGGGTATTGATAGTGGCTACCCTTTTTTCTTTTTCAAAGGGAATGCCAGTTAAAATACTTTGTTTTAGCTCCTTAGTAAAAGCAAGGAGGTAGGTTTTAATCGTGCTATTAAAAGAATCAATTTCGGCAATCTGGGTTTCTAAGGTAAATATTTCTTGGTTAACTTCCGCTAATTCTTTCGTTCTTTGTTTAATCTCTTCCCTAACCGCAGCTAACTCTAGTTTTTTTTCTTGAATAAAGGCTCTTTGTTGTTTTTCAAATTCTTTAAAATATTTTTCTTCTTCTTCTAAATCTTTTTCTACTTGAGTAATCTCTTCTTGGAGTTTTTCTCCATCAATTTTTTCTTGAGCCAAAAGAAAACTTATAGCTAATAATATAGTTAAAAAGAAAGTGATGAATGGGAGCAACTTTTTGCTAGTTGAAGCTTGCTGATTTTTTAGGTTAAGTTGTTTCATTTTCAATGAGAGTAAGTATTTCGTCTTTTATTTGGTTTTGCTTATAGAAAGAAATTATATCATTAATCAGTTCTTTTTCTTCATTATTATAGGCTAAAATAAGTAAATTTTTTACGATAGGATAAACCTTGGTTTTGTTTTTTTCATAAATACTACTAAAAAAAGTAAAAGCTTCTTTGGTTTTTTTTTGCTTTTGATAAACGTCTTCTAGGCGAAACATATCGCTTTTTTTGCCATATTTTTTAATGATGTTTTGCAAGTTGTTAATGGCTAGTTGGGTGGTTCCTGCTTTTAAAAAGTTTTCTATTATCTTTGCTTCTAGTCGGTAGGTTTCGTCTTCACTTAAATTTTTTCTTGACTGCAGGAGGTTTTGATAAAGGTAAATGGCTCTAAAGTACTCTTGATCTTCTTCTAAGAGGTTGGCTTTAAGTTCGTTAATAGCCAGAGTATTCACTTGATTTTCTATGGCTAAATCTAAATAATAATACGCTTTTTTTTTGTCCAACAAGTCCAAATAAAATTCAGCTAATATAATATACGAATTTTCATTTTCTTTTTCTAGAGTAAGGGCTTTCTCATAAAAAGTATAGGCCTTGGAAAAAATATTAAGCTTTTTAAAAGTATCTCCAATTAAAACCAAGGTATCCCAATCAGTGGCATTGACCTTAAAGTAGCCCATAAAAGTTTCCAAAGCTAGGACGTATTCTTCGCTATTAAAAAATATTTTTCCTAAGTTATGGTAAGCATTTTTAAACTCAGGGGCTCGGGTAATCACGTTTTGGTAATTGGCGATTGCTAGAGCAAGTCGATCGGTTTGATAATATAAATTGGCTAGGTTATAGCGAACGATGGTTTCATTAGCCCCTTCGGCAATAGCTTTTTGGTAATTTTTTTCCGCGGAAGCGAACTCTCTTTTTTCATGTTCGGCGAAAGCCTTTTCTAAGAAAACATTTGCTGAAAGAAAAAATGCTCCTAGAAAAAAAGTAAATAGAATGCTAGTTTTTTTAAACATTTTTTTTAACAGATAATTTAAAAGACAAAAGGGATAATCACTTGAATCTTCACGGGAATATTTTTTAAAGTAGCTGGTTTAAAGCGCCAGCCCCAAACAGCATTAGCAACACTATTTTTAAGTTGGTAGTCGGGGGGTTCTTCTTTTAATGTGCTAACTTTTACGACCTTGCCTTTTTCGTCAATAACCACCAGTGCTTCTACTCTGCCGGGTAAAGAAGATTGCAGAAAAAAATCAGGAACTCGTGGGTCGTTCCCACTAATTTTCTCAGGCAAGCTGTCCACGTCACCTTCTTGGTAAATGATATTTTTATCGTTATCACTGGCAATTCCAATTCCCGTCCCTTGATTAACCCCTAAGTTCAGCTGAAATCTTTCATTGCTAACTTTTTTTTTTTGAGACGATTGGTTTTTTTTAATTTTTAATTTTTTTTTTTTGTCTTCTGGTGGAGTTACTTTAAATTCTCGTGCTATTGGGTTATTGTTTTGCGTGTTAAACAGCTCTGCTAATTTTTTATCTTGTAAATATTTTATATAGGGGAGCAAAAAAAAGATAACCCCATTTACTATAAAAGCTAGTAGAACTATTTTATATTTATAATTCATCTAAAAAGACTAATTTATTTTTAATTGTTTAAAGCAGCTATGGAAGTTTCCGTTATCCCAGCTAAGTTGGCCTTATCAATCACTTCAACTAGTCGCTCATTGACTGATTGACTGTCTGCTAAGATTAATAATTTCATTTGGGGTGAGCGGGCTTTTTCTCTTTTTAAAATGGTTTCTAACTCCTTCCCACTTACTTGTTTTTCAAAAACGTGAATAGTGCCTTCTCGAGTAATCGCCACTTTAATGATTTTTTCCTTAAAACTTTCAGCGGTTTTAGCAGAAGGCTTTTTTACATCTACTCCGGTTTCTCTAGTGAAGGTGGTGGTTACAATAAAAAAAATTAGGAGAATAAAGACCATATCCAAAAGAGGGGATAAATTAATATCGAGATTTTCTCGTTCTTGGTGCTTTCTTTTCATTGTTTCCCCTAGTTTTTTCTTTTCGATTTTTGTTTTGATATATTATAATATATTAAGGTTGAAATTATAGCAACTTAAAAAATATTTTATGAAAAAAGAAATTGAAAAAACTTTTAATGAACTGAAAGCTAAAATTCAAGAAAACATTAGCTCGGAAAAAATCGAAGAGCTCCGGATAAAATACCTAGGGCGGAAAGGAGAAATTACTAAGTTTTTAAAATCCGTTGGAGAACTAACCGAAGAGAAGCGTAGGGAAATTGGTAAGGTAGTCAATGAGGTAAAAAGCAAAAGCGAAAAAATCATTCAAGAAAAAATCAACGAGCTAAAAGAAAAAACTACTTCCCCTACCGAGAAAACGGACATTTACTTAGCCGGGAAAAAAAATCAAATTGGGCACACTCATCCTTTAACCAAAACTCGCAATGAAATTTTAAAGTTTTTTAATCAAATGGGATTTGTTACAGTTAGAGGAAATGAGATTGAAACCGATTATTATAACTTTGAGGCACTAAATATCTCTGAAGGCCATCCTGCTCGCGATGATCAAGATTCTTTTTATCTAGGGGAAAATAAACTACTGAGAACTCAAACTTCTCCAGTGCAAATCCGAGTAATGGAAAAGAGCCCTCCCCCGCTAGCTATTGTTTCTCCGGGAAGAGTTTTTCGAAGGGATACCCTAGATGCTACCCACTCTTTTTGCTTCCATCAAATAGAGGGGCTTTTGGTCGATAAGAATATGACCTTCTCCGACTTAAAAGGAATATTGACTTTATTTTGCAAGCGATTTTTTGGAGACGATTTAAAAATTCGTTTTCGCACTGACTACTTCCCATTTACTGAGCCTTCCTGCGAAATTTCTATCCAGTACCTAGAAAAAGAAGACGGTTGGTTAGAGATTTTAGGGGCGGGGATGGTCAATCCCTTAGTACTCCGCAATTGTCATATTGACGATAAAGTTTATAATGGTTTTGCTTTTGGTTTAGGGGTGGAGCGAATAGCAATGCTTCGATATGGCATTAAAGATATCCGGATGTTTTACGAAAATGATTTTGCTTTTTTAAGGCAGTTTTAATTAAAAAGAATTCCATTAGCCTTTAATAAATAAAAATAAATAAAACAATTAAAGAATAAAAAGAGTAAAAAAAAATTATTATATTATGTTAGTTTCTTTAAATGAATTACGAGAATACGTGGATATTGATATTCCATTAGAAGAATTAAAAGACTTATTAACCTTGCGTGGGTTGGAAGTCGCGGCGATTAAAGAGTTTAGTCCCTATAGAGAAGGTTTAGTAATTGGTGAAATTAGCGAAAAAAAAAAGCACCCTAACGCTGATCGTTTATCTTTAACCAAAGTAAAGTATTTAGAAGAAAAAGTAGAAAAAGAAGTTCCGGTTGTTTGCGGGGCTACGAATTTTGGGGAAGGGGATAAAGTAATTTTAGCGACGCCTGGTACGCTCTTGTCTGACAATTGGAAAATAAAAAAATCTAAAATTCGTGGGGAAGAATCTTGTGGGATGATTTGTAGTAAAGCGGAGTTGGGTTTAGAAGAAAAAAGTGAGGGCATTTGGGTTTTGCCTTCCAACTTAACCATTCAAGACAAAACTGAAAAAATCCTTAGTGAAAAAGATTTCATCCTCGACATTGATTTAACGTCTAACCGTAGTGATTGCCTTAGCGTCTGGGGAGTTGCTCGAGAGGTTTCTGCTTATTTAGAAAAAAGTTTAAAAGAAAAAAAAGTAAAAGAATACGCCGGAGAGAAAAACTATTCTATAAGTATAGATATTGAAAATGACAAAGGCTGCCCGCTTTATTTCGGGGTGGTGATAAAAAACGTGGCCATTAAAGAATCTCCGGCTTGGCTGCAGGAAAAACTTTTTAAGCATGAAATTAGAAGCATCAATAACGTGGTGGATATTACCAATCTTATGCTAGTCGAATATGCTCAGCCTATGCATGCTTTTGATTATGATAAAATACGTAAAAAAATTATTGTTCGCGACGCTAGAGAAAAAGAAGAGTTCACTAGTTTAGAAAATAAAACCTACCAACTAACGGGAAGCGATTTAGTCATTGCCGATGAAGAAAAAGTGATTGGCTTAGCCGGGGTCATTGGAGGAAATAACTCGGAAGTATCTTCTACAACCAAAGACATTGTTTTGGAAGCTGCTTATTTTCATCCTCAGCGGATTAGAAAAACCGCTAAAAAATTAGCTATTAATAGTGATGCTGCTTACACCTTTTCTCGCGATGTCGATGGGAGTAGAACTTCTACTAATCTTAAGTTAGCTTTGGATTATTTCAAAGAATTAACAGGTGGAGAAATAGGGGATATTACCGAAGCAAATACCTTAGTTATAGAAGAGAAAAAAATTACCCTTTTTTTAAAAGACATTGAGCGAGTTTTAAGGCTAGGATTTTCTTTAAAAGAAATCAGTGCGCTTTTGGCTCGGCTACAAATTAAAACTATTTTTTTAGACAATGAAAAAATAGAGGTAAGCATCCCCCCATTTAGAAAAGACATTAATTATTCTTGGGACTTGATCGAAGAAGTAGCGAGGATTTATGGTTATGAAAAATTCCCTAATACCCTGCCAGCTATTCGCAATGCCAACTATTTTTTGGAAGTTAGTTTGGAAGAAAAAGTTCGTCCTTTACTGCAGGGTTTGGGCTATCACGAGGTAATGACTTATCCATTTATTGAAAATAATTTCATTGATAAAATTAACGACAACTTAGATGAATGGGTAATCCCCCAAAACCCGCTACTGGTAAATATTTCTTTGTTAAGAAAAAATTTGTTATTTGGTTTTTTGAAGACGGTTAAACTCAATAGTGAAAAAAACCAAAAAGATTTGAATAAAATTTTTGAAATAGGAAGAGTTTTCGGCAAGCGAGACGAGAAGCACTATGAAGAAGAAAAAATAGCTTTTGCCGGCTGGGGAGAAAAAGAGATTCGCTCTTGGCATGCTAATCAGGCCAATCACCCTTATGACTTTTATGATTTAAAAGGCGATTTACAAGAAGCCTTTAAGCACCTTTCGATTAAAAATTTTTCTTTAAAAGAAAATGAAAATAATTATTTTGCAAGTGACGGTAGTGCTAGTATTTTGGTTAATGGTGAAGAGATTGGTTTTTTAGGATTAATCAAAAATAATCTATTAGATTACTTTGCCCTTAAAAACAAAAATATTTATTATGTCGAAATTTCTTTAACTAAACTTAACCAGCTAAAAGTAGCTCCCACTACTTATCAAACTACTTCAAAGTACCCTTCGGTTTTTAGGGATTTGGCTATTGTGATTGATAAAGATAAAGTGATAGGGGAGCTTATCGAAGAAATAAAAAGAAATTCTAGCTTATTAACTCGAGTTGATCTCCAAGACATTTATCAGGGAAAAGGTTTATCTGCTAACAAAAAGTCGATTGTTTTTCATCTAGAGTTTTCTTCTTTGAAAAAAACTTTGTCGCGAGAGGAAGCGGATAATCAGGTGAAAAAAATAGTTAAGGGGATAAGCAAAAAATATGATTTTGAACTTCGCTAAAAAAAGGATTACTGATGGAAAAAACAAATGAACAATTATTGAGTGAGATTGAAATAAGCTTAGAGGTAATAGTAGAAGAAAATTCTTCTCTAAAAAAAGAATTAGCAGAGTTAAAAGCTAATTCTCCTTCCGAAGAAATTCAATCATTAAAAGAAAAAATAGCAAAACTAGAAAAAGAAAAATCTGAGTTTCAAAAAAACGAAATAATTTATCGCGATAAACTCAATAAACTGAAATCTTTAACCGAAGGCGTTAAAAAAACGGAACCCCCTTCCCCTGAGCCGGCTTTAGAAAAAAAAGCGGAAAATCCCTTCTTAGAAGAAAAGCAATTTGATAATAAAGAAGCAAGTCTTTCTTCTTCTGAGAAAAAATGGGATGACGAAAAACATGCTAATTTTTTTGACAAAGATAGCTCTAAAAATCAAGACGACTATAATATTTTGGATAGTGAAAAAAACCCTTTTGCAGCTGAAGATACTATGCTAAGCGACGATGAGTTTTCCAAAAATCAGTAAAAAAAATGAAAGAAAAATCGGATGATAACGTCAAAGTTATTAAAATAAAAATTGCCGATAAAGATTATTTGCTGAAAGTAAAATCCGATGAAGAAGAAAATTATTATTTCCAACTAGCTGCTTACATCGACAAAACTATGGGAAAAATAAAAATGCATGCGCCGATAGGAGATTTTAAGAACTTACTACTGCTTACTTGCCTTACTCTAGCTGATGAAATATTAAACAGCCCGAACTCTAATTTTAACTTTGTTAATCAAAAAAATCTTGAACAAGCTATGTTTAATAAAAGGCTTAGCAAAATATTAAATAAAATTAAAAATCACGAACAAGAAAATTGATTTCGCCAAATTATCAAGATTATAAAAAAGAAGCTTCACTCTACGATTATGTGCCAGTTGTTTTAAGTAGAAGTGTTGATTTAGAAACTGTCATTTCTATTTTCATTAAATTAAAAGGAAATTTTTTATTAGAGTCGGTAGAAAAAGAAGATAGCTTAGGGCGCTATTCGTACATTGGGTTAGAAAAAAGAAAAGAAATTCAAATTAAAAATACCTTAATTGAAGTAACTGATTATCACAAAAAAACTAAAGAAAAAATCACTCATTATGCTAATCCAATAGATTATTTAAAAGAAAAAATTGTTCCTCAAAATATTAAAGAATTACCCGGGCTTCCTTCCTTTACCGGTGGTTATTTAGGTTACTTGGGTTATGAGATGGTGAATTTTTTTGAACCCAAAGTACCAGTTTATCCTTGGACCAAAAGTGATATTCCCGATGCTATTTTAATCATGCCGGAAATTATTATTGCCTATGATAACGTTAAAAAAACGGCTACCATTAGCTATTTAGCTAGTTGTCGAGAAGAAGGTAGCGAAAAAGATTATCAAGCCATCACTCAGAAACTTAAAAAAATTAGTGCCGCTATTGATCAGCAATTATCTTATACTCCTCCGCTAGTTAATGCTCAAGAGCTAAATCAAAAAAACTTTCA
This sequence comes from Spirochaetota bacterium, assembly GCA_965277105.1. GTDB lineage: Bacteria > Spirochaetota > UBA12135 > COTS27 > CAXSBA01 > CAXSBA01. The sequence continues at coordinate 984,459 of OZ255710.1, read as the reverse complement.
ATTTTTTTCTCAAAAAGATTACGAGGAAAAAGTTCAAGCTGCCATTAAACAAATAAAAAAAGGAGAGTTGATTCAAGTAGTTTTAGCTGACCGTTTTAGCATTAAAACAACTTTAACTCCTTTAGAAGTTTATCGCACCTTAAAAACCTTAAACCCTTCACCTTATTTATTTTTTCTCCAATTTTCTGATTTTACCCTCATTGGTTCTTCGCCAGAGGTAATGGTTAAGGTTGAAAAAGACGAGATGCTTTTACGTCCTTTAGCGGGGACTAGAAAAAGGGGGGCTACTACCTCAGAAGATTTAAAATTAAAAGAAGAGCTTTTAGCTGATGAAAAAGAAATAGCTGAGCATATTATGTTGGTCGACTTAGGGCGTAATGATTTAAGTAAAGTTTCTCTAACCGGGAGCGTTAAGGTGGTCGATTATATGCAGGTGGATCAATATTCTCAGGTGCAGCATATTGTCTCGACCATTAAGTCTTTTAAAGAAAAAAAAGCCAGCTGCTGGGATGTCCTACAAGCAACTTTCCCCGCAGGCACCCTTAGTGGGGCGCCTAAGGTTCGGGCTATGGAAATAATTCACGAACTAGAGAAAAAAAGAAGAAACTTTTACGGAGGGACGGTTTTTACTTTATCGCTTAACGGCAACCTTAACTCTTGCATTACTATTCGAAGTATTTTGTTTAGAGAAGATCATGCTACCATTCAAGCTGGAGCGGGAATTGTGGTAGATTCTAATCCCACCAAAGAGTTTAATGAATGCTACACTAAGGCCTCCGCTTTAGTCAAGGCTTTGGAGCAGACTTATCACCGACTCAAAAAGTAATAAAAATAATGATTTTAGTTATTGATAATTACGACTCTTTTACTTATAATGTGGTGGAATATTTAAAGATTTTAGGAGAAAAAGTTGTTGTTAAAAAAAACGATACCGATGAAAGCGAGCTACAAAAAATTCAAGCTGAAAAAATTATTATTTCTCCTGGCCCTAGCCATCCGCAAAATGCCGGAGTGTCACCTTTGATTATTCAGTCTTTCCTACAAAAGATTCCTGTTTTAGGAATATGTTTAGGTCATCAATGCCTAGCGCATCAATTGGGAGCTAAAATAAAAGTCGCTAAAAAAATTTACCACGGCAAGCCATCAACAATAACCCATAATGGTGAAAATATTTTTCAAGGAATCCCTAACCCTTTCACGGCTATTCGTTATCATTCGCTGGTGATTGATAAAACTACGCTACCTAAAGAATTAGAAGTAACTGCTTATAGTGAAGATAATGAAATTATGGCCATTCGACATAAAAACTACCCGGTTTATGGGTTGCAGTTTCACCCAGAATCAATAGGCTCAACTTATGGGATGGAGATTTTGAAAAATTTTTTACAACAAAAAAGAGAAAAATAAAATGCCTAATCCAAAAAAAAATACCCAAAAAACTTTTTTAGAGATTTATCAAAAACTAATAGAACAAAAAAACCTTACTAGTGAAGAAGCCGAAAAACTAATGCTAGCTATTGGCGAAGGGAAAATGCTTGAACCTCAAGTGGCGGCTACCCTTACTGCTCTCCACACTAAAGGTGAAACTTTTGAGGAAATTTATGGGCTAGCGAAAGCCTTAAAGAAAAAAGCCATTACTATCAAAAAACCATTTAGAGAACCTATAATAGACACTTGTGGGACTGGTGGGGATCATAAAAGCACCTTTAATATTTCTACTATTTCTGCCATTGTTTTGGCTGCTCTCGGGGTTAAAGTTAGTAAGCATGGCAATAGATCCATTACTTCTAAATGTGGCAGTGCTGATTTGTTGGAGAAGTTAGGGATCCCCATTCATCTATCTCCTGAAAAAATAGAAAAGTGCCTTAAAGAAATAGGCATCGCTTTTTTGTTTGCCCCTAATCTTCATCCGGTTATGAAGTATGTTATGCCCGTTAGAAAGGCTTTGGGGTTTAGGACTATCTTTAATGTTCTCGGCCCTCTACTTAATCCTATGAAAATAGATTATCAAATAATGGGCGTTTATGATAAAAACTATTGCCTCCCTTTGGCTAAAGTTTTAAAGGCGTTGGGCGTAAAAAGGGGGATGGTGCTCAGTAGTGAAGACGGGCTTGACGAGGCTAGTGTTTCGGCTAAAACTTACATTGTGGAGTTTAATCAAAAGCAACTAAAAAAATATTGGCTAAGCCCAGAGGAATTGGGTTTTAAAAAATATCCTTTAAGTAGTATTGTCAGCAAAAACCTAGATGATAATAAAAAAATTGCCTTAAACATTTTAGAAGGTAAAGAAAAAGGAGCCAAAAAAGATATTGTAGTTTTAAACGCTGCTTTGGCTTTTAAGGTTTATAAAGATATTCCTTTGAAAAAGTCTTTATTCGAAGTAGAAAAAATAGTCACTAGTGGTCAGGCTAGCGAACTATTAGAAAAATGGAGTAACTTTTCTTAAAACGCAATCTTCCTTTTTTTATAGTTTTTTATTTTTAATAATAATTCTTGCGTAAATTTTATTTCCTTTAATATAAGGATATCCAAAATTATATTTGTCTAATTTTGTTGTACTCATTTTACCAATTATTTCAAACTGCTCGGGGTTATATTTATCTAAAAAAGTAATCGGCACGCCCATCGCTCCCTCGTAGTCCATGGGGATATCTTTGGTTTTGCTCACTTCGATAGCATCGTAGTTGTCATAAGTAGGATAATGATCCTCATTGCCTCGGTAGGTTTTGTATAAAATAAGATCTTCGTAGCGTTTGTTGTGGGGAAGGTTAGTGAACCAACGAACTCCTTTGACTCTTATAAATTTATTCCCCTGCTCATCTACTCTATAGCCAGCGGCTTTTAAAGGGTAACCTTGAGGCACACCAAATTCCCTATCCCCGCTAAAAATACTAGGGCCAAGCCATAATTTATTTTCTTTAATAAGTTTAAAAATTTCTTTATAAGTAATAGCGTTAATACTCCCAATTATCAAAAACTTTTTATCATACTCGATTAGCTGGGCGACGTATTCCCTAAAAAGAGAGAAGGGAGGGTTGGTAACGACGATGTCCGCTTCTTGCAGGAGTTCGATGCATTCCTTGCTTCTAAAATCCCCGTCGCCTTTTAAGTGATGCACTCCTATTTCTTCTAAGTCGGGAACGCGGTTGCCGTTTTTATCGCCGTTGTATTCTAGGTAGATGGCTTTTTCGCTACTGTTGGTGCTGAATAAATCTCGCTCTTGACTTTGATAGCAAGTGGTAATGAGTTTTTTCAGGCCGAGGTGCTCGAAGCTATAAGAAAAGTAGTGGAAGAAATTACTTATCCTGGGGTCGTCGCAGTTGCAATAAACGGTCTTGCCCTGGAAGTGTTTTTTGTAATGCTTGAGCTCGTTTTCGATATCTACTAGCTGGGTATAAAATCGTCTTTCTTGGAGCTTTTGGCTTGGTGAAGATTTTTATTGGCACTTCCTTTCGGCATGTTTATCGACTATTTACTTCAAAGCTTTTACTAGTTTTTGCTTTTTACTTTTTATCACTTCCTCCAAAACTCACTTTTCTTTCCCACGCAGCTTTTCTGCTTTCACGTTCAAGGCATTGATTTTAATAAACCCACTAGCATCTTCAATATTATAAGCTCCGCCATCATCGTCCATAGAGGCAATTTTTTCGTTATAAAGACTTCCGTTTGACTTTCGTCCGGTAATAATGACATTGCCTTTGATAATCTCTAAATCAACAATCCCACTAACGTTTTTTTGACTTTCTTTAAGAAAAGCTAAAAGGCAATTCATCTCTTCGGTATACCAAAAGCCATTATAGACTAAATCAGAAAAGCGTAACATCAAAGAATTTTTCAACCTTAATAATTCTCTACTCAATGTAAAAGTTTCAAGATCCACGTGAGCTTGGTGGAGGATTGTCCCCCCAGGAGTTTCATAGACGCCTCGACTTTTCATCCCTAAAAAACGGCTTTCTACGATATCCACTCTACCCACTCCATTTTCTCCCCCTAGTTGATTAAGGCGCTGTAAGATTTTTACCGGGGAAAGGGATTGATTATTGATTTTCACAGGAATTCCTTTTTGAAATTCTAAGTTTATTGGAGTTATTTTATTGGGGCTTTTTAAAATACTTGTACTGTATTGAAACATTTTTTCTGGTGGTTTTTGTTCGGGGTTTTCTAGTATCCCTGCTTCAAAGCTAATGTGATAAAGGTTGTCATCAGAAGACCAGGGCTCAGAAGAAGTGGCCGCTATTTTTATATTATGTTTTTTAGCGTAGCTAATGGCTTCTTTTCTTCCCTTGATAACTGAGTAAAACTCTTTCATTCGCCAAGGAGCGATAATGGTGATTTTAGGATTTAGAGAATAGGCCGATATTTCAAAGCGTACTTGATCATTGCCCTTGCCAGTAGCCCCATGGGCTATGATGTTCGCCTTTTCCTTTTTAGCGCAGTTCACTAGCCCCTTAGCGATTAACGGCCTAGCGAGGGAAGTCCCTAAAAGGTACCTACTTTCGTAAAGGGCGTTAAATCCTAAAGCCGGCAAGATAAATTTGTCCAAGAACTCATCTTGCAAATTTTCTACAACTACCTTGCTGGCCCCCGAGTTTATAGCCTTTTTTTTTATTGCTGCAAAATCTGCTTGTTGCCCTACGTCAGCGACATAACAAACGACTTGATAATTTTTTTCTGATAACCATTTGCAGATTACCGAAGTGTCTAAACCTCCCGAGTAGGCTAAAATAACTTTTTTCATTTTTTTTCTCCTATAAAAAATAATTCTTTAGAATCTTTTCGACTAGCCTGGGGCTTGAAAATTTTCAATAATTTAAAAGCCTTTTGAAATCTTTCTTTAAGTTCCTGAAATTCTTCTCCTAAAAAATACTTAAAAATAATAAACCCTTTTTCTTTTAAAAAAATTTCTCCTAAACTAATCACTTGACTAACCAGCTCAAAAGACTCGTAGCTATCTTTTGCTTTTATGCCCGAAGTTTTGGGAGCCACATCGCTAATAATCCCATCAAAGTGTTCGTTTGGAATAGCAATGCCTTTTAAACTCTCCTTAGAAAAATTAAAAATATTTTCTTGAATAAAAAAGAAGTTATCCTTATATAAAGATAAAGAAGTGGCGGTTAAATCCAATCCAACTATATGAATATTATTTTGGGTTTTTTTAAAGCAATACTGAGACCAAGAGCCGGGAGCACACCCTAAATCTAGTAGTTGTTGATGTTTTTTTATTAAAAGAAACTTTTCATCCATTTCTTGTAGCTTATAAAAGCTCCTAGCTCTAACGTTTTCTCTTTTAGCTTTTAGAGTATAAAAGTCTTTTTTTGCTTTAGAAAAATCCATTTTTTTTAAAAATTAAATTTTAAAGTATTTTAATACGAATATAAGATATAATTATAAACTATCTAAATAGTAAATGAATAAGAAAATTCTCGAATTAGGTAAGTATTACGATCTTCCCCGTGGTGGGTATATTGTTAATACATCCGAAGGCTACATTCAAATTGGTTCTCCTCCCGAAACCATTAAAGATAGCATGTCCCTTGAAAAAGGAGTGCCTAATATTATTTGCTTGCCTAAGGTTTTTTTTGACCGAAAAAAAGCCATTTCGGTAGCTGAGTTGGAGTTCCCTATTTATTTTAACTTTTTTATTCAAAGAAAAAAAACCATTATTATCTGCTTGAAGAAGCACGAAGCTATTTTTAATAAAGTTATTAATGAAGCCCTTTATGGTCCGGAAAGTTACGATATCTCTAATGACTATCCTTCTGAGGCAAAAGACATTCCCGACATTAAAGCGGAAACAAAATATTTTGCCAACTTTAATATAGAAGATTTAGTGGAGTTTAAGCCTCTCAATGAAAAAAGAGAAGTGGAGTTAGGTAAATGTAAGATTTTTCTCAATGAAAAAGATGAGTATATTATTGAAGATAAATTTTATAACTTCACCACTACTATCCCTAGTGAGTTAAAATACAACGTTATTTATGACATTGGTAATACTCCCACACAACCGTTTAAACCCCCACTTTTTGGGATGACTTGCTTAGGTTCTTCTCATGGTTTTGATCCTTTGGGTAATACTTCTGGTTTCATTGTTTGGATTAATGGCATGGGGATAATGATTGACCCCCCAGTTAATTCTACCGAGTGGCTAGTTCGCTCTAATGTTAATCCTAAGCTCATTGATTCGATTATTTTAACCCACACCCATGCTGACCACGACACGGGGACTTTTCAAAAAATCTTGGAGCAAAACAAAATCACCATTTATACCACCAAAACTATTATGGATTCTTGGTTGAAGAAATATTCCACTTTAGCAGAGATTAATGTTAAAAAGATGACTCAGTTATTTAACTTTATCCCTATTATTATTGGAAAAGACTTCAATATCAAAGGGGCTTGGTTCAATTTTAGGTATATGCTTCATTCTATACCTACTATGGGATTCAGTTTTCATTATCGTGACCAAACTTTTGTTTATAGCTCGGATCACTTAAACGACCCTAAGGCCTTTAAAGATTTATTAGATAAAAAAATTATCTCTCAGAAGCGATATGAAGAGTTTCTAAATTTCCCTTGGGATGCTGATGTGATTTATCACGAATCGGGAGTACCACCTCTTCATACTCCTATTGGACGTCTTAACGATTTACCTAAAGCTATTCAAGAAAAAATATCGGTTTATCATATTTCTGATACTGATTTTCATAAAGGGACTCAAGAGAAAAAAACTGACTTAACTTTAAGTAAATTTGGAATTGCTAATACCAAAATTATTAACTTTGAAAGGGGTATTTTTGAAGAAGCTTATTCGGTTATGGATATTATTAGTAAGATTGATCTTTTCAAAGAGTTTACTGCTAATAAAATCAAAGATCTTCTAGCGGTAGTTAAAAAAGAAACCTATTCTAAAGGCCAACAGTTGATTAAAAAAGGCGAAAAAGGTAATGTTTTCTACATCATACTTAGCGGTAGTTTGGTGATAAAAGGAGAAAACAATGAAGACTTAAAAAGATTTGGTGCTTACCAGTATTTAGGAGAAGTTTCCTTGCTAACCTCAAAAAAACGAACAGTCAATGTTTTTGCTGATAGTGAAGTAGAACTTTTAGCCATTTCTAAATCAGCTTTTGTTAATTTAATTAGTGGAACTAAAGTAGAAGAAAAACTCCTTAAAATTGCTCATAATCGTGACGAGCAGAGTTGGGATGCTCTTAGCAAAACGCCACTATTTGAAAATTTAACTAGCTCACAAAAAACGGACTTAGAAATTCTACTTAGTCGAACTGTCATTGGCAATGAAAAGCAAGAATTATTGAAAAGAGGGAAAAGATTCAAAGAGATTTACATTTACCATTCAGGAAGTGTTTCCATTAAAGATAAAAATAGCAAAAAAATTATCACTCCTAAAAAAGGAGATTTTATTGGGAATTATAACGAATTCACCAACTACCTGCCATCTACTATTAGTTGTGAAGCTAAAAATGCAATTTTATTTAAGTTAGAAAAAGACACTTTTAAAGAATATATTAATGATAATCCTGGTGTTTATTTAAGGTTTTTTGAAGCTTTAAGCTAATTTTTTTTTACAATATTATAATCATCCATTAAATCTATGAAAATAACCAATAATGATAAAAAAGAAATTTTACTAGCAAAAGATTATTTATCTTACCTTTCATTACTGTCAATTGAAAAAGCCAACTCTGGCCATCCCGGCCTTCCTTTGGGCTGTTCTCTGCTAAGTGTTGTTTTGCATAAATATTTCCTAAACTTCAATCCAGACGATCCTCATTGGTTAGCTCGAGATAGGTTTGTTTTGTCAGCCGGGCATGGATCTATGCTTTTATACGGACTTAATTATTTATCAGGATCCAGTTTTACCTTAAAAGATTTAGCTTCTTTTCGGCAGCTTAATAGTAACACTCCCGGTCATCCAGAGTTTGATCTTTCGAAAAGAATAGAGACCACCACTGGTCCTTTAGGACAGGGTTTTGCTAATGCAGTGGGGATAGCTTTAGAAAGTAAATTGTTGCAATCTCGTTTCAAGAAGTTTTCTAATCTTTTTAACTTTAATGTTTTCACGCTTTTAGGCGATGGTTGTATGATGGAAGGGGTAACTCAAGAAGCTGCTTCTTTGGCGGCCAACTTGAAAATAAACAACTTAATTGCTATTTATGATCAAAATAATATTTCTATTGATGGGAATATTAACATTGCTTTTTCCGAGAATATTGGTGCGAAATTTAAGGCCTATGGTTGGGAAGTTTTTCAGGTAAATGGAAATGATTTGGCTTCGCTAGTAGAAGTTTTCAAAAAAAGCGTTACCAGCTCAATTCAAAAACCAAAGCTAATCATTGCGAAAACTAGAATCGGAGAAGGGCTTAACCAGTTAGTAAATAGTTCAAAAGCTCATGGTAGTCCAGCGGGATTAGCAGAAATCGCTTACTTTATTAAAAACTCTACTTTAGCTGATTTTTTCCCTAATGAAATTGAGGGAATTAAAAAAGAGGTTACTAAGCAAATTCAAACAGGAAATTTTTTAGCCAAAGAAAAGACTTTGACTAAAGATTTTTTTGATTTACAGAAGAAAATTAAAAATTACCAAATTTGGGAAAAGCAATATAGCAGATTTTTAAAAGAGAATTCTTTTTACGAAAAAGCTAAAAAAATATTAACCCCAACATTAAGAAAAAAGCTAGTAGATTATAAAATAAAGAAACCTAAAGATTCTACTAGAAATATAGCCTCAGAAATTTTACAATTATGTGCTGAAGCTATCCCGCAAATGATCGGTGGGTCGGCTGACTTAGTTGCTTCGACGAAAGCTACGATTAAAAGTAGCCACTACCTTAATGCTAATGATTTTTCTGGTAGGAATATTGCTTATGGAGTTAGAGAGCATGCCATGGCAGCGATTAATAATGGACTAGCTTTAAATGGTACGTTTATCCCATTCTCTTCTACTTTTTTTAGTTTTTATGATTATCTCAAACCATCCCTTCGTTTAAGCGCTATTAGTGAGTTAAAGCACCTGTTTATTTTTTCTCATGACTCGGTTCAAGTAGGAGAAGACGGCCCTACGCATCAGCCCATTGAACAATTAAACTCTCTTCGTCTAGTTCCTAATCACTATGTTTTTCGCCCAGCTACTGCTAGGGAAGTGGCTTTTAGTTTTATGTTTTTTTTAGAAAATAATTTTCCCGTTTCTATTTTAACTACTAGGCAAGATTTAGCTGCTACTTGTTTTTTAAAAGAAAAGATATTAAAGAGTTTTTCCGATTTTAAAAAAGGTGCTTATGAGCTGTCGCCTAGTGTTAATGAAGCTGATATTATTCTCCTAGGTAGTGGGAGTGAGATAGGTACTCTCCTTGATTGCCAAGAGGATTTATTAGCCAAAGGTATTTCTGCTTCAGTGGTTAGCATTCCTTGTTTGGAGTTATTTGAAAAAAGCTCCTCGGCTTGGAAAAAAACAATACTCGCTGATTTTAAAAAACCCATTTTTTTGTTAGAGGCTACTTCTTACAAAGGGTTTGCCAGTTTTTTTAGTGAGCAAGTTCATGTTCAATCAATCAATCAATTTGGTTTCTCTGGACCTAAAGATAAAGTCTTAAAAAAACTAGAATTCAACCAAAAAGATATTCTTAAAAAAATTGTTAAAATCATTCAAAAAAATAAAAAAATAATAAAAACTAGTAAAAAATATTGATAAAAAAAATCAATATAATTACGAATCGAAAAACTATCTAGAAAAATTAAACCAAAAAAATTACCTTTGGTATGAAGATGTTTTAAACGAAGTTCTTGAATATCACCCTAAAAAAATTTTAGAAATAGGTTGTGGTAATGGTGACTTTTCTTTGCTTTTATTGAAAAGTAATTTTAAAAATATAACGGCTGTTGATACTTCTTCTTTATTTTTAAAAAATTCCCAGGTTAAAAATAAAAACATTAATTTTAAAAAAATGGACTTGGAAAACGAAAAAGAGTTAGGACTACTTTTAAATAAAAATTTTGATCTTATTGTGGCGATTGATGTCTTGGAGCATTTAGTTTCTAAAAATACCCTTTTAAAAAAAATAAGTGAATTAAAAAATACTCGTTTTATTTTACAATGCCCTAATCTTTATTCGAATATTATAGGGACTAATTATGAGTTTAAATTATCTTATATTATTAATAAAATTATTTCGAGCAATCAAAGGTTATTTGAAGTATGGGGAAAGTTTTTTTTATTTACTTTTTTTAACATTAAAACTAACTTAAAAGAAATTACTAAAATAAAGCAAGGTTTAGATTGGAAAAGTTATGATTATGATGCAGTCGTTTTAACTAGTAGTTTTTGGTTTTTACTTTTTTTTAAGCAGCATGGTTTTACATTAAAAAAATTTACTACTTTTTCTTTTCCCACCAAAAAAAATGACTTAAGGTCATTTTAAAAAAATCGGTCGAATTCCTTTTTTAGCTCACTTAGGTGGGAAGATGATTTTTGTTGCTGAAAAAAAATGATTTTCATTTTACAATTATTTATGTGAAAAAAAATTACTTGTCTTTTGCTAAAAAAGTTATTGCTTTAGAGAAAAAAGGACTAGTCGATTTAGAGAAAAAATTAGATAATAATTTTAATCTAGTCATTGAGAAAATTAAAAAATGCAAGGGTAAGCTAATTTTCTCGGGGATTGGCAAAGCGGGGCTAATTGCTCAAAAAATAGCTAGTACTTTTTCTAGTCTAGGAAAATCTGCTTTTTTTATGCACTCTGCTGAAGCTGCTCATGGTGACTTGGGAATGATAAGAGAAGAAGACTTAGTTTTCCTTTTTTCTAATAGTGGGGAGACCAAAGAAACTACTTCAATTATTGGCCCCATAAAAAAAATCAAAGCACCTTTAATTGCGGTTACTAGTAACTCTAAATCTTACCTCGCTAGTGAAGCTACTCTTACCCTGCTTATCGGCAAAAGCGAAGAGGCCTGTTTTTTAGGCTTAGCGCCTACCACTTCAACTACTGCTATGTTGGTCTTAGGGGATGCTTTAGCAGTGAGTTTAGTAGAAAGCGATAAACAATTTACTGAAAACTCTTTTGCGAGTAATCACCCGGGGGGAAGTTTAGGGCTACGACTTATGTATGTAAAAGAAGTTATGCGAAAACAAAAAGACATTGCTCAAGTTACTGCCACTACTAAGGTAGGTGAGGCGTTGTTAAAAATGACTAATGCTCGTATTGGTTTAGCGGTGATTACTAATAATAAAAATAATTTAGTAGGTATTTTTTCAGATGGGGATTTAAGGAGGCTTTTTACCGAAAATCATCAAATGGGAAATTCTATTAAAAATTATATGAATAAAAGTTTTATCACGATTAATCAAGATCAATATGTTTGGGAAGCTCAGAAAATTATGGTTGAAAAAAAAGTTGGAGAAATCCCCGTGCTTAATCAACAGGAAAAACTGGTGGGAGTAATTTGTTTGAAAGACATTACCGTTTAAAAATAACAAGGGATACTAGTGCATTATACTCTAATAGTTAAATCACTTTTTTCAACCAGTGCTGATAAAAAACTCAAGTTAGATATTCAAAAGTATTACAAAAATTATGCTTTAACCGATGTCAAAATAATTAAAGGATTTTACATTGGGGGCGAGTATGAAAAAAAAACTATTAAAGAAATTGCCGAGAAAGTCATTATAGATCCTCTAGTTGAAAAAATTTTCATTAATAGCCTTCCCGTTAGTAGCTGGCATTTTTGTTTGGAAATAACTTTCAAGCCGGGGGTGGTGGATAATTTAGCGCGTACTTTAAAAGTTGGCTTACAAGATTATTTGAAAGAAAATTGGGTTAAGGATACTAAGCTCAAAAGCACCACGTGGTTTTTATTAAAAGGGAAAAACCTTACTAAGAAAAAGATTAAAATAATAGCTGATAATTTACTTTTCAATCCTCTTATCCAAGAAATAAATATTACCCCGTTAAATGCTAATGCTAAAACATTATTCATCGATAAAAATCCTTTTGCGAATAATCAAGAAAAGCTTTCTTCATCGTTAAAATATTTTGAGACCATTGATTTACTAGGCTCTGCTAAAAGTCAAAGTTCTTTAGAAAAACTTTCTAGAGAAAAAATGTATGCTTTAAATATTCAAGAGTTAGAAGCTATTATAAAGCATTATCAAAAACCTTCTGTAAAAAAAATCAGAGAAAAATTAGGCTTGCCAAAAAATCCTACGGATGTAGAAATGGAAATACTAGCGCAAACTTGGAGTGAGCATTGCAAGCATAAAATTTTCTCAGCCCACATAGAGTACTATGAAAGTGGTAGACAGAAAAAAGTTATTAATTCTCTTTATCAAGAATACATTAAAAAACCCACTTTTACCCTTAAAGCTAAGCGAAAAGATTTGTTATCGGTTTTTTCGGACAATGCTGGGATTTTTGCTTTTAATGAAAAATACGCCATTGCTATGAAAGTGGAAACCCATAATTCTCCTTCTGCTTTAGAGCCTTTTGGGGGAGCTATAACGGGTATTTTGGGAGTAAATCGAGATATTTTAGGAACTGGCAAAGGTGCTGAACCACTTTTTAATACCAATGTTTTTTGTTTTGCTGACCCTTTTTATAGAAAAGTGATTCCTAAAAAACTTCTTCATCCTCAAAAAATATTTAAAGGTGTTCATCGAGGTATTGAAAAAGGGGGTAATCAATCAGGTATCCCTACGATTAATGGCGCTATTGTTTTTGATGATTCTTTTTTAGGTAAGCCATTAGTTTTTTGTGGGACCGGGGGAATTATTCCTAGAAAAATTAAAAAAGAATTTAGCCATGAAAAAAAAATTCATTCTCAAGATTTGATTGTTATGGTAGGAGGGCGAATTGGCAAAGATGGTATTCATGGGGCTACTTTTTCTTCAGGAACTTTATTAGAAGATTCTCCTACTTCCGTAGTGCAAATTGGAGATAGCTTCACCCAAAAAAAAATGACGGATTTTTTATTAGCGGCTCGCGATAAAGACCTTTATCAAACACTTACCGATAATGGGGCCGGAGGACTTTCCTCTTCTATTGGTGAAATGGCTACTATTAGCGGGGGAGCTGAAGTGCATTTAGAACTAGCCCTTTTAAAATATCCCGCCTTGCAGCCTTGGGAAATCATCGTTTCTGAGTCGCAAGAGAGAATGACATTAGCAGTTAATCCTAAAAAAATAAAAGCTTTAATGCAATTAGCAAAGCTTTATGATTGCGAAATTTCGGTTTTGGGGCATTTTACTAATAGTGGATTTTTTAGTATTTATTATCATAAAAAAATAGTGGCTCATTTAGCTATGGATTTTCTCCATGAGGGTAATCCACAACTCCAACTCACTGCTCGTTATCATCCAAAAAAATTCCCCGAGCCTTCACTAAAAAAAATTAATCTTAATCGTTTTTTCCTAAAATTAATTCAAAGCAAAAACATTGCTTCTAAAGAGCACTGGGTAAGGCAGTACGACCACGAAGTAAAAGCCCAAACTATTTTAAAGCCTTTTGATGGCGAAAGTTATGAGGCGCCTATGGATGGAGGTGGGATCAAGCCTTTAGCTGATTCCAAAGCAGGGTTAATCGTTACCAATGGAATCCTCTCGCGTTATAGTAAAGTTGATACTTACGAGATGGCTAGAGCAGTTGTTGATGAAGCAGTAAGAAATTACGTGGCTTGTGGAGGAGACATTGCTAGAATGTATGGGCTGGATAATTTTTGCTGGCCCGACCCTATAGAGAGTGCTGAAACTCCCGATGGTGAATTTAAATTAGCCCAACTAGTACGCGCCAATTTTGCTTTAAAAGAAATGGTGCTTGCCTATAATCTTCCATTAATTTCTGGAAAAGATTCTATGAAAAACGATTATGGTAAAGGAAAAGAAAAAATCTCAGTTTTGCCTACTTTACTGTTTACGTTGATTGGGATTATACCTGATGTTAAGAAAACTATGACGACTTTTTTCAAACGCAGTGATTCTTTAATTTTCCTTTTGGGAGAAACTAAAGATGAGCTGGGAGCAAGTGAGGCTTATGACGTTTTGGGTTATGTGGGGAATCGGGTTCCTCAGGTTAGTCCTAAGAAAAATTTTGCTTTATATAAAAAAGTATTTGAAGCTATTCAAAAAGATTTAATCCTTGCTTGCCATGATGTTAGCGATGGTGGCTTAGCCGTGGCATTAGGGGAATCGGCCTGGGGAGGAAATCAAGGAATAGAAGTAGATTTAAATAACTTAACCTTAGAAAGTAGCGATGCTGATCTTCGTTCAAATCCCCAAGAAGTTCTTTTTAAAAAATTATTTTCTGAGAGTGCGGGACGGTTGATCATTGAAGTGGCTAATGATAAAAAAGAAAAAGTAGAAAAGCATTTCGCTTCTTCTCTAACTTTTTTAGGAACTACCAAAGAAGAAAAAACCTTTACTATAAAGCAAGAAAAAAATATTATTATTAATCATCCGCTTGATAATTTAAAAAAACTATGGAAGGAATCTTTAATTTTTTAAACGATGAGTAAAGTTAAAGTTTTGATTATTAGTGGTTATGGGATTAACTGTGAAAAAGAAACAGCCTTAGCTTTTTCCAAGGCAGGAGCTCAGCCTATTATTATGCATATTAACGCTTTGATTGCTAACCAAAAAAAACTAGCAGAATTTCAAGCCATAGTTATTCCCGGTGGTTTTGCCTATGGCGATCATATTGCTTCGGGGAAAATGATGGCCAATAAAATCATTTTTTATTTATTAGAAGAATTTAAAAAATTTATTCAAGCCGGCTGGCCGGTTATGGGTATTTGTAATGGTTTTCAAATCTTAGTTAAAACAGGGCTGCTGCCTAATATTAGTAAGAAAAACGAAATAGAGGTAACACTCATTGATAATCAAAATAATGCTTTTATTAATCAGTGGAGTTATCTAAAAAAAAGTCCAACCAATCACTCTTTTTGGCTAAAGCATTTAGAAAAACTCACTCTCCCTTTAGCCCTTCCCATTAGGCATGGAGAAGGGAAGTTTTTCACTAAGCCAGCCACTCTTAAAGAAATTGCTGATAAAAATGTTGCTGCCTTAATTTATAGTGGAGAAGATTTTTCTGTTAATAAAGAAGTTAACCCTAATGGCTCTTTACTAAATATTGCAGGACTTACTAACGAACAGGGTAATGTTTTTGGTTTAATGCCTCATCCAGAAGCCTTTCATGCCAAAAACTTAGCCCCGCATTACCTCCAAAGCAAAATAATTAAAGAGTATAAAAAATTCCCTTTTTTAAAAAAAGAAGACGGTTTAGGGATGATTTTTTTTTACAACGTAGTGGATTTCTTAAAAAAAAATTAAAAATAAAGTGATTAAATTTTAATCGAAAAACAATAATTAAAATTTCTTTTTTAGAAGAAATTTTCTAAAATAAATATTTTTTTAATGCGTGCTCACAAAATCCAAGACAAACCCCTTCGGTACCTAGTGGAAAAAAAAGAGCAGCCATTACTCACTATTGGCAATAAAACTTACCATTACTTTTTCAAACAAAAAACTATTTCTAATGATTCGACTAATCCGTTTGATTTAAAAACGATTATTAAAAAAGAATATCATTTTCTTTTGGAAGAATTGTACTTGTTTTTAGCGAGAAAAGATGTTTCTCCTCGAAAGTTAGAAAGTTGGTTTGAAAAAAGAAAAGTGCATCAAAAATTAAAAGATAAAATAAAAAAGAAAATTACTAAAGAAAAGTTTTACGCTCCCGAGCGTTTTTTAACCAACTTTGTTGACCATCGTTTTGCTACTGCCAAAAAACCTTGGTGGATTGTTAAAAAAGAATTAATTCAAGAAGGTTTTTCAAAAGAAGAAATAGAAGAGCATGCTTTTGATGACAGGACTATGCTTGAAAATTTTTACGAATCTAGAAAAATAGACGATGAACTAACTTTTATTAAAAAACTTCAACGAAGAGGTTTTTCCTATGGAGTGGTCGATAAGCTTCTAGCTTTTAAAAAAAATCTTCTTAATTAATGGCTGTTAAAGATAATTCTTCTTTCCTAGCTTATCGTTTGGGGCTTTACGCCCTGACTTTTATTATTGGTATTTGTAGCTTAGCTTACGAATACACCCTTTCGAAGTTAGGCTCTGATTTATTAGGTTCTAGCCATAGCCAATGGGCGCTGATTATTGGGTTTATGCTAATGGCTATGGGATTAGGGGCTGATTATCAACGCAAAATCCCTGAGAAATATTTATTTTATGGGTTTTTTTTTTCAGAAATAGCCCTTTCTCTTTTTGGAGGATTTGGTCCCTTGGCCCTTTATTATATTTTTGGCGAAGGCCGAGCCTACTATATGGTGGGGCAGTTTTTTTTTACTTTTTCCATTGGCTTTATTATTGGAATGGAAGTGCCTCTTTTGCTGCGATTAAATCAAAAAAAAAGCAATCAATTAAAAATTAACCTAGCCCAAATTTTTCGTTTTGATTATTTTGGTGGTTTTTTAGGTTCTATTTTGTGGCTGTTTATTTTGGTGAATTATCTAGAAACCATTTTGCAAGTAGGCTTTTCTCTAGCGTTGATTAATCTCTTGGGGCTAGTTATTGCCTTACTAGTTTTTAAAGAGCATTACCAGAAAAAAAAATTATTATGGGGGTTTTTATTACTCATTACCTTAGGGCATTCCCTGGCTTTTTTTTATTCTCCGAAAATTACTCCTTTTCTAGAACAAAAACTTTTTCGCGATCAAGTAGTATATGCTCACTCTACCCCTTATCAAAATATGGTGCTAACCAAAAGCAAAGTAGGTAATTATTCTTTTTACCTTAATGGCCACTTGCAGTTTAATAGTCAAGATGAGTTTATCTACCATGAGTTTTTAGTTCACCCGGTTATGGAGCTAGCCCAGAGCCCGCAAAATATTTTAGTACTGGGAGGGGGAGATGGGCTCGCTATTAGAGAAGTTTTAAAGTACCCTACGGTAAAAAATATTGTTTTAGTTGACCTAGATCCGCATGTGACAGAACTTGCTAAGAACCATTCAGTTTTTAGAAAAATCAATCAAGATAGTCTTTTAAATAGCAAGACAGTAGCTTTGCCTAACATAGGACTACAATGGAAGGACGGAATGGAAAGTTTTGTTATCCCTAATCAAAATTCTTTTTCTCCAGCAAAAGAAGAGTCGTTTTTATCGCTTCAAATACTCAATATCGATGCTTATGAGTTTGTTCGCAATATTATTGGCACTTACGATGTGATTATTTTAGATTTTCCTGATCCCCATCATTTAGAGTTAGCTAAGTTATATTCCCTTTCTTTTTATGCTCTTTTAAAAAATAAGTTAACCCCAGGTGGAGCTATTGTCCAGCAAGCCTCTTCTCCTTTTTATGCTAGAAATACGTTTTTAACTATAAAAAATACTTTAGAAAAAGCGGGATTTTTCACTATCCCTTATCAGACAGCGGTTCCTAGTTTTGGGCCTTGGGGTTGGGTTTTGGCTTTTCCTATAAGGGGTGATTTAGAGAAAGATGCTATCGAAAAAATAAATAATTTGCAGTTTGATAATTCGCAGGCGCGCTACATTACCAAGGATCTTTTCCAAAGTTCTTTGATTTTTTCGAAAAACTATTTCGAACAAGAGGTGAAAAAATATAATTCTATTATCAATAACAACGTCTATCGAGCCTATCAAGAAAGTTTAAGGAAAAATTAAGAAGATTTTTCTAACTTTCTCTAAAAGCAAAATATTTATGATAAAATTATTAATATGAATTCCTTTTCTAGTCATCAATGTTCCGATTTATCCAACAACCATACCGGAGAAAAAGTAGTCTTATCTGGCTGGGTTAATAGCCTTCGAAATCACGGCGGGCTTATTTTTATTATGCTAAGAGATCACTCTGGCATTATTCAATGCGTTACCAATGATGAATTAGCTAAAGAATATTTTTCCCTAGCTGAAGGGTTAAAAGAAGAATATGTTATTAGAATTTTTGGCGAAGTAACTAAACGCTCAGCAGAAACCATTAATGAAAAAATAAAAAGTGGCGATATTGAAATTGCTTTAACTAAATTAGAAATCCTTAATACCTGTAGTCCACTTCCGTTTAAAATCAATGAAGAAACTCCCGTCTCGGATGACGCTATAAAATATCGCTATCTTTATTTAAGAAGAGAAAGAGCAAAAAACTTTATTTTAAAAAGGTATCAGGTAACTCATTTAGTAAGAAATTTCCTTAATCAAAAAGGTTTTGCCGAAATTGAAACTCCTATCTTAACTAAGACTACTCCTGAAGGAGCCCGGGATTTTTTGGTGCCTTCTAGAGTTTATCCGGGAGAATTTTACGCCCTTCCTCAATCTCCCCAACAATACAAGCAACTTTTGATGGTAGGGGGGTTTAAAAAATATTTTCAAATTGCGCGAGCGCTGCGCGATGAAGATAGTCGAGCTGATCGTCAAGCCGAGCATACCCAAATAGATATGGAGATGAGCTTCGTTGAAAGGGATGAAATTATTGCACTATTAGAAGAATTAGTTACCAGTATATGCACTAACCTTTTCGATGAAAAAAGAATCCTATCCTCGACTTTCCCTAGAATATCTTTTAAAGAATCTATGGCAAAATATGGTAATGATAAACCAGATTTAAGGTTTGGTTTAGAAATTAATGATGTTTCGGCTGCCTTTCAAAATTCTCAATTTAAAGTTTTTCAAAATATTTTAGCTAAGCCCGGTAAGATCAAAGGCTTTCATTGGAGCCCGCAAGAAGAGTTAAGCCGCTCTGATTTAGATGGGCTAATCACTTTAGCTCAGCAGTGTGGGTTAGGGGGGCTAATTTGGATTTATTTTAATGGTGATGAATGGAAGTCCTCTATTAAAAAACACCTTTCTTCTGATGAGATTTTGGCCTTAAAAGATTCGCTTGATTTAAAAAATAACGAACTATTGCTATTAGGTGGAGATGAAGAAGAGAAAATAAACGAAGCTATGGGTCTGCTGCGAGTTAAAGTTGCGGAAAAATACCATTTGATTGATAAAGATAAATTGGCTTTTGCCTTTATTGTAGATTATCCTTTATTGAGTTGGAATAAGCAAGAAAAACGCTATGACCCACTGCATCATATGTTTGTTTTACCTAAAAAGGAAGATGAAAAATACTTAGATAGTGAGCCTTTAAAGGTAAAAAGTACCCAGTTTGATTTAATTTGCAATGGCTATGAGCTTTGTAGTGGTAGTTTGCGGATTTTTCAAAGTAGTTTGCAGAAAAAAGTTATGAAACTCATTGGGCTTAGCGAAGAAGAGATTAATGCAAAATTTGCTCACCTGCTTAAGGCTTTTGATTTTGGAGCGCCGCCTCATGGGGGAGCTGCTCCTGGTTTAGATAGGCTTATTATGGTGCTTATGCAGACAACTAATATAAGGGATGTTATTGCTTTCCCTAAAACTCAAAAAGGGCAAGACTTAATGATGAACTCTCCTTCAACTGCTAGTGCGAATCAGCTACAAGAACTAGCCCTCCAGATTGATGAAAGCCAGATGGACGAAGATAGAATTGCTTATTTAAAAAACCAGGTTTCTTTTGAAGAGAAACTTTTTTAAAGGAATACAATGAAAAAAGATGTAACGATTATCGGTAGTAATATTGTGGCTAAAGGAAGAATTAACTCGAAAAATGATGTGAAAATTAGTGGTAGATTTGAAGGAGATATAGTTACCTTAGGAGATGTTTTTGTGGAAATTACCGGAGTAGTGAAGTCTAATGCTAAAGCTAAAAATATAACAGTAGCAGGCTCTTTGGAAGGAGAGGTTACTGCTAGTAATAGCATTAATGTTATGGAAACGGGAACGGTTAAAGGTAAGATGACGAGTGCTAATATTAAAATTGACAAAGGGGCTTCAACGACGGGAAAAATTTCCATTAATGACCGTAACGAGAAAGAAAATAAAAACCAATCGTAATTTTTTTTAGACTATTTTTAATTTTATTGCTACTAGCTAAAAAAGTAAAGTTTATTATTAAAACCCTCAATGAGCTTTACCCTAATCCTTGCCCGCCTCTTCACTTTCATTCTAATTTCACCCTTTTAATTGCAGTTTTATTATCAGCTAATTGCACTGACAAAGCGGTTAATAAAGTCACTAAAGTGCTTTTTGAAAAAGCGGATACCCCTGAACTAATGAGAAAATTAGGGGTGAAAAAAATTAAGCAAATTATTAGGCCGTGTGGTCTTAGTGAAAAAAAATCTCAAGCTATTTATCAATTGTCTCAAATTATTATCCAAGAGCATAATAATCAAGTTCCTAATAATTTCACTGCTTTAGAAAAACTTCCAGGAGTAGGGCATAAAACGGCTTCGGTGGTTTTAGCGCAGGGGTTTAATATCCCGACTTTCCCAGTGGATACCCATATTCATCGTTTGGCCTATCGTTGGGAGCTGAGTAATGGGACTAATGTGAAAAAAACGGAAGCTGATTTAAAAGAAGCTTTCCCGCAAAAAAATTGGAATAACCTGCATTTGCAGATGATTTATTACGGGAGAGAGTTTTGCAAAGCAAGAGGGCATGTGATCGATAATTGTTCTATTTGCCAAAAAATAACTTCTTCATGAAATTTTTTTAAATGGGTTGTAGTTTTGTTTTAGAGGAAAAATATAAAAACTATAAGCACATTGCAGGAGTGGATGAAGCTGGCCGGGGAGCATTAGCGGGGCCAGTGGTAAGTGCAGTAGTTATTTTAAATAAGAAAACAATGGATCCACGGATTAATGATTCTAAAAAAATTTCCCCTTTGCTTCGCCAAGAACTGGCCGACTTCATAAAAAAAAACTCGCTTGCTTGGGCGTTGGGAATTGTTGATAATACCGTTATTGATGCCATTAATATTTTGCAGGCCACTTTGTTAGCGGCTTATGAGGCTTTAGAAAAAATTACGATAAAACCCGATTTCCTTTTAACTGATTATTTAAAACTTCCAAAAAGCAATATCCCTTTTTTGGCTTTAAAAAAAGGAGATAGCATTTCTTATTCCATTGCGGCTGCTTCTATTTTAGCTAAAGTTACTAGGGATGAGATTATGCAAAAATACCATGATAAATATCAAGATTATGATTTTATCAATAATAAAGGCTACCCAGTAAAAAAACACTATAAGGCTATTGAGGAAAAAGGAATTACCAGTATTCATCGTAAAAGTTTTAGTTTATATCTTAAATCTAAAAAATAGGGTTGTAAAAAATATATGAAATTTTCTCTTATAGTAGCGATCGATAAATGTAATGGTATCGGAAAAAACGGAGTTCTGCCCTGGCACTTGAAAAACGACTTAGCTTTTTTTAAGGAAACTACTACTAAAACCAAAACTAAAAAAAAGAATGCCGTTATTATGGGGCGTTATACTTGGGAATCTATACCAGAAAAATACCGACCCTTGCCTGGGAGGATTAATATTATTATCAGTCAAAATACTACTTTAACTCAGAACGCTTTTATTTTTAAAAATTTAGAAGAAGCTGTGGAGTTTGCTAGTGGAGAAGCGGAAGAGGTTTTTGTTATTGGGGGAGCTAGGCTTTATCAGGAATGTTTAAAGTGGGTAGAAATGGTGAAAGCGATTTACATTACGGAAATTACTCGCTCTTTTGATTGTGATAAATTTTTCCCCAAAGAAGAATACTTGCAGTTTTTCCCTAAAAAAGTTGTTTTAGAAAAACACCAAGAAAAAGGAATTAACTATCAAATTACTCGGTTTTATAAGGACAATTCTGACTAAATTTTAGGGGTTTTTATATTTTTTTTGATTAAAAGAAGTATTTTAAATTTAGAGTAGATAAAAGCAAATCGATAAATTTTTAACCAATTTTATGATAATTATAGTATAATATGGTATTATGACAATAAATAAATTTATCTCTATATTTTTTCTTTTCTTTTTTATTAGTTATGCTAACACCTTAGCAAAGTTAGGGAATATTGATATTGCTTTAAAAGAATTTCAAGAGTATGTTGATATTCAAAAATTTATTGCCAATAAGAAGTCAGTGGATGATTTACTATCCCAGCAAAAAATTGATAAAAATACTATGCTAAGTAGGTATTTGGATCAAAAGATATTACTCTTAAGTGCCGAAGAAAAAGATATTACGACTAAGCATCCTTTAGTTAATCAGAAATATGAGCAAACTTATTTGAAGTGGATTGGGCAGATTTATACTTTGAAAAACGTTGACTTATCTAATGACAAAGTAAGCGAAGCAGATATGGAAAAAGTTTATAATAAATACAATCAAGATAAAAAACCTTTTTCGACTTTATCGAACGAAGAAAAATCCGGGCTATATCGTTTAGCGCTTTTAGAAAAATTACAAGCTTCTAAAAATGTCTATCAAAAAAAATTAGAGAAAAAATATAAAGTCTCTAGAAAAAAAATAGACGCTGAAGTTATTGCGGTAGTTAACAAAGAAGATATCACTCAAAAAGACCTTGACCTTATCTTGCAGCAACAGTTGGCTTCTTTTGGTTTAAGTAAAGAACAAGCTAAGGAAAGAAATCCTAACCAATATGAAAAAATATTAGATGAAGTTAGAGAAGAGTTGATTTTTAATAAACTAATCGAAGTGGATATGAAAAAGAGTAAATTTCTAAGTCAAAGTATTGTTAAAAAAACCTTAGACACTTATAGAAAACAATTAACGATAGAGGCCTTTTTTAACACGGAAATAATTCCTAGCGTTAAAGTGAGTGATAGTGAATTGGATTTAGCTTTTCAAGAATTATCGAAAGTGCGCCCTGCTATTAGGCAGGTGGTTCCTACTGAGCAAGAAAAAATATTAAAAAGATTTATTCTGCAGAAAAAGCAACCAGAGATTTTATCGAATTATTTATTAGAAAAAAAAGAAGAAATAATTATTAAAAGAAATAAAAATTTATTAACTCAAGTGACATAAGAGCGTAATTATATTATAGTTGTAAACTATATTTTTCTGGTTTTATTTAATATTTTAAATGAGTGAGGTTCATAATTTAAAAAATCAAAACTATTTCAGAAAAGGGATTATTGAAATCATCAATAATAAGAACCCTGGTTATTTCGCTTCCTTTAGTAGTCACACCAAAAACAGTAGTGGTATTTATTTCCTTAAAGAAGACTTCAAGGAAATAGTTGAGAGTTATAATATTCTTTTTAACTTTAGAATTTTACCAGAAGAATTTTTGGTTAAAATTAAATATAGTCCCATCTCGTTATTTAAAAAGTGGGTTTTTGTTGTTACTAATGAAAGTTTTCCTTCTGCCAAAAAAGCTAACGCCATTTTTAGAAAAGAGTATTTTTTGATGCTAATTAATAATGAGTTTAACTTCTTTCCTATCAGTACCAATATTGCTCATGAGAGCTTTTTATTTAATTTGTACATTAATCAAGAAGTAGAAGAGTATAATCTTTTTTTTCAAACGCAATTTAAAGAAGATAAAAAACTTATTTTATATAAAGATTATGATAAAAGGAAAATTTTCTCTTTGCCGTTACCTAGGAAGTTTAATATTTTAAAAAATCGTCCTTATAATATTAGAGTAAGTGTTATTAAAAATCTAATTGGCGCTCGTTTTAAAATAAAAATTAATGAGAACAAGATAGAACACGTCATTCGTTTTAGCAAAAAATTAGATAACAAAAATTTAGAATTACAGACAAGTATTTCAAGTAAAAAAAATCAGCCTTTAAAAAAAAGTAGCCCAGCATTTTTAAGCCAAGAAGAGAATCAAGGAATTAATTATTACCGCAAAAAAGTTATTGAAATCCTTAAAAAAAATCATAATCAAAACAGTAAAACCAATAACTTTGCTAATATCTCTTTGGGTAGAGTGAATAGAATAATGGTGTTAATTAACCTATCAAAAAAACACAAAGAAAAAGATATTCATATGTCTTTTAATGAAAAAAATGAAACCTTTGAAATTTACCAAAGTGATAAGCTTATCAAAACTTTCATGGTGTCTTATTCGCCTAAAAGTAATTGGTTAGAGAAGTCTAAAAATTAAAAATGGAAAACCCTCAATCAAACGAAACTTACTCCTCAGAGAAAATCAAAGTTTTAGAAGGTCTAAGTGCTGTTAGAAAAAGACCGGGAATGTACATTGGCTCAACTGATACTAAAGGGCTCCATCACTGCGTTTATGAGGTTATTGATAATTCTATCGACGAGAGTTTAGCGGGGTATTGTGATTTAGTTGTCGTTAAACTTTTAAAAGATAATTTTATTTCTATTGAAGATAATGGGCGCGGGATTCCAGTCGATAAGCATGAAAAATATGGGATTAGCGCGTTAGAAGTGGTGATGACGAAGCTCCATGCTGGTGGGAAGTTCGATAAAAATAGTTATAAGGTTTCTGGGGGTCTTCACGGGGTGGGGGTTTCTTGTGTGAATGCTTTAGCAGAAGAAATGATAGTTACGGTTCATCGTAATAGCAAAAAGTATCAACTTTCTCTTAGTCGAGGGAAAGTGGTTGAGCCTACTAAAGAAATTGGCAGTAGCGAAAAAACTGGAACGTATATTCGGTTTAAAGCTGACGCCGAAATATTTGAAACTATTCAATTTGACTTTCAAACTATCTCGAAGCGGCTTAGAGAATTAGCTTTCTTAAATAAAAACCTTAAAATTGAAATTCACGACTTAAGAGATGAAGAAAATCCTCGTAGTGATATTCATGAATTTAAAGGAGGCATCGTCTCTTTTGTCGAATACCTAATGAAAGGGAAAAAAGCGATTAATAAGAAGCCCATTCATTTTTATTTTGAAAAAGATGAGAATATTATCGAAGTGGCCCTGCAATATCATCAAGGTTATAATGAAACCATGTATTCCTACGTCAATAACATTAATACCCGAGAAGGGGGAACTCACGTTAATGGTTTCAAATTAGCTTTAAATAAAGTTTTTAATCATTTTTTTGATAAGAACAAAACCTTGCAAAAAAAAAGTAAAGTTAGCATTGCTAGCGAAGATACTAGAGAAGGTATAATTGCCGTTATCTCGATTAAAATACCTGAACCGCAGTTTGAAGGACAAACCAAAAATAAATTAGGGAATAGCTTTATTCAGACCTTAGTTCGAGAAAATTTAGTAGAGGAAATGACCCGCTATTTTGATAATTATCCCGAAGAAATAGAGGCTATTTTACAAAAAATTGTTTCAGCCGCCTTAGCTCGAGAAGCTGCTAGAAGGGCTAGGGAATTAACTCGAAGAAAAACGGCTTTACTCAATGATAGCTTGCCGGGGAAACTTAGTGATTGCAGTGATAAAAATGTTGAAAACACGGAAATTTATTTAGTGGAAGGGGATTCGGCTGGTGGGAGTGCGAAGTCGGGAAGGAATCGATTCTTTCAAGCAATTCTTCCCTTAAGGGGAAAAATGCTTAATGTGGAAAAGAGTAAAATTGATAAGGTGATTACTAATGAAAAGTTGCAGCCCATCATTGCTGCTTTTGGAGCCAATGTCGACAAGGACTTTGATGTTAGCAAATTACGTTATGGAAAAATTATTATCATGGCGGACGCTGATGTTGATGGCTCGCATATTAGGACTCTTTTGCTTACCTTTTTTTTTCGTTATATGCATGACCTTTTCACTCACGATAAAATTTATTTAGCTAGGCCCCCTTTGTATAAAATATCTTATAATAAAAATATTCACTACGCTTACAGCGATGAAGAAAAAGATGCTATTTTAAAAAAAGAATACGTCAATGTTTCCCCGTATGTTCAAAGGTATAAAGGTTTAGGAGAGATGACCGCTGAGCAACTTTGGGAAACCACCATGGATCCTGAGAGAAGAAGTTTGATTAAAGTGGATCTCCAAGACGCTCAAGAAGCTAATGAGATGTTTTCTATTTTGATGGGAGAAGACATTGAACCTAGAAAAAATTTTATTTATAAATATTCTAGAGAAGTTACTAATCTTGATATTTAATGAAGGTTAGTTCCGGGCAGCTTAAGAATCGTCCCATTTACGTTTACAAAAACTCATCTCTTCGTCCCACAGAAGCCATTGTCAAAAGATCACTCATTACTACTATTAAACCAAAGCTTTTAGGAAGTTTTTTTTTAGATCTTTTTGCAGGCACTGGAGCTGTGGGTTTGGAAGCTTACTCCAATGGGGCTAGCTACGTTGGTTTTATTGAGAGAGATAAAAAGTTATTTTTCTCTTTATTAGAGAATATCCATAAATATATTATCCCTGGGGTTGCTTTGCGAGGGAGTTATCATGAGAGAATAAGGTTTTTTTTAAAAAAAAACATTCGTTTTGATTTTATTTTTATTGATCCTCCTTATAATTTTAAAGAAAGTTATCCAGCAATAATAAAAAATCTTTTACAATACCAGTTGTTAAAAAAAACAGGGATGGTGATTATTGAAAGGAATAAAAATAGAATAATAGAAAATAAAGAAGGTGATTTTTTAGCCAATAATTTTACTCATTGGAAAACTAGGAAGTTTGGGAGCACGCTTTTAGATTATTATCGTTATTATTCTCAAGCCAAGCTAAGAGAAGAAAACTGCTAGATTTTTTTATACCCTAATCTTATCTTTTGTCGGGATAAAAGGAGTGCGCTTTTCATCAAAGCCTCCCCCACCTTTAAAATTAGAATACATAAGACTATCAAATAAACCAAACTGATTAAAATGACTGTTTTTTAAAGGATAAATAAGAAACTTAGATTGTGGGTAATGATTAATAATTTCATCTTTAAAGTAAAGCTTGTCAATATTTTCAATAATAAAAGAATAAGATTTATCGGTATTGTATTGGGAGTAGGTAGCAATTGAGTTTTCTGCTTTTTTGGGTCCATATCCTAAAAAAGGGTCCCCGTGGATAAGTTTTTCTACTTTAGAATTTTTTTGAATAGAGGGAGGCAAAAAGTGCATGGGTTTTAAAAAAAAGAAAAAAATAACTAATTCTTGGTCACTAATTTTATCCAGATTTTTTATTTCTAGAGAAATGCTTTCTTCCCAATCTTGCTCATTTTCAAAAACTAATTCTTTATTGATAACCTGGGGCACTTTGTAAGGGATTTCTTCTCCGGAAAAACCATTAAGAAAAAAAGGAATATTAAAGATTTTTATCTTTTCTAAAAGGGCGAAATAAGGCAAGGTTTCTTTAGCATAGTCTTCGACAAAATTAGGGTATAGTTTTTTTATTTCTCTCTCCACAGCATCTTCTTGTTGAGAAAACTTTTCTTCGGCAATAATTTTTTTTAAAATGATTTCACTACTAATGGGTAAATCAATATAGATTCGTTTAAGATTTTTACTTTGACTTAGTAGGTTTAAAAAGATGCTAATGTCTAAGGCTAAAAAAGGGCTTATAGTCCAAATTCCCCAGAAGAGAATTTTTTTTTGCAAAATAGTCCTATGAATATATTCCATAAAACTAATTTTTTTATTTTCGATAACTTCTTTTATTTTCGTGTAATTTTCGATTACTGCTTTAGGTGGTTTTTTAAAATCATTTTTTTCATAAATGTACTCAAAGGCATCATCTTCGAGTCCTAGTAACTTTTTCATTTTTTTAGCGAAGAAAATTTCTTTGAGATTTTTCTTTTCAATTAAATTGAGTTTTTGGTCAAATGTTTTATAATGCATAAGGGAAACAAAAATTAGTCCCAAAATAGAAATCAAATGCTCTTTGGAGATTTCTTCATAGAGAAAATGAAATTCTTCCGAATTTAAAATTTGTTGGCGGCTTTTTAGAAAATCATTTAACAAACCATTTAAATCAATCAAGAGATCGTTAAAGGCAGGGTCTTTAACAATTTGATGATAAAAAATAAAAGTGATTAATTCTTCTTTAGTCTTCGCGGTTAGGGTTTTGTAAAAAAAAGAACGCAAATAAATTTCGTTATGACCAATTAAAATATTTTCTTGATAATCAGAGTCTTCATAAATTCCAATGGTAATTTCTTTTCCCAGGTTATCTATTAAATCGTTTTGATATAAAAAGCTTCCAGGGGTATTTTGTACTAATTTTTTAGTAGAAAAAATAGAAATAGTTTTTTTCTCAATGGTAGCTTTTTTTAGAAAATCTGCTTCTTTTATTTTCTTTATCCAGTTTTTCATTTTAGATAACTAATTCCTTTCTCCAAATAAAAGCCGTCCTATACGAACCATAGTAGCTCCTTCGGCGATAGCTAGTTCAAAGTCATTGGACATGCCCATAGAAAGTTCGTTAAGTTCCAGCTTGCCTTTAAATTTTTCTAAGGTTTTTAATTGGAGTTTTTTCAGGCCTCTAAAACAACTTCTAATCGCTTTTTGGTCTTCGGTAAAAGGAGCCATCGTCATTAATCCTTTTATTTCTAATCTCGAGAAAGCAAGAGTTTTTTCGAGGAATAAGTCAAGCTCGTTTTCTTTGATACCGTGTTTATTGGTTTCTCCACTTGAGTTAATTTGAATTAGTACTTTTAGCTTAGGTAAAGAAGGGTTTTGCTGAAGAAATTTTTCTATTTTTTCAGCTAAGGTTATTTTGTCTAAGGAATGAAGGTAGTGAATATGAGGAATGACGTTTTTAATTTTATTGGATTGTAAATTTCCCAAGAAGTGGCACTGGTAATTATTTTCTCTAAGCAAAGGAATTTTCTTTGCTATTTCTTGTGCTTTGTTTTCTCCTATAAGTTGTTGATTTAAGGCAAGAACTTCCTTAATAGTAGCAATAGAAACAGTCTTAGTAACCCAAATAGGTTTTACTTCTGTAAGAGGGCGGCCAACTTGTTCACAGGCATTTTTAATTCGTTTTAGAATCGTAGTGAGGTTGGTGGCCAGAGACATTTCATTTTAGAGATTTATGAAGAATCCTTAGTAGGTCATTTCCTGATAAATCTTTTTCAATTACTTCCCCCTTTTCATTAAGCAAGAAAGTAGTGGGGAGCGATTTTACTCCGTAGTCGTTTACTAGTTTTCCAGTAAATCCTTTGCCATCAAAAAACTGAGCCCATTTGATTTGCCATTTCTGTAGGAAGTTAAAAAAAGTGTCGCGATCTTCATCTAAACTAATAGATATGATTTCAAAACCTTTATTTTTATAAGCATTGTGGGCTTCAATGAGGTAAGGCAACTCAGCTAAACAAGGCACACACCAGCTAGCCCAAAAGTCAATTAAAATTATTTTTCCTTGCTTGTTTTGCAGATTAATTTTTTCTCCTGAAACAGTTTGATAATTTTTTAGATAGTCAGGGAAATTTTTTCCAATGGGAGCCGAGAGGAATATCGCGTTTTCAAAATCGTTATAAGTTTGGTAATCCATATTTTGGATCCAATTTTTATTGGTTTTTAAATACCTTTTAACTTTTTCTTCTTCGTCAAAAGAAAAAGCCTGGATGTAGTCATTGATCAGTAATAATTTATTTTCCGTATTGGGTAGAATATTTAAAGCATTTTCTGCTTTTTGGTAGTCATGAAGAACGTTAAGATAAACAAAAAGTTTAAGTTTCTCAATGCGGAAAAGTATTTCAGAGTTATCCGGGGAGCTAATATTTTTTTCCTTAGCAAAGTCGTTAATTTTTTCTAGAGCTTGAGCGCCTAAACTTTCGATTGCTTCGGGGGGGATATCTACTTCACCATTTTTTAGATAAAGTTCTTCTAACTCATCGTTGATAAAAAGAAAAAACTCTTCTTCAAAAACAAATAACTCTTTTTGGAGATCATTATTATGAGAAAAGATTTCCTCTTCCCGGATAAAAAAAAGCGAGATAGTCATCACTAGTGTAACCGCTAAAATTGAAAAGAAAAAAACTTTTTTTAAAGATAGATTTCTCATAGCTTTTTTATTTTAGTTAGTTTTATTTTTTAATTTACTATAGTCAAAACTAAGCAGTTTACAAACTTCCTTGACATCTAAGGTTTCTTTTTCTAATAAAGTTTCTGCTAGCTTTTTTAATTTTTTTATGTTAGTGACTAATGTTTTTTTGGCTTCCCTATAAGCTTTATTGAGAATAGATTTTATTTCATTATCAATTTTAAGCCGTATATCAGGGGAATAATTTTTATCTGATCCCATACCACCACCAAAGTAGCCTAAGGTTTTATCTTGCTCGCCGTAAAAAATGGGGCCCAAATTACTCAGTCCCCATTCGCAAACCATCGATCTAGCAATTTGAGTTGCCCGCTCAATATCGTTCATGGCTCCGTTGGTGACGTCTTTAAAAATAATTTCTTCTGCTATTCTTCCGCCGTATAAAACTTTTAGTTCAGCTTCTAGATGTTTCTTCGACATAGTTAGCTTCCCATCTTCTGGTAAAAAGTGGGTTACGCCTAAAGCTCTTCCACGAGGAACAATAGTAACTTTATTAAGGTCATTAGCCTCAGGAGTCAGTAGGCTTACTAACGCATGCCCGGCTTCGTGATAAGCGGTATTTTTTTTCTCTCGGGGATTAATGAACACGGACTTCCTTTCGGCTCCCAGCATAATCTTATCTTTGGCTAATTCTAAATCAATTTGCTTCACTTCTTTGCGGTTAGCTCTAGTAGCAAATAAAGCCGCTTCATTGATTAAATTGGCCAAGTCTGCTCCGGTAAATCCAATGGTCCCGCGAGCAATGGTTTTAAAATCGGTATCTTTGCTGTATTTAATTTTCCTAGCATGCACCTGCAAAATGGCTTCCCTTCCCCTTAAGTCAGGGACGTCCACTATGACTTGTCGGTCAAAACGTCCGGGACGAAGTAAGGCTTTATCTAAAACATCTACTCGGTTGGTAGCGGCTAAAATAATAATCCCTTGCTCGTTTTTAAAGCCATCCATTTCTACTAGGAGTTGGTTAAGGGTTTGCTCCCTTTCATCATTACCTCCTCCATAGCCTACTCCTCTAGCTCTCCCCACAGCATCAATTTCGTCAATAAAGATAATGCAAGGAGATTTTTTCTTAGCGTTTTCAAATAAGTCACGAACTCGAGAAGCTCCTACACCCACAAACATTTCCACAAAGTCTGATCCAGAAATATTGAAAAAAGGGACTTTAGCCTCTCCGGCAATGGCTCTAGCTAGTAGGGTTTTCCCAGTTCCCGGAGAGCCTACAAGTAAAATGCCTTTAGGAATTTTAGCACCGATTTGAGTAAACTTTCGTGATTCTGACAAAAAAGTTACGACATCTTTTAAATCTTCAATAGCCTCATCACAGCCTTTGACATCCGAAAATCGTTCTTTAATTTTTTCTTTATCAACCATATTGGCCTTGCTTTTCCCAAAGTTAAAAGCTTCTCCTCCGCGCCCTTTAATTTGTTTGGAGATAATAAACCAGAAAAAAAGCATTAAAAAAATCCACGGTAGCCACTGCAAGAAAATAAGAAGAATTTTAGATTGCTCTCTGGTTTCCGAGTTGATTTTAACGTCATTAGTTAGTAGGATATTGATGAGGTTATCATCGGGGTAGGGGATACGAGTGCTATAAGCAATACCATCTTTTTCAAACTCAATAAGGCTTAAGTTCTCGATAATTAGCGCTTCTTTAATGAGCCCATCTTCAACGTTTCTAACAAAATCAGAGTAAGCAATTTCGACTACTTTTTTATCTTGCCCGTCTTGGTTGTAAAGGCTCACTAAGGTGAAGATTACTAACAAAGAAATTAAAAATAAAGAAAATCTATTCCAAGGGGAAGTAGGCTTTTGCGGTTTTTTATTAGGGTCAGGTTTTTTCTGGTTTTTTAACTTTTTTTCTAGATCTTTTAGAAATTTTTTATTGTCTTTATCGGGGGCTTTTTTACTCATTTTTAGTTTGAAATTTTTATATTCTCCTATCGTTTTCAGTATTTTATTACTTAATAATACTATATTATATAATAATTGAATTTTCGAAAAAAATCAAATTTTTAGATTAGTTCTTAATGATGAACGAGTTTTTTTATGTTTTCTATCGTTAATGTAAAAGTAATTAAAAAGAGTTTAAATTAAAAAAATACCATAAAAAAAACATGGTTATTTTTATAATCAAATTATTTTTTACAAGCTTTTAGTAGGCTGCTTGCTTAGTGACAATAAGCCTATGAAATAAATATTCTCTTTAGCAATTAATGTGTTGTATTAAAACGAATTGATCCATCAAGTTTCCTCGTATAAAAGGGATCATCAGCACTAAAGAGAATAAATTTAAGGAGGATAATTATAGTAACGCCGTATGCATTCGTGTGCGTTAATTAATATTAGGGGGTGGTATCAGTTTAATTATTAGTTGGGGGAGACGTGATGTTTAAAGTGAATTTATTTCTAGTTTGTCCTTGGTATTTAGGATCGTTATCAAGAATATCAAGAATAACATCAAAAGTATAATCCCCTTCATCGTTTAGCCCTGGCTTCACTATTATCTTATCTTCTCTTATTTCTAGGTGTTGATTATTACTATTATCCAAGGGATCCCCATCAGGTTTAACGAGATTCCCAATAGAAAAAGTATAGCTAGTTATAGCGGGATTAAGATTATTAATGGTGATGGTCGCATAGGTAAATTCTTGGCTATAACCACTTTCTTTAGCACTAGTTTTATTAGCAAGAGTAAAAGGATCATTAATGCTATTTATTTCAATTTTTTTTATATTAAGTTTTAATTCATTAGTAGCTACTGATTGATAAAAATTGTTCGTAACAGCAAAAATTAAAGCGAAAGTGTATTCTCCTGTTTCATCAAGGCCTGGGTTCACTTGTATTTCATCAGGTTTTGTTATTTCTAGATAATTCCCATCGTTATTATTTAGTTCTCCCGAAGGCCCTTGGATGGTTTCAGAAATAGAAAATTTATACTCTTCTTTTCCTGGGTCTATGCTTATATCGCCATTAAAAATAGTCATAGCTCCATATTTAAAAGTAGCAGAATAACCAGTAGTTTCTTCGGTTTTATTTAGCTTAAGGCTATAATCATTGTTACCTATTGTTTTTCCTACTTTAAATGTTTGAGAAGATGTAACTCTTCCTTTATAATTGGGATCAGTAGAGTTCGCTTCTATAACTATGTCGAAAGTATAAGTCCCTATAGGTAAAGCTGGGGTTGCTGGCAGTATTTTTATCTCATTCTTGGAAGTAACTTTTATTAACTTTTTACTAGTAAAGTCTTCGCCTTTCTCATCCTTAACATTTTCAATAGAAAATAGAGGTTCAGCTGCACGTCCAAAATAATCGATAGTTCCATAAGTAAATTCTCTATAATTGTAAGTAAAAGCAGAAGTCCCAAGCCTAACAATTGTA
This sequence comes from Spirochaetota bacterium, assembly GCA_965277105.1. Classification (GTDB taxonomy): domain Bacteria; phylum Spirochaetota; class UBA12135; order COTS27; family CAXSBA01; genus CAXSBA01. The sequence goes on along the minus strand of OZ255710.1, from coordinate 951,280 downwards.
GCAGTTTCTTGTTTATCTTTTACGGAAAGATTATTAGCATCTATTTCTCTTTTTGATATGATAAGAGTTTGAGTTTTTTTTGCTTCTCCATTGTAGGCACCATTACCCTTAAAAACCACATCAAAGCTATAATTTCCTACGGGTATACCATTTTCCACTTTTATTTTATTATTTAATATTTCTATAGTTTGAGTAAATGAAGTTTCGGAATCATTTGTAAAGTTTTCAATAGAAAAATCACCAGTTGCATCACCATTAATACTAACAGTACCATAATCTAATTCCCCACTATACCCAAATTCTTCTTCTTGCTTTAGTATAGCAACTGTAAAACTACTAGAACTTATTACTGTTGAAGTAGAAAGCGATGAATTTTCGCTATTAGCACAACCAAACAAAAGAAGCATTAAAAAGCAAAAGAAATAGGCAAGACCTTTATTCTTGTTTATAAGTTGGCTTGTTGATGATTTATTATTAAAATTATATTTTATTTTCATATTATTATTTTTTTTTATATAAACTTATAAGTATTTCGTTTAAAATTATACTACAACTATAAAAACTATAAAATAATTTTTTTTGAAGATTAAATATTAATAAAAAAAAAACTAAAACGTAGTGGTTTTTGGGAAATTACTTGGTAACCTAGCTTTTAGTTGTTAGTTAAAGAAATATGGAGGATTATTATTTGTAACATTTGTGATAATGTAAATTTCTCTAGCTAGTAATGGAAAGTTATATTGTGCAGTTGTTATAAAATAATTATAATTGCCACTAAATAAAATAAATAGTTTTAACACAACTGCGTCTTTACTTTTATTTCTAGTATTTCGCCCCAAGAGAATAATGGGGATTATTCTCTTGGGGTAGTAAGAGCCTTTGGGTTACTCTAATATAGTAAAAGCGAGATTTTTTCTAATCTCTCCTGCTTGATAAACAGGATCATTTTCATCAGCTTTTACAACCAAGTCAAAGGTGTAATCCCCAGGGGTTAAACCTGCTTGTATATTTATAACATAAAATTTATCTGTTGCTATGCCTTGATTATTTATACTATTGTCTCCATCATCTACAACTAATACTTTACTATTGTCAGTAGGATTCTCAGCTAACTTAAAGTTCTCAATAGTAGGTTTATGATCATTTTCATCTAATTCTGGATGATTAACAATTATATCACGATGTTCAATCGATGCATATTTAAAAGTAGCTTTATCGCTTAAATTCTTGTAACTATCATCAATTTCAAAAGTTCTAACGTCAAATGTAGTATCGTTTTTTAAGTCCCTTTTCCCTATATCAAAGAAACGATAAAATTCAAATGAACCGGTATATGGAAAATTTCGGCTCGGTCAAATATGAATCATCATCAATATAAGCATCATCATAAAAAATAGTCCCGAAAGTAAATGGTGTATTATAATTAATATTTCCATTGATTTGCTGAACAATTCTTACTTTCAACCCAACATCAGATGGTGAATGAATTTTCTTTTTTTTTATAGTAAAAGATCCAGCATTTTCTTGAATAGCTATTCCCTTATAGTTAGGGTCATCTTCACTAGCGTTTATTAGCAAATCAAAAGTATATTATCCTGGATTTAAAGAGTTACGATATTTTAATGATATTTTATTATAATTATATTCTTCCATTTCATCAATTATACGCTCAGGATTTTCTATTACAGTTCCTGCCTTATCTTTAATGATAATAAAAAATTGTGGCTTAGTATATTTGCTGTCATCATATTCAATGGTGCCATAATCGAAACTACGACGATATTCAGTCTCAACTTCTCTTTTTGCAATAGTAAAATCATCACGATTAATTAGTTCTTTTATTGGATCTTCTACTATGGTAAAAGTTAAATCTTTTTTTTCAATACTTCCTATGTAGCCACCAAACCCCCTAATAATTAAATCAAAGGTATATATTTCTGGAGGTATTGAATTAGAGCTATGGGAGTTTACTAATAAAGCATCGCTAGATTGTCTTATAATTTCTATAAATTCCCTTTCAATCCCATCAAGCGACAAAACTTCTGATTGCTCACTAGCACGATATTGTAGATTTGTGATATAAGGAAAAACATAAGCATAAGCATAGACACTTTCGTAATCAATTCTCCCATAGCTAGTAGCCCCTACTGGTAGTAATGTATTGGGTATGCTAACTTTAAAGTCTTCTTCTTTTATTTCTACTGGTGGTATGACTGTGAAACTTCTCGTTATCTTTTGTAGCTCCTGGCCTTGATTATCCTTAAAAACTAAATCAAGTTTATAACTTCCTATAGGTAGTTCTGATGCCGAAACTGCGTATTTTTCTTTAGAATTATCAGGATCTGTGTTATCTGGGTATGCGTTTAGCATAATAATTTTATCCAGATTACTATCACCTAGCTTACTTAAATCAATATCTGTCGTGATATTTTCAATAAGCAATTTCCCATTGCTATTAGCAACGTCCGTAAGTTCAATTTTGCCAAATTCAAAAGGAGTATAAGATCCCTCTGGTATAGTATTTTGATCTTCTTCAAAAGAAAAATATGTCCCTTCATAATTACCAGTATTGAGTGAAATTGAGCTACTAGTATTGCTTTCATTGCAGCTAAAAATAAAAAGCAGCAAAATGACAAAAAAGCAGCTAAGATTTTAAGATTTTTTTTTAATTTTTTAATTTGCTCGATTGATTTTTGATTAAATTTATTCATTATATTTAACTTCTACTATTTTAAATTTTAAATGCCAAATGGTTTTATCATTATTTTTTTTATTTTTAAAAAAAACCCAGTATACTTATTGTTGTAACAAAAACTAAAAACTATTAAAAAAGGAATTAGTAAAAATGATAGAAAGACAACTTACTTTTTTTAAGCAAGCTAGAAAAAATTTTTTAAAAGCTATAGAAGACGTGACCTATGATAATCTGCATGTTGTTCCTGCTAACTTTAAAAATAACATTATTTGGAACTTCGTTCATATTTACATATCCCAACCAATTTTAATTTATCGGCCTTGCGCTTTGGAAGAGAATGTCGATAAAAGTCTCTTTCCACTGTATGCCAAGGGAACCGGAGCCCCTAAAGAAAAACTGTCTGAAAGTGATTTTACAGCTATCAAAGAAGATTTTATTCGACAAACCGAAGTGTTAGCCGAAGACTATACTAGTGGTAAATTAAAAAATTACCAGCCCTATGAAACTAGCTATGGGTTTACCTTACAAAATGTGGAAGATGCTATTTTTTATAATAACATTCACGAAAATATTCACTATGGCTATGTTTTAGCGCTGAAGAAAGTTATTGCTTAAAAAGTAAAATGGCGTATTATTGCCCTATGCATTGCGAGGGTAATAAAACCTACCCTCAGCCGGGAAGTTGCCCGAAATGCGGTATGGACTTAGTTCTTGGAGAGTCAGCCTATGATGATAAGGAAGGATTAAAAGCTTACCAGAGATTAATCTTTAAATTTAAAATTGCCCTTGCCTTTTCTTTGCCTTTGTTTTTCGTATCTATGGGCGATATGTTACCTGAGTTGCCCGAAAATCTTTTTCGCTCCTTACTCTCATTGGCAAGTACTCGTCTAGGGAATTGGCTCCAGTTTTTTTTTACATTGCCAGTTGTTTTTTATGCGGGCTGGATGTTTTTTGTTAAAGCTTGGAAGTCTATTATAACTTGGCAGCTTAATATGTTTACTTTAATTGGAATTGGGGCTGGCAGCGCTTTTGCTTTTAGTGTCTTAGGATTATTTTTCCCGGAGTTCTTCCCGAATGATTTTAAAACTTCTTCAGGTAGCCTGCATCTTTATTTTGAAGCAACATCAGTTATTTTAACCTTAGTTTTATTAGGGCAAGTGTTAGAAGCCAAAGCCTATCACAAAACTAGTGAAGCTTTAAAAGGGCTTTTCAAATTAGCTCCTTCCACCGCTACTTTAATAGTAGATGATAGTAGAGAAAAGGTTATCCCTTTAGAGGAAGTTAGCCAAGGTGATTTGCTACGAGTGAAACCCGGTGAAAAAATCCCAGTGGATGGGGTGATTAAAAAAGGTAATGGCACTATCGATGAAGCAATGATTACTGGCGAAGCTATTCCCGTTTCTAAAAAAGAACGAGACAAGGTTTATGTCGGGACGATTAATCGTGATACTTCTTTTATCATGCTAGCAGAAAAAATAGGAGAAGCCACGTTACTCGGAAATATTATTGCTATGGTCAAAGAGGCTAGCCATTCCAAAGCCCCTATCCAAAAGTTAGTCGATAAGGTTGCCGGTTATTTCGTTCCTTTGGTATTAGTTATTGGGTTAGTGACTTTTTTTGTTTGGTCGATTTGGGGTCCTCAGCCGTCTAAAGTCTACGGGTTTATTAATGCCCTAGCAGTCCTTTTAATTGCTTGCCCTTGTGCTCTAGGCTTAGCTACTCCAGTTTCTATTATGCTAGGAGTGGGGAAGGGAGCTGATTTAGGAATTCTCATTAAAAACGCTGAAGCACTAGAAGTGATGAATAAGGTTAACGTCTTAGTGCTTGATAAAACGGGCACCATTACTGAAGGTAAGCCCTCAGTGCGTTCTTTTATTACTAGAAAAAATTATGATAAAAGTTTTGCCTTATCGTTAATAACCAGTTTAAGTCAGCACAGCGAGCATCCCTTAGCTAAGGCTATTACTATTTATGGGAAAGCAAAAAGTAATGAAATTTTGTCAGTAACTGATTTTAAAGCTTTGCCAGGGAAGGGAATGAAAGGAAAATTAGTCGAGAAGCAAGAAAAAAAAATTAGTAGAATAGCTTTAGGGAATAAGCAACTCTTAAAAGATTTAGGTATTGCTATCCCCCAAGATATGCTAGAAAAAGCCAACGCCTTAGAGAAAAACGGAGAAACGGTTTCTTATCTAGCTTATAATCAAGAAGTGATAGGGATAACTAGCCTGTTTGATGCTATTAAACCTTCAAGTCAAAAAGCTATTGCTACTCTGCAAAAAAAAGGGATAACTGTAATTATGCTAACCGGAGACAATTATCTAGCAGCTAAAAAAGTAGCAGATGATTTAGCCATAACTAATTTTCAAGCGGAGTGCTTGCCTCAAGATAAGCTTGCTAAGGTAGAAGCCTTGCAGCAACAAAAAAAAATAGTGGCAGTCGTAGGCGATGGGGTTAACGATTCCCCTGCTCTGGCAAAAGCCAATTTAGGTATTGCCATGGGAAGTGGGACCGAAGTGGCCATTGAAAATGCCGGAATCACTTTGATGAAAGACGATTTACTGGCTATTTTGCAGGCGAGAAAATTAAGCCATAAAGTAATGAAAAACATTAGAGAAAATCTCTTCTTTGCCTTTTTTTATAATAGCTTGGGCATTCCGATTGCTGCGGGGGTGCTTTTCCCTTTTTGGGGATTGCTTATGTCTCCTATGCTGGCGGCAGCGGCTATGAGCCTTAGCTCGGTTTCGGTTATTGCGAATTCCTTAAAATTAAATAAGGTGAATTTAAAAGAACTTGAAACAAATAAAAAAGACGAGTAAAGATAAAAAGTAACGGCTAAATATTTAGGTCATAACTTTTTCGACTGCAGAACAAACTTCCTTTTTTTAAATCCATTTTTTTGATAGAACCGAGTAATTCTCTTGTTTTTCTTAGTTTCAATATGCATATAATTAGCCCCTTGACTTTTAGCTAAGCAGAAGGCTTCTTTTAAAAGCATGTTTCCCCAGCCTTGATTTCTAAACTCAGGGGCAATGTAGATTTCATCTAAAAAACTATCTCGCCCCGCGAATTCAAAACTAAACCCTAAACTAATCGCCAGGTAGCCAAGTAAGGCCTGAGGGTTTTTTTTAAAATACGCTATTTGGAATATTAGATTTTCTTTTTCTTGGACAATCATCTTTAGATTTTTTAATCGCGATTTTTTTTGGAAAGGAATTTTTAAAACAAAACAGAAATCTTCCATAGCCCGCAGGACTTCGGGGATGTCCTCTTTTTGGATCTTTCTAAGTGCGAGTGATGGAAGTGATTGATGCAAAATAAAAATAGATATTAGAGATATAAATAAATAAAGTAGTTAAAAAATTACTCCTGTAAGAAAAGCTGCTGATATTCGGCAATGGTGTTCCTTCTTTCATGGGCTAGTGATTTATGAAACCAGAGATTTTGAGTTAGGGAAGCTTTTTTATTATTCTTTAACCCTACTTTAGTTAAACAATTTTCAATGGCATAAGTCATAGCCGATTTACTAGTTTCTCCTAACCCCTTATTTCTTTTTTTTCGCACTAATCGGCAATTAGTATTTTGGGCCTTTTTCAATAAAGCATCAAATTCTCCGTCATCAATACAATAAAAAATCTCTCGTTTTTTATTGGAGTTTTCCAGCTCTACCTCATAAAGGGGGGCTTCGGCTAAATAAATAAAATCGTATTGAAATAGTTTAGGCCAATACTCATAAAAAAAACTGAGGATTAAAGAGCGAATAGCATAGCCATCAAAATCCGCGTCAGTGATAATTACCACTTGGTTAAAATTAAGATTTTCTAGTTGGCATTCTTGGTTAGGAGCGGGAAGATTTAAGATTCTAACAATATTTTTAAATTCTTCATTCATCATTATTTTGGGGAAAGGCATTTCTCTTACGTTTAGAGGTTTCCCTCGCAAAGGAAAAAGAGCGTGGAATTGGGGGTTACGCACTGGCCTTAGTCCAGCTATTGCCGAATCCCCTTCTCCTAAAAAGAGAACTTTTTTTTCTGTGGTTTTTTTACTCGTACACGGAATAAATTTAGGGATAAGGGTGTGGCTAGTTTTTTTCATTTCCTTATCCACTTTGTCGAGCTCCCTGATTTTTATTTTTCTCGCTACTACCTCTTTGATTTTATTGATTAAGTCTAACTTCCTAATCATTTTATCTAAATGCAGGCTAACTATTTTTCTAATTTCTTCTTTTAAATCGTTGATGAGATAAGATTTGTCCTGGCTTTTAAAACGAGGAGCTATTAGATGAAAATTATTATACATATGAAAACATTGCCGAATATCATTTCGGGTAATAGCGTATTTTAGTCGCTTTTCATAGGAGATGAGAGAAGGTTTTTTTCTAATCTCATCGTAGATGCGGTTGTGGAGGTATTCAATAGAAGATCCCCCTAGAGAAACAAAGTTAGCGTTTACCCAGTTCAAACTTTTGCCTTCTTCTTTTTTGATAATGGCTTCTAACTTGAAATAGGTTTTTTTATTTTCGTAGAGTAGTCGATAATAACTTTTAGGGTCATAAGAAAAAATATCACTAAGTCCATTTTTGAAAAAAAATTCTTGCTTTTTTTTTAGATGATGAAAATAAATAATCAATCCTGGATTCGTCATCGCTAAATCTTGTAAGTACTGCTCTAAATAATTTTCTTTATAACTTACATCCAAGTTGTCAAAATACTTTGGTTCCAGCTCAAAACTAACTTCCGTACCATGCAGGTTTTTATCAATATTTTCTAGCTTGGTATTTATCGAGCTTTTATTGAAGAGTCGAATAATTTTTCTTTTAATGCTTTCATCAACTAATCTTAAATCGTTGAAATTACCCTGCTCATCAAAATGCAGGAAGATTTTTTCTAGGAGATTTTCTTTAACTCCTAACTCCCTTATTTTTTTTTTAAAATCATCGTTAAGGGTAAAACACTTGGTGTAGCGTCTACCTTGGTTTTCGGTAACGACTTTAAAGTAACGAGAAACAATCCTAACCAAAGAAACTCCAACTCCATTTTGTCCAGCAATGTGCTCTTCTTTAGAAAGGTCATCGAAATTTTCCCCGTACATCAAATGGAGAAAAACCGCCTCCGCATTTTTAGCCGGTATCCCGCGCCCATCATCTCTAACCGTAATCCTTTTTTTATCAGCAGAAAGAGTAACGTTTAGTTCTTTCATTTTATTTTTAGTTGGGATTGATTTGTCTTTGAGGTTGCGATTATACTCATCGATAGCATTCATGCATACTTCGTCTAGACATTTTAGTTTGGCGGGGATTTCGGTAATTTCTTCATGATCGACCAGGTAGGTATTGTCGGTTTTTTTTTTAAAAAAGTGCTGCTCAAATTCCGCTAAAGAATTCTGCCCTAACCACATTCCCGTTCGAATGCGAACATGCTCAACATTAGAAAGCTTTTTAAAATTTCTTTTGCTTTTTTTCATTTTGCTACTTCAAGTAGAGATTTAAAAAATAGGGGAAGTGATTAATTTTCTTTTAAGATTAAATTGCCTTTTTCATCAAACTCAACAAAAGGGTTATAGGCCACTTCAAACAAGTGCCCATCTAAATCTTTAAAATAACCACTATATCCTCCCCAGAAAACTTTTTGCGGTGGTTTCACGATAGTCGCCCCTAGGTGAGTAACTTTTTTCATCACTTCATCCACTGCTTTTTCTGATGGAGTGTTGTAGGCTAAAGTAATGGTATTGGTAGTATTTTTAGATTTTGCTTCCGGATTATTAGATTTAGTAGAAGAGGGAGAAGAGGGCGATGCAGTTCCAATGTCTTCGAGTAGTTTTTCTTGAGGGTATAACGAGAAAACTATTCCCCCCAATTTGAAAAAAGCAATTTCTCCTTCGACGCTTGCTTTAGATTTTTCCCAACCCAGTCCTCCTTCATAAAACGCTAAGGATTTTTTAAGGCTCTTAACCCCTAATGTGATAATGTGTAAATTTTGCTGCAAAAAATACTGACTAGCTTTTTAATTTTTTTATATTTGTATAATAATTTTATTTATAAAAAAATTGTATCATTAAATGATTAAGTTAGATTAATTTCTATTATTACTTTTTTCTTTTGTTTTCTTTGTTTTATAAGGGAGTAAGAATATCGCTAAAAAATAATAATTTATGATATAATATTACTACTTTTTATTCAAGCCGGTGTGGTGGAATTGGTAGACACGTTAGATTTAGGATCTAATGCCGCAAGGCGTAAGAGTTCAAGTCTCTTCACCGGTATATCTTATAATTTATGAAAGCATTTGCTTCGTCGATTGGGATCCGATTACCATTTATCGGAAATTTAGAAAATTCTATTTCTTTTTATTTTATTGCCTCTATCAACAAAGCCACTAAAGAGTATGAACTAAAAACTTTTAATAGCGTAAAACCTTACAGATTGAGAATAGAATAAAAGGAGATTATATGGTTAGGGCTATTAATGGCAAATGGCATTTAGTAAAAAACCCTATCAAGTAATCAATCTTGTAAAGATAAGCCGCGCTGATAAATTATTCCCCATAGTAAAGACAGGGAAAGGTTTTTCCTCTCTTAATGATAATCTCTGTTAGTCTACGACAGTCTATTCCCGGTTTTAGTATAAAATTTATAATCCATCTTTAAAAACATTGTGTCATAATCCTAAATTTATATAGAAAAAAATCACCATAACAAAAAACTATTTTTTTAAATAAAAAAAAAGCAAAAAGTCAAGTAGTAAATAATTTTGCTGTAGATTAAAAAAAAATAAATAATTTTTTTAATTTTTATATTACAATTATTACGCAATGGGCCACTAGCTCAGCTGGTAGAGCAACGCCCTTTTAAGGCGTGGGTCGATGGTTCGAATCCATCGTGGCTCATTTTTTAAGTCTCCATCGTCTAGTGGTTAGGACACCAGGTTTTCATCCTGGCAACCGGGGTTCGATTCCCCGTGGAGATGCTTTTTTTTCTTCTTGCTTTCCCCTAAGTTTTCTTTAGAATTAAATTAAATAAATTTTTAATTTAACAGCACCCTTTACTCGTGCAAGAACTGGCTTTTGGTTGGTTGGATTTTTCTGCTTTATAAGTGTCGCTATCAGCAAAGGTATGAAACACTTCCCATTCAACATTCTGGGGGTCTTTGATCCAAGATTTTTCGCTCTTGGAATAACAGCAAATAGTTTCTCCTTCTTCACGAATTTTCCCCTCTATTGCTTTTTCAGCTACTTCCATTTGCTGATAAACCTCTTGAAGTTCCTCTTGGTTTTCTACTTGGATGCCTAGGTGCTCAATTCCCCCTTGGGCTTCCTTGCTTTGGGAGATGCTAAAATTAACCTTAGGGTCGCTTAGTACCCATTTAGCATAATCTTCTTTGGTCTTAGTAGGCTCAGCCTTAAAAAGCGAGCTATAAAATGCGATGTTTTTTGCTAAGTCGTTGACGCTCAGGTGAATGTGTAATGTTTTCATGTTTTGCTTCCTTTTTTAGAAACTTTGTTTATTTTTAGTTTAAATAACAAATAGATTAAACTATATATTAAGTAATTAATACTTTCTATTATAATATAAAATACATAAAAAACTAATTTTGCCTTAGTGCTTCTTGGAGGAATTTCTCTACCCCTTCAGCCCCTTGTTGATTAAAGAGCTCGATAATATAGCTCCCAATCACCACCACATCGCTATTTTTTTTGACAGTTGCTATTTGGTTTTTATTAGAAATCCCAAAACCAGCGGCTAGTGGTATCTGCTGATCCGTGAGTTTTTTTTTAATTTTTTTTAAGAAAGCCATACCTGTTTTATTGAGATCTTTTTTACTCCCAGTAATGCCTACTTTCAGAGTCGTATAAATAAAACTTTGATTTTTTTTGGTTAAGCGAATTATTTGCTCTAAGCGTTTTTCTTGAGTGGTAGGGGAGATTACTATAATAGGTAATAAGTTGTAGCTTTTTATAAGTTTAAAATAATCTTCCCTTTCTTCATCAAAAGGGATGTCGGGAATAATTAATCCACTCACTCCTAAAGCTTGACATTTTTTTAAAAATTTTTCTAATCCCATTTGATAGGGAATGTTATAGTAGGTCATAACAATTAGCGGCAAGGTAACAGTCGAGCGAGCTTTTTCGATAAACGCAAAAGCTTTTTCTAAAGTTACTCCCTTGTCCAAGGCACTTTGATTAGCTAAAGTGATGGTGCTCCCATCGGCTATGGGCTCTGAAAAAGGAATTTGGATTTCTACCATACTCACTCCTGACTTTTCCATAACTTTTAGTAGTTTAAGGTTACTGGTAAAGCTAGGATAACCAGCTACTAAATGAGTCATAATGTTAAGCGGAGATTTGGAGGTGGTGATTTTTTCTATTAGAGGGTTCATGGTTAATTTTATTTATTCCTTGGGTTAAATTTTTCATAGGACTTTATAATGCTTTGTGCTACTAATCAGTCATGAAATTAGTTTATTTTTTAATATTTTTTGTAGGCAAAGTCCAAGTCTTGCAGGCAGTATCTCGATGATTACTTACTCGGGTAATAGCGGTAATCCCTTTATCCATTTCTTTATTTCTTAGAAAAAGGGGAGCACGAGCAGCACTCTTTTCCCTTGATGCTCCGGCAACTTAATCCTGCCAGGAGAGTCCCAATAAAAGGGGCGGTGAGATAAATCCAAAAGTGATTTAATTCACCAGAAACTAAAGCTGGGCCCAAAGAGCGGGCGGGATTCATCGAAGCCCCTGATATTGGGCCAGCAAAAAGAGCTGCTAAAAGCACAGTTCCTCCAATAGCCAGACCAGCAAAATGGCTAATGGCTTTCGAGTTGGTTGTCACTTGAATGATAACTGTCATTAAAAAAAAGGTTATGATAATTTCTAAAACAAACGACTGCATAATGGAGTTCGCCGGTACGGTTCCCCCTAGAGTAGAGTGAGTGGGAAATAATAAAAGCAAGGTAACACTAGCAAGCAAGGCACCGAGAAGCTGAGAAGTAATGTAGGGCAATACCATTTTGCCAGAAAGTTTTCCAGTGAACCAAAAAGAAACTGTCACTGCAGGATTAAAATGAGCTCCCGAAGTTTCGCCAAAGGCGTAAATCATCACGGCAATGATGAGGCCGAAAGTAAGGGCAATGCCCAAGTGAGCAATAACCCCGCCGTTTAAATCATTAACGATAATTGCCCCAGTACCGCAAAAAACTAGGGCAAAAGTGCCTAAAAATTCTGCTTGGTATTTTTTCATTGCATTTCTTTTATTTCGTTTTTTAAAAATTCCTTCCAATCTTGTCTATCCAAATTTTTAGCCGTAATAAAAATGTCTTTATCTGCTCTTCCTGATAAATTGATGATAATAATTTTATCTTTACTCATTTTAGGGGCTATTTTTTTTACCGCTCCTAAGGCGTGAGCGGTTTCTAAAGCAGGGAAAATTCCTTCGTACTCTGCTAGCATTTTAAATCCTTCTAAAGTCTCTTGGTCGCTAGCACTTATAAACTGCACCCGCTTTTTATCGTAAAGGTAGGCTAGTTCGGGGGCAATCCCTGGATAGTCTAGCCCAGCGGAAATGGAGTGAGTTTCGCTAATTTGCCCATCTTGATTCTGCATAAAGTACGATTTGTATCCCTGGACTACTCCTACCTTACTACTTTTTTTGTCCAAAAAACGGCTAGCATGTTTCCCAGAGTTTATCCCTTCCCCACCAGCTTCTACTCCGATTAGTTTGACTTCATCGTCTTTTAAAAAAGGGTAAAAGATCCCTAGTGAATTAGATCCTCCCCCCACGCAAGCAAGGATCACATCAGGTAGTTTTTTTTCTCTTTGGAGAATTTGTTTTTTTACTTCTCGGCCAATAACTGACTGAAAATCGCGAACCATTAGAGGGTAGGGGAAAGGCCCTAAGGCCGAGCCAATAATGTAATGGGCGGTGGTTAGATTTTCTACCCAGTATTTTAAAGTTTTGTTGATAGCGTCTTTCAAGGTTTTCTGTCCTTCTTCTACTGGCACTAGCTTGGCTTGTAAAAGTTTCATTTGATAAACATTAGGGTATTGTCTTTTGACGTCAATGCTTCCCATAAATATTCGGCAGAGGTACCCTAGTTTAGCGGCGACAGTGGCAGTGGCTAAGCCGTGTTGCCCTGCTCCGGTTTCAGCGATGGCTTCTTTTTTGTTCATCTTTTCCATTAGTACCATCTGCCCAATAACATTATTAATCTTATGGGCTCCGGTTAAAAGCAAGCTTTCGTTTTTTAAATAGATTTTCGCTCCTCCTAGCCGTTTAGTTAAATTAGCAGCGTAATAAAGTGGCGTAGGCCTACCAGCATACTCTTGGAGTAGGGCATTGACTCTTTTTTGAAATTCGGGATCTTTTTTAGCTTGCAGATAATTTTTTTCAACTTCTTCTAAAGCTGGGATGAGTAATTCAGGCATATATCGTCCGCCATAGTTACCAAAGAAGCGATTTTTCAAATAATCAGTTTTAAACATGTCATTAAAAATTATATTATACGAGGAATATTTATTATAAGAAAAAAACCGGGAGTTGTAAAAAAATATATTATAATTTTCTTTAAAAGATTTTCTATAAATATTTTATGACTTAGCGTTGTTACACTACTTTAATCGAATTATAAAAAATAAAAAATACTCTGTTTTTAATTACGTTGTTTACGGAGTTCCAATTTTTTGGTTAGCTATTTTTCTTTTCGTTCCTCTTCTCATTATTTTTTCTTATAGTTTCAGTGAAAATCAAGGCATTTTAGAGATAAAAACCACCTGGAATTGGGTTAATTACCAAAAGTCCTTTAACCTTGTCTACCTTAAAATTTTTTTAAAATCACTTTTTTTTGCTTTTAGCACTACTTTTATTTGCTTGGTTCTAGGAGTTTTAATTTCCCTGTACCTTATCTCGCTCAATAAATATGCCAAAATTTTTTTACTGTTTCTACTTACCTTACCTTTTTGGACTAATATGCTTATTCGAACGTATGCTTTAATTGCTATTTTTCGTGAAAGGGGTTATGTTAATTTTTTTTTGGAAAAAATCTGGAATGGTATGACCTATGTGATCAGCCAGTTAGGGGTTAATACCGAAGATTGGCTTTTTACTCCTTGGCAGATTTTATATACTGATGGGGGGGTGGTTTTAGGTTTGGTATATGTTTATTTGCCCTTTATGGTTTTTCCTATTTTTTCTGCTTTAGATAGGCTTGATTTTAGCTATGTGGAAGCAAGTTTTGATTTGGGTGCGGGGTATGTTAAAACATTATTTTTAGTTGTCCTCCCTTTCATTCACAAGGGAATAAAAAATGGTATTGTGATAACTTTTGTTCCAGTTTTGGGTTCTTTTTTGGTTCCGGATTTACTAGGTGGTAAAGATAGTAGTATGATTGCTAATCTTATCGAAAGGCAGTTCAAAAGCGCGAATGACTGGCCTTTGGGGGCTGCTTTGTCATTGTTTCTTATTTATCTTACGTTTATTATTATTTTTTTCAGCGTGGTGATTAAAATAAAAAGAAATAAACATTAGAGTTTAATGAAAAAAGTAATTAATTACGCTGATTTTTTTTGGGTTAAAATAACTTTTTGGTTTACTTTGGCTTTTCTCTATTTTCCCATTTTTATTTTGATTTTATATTCTTTTAACGATAGCAAGAGGAACATCGTTTGGCGAGGATTCACGTTTAAGTATTATGAGAAACTGTTCAACAACCAATCAATGATTGACGCTTTTGCTAACTCTATGGTTATAGCTTTAGCCAATATGGTAATTAGCGTGATTTTAGCTATTTTTTGTGCTTATTCGTTATGGAAATTAAGCCAAAAAAAAATAGTCATTAGTGCTTTATACGAAGGGTTTTTAAGTATTCCCATTGTTATTCCAGAGATTTGCATGGGAGTAGGAATGCTAGTTTTTTATCAGTCTTTTAATTGGTATGCAATAGGGCAGGGTTTAAGTTGGCCTTTTAATCTTAATAGCATTATCATTGCCCATGTTACTTTTAGTTTTCCTTTTGCTACGATGATTATCAGGGCTCGCTTAAATACTTTTAATCGAGAAATCGATCAAGGGGCTATTGATTTAGGGGCCACTCCCTTTAGGGTGTTTACTGATTTTATTATACCGCATTTAAAGCCGGCAATTATTACTGCTAGTTTTTTAAGTATAGCTTTGTCATTGGATGATTTTGTTATTACTTTTTTTACAAGTACCCCTGAAGTGGTTACTTTGCCTTTGAAAATTTATTCAATGGTTCGTTTCTCGATTACTCCCGAAGTTAATGCTGCTTCTACTATTTTTATTTTACTAACCTTGATTATTGTTTTTTTGGGATTAATTTCTTATCGCTTTTATTTATTTACTAAAAATGGTCGAAAAAAATAATTATTTAATTCAAATTCAAAATTTAAAAAAGTCGTTCAATGGACAGGCGGTATTAGAAGAGATTAATCTATCGATAAAGAAAAACGAATTTTTTGTTTTATTAGGCCCTTCTGGTTGTGGGAAAACTACGTTACTTCGGATCTTAGCTGGTTTTGAAGGCCTTCAAGAAGGAAATATTTATTTAGGGGATCAACTTATTAATAATACTCCCCCACATTTAAGGCCGCTTAATATGGTTTTTCAATCCTATGCCGTTTTTCCTAATTTTAACGTTTTTCAAAATATTGCCTATGGGTTAAAAATGGCGAAATTTTCTAAAACTGTTATTCAAGAAAAAGTGAAGAAAATAATCAAGCTAGTAGATTTAGAAAAATATATCTACGCTAAACCCGAAGAACTTTCAGGAGGGCAAAAGCAAAGGGTAGCATTAGCTAGAGCTTTAGTGATGAAACCAAAAGTATTGCTTTTAGACGAACCGCTTTCGGCTTTAGATGCTAAGTTTAGGGAGTATATGCAGAGTGAATTGGTGAATTTACAAAAAACCATTGGTATTACTTTTGTTATGGTTACCCATGATCAGCGAGAAGCACTTTCGATGGCGGATCGCATAGGGATTATTGCTGAAGGGAAGTTGATTCAAGTAGGAACTCCGAAGTTGATTTATGAAAAACCGCAAAGTGAATTTGTGGCTAATTTTGTTGGGAAAACCAATTCTTTTTTAGGAACGATTTTTGAAAAGCAAAAAAATTACGATGTGATTAAAGTTAATAATCAACTAGTTTTTCCCATAAAAAAAACTTCTTTTAAGACTAAAACTAAAGTTAAAGTTTTTATTCGTCATGAGAAAATAAAGGTGCAGTCTTCTAAGCCTAAATTAAGTAAAAAATTTATTGTTTTATTGGGGAGAGTTATAGAAAAAAGTTATTTTGGCTATCAGACTCAAGTGAAAATTTTAACCAAAAAACTAACTATTGCTACTTACTTAAACAAAAATCAAAATTTTTCCATAGGCGATCAAGTGTATGTTTTTTGGGACTTTAGTGATGAGCTAACGTTTGGTTGAGCTTGGGTTGTTTAATAATTTTTGTCTAATTTGTACGATTTGCTTTTAATGAAATAATCCACTAAATTTTTATCGAGTTTATTATCATTGGCTTCTAGGTAGAGGATTTCAATAGCTTGGTTATAAGATAAAGATTTTTTATAGGGGCGATCAGCTGCAGTTAATGCATCAAAGATATCACAAACCGTCATTATTTTAGTTTGGGGGAGAATATCTTTTTCTGTTTTGTTAAGGGGGTAGCCGGACCCGTCTAATTTTTCATGATGACCATAGGCAATCTCAGGGACTAATTCTAAGTCCTTAGTCCAAGGAATTTTATTTAAAAAATTAAAAGTATGGGTAACGTGCGATTCAATTTCTTTTCTTTCTTTGGTTGATAAATTGCCCCTTTTTATGCTGAGAAAATTAAACTCTTGATCAGTAAGTATATTAGTCTCAACAGATTCGGTGATTATTTTTTCTAACTTCAATTGTTCTAGCATTTTCGAGACATCTTCTTCTAAGAAAGAAGGGGCATTAGCTTGATTAATAATATTTTTTTTATTTTCTAAAGCAGAAATTTTCTCTTTCGTTATTTGATCAATTTCCTTTATCTTTTTTGCTAACTCGTTGCTGTTTAATTTAGCTTCTATGACTAATTTCATTTTTTCTTTTTCAGCTAAAAGTTTTAAATTATAAGCATGGAGATTAATGCGGTTGAAGATGTCTTTTATTTCTAAGTCATTTAGTTTTTTTGATTTGACAAGAACATCTTCTCGTACTCCAATTTTCCCAAAATCATGAAGCAAGGAGGCATAGCGGATTTCTCGTATTTGTTGAGAGTTAAAACGATAATCTTCTAAAACTCCACCAGCATTCGTGCAGGCTTCGGCTAAATTAGTAGAGTATTTGGCCACCCGAAAAGAGTGCCCAGAAGTTACGGGGTCGCGCTGTTCTACTGCGGAAACCGAAGCTTGGACAAACGAGTTAAAAAGATTATCAATTTCATTATACAGAATAGCGTTTTCTAAAGAAACGGTTAAAAAGCTCGATAAGCTTTTTAAATTGGCTACATCTTTTTTATTAAAAGTAGTGATGCTATTAATGTCTTCGGCTTTTTCGTAGTTGATAATTTGATTGAAATTTTTTTTCTTATTAATTAGTTGAATAACCCCCATCATTTCATCTTTATGATTAATCATGGGAACTACTAAAATGGACTTGGTTCTAAATTTAGTTTCTTTATCAAAGCCTTTATTGAAAGAGTAATTCACTTCCTGCTCGTTTATTTTATAAGCATCATCAATTTTCAACGTCTCTCCACTAATCACCACATAGCCTGCTAAACTTTGACTAGAAACCTTTAAAGAGAAGCGATTGAAGTTTATTTCTTTCGAGATATTTTTCGAGGCATAAAAAGTTAGAATGTTTTTATCCGTTCTTTTTAAATCTTTGTCAAGGCCTAAGACAGCTATTGAGCCGGCATCGGAACGAACCAATTTCATTGATTGGTAGAGAATTTTATTGAGTAGCTTGTTAGTGTCCCTTTCGTTACCAATTTTCGTTCCAATATCAAGGATTTCATTTTTAAAATACTCAATTTCTTTTAATTCTTTTTCCTTTTTTAAGTCGGAAGTAATTTTTAAGTATTCTGTTATTATGGTTTTATTAAGTAAGAAAGAAAAGTTATCTTGACTAAGGTAAGCATTGAAGAAGTTTTCTTTTTCTTTTTCGATTTTCTTTAAATTTTTATTATCATAGACTAAAATAATAGAAAAGTGAGTTAAAGAAACAAGGATTTCTCTAACCTGCATCCTGTTTTTAAAAAAAAAATCATCAGATATAACAAAAATAGCTTTTAAATCTTCGTTTAAGGTAAATTCTTTTAGATGTTCAATTTTTTCTATTTTAGAAAAAAAATTTTTAGTAGAGATATGAAGGCTTTTTAATGGCAAGCTTTCTTCGTGAAATAAATGTAACTGGTGTGATTGTTTTTGGCTATTTTTTATCAAATTCTATCAGATAATAATTTATTATAATAATTATCGTTAATATTGACTTAAATTATATAATATATTATATTAACATTGAAGTGAGTTATTTTTTTTATCGTTTTTTTTTAAAGTTTAATTTTCTCTTAATCATTAGCGGATTATTTCTCAATTCTCCAAATTTTCTTAGCGCAGAAGAAGTTGTTAACTCTTCTAGTGAATCTAGTGAAAAAAGTTCTGCTTTTAAAAACATTGTTATCCCCATTAGAGGTGAAATTGAGCCTTCTTTGATAAAGTACCTTAAGCGAACCATTGCTGAAGCTGAAAGTTCAAATCCAACGAATATTATCTTTGAAATTAATACTTTTGGCGGGAGGATTGACACTACTTATGAGATAGTAGATTTAATTACTGCTATTAGTTTTCCTACTATTGCAGTGATTGACCAAAAAGCCATTTCAGCAGGGACTCTTATTGCCATGGCCTCGCAAAAAATTTACATGAAGGCCAACAGTACTCTGGGTGATGTGGCTCCTATTATGATGGGGCAAAACGGTCCTCAAGTGCTAGGAGAAAAATTCCAATCTCCTCTAAGGGCTAAATTTAGGACATTAGCCCAGAAAAATGGTTATCCCGTGAAGCTTAGCGAGGCTTTCGTTACTGACAGCATTGAAATTTTAGAAATCACTTGGAATAATGGAGAGAAAGAAATCCTCACCGGAACAGAGTATGATGATCTAAATGCGAATGAGTTAAATAAAATTCAAAAAAAGAGAACTATTGTGAGGAAAGGAGAATTATTGACCATGAGCGACAAGGAAGCCTATGAGTTACAATTTTCCCAAAAAACTATTAATGATTTAAAAGAAGCAGTTGAAAATGACGGAGAAATTGTTTATTTGGAAAAACAAAATAGCGAAAAAGCGCTTACTTATATGGTGCGTTATGGCTGGGTTTTACTACTTTTGGGCTTAGGGGGGATTTATCTAGAAGTGAGAAATCCCGGCTTTGGTTTTTATGGTATAGCTGCCATTATTGCTTTTATTCTTTTTTTCTCAGGAAATTATTTGGTAGAGTTAGCGAATTACGTTGAGCTAGTTTTACTTATATTAGGAATAGTCTTGCTTTTCCTAGAAATTTTTGTTCTACCGGGATTCGGTATTTTAGGGGTAGGGGGATTTGTCCTGCTTTTCATTAGTAGTTTGCTGATGATGCAGAATTTTACCATCCCCGATAACTTCATTGAATTAGCTACATTAATTGATAACTTCAACCAGATCCTTTATGTTTTTCTAGGAAGTGGGGTTTTGTTTTTAGTTACTTTTTTAACCCTTCCTCGAATTTTACGCAAAAGCCCTTTGGTATTTAGTGAAAAATTAGACCATCAAGATGTTAGCAATCAACAAGAAGTAGAGCGTGAAATAGAACTTCATCAATTGCTAGAAAAAACCGGAATTACTCATACTTCTCTGCGCCCATCAGGGACAATTATTATCGATGAAAAATATTACGATGCCCTTACTCATGGTGATTTTGTTGACCAAGGGAAAAAGATAAGGGTAATAGAAGTAAGGGGAAGTGCGATTTTTGTAGAAGAGATTTTTGAATAATTATTCATCTTGCTAACCTAATTAATAAATAATATTTATTATTATAGCTTTTTATCTTCTATTATTTTTTTAACTTTACTAATATATTATTGACTTTTTTATTTAAAACGTTAGATTATTGCTATAGTATAATTACATAAAATATAAAAAAATTCAGATTTTAGGAGAAAAAAATGAGAACAGGAAATCCTTTTTTACGAAGAAACACTTTTACGGAAAAAACTTACAGTGGGGAGCTCATGACAGCCAATGGTACGGTGAATAAAGCAGCTTTTTTAATCCTCATCGTCTTTGCTTCCGCTATATTTGGCTGGTCGACGGCGGGAGTAGGTTATGGTATTGCCATGATTGCTATGCTGGGCGGATTAGTTTTTGCTTTAATCACTAGTTTTAAGCCACAAGTTGCTGGCATAACTTCTCCAATTTATGCCATCTTGCAGGGGGTGTTTTTAGGGAGTATTGCTCGAATTTTTGAAGCGAGTTACCCAGGAATTGCTAGCCAAGCGGTAATTGGCACTATTTCGGTTTTTATGGTGATGATGTTCCTTTATCGCGCTAAAATTATCAAGGTTACTGATCGACTCCGCTCAATTGTCATTGCTTGTACTTTGGGTATTGCGGCTGCGTATCTTATCTCTTTTGTTATGTCTTTTTTTATTTCCACCACTTTGTTTAATGTAGGAGGACCTTTGGGAATTGGTATTTCCTTATTTGTAATAGCGGTGGCTGCTTTTAATTTATTATTAGATTTCGATCATATCGAAAAAAGCGAAAGTTATGGTTCTCCTAAGTATATGGAATGGTATTTTGCTTTTAGTTTGTTAGTCACTTTAGTTTGGTTGTATATTGAAATGATTAGGTTATTAACTAGGCTAAGAAGCGAATAAATAAAATTATGAAACGAGTTTTAGCTACTGATAAAGTTAGTGATAATTTAAAAGCCATCTTTTCGGAAAAAAATATTGACTTTACTATTAACACCGATTACAGCCCAGAAGAATTAAAAAAAGTCCTTTTAGACTATGACGGACTTATTATTCGTTCAAAGACTAAAGTTACTAAAGAAATTTTAGATGCTTTAGATAATAACCGCTTAAAAGTCATTGGACGAGCGGGAATTGGGGTGGATAACATTGACATTCCTGCGGCCACCGAAAAAGGGATAGTGGTGATGAATACCCCTTTAGGCAATACCATTACCACTGGGGAGCATGCTATTGCTATGCTACTATCCACCGCTAGGCAAATTCCTTACGCTCATTTAACTACTCAAGAAGGCAAATGGGAAAAATCTAAAATAAAGGGGGTAGAGCTTACTGGAAAAACTTTAGGACTAATTGGGTGTGGAAATATTGGTTCTATTGTTTGCAACCGCGCTCAAGGATTAAAATTAAAAGTAATTGTTTATGATCCATTTTTAACGAAAGTTAGGGCCGAGCAACTCGGAGTAGAAGTAGTTGATTGGGACTTTTTATTAAGTGAAGCAGACTTTATTTCTATTCATACTCCGCTAACTGAAAAAACCAAAAACCTTATCAATCAAGAAACTATCAGTAAAATGAAAGATGGTGTGAGGATTATTAACTGTGCGAGAGGAGGAATTGTCAATGAAGATGATTTAATTGCTAACTTGCAAAATGGTAAAGTAAGCAGTGCTGCTTTAGATGTTTTTCAAGAAGAACCTCTGTCGGCTGATAGCCCTTTACGTGGTATTCCTAATTTAATCCTTACTCCTCATTTGGGAGCATCTACTATTGAAGCGCAAGAAAGAGTGTCTTTTGAAATTGCTCAGCAGATTTGTCGTTATTTAGATGACGGCACTATCACTAATGGTTATAACGTTAGCTCACTTACTGCTAAAGAAAACGAAAGGTTGCTTCCTTATAAAAAAATCATTAACCAATTAGCCCATTTCATCGCTCAAATTAGAGAAAGCGCATATAAGAAAATCACTATCGAGTATTCCGGTGAAGTTGCTAGTCTGCCTACCGAGTCCTTGTTGCGAGAAGGGCTTCAGAAATTAATGGAAGGAGTAGTCGATGAAGTGAATGTGATTAACTCAGTGTCACTGGCTAAAAAAAGAGGATTGATTGTCGAAGAAAAAAAAAATCAAACTTCCTCGCTTTATAACTCTTTAATTTCTTTAAAAGTAGTTACGGAAAAAAAAGAATTTTCTCTAACTGCTACCCTTTTAGGAAAAGAACCACACATTATTGGGATTAATGGTTTAGATATTGAAATTAACTTGCTTCCGAACAATCTTTACCTGGAAAATAAAGACGAACCCGGAGTCATCAAAGAGCTGGCTACCATGCTTTATGAAGAGAAAATTAATATAGCGAGTTTTAATTTAGCTCGAAAAGAAAAAGGCGGCAAGGCTATTTGTATCATAACCCTTGACAATAAGCCAACCGAAAAGCTATTAGAAAAAATTAAAAGCTTACCCTTGGTGGAAACCTCTCAGTTTGTGGCTTTTGAGTAAGTTATAATTTTTAATATATTTCTTTGTTTTTTGTTCTCACGGTTGTTCAAAAAAATAACTCCGCTGTTGCTTTAAAAAAAATCAAAGATCAGCTAAAAAGTTTTCTAGCTGAAAAAAAGATTTCTTGGGTTAGAGAAAAAGTTCTTAACCCGAAAAAAGCCTGGGATGTTTATTTTGCTTCTTCAGCGATTAAGCACAAAGCTATTATTATCAGCTTTATTAAAAGCCAACCAATTGATTACTGTTGGCAAGCTAATCGCAACCGGAAAAAAAAAATTATTTTTTCGGATATGGATGGCACGGCTATTCAAAACGAAACCTTTAATGATTTAGGAGGAATTTTAGGTTTAGAAAAAGAAATTACTGCGATAACCACCTTAGGTATAAATGGAGAAATTGATTTTAGTCAGTCGCTTAATAGGCGAGTTGCTTTGTTAAAAAATCGAGCAGCAAAAAGGTCTTTAAAAGGACTAGAAGAAAAAATTATTTTTAATCCAGGAGTTTTTAATCTTATTCAAACCTTAAAAAAAAATCAAGTAAAAACTGTTTTAATAACTGCAGGTTTTTCACCTATTAGTGAGTATGTTCAAAAAAAAATTGGTTTTGATGCTTTAGAAACTAATCATTACGAAATAAAAGCAAACCGCTTTACTGGCAAGATCCAAGGGCCACTTATGCTCCCCTCAACTAAAGGAGAAAAAGTGCTAACTCATCTCGAGAAAAACAGTCTCAAAAAAAGTCAAGCATTGGCAATAGGTGATGGGATGAACGATTTAACTATGCTCGAAAATGTTGGTTTAGGAGTTGCTTATCGCGGAGTAAAAAAGCTAAAAGAAAAAATTGCTACCCAGATAAACGCAACCGACTTAACTTCCATTTTGTATTTTCAAGGCTATCTTAGCGATGAAATTATTAACTTAGAGAAAACGTAATAATTTTAGTAGTTTTTCTTGCTTTTAAAAATCATTTACTTCTTGCCAAATTTTTAACCAAGGCGATGATTTTAAAAAGCCACTTATTTTAACATTGTCTCCTAGCGTTTGAAACTCGACTCTCTCTAAATTATCAGCAAGTTCGATTTTTTGAATTTCCTTTGCGGGATTACTAAAAGGGGATAAGGCTTTTCTCCCGTCATTAACGATTTTATTACCTAAATAAATTTCTAATCTATCCACTAAACCATGGTTAAAGAAAAGAGAATGCGTCTTAGCGCCCCCTTCTACATAAAGCGAATTAAGCAAGTATTTTTTGCTTATTTCTTGTAAAAATTTTTTCGTGAAAATAAACTGCTCACCTTTTTTATAAAAAATAAAATCTATTTTTTTATTTTCCCTAAAAGGAATATCGATTTTGTTCTTTTTATTTTTTAGGGTATTAGGTAGGATTAAGAGTAGAGGAGAATTGTTTTCCATTACTTTTAAATTCTCTATTATCTTTTTTAATTTTTCAATATTAGTTGCAGCAAACCAACTGATAATCAAAGGTTCGAAAAAATTATTTTTTAGTCGCACATTAAGGTTGGGGTTATCTTGCAGAAGGGTATTGGCCCCTACTACAATAGCGTCATTTTTTTGCCTTTGTTTCTGCACGTCTAATCTGGCTTTCTCATTACTTATCCATTTTGATTTAAATTCTCCATCAGCCATTTTTCCATCCAAGGTCATGGCGTATTTTAGGGTAAGGGCGGGGGTGCCTATCATTGTCTTTTTCAAGTAATCATAGTTGAGTTGAAAATGTTTCCATTTTTCTTTTTCGGGAAAATCATTTTTAACGCTTATACCTTGCTCGACTAAAAATTTATGGGCTAATAGATTAACTTTTTCATGAGGATCTTTTAAAGCAATATGAACACTCTTGATGCCAGTTCGAACTATAAGTTTAGTGCAAGCAGGGGTTTTTCCTTGGAAATGGCAGGGGGATAAGGTCACCCACATTTCGCTATTTTTTAACAGTTTAGGATTTTTTACTGATTCAACGGCTTCCACTTCTGCATGTTTTCCTCCAAAACTCTGAGTAAAACCTTGTCCGATTAATTTGTTATTTTTTATAATTACAGCAGCGACTGCTGGATTGGGTTTGCTGATTCTTTTAGCCTGTTGAGCTAGCTTAAAAAGCAGGGCAAAAGGTTTCATTTTAATAAATAGTTTAAAATAATTTCAAACTATTTTTAATTGGTTATTTTTTCTAATACTTTTTCTAAGTCTTTTACCCTACTCATCGTATAAAAATGAATGCAGGGGACTTTAAATTTTTTTAATTCTAAACACTGTTTAATGCACCATTGAATTCCGATTTCTTTAATCTCTTCTTCGTCTTTAGCACTGTCTATTTTTTCTTTTAATTCACGAGGAATATTAATATGAAAAATTTTAGGTAAAACTTCAATTTGCTTTTTAGTGCGAAGGAGTTTAATTCCCGGAATAATCGGAACATTAATCCCCACTTCTCGGCATAAACGATAGTAGTCAAAGAAATAATTATTATCGAAAAAAAACTGGGTAACGATGTACTTAGCGCCTAGGTCGATTTTTTTTTTGGCATAAAGGACGTCTTCTTTTAGGCTTTTAGCATCGGGATGCTTTTCGGGGTAACCGCCTATGCCAAAAACAAAACTACTTTTAAAATTAATCGTTTTATTATTAAGGAGTTTGCCTTGATTAATTTTATTAATTTGCTTAATCAAATCTAAACTGCTTTCATTAAAATTTTTTTCTTTTTCAAAAGAGAATTTATTAGTTTCGTCTCCTCGTAAAACCAAGAGATTATTAATATTTAAGTAGCTTAATTCTAACAAGGTGTTTTCGGTAGAATATTTAGTGAAACCACGGCAGACAATATGGGGGACAGTTACTAAATTGTATTTGTGAGTAATAGCTGCTGCAATGCTTATTGTCCCTGGCCTTTTTTTAACTTTTTCTTCTTTAAGAGCGGAGTTTTTAGGGGTAACATATTTTGAACTATGAGTAGTGATGTTGATAAAAGAAGGATTAAATTTTTTTAATTTTTCAATTACCTCAAATAAGTTAGAGACGCTTTCCCCTTTTAAAGGGGGAAGCAACTCAAAAGAAAGAAGCGGATTTCCCGGTGTAGATTGGTTTAATAAATCAACTAATGATTTCATATTTATAAATATAAATATGCTATTATAGTTTCTTTATTTTTTTAAGAGTTACTTCTTATTTTTTTAGCAGAATCAACCATATTTTTTAAGGCGGGGATAACCTCATCCCAGTTCCTAGTTTTTAGTCCACAGTCGGGATTAACCCAAATATTTTTTTTCTTAATGACCTTACTAGCTTTGACTAATAATCCAAACATTTCATCTGTTGTAGGGATGCGTGGAGAATGAATGTCATAAACCCCTAAACCAATTTGATTAGGATAATTAAATTTAGAAAAAACATCCAGTAGCTCCATTTTAGAACGAGAAGTTTCAATTGAAATAACATCGGCATCTAAATTGGCAATAGCTTCAATAATGTCATTAAACTCCGAATAACACATATGCGTATGAATTTGCGTTTCATCTTTTACCGATGAAGTAGCTAACTTAAAAGCATTTACTGCCCAAGTTAAATAGTATTCCCAGTCTTTTTTTCTAAGAGGAAGTCCTTCTCTAATAGCAGGTTCGTCAATTTGAATAACTTGAATGCCATTTTTTTCTAAGTCACTTACCTCTTCTCTTAAAGCTAAAGCAATTTCATTTGCCGTGGTTTTTCTTGCTTGATCGTCTCTGACAAAACTCCATTGTAAAATAGTTATCGGTCCAGTTAACATTCCTTTCATTGGTTTGTCACTAACGGATTGGGCGTATAAAGCCCAATCTACTGTTATGGGTTTTTTACGAGCAACACTTCCATAAATAATCGGAGGTTTAACATAACGACTTCCAAAGCTCTGCACCCACCCATGTTGGGTAAAAGTAAAACCATCTAGATTTTCTCCAAAATATTCTACCATATCATTACGCTCAAATTCCCCATGGACATAGACGTCCAGCCCAATTTCTTTTTGGTTTTTTACTGCTCGTTTAATTTCTTTCTTAATAAAATTGTCATATTTCTCAGCAGATATTTCTTGTTTTTTAAATTGCAGACGAGTTTTCCTTAATTCCTTAGTTTGCGAAAAAGAGCCAATTGTTGTAGTTGGAAATTCTGGTAAGTTTAAGATTTTATTTTGTTTGGCGATTCGCTCATTAAACGGCGACAAGCGATTATAATCTTTTTCACTAACGTTATTTAGTTTATCAACCACTTTTGGATTAAAAACCCCTGCGTAATTTTTTCGATGGTTAAAGATTTTTTTATTTTCCGCGAGAACCTTACTCTCTTTTATTTCATCGTTAAGGATTTTTTTTAAGACGTTAAGTTCTTCAATTTTTTCTTCAGCAAAGCTAAACCATTTGCAATCATCCAAAAAGTTATTTTTCTCTTGTTTAACGGTAATGGGAGAATGAATTAAAGAGCAAGAGGGGGCTAGCATAATGTTATTGTTAGGAAGTTTTTCTTGAACTTGCCTAACAATTTCTATAGATTCTTCCAAGTTATTTTTCCAAATATTTCTCCCATCAACAATCCCTAAGGATAAGGCAATTTTTTTATTAAGATTTTTAAGAACGTAATTTAAATCGTTTTTCCCACGCACTAAATCTAAGTGAAGCGCCTCTACTGGTAAATTAAAAAATAAGTCACTATTATCTCCTAAACTACCAAAATAATTAGCTACCATAATGTTGACCTGGTCAAATCGCTTGGAGATAATCTCATAAGTGTTGAGAATGACCTTCTTCTCGTCCATACTAAGGTCAAGAGAAAAAACCGGTTCATCAAACTGAATCCACTTCACTCCCATTTCAACTAGTTTTTCAATTACTTTTAAATAAAAATTAAGTAGGTCAGGAAAAATATCGAGCTTGTTTTTGGTAAGATTTTCTTCTTCATAAAATCTTCCCATTTTTAAATATGTAAGAGGGCCGATTAAAACCGGTTTAGGATTTATCCCCAAATCAAGGGCTTCTTTAGTTTCTAAAAAAATCTTTTTAGATAAAAGTTGGAAACTGCTAATGTTATCTAATTCGGGAACAATATAGTGGTAGTTCGTATCAAACCATTTTTTCATAGCCGAGGCCGTGAATGAAGTATTTTTAATTCCTCTAGCAATGCTGAAAATTAAATCTAAGTTAAGCTCATCATCTTCTTTAATTTTGCTTTTAAAGCGATCGGGAATAACTCCTAAAAGAATACTCATATCTAAAACTTGGTCGTAAAAACTGAAATCGTTAACCGGGATTAAATCTAAGCCATTTTCTTTTTGAAAAAGGAGATTGCTGGTTCTGATTTTTTTAGCAATTTCATTAAGCTCTTTTTGGTTTATTTCTTTTCGCCAATAGCGCTCGGTTGCCTTTTTTAATTCTCGTAATTTCCCTATTCTAGGATAGCCAAGGTTATGGATTTTTATACTCATTTTTTTGTTCTTTATTTTTGAATTTTTACTATTTAAAATTTAAAAGCGTTATAATTATATCATCAATTATTTTGATTTATGTTAAAAAAACCATATATAATCATTATCCCGGGCTGTTTGGATCACCACCTCGTTACTTTTTACTTTAAAGTAAATAGCTTAATATTTTGAAACAAATATCTATTTTAGGGTGTGGTTGGTTGGGCATAAAATTAGCTCGTCGACTTATTTCTAAAGGGTATGAAGTAAAAGGCTCAACCACGACTAAAAAAAAAGTAGAAAAATTTACGAAAAGTAAAATTATTCCTTATCGCATAATTTTTACTCCAATTATAAACAAGGATGCTGATCATCGTTTTTTTATTAAAAGTGATGTTTTAATTATTGCTTTGCCACCAAAATTTCAAAAAGAAAAAGATAAATATTTTTTTGTTTTACAGCAAGTAAAAAAAACTATCGAAAAAAATAAAATTAAAAAAATAATCTTATTAAGTACTACTTCGGTTTATGAGGGTAAGCCTAGTGATAAAATAAACGACATTAGCGAAGACTATGAAATAAACACCACTGATGAAAAATCTCAATTAATTCAAAAAAGTGAAAATTTATTTCTTGATAAAAATAATAATTTTTCTAGTGTTGTTTTAAGGTTAGCGGGCTTAGTTGGCGACAAGCGCAACCCTAAAAATTACCTTAAAAAAAGTAGCGGCCGATCTTTGGAGCAATTTTCTAATTTAATTCACTACCACGACATTTGTAATATCATTGCCCTTATTATTGAAAAAAATATTTTTAACAACGAAATTTATAATTTAGTCAGTGACGTTAAATTCACTCGAAGAGAACTTTATCAAAAAATAGATAAACCAACAAAACCAGCTAGCCCTAATAAAGTTTTTATAAAAAGAATCTTAAATGAAAAAATAAAAAAAAAACTAGGGTATAAGTTTAAATATAAAAATATTTTAAAGTGGGTGGAAAAGTCTATTCCATAATCGATAAGCTTAGTAGATTGATTTCTTTTTGGGTGTAATAAAAAAAATCAAGTGCTTCCTTAGAGTAATTATTTTTTTTAGTTTTTTCTAAAATATTTTGGAAAAGCAAATCAATTTTTTCCTTTACCTTTTGAAAACTTTTTTTAGAATCTATTTTCTTTTTAGTGAAAAAATGCAAAGGGTAATTTAAATTTTTCTGCAGGTTTTGATTTTTTTTAAAATCCTGCAGAACGTCTTTGACGTCATCTAAAAGCTGATAACTCACGCCAAACTGGTAGCCGCACTCCTCGAAAAAACTTTTTTCTTTTTTGCTTTTGTTGTTAATTAGACAAGGTAAAAGAGAAGCTAAAGAAAACAATGCCCCAGTTTTTTTTTTGGCTATAGTTAAGATATCGTCTTTTTTTATTTTTTTTTTTATGGTAAAGTAATTATTTTGAATCAGTTCCCCTTGGCACACTTCTTTTATTTTAGTCAATAAAATACTTTTTAGGTTTTTATCGTAGCTGGATAATTTATTAAAAAGGCTTTGAATGAGATAGCTGCCTAAAAAAATGGCGGTTTTATTATCAAAAATTTCATTAATAGTTTTCGCTCCCCTCCTTTGAAGATCGGCGTCAATAACATCGTCATGCAGCAGCGAAACGGTGTGAATGAGCTCAATGGTAAAAGCTGGAATTAAAATATTAGGAATGGGGCAATTGATAATCTTAGCGCAGTTAAAAAGTAGTTTGGTTCTAATCCTTTTCCCCTGATAAAGGTATTTCATTTTATTAATCAACGGGAGTGGAAGGCCTTTTAGGACTTTATTAAATTCTTCATCAACGTAAGTGTTAACTGAATTTAAGCTGCTTTTTGAATTGCTTACTTTAGCCAAAAGGGTGATTTTCCAAAACCGCAATAAATTATTTATCTTTGAATTTTTGCTAAGCTTTTCTGATAAAAAAATTATAATCGGTAACCATACTATAACATAGATTAATTATTAGTTAGATTATTTTTTTTAATAAGATTTTGCTTTTTCAAAAATATTTAAGCAAAGTAAGGACGGATAGCTATGTTGCTTTTGAGAAGTTTTTCCTTTATTTCTTTAACCGTAAAGTTGGCCGCTAAGCGAGGGGAGTAGAGCATGGAACTAATGATTCCTGCTGATACTTTGGTTTGGTGAAATGCCTGTTCTAAGTGGCTTATCGTCCCCGCTCCTCCTGAAGCAATAACTGGGATAGTAACCAGGTTGGCGATTTTTTTAGTGATAGTAAGATCATAGCCGTTATGGGTTCCGTCATTGTCAATGCTATTTACCACAATTTCTCCAGCTCCAAGTTCTTCCCCTTTTTGAGCCCATTTTACCGCATCTAATCCGGTCGCTACCCTCCCGCCATCTAGCTTTATTTCATACCCTGAGGGAAATTTCTTACTGGGATTTTTTTTCACCTGCATGCTTAAAACCATGCACTGCCGACCAAAAGCCTTAGCCCCTTCCTTGATAATTTGCGGGTTTCTTACTGCCATAGAATCAATGCTAATTTTTTCAGCCCCTGCTTTTAAAACCTCATGCATATCGTCTAAACTTTTAATCCCTCCTCCAACTGTAAAAGGGACAAAGGTTTCTCTAGCTACTCGTCGAACGGTCTTTAAATCAATTTTTCTTTTTTCCACACTAGCCTTAATGTCGTAAAAAATTATTTCATCAATCTGCTCATCGTAAAACTTTTTCGCTAAGCTAACCGCATCAGCTATGTCGATATTGTCTTCAAATTTTCTAGCCTTAGTAACTCTATCTTTAACAATATCAAAACAAGCTATTAATCTTTTGGTAAGCATGGTTTAAAATTTTGTTTGGTAAAACTTTAAGAGAAAATTACTTTTTAGAGATATTTGCTGCAATATCATTTTCTTAATAATTCTTGCAAATCCAAGCAGGTATCGTTAAATCCAATGCTAGTAAAATAAGCAATAATTTTCTCACTTTCTTGAAGCAAGATGAGCAAGTTCTCCTTGCTAGTTTGAATCTTAGCACTTCCATATTGATAGCGGACCCTTATAGGAGAAATAGCAAAGTTATCTTTTAAATATTTTTCTGCTTGTTCCACTTTTTTAATTTTTTCCAAAGTTACGGCAAGCCCATGAGGAATTCGAGAAGCTAGGCAAGGAGAAGCGGGTTTATCGTGGTTAGGGAGATGATTTTTATTCGCTAAAAGTCTAATTTCTTTTTTGGTTAATTTGACTGCTACCAAAGGGTGGTGGATTTTTTTTTCTTGAGCGGCTTTGAGCCCCGGGCGAGTGTCACTAAGGTCGTCGTAATTCGTTCCATCCATAATGACTTCGGCTTTTTCTTTTAGCTTTAAAGCATTTAATTCGCTAAATAAATCTTTTTTGCAAAAATAACAACGATTGCTATTGTTCGCTAGGTAATCTAAGTTTTTAAATTCTTGCGGGTAAATTTTTTTTAAATGAAAAGCATTATCTTGAGCTAGTTGGATAGCACTTTTTAAGTCATCACGAGCTAGGCTAGGGGAATCCCCGATAGCTATTAAAGCGTTTTTTTTTAAGACCTTATTAGCATAAAAAGCTAAAACAGTAGAATCAACTCCTCCGGAATAACTGATGATTATTTTTTTATACTGGGCTAAGTAAGTTTGTAGTGCTTTTTCTTTTTGAAGAAGTTTTTGGTTTAATACCATAAAAAATACTACTTCTAATAATTTTAAATTAGGATTTTTCGGTTCTTTCTATTAAATTAATAATTGCTTCGCTTTCATCGGCTTCTTGGTAAATAAACTCTAACCTAGGAAGCGTTTTAGTTTTTAGTTTAGGCTTTAATTTCCCAATAATAAATCCTCCCATTTTTTTTAATAACTCTTCTATAGTTTTTTGATTTTCTTGATGAAGGATACTGTAATAAACTTTAGCATATAAGAAATTATTATTTAATCTTACCGCAATGATGGACAGGTATTCTTTTCTTATCCTATCATCTTCTACTTCAAAAAGAAATATTTCTGAGAGAATTTGTCTAATTCTATTTTCTAATTTTTTTTTTCTTAAACGGAAAGGGCTTTGCACTTTTTTAGTCTATTTTAAAAACTTTTTCCTTCTTTTCTATTTCGTAAGTTTCTAAAACATCTCCTTCTAATAAATCTTCAAAATTTTTTACCGCTACTCCGCATTCTAATCCCTTGCCCACTTCCTTGACATCGTCTTTAAATCTTTTTAAGGAGTCGATTTTCCCTTTAAAAAGTGCATTCCCATCTCTAATGACTTTGATGGTATGGCTTTTTAAAATTTTTCCTTCTTTGACTTCGCAACCAGCGATATTCCCTTGTTTAGAAATTTTAAAAATGTTTTTTACTATGAGACTACCAATTAATATTTCTTTAAACTCGTCATCTAAAAGTTTAGTTAAAGATTTTTTCAAATTATCTACAATATCATAAATGATTTCATAGTAGAGGATTTTAACGCTCCGATTTTGCGCCATCTTTTTTACTTGCGAGTTGGCTACTTTTACTTTAAAGCCAATAATTTCAGCATTAGAGGCAATGGCTAAGTTCAAGTCATTTTCCGTAATGCTTCCTACTCCAGTACTCACCACCACTACTTTAATTTCGTCATTTTTAAAATCAATGAGCATGGATTTAATTGCTTCCACTACTCCAAAAGTATCTGCTTTGATAATAACGTTATGCTCTTTTTTTTTTTCTTCACTAATGGTGTCGTAAAGGTTGCCTAAAGTAACTTTTTTAACGTTAGAGGCTTTGGATTGTTTTTCTAAATCTTTTCGAACATCGATAGTTTTCTTCGCTTCTTTTTCAGAACTAACCACTTGAAAAAATTCCCCAGCCGAAATTAACGTCGGAAGTCCAATGATTTTTACTACGTTAGAAAATTGAGTTTCTTTTATAGGTTTATTGTTTTCATCAAAAAGGGCTCTGATTTTACCATAAGTACTTCCGCAAATATAGACATTTCCTATTTTAAGGGAACCATTTTTCAAGACAACGCTAATGGTATTTCCCAATCCTTTTTTAAGCTCGGATTCAATGATATGCCCGTAGCCGGGGATTTTTCTATTGCCTTTTAACCCGAGTATTTCCGCTTGCAGACTAACCGCATTTAGTAGTTTATCTAGGCCAGTTTTTTTAAGAGCAGAAATTTCTTGAAAAATAGTGTCACCTCCCCATTGGTCGCTAATTAGCCCATGCTCACTTAAACTTTGAATGGTTTTTTGTGGGTTAGCACCCTCTAAATCCATTTTATTAATCGCAACAATTATTGGGACTTTTTTTTTTTGAGCATGTTCGATAACTTCTAAAGTCTGGGGCATTACGCCATCTACCGCGGAAACTACTAAAATAATAATATCACTAATAGAACTTCCGCGAGAACGCATCTTGGAGAACGCACTATGCCCAGGGGTATCAATAAATAAAATTTCCCCTTTATCGGACTTTACTTTATAAGCCCCAATGCCCTGGGTTATTCCGCCGGCTTCTGATTGCACTATGCGACTCTCACGTAAGCTATCAAGCAGGGTAGTTTTTCCATGATCGACATGTCCCATAATAGTAACGATAGGAGAGCGACTGACGTAATCTTTCTCTTCGCCCTTAAAAGTTTCTATCTTAGTTTGCTCTAAAAGGGAGACTACTTTCGCTTGGCAGCCAAATTCTGAACAGACAATTTGAGCGGATTCAGCGTCAATGTTATCGTTAATGGTCACGCCCATAACTCCTAGTGAAAATACTTTTTTCATCACTTCGGAGGCTTTTAAATTAAGCTTTAACGATAAATTTTTAATCGAAATAACGTCAGAAATTTCTATTTCTTTAGGTATGGGGTTTTTATCTTGTTCTACTTTAACGCCTTTCCCTTGATTGATGTTATCACTAGATTTTCCCCTTTCCCACTTTTGATTTCTATTGTCTTTTTTTTGATAGCTCCATTCGGGCTTCTTTTTTTTGATGAAAATTTTATTTTTATTTTTAGCATTTTTTGGTTTAGTAGCATTAGGTACTTTATCCTGCTTATTAGCAGAAGAAACAGGGGTGAGTTTCTTGGAGCTTTTTAAGTTATCTTTTTGTGGGGAATTGGTATTGCTATCAACCCCTTTGGGTTTACCAATAGTCTTTACCTTGATGATTTTTCGAACCTTGGTTATTTTGGTAGTGGAACCATCGGGATTTTTTCTAATATTAATTTTAGATAACTTTTTTTTTTCCATAAACTTTACTCTACTTCAAATTCTGTCCCACATTTTGGGCATCTGTCTTGTCCAGTATATTCAAATTCATAACCACAATTCGGGCAAACAATATACTCTACTTGCTGGATTTCTTCGGTCATATTGTCTTGGAGCTCTTCACTAGCAATTTTGTCTTCAATATCATCTTGAAATACTTCTTCTTCATCGTCGGCTTCGACGACTTCCACCATTTCTTGAAGAGTCCCTTTGATTTTTTCAGCGTCTTCTCGGCTAATTCCCTCAATACTACTTATCTCGTTAATGCTTTTCTCGTAAAGCTCAGCTACCGTAGTAATGCCATGGTGCATTAGTTTGAC
Organism: Spirochaetota bacterium; assembly: GCA_965277105.1. Taxonomy (GTDB): domain Bacteria; phylum Spirochaetota; class UBA12135; order COTS27; family CAXSBA01; genus CAXSBA01. The sequence continues at coordinate 917,077 of OZ255710.1, read as the reverse complement.
TAGTAGTTCTTCATTAATACTTGTTAATTGGTTAATGTCTTCTTCTTGGTTTTTAAATAGGTTATCAATATTAGAAAATATTTTAAGGATTTCTGGATGTTTTTCCATTTGTTCACGAGTACGAACGCTAAGTTCCCAGCCTACTAAAGAAGTAGCGAGTTTAACATTAAGCCCATAGCGTCCAATCGCTAAAGGATAACTCTCATCTTCTACAATCACCAAAGCTTCTTTGTCCTTTTCGTTAATTAGTAAAACTTGAATTGCTTTCCCAGGTTCTAATGCCTTTTTTATGTATTCCTTGGTATCTTCGCTATAAGGGATCACATCAATCCTCTCGGATTTCAGCTCTTTCATAATGGCTTTGATTCTATTGCCATAAAGGCCCACACAAGCTCCCACGGGTTCTACATTGCTGTTAGTCGAATACACGGCTATCTTAGTTTTTTTGCCAGCTTCCCGAACTATTGATTTTACCTTAACCACATCGTTTTGCATTTCTTTAACTTCTTTATAAAAAAGTTTTAAGACAAAGCGAGGATCTTTTCTCGATAACTCAATGTTAAGGTGGTTTCGTTCATTAAAACTAACCGATTTAATATAACACTTGATAACATCGCCGTAGTTAAAGTGCTCCAAAAATATTTGCTCTTTATGGTGAAGCATGCCTTCGGCTGAGTTAGGGAGGCTTACGATAATGTTTTTATCGATTTTCCTTAAGAAAGTTCCCGTTACAATTTCTCCTTCTTTTTTTTTGTAATCTTGATAAACGATTTCTTTACGGATATTTTTCAGTTTATTCAAAATCACATAGTTTAGATGTTTGATGCTTTTCCTGTTTAAATCTTCTATATAAAAGGGAACCTTAACGCTCTCACCAACATTCCCTTTGAGTTTAAAGGTAGAAATGTCCGCCAATGCTATGAAAGAGAGATGATCGTAACTTTCCTTTTCGACTATTTCTTTTTCAATAAAAATATTGATTTTTAAGTCTTTATCACTCTCAACGAAAATTTTATCATCAGAGATATCTAATAAATCAGCACACTCTACTTTTATGGTATTGATAATGGTTTCTAGGATGAGCTCGGCCTTGATGTCATTGGCTAGAGCGACGGTTTCAATGGTTTCTTTTAAATCTAACTTTTTCTTTTTCATTAATTTTTATATCAAAAATTATCCTGCTAATTTGGTTTGTTGTTTTTAATTTATTATTTTAATTCCTTTGGTTGATTTGCTTAAAATAATTTTTATTTTGTTATAAAGTTAATTATATTATACAACTGCTATTATTAGCGACAATTTATCGGTCATTTGATTTTTTAATTTTAATGGGTTTTGGAAATGTCAGCTAATATTTTTACGACTGCTAGGCAAACTTTTGCTTTTTTTTTGTAAGCAATAAAAACAAGGAAAACTCAATTAGAAACTGAGAGCAAGAAACCGAGAAAAACCGAGCAGTTTGATGACTAAATTAATTTTTAACCGCTACGAATAATTTTGATAAACTCATCTACTTTTAAAGATGCTCCACCGACCAAGACGCCATTGATGTTTTCTTGTCCCATTAAATCGGCGGCATTACTAGCTTTCACGCTTCCTCCATATAGCAGAGATAATTGATGAGAAATTTCCTTGTTAAAAATTTCGCTTATGATATTTCGAATTAAAAGATGGGCTGCTTCGGCCTCTTGACTGGTGGCATTTCTCCCTGTGCCAATGGCCCATACTGGTTCATAAGCAATGATGACGTTTTTCATTTGTTGAGTAGAAATTCTTTTTAGCCCCTGGCTAATTTGTTCGCGGAGTACTTGGTTGAGCAAATTATTTTCTCTTTCTTCGAGGGTTTCTCCTACACAGAAAATCGCCTTTAAGTTAGCTTCTAATAGCTTGTGAATTTTTAAGTTAATTTTTTCATTCGTTTCTTGAAAAAGTTGCCTTTGTTCGGAGTGCCCTACCAAAGAGTGCGTTGCCCCTAAATCTTTAATCATTCCCACCGAAACTTTTCCAGTAAAAGCTCCATTGCTTGCATAGTGAATGTCTTGAGCTGCTACTCCTAGGGAGCTTTTTTCTGTTTGCAGTAAACTAAGGACGGGATGCAGGTAAGGGTAGGGGGGAGCAATGATTACCTGAGGTTTTTCGGCTAGGCTACTAGAATTTTCCGAGGTTACAAGTTCATTGGCTAATTTTTTCGCTAGAGTTAGACTTTCACCTAGTGTGAGATTCATTTTCCAGTTACCAGCGATAATTGGTTTTATATTTTCCATGAATTTCTTCCTTTTAACATTTCTTTTAAAGTTTTTTCATCTAAATCTTCTCTTTTCCTAGCTAATAACTCTTCTTCAAAAGTGCTTTTCTTTTCTTTTTTGAAAATCCCCATAGGCGTTGGGAGGTCGGGGTTTTCACTCATTTTAGCATAAAGAAAAGGGAGCAAGTCGTTCTCACAGCTAGTGGAGTGAACCAGGAGCTTTTTTTTGTCTTCCTCGTCTTTAAGGGAAATGGATTTTAGCTGAAATCCTTCTAGGGTAATTCCTTTATCATTATTTTCTCCATAAATAAGTGGTTCTCCTTCTTGGAGGGTAATGGTGGTTTCTTTTTTCGAAGCCCGGTCAGTGTAAGGGGCAAAGGCATGGTCATTAAAAACATTGCAGTTTTGATAAATTTCAATTAAGCTAGTCCCTTTATGGGCATGGGCTTGTTTAAAGAGCTCTTTCATTCCTAAGATGTCTTTATCTATCCCACGAGCAAAAAAAGTTACATTAGCACTAATGGCTAACCCAGCAGGGTTGAGGGGGGTTTCAATGCTCCCGATGGGAGTCGATCTACTTATTTTACCTTTTTCAGAAGTGGGAGAATATTGCCCTTTAGTTAAGCCATAAATCCGATTGTTTAAAATAAGGACATTGATATCAAAGTTCCTTCTTAAAAAATGAATAAGATGTCCAGCCCCAATGGAAAGAGCATCGCCATCTCCCATAACCAACCAAACATGGTTTTTGGGGTTAGTTAATTTTATTCCACTAGCAAAGTTGGGAGCACGTCCATGGATTGTATGGAAACCATAGGTATCCATATAATAAGGAAATCTAGAAGAACAACCAATTCCCGAGACAAAAACAATTTCTTCTTTAGCTAAACCTAACTCAGCTAAAGCCCTCTGCATAGCTGAAAGGGCTACGTAGTCTCCACAGCCTGGGCACCACTTAATTAACTGGTTGGAGACAAAATCTTCTTTGGTTAATTGGGGAGAGAAAGGGGTGGTTTTTTCTTTCATGAGGTAATGACTTCTTCTATTTTACTTTTTAATTTTTTTAAACTAAGGGGTTTGCCTTTAAGTTCGTAATAGGGGATAATTTCTTTCAAGTAGTTCGCCCTAAGGATTAAAGATAACTGCCCAAAATTAATTTCAGCAACTATTATTTTTTTGTAAGAATTAATGATTTTTTCTAGATCATTTGGAAGAGGATTCAAAAATCTTAGCTGAAGATGAGCAAAGGCTAATCCTTTTTCTTGGAGTTCTAGGTTAGCTTGTTTTATCGTCCCATAAGTGCTTCCCCAGCCAATCACTAAAGTGCCAGCTGTTTTGTCGCCTTCTACTATTAACGGAGGAAATTCTTGGCTTATCTTTTCTATTTTTTGTTTTCTTAGTCTTCCCATGGCTTCATGGTTGTCCCCATCGTAGTTCACGTTGCCGGTTATTTGCTGCTTTTCTAATCCCCCTATCCGGTGCTCAGTCCCTTTTTCTCCAGGAATAGCCCAAGGCCTCGCTAGAGTTTGCGGGTCTCGTAAGTAAGGGGCGAAGTTATCTTGATCAACTGGTTTTTTCTGTTCCACACTAATGTCGTCTAAATTGGGAATTTGCCAGGGTTCATTCCCATTAGCTAAATAACCATCAGATAAAACTATTATAGGAGTCATATATTTTACCGCTAGTTCGGCTGCTTTGATAACGGTAAAATAGCAGTCGTTAGGGGATAAAGGAGCGATAACTGGTAAAGGAGATTCCCCATGCCTAGCAAATAAAGATTGTAGTAAATCGCCTTGTTCGGTTTTGGTAGGGAGACCAGTACTAGGGCCTGCTCTTTGCACATTGATTACAACGAGTGGGAGCTCCGTCATAACGGCTAGGTTAATGGTCTCCATTTTAAGGGTAATCCCCGGGCCTGAGCTAGCCGTAAATCCTACTCCCCCCGAGAAAGAAGCCCCTAAGGCGATTCCTGCTGCACTCATTTCGTCTTCTGCTTGGAGGGAAACAAAACCATACCTTTCGTATTTTTTAAGATGGTTTAAAATATCACTAGCCGGGGTAATGGGGTAAGAGGCAAAAATAGTTTTTAGGTTACTTTTAAAAAAGTAGGTTAGCATCCCTAGGGATAAGGCTTCGTTCCCCGAGATATGACGATAAGTCCCTTTAGCAAGATCGGCTGGTTTTACTTCGTAGTTGCTATTGAAAAGCTCACTTGCTTCAGCGTAGGCATGCCCCCCCCTTAAGCTCAGGAGGTTGGCTTCTAAAGTTTCTGGTTTTTGGGCGAATTTTTCTTTGGTTAATTTAATAGCTTCTTCTAAATTACGATTATAAAGCCAAAGTAACAATCCTAATACATAGAAATTTTTACAGCGCTCCTTAGCTCGAGGTTTGATAGCTAAATCAGCTAAAGCTTTTCGGTTGAGTTCGGTGATATTTAGCGAGAAGGTTTGAAAAGATTTTAGTGAATCGTCTTCTAAAGGATTTTTTTCATAACCGGCGGCGTTTAATCCCTTTTTGTCAAAAGTATGTTGATTAAGGATAAGGATGCCATTGGGTTTTAGTAAAGAAATATTGGCCTTTAAAGCTGCTGGGTTAAAAGCAACTAAGGCATCTACTTCTTCTCCTGGGGTGTTGATTTTCACACTACCTAGCTGGATTTGAAAACCGGAAATACCAGCAACGGTGCCTACTGGCGCTCTGATTTCAGCTGGGAAGTCCGGAAAAGTGTTCAAGTCATTGCCTAAAATAGCGCTAATTTGAGTAAATTCATTGCCTAATAATTGGATACCATCTCCAGAGTCACCACAAAATTTAATGGTAACTTTCTTTAAATGAGACTTGTTGAGATTTTTTTGCAATTTTGTTTTAACTTTTGATTTTTTTTATAATTAGTTGAATAAAAATTCCGTTTTTTGGCCACGGAAATATTATTATATAATCTTTTTTTTTGAAATTATTTTAAAAAAATCTAATAATCTATATAATCTATATTTTTTATAGTTTATAGAGGTTTTTTTATCATTGACAAAGATACTGTTTCCATGTCTAAATTCTAATGATAAACTATTAAATAAGAAAACAAGAGGTAAAAAATGAAAATAGGTGTCCCTAAAGAAATTAAAAATCACGAGTATCGCGTGGGCTTAACCCCTAGTAGCGTGAAAGAATTAACTTCGCAAAATCATGAGGTTTTTGTTGAAAACAATGCGGGAGCGGAAATTGGTTTTACCAATGAAGATTATCAAAAAGTAGGGGCAAAAATTGGCAATGTAGAAGAAATTTTCTCTACGGCAGAAATGATTATCAAAGTAAAAGAGCCCTTAGCCGAAGAGAGAAAAAGACTTAGAGAAAATCAAATTTTATTCACCTATTTGCACTTAGCTCCTGACCGAGCCCAGACCGAAGATTTGGTCGAAAGTGGAGCCACGTGCATTGCCTATGAAACTATCACTTCCAATGAAGGCGATCTGCCGTTGTTAGTGCCTATGTCGGAAGTTGCTGGGAGAATGTCTATTCAAGAAGGGGCTATTTGCTTAGAAAAGTCTAAAAAAGGTTTAGGGATCTTATTAGGCGGGGTTCCGGGAATTGAGCCAGGGAAGGTAACTATCATAGGCGGGGGTGTGGTGGGATATAATGCGGCGATTATTGCCGTTGGCATGGGAGCGGAGGTGACGATTTTGGATTTATCCCCTAATGTTTTAAAAAGGTTAGAGTCTATCTTTGGTTCGCGAGTTAAAACCGTTTATTCTAATAAGGCTAATATCGAAAAGCATGTCTTGGAAGCAGATTTAGTAGTGGGAGGGGTGTTAATCCCTGGAGCAGCTGCTCCTAAACTAGTAACGAGGGAAATGATAAGCGCTATGAAAAAAGGATCGGCCGTAGTGGATGTGGCGATTGACCAAGGCGGTTGCTTTGCGACTTCGAGGCCCACTACCCACGAGGAACCCACTTTTATTGTCGATGATGTGGTGCATTATTGCGTGGCTAATATGCCGGGGGCAGTGGCGAGAACTTCCACCTTGGCCTTAAATAATGTTACTTTACCCTACGTTGTCAAACTAGCTAACAATGGTTACCGAAATGCCCTTTTGGCTGATGAGCATTTTATGAATGGACTGAATGTTTATCAAGGGAAAATTACTTGCCAAGAAGTGGCGGTTTCGTTGGGGTTGGATTTTCACGACCCTAAGAAAATAATATAAAATAAGAATAATTAAATAAACTAAATAGAAAAGGATAGGAAAAGAAAATGAAAAAATTAACACCAAGTGAAGCATTAGTAGAAGTAATGGCAAAAAATAAGGTAGAAAACGTCTTTGGGATAGTCGGCTCGGCTTATATGGACGCCTTAGATTTATTCCCCGAAGCAGGAATTAGGTTTATCCCCACTGTCCACGAGCAAGGGTCCGCCCATATGGCTGATGGTTATTCTCGGATTAAAGGAAGCCATGGCGTGTGCATTGCCCAAAATGGTCCTGGTATTACTAATTTTGTTACTGGAATAGCTGCTGCTTATTGGGCGCATAGCCCTGTGGTTGCGATTACCCCAGAAACTGGGAGTAATTCCATTGGCCTTGGCGGATTTCAAGAAACCGAGCAAATGCCTATTTTTTCTAAAATCACTAAATTTCAAACGAATGTTGCTCTCCCGGAAAGGATGGCCGAGCTTACTTCTAGATGCTTTGATATGGCTCTGGCTGAAAGAGGCCCGGTGCAGTTGAACATCCCTCGAAATAATTTTTATGGGGAATTTGAAGGGAATATCCCTGAACCTAAGCGCATTGAATTTGGTCCTGGTGGGAAAGAAAGCATTAAAAAAGCTATTGAAATACTAAAAAAGGCTAAATTCCCGGTCATCATTTCCGGGGGAGGAATTGTTTTGGATAATGCTTTTGAAGAAATTATTAGTTTTGCCGAATCCATTTCAGCCCCAGTGGTTAATAGTTATTTGCATAATGATTCTTTTCCCGCTAGCCATCCTCTTTGGTGTGGTCCTTTAGGATATCAGGGATCTAAAGCTGGAATGAAATTACTTAAACAAGCCGATGTAGTGTTAGCACTAGGCACAAGGTTGGGCCCATTTGGCACACTTCCTCAGCATGGGATTGAATACTGGCCTACTAACGCCCAAATTATCCAAGTGGATATTGACTATAAAGTTTTAGGCCTGGTAAAAGAAATTGCTGTAGGAATCTACGGTAGCCCTAAAGCTATTTTAGAAGAGCTTACCCATCAAGTAGCCCAAAATGATTTGGCTTGTAAGGACAATGCTCAAGAGAGATTAGCCTCTGTGAAAAAAGAAAAAGATGAATGGGAAAAAGAACTTAACGAATGGACTGGGGAGCGAGATGATTGGAGTGAAAATGTTCGAAAAGAAGAAGGGGGTATTGCCCCTCGGCAAATGCTCCAAGAGTTAGAAAAAGCCTTACCAAAAGACGTGATGGTTTCTACTGACATTGGAAATATTTGCTCGGTTTCTAATAGTTATTTAAGGTTTGAGCAACCTCGAAGCTTTTTAGCGGCTATGAGTTTTGGTAATTGCGGCTATGCTTTTCCTGCGGTTATTGGAGCAAAAGTGGCAGCCCCTGAGAGGCCAGCAGTTGCTTATGTGGGTGATGGCGCTTGGGGAATGAGCTTTGGCGAAATCCTTACCTGTGTTCGTGAAGAAATCCCAGTAACTGCTGTGGTTTTTCATAATCGACAATGGGGAGCAGAAAAGAAAAACCAAGTAGATTTTTATGGAAAAAGATTTTTGGGCTCCAATTTAAAAAATCCTAAATTTTCCGATATCGCCATTGCTATGGGCGCTGAGGGCATTTATGTCGAAGAAAAAGATCAAATAGCCGATGCCTTAAAAAAATCTATCGCTAACCAACAAGAAGGCAAAACTACTATTTTGGAAATTTTCTGTTCGAGAGAACTAGGTGATCCTTTTAGACGAGATGCTTTAAAGCAGCCGGTGCGTTTTTTAGATAAATACAAAGGTTACGTTAATCGCTAAATTATTTAAATAATTTAGTTAAATAAGTATGAAAAAATAAACATTATGAACGAAAAACCAACAGGAATAATGGATAAATTAGCACTTGATAATCACTGGATGCCTTTTACCGGCAACAAGGATTTTAAATCAGCCCCGCGATTAGTTGACAAGGCTAAGGGGATGTACTATTGGGATGTTGATGGCCATCAAATTCTCGATGGTTCTTCTGGGCTTTTTACTTGTGCCTTGGGGCATTGTCGCCCAGAGATTATTGAGGCGGTTTATCAGCAAATGCAAGAGTTGGATTATACCCCTCACTTCAATTTAGGCCATCCCTCTTCTTTTACCCTTAGTAAGATGATTAGTGAAATAACTCCTGAAGGAATGGATAAGGTTTTTTTTTGCAATTCAGGATCCGAAGCGGTTGATTCTTCGATGAAGATTATTATGGCTTACTGGAGGAATCAAAAACAAGCTAATCGACAGATTTTTATTTCTAGGCAAAAAGCGTACCATGGGGTTAATTTAGGGGGGACTTCTCTAGCTGGTATGGGAAATAACAAACGAATGTTTTTACCTGGACTACCCGGGGTGCATCATATAAGGGACACTTGGCTAGCAGAAAATCGATTCGCTAAGGGGCAGGGGGAGCATGGCGGAGAAGATTTAGCAAATGACTTGGAAAGGATGGCCCAGACTTATGGGGGAGAAAATATAGCTGCTTGCTACATAGAGCCTATAGCTGGCTCGGTGGGGACCTTAATCCCGCCTAAGGGTTATTTGGAAAAAATTAGGGCTATCTGCGATAAATATGGGATTATCCTAGTTTTTGATGAAGTAATTACTGGTTTTGGTAGAACGGGAAAAGCTTTTGCTGCTGAGGCTTTTGGGGTAAAACCCGATATGATAACTGTTGCTAAATCAGTTACTAATGGAGCTATTCCTATGGGGGCGGTTATTGTGAATAATCACATCCACAATGCTGTTGTTGCTAGTCAAGGAAAAAATGCTATTGAACTTTTTCATGGTTACACTTACTCGGCCCATCCAGTGGCTTGTGCTTCGGGTATAGCTACCCAGAAAATTTTTAAAGACGAAAATATATTTGAAAAAGGAGAAGCTTTAATCCCTTATTTTGAAGAAAAGTTATTTACCTTACAAGAATTTAAATGCGTTAAGGATATTAGAAATTATGGGCTAATGGGTGGAGTGGAAGTTTTCCCTGATGACAACGGCCCTGGTAGCAGAGGAAGAGAAATTTACCAAACCCTGTTTCATCATGGGCTTCATATAAAAACCACTGGTGATACGATTATTATTGCCCCTGCTTTGATCGCTGAAAAAGAGCATATCGACGAATTGGTAGCGAAAATTGCCCAGCAATTAAAAAACTACGGCTGAAAAGGTAAAGTTTTCTAGTCTTGTAGACTTCGTATTATATTCCAAATTTTCAACTTATTTAAAAATCTATTTAATCTATTGATTAAGTAGTTTTTTTGTTGTAAGTAGAAAGAATAAGTGGTAGGTCTTCTTTATAATTAAAGTAGTTAAAATAAAAACTTAAAGGTTCTCTTCTCTCTTTAAAGAGCAATTAGGAATTTTATTGATACTAATTTAAAAAATAAAAGAAAAAAAGAATAGGCAACGACAATAGTCCCCGTACTACTAGTGATATCATCTCGTTTCAATAAAGCATATTAAAAAAATGATTGAAACAGTCAATACTATGATAGTTAGCGACTAATGTCTATTTTTTTAATAGACTAAATAGAAATTGTAAATAAAGGTTGAATAAAATGTATTTTATTAATCAAATCTCACAATGGCGATGGAAAAGTAAGCCACAAACTAGTTATAGTAAAGATTATCAATCAGAAAAAAAATTTCGTAGTATTGTTAAATCAATTAGTTGGCGAATTATTGGTACTGTCGATACCATTATGATTTCTTGGATTATAACGGGTACTTTAAGTTTAGCCCTTTCAATTGGTCTAGTGGAATTATTCACCAAAATGACTCTCTATTTTTTTCATGAAAGAATATGGAATATCATTAAATGGGGTAAAAAATAAAATCATATGAAACCAACAACAGAAACAATACAACAATTAAACAATAATTTCAAAGATGCTTCACCAAAAGAAATCATTTCTTGGGCAATTAGCCATGCGGCTAATTCTATTATTACTACTAATTTTAGGCCTTATGAAGTGGCTATTTTACAGGCCGTAACTGAGGTTAAAAAAGACATTCCAGTAATTTGGTGTGACACTGGTTACAATACTCCGAGTACTTATCAGCATGCTCAAGTGTTAATTGATAAATTAGATTTAAACATTAAACTATACGTACCCCAGCAAACGGCAGCGCATAGGGATATAATCATGGGAATTCCCGAAGTTGATGATGCTAGGCATTCGGAGTTTTCCTATCAAGTAAAAATAGAGCCTTTTAAAAGGGCCATGAAAGACTACCGGCCAGATGTTTGGTTTACCAACCTTAGAAAAGGACAAACTGCTCTACGCGACTCCCTTGATGTTGTAAGCTTAAGTAATGACGGTGTGTTAAAAATAAGCCCGTTTTATCATTGGTCTGATGCTCAATTAGATCATTATCTTAAGGAGTTAAAACTTCCTAATGAGTTCAACTATTTCGATCCCACTAAGGTGCATGCAGATAGGGAATGTGGGCTGCATACCACCATTTAAGATAAATTTACTTAAATAAATTGCTTGTTTCTTAAAAGTTTTGCTAAACATTATAGGGATGAATAATAATAAACATAGTATACTTTGATGGTATAAAAATTTTGGAGGTCATTAAATATGATTAATTACAAGAAAATAATACTTTTTTTGGCGTTAAGCTTCTTTTTAAGTTTAGCCGCTCAAAAAGTTACTATTGGTTATCAAGGCATTAATAATCCTTGGAAATATGCTATCGATCAAGGTACGTTTGAAAAAGAAACTGGCTATGATATTGAGTGGCGAAGATTTGAGTCCGGGGGAGAAGTTGCTCCCGCCATGGCATCAAGGAAAGTTCAAATCGCTCTAGCGGGTTCTAGCCCGATAGCTGCTATGGTTAGCCAAGGGATTGATGCCCAGCTTTTCTGGATTGCTGAAGACATTAACGAAGCTGAGGCCTTAGTGGTAAGAAACGGATCAGGCATCAATGCCCCTAAAGACTTAGTGGGTAAAACCGTTGCGGTTCCTTTTGGTTCGACTACTCATTTTCACCTTATGTTTGCTTTAGAGCTTAATAAAATTGACCCTAATCAAGTTGATATTAAAAACTTGCAGCCACCAACTATGATAGCCCCTTGGAGTAATGGGGATATTGATGCTGCTTTTATTTGGGATCCTGTTTTAGCGAATATTAAAAAAACCGGTAAAGTTTTGATTACTTCTGGTGAGCTTAGCGCTCAGGGGAAAGCAACCTTTGATGGTTTAGTGGTGGATAGAAAATGGGGAAAAGCTAATAAAGGGTTTATGGCAAAGTTTGTGAAGATAATAGCTGACACTGATGCTTCTTATCGCAATAACCCAGATGCTTGGCATGCGAACTCACCGCAAGTAGCGGCAATTGCTAAGCTTAGCGGAGCTAACAAAGAAGACGTTCCGGCAACCTTAGCGCTTTACGCTTTTCCTAGCTTGGAAGAACAAGCCTCTAGCCAATGGTTAGGTGGTGGTAGAAAATCGGGAGCGGTAGTAGCATTAACCGAAACTTCTAAATTCTTAAAAGAGCAGAAAAAAATCCCTAAAGTTCAAAGGAGCTACGCTAGGTATGTAACGGCTGACTATGTAAAAGCAGCTATGAAACTCAAATAAAACTTTAAATGTTTTGTGAGTGACAAGAATAAAAAATTAGTTATTGATAACATAACTGTAAGGTTTCCTGGTCTTAACGACGATCAGGAAACTTTAGCCCTTAAAGAGATTAATCTAACAATTAATCCTCAAGAATTTGTCGTTGCTATTGGGGCTTCGGGTTGTGGAAAAACGACCCTTCTCAATATAATCGCTGGTTTCCTTAAACCCAATACTGGGAGAATTTATTTTAAAGATAACGCTGGAGAAGAAAAAGATATTACCAAGCCAGGCTCTCAGCGAGGTGTGGTTTTTCAAAAGCACGCCCTCTTGCCTTGGCTTAACGTTCATGATAATGTGGCTTTTGGGTTAAAGTTACAAAAGAAATTAGCTAACCACGAAATAGAAGAAATAGTTACCAAAAATCTTGATCTAGTAGGGCTCAAAGATTTTAAAAATCATAAAGTCTATCAAATTTCTGGGGGAATGCAGCAAAGGGTGGGAATCGCTCGGGCTTTAGCGGCAGATCCGGATATGCTTTTGATGGACGAGCCTTTGGGGGCGTTGGACGCCCTTACTAGAGAAAACTTACAAGAGTTAATTTTAAAAGTTTGGGCTGACAGTAAAAAAATGGTTTTTTTCATTACCCATAGCGTTGAAGAAGCGTTATTTATGGCTACTAAGCTGATTATTATGTCCCCTCGGCCTGGTAGGATAGAAGAAGTTTTTGATGTTAATTTTTCTAAAGAATTTTTTAATGGGAAATCTAGTCGGGATATCAAATCTGAACCAAAATTTGTTAAAATGCGCGAGAAAATACTTAATATAATTTATCAATATGAAGAAAAAGAATAAATTAAAAATCAAGCAATTTGGAATTCCCGGTCAAGGTAATAGTTTTATTGTAAGTATTTTTTCTGCTTTTTTTTTCTTAGCCCTATGGTACCTAGCCACACTCCCACTTTTCGAGCAAGAAGTAGAAGTCATTGTCACTGATGATAATGAAAAAATTTACGTTACTGATCTCGGTGATGAATTTTATGAAGGAGAAGTAATCCCCAAAACCTCATTAGTTCGACCGCTTTTCTTACCTTCCCCACAGGTTGTGGTCAAGACTTTTATTGACGTTTCTCGAGAAGAGTTTAGTGGAGGAACCCTTTTTGAGCATACTTACTGGAGTATGTTTCGGGTTTTTAGTGCTTTTTTTTTAGCTATTTTGACAGCTATACCACTAGGCGTGATGATGGGTTTTAACGCGACTATCAAAGGCTTTTTCGATCCGCCTATTGAGTTTTATCGGCCTATCCCTCCTTTGGCTTATCTTCCGCTTACGGTTATTTGGTTTGGGATTGATGAGGAAGCAAAAGTTATTCTTATTTTCCTAGCGATTTTTGCTCCTATGGTGCTCAACACTAGAGCAGGAGTCCGGTCCGTTCCCATTGAACAAATTTATGTTGCTTATTCCTTAGGGGCTAGTAAATTTCAAGTTATTACTCAAGTTATTTTAAAAGGGGCTATGCCAGAGATTTTAACGGGTATGCGGATTGGTATTGGTTTTGGGTGGACGACTTTAGTAGCTGCTGAGCTGGTAGCCGCTAAATATGGGCTGGGAGCTATGATAAAAAGTGCCTCTGATTTTCTCACTACTAATGTGGTTATTATGGGGATTATCGTGATTGGGTTTATTGCCTTTACCTTTGATCTACTTATGCGTTTTATCGAATCTTTAGTTGTTCCTTGGAAAGGGAAGGTGTGAGGTGTTTTTAGTAATATAAGTTTATTTGTAGAATGCTAATGACTTACTCCATAACAAGTTTTTGTTAGTATGACATGGTAAGTAAAAAAGAAAAAGAAGAAAGATTATTTCGTCAATACGAAAAAGCAATAGAAATACGCGCTCTTGAAATAAACCTACTTTGGAAACGCTCTTTATTCTTTTGGGGATTCATAGCTATAGCTTTTTTGGTTTATTTTGAGTCCCTTTCTTTAATAAAAGATAATCCATCAGAAATTAATAATCTTTATCCTTTAATAATTGCTTGCTGGGGATTTCTCTGCTCTTTTGTGTGGGTGTTAGTCAATTTTAGTAGTAAATATTGGCAAAAGGCTTGGGAAAAGGTAGTTGATGAATTTGAAAGGGGAGAAAGAGGTATAAAGATAGAGCCTCTAATTAAAAGATCAACTAATATAAATGAAGACATTAAATGGGATGATAAATGGGATTGGCGTTTTTCTCTTAGTCGTTTAGCTATTTGGATGAGTGTTTTAACAACTATACTTTGGTTAGTTTTAATATTTAAAAGTATCATCTTTTTAATTTGTAACTTTGTGATTTTTTATAATGGTTTTTATAAACTATTTATTATTTCTATCATTGCTATAATACTACTAATTGTAACACTGCTTTTAGCTTATTTTATAGTTCATTCTACTTTGAGATTAAAAAAAAGGAGAGGAAAAAAATCTTAAAAATATTTTTTGGATTTTTTGGGTTTTTTGGCAGATGGCTAAAAAGCTACTCCTAGAAAATCCAGAAAAAAAATAAAAAGAAACTGAAGTAAATTTTTTCAAAATTTTTATCTTTAAAATAAAAAACCATCATCTCTTTATCATATAATTTTTTATAATTCCTATAAAAAATTATGTCTAGAAAAACGGGCTTTTTACTCCTTTCATTCGTGCTCTTTTTTCAATTTTCTTTATTAGCCCAAAATAGCTTTTATAATACTCGCCCTAGTTTTAGCTCAATCGTTACCCCTTTACTTGACTACCAAGAAGAAGATTTTTTCGAGCAGCAAAGAGAAAATTTATTAAAACTAGAATTTTTTTATTATAACCCCTTAGTCTTTTCAAAACTAACCGAAGACGATTTAGATGCTTTTTTCTTTTTAAGTGAAGACGAAAAAAAAGCTTTGCTAACACTTAAAAATAAACAGGTTATTCAAAAGAGAGAAGATTTAAAAACAATGGGCATTATTGCTGAAGAGAGCTTGGATGTTTTTAAGAACTTTATTCGTTTCGTTAGTTTTAGTAAAGAAGATTCTCCTTTAAAAGCAGAGTATAAAATTGGCTTTAAAAATAAAAATCTCTTAGACGAAGAAGCGGATAAAATAAAAACTTATCAAGTTAGAAATCTCTATAACTTGTTTTACGAAAAAGATGATTTTCTTTTAAACTTTCATCTTTTCTTAGAAAAAGATATTGACGAGCACGACTTTTTTGATTTTTTTAAGTTAAGCCTTGCTCTTCAATTAGAAGCGAGTTGGCGCCTTTACTTGGGAGCCTTGGATATTGAAATTAATCAAAACCTCTTGTTTTCTACCAAAAACCCTAGTTATTCTAATTACCTTAATAAAAATGGAGGCTATCGTAGTAGTAGTAGAGTAGCGGCTAGTAAGAGTAAGAGAGAGGTTTATTACGCCGGGGTGGCTTTTGAGTATTTTTGGCAAAATTTAAGGTTATTTTTATTTGGGGGGAATTACCTTTATCATCTAACACTTTCTACGAATAATCCACTTTATCCCGGGTTAACTTACAGTAAGAGTTTCAACTTTAATGAAAAAAGTGATTTTTCTCTTGGAGAGAATTCTTTAAAAGAAACAATCATTGGTTTTTATTTAGAATATATTTTTCCTAACCTCAAACTCAGCACTAGCTTTGTTGCTACTCGGTTTACTCATCCAGTTATTTCTTCAGGAGAACCTTATGGGGAAGGTAGTTATGGCTGGAGTGTGGCTTGGGATTATCTAAACCCTTACTTTATTTTTTTTGGAGAAACAGTTTTGCTTTTTAAAGAAGAATATGAAAATGCTATTTATACTAAAGAGAAAAGTTATTTGCTAACTTATGCTTTTTATCAAGGGATTAAAGTCATTGAAGATAATTTTTCGGCTACTATTACCCTAAGGGTTTTGGATGAAAATTATACCGCTCTTCATAATAATCTTTACACAGCCTTTAGTGATAAAAAAAACGAACTAGGGGTTTTGTCTTCGCTTTCGGTGAAAATCAATAAAGTGCGGATGAGCCTTACACTAGATTATGCTAAGAGGATGTTTAATGAGAACGATTTTATTTTTAACGCTCTTTTTGAAACCAGTTGGCGAAGTGAAGTGGGTTATTATTTTAAAGCGAGAAGCAACTTAGAAAGCGGGTTAACCAATGAAAAAATTAATTTTACTTTTTATAACGGGATAAAAAAAAATGAGTGGGATTGGTATTTAAAAACTTTTTTGCGCGTTAATCAAGACACCGTTGACACTTTATGGGAAATTAATAATAGCACAACAATTCTAAACAATTACCTTACTAGTTTTAAACTAGGCTGGGGGAGAGAAGAAGAAAACAATATTGCTTTTTTTTATTTTCACAATACATTGTTTGTTGATTTTATTTCTTTACAAAACGATTCGTTTTGGTTTTTCTGGGGGAACGTTTTGAAGTTTCATAAAGCAGTGCGGTTAGAGTTAGATTTAGGATTTATTTTTAAAACAAATGAGAATAGAAATTACAATTGGGATTCACTAGAAAAAGAATTGTATTTATCTTTAATGCTTAGTGGCAATTGGTAGTTTTTTAATAAATTGGCACGGTTTTTGCTACATATATTTTAGAAAAATAATTAAAAAGGAAAAAAACTATGTACCCATTAACAGAAAAAGCTCAAGAAATATTAATCCAAACTCAAGTTTTGACACAGGAAAAAAAACACGGGGCAGTGGAGCCTATTCATATTCTCGTTACTCTAATAGGAAAAAGCGAGTACCTTGGTTTGATTTTAGAAAATTTAAAAATAAATGTTGATGATTTTAAAAATCATTTAGAAAATAACTTTTTAGTTAAAATTCCCACAGTAACTCAAGGGAGTAAAATAGAGTTTTCTCACCAGAGTCAAGGGTTATTGCAAAACGCTTTTTTAGAGGCTAAAAATGCTCATAAAGAATTTATTGCCACCGAGCATTTGTTCTTAGCTTTTTTTAAAGAACGAGAAATGATGAACTATTTAATTGAGAGAAAGGTGAGTTATCCGGTGATTCAAAAAAGCATTGAAGAGCTTACCAAAGAAGCGGTCAATGAAAACAATCCTTTAACTGGTGATAAATTTATTAAGAGTTTTACAACTGATTTAACGGCTTTGGCCCGAGACGAAAAAATTGATCCAGTGATTGCTCGTGAAGAAGAGATTCGTCGAGTGATTGAAATTTTATCGAGGAGGAGTAAGAATAACCCCATTTTAATTGGGGAGCCGGGAGTAGGCAAAACCGCGGTGGTGGAAGGATTGGCTAGAAGAATTATTCGAGAAGATGTTCCGGAGAAATTAAAAAACATTACCCTGCTTAGTTTAAATCTAGGCTCCTTAATCGCGGGGACCAAGTACCGGGGGGAGTTTGAAGATCGTCTAAAAAAAATTATTCAATTTTTAGAAAAAAACAAAGATCAAGTGATTCTTTTTATCGATGAAGTTCATTTGTTAATTGGCGCAGGAAAAATTGATGGGGCTATGGATGCGGCTAATCTTTTGAAGCCAGCTTTGGGTAGGGGAATGTTTCGTTTAATTGGAGCGACTACCTTGAGTGAGCATAAAAAATATATTGAGAAAGATAGCGCTTTGGAAAGAAGGCTGCAGAGTATTGTGATTAAAGAGCCATCGATAGAAGATAGCATTTCTATTTTACGAGGATTAAAAGAAAAGTACGAACTTTTTCATCAAGTGATTATTGGTGAAGAAGCCATTGAGAGTGCAGTGAAATTATCCCACCGCTATATTGGGGGCCGGTTTTTACCCGATAAGGCAATTGATTTAATTGATGAAGCTTGTGCTAAATTAAAAGTGGATATTGACAGCATGCCCGAGAGTATCGATTTAAAAGAAAGAAAAATCGCCCAGTTAGAAATAGAAATAAAAGGTTTAATGAAAGAAAAAAATTTTAAAAAAACCAATCAAGAAAAAATAGTTTCTTTAAAGAAAGAAAAAGAAAATTTAATAGAAGAATATAAAGAAGAAAAAAAACAATGGCAAAGAGAAAAAAATTATCATCAATTGGTTAGCCGTTTAAAAAGTGAAATTGAAAAACTTAACGGGGAAGAAGTAGTGGCTGAGCGCGAGGGAAATTTAGAAAAAGTGGCTCAGATTCGTTATGGAGAAAAATTAAAGCTGCAACAAGAGTTAGCTAAACTAGCTAAGAACAAACCACAAGAAGATTTTTTAAGGAAAATAGTGGGGGAAGAAAACATAAGGGAAGTAGTGGTTAAATGGACTGGTATCCCAGTTAAAAAAATGTATCACGAAGAAAAGAATAAAATTCATCATTTGGAACAAGTTTTAGCCCAAAAAATTATTCACCAAGAGAATGCTTTAAAAAGTATTGCTAGCGCGATTCGAAGATCACGGGTGGGGCTTAATGATGAAGATAAACCACTTGGTACTTTCCTCTTCTTAGGACCAACTGGTGTGGGGAAAACCGCTACCGCCAAAGCCTTAGCGCAAACTTTATTTGCCGACGAAAGTAAAATGATTCGTCTCGATATGTCAGAGTACCGGGAGGCCCACAGCATCTCTAAACTAATTGGCTCTCCTCCGGGATATGTTGGTTATGAAGAAGCAGGATTTTTAAGTGAGCAAGTCCGCCGTAATCCTTATTCGGTTATTTTATTTGACGAAATTGAAAAAGCTCACAAGGAAGTGGTGAATGTTTTATTACAAATATTAGATGATGGGAGATTAACCGATAATCAGGGAAATGTTATTAACTTTAAAAATACCATTGTTATCATGACGAGCAATTTAGCTAGCCACTATATTGAAGAGAATTACTTTCTTAATCAAACCAAAGATAAAAAAAGTTATAAAAATTTCTTGAAGGGAATTGACAAAATCCTCAATGAGTTTTTCACTTCGGAGTTTATTAACCGGATTGGTGATATTGTTGTTTTTGAGCCCCTTAGCTTAGAGCATACTAAAAAAATCTTCGACTTAGAAGTGGATTACTATAAAAGAAAATTGCAGAATCAAGGGATCAATATTATTGTTAATGATAACCTTAAAAACTACCTCTGTTACAATGGGTATAACTCAAAATATGGGGCGAGGAATTTAAAAAGAATAATTGAAAAGGAAATGATTAATCCCTTAGCTAGTTACTTATTTGCCCATGATAATTCTGAGGGGAATCTCCTATTAGATGTAAAAGAAGATAAATTATCTATAGAAAAAAAATAAACCCCAATGAATATTATTAGATACTAGTAAATAACTTAAGTAAAAAAGAGAGAAGAAGATGATACAATTATAAAAAAGTTATAATCAATGAAACTCTATACTAGTCTTGCTAAGTGGTGGTCTTTATTATCACCAGTAGAAGAATATGAAGAGGAAGCTGATTTATTATTAAGTATTATTTTTAGTTACAAAAAAAATCTAAAAGAGGGGTTGGAATTAGGCAGTGGCGGGGGAAGTAATGCTTTTTATTTTAAAAATAAATTGGCTATGACCCTTTTAGATGCTTCTTCTGATATGTTAAAAATAAGTAAAAAACTCAACCCCGAGTGTCCTCATCATTTAGGAGATATGCGAGACGCGGATTTAGCTAAAAAGTTTGACTTAGTATTTATTCACGATGCTATCTGTCATATCCAAACGAAAAAAGATTTAACCAAGGTTTTCCTGACAGCCAAAAGGCATTTAAAAGACGATGGTTTGCTTTTGATTGTCCCCGACTTTTTAAAAGAGACGTTTAAGCAAGACGAAATCCAAACGGGAGGAACCAGTAGGAAAAGTAAGGGAATTCGTTTTTTAGAATGGTCTTTTGATAAAAACCCTCGAGATAATGTAGTCAATGTAGAATACGTTTATCTCTTAAAAGAAAAAAACCAGTGCCGAGTAGAGCGAGATAGCATTACTTGTGGTATTTTTTCTAAAAAAGATTGGCAAAAGCAATTCGAGCAAATAGGTTTCAGAATGCAGGCTGAAGAAATCGCCCACTCGGAGTTAACCCCGCAATCGCTTTATGCTTTAGTAGGAGTACAAAAAAAAAATGAAAAATAAGATTGTTGTCTTAGGTGGTTCTGGTTTTATTGGCAGTGAAATAGTCCGTGTCTTAAAGGGAGAAAACGAGCTTTCTATTGTTTCTCGGAAGTGGAAAAATATTACGAAAAAAGCTGGCGTTACTTTTTACCCGTTTGAAGAACTACCTTTAGCGATTAAAGAAAATGCCATTATTATTAATTTGGTAGGAGAAAACATTTTAAAAAAAGCTTGGACTCCTAATAGGAAAAAAGCCTTAGAAACTAGTAGAGTTGATTTTACCAATAAAGTGGTTCAAATTATTAGCGAGCAACAAAAAGATAAAACGCTGATCAATGCTTCGGCAATTGGCTTTTATGGTAATTTACGTAACTTTAAAAGTAACGCTTTAACTGAAAATAGTTTGCCTAATAAAGATTTTGCTGCCCACCTTTGCGTGGCTTGGGAAAAATCCGCCAGTGCTTTAACTAAAAAATTACCAGGTTCTCGAGTGGTTTTACTGAGAATTGGAGTGGTGATTGATCCTCATCAAGCTATTCTAAAAAATATTTTACGCTCTTACCGTTTTTTTTTAGGAGGGATAATGGGTAACCGAGAAGATGCTTTTCCTTGGGTGGCCCTTAGAGAAATTCCTTTTATAATAAAAGAAATTATTAGCAATAAAAAAATCAACGGAGCGATTAATCTAGTCAATCCCGAGTTGCTTTCTAATGATGAATTTTATAAAATTATAGCAAAATTTTTAAGAAGGCCAATTTTATTTAAAATGCCCAACTTTATATTACAATTTTTTTTGCGAGAAAGGAGTAGCCTTTTATTAAATATTCCTTTTATTAAACCACAAAAATTGATTAACGTTAATTATAAATTTCGTTACAATAATTTGCTGACGCTTTTAAAAGAAAAGGATAAAACACCATTATGAAAAACGACAAGAAAAATAATAAAAAAGAAAATAAAAAACTTAGCTTGGAAGATACCATAAAAAGTTTAGAGAAAACCTATGGTAAAGGGGCTGTTATGAAAATGGGGGATTATAAAAAAGATCAAAATATTGAAGTTTTTTCTTCTGGTTCGTTAATTTTAGATGATGCTCTCGGGATTGGTGGTTATCCTAAAGGGAGAATTGTTGAAATCTACGGCCCTGAATCCTCGGGGAAAACCACCTTTGCCCTTCATGCGGTAGCTGAGGCCCAGAAAAAAAATGGTGTTTGTGCTTTCATTGATGCGGAGCATGCTTTGGATATTAAATATGCGGCTAATATTGGAGTAAATATCGATAGCCTTTATTTATCCCAACCAGAAAATGGCGAGCAAGCTTTAGAAATAGTCGATAGCCTAGTTTGCTCTAGTTCAGTTGATGTTATTGTTGTTGATAGTGTTGCTGCTTTAACTCCTAAAGCAGAAATTGAAGGGAATATGGGAGACGCGCAGATGGCCTTACAAGCTAGGCTTATGAGCCAAGCACTTCGAAAGATAACCGGGCATTTGTCCAAAAGCAATACCACTCTTATTTTTATTAATCAGCTTAGGATGAAAATTGGAGTTATGTTTGGTAATCCAGAAACCACAACCGGAGGAAACGCTTTGAAATTTTACTCTACTATTCGCCTAGATATCAGAAAAGGTGAAGCCTTGAAAAAAGATGATGAGACTTATGGGACTAAAGTGAAAGTTAAAGTTGTTAAGAATAAAGTTTCTCCTCCTTTTCGAGTTGCTGAAACGATGATTATTTATGGTAAAGGAGTGTCTCGAGATAATGAGGTTTTAAGTTTAGCGGTCAAGTTTGATATTGTTAATAAGTCAGGCTCGTGGTTTTCTTATGGAGGAGAGAGGATTGGCCAGGGGCAAGAGAACTGCCTTAATTACTTGAGAAAAAATTCTGTGCTTTATCAGGAAATTGAAAAAAAAATCTTAGCAGAGTTAAAGAAAGAAAATCAAGAAAAAGAAAAAGGAGATGCAGAGATAAAAACCGATAATAACGCATCGGTGGAAAAAGAAGATTCTGCTAATCAAGAAAAATCAAAAAAAGCAAATGCTCAAAAACAAGATTCTTTAGCTGATGATTTTTTTGATGATTTAGATTAAAAAGATTATAGCAATTAAATTATTCCCAATTATTCTTTAATTCTTTAAAAAAATAATTGGCTTCCTTCTATGCCTTTTTTTTTAATTATCTATTTTTTAGTTTTTTTAAGCTTATTGAATTGCTCTTCTCCCGAAGAGAAAATTACTGGTTTCCCTCAGCAAAAATTTTTAAGCGAACTTCCCGAAGAAGAATCAATCAACGCTTCGCTTTATCACTATGAGTTAATTTTAGCTAGGGTAAAAAAAAACTTTGAACAACAAAAGTATTATGCGGTTTTGGAAGATTATGATTTTTATCTAGAAGTTTTTGATGAGTTTCGTATAACTGATGAAAGTGAGTTGAATTATTACATTGGTTTAACTATTTTAGAATTAGTAGCCACCCCTGAGTTTTTTTCCTTTATTAAACAAAAACCAAAAAGAATGCTTTATTACAATTTAAAAAGAGAAAAAGGCAAACAAAAATTTGCTTACGACAAAACTCATTTCCAAAAAATTATTTCCGATAGGAATGATTATTTTTTCGAAAAGCAGGCCATTCGAGAATTGTATTTAGATGAGCTACAGCTACTTAACTCCGTTCTCGAAAAAAATAAAAAAAAAATCCATGACGAAAACTTTGAATATTTAAACTACCTTCTAACCCGTTTCCCCGACTTTATTGCTTATGATAAATTAATTTTACTCTTACGAGATAAATGGTTTTTAGAGTACGCTTACCTTGCCTCTGGGCAGAAAATGGCTTTGGAGAATATAAAAAAAATATTACTTACTTTTAATCAAAAAAACTATAATACAACTTTTTTTCAAGACAATATTTATTTTCCCGAGCAAGAAGAAATTTTTATTCGAAGTCGAAGTCATGAAATTAGTTCTCGCAATTTAGGAAGAATAGAATTATGGCAGCCTTTTAAAATTGTTTATTCTTTAATAGGTGAAGATGGTCATGAGTGGTATTGGATAGAGTATCAAAATAATCGCTATGGTTTTATCAGAAAAAAAAAAAAAATGAAAGCTTATTCTAAAAATTTAGTTAGTGTTAAAACTTATTGGGATTTGTACAACCTTTACAATGAAAAAAAATATCTACAAGTAATAGAAAATCTTTCGGAAATTATGCAGAAACAAGAACTGTTTTTAAAAGAAAGAAATTTAGTTTTCCTTAAAAAAACCTTAGACGCGATTGGGGAACGGGCTACTTCTAAAGGCAATATTTTTACTAGTTTTGCTTTGGAATATCCAGCCTATTTCGTGCTTTATGAAAAAGAATGGTACCTTAAAAGTAGCGACAACGTTTTGTTTTTGCTTTTAGAAACTAACCCTAAAACTCTCATGTTACAATATTTTGATGGATTTGATATTGATTTAGAAAGTAAAATAAATGAAAATGAAAAAATCTCCCAAAGCTAATCTTTCGTTAGAAGAAGCTCTTAAAGAGCTACAAAAAATAACAGAAAAATTAGAAAATAATGAAGAAGATTTAGAAGAATCTTTCCAGCTTTTTGAAAAAGGATTAGCCCTCTATGAAGAGATAAAAAAGAAAATAACTAGTTACGAAAAAAAAATAAAAATTCTTAGTAGTAAAATCAACGACGATGAGCCAAAGTTTAGTGATTTAGAGGATCAAAATGGGTAAAAATATACCTGATGGCTTACTAATTTTTCGCCTTGATAAATCATTTTAGCAGAAAAAAACTTTTCTTGCTCTAGCCATTTTAAAAATAAGTAATCCCCATCCCATAAGTTTAAGCTAGGAATTTTTTCATCTTTTACCCAGTGTAACTCTCCTTCAGGACAATCATAATTTATCTCACCGGTAAAACTATTACTGGTATAAAGATAAACATACCAATCTTCTCCATCAGCAAAATCAGGGAAAGTTATAATTCCTTTTAACGTAAAATCTATTAGGGAAACGTCGGCTTCTTCTTTGACTTCTCTTAATAGTGCTTCTTCGGGGGATTCTCCTTTTTCTAGCTTGCCCCCTAGTCCATTCCATTTCCCTTCATGAACATCATTCGGTTTTCGGTTGCGATAAAGCATAAGGGTTTTCCCCTCTTTTTTGATATAACAAAGAACGCCTAATTTTAAACCCATTTTTTTTTTTGATAAAGTTTCGTCATTTTTTCACTAAAAGAGTATTTTTTAATAGGAAAATTTTCGGGGTAAGTTACGACTGGAGGAAGTGACATCAAAATGGAATCAATTCTCCCTCCGCTTTTAATGCCGAACTTAGTTCCTCGGTCGTAAAGTAGGTTAAACTCAACATATCTTCCTCTACGATAAAGTTGGAAATCACGATGAATTTTTTTATAAGCACTTTTTTGTCTTTGCTGGATAATGGGAGCATAACTTGGCAAAAAACTATCACTTACTGCTTGAACTATTTGGAGATTTTTTTTTTCTTGCCCGGGCAAATAGTCAAAAAAAACGCCTCCTATTCCCCGCATCTCTTGACGGTGGTTTATCCAAAAATAATCATCGCAGTTTTTTTTATATTTCGGGTAATAACTAGGTGAAACTTCATCTAAATGTTTTTTTAAGCTTTGATGAAAATGCTCAAAATCTTTCGGGTAAGGATAATAAGGAGTTAAATCTATACCACCCCCAAACCAAGAAACTCCGTTATCACTTTCAAAGTACCGAACGTTTAGATGAATGGTGGGTATCATTGGTGATAATGGATGAAAAACTAACGACACTCCAGTTGCTTGAAAACTACTACTATTTTTAGGGAGAATCTCTTTTAAATTAGGACTTGCTTCTCCTTTAATAGCGGAGAAATTTAATCCAGCTTTTTCGAATACGTTATTTTTACCTAAAAGGAGAGACGTCCCTCCGCCAGTAGCTAAGGAGCCATTTTTATATTGCCAAGTAGTTTTTTTAAATTTCCCCGTACTAATTTTTTCTATTGCTTTTTTTAGCGAGTGATGAAAGCTAACAAAATACTCTTTTCTTTCTTTGAAAGAATGGGAAAAACTCACTTCTTCTCTAAATTTTTAATCATTTTTTTTATTTCTTGAATTTCTTTAGAAAGCTCTTTAATTTCTTTTTCGTCTCTTTTTTCTCCAAATCGGTTAGTTAAAAATGAAGAAGTATACACGGTCAAACTACTAAAAAGGCCTATCCCAAAAAACATTAAAATAATAGCAGTGATTTTCCCTCCTAAAGTATAAGGGAATAAATCTCCGTAACCAACAGTTGTAATGGTGACTAAAGACCACCAAAATGCTTGCTCGATGGTGGTTATATGAGTTGTGGTATTTAAATTGGGATCTTGATTTTCAAAATACACTACGGATAAAGTAGAAATGATAGTGATAATAATCGTTAGTAGAATGAAAGCAAAAAAACTATTGTTGACGATAGATTGGAGGGAGTTGTGCTGCTTGAGAATATTTTTTAATCGCCATATTTGCATGAAGCTTTTTAAAACTCGTACAAAAGCAATAATTTTGAAAATACGGAATATTTTGAATTGGTAAAATGGTATAGCAGAAAGCAAATCAATCCAACCCCATTTTAAATAAGCTAACTTTTTCTCTGCAATAATCAATCGAAAAATAAATTCAGCTAAAAAAATGAGAGAGAAAAATTTATCTAAAAAGATAAAACTCTCTTCTAAATAAGCAGGAATCGGATTAATGGTTTGTAGAATTATAATAATAATACTGATTAAAGATATGATAAAAGAAAAGATATTATAAACTAAAGTGGCTAGAGGAGAAGAAAAAAAAGAAAGTGCTTTTTGTAGTTTGATGTGCATATTTTTTAAATAAATTATTGGTTAAATTATATCACGATATGCCCAAGTAATACAAAGCTTATAAGTAAAATATTCTTTATTGAAGTAGATTGGAAAAATAGCATTAGGGAAAAATAGCAGATTAGTTTAAATTTTTTTTGTTGTTATATTTTGTTATAGGTTATCACCTATCCTAGATTTCACTGATAAAATGAGATAGGGTTAAGTTATTAAACGATTAACTAATCTACTTAAATAGTTTTTATAGCTTTTGAAAACTAAAAGATATTAAATTTAATTAATTTTTTTAAAAAAAATTAAATTTTTTTTATTACAACATCAGTTTATGGTATAATGAACTTTACTTATATTTTTAATTTTGGAGGTAAAATATGATTAAAAAAATTAAAAAACATTTATTATTGTTTGCAGTAACTTTGTTGTCTTTTTTAGTAATAAGTTGTGGAGCAAATGATAGCAAAGAAAGTACTGAAGTAAGTTCAGATGCTCCTGAAGGAGCAATTAAAATTATTGTCGTCTCTCATGGACAAGCTAATGATCCTTTCTGGTCAGTAGTAAAAAACGCAGTTGATCAAGCAGGGATTGATTACGCTGGTTCAGGTTTAGATGTTTCTTATCGAGCGCCTTCTACGTTTGATATGGTGGAAATGGCTAGGTTGATTGACCAAGCAGTTGCCGAAAGTCCAGATGGCTTAATAATAAGTTTGCCAGATGCTAACGCATTAGGGCCTTCTGTTAAAAGAGCAGTTGCTGCTGGTATCCCAGTGGTTTCTATGAATTCTGGTTCCGATGATTTTGAATCTTTAGGGATTTTAGCTCATGTGGGTCAAACAGAATATGAAGCAGGATTAGGTGCTGGGAAAAGAATGAAAGCACTTGGTGCTAGTAAAGCTATTATTGTTAATCACGAAGTTGGTAATGTGGCTTTAGATAAAAGAGCTGATGGGTTTAGGGATGGTTTTGGTTCAGGCGAGGTTTTAGCCACTAGTAATGATCCGACCGAGATTCAAAATGCGGTTATTGCTAAGCTAAATAGTGATCCATCTATTGACGCTATTTTAACTTTAGGAGCTGGTGCTGCTGGGGATCACGTGTTAGATGCTTTGGAGCAATTAGGAAAAACTTCTTCAGTTAAATTAGGAACCTTTGATTTATCAGGAAAAATGCTACAAGCTGCTAGTGAAGGTAAAGTTGCATTTTTAATTGATCAACAACAGTACTTGCAAGGATATGTGCCGGTCTCTATTTTAGTGCAGTATAATCGTTATGGAACTATTTTGCCGGGGGTTGTTCCAACTGGACCTGGTTTTGTAACTCCAGAAAATGCTGCTAATGTGATTAGTTGGGCGGAGCAAGGTTATAGATAATTCTTTTCTATTTTTTTATAATAAAAGTCTTTAAATTTGAAGCTTTTTTAATTTAAAGACTTTTATTTTATTTTTTTACTTATTATGATCGTGTTTCTCTTTTTATTCGGTCATGAAGTTAAGTTATCTTTTTATCTGATAAATGAGTTCTTTTATACGAAAGGGTTTAATCTATATTTACAAGTTTGTAGTAAGTGTAAATAATAATTCTCGGCAACGGATTTCTTTTTGTTTTGGTTTTAAAATTTTCAGTACTTCACAATAACTTTAAAAAAATAGTGTTAATTAATAGAAAAATAAATTTTCTAAAAAAAATTATAATAAAAATAATACTATTTAAAATAGTATTATTAATTTATCAGAAAAAATATTACTAGAAAAAAGCTAAATTTATTATCTAAAAATTAGAGGAAAAATTATGGAAAAAAAAGATGAAAGAATAAAAAAAGTAAATATTTTTAGTCACTTATTAGGCCGCCCTGAGTTTGGAGCATTAAGTGGGGTTGTGTTGGTTTTTACTTTTTTTGCTATTATTGCCGGTGGCTCGGGAATGTTTAGTGCTCTGGGGATTATCAACTTTTTAGAAGTCTCTGCTCAACTGGGGATAATAGCAGTTGCTGCTTGCCTTTTAATGATTGGTGGAGAGTTTGATTTATCAGTTGGTTCAATGATTGGTTTTGCTGGGATTTGTATTGCTATTCCGATTGCTATGTGGGGTTGGCCGGTTTGGGTGGCTATCCTTTTTGCTTTTTCGATTGCTGTGATAATTGGTTACATTAATGGCGTATTAGTGATTACGACTAAACTTCCTTCTTTTATTGTCACTTTAGCCATGTTGTTTATTTTACGAGGATTGGCTATTTCGCTTACTAGATTACTTACCGGAAGAACTCAAGTTTACGTTGATCGTGAATTAATTGAAGCTGATCCCATTGCTTGGATATTTGGTTCAAAATTATTTTTTAATTTTTTCCAATGGTTAGGAGACAATGGAATTATTGCTGTTAGACCTGATGGCATTCCCCTAGCTGATGGTATTCCTATGTCAATTATCTGGTGGGTAATGTTGGTCATCCTTAGTACTTTTTTACTTGTAAAAACTAAATTTGGCAACTGGATTTTTGCTGCTGGTGGTTTTGAAAAAGGAGCTTACAATATGGGGGTTCCGGTTAATCGAGTAAAAATCACGCTCTTTATTTTCACGGCTTGTGCCGCTACCTTGTTTGCCACTATTCAGGTTTTAAGTAGTGCTTCAGCTGATACCATCCGAGGTACTTTGAAAGAGTTTGAAGCCATTATTGCTGCGGTTATTGGTGGGACATTACTAACTGGGGGGTATGGCTCTACTATAGGAGCTGCCTTTGGGGCACTTATCTTTGGGACAGTGCAGTTGGGTATTTTTTATACAGGTATTGATACCGATTGGTTTAAAGTTTTTTTAGGCATTATGGTTTTAATTGCGGTTGTTTTTAACAATTATTTAAGAAGAAAAGCTACAGGAGAAAGATAATGAGCAAGCAAAATAAAAAAACTCCTAATATGGAGTTAGATAAGGTCAGCCGTTATTTTGGGACGGTTATTGCGTTAAGCGATATAACTTTTGAAGTATTTCAAGGTAGAATAACCTGCCTTTTGGGAGATAACGGGGCAGGAAAATCCACCCTCATCAAAACTTTGTCAGGAGTTCACAAACCTAGCGAAGGGAAGATGTTAATTGACGGCAAGCGGATAGAGCTTAATTCTCCTAGAGAAGCAATGGATCAAGGAATTGCCACTGTCTATCAAGATTTGGCCTTAGTTCCACTTATGAGTATTGGTCGTAATTTTTTTATGGGTAGGGAACCTTCTAAAAGATGGGGCCCAATAAAAGTGTTTGATAGAAAAAAAGCTAATAAAATTGCACGAGAAGAAATGAAAAAAATTGGGATTAATGTTCGGTCTGCTGAGCAGGCGGTAGGAACTCTTTCTGGAGGAGAACGGCAGAGTTTAGCTATTACTAGAGCGATTTACTTTGCTAAAAAAATATTAATCTTTGACGAACCTACTGCCGCTCTTGGGGTTAAGCAATCGCAAAAAGTCTTGGAATTTATTAAGCATGCTAAGGAGCAAAATCTAGGGGTGGTTTTTATTACTCATAATTCTTATCATGCCTATGAAGTGGGGGATTATTTTTATATTCTTAATCGAGGGAGAACGGTTGGTAATTATACGCGAGATGAAATTACTCGTGAGAAGCTTTTTGATTTAATGGCTGGTAAAGAAACCGCTAAAAATTAAATAGCATGAATTATCATCTAAAAAATAATAGGAATGGTTTTTCTTGGGGGATAACCAAGATTACTAATTTAAATGATGAAAACAATCCTACAAAGATTGAATTAAGTGTCTTAAAAAAACAAGCTGACGAAGTTTATCAAGAAGAAACTCAATTAGAAAAAGCGTTTTTACTTATGAGTGGCAATGTGGTTGTGGAAATTGATAATCAAGAAAAAGTAACTTTTCAAAGGAGTTCGCTTTTTGATGAAAGTGCTAGTTGTTTTCATGTGCCGGCTAACACAAAGGTTAAAATTACTTTTTTAACCGATAGTGAATTAACCATCTATGGAGTTTTGAACGAAAAAAAATTCCCTGCTGAGATTTATTACCCTACTAATGTGGTTAATGAGCATCGCGGTAAAGGACAGGTAGGAGATACTTGTTACCGGTTTGTTAGGACGATTTTTGACGATCGCAATAGCCATAAAAATGCTGAGTTAGTTTTAGGAGAAGTGGTTAATATGCCGGGGAAATGGTCTAGTTATCCCCCCCACCATCACCCTCAACCAGAGATTTATCATTATCGATTTACACTTCCTCAAGGTTATGGGCACGGTGAATTAGGCGAAGACGTTTTAAAGATAAAACAAAACGATACGGTTTTAATCCTTGATGAAGTGGATCACGCTCAGTGCTCGGCTCCTGGTTATGGGATGTATTACTCTTGGGTTATTCGTCATTTAGAGAATAATCGTTATACTGTTCCCGAGTTTACCAAAGAGCATGATTGGACT
Source organism: Spirochaetota bacterium (assembly GCA_965277105.1). Lineage (GTDB taxonomy): Bacteria > Spirochaetota > UBA12135 > COTS27 > CAXSBA01 > CAXSBA01. The sequence goes on along the minus strand of OZ255710.1, from coordinate 886,749 downwards.
CAAAAACCAGAAGCTAACTTCTGGCAATCAAAAGAAATCCAAAGATAATCTAAGTTGGATAAAAAGTTTGATATTATTTGCTTAGGGCGAGCTGGGGTTGATCTTTATGCTAATCAAGTAGGGGCTAGGTTAGAAGATGTTCAATCTTTTTCGAAATATATTGGCGGATCTTCTTGCAATATCGCTTATGGTTGTGCTCGCTTAGGGCTTAAATCTTCTATGCTCACTAGAGTAGGTAATGAGCATATGGGGAGATTCATTCGAGAAACTTTAGAAAAAGGTGGAGTGGATGTCTCTCATGTAAAGACTGATAAAAAGAGATTTTCTGGTTTAGTTATTTTAGGGATTAAAGATCAAGAGATTTTCCCTTTAATTTTTTATAGGAATGATTGCGCTGATATGGCTATTAGCCTAGAAGATTTCACTGAGGAATATATTGCTAGTAGTAAGGCGTTACTTATAACCGGCACTCACTTCTCAACAGCTAAGACTTCCAAAACATGTCAGCAGGCTATGAGTTATGCTAAAAAAAATCAAGTGAAGTTGGTCTTGGACATAGATTATCGTCCAGTGCTATGGGGACTTACTGGGATTGATCAAGGAGAAGAGCGGTTTATCAAGTCCGATTCGGTTTCTACTCATCTGCAATCGTTCATTAAAGATTTTGACCTTATCGTAGGCACCGAAGAAGAGTTCCAAATAGCTGGTGGCAATACGAATATTATCCTTGCTTTAAAAAAAGTTCGCGAGATTACGAAAGCGGTTTTAGTATTAAAACGAGGAGCACTAGGGAATTCAGTTATCGATAGAGATAATGAAATTCCGAATAGCCTTGATGATATTCCCCTTTATCAGGGTGTGAAGATTGATGTTTTAAACGTCTTAGGAGCAGGCGATGCTTTTATGAGTGGATTTTTAAGGGGTTGGCTTAATGGTGAAGATTACGAGACTTGCTCGCTTTATGCGAATGCTTGTGGGGCTTTAGTGGTTTCTCGTCATGGTTGCTCCCCGGCTATTCCTTCTTGGGAGGAACTGCAGTATTACATTGATAATCGTTATCAGATTAAAAGGATTGATAAAGACAAAACCCTTAATTTCCTTCATAAAGTTACCAATCGTTCGAGGAAATGGAGGGAGCTTTTTATTTTGGCTTTTGATCATCGTTGGCAATTTGAAAAAATGCTTGAAAGTGAAAGTGATGAAGAAAAAGATAAACAAATTAAAAAAGTAAAAGCCGTTATCGGAGAAGCCGTTGATGATTTATTATTAGAAAAAGCTTACTCTAATAAAATAGGAGTTATCGTTGATGGAAAGTATGGCCAACCAGTTTTGAATCATTTTACTGGTAAAAATATCTTCCTTGCTCGTCCTCTTGAAAGCTCTCATGAAAAAAAAGATTTTTCTTGGGAATTTGCTAATACCAATGGTAGTATCGGCAGTGAGCTGATGACTTGGCCCCAGGAGCAGGTTGTTAAATGCTTCGTGAAAATAGACTTCCCTTATTATACAGAAGAGAAATTGAACTTGGTTTTGGCTAAGCTTACCGCTTTGTTTAACGATAGTTTGACACTTAATCGAGATTTTTTATTGGAGCTTTTGGTTTTCGAAAATGGAGAAATAAGTGATAATGCTCTTGTGAAAATGATGCAGGCAATTTACCAAAGGGGAATAAAGCCCGATTGGTGGAAGTTATTCCCTACCCATTATCAAACATGGCAAGAGTTAGAAAAACTTATTGCCAAGGAAGATAAATACTGTGAGGGAGTTTTACTATTAGGGAACAACGCTTCTTATGAAAAATTAAAAGAGCAAATTACTATGGCGAAGCATTTTCCTATGGTAAAGGGGTTTGCTATTGGCAGAAGTGTTTTTTATGAAGGAGTGGAAAGTTACTTTTCAAAGAAAATAGATGGCCAGGAACTTAAAACTAACATAAAAGAAAAATTTAAATCTATAATAAAATTATGGCAAGAAGATAGTTAAAAGGATTATTTTATGAAGAGAATTAGATTAACCATGGCGCAAGCCTTAGTCCGTTTTTTAGATAATCAATACGTTTCTTTAGACGGCAAAGAAACTAAATTTGTGGAAGGGGTTTTTGGTATTTTTGGTCACGGCTGTGTTGTGGGAATGGGAGAAGCCTTAGAGGCTAAAGGTCATAGTCTGAATTTTTACCAGGGGCATAGTGAACAAGGTATGGGGCACGTTGCTATTGGTTTTGCTAAACAAAATCGAAGATTGAAAATAATGGGCTCTTTATCGTCCATTGGTCCAGGGGCAACCAATATGATAACGGCAGCAGCTACCGCAACTATTAATCGAATACCAGTGCTTTTTTTAGCAGGTGATGTTTTTGCTTCTAGGCAGCCCGATCCTGTTTTGCAGCAGTTAGAACAAAGCCATGATTTAAGTTTAAGCGTTAATGACTCGTTTAAGCCAGTTGTCAAGTACTGGGATAGGATTACTCGTCCAGAGCAAATAATGACGGCAGCTATTAATGCAATTCGAGTTTTGGTTGATCCTGCCGAAACAGGGGCAGTTTGTCTTTCCCTTTGTCAAGACGTTCAAGGAGAGAGTTATGATTACCCTGAGTATTTTTTTGAAAAGCGAGTTCATGAAATTAGACGAACGCCATTATCGGAAAGTTCTTTAACTAAATTGGTTCAGCTTGTTAGAAAAAAACAAAAGCCTCTTTTTATTGTTGGTGGGGGAGTTCGCTATTCTTTTGCTGAAGAAGAGTTTATCCAGTTTATTGATGCTTTTAAAATCCCTTTTGTCGAAACCCAGGCCGGGAAAGGAATTATCCCTTCCGCTCACCCGCTTAATTTAGGTGGAGTGGGCGTTACTGGAACTTTGTGCGCTAATAAAGCTACTAAAGAAAGTGATTTGATTATTGCTCTTGGAACGAGAATGAATGATTTTATTACTGCTTCAAAATCTCTTTATGAAAATCAAGATTGTCATTTTGTCTCGATTAATTTAAATCCATTTGATGCCTATAAAATGAATAGTTTGCCTTTAATTGGTGATGTGAAAGTTAGCTTAAAGCAGTTGAAAAAAAAGTTAGTAGAAGAAAATTACCAGACAAATTTTTCTACAACAACTTCTCACTTTAAAGCAGAATGGAATGAAGAATTAGTCCGCCTTTACTCTAGAGAAAAAGATGAAGAATCTCGTCTAGCGCAGACTAAAGTTATTGAAGTTTTAAATAAAGAATTATTACCTAAAGATGCGGTGATTGTGGCGGCTTCGGGTAGTTTACCGGGAGATTTGGAAAGGCTATGGGAATGCCAAGAAAAAGACACGTATAATATGGAATATGGTTATTCTTGTATGGGCTACGAGGTTTCTGGGGCGTTGGGAGTAAAAATGGCTAATCCAAGTAGAGAAGTTTTTTCCTTTGTGGGTGATGGAGGATACATTATGCTCCACAGTGAACTTTTTACTAGCATCCAAGAAGGAATAAAAATTAATATTATCCTCTTTGATAATAATGGTTTTCATTGTATTGATAATTTACAAACAGGTCAAGGGATTCCTTCTTTTGGGTGTGAATTCCGTTACCGAGATAGTAATTCTAAAAGATTAAATGGGAAATATATTCCAGTAGACTTTGCTAAAAATGCTGCTTCTTATGGTTGTGAAGCATATACGGTTACTAATTTAGACGAACTTAAATTAGCTATTCCCCGAGTTTTAGCGAGTAAAGTTTCTACGCTTTTGGATATTAAAGTAGGGAGAAAAACCATGACGGGTGGGTATGAAAGTTGGTGGCGAGTTGGCACACCTGAGGTATCGAAAAATGAAAAAACTAAACAAATGAGTGAAGATTTAAAAGATAAGATTAAATCTCTTAGAGATTATTAATTTATTAGTTAATATTTTAACTTGACATATTTTATTTTTTATATTACCATTTTGCTAAGTAAACGAAACTAACTAAGTTATTTTTATAATAAAGGAGTGATGAATTATGGATTTTATTAATTTTACTAATAACTGGGTAAAAGGCGAAATATTTGAGGCAATTATTATTGCTATATTTGGACTAACCCTTTTTATAGCGGGGATAGCTTTTTGGTTGTTTGGGACAACCTCAAATGCCAAAAGTGTTATATTACCTTTAGTCGTTGTTGGCGCTATCTTTATAGGTTCTGGGGTCTGGATGTATATTTCTAATCAAAAGCGACTAGTGGAATACAGTAAGAGTTTTCAAGAGAATCCACGAGAATTTGTTATCAAAGAAAAAGAAAGGGTGGAAGGGTTTATGTATATGTATCCCACTACTAAGGCAATAGCCACTATTTGTTTTATTGTTACTTTGCTTGCTTTTTGGTTCACTAAAAGTAGCCTTTTTCATGGTATTGCAATTGGATTAACGATATTTGGCTTGGGGGGTTTAGTAATTGATTATTTTTCCGAAGAAAGGGCTATGCGCTACTATAGTATTATTCAAGAAGAGCAAAAAAAATAAAATCTCATTGTAAAAAAGACGACGATATTAGTTTTTTTATAAACGGCTTATAAGCTAAAAAACTTGGTTTGGTGATTTCTCTAAATTGTGAAGTTTTGGGTTTAGAGAAAAAGGGTGCTATCAAAAAGTGAAAAGACTAGAGAAGTGAAGCGAGAAAAGTAGCTTGGTTTTTAGAAACACTAGTTTTTAAATGAGAAGAACTATTATTAGCTACCTATTATCTAATAGTCCTAATGGCATTAAAAAAATTTGGGTGGAGAACCAAAACTGCAACTGCATTTATCTAACGAGAGGTGATTTGAATTTTGCTAAAGATAGAAAAGAGCTTAATAGCCCGGCGCTTTATTTTTTATTTGGTGAAAGCGAATCTGAATATAATAGAGATAAAAAAGTTTACATCGGAGAGACAGAAAATTTTAATAAAAGAATTCCTCAGCATAAGAAAGAATTTTGGAATGAAATTCTAGTTTTTACCGCTAGAGATAATTTTCTATCCAAAGCAGAGGTAAAATACCTTGAATGTCTAGCCATTGGAAAAACCAAAGAATTGCAAAACTACTCCTTAGAAGGAAATAAACAAAACCCTAATTTCCCTACTTTAGAAGAACATCGGATTGAAACTATAAACGGTTTTTTTGGAGAAATTATTTTTTTAAGCTCTTTTCTTAACTTTAATCTCTTTAAAGAATATGAGAAAAAAATAGAAAAAAATAAAGAAGAAAGTGAGGAAGAAAAAACTATTTGGCACTGTGAATCAAAAGGCGTTACGGCTAAAGGAGTTTATGATGGGAAAAATTTTGTTGTCCTAGCTGGTTCAGCGATAGTAAAAAAGCATAAATCTTCTCTTAATAAAAAAAGTTTAGTTAAACTAAGGGAAATTATTATAGAAAACTCAAAAAATATAGATAAAGGTGAATATTTAGAGCTTGAAAAAATATTGAATTTACTAGTTGTAGTTATGCAGCAAGTTTTTGTTTAGGAGGTAGTGCTAATGGTTGGAAAGTATGGAAAAATTAAAATGGTAAAACCATGGATGAAGTTTTAAGAGGGTAACAGTAATTTAAAAAAATAAAATATTAAACAGGGAAAAAAATAACAATGAATAAAATAAAACTAGGAATAGCTCCACTTACGTGGACGAACGATGATCTGCCGGAATTGGGAGCGGAAAATACTTTTGAGCAGTGCATTAGCGAAATGGCTCTAGCTGGTTATGCGGGCTGCGAGATTGGCAATAAATTCCCCCGTGACGTCAATGCATTAAAAGAAAGCTTAGCTTTAAGAAATTTAGTGATTTGTAATCAATGGTTTAGCTACTTTTTTACCACTCAAGATTTTGCTACAGTGAAAAAAGACTTTTTGGTTCATCTAGATTTTTTAGCTGCCTTAGGAGTAAAGGTTGTGGGCGGTGCTGAGCAAGGGAACAGCTGCCAGGGAAATCGAAAAGTAGGGGTTTTCTCCGGAAAAGGGGAGTTTAGTTTAGAGCAGTGGAAAAAAGTTGCTAGTGGGCTTAATGAGTTAGGAAAAATAGCTTTAGATAAAGGGCTTTTTCTTTGCTATCATCATCATATGGGAACAGCTGTGCAAACTGAAATAGAAGTAGATCGCTTATTAAACGAGGTGGATAGTCGTTATGTTTTTTTAAACTACGACTCTGGCCATTTTTATTTTTCGGGAGATGATCCTTTGCGGCTAGCCAAAAAATATCAAAACTATATTAAGCATATTCATTTAAAAGACGTTCGTCGTCCTATTTTAGAAAAAGTTAAGAAAGAAAATACTAGTTTTTTGGATGCGGTTTTCTCGGGGGTTTTTACCGTGCCAGGCGACCCTGATGGGGTGATTGATTTTAAAAAAATTATCGATGTTTTTAAGGGTAGTTACGAAGGGTGGATGGTAGTTGAAGCTGAGCAAGACCCAGCTAAAGCGCCTCCTTTAAAATATGCGAAGATGGCGTATGATTATATTGCTGGTTTACTAGCTAATGATTAATTAATCATTTTGTTACATTCTAGAAAAAAAGCAAAGTTTGATTTCATTACCTTAGGAAGGGCGGGTTTTGACTTATACGCCCATGAGGAAAATGTTTCTTTACCTAAGGTAAATAACTTTTTAGCTGGAGTAGGAGGAACCCCCGCCAACGTAGCGGTAGGGTTAGCGGCTTTAAAGTCAAAAGTAGCTATTATTACCAAAGTGTCTGAGGATGGCATTGGTGATTTTATCGTCAGTTATTTAAAGAAAAAAAAAGTGAATACGGATTTTATTGTTAGAGATAAAAAACTTAAAACTAGTTTGGCCCTTACGGAGATAAAGCCTAAAAATGGCTCAGTGGTTTTTTACCGCGAAAATCCTTGCGATTTAAATTTAAGAGCAAATGAAATTGATTACGATAGTTTAAAAAAAAGTGAATCTTTAATTATTAGTGGAACTAATTTGGCTCGAGATCCTTCTAGAACCACTACTATAAAGGTAGCAGATTTTGCTCAAAAAAATGATGTGAATGTTATTTTTGATTTAGATTATCGAGCATATCATTGGAAAAATAAAAAAGAAACGACCTTGTATTATGACAAGGTAGCTAGGCAGAGTGACATAATCATTGGCAACACAGAAGAGTTTAAGTTTTTAATCAAGAATATAACTTGGCAAAAAGCAAAAAAAAAATTATTCGATAAATGGCTGACTAATAAAGCTAAAATTATTATTTTAAAAAATGGGCCATTGGGAACGAAAATTTATACGAAAGATAAAAAAGAAGTTTTTATTAAACCTTTTAATGTAAAAAGCAAAAAGCCTTTTGGGGCGGGAGATGCTTTTCTAGCGGGCTTTTGTTACGCTTGGAAAAAAAAAAGAGATTTAACTTTTGCTGGTAATTTTGCTAGTGCTAGTGCAGCTATCGTGGTTAGTAAAAAAACTTGTTCAGAGGCCATGCCTTCGGAAAAAGAAATCCTTCATTTTATCCAAAACAATCCTAAATAAGTTTTTTCTTAAATCTTTTATTAAAAAAAAAGATTACTAAGGGTAAAGGTAAAAAAAAATAGTATAATATTTCTATGGATAATAATTCCCTGCTTATAAAATCCCTAGGAACTCCCACTTTTAAAAGTCCTCTTACCGAAAAACAAATTTTTGTTGATGATAGCGATAAAGTCATTAGAGATATTCGTTTTAATACTAAAAATGCCGAAACTCCAGCTGTTTTTGAGGGAGCTTTTGAAAAGTCCGGCCCTAGAAAAAAGATTTATTTTAACCCTAAAAATACTAAGGTAGGAATTGTTACTTGTGGAGGATTATGCCCGGGGCTTAATGCGGTTATTCGAGGATTAGTAAGGCAACTATGGAATCGCTATAAAGTGAAAAATATTGTAGGGATTAAATTTGGTTATCAAGGGCTAGGGGATAATGGAGAAGAGTTTGTTGTGCTAAATCCCGATTTAGTAGAAGACATTCACCAAGTAGGAGGAACTTTTTTAGGTTCTTCTAGAGGAGCTCCTACCGCTAGTGAAATGGTTGATAATTTAATTAGAAATAACATTAACATACTATTTGCTGTGGGGGGCGATGGAACTATGCGTGGGGCTTTTGAGATTGTTAAAGAAATCGAAAAAAGGAGTCTTAAAATTAGCGTTGTGGGGATTCCCAAGACTATTGATAATGACATTCCCTTTGTCATGAAATCATTTGGTTTTGAAACGGCAGTTGAAAAAGCAGGTGATGCCATTTTAGCTGCCCATGAAGAAGCCAGGGGGCATTATAATGGCATTGGATTAGTAAAAGTAATGGGAAGAAATACCGGCTTTATCGCAGCCACTTCTGCTTTATCCACGGGGGTGGTAAATTATTGCTTAATCCCCGAAATCCCTTTTAAATTAGAAGGGGCTAAGGGATTATTTGCCTCTTTATTAAACCGCTTTAAGATTAAAAAACATGCGGTTATTGTGGTGGCAGAAGGTTCGGGACTGCATCACATTAAAGAAAAACAAAAGAGATTCGACCCCTCCGGCAACGCCATTTTACCAGACATAGGCACCTATTTGAAAAAAAGAATTAACCAACATTTTACCGATATTAATGTGAAGCTTTCTTTGAAGTACATTGACCCTAGTTATATTGTTCGCTCGGCTCCGCCAAATAGTTTCGACCGAGTTTTTTGTAATCGTATGGCCCAAAATGCCGTCCATGCGGCTATGGCCGGTAAAACGTCTTTGTTAATTGGTAATTGGCATGAGCTAATGACCCATGTTCCTTTTGAAGCACTTAGCGGGCAAACTAAGTCTATGAATCCTTTAGGAACTCTCTGGTTTAATGTTTTAGAAAGTACTACCCAAAATAACCTTGAATAATTTTTTTCGTTATTTCATTGCTTTTTTAAAAAATAAGTTTATTCAGCATCAAAAAGATGTTCGAAAGAGTTCTTATAATTTTAGAGTTATTTTTATTTACTTTTGTTTTACTTTTTTGCTTTTAGCTGTTGGTGTAAGGATAATTTATTTTAAAGTTAATTCTTTTAATGTTAAAAAAAATGCTGATAATCATTTAGCCAGGGGGCAGATTGTTGATAGTCAAAACAACGTGCTAGCTTTTTCTGAAACCAGGTACAATGTTTATTTTAATGGCAAAAAAAGTAACATTCAAGAATTAGATATAGTTAATCTTATAGATACTTTTAATTTAAAACGAGAAAAATTAGAAGAGTTTATTGCTGATAGAAAAGTTGTTCTTTTAAAAAGATTTGCTTCTAAAAATTATGTGCAGGAAGTTTTGAAAATTAATCAAAACAATTTACTTCTCATTGATAAAGTAGAATATCGTCGCTATCCTTACAAAAATCTTTTAGCTCAGACTTTAGGGTTTGTGGGGTATGATGGAGAAGGGCTTAGTGGTTTAGAGTTAGAATATAATGATGTCTTGGAATACAATCCCGATGAGATTAAAAGCAAAAAAATAGCCATTAATATTAATAAAGATTTTCAAAGAGAGTTAGAGCTAATTTTACAAAAAGCAGTTATCCAAAACGGAGCTAAAGCTGGAACAATTATTGTGCAGGAAATTTATACTGGAAAAGTAGTGGGAATTGCGAATTATCCTACCTTTGATTTAAATCAATTTAATAGCACGGATAAGCGCTTATTTAGAGATTTGAGTGTTTCGACCATTATTGATCCCGGATCAATTTTTAAAGCCATTTTTAGTGCTTACCTAATGGAAAAACATAACGTTGATCCCACGGAAAAAAAATACCACTGTAAAGGGTATTACGAATTAAAAAATGGTGAAATCATTAAATGCAACGCTCATCATGGGGATGTTTCTTTAGAAGATATTATTAAATTTTCTTGTAATGCTGGAATTATCCAAGCCACGGAAGTTATTAGCAATGAAGAAATGTACGCCTTTTTAAAAAAATTATTTATTGGAGAAAAACTCGGTGTTGATCTTCCGTCAGAAGTAAAAAGCCAGGTGCCTCCTTTAGAAGAGTGGGGACTAAGAACTAGAGCAACTATCCCGATAGGCCATGGGATTGCTGTGTCACCCCTGCAGTTATCGGCCATTTTTTCTGCTTTTATTGGTAATGGGAATATGATGCAGCCTCAAATAATTAAAGGAGTTCAACTGGAGCAAGGCTATCAGCAAAACGATATTTTAGCAGAACCGAAAGTTTTAGCGAAAATCTTAAAAGAAGAAACCACTAGCAAGTTGGTAGATTTATTGGTATTGGGTACGTTAAAAGGAAGCACGGGAAGTGGGGCTAGGAATACTGGTCTTGAGGAAGTATTTGGCAAAACTGGGACTAGTCAGCTTGTGAATTACACTTCTGGAGGATATTATACGGATCGTTATCACTCTACTTTTGCTGGAGGATACCCGGTTAGTTCTCCTAAATATTCTATATTAATTGTTATTAATACTCCTAAAAAAGAATATTATGGTGGAAAAGTAGCTGCGCCACTCTACGCTCAGGTGGTAGAGAAGCTTATTTTTCATTACCGCTTACCTAATGAACGAGTTATTCAAAAATATGATCAGCAACTTATTCAACAAAATATTTACAATGAGAATGTCGTTGAGCTCTTTGGCGACCTAGTTCCCAATTTTTCTAATTTATCTTTAAGGAATAGTTTGGTTTTATTTGGCAACTTGAAAAAAGCTAGTGGAAAAGATATTTCTATTAATACCGAAGGGATTGGTTATGCCTATAAGCAAATTCCAAGAGCTAATTCTTCAGTGACCAATAACGCTGAAATTACTATTTACTTTCGATGATAGTTATTAATGAAGTAAATAATAAAACCATTGTTTTTTATCAAAAAGAAAATAGGCACATCCCTTTATCTAGTCGCTTTGCCCCAGAAAAAGAAAGTAGGCGAGTACTAGAAGAAGCAAGCACTTCATCAACCAACTTGGTTATTCTCTTAGGCCTAGGAAATTTTTATCTAGGGTTAGAGATTATTAAAAAGTATCAAAACTCTCCTGTGGTTATTCTTGAAGTAGAAAAATCCATAATAATTGAATTCAATAAATGGCTAAAAAAATATTACTCTCAGTTTAGCCTTTTTAAAAATATTTTTTTTATTAATCAAAAAAACTGGGAAGAAGAAGTGAAGCAAGTAATTTTTTCTTTTAAAGATAGAAAGTTAATGCTTTTTAAAAACCAAAAACAAATGCTAATTTTTGAAAAGCCTTATGCTGAAATAGAAAAAAGTGTTCGCGCCTTTTATCAGCAAAAAAATATTAATCGCTTTACTATTACCAAGTTTGAAAATATGTGGTTCCGCAATCTTACTAAAAATACCAAGAGCATTATCTACTCTTATCCCTTGAAAAAACTAGCAAATTGGGGAAAAGAAAAAATGGCGGTAGTAGTAGGGGCCGGTCCATCGCTTTATTTTGATTTAGCTATTTTACAGAAAAAGCAAAAACAAGTTATTATTATTGCAGTTGATACTATTGTCAAAGTTTTATTGCATCACAAAATTTATCCAGATTTTATAGTGGCGATTGACCCACAAAAAATCAATGCTAAATATCTAGAAAATTTGCCTAATTGGGTTTATCAAAAAACTATCCTTATTCACGAACCCGGGATTAATGCTTATCCATTACGCTTTTTTAAAAAAAAAATTATTTTTGATTCAATCTTTCCATTTTATAACTTCCTTAGTCAGCATTTTGGTGGGAAGGGGAAAATTGAAGTAGGGGGTTCGGTTGTTACCGCGGCGTTGGCCATAGTAGAAATTATCAATTTTAAAAAAACTATTTTTATTGGTTTAGACCTTTGTTATACTTCCAGTAGTTATCACCTTAGAGGGACCATGTATGAAGAGTACTGGTTTTCTTCTATTACTCGTTTTAATACCCATGCTATGATGACGGCTAAAATTACCAATGTTAAAGATGAAAAAAAAATCTTTAATCGATTAGGAGAAGTCGTGTTTATCGATACTAAGTTTGAGTTGTTTAAAAAATGGATAGAAAAAAAAATTTCGACCATTAACCATAATTTTTATAATGGCTCGCAAACTGGAATTAAAGTTGATAATCTTCCTTTTAAAAAACTAACTGACTTTTTAAAAACGAACTTTACTACTGATAAAATCATTTTTATCAAAGAGCTCCATAATTCTTTTGATGATTATCAGGGTGCTTTAGAAAAAAAAAATCAGGAATCTTTAAAATATTTTAAAGAAGAACTAACTGAAATTATCATTGAGTTGAAAAAAAATTTAACCATGCTAAAGTCACTTTTAGATAAGGTCAACTTCAATTATTCTAAGCAAGCTGCTACTTTAAGTACGTTTAAGTTAGCTCCAGTAATCAAGCCCTGGGTGGAAGTGCTCCTCCAAAACTCTCTTTACGAATTAGAGAAGCAGGAAAATCTCTCGTCCGAGCATATCGAAAATTTTTATAAATCGCTTGAAAAGGCTTTAGCTATGAATGTGAAATATTTGACAAGAATAAAAATCTAAAAAAATTATTTAACGTTCTTTCTCAAAAAAAATTTTTCTCTAAATAAAAAGTCCCTTTGGCGACTAAAGTCGTTAATCCAGTCATTAGCACATTTTTTTGATTTTGCCAAATTATTTCCAAATCTCCTCCTAAGAGCGAAACGGTAACTTTGTTAGAATTTATTTTTTTCTGATTTATGGCAATTACTGCTGAGGCGCAAGCTCCGGTTCCACAAGCTAGGGTTTCACCGACTCCCGCTTCCACCACGCGCATAGTAATATGATTTTTTTTCGGATCAACTACAATAAACTCAACATTAACGCTCTGGGAGAAATGCTCTTTTTGTTTTTGTAAATTTCCTGCTAATTCTTGATAAGGGAAATTAAAATTATCAACCAATTGAACTGCGTGCTGGTTTCCAATAGATAGGGGATAATAGGTAGTTTGGTTAAAACTAAAGGGTGTTTTTATAGTGGGAACTCCCATGTCCACTCGAACTAGGGCCGAGTTTTTTTGGTTACTTAGTAATTGGGTTGAAATAGGGCCACTTTTCGTTTTGAAAATTAATTTTTTTTTTTGAGTAATTTTTTCATCAACAGCATATTTAGCCAAGCACCTTATGGCATTACCGCACATCTTGGCCTCACTCCCATCGCTATTGAAAATAAGCATTTCTAAGTCGTAATCTTCTTCTATGCTGGGAGGGAGTTTTACGATGACTAACCCATCAGCACCTATCCCTTTTTGATAAGAGCAAACTATTTTTGCTAGAGAAGCAAGTTTTTCGTTTCCACTTTGGGTGAAGTAGTTAGAAAAGTCATTCATAATTACAAAACTATTATGAAGCCCATGCATTTTGGTGAATTCAATTTCAAGCATTGTTTAATTAATGACCAGGTTATCGATTAAGCGAGTTTTCCCAATGGTAGCTGCAATAAATATTCTAGCATTTCTAAAATTACTCTCTTGCAGTTGCAGATTTTTTTTATCCCTTATTTCTAAATACTCTACTTTTATTTTTTCTTTGGTTAAGGCACTAATGGTATCTTTTTTAAGGGAATTCCATGATGCTTGAGAAATATTGGTTGTTAGATTTTTTTTGATTAATTTTAAATGATGGTAGAGTAGGCTGGCTTTTTGTAACTGAGTATTATTTAAATAGTTATTCCTCGAGCTCATAGCTAACCCATTTTTTTCTCTTATAATTTTACCTAGGCCAAGTTTTATTGGTAGATGAAATTCCTGCACCATTTTTTTTATCACCAAATACTGTTGAAAATCTTTTTCGCCGAAAATAGCTAAGCGTGGTTTTAATATTTGAAATAACCTAAAAACAATACTAGCAACCCCATGAAAAAAATGAGGTCGAGTTATTCCACATAAAGGGCTCGCTAAATATGCTGGTGCTTTTATGGCAAAAGAATTATTTGCTCCTTCTGGAAAAAGAAGTTTAGTATCAGGCAAAAAAACAAAATCTACTTTACTTTTTAGTTTTGCTAAATCTTCACTTAGCGTTCGAGGGTAGCTGGAAAAATCTTCCTTAGGAGAGAACTGTAGCGGATTAACAAAAATACTAACGACAACTTTTTCAGCTTTTTTTTGTGCTAGTTCGATTAAAGACAAATGCCCATCATGCAAGTTTCCCATAGTAGGAACAAGGCAAGTGAGCTGGGAAAAATCTTTTTGAAAAAGAGATAAGCTTTTGGCAGTTTTAATGATTTTCATATATGATAGGATTCTTCGGTACTAGGAAAACTCCTTTCTTTAACCGCTTGGTGATAAGCGGAAATCGCTGATGCAATGTCATTAGTTTCTTTTAGGAAATTTCTAATAAATTTTATTTTCTTCCCACTTAAACCCAGTAAATCATAATTTACCAATATCTGGCCATCACAGTACTTCCCGCTTCCTATTCCAATAACAATCATGGAAGTCGTTTCGGTGAGTTCTTTGGCTACTTTGTGAGGGACGCATTCTAAAACGACCATGGGAACGCCAATTGCTTCTAAATCTTTAAAGTTTTTCTTTAAGGCACTAATCTCATCGAGAGTTTGCCCCTTTACGCCATATTTCCCTAATTCTAAAATAGATTGAGGGGTTAATCCCAGATGCCCACATACGGGTATATGATTTTGTAGTAGGGTTTGAATGACTGTTAATAGATTAGGATCAGCTCCTTCTATTTTTACCATTTTCGCTTTACTTTTTTGAATTAAACTGCCAGCATTTTTTAAAGCCTGCTCGGGATTGGTGTAGGTTAGAAAAGGCATATCTGTAATCAAAAAGCTTTGGTTAATAGCACTACTGACGCACTTTGTGTGGTAGATCATGTCTTGTAACTTTACCGGCAAGGTGTTGTTCTGCCCTTGCACGACCATGCCTAAGCTGTCTCCCACTAAGAGGATTTCTATCCCAGCTTTTTCTGCTACTCTTGTCTGGGTGGAGTCATAAGCCGTTAAAGCGCTTATAGGTTCTTTCTTTTTTTTCAACTCTTTGAAATAATTTAAGGTAAAAGCCATTATGAGTAAAAGTATATTATAGATTGTGAACTAATTAGAATAAATTGCTAGTTTTAAAGTTATCGGTTTCTTACTTTTGGGTTAAGGGGATAATTCTTCCGGGGCCAAATGCTTTTTCACTAAGTTTGAGGATAGGAGGAGATTGGTATCTTTTGTATTCGTTGATTTTTATTTTATACATAACTTCTTGAACGAGTTTTTGAGGAAAACCCAATTTTTTTATTTCTCGAAAACTTTTTTGTTGAACAATTGCCGCATTTAAAATTTTATCTAATACTTCATACGGCGGTAGAGTGTCACTATCTTTTTGGTTGGCTTTTAATTCGGCTGTGGGTTCTTTTGTTAAAATGTTAGAGGGAATAATATTTTTTTTTTGATTAATCCAGTTAGCTAAGGCATACACTTCGGTTTTGAAAAGATCTCCAATAATATTTAATCCCCCTGCCAAGTCCCCATAGAGAGTACCATAACCCATCGCTAATTCGCTCTTATTACTCGTAGCTAATAAAAGTGCCCCTTCTTCGTTACTTAAAGTCATTAGCATTAATCCTCTCATCCTTGCTTGTAAGTTTTCATCGGTTAAGGATTTTATTTTAGGCAACTCTTTTCGAATAAGATCAACTTTCTCTTCTATACTTATTGTCAGTGGATTAATCTTAAGTTTTTTAGCTAGCTCATTAGCATCTTCTAAAGATTCTTTACTAGTATACTGACTAGGAAGCAAGACTAAGATAACTTTTTTACTCCCTAAAATTAAAGCAGCTAAACTTGCGACTAGGGCCGAATCGATTCCTCCGCTAAGGCCAATAATGACTTTTTTAAAATTATTTTTGACTAGGTATTCCCTTAACCCTAAACGAATAGCAGAGAAAATTTCTTCTTGCTGATCTTTTGATAGAGGCTTTGCTAGAGGAGCTTCATTAATGGGAAAAGTGAGAGGGGCTATTACTTTTTGGAAAGCGGGAAGTTTTTTTATCATGTCTCCTTTTTTATTAAGAACAAAACTATTGCCGTCAAAAATTAAATCGTCATGTGCCCCAACACTATTGAGATAAATTAGCGGTGCGTCAATTCCTTTTTTAAAAGAGCAAGCAACTTTTTTTCTAATAGCAACTTTCTCCTTAAAAAAAGGAGAAGCAGAAATGTTAATAATTAGATCAATTTTTTTTAAAGCAAGAGTGGAAAAAGGGGAGTGAGAATAAGGCGGCCTTGCTGGCCAGATATCAGCACAAATAGTAAGCAAGATTTTCTTGTTTTGCCAAGTGATAAGATTATTAGCTAAACTAAAGGAAGAGAAAAAATTTATTGGGATATGAAAGTAGCGAAGCTCGTTAAAAACATCCCAATTAGGTAAAAGCACCTTATAAATTTTTTTTTTGATTTTATGGTGCTCTAAAATAAAAGCGGTATTGTATAAATTGTTTTTTATTTTATCAACTGCCCCAACGATAACGGTAGTCTCTAAGTCAATAGCTTCAGTAATTTTTTTTATAGCTAAAAAATTTTCTTCTATTAAAGAAGTATTGAAAAGGAGGTCTTTAGGTGGGTATCCCCAGATAGCTAATTCGGGGAAAATTATTAAGCTGTTTTTAGTTTGATTTTTTTTTATAATCGAAATGATTTTTTTGGTGTTCCCTTTTAGGTCTCCTACTAGAGAATTAATTTGAGCTAAAATTATTTGAGGTTTAGAAATTTTTGTCATTATGAAAATTGCAGTTCCACTTCATAACCAGCGTGCTTACGAACATTGAAAACTCCATTAGATAAAATTAAATATTGCCCTTTTATTCCCCAAAATTCTGCTTCGATAAGGGGTTCTTTTTCGAGGTTAAAATTTTTTTTCTTTTCTGGTAAGTTATTGATTGGATAAGTAAAATTATAAACTAAATCTTTTGCTTCGGTAATAAAATCTTTCTTTGGAAAAGAATCTTTTATTTTGCTCAAGGCGCTTTTTTTATGAGTTAATAATTCGGTGGTGTTAAGGAAAAGAGTAGGAGAGAAAAGCATCTTAGTCCAAATGGTTTTATCTTTAAAATAATTTTTCAAAAAAACTTCTACTTTCCCAGCTAATAAACGGTTGGGAGTGTAGCCTAAGGGGAGTGCTTGGCTAGCCCCTTGATCGCACCAGCGGTTTTTCTGCTGGTGTTTTCTAGTAATTCCTACTTTTATATTAGAGGTATGAGCTAGGTAGATGGTGTGAGGAATGAAGCAGTTTTTTTCTCCCCATTCGCTATCTCGGCAGGTTGTTAAATGGTAATGGCATAACTCAGGCTTTATCTGGCAGGTGTCGGTTTGGGGTAGTTTTTTAAAGCAAGGGAAGCAATAGCCTTGTTGAAAGGATTGGTTGATTTTACGCCCGCAATGAATGCAGGAAATTTTTTTAGTAAAGCGAAGCTTGATTTTTTTCTGCAAGAAATTATTCAAGTTAATTTCTTCTTGCTCAGTAATTTTTAACGTGTAACTGACTTGTTGGTTTTCATTTAAAGAAGTTGACATTTTTTTTAAAGAAAATGTGGTAATAAAAGAATTATTATTCATCAAAGAAAATGGTATGTGTTTTTATTTTTTATTTAGTTGGAGGCTTTGCATTTGATAGAATTTATAATAATTTTTTTTCTTTTTCAAAAGGGTTTCGTGATTACCTTGCTCGACTATTTTACCGTCTTTTAAAACCAGGATTTTATCCGCGTATTGAATCGTCGAAAGCCGGTGAGCAATGATAATAGCGGTTTTATTTTTAATAACTTCTTTTAAGGCTAGCTCAATGAGTTTTTCTGATTCACTATCAATATTAGCAGTTGCTTCATCTAAAACGATGATGGGAGAATCTTGAATAAAAGAGCGGGCAAAGGCTAGTAATTGTTTTTGCCCGGTTGATAACGACTTGCCTTCTTCAAGAACATTTTCCTCATACTTTTTAGGGAATTTATTGATAAAAGAATCTAGTCGTATTTTTCTGCTAGTTTTATAAATGTCTTCTTTATTAAATGATTTTCCCAAGCTAATGTTTTCAATAAAACTCCCAGTGAATAGAAAGACATCTTGAGGGATAGTGGCAATGTTATCACGTAGTGTGGTTAGGGGGATCTTTTTAAGGTTATGGTTATTGATGGTAATGCTTCCTTTGCTTATCGGATAAAGCCCATTGAGTAAAGAAATGATGGTGCTTTTCCCCGAACCCGTGCTCCCCACTAGGGCGACCACCTGCCCTTTTTTAATTTTAAAATTTAATTTTGTAAAAACCGGTTTGTCCTTAGAGTAGTTAAAGGCAACGTCTTTAAAAGCAATGTCCCCGGTTAAATCTATTTTTTTGTTGCTAGGGGGGGTTATTTTTTCTAAATTATCTTTGGTAGTCAAAAAATGATGAAGCCTTTCAGAGGCACTCATAGCTAGTTGAAAGGTATTAAACTGCTCCGCTAGATGCCTTAGCGGACGGAAAAACATATTAATATAAAAGAAAAAAGCAAAAACATCTCCCACGGTTAAATCACTTACGCCAAATAAAAGGTGAACAGAAAATAAAACAAAAATCATAGAAATGCTACTAACGACTTCGATAAGCGGAAAATAAAGTGAGTAAGAGTGAACTATTTTTAAAAATGAATTGAGATAATTTTTATTGCTTTTGTCAAAATCTTTTAAGCTTTTTTCTTTGTGGTTAAAAAGAGTGATTTCTTTAATTCCAGTGATGGATTCGATAAGGATAGTATTCATAATGGAGTTCGCTTTCCTCACCCCGCGATACCCTTTCTGCAAGCTTCTTTTAAAAAACCAACTAGCTATTAAAAACAAAGGTAGGGAAATAGTAGTGGCTAAAGCTAGCCAAGGATTAAGATAAAAAAGAATGATGCCAATAATTAAAATATTAAAAATCCCACCTAAAAGCCCAATAATGCCATCGGAAATAAATTCTTTTATGGCTTCTACGTCGCTCGTCAAGTGAGTAAGGGTTTTGCCAATGGGGTTACTATCAAAATAGCGTTGGTTAAGAGAAAATATTTTTTCCAAAATATCCATACGAATAAGCAAAATCATTTTTTGCCCAATTTTTTGAATCTGATAACTAAAGAAAAAAGAAAAAACAAAACTAGATGAAAGCGAAAGGGTCATTAGTATCGAGTATTTGACTAGTATCGAATATTCTTTTTCGACTAAAGCACTATCTATCCCTAGTTTAAATAAATAAGGGGTTAGGGCGCTAGTGATATCTGCTAGGAGCATAAAAGATAAAGTAAATAAAATAATCCAAGGGTTTTTTAAAACATAACTCAGCATCCATTTAATGGCTTTAGGGTCCCATTTTTTGCTGGTAAAAGTTTTTTCTTGATTTTGTTTGGCCACGTTATTAAGAGTTACTTAATTTGCTTTTTAATTTCTGGAGTTTCACTAATTGATAATACTCTTTTTTCTTTTTTAATAGTTCTTGATGATTCCCTTGTTCGATAATTTTCCCCTCTTTTAAATAAATGATTTTATCTGCCTCTTTTAAAAAAGAAATTTTATGAGAAGAAAAAATTATAGTTTTAAGGTTTTTAAGTTTTTTAAAATTATTTAAAATAGATTGTTCGGTTTCGCTATCAATACTAGAAAGCGAATCATCCATAACTAAAATATTTGCTTTTTTATAAATGGCTCGAGCAATAGCCGTTCTCTGCTTTTGCCCTCCGGATAAAGTAATCCCTCTTTCCCCAATCATCTCATCATATTTATTTTTGAACTCATTAATTTCGTTGTGAATGCTTGAAGTTTTAGCCGAAGAAATAACTTCTGGCATAATGGGGTCAGCCCCTTTTTCAAAAGCTAAGTTATTTTTCATAGCCGTAGAAAACAAAAAGGTTTCCTGAGGAACTAAAGCCAGTATTTTATAATAAATTTCATTAGGGATTTGATTAGCAGGTATTCCGTTTAATAAAATTTCTCCCGAGCTAGGGGTAATAATTTTCATAATTAATTCAATCAAAACCGTTTTCCCCGAACCAATTTTTCCACTTATCCCTAAAAAGCTACCTTCAGTGATTTTTAAATTAATATTTTTTAAAACAAATTGTCCGTACTCGTTTTTCAAGCTAACGTTTTTTAATTCTAATTTAAAAGGTTTTTCCAAAGTAGTTTTTAAAGAT
Source organism: Spirochaetota bacterium (assembly GCA_965277105.1). Lineage (GTDB taxonomy): Bacteria > Spirochaetota > UBA12135 > COTS27 > CAXSBA01 > CAXSBA01. The sequence continues at coordinate 866,689 of OZ255710.1, read as the reverse complement.
TTTTGAGTGGCTACCGGGTAATTAAAAAATTGATTAATCCTTTCTTGAGCACTTACCCCTTGTTGAATAATCGACATAACCCATCCTAGAGAAAAAATCGGAAAAGTGATAACCCCTACCATAATGCTAAACTGCAATAGCTCCGCTACACTAATGTTGCCGTTTATGATTTCTTGCCCACCTATGAGAAGGATGATCACTTCACTAAGCGAAAAAAAGAAAAAGAAAAAGGGCCAAGTAAACTCTTCCAGTCTAGCTAAGCGTAGATTATCATCCATATACTTTTGGTTTAACTTTTTAAAATTGTTAGTTTGATAATCCTGCATGGAATTGAGTTTGATGGTGGTTATGCCAAAAATCATCTGCCAAGCCTGATTATTAATTTCTGCTCGGGTATCTTGTACTTTGCGATAAAATGGTCTAAATTTTGGCATCACTAAAAAAATTAGGATAATGAGAATAATCATCTGCAGGAGAAGTATGCTTAGGAGTTTTATATTAATAGCCAGCATCACTGGAATAAAAAATCCTACTCGACTAAGGGAGTTGGGGATGTACATTATCCCTGGACCGAGGAGAGTGCGAATGTCGTTGAGGTCATTGGTAATCCTACTTACCAGGTCACCAGTTTCTTGTTTTTTGTAGAAGGCAATGGGTAGGTTTAACAGTTTATCCATTAGTTTTTTTCTTACTTCGTACTCGATTTTTCTACTATTCCCAATGATTATATGTCGCATCAAATACATGAAAAAAACGGTGATAAAAAGGAAAAAAAAAGTGGTGCCTAGATAAGTAAGGGTAGTAGAACTTTCATTTTCGTTAATGATATAGTCAAGGGTTATTTTGAAATACTCTGCTAATTTCACATAACCATAGTTATGCAGGAACATAAAAAAAAAACCTATAGCATAAAGCCAAAAATACTTCTTAAAATAAGGAACTAAATAGCGAAAAAGATGAAGATTGTTTTTTTTGATTGAAAGCAATTTTTTTTATTAAAGAGAAATTATCTTAATTTTCTTAATATAATTATATCAATAAATCACTAAACAATAGTAGGTTGTTGTTGCTTTTTAAGGAATTTTATAATAGTAAAATATTTAATTTTTATTTGCTTTTAGTTTTTAAAAAAATTATTGTGTCGAATAATATTTTTTCTGCTAAATTTTTTGCTAAATTAAATTTATTGATAATTTTCTCTAAAAATAAAATACAATTAATGAGTATAATTTTAAATTTTTAGTCTAATTAATACGAAAATTAATTGAAATGAAAGATTTTTTTTTAAAATTCTTGCCTGTTTTTTTTTTTGTTAGCTTTTTGCCGGCTTTTTCTCAAGAAATTGAAGACGAGAAAGTTGTACGAGAAAAAAAACACATATATAAATACATTGATTTTCTAGTTGATAGAGCAACTATTGATATTAATCGGGCCATTGAAGAAGGGGTTTTAAAAGAAAAAGTTGCTATGGTAAATTTTAATTATCTTGGTGATGATAGTATAGAAAATAAACATCGCGAATATTTACTCAAATCCATTGAAGCTATTTATCAAGAAAATAAATTTTTCCATTTTATTAAATCAGTGGAAGCTTTAAATAGAGCACAGGTGAATTATGATTTAAAAAAGATTGAATTTGTCAATGTAGAAGATAAAGATAAAATTATTGCTTTAACTAAAGAATTAAATGCCACGCAATATGCAGTAATTAATCTTACTTTAAAAAGCAATAAATTAGAACTCGCTATAATTATTAGAAGCCTTGATCATAGTATTATTTGGGCTGATAAATGGACAACGGCCTGGCGTTCAACTGAATGGTTTATTTTGCTAGGCTTGTATCCGGGAATGAATCTTGAATTAGAAGAGTTTCCTATCTATTTAGAATTTTCTATTGGTAAAACTTTCTTTGTTGCTAATACTAAATTAAATTTAATGCTTTTCGTTGACTTGGGAGCGTCATTTATTAATGTCAATAACGAGAGTGATTTCACAACCAATCTTCAGTTCATCTATGGCTTAGGTATTGAGGTTGATATTTTAGAATTGGCCAAAGTAAATTATACGTTTCTCGAACTTTTATTGTCTTTTCGGCTTGGGCTTTTTTCTTTAAATACAACAACTGATGATTTTGATCTTAATTTTTCAGCTATACCACTTTTAACTACGGGAATTACTTTTGTTTTTGTCAGCGATTATTATCTTTTTTTTGATGTGAATATTATGCCGTTTATTGATAATGAATCGGTTGATGAGATTATTGATATATTTTTTAGTTTAGGGTTTAAGTATCGGTTTGATTTATAAATATTTTTTTAAAGGTAAAATATCAATGAAAAAAAAACTATCTATTTTAATTTTATTGCTTTGGGTTAGCTTATTGCCTCAGCAAAGTAATGTGAATGAGGAAGCTTTATTAGAAACTATTATTAGTGATAAAAATTTAGATTACATTCTAAACTTGTCAGGTGCTACAGAAGAAGATTTGGAAGATTTGGAAGATTTGGAAGATTTGGAAGATTTGGAAGATTTGAAAAGTTCTGAAGGTGAAACAGAAAGAGAACCTAGATCTGAAACAGGGGTAGAAACCGCCCCTGAACTAGAAGAGATAGAGCAGGATGAGTTTAGCAGTCAACAAATAGATAATAAAAATAACGAAAAAGTAGATGATGAAGATGGTAGTAATGTCTTTAATATTGATAATCTTTTTTATAAAAATCGTATTTCAATTGCTACTAATGAGAATACTAGTGACAAAAAAGATCTGCAAAATAAAGATAAGAATAAAAATGAAAGTGCCATTAATTTAGAAGAAGAAGAAGATCTCCCTATCCAACTTTTACAAGTAAGGGATCTCATAAAAAATAAATTTTATCGCTTAGCTTTAAAAAAGCTCAATAGTTTAAAAAAATCTTTCCCCGAAAATATTACTGTCCATAATATGGAAGGCTCAATTTATTATAAGTTAGGTTTTTATGAATTTGCAATTACTTCTTGGAAGAAATCACTTGCATTAAATGCCAATCAAGCTTTAGTAGAAAAGTTTGTTTTAAAACTTAATGATTTAGGTTATGAATAAAAAGCAGCAAATTTATGGCAATTTTTTTTGAATAAATTTTTCTACTGTCTCTTCTGAGTTTTCTATAATATCGAAATTTTCTTTTTTCTCCAATAAATTTTTTAGCGGATCTTTAAATTTAATAGTTGTTTTAATTTTATTATAAACTTCATCAAACTTAGTTGGGTGAGCTGTAGCGAGAGCGATTGTGGGAGATTGGTTGGGGTTAGTCGGGCTAGGCTTTTCTTCTTTTTCATACAACCATTTTACGGCGGTAGCAGTATGCGGGTCGATAACTTTTTTGTGTTTTTGATAAAACCATTCAATGATTTTTAGCGTTTCAGCGTTAGAAGTTTTTATGCTACTAAAAGTTTCTTTTATCATCTGAAACTCTTTTTCATCAATGGTAAAAGCACTTTTTTTGACCAAGTCCTCCATAATTTTTTTTACTTTTTTAGAATCGCCGTTATACACGTGAAAAAGTAATCTTTCAAAGTTGCTAGCAACAACAATATTCATACTAGGAGAATGAGTTTTTTTGAGTTTTTTCTTGACGTATAAATTGGTATTCAAAAAGCGATGGAGAATGTCGTTTTCATTGGTAGCTACAATAAGGTTTTTTATGGGAAGACCCATTGATTTGGCCAAATAACCAGCAAAAATGTCACCAAAATTTCCCGTAGGAACAACAAAGTTAATTTGGTCATTAATTTTTTTTTTCATCCTTGAAAAAGCATAGAAATAGTAAACAATTTGAGGGACTAGTCGAAAAAAGTTAATGGAGTTAACCGAAACTAGTTGCCGATTTTTAATAACAGAGTGTTTTTTGAAAATAGCCTTGACAACATTTTGGCAGTCGTCAAAGTTTCCTTTTAAAGCTAGGTTATGAACGTTAGCAGAATCTTCCGTGGTCATTTGTAGTCGTTGTTTAAGAGAGACTTTTTTATGGGGATGCAGGATAAATATTTCTGCTGCCTTTATTTTCTTAAAAGCTTGAATGCTTGCTGATCCAGTATCTCCTGAGGTTGCCCCTAAGATAATGATTTTTTTTTGGTTTTTTTTAAGGAAATAATCTATTAAACCAGATAAAAACTGCAGAGCAAAGTCTTTAAAAGCTAGGGTAGGGCCATGAAATAATTCCAGTAAAAAAAAATCAGGTGTGATTTTTTTTAAAAGGGCAGCGTTTTGGGGAGAAAAGTTTTTGGTGTTGTAGCTGTTATCGATAATTTTTTTTAATGCTGGCTTAGGGATTTCTCCTTTCAAGAAAGGGTAGATAACCGCGAGAGCAATTTCCGAATAACTTTTTTCGTTAAAGGAAAGGATAGTTTTCTGGGGTAAGGTAGGGATTTTATTCGGGTAATACAACCCCCCATCATTGGCCGTCCCCGCAAATAATACGGAAGAGAAAGGTTTTTTGAGAGAGTTATTACGAGTAGAATAAAAAGCCAACTTCCCTTTTTATTGGTTAAGTTTGTTCTTCATTTGCTCTAGTTTTTGCTTTACCGAGAAGCTTGCCTCACTCTGGCCTAATTTTTCAAATTCCTTTTCCAAAGAGTCTTTCCCATCAACACTGCTAGCAAGTTCTTTCGCAGCTTCGGCTTCGTAGGTTTGTTTGTCGGCTTTTGCTTTCATTCGAGCAATTAAATCGGTGGTGTTATTTTTACCAATAGCTGCTTTCGCTTCGTAGATCGACTTTTTTACTTCGGCTGATTTTGCTTGGGCGATGATAATGTCTTTATTGCGTTTTAACTCATTCAAATCATCTTGCATTTTTTGCAATTCAATTTTTAATTGATGAATGCTGTCTCGTTGCAGTTGCCAATTGGGGGTTAGACTACTAATATTTTTTTCATGCTCTTCGGCTCTCATGAGTGCCTTGGTGGCTAATTCCTCATTACTTTCCTGGATAGCAAAACTTGCTCGCTCTTCCCATTTCAGCTTTTCCATTTTAGCTTTTTCAATTTGAGCTTTGCTTTGCCTTTCAGTGGCAATTACCGCTTGAATTTTTTCTTTGGCTTCTCCGATAGCTTTGGCTTGGTCTCGAATGGCTTGCCCTAGCATAACTTCTGGCTTTTCTAACTTGTCAAGTGCTTTATTGGCATGCGCTTCTCCAACTTTAAAAAGTCTTGAAAATATTCCCATGGTTAACTCCTAATTTTTCTTTATATATTTTTTTAATAAATTTTCTACTTTGAAGAGGGCAATTTCCATTGCTTCGAAAACGGTTAAGATTTCATTTTCATCTAAATTCTCAGTTTCTCTACTTTCTAAAATAACCAGTCGAGCATCATTGGAAGTGGTATCCAGCCCTAGGCTTACTGGTAAGATTTCCGTGTTTAAATTTAATAGGTCTTTATAAATAGCCTGGTCTTCTAAATCTTTTAAGTTGCCGACTTCTAGTTGAAAAAAAATATTTTTATCTTGAATGCTAACGAAAACTTCTACAGCGTCACGAACTACTTTATAAAGTCCTTCTTGTACTTCTTCTACTAAATAGTCATGTAATTCTAAAAGCTCTTTTAATGAACTTTTTTGGGTACTTCGTATAGTAATTTTGCTAATGTCATTAATGCTTGGATGTTCATTCATAATAATTCCTTATTTAAGAAAATACAATATAATTATAATATTAATTATAATATTTTAAAAATAAAAGTCAAATCTAAGCTAGCGGTAACTTTTCTCCATTAATCTAGTTAGTAGCTTTTTAACTAAAACTTGATTTTTTTCCATTGTTCTAATAATTTGTAGGAAAAGGTTTTGCTGAGTAACGATGTTGAAATCTTTTAAGCGGCGATTCAAGTATTCCATTTCTAAGCTATTATTTTCAGGTAAAATTAGATCCCGAGCATTTCCTCGAACGCTACGCAGGGCATTGATAATATCTCGTATAAAAATATACCTTTTATTCAGTTCACTATATTCTTGCTCATAGATATAGCCTTCTTGGTAAAGTAATTTTAGATTTTTCAAAACATTTGCTTCGCGCACTAGGGGGTTTTCTCGTCCATAAAAAATACTAAAACTAGCAACTAAATATTCTATATCCACTAAGCCCCCTAGAGAAAATTTTAAATTAATTTTATTCTTCGGGCACCACTGTTTTATTTGCTTTTCCCTTAACTCCGCCATTTCTTTAAAATCAAAAACTTGCTGATGATAAACAAAATCATTAATGGATTTAGTAACTTTTTGAGAAAACTTTTTATTACTACTTATAATAATTCTTTTTTTGACAAACGACATCCTTTCAAAATTAATAGCTCGACTCAAATACCCACTAGTAAAGGAGTAATAGTTTTTAAATTTTTCAAAAGGCACTGCTAGGTTGGTCGAACCACTTCCTTCAGGGCGCAGATTAAAATCAACTTCAAAAATACCATCTTTTTTTGCTTTAATAATTCTTCTGATTTCCTGCATCAATTGATTACAAAAGTTAGCTAATTTATTTTTGTTATCTTCTTGCCAGAGGTTTTCATAAACAAAAAGAATTTCAATATCCGAAGCGTAACCAAGCTCTTGCCCTCCCCACTTGCCTAATCCAATGATAGCAAAATCAAATTCTCCAACATCACTAAAAGCCGGCTTTTCTTTTAACTTCGTCAACGCAATATGGAAAGACTTGGTGATAATAAAATCGGCTAGGTCACTTAATTGCCTACAGAAATTTTCAAATTTTTTTTCTCCTTTTTGTCTTAAAAAATTCATCTCTAATTGGAAAAGCATATCGTCTTTATAGCGATTGAGAATTTCTTCTGGTTTTGATAAATGAGTTTCTTTTTCGTGGTTTTTATAATCACTTTCTAAGTTTAGTTTGGTGTTGGTAATTTTTTTTAAAGGATTTAGGCTGTCATAGTTGATCGATAAAAAATTTTCAAAAATATTTTCATGAGTTCCCAGTGCTTTAATGAGATTATGGAAAACATTTTTTTTATCAATGAAATTTTTTACTAACTTATTATAATCCCCTTTGAAAAAATTAATAAACTTGGTAAACTGAGTGAGGGCTAAAAAAGGATTAGGGGCTTTCACCATATAAAAAGAAAAGTACATGATTAAATTAAGGAACTTTTTTAATTGCCAAATTTTTTCACTCTGGATTATTTTTTCTCCTTGATGGTTGGTTAAATAAAAGCTATTTCTAATTTCATTAGCAGAGGTTTCTATTTTTACTTGGACAATGTAAATTTCTTGGAAAATAAAAGATTTGGTGAATTGAAATAGGAATAAAAAAGTATCCTCACTTCTAATATGAAGAACCGTATAAAAGGGATGAAATTGGTTGTCGACATCAATGAAAATAGGTTTGAAATAGTTAGGATTTTTATAGTTATTAAGTTCCATAGTTTCCAAAAAAAGTTTTTCTAAAACAATTTGGCTTTTTTGAGTTTTTAATAAATGAAAATATTCATTGATTTTTTGAGTAAAATTTTTTAAGAAAAATTTTTTCTCAAACTCCGGAGAGATAAAAAAACATTCCAAAGAGCAGATGATTTTTTTATTTTTAATGTCTTTTACCACTTGTGGGTAGTTGGAGTTTTTAATCATCTTAAAGCGCCCAAGCGAAATTTGATTTTTGGCAATAGACCATTTATTATTTTTTACTGGGGTGAATAAATAACTAGAGCCAGAGTGAATACTTAGACCAAAAGTAGCAACTAACCCACAAATAACCGGAAAAGCACCTAGAACATCAAAAGTAATGATATCTAAAACGTAGAAGTGTTGTCGTCTACGAAGCTCGATCATAGCAATTTTTTCTTTTTCAACTTTTAATTCCGAAAGTAAATGAAGATGGTTTAAAATAGCATTTTGGCTAAAGTTGATAAAATAGTCACTTTCAAACTCGGTTAATTGATTGACTTGTTCCGGTTCTTCCCCAATTTCTTTTAAAAGGCCTTCAATTTTAGCAATAAATTTAATAGTTAAATGAAATAATTTATAAAAAATATTTTTATTTTCTTGAATAACTTGATTTAATTTAGCCTTTAAAGATGTGGGGTCATAGTGGTTATGAGGATTGTAATTTAAAATATGAACTAGTTTTTCTTCTCCGGCTTGAGTTTCGGGGAAATTTTTTATGGCTAAAAAAGATTCTACTTGCAGGTAGTGTTCTAGTTCTCTTAAAAAAATATAGTTTTTCTCTAGCTCTTCTGCTTCTTTTTCTTCAATAACTTTTAAATTTTTTAATTTAATTATTGCTTGGAGAGTATTAGTGGTATTAAGCACTGGGCTAAAATGCCCATGTTGTAATTGTAGGAATTGGATAAAAAATTCAATGTCGCGAATGCCTCCGGAACCTAATTTTAAATTAAATCCCTTGCTAGAAAAACTTTGAATTTTTCTTAGAGGAATATTTTCTTCTATTTTCATCTTCATTCTTCTAATGTTTTCTAGGTATTTTTTAGCCTTAAGATTTTTTTCTTGGTAAATCATTTTCTTTTTGAAAGCGTCAAATTCTTTTTTTATTTCTTTAGAGCCTAAAAGAAAGCGCCCTTTAATCAGCGCTTGGAACTCCCACTCTTTGGCTCTTTTTTGAAAGTAACTTTTGACATTATCCCAAGAAGAGTAAAGGGGCCCGCTATTGCCTTCAGGGCGAATGGATAAATCTACCCTAAAAACAAAACCATTTTCATCAAAGTGATGGAGCAGATCAATAAAGTTTTGAATCTTTTTAACGATTTCTTTGGACAGATTTCCTCTGTTTTGGTTTAAGATAAAAAAAAGATCAACATCAGAAGAGTAGTTTAGTTCTTCTCCTCCTAGTTTGCCCATAGCAATAATGCTTAATGTTTTATCTAGTTCGTTAGCTTTAAAAGCTAGAGAGATGCAGGTTTCGGCTAGGTAGGATATTTTTTTAACCGTAGTAGGGAAATCATCTTGCTTGCTTGCGTCATTGACAAAAATATTTATCATCTCACGATACTTAAGGAACCTTAAATTTTTTTTCAGCTGGCGAGAATCTTGGCTGAGAGATTTGTGGAGAATTTTACTTTTTAATCGGTCTATCCTTTTTTGATATTGAGTGAAATTTTCTTTTTTGATTTTTAATAGAGAATAAAGTTTGCCAAAGTTTTTAAAAAGGAAGTCAATAAAGGTAGTGGAGTGAGATAAAATCGTTAAGGTTGTTAAATTGTTTTTTTGGTAAAAGAAATCTTTTGAAAAATCAGAATTTTTTTTAATAAATTTCTCGAGAAGAATTTCTGTTTTTTTATCTAAATGCATGAGTGGTGAAAATGGGGCTGAGAGGACTCGAACCTCCGACCCTCGGTTTAGGAAACCGATGCTCTATCCAGCTGAGCTACAACCCCAAAAACAATAACTTATTATACTATTTTTTTATTAGAATAGAACGAGGATAACTAATCTAAGGAAAAAGCGAGACAAATCCTATTTTAAAAACAGTAATTATTATAAGCAATAATTTTCAGCTTCCTTAAAAATTTTATTTAGAAAAAAAGATTTTAAAAAAAACATTATTTTTTCCTTTATTTTTAACGAACATTAATTATTAGAATTTTAAAATTATCATCAGCATGAAAAACTTTAATTTTTATAAAAAAAGCTATCTAAATTATTTAAAATATTATAAAAATTTAAGTTCAGCTAGTTGGGCTGCTTACCAAAGTGATTTAAGTTTATTTCAAGATTTTCTTTATAAGAAAAAAATTATTGACATGGCTAAAATAACCAATCTTATAATCCATGATTATCAGCAAGCATGTCAAAAAACTTATCGGGATGCTTCTTTAAGAAGAAAATTAACCGTGATTAAAAATTTTTTATTGTTCCTAAACCAAGAGCACTCCTTTTCCTTTTCATTTGCCCAGCAAATCGGAATAAAAAAACCCGAGCAATTTTTCCCTAAACTGATGAGTATTCACGGGATTAAAGATTTTTTAACTAATTTTGAAAAGAAAAATAACCTGAAATGGTTTGATGAAGGTGGCGATTTTCTTAAAAAGAAAAAGTTTTATCGCGACCAGCTCATTTTAGAGGGGCTTTATGTTTTAGGGGCTAGAGTCAGCGAGCTTAATCATTTAACTTTAGATAAAATAAATTGGCAAGAAGGAGTAGTCACTTTGCTGGGGAAGGGGAATAAGAGCCGGATAGTGCCCATTACCCATGCTTTTTTAGATAAATTAAAAATTTATGTAAGAAAAATCAGACCACTTTTAACTGTAAAAGTAGGAATGGATTCTTCCTACTTATTTTTAAATCTTCAAGGAAAAAAAATTTCCCGTATTGGAATTTGGAAAATAATTAAAAAAAATTTTAGCGAAAGTGGTTTATCCCCGCATAGTTTTCGTCATATGTATGCAACTCATCTGCTACGAAATGGACTAAATATTAGAATGGTGCAAGAATTACTTGGGCATGAGAGCATTAGAACAACCGAGAAATATACTCATCTGGTGAATAAAGATTTAATAGAAACCTTGGAAAGGTTTCATCCCTTCTATAAAAAATTGGAAGATTAATTCGTCTATAAAATAAAATTATTTAAAAAGAATAACTTATCTTTAACAAAAAAGATTAACGCTCATTTAGAGCTTTTACGCTTCTTTGCGGTTCTCCATTGTAGAAAGATAAAGGACGAATGAGTCGATTGGCTTGGCTCTGCTCGATAATATGAGCTGCCCACCCAGTAATCCTACTCATGACAAAAAATGGAGTAAAAAAGTCAATATCAAATCCCATTAGGTAGTAGGTAGGGCCAGCAGGAAAATCCAAATTGGGGTAAATATTTTTTTGAGCTATAATCATCTCTTCTATTTTATTAGAGATTTTTAAAAATTCTAATTTACCTAATTCTTCAGCAATTTGAACATAGTACTTTTTCATGGTAGGCACCCTAGAATCACCATTTTTGTAAACTCGATGGCCAAATCCCATAATAACCCTTTTTTCGGCAAAGGCATTTTTTACCCACTCTTCTGCTTTTTCAGCGCTACCTATTTCTAAAAGCATTTTCATCACTGCTTCGTTAGCTCCTCCATGGAGAGGCCCTTTGAGACTAGCAATTCCTCCACAAATAGCCCCATAAAAATCGGCTAAACTACTGCTAATTACCCTAGTGGTGAAAGTTGAAGCATTAAAACTATGCTCGGCGTACAGTATCATAGAGACATCAAAGGCTTTAACGATATTGCTACTAGGAATTTCTCCAAAACACATATGGAAAAAATTCTCGACAAAATCCAAATTTTCGTCAGGGTGGATTAATGCTAGATTTTTCCTTTGCCTTATAAGGTAAGCAATAATGGTAGGAGTTTTAGCTAAGATATTAACCGTATGAGAAAAATAATTTGCCTCACTTCGGTCTTCTAAGTTTTTTTGCTCTAAGGCTAAATAGCTAATGGCCGTTCGAACCATATCCATAGGGTGAGAATCTTTAGGGATTAAATTAATGACCTTTAATAGATTATCGCTAACTCTTCTCAGAGATTTTTCTTGGTTAGTAAATTCTCTTAATTGCTCTTGATTTGGAAGTTCTCCTTTAAGGAGTAAGTAAGCAACTTCTATGAAATTAGATTTTTCCGACAGGTCTTGTACTGGATACCCACGATAGGTAAGGGAGTTGGTCTCGGGCATTACTTTAGAAATGCTAGTTTCATCAACGACAACGCCATATAGCCCTTTTTTAATTTCAGCTTTTCCCATCTTGATTTTTTTAAAAAATATTTATTTAAGATTGGCTTTTAGTAATTCTTTATTCATATTAGCAATATAAGAAAAAGAAATCCCCTTAGGACAAGCCACTTCGCATTCCGCTTCATTGGTGCAGGCCCCAAAACCAAGATCATCCATGGTTTTTACCATGTTCAGCACCCTTGATTTTCTTTCTACCTTGCCTTGAGGGAGTAGAGAAAGATGAGAAACTTTAGCGGCCATAAAAAGACTAGCAGAAGAGTTTTTGCAAGTAGCCACGCAAGCCCCACAACCAATACAAGTAGCAGCTCCAAAAGCTAAGTCGGCATCTTTTTTAGGAATAGGGGTGCTGTTGGCTTCAGGAGCAGAACCAACCCTAACTGAAACATAACCACCGGATTTGATAATTTTATCAAAAGCATTACGGTTGACTACTAAGTCTTTAATTACTGGAAAACTTCGAGAACGCCAGGGCTCTAAATAAATTTCTTCTCCATCACTAAACTTACGAAGGTGGAGTTGGCAGGTGGTGGTTTGCTTATACCCTCCGTGAGCTTTCCCATTAATCATAATCCCGCAAGAACCACAAATTCCTTCTCGACAATCATGCTCAAAAGCTACCGGCTCTTCTCCTTTGGCTTCTAGTTGGTCGTTTAAGATGTCAAGCATTTCTAGAAAAGATATGTTGACATTTAAGTCTTTAAGAGGATAAGTTTCGATTTTTCCAGGAGTATTTTGATTTTTTTGCCTCCAAATCTTTAAAGTTAAGTTAATGGTTTTTTTCATTTATTTATAACTCCTAGTAGATGGTTTAACGTTTTCGAAGACTAACTCTTCTTTGACTAGAGTAGCTTCTTTGCCTTCTCCTTGGTATTTCCAGTTACTAACATGAGAAAAATTTTCATCATCCCTTTTGGCTTCGTTCTCCGGGGTTTGGTGCTCTTCTCGAAAGTGTCCCCCACAGGATTCTTCTCTCGTCAAGGCGTCTTTCATCATTATTTTAGCAAAAGCAATAAAGTCTTTTACTCTTCCCGCTTTTTCTAAAGAGCTGTTGAGTCCATCGTTTTCCCCCACTACGGATACATCTTCTTGAAATTCTTTTTCTAATTTCTCAATCATACTAGTGGCTTTTTTTAAGCCTTCTGCGTTCCTACTCATACCACAGTAATCCCAAACAATTCTCCCTAGTCTCCGATGAAAATGATCCACCGGGAATTTCCCTTTTTTATTTAGTAGGTTTTGGATATCGCTTTTTAAGTGCTTTTCACTTTCTTTAAATTCATCTTGCGTTGCGCTTACTGGTTCTAGTTGGGTGGAAGCTAAATAATTTCCTAAAGTGTAGGGGATGACAAAATAACCATCAGCTAGCCCTTGCATTAGCGCAGAAGCTCCTAGCCGATTAGCCCCATGGTCTGAAAAGTTGGCCTCACCAAGGACAAAAAGCCCTTCGACATTACTCATTAAGTTGTAATCTACCCATAAACCACCCATAGTATAGTGGATAGCGGGATAAATTCGCATAGGGGTTTTATAGGGGTTATCGCCAGTAATTTTCTCATAAATCTCGAAAAGATTACCGTACTTTTCACTAATAGTTTTTTCTCCTAGTCTTTTTATCGAATCAGCAAAATCAAGATAAACGGCTAACTGGGTTTCTCCTACGCCTTTACCCGCATCACACATTTCTTTTGCATTTCGAGAAGCCACATCGCGAGGGACTAAGTTCCCAAAACTAGGGTATTTTCTCTCTAAATAATAATCTCGTTCTTCTTCAGCAATTTCTTCGGGAAGTCTCCGATCTCTAGCCTGTCTAGGCACCCATACTCTTCCATCATTCCTAAGGGATTCACTCATAAGGGTTAGCTTAGATTGATAATCTCCTGAAACTGGGATACAGGTGGGGTGAATTTGAGTGTAGCAAGGGTTGCCAAAAAGCGCCCCTTTTTTAAAAGCTCGGTAAGTAGCTGAAACATTACTAGCCATAGCATTAGTGGAAAGATAAAAAACATTACCATAACCACCAGTACACAGGAGTACCGCATGGGCTGAGTGGGATTTGATTTCCCCATTGGTTAAATTCCTAGTGACAATACCACGGGCTTTGCCGTTGACTAATACCAAATCTAGCATTTCATGACGGCTGTAAATGGTAACGTTGTCGCGACTTGCTTCTTTCATTAAAGAAGAGTAAGCTCCTAATAGTAATTGTTGCCCAGTTTGCCCACGGGCATAAAAGGTCCTGGATACTTGAGCTCCACCAAAAGAGCGGTTGTCTAAAAGTCCTCCGTATTCTCTAGCGAAAGGAACCCCTTGGGCTGTGCATTGGTCGATAATATTAACCGATAATTCGGCTAGGCGATAAACATTTGCTTCTCTAGATCGGTAGTCTCCACCTTTTATGGTGTCGTAAAATAATCGATAAACGCTGTCTCCATCGTTTTGGTAATTTTTAGCAGCATTAATTCCTCCTTGAGCGGCAATAGAATGAGCTCGACGGGGGCTATCTTGGATGCAGAAAACTTTAACTTTATAACCTAATTCCGATAAAGTGGCAGCAGCTGAAGAACCAGCTAAACCGGTTCCTACTACAATTACTTCAAACTTTCGTTTATTAGCTGGATTAACTAATTTTAAATCAGATTTATGCTTGCTCCATTTACTTTCTAAAGGACCACTAGGAATTTTGGCGTCTAATTTCATTTTTTAACCTATAAAATAAAAATAAAGAGGAATACTCATAAATCCGCCCCCAATTAAAATTCCTAGAGTAACAGATATTCTTTTTAAAGGTTTCTCCCAGCTTGTCTGGTAAAGTCCTAATGATTTGAAGGCACTTTGGAAACCATGCGAGAGATGCCCACCTAAAAAAAGCATTCCTAAACAATAAAAAGATGAATAAAGCGGATCTTTAAAACTTTCCACTACTAAGGTGTATAAATCTCGTACTAGAGCGTCAGGAAAGGAATTTATGCCTACCATGGGCGTCTCTCCGTATTTGAAGCTTTTGATGTGGATGATGAGAAAGAGTAATATATATCCACCAGCAATTCCCATATTAGCCGAAAAAATAGTACTTTTCCCCATTTTTTTCTTTTTAAAATAAGCAACTTCCCCTCGCGATTTTCTATTTTTCCAAGTGAGTTTGATAGTTAGAATAATGTGAGCGAGAAAACCAGCGATAATACCAGCTTCTAGGATATACAAAATAGCTTTGTTGCGAGTAAGGAGATAGGCGTAAGTGTTGAAAGCGTCTTGCCCCCAGAATAGCAAAAAGTTACCAAGTAAATGAACAATAACGAAAGTAACTAAAAATAAACCGCTTAGGCTTACTATTATTTTTTGTCCGACAGAATAGTTTATTAGCTTAATCATTAAAATTTAAATGTATAAAACATTATACAATATTTTTTTTTTTTTTACAAAAAATTATAAAAAAATTGAATTTAATAGAAAGTTGCCTTTGATAAATCTAAGAGGAATTTTTTTGTATTTTTTTATAAGCAGTAGCCACTTTAAACTATTTTAAAAGGTGGCTTTTTTAACTATTTTTTACAATGGCTATACTAGAGGGAGAGATTTTTTCTTCACCTAGCACGATTTTTTTATTATGAATTAACTTTTTTAAAGATCTCGCTTGTCCCCCATAATTGGTGAAAAATAGATAATCATTAGTTTTAACTAATCGAATGGAATCGGGTAGCGTAAGCGAAGAAAGCTTTGCTTTTTTTAGTTGGTTATCAATAATTTTTTCCATTAAATCTTTATTAGGAATTCCAGTTACATAGGAGAGATTCCCTTTTTCTATTAGAGCAGGGTTGTTGTCATTAGTAGTTAGTTTGACTTTTATCTTAGGGTCAATAATTTCAATATACTCCCGCCAACTGGTGAAGTGAAAGTTGGGATTTTCTTTAAGGGGGATGGTAATTTCTGGAGGGGTGGTTTCTACTCCTTGAACTTGGAAGTTTAAAATGGTCTGCAAATGCTCTGGAGGTAAATTCTCGGGGATTTGAAAGTCAGACGTTTTACTTCCAACTCTCGGCCCTAGCAAAATAGTAGCGGGGCTTTTAGCTAAATTTTCTACAAAAGTTTGATTTAAAAAAGTAAGCCCAGATGCAATAATGAGTTTATATTCTTTTAAATCGCTAGCAGTGGGGGAAAGAAAATGAACGTTAAGTCCTTTTTTTCTAAGGGTGTGATACCAAGAAAAAATTAGCCTAAAATAGTTTAGTCCTTTGCCTTGAGGTTGAATTTGCCAACTCCAGTAACTCTCGTAATCTAAAATAATCCCCACTTCTTTTAGGGGTTTCTGCTCTTTAAGTTGAATGTTAGCAATTTCCTCGCTAACTTTTTTAATTACCCTATAAGCTTTATTGGGCTTTCTATTGGGGAGCAATACCCCTTCATGCATTTGTTCTTGAGCAAAATGGCTTTGTCTAAATCGAAAGAAATTAACGAATGAAGCCCCATGAGCAAAAGCTTCCCAAACCCACATCCTTAAAGTAGCTTCGCTTGGGTTGGGATTAAATTTAGCCCAGTTTACAGCCCCAGGCTGTTGCTCCATAACACCAAATCGGCCATTTAAACTTCTATATAAATCGTGATGAAAAGCTTGGAAGTCAGGGTCGCCTACTCGTAAGTACTTTTTTTTATGCTCAGTGTCTTCAAATAGGTTTTGTAAATAACCTAGAGGATAAGCATCCCAACTACTAATGGTTAGATCTTCGGCTACTTTATAGTGGTCAAAATCAAGGGTAAATCCCATAAAGTTATGAGTAATTTCTAGGGTAGGGTTAAATTTTTTTATAAGATTGGTTTGCTCGCGGTTAAAACGAACAAGTTGATCCGAGCTAAAACGATGAAAATCCTGCAGATGACTAGGATTCGCTTCCGTTGGAGTTAGGTGAGGAAGGTCTATCTCATTAAAACTATTGTATTCCATACTCCAAAACACATTGCCCCATGCTTCGTTTAATAATGATATTTTATTGTATTTTTTCTGCAGCCATTTTCGAAAAGCCATTTTAGCATTATCACTATAGCTTAAGGTGGTATCGTGGCAGCTATATTCGTTATCGGTTTGCCACATTTTAATGGCTGGGTGCTGGTGAAATTTTTTTAATAAAAAAGTTATAATCCTTCTGCATTCTTTTAAATATTTTTCACTAGAAAAACAGTAGTGCCTCCTAGAACCGAATTGTCGGACATTTCCCATTTCATCTCTAGCGAGAATACTAGGAATTTCATCTATTAACCACTTGGGGGGAGTAGCCGTAGGAGTTCCGAAAATCACCATTATTTTGTTCTTATAAAAAAGGTCTAAAATTTCTTCTAGCCATTTCACATTAAACTTATTCCTAGTGGGCTCAATCCTACTCCAAGCAAATTCTCCTATTCGCACCCATTTTATTCCTATTTTTTTCATGATGGCAATGTCTTCGGACCAATGGGCATTATCCCAGTGTTCGGGGTAGTAACAAACGCCCAGTGAAGGGGTTAATGAGAAATTTTTTTTTTTCATTTTTTATACCTTACTAAATTTTCTTTTAAGCCTTTTAGGGAAGTTTTCATAATAAAAGTGTTGCCAGCTAAAGGGTCTTTTCCTAACTCTTTTGCGGTTAATTCTTGCTTAGCACTGGTTACTAGTAATTGGTTAAGTCCTTTTCCACCTAAAGCCGGGCAGCTGATTTGCTTCGCTGGCAATTTAAACTGAGTTATTTCTTGACCTAGCTTGGAGTAGGCAATTACTTTTTGAGTTCCCCAGTGAGCGCAAAGTAGATTCCCTTGATTATCAATAATTGCCCCATCGGGGTTTTTCTGAATTTCGGTAAAAACTTTCCCTTTATTTAAGGGCATTCCATTCTGTGGGTCTAATGCTACTCCCATTATTTTTTGGGTGGGGGTATCGGTAAAATAGCCTCTATCTCCCGTAGCATTAAAACAAATAGCGTTAGGGATAGTAAGCTCGGAAAAAAGCAGGGTTAGTTTGCCTTTAAAGTAGTGATAAATTTTCCCTTGCTTATTTTCGGTTTTTTTCCCCATAGTCGATAACCAAAAAGCCCCACTAGGGTGCACTCGTCCATCATTAGAGCGAGTTGCAGGGTTGTCTTTTTCAATCTCTTCGATTAAAGTCCATTTTTCTTGGGTTAAGTTTAAAATGTGTAATCCTATTTCACTGGCAACTAAAAGGTTATCTTTATCGATAATTCCGGCAACGCTGATATTTTTATCAAATTCTCTTATTATTGTTTTCTCTTCAAGGCTTTTTTTTTCTAGTAATTTATTTTGGGTAATATCAAACCAAAACCAGCTTCCCCTTTGATGATGCCAAATAGGGCCTTCGCCCAATTCGCAATTAATGGTAGAAAATACTTTTACTGCTTCAGCTTTTATCATATTGATTAAAAATACTCATCAATACTTTTCCATTTTTAATGATTTCTTCAAGGGGTTTATTGGGTTTATAAAGGCTAGAGCCTATTCCGACAAATCGGCAATCCATTTTTAGATAACTGGCTAAATTGTCTTCGTTGATGCCTCCCACTGGTATGAGGTTAATGAAGCTAGGGACAACTGCCTTTAAATCTTGGTAGCCTTTGATTCCTATAACTCCCATAGGGAATAATTTAAGGTTTTTTACTTTAAGGCTAATAGCCGAAAATATTTCGGTGGGGGTGAAGCAACCGGGGAGGGGAATTAAATTCAACTTAAACGCTTCTTCGATAACTGCAGGGTTAAAGTTAGGACTAATGATGATTTCTCCACCACTTTCATAAACCTTTTTTACTTCGCTTTTTTCTAAAACTGTTCCTGCTCCTAGTAAACAGTCAGAGGGGAGTTTTTTTTTTAGTAGTTCTATAGATTTTAAAGCGTTGTTCGAGTTTAAGGGAACTTCTAAAATTCTAAATCCTAATTCATACAAAGCACTCCCTATTTCTTCTGCTTGTTCTACCGGAAGATGCCTGAGAATAGCAATGAGTCCTGTTTCAATTTGTTTCATTTTTAAACTTTATTAATCCTTGTAACATTAATTTTTTTATATCGTCATTTTTAAATTTGATTTTCCCTGCTTTTAAAGCCTGCTGGTAGATTTTTTGCAAACTTCCTTCAGCTAGCAATAAAACTTTTTCTTTTTTCACCATTTTTTTTATGCTCTTGATTTCTTCTCCCACGAGTAGCCCGCTTAAAAAACAGTAAGCCAAGACGGAGTCTTGATTTTGCAGGAGAGACTTGCTTCTTAGATGAAAGAGATTTTTAAAAAAAGAGTAGTTGGAGTTTAGCCCCTCGGTTATTCCTTGCTGGAGTTCTTCTTTTTCTTTTTTTTTAGAAAAGTTAATGGAATGATTTTCAGGTAAATTAAATTTTAAAATGGTTGCTTGGCTGATAGCAGAAAATAAATCTCCGGTTAAAAAAGTATAAAAATTAATAACCTTGCCGTCACGCACTTTTATCCACTTGCTATGGGTTCCGGGAATGCAAACCCACCCTTTAAAAAGCGGCTCTTTGTTTAATAATCCTAGTAAGGGGGTTTCTTCGCCGCGCATGACATTGGGGTTAGCGGGGGAATAAGAAGCTAAGCCGGGAATGATTTTTATGATTATTTTTTCGACTAAAAAACTAAGGCTTTTTTGGTAAATAGTGGCAATTTTAGTTGGTAAAGGAAGGTAAGAAGTTTCTTGCCAGCCATTTTTGCTTCCTATCATGCCAAACATAATCACTTCTTTTATGCTGTATTGCTCAATCCAATTTTTGAAATTTTTGAGGAAAACTTTTTCGAAATCATTGGTCTTAACCCATTTTATTCCTTGGTTAGGGAAGCTAGTTTCTTCTACTTTTTTATTATTTTTTATCAGATACCCCCTAAGGTTGGAACTTCCCCAATCAATAATTAACCAGAATCTGATTTCTTTTTTTTTCAGACTCTTCCTCCATCGACAATGAGTGTTTCCCCGGTAATCATCTTACTACTATCTGAGGCTAAAAACAATGTGGGACCAATGATATCTTCTACTTTTATTAATTCTTTTAAGCTTTGTTCTTTTAGGCATTCTGCAATTGCCGCAGGGGTAGCCCAAGTTTTTTTTTGCTTTTCAGTCATAACCCAGCCCGGCAAAATGGAGTTCACTCTAATGTTATGTTTCCCTACTTCTCGAGCTAGGCTTTTGGTTAAGCTAACGATAGCCGCCTTAGAAGCAGTGTACCCGGGATAATCACTTAGTCCTAGTAAAAAACTATTAGAAGAAAAGTTGATAATATTTCCCGTTTTTTTTTTTATCATCTGGTTGAGAACTGACTGCATGCTGAAAAAGTAAGACCTTAAATTAATGGCTAAACTCCAATCCCATTCTTTCACACTAGCTTTTAAAAAAGAATGTCTTTTATCATTAGCGGCATTATTAATTAAAACGTCAATAGATTGAAATTTTTTCAAAATAAAAGCGAAAGATTTTTTAATTTGTTCTACTTTCGACAAGTCCGTTTTTTTAAAAGAAACATTTTTTGAATTTATTTTTTTTAATAATGCGTTAGCACTTTTCTCATCACGATCGAGGAAAATAACTCGAGCCCCTTGCTCGTAAAAGCCCTCAACTAACCCAGCACCGATGCCACTTGCTCCGCCAGTTATAACAATATTTTTATTTTTTAAATCGTGAAATTGCGATAATGTATTTAGCGATTTCATAATGATTATCCCTTTTTTTTCTTAGTCCCCGAATATACCCAAACTTGGTTAGGCCAACCAGAAGGCATTCTAAAGCCAATCTCTTGTAAAACTCGGCCACTTAAAGTTATTCCTTTTAAAAAATTATTTTTTTGCTCCCTTACCGCGGAGGCGTAATTTTTAGGAGAAGAAATCAGTTTAATGGAATAAAGCAATTCGTTAGTCAAGTAGGGGATAGTAATGTTGGGAGCCATTTTCGAGGACAATGATCTTAATTGAGCAATAACTAAAATAAAAGTATCTTCTTTTAGATAAAGGGTTGCCAAGTGCTCTTTGGAGTTTATTTTCAAGCGGTAAAATTTAGCACTGTGAAGGAAAGCTCGAAATTTTTTATAAAGAGCAATTCCTTTTTTGATAACCGTAAGTTCGGCTTCGCTTAAAACTGTTAGGTCTAATTCTAATCCTAAATGCCCAGTAAAGCTAGCTAAATGAATCATAAATTCGTTGGTCAAAACTCTCCCACTAGTGTGCGAGGGAGCAGGATGAGCATGGGCTCCAAATACTTCGGGAGGGAAAAAATAGGATGCTTGATAATGCATATTTGCTCTATCATGAAAACCATTGTGGTCGGACAACCAAAAACGATTGGTATATTTTAATACGCCATAATCTATTCTCGCTCCCCCAGAAGCACAACTTTCAATCTCTACCTTAGGATGTTTTTTCCTTAACCTTACAAAAAAATTATACAATGCTTTAACTTGTTTTTCGGCTACTATTTTACCTTTATAAAAAGGGTCCAAGTAATAACGATTCATATCCCATTTTAAATAACGAATAGGGTAGGTTTGTAATAAACTATCTAAGCATTGAAAAATATAATCCTGCACTTCCTTTAAAGAAAAATTTAAAACCAGTTGATTGCGAAAAGCAAGTTGGTTTTTATCGCCTAAAATCCAATCAGGATGGCGCTCAAAAAGTTGCGACTTAGGATTAATCATTTCGGGTTCTACCCATAAGCCAAAGTCTAACTTGTTTTTTTCAATTACTTCCACTAGTTCTTTAAAGCCATTAGGGTATTTTTTTCTGTCAATTTCCCAATCTCCTAGGCTGGAATTGTCGTCATTTCTCCCTTTAAACCACCCGTCATCTAGCACAAATCTTTCCACTCCAATTTTTCTTGATAATTCAACTAATTTAGTTATTTTTTCAAAATCGTGATTGAAATAAATTGCTTCCCAGCTATTAAAATTTACTTTGCGAATAGGTGGGGATTTTTGCTTTTTTAGAAAGAAAGTTCTAACTTGACTATGGAAAGAGTGAGAAAGAGAATTGTATCCTGAGTTACTTTTTACCAAGAAAAGCTCAGGGTTCGTTATGGTTTCTGTTGAGTTAATTTGTTTTTCGTTAGGAAGGTAATGCACCCCAGAAAAAATTACTTTTTCATCAAAACTGGTTTTTTCTGCTTCGATAAACCAATTCCCACTCCAAGCTAAAGTTGCCCCCAAGCATTCCCCTTGCTCTTCATCAGTGGTAGCAAGAGCAGAAATCATTCCTGGAAAAAACTCATGGCTAGTCCTCCCCGTTCGATTGGTTAAGCTGAGTTTTCCTATAGGCCAAGGCACTTCTTGGGGAGAAAATTCCCCACACCATTTCCCACTCCAGTACTTTACCTTTTGATGCCTCTCGGGGCAAGGGATTACTGGGTTAGAGAAAAAAGCAATTTTTAATGGTTGATTAAATTTATGAGATAGTGTAGAATTAGCGGTTAAGATGTTAGTCTGCTTAAAGAGTTTAAAATTTAATGATAGATGTACTTGCTGATCTTGTAGAAAAAAAGTTATTTCTTGATAAAGTCGATTTTTTTTTATTGTAACTTTTTTAGTTTGAAAATTACTGGCTTGGCTGTTGTAAGCATCGTTATAAGCAATTAAAGGGGGCTGATTAATCCAGCCATTTTTACTTTGTGGGAAAAGGTTAAGAAAAGTGGTTTTATCTGGAGCTCCAAATAAAATGGGGTTTTCTTCATAGGCTAAATCTTTGATTTCTACTAAACTACTAAGCTTATCTCCCCAGTAAATTAAAGAAGGAATTTCTTGGTTTTTAAAAAGAAAGACAATTGACTGTTCATCGCTATCGATTTTTTTGAAGTTGAACTCTTTAAGCATTAACTATCGCTTAATTCTATAATAGTAATCACGAAGTTTATTATGAGAAAGAAGTGGTGTTAGTTTTTATCCTTTAGTTGCCCCAAAGGTAAGCCCAGCAATAAAATGCTTCTGCATTAGGAAAAAAATCAAAACAGGAGGAACCGCCGCTACGATAGAACCAGCCGAAACTAGATGCCAAGCTGATATCCACTGCCCGTTAAGTGATTTCAACCCACCAGTAATTGGCATGGCTTCGTTGCCCTGGACTAAAACAGTGGCCCAAAAATAATCATTCCAAATAAAGGTAAAAACTAATACCGCAAGCGCAGCAATAGCAGGCCTAATCAGGGGGAGAACAATTGAAAAAAAAATCCTAAACTCACCAGCTCCATCCATTCTAGAAGATTCCACGAGCTCAAAAGGAAGGGCCTTGATGAAGTTACGTAAGAAAAAGGTGCAAAACCCCGTTTGAAAAGCCACATGAAAGAAAACTAGTCCTTTAATGGTGTCATATAGTCCCATTTGGATACTTAAATCACGTACTGGAATCATTAGGATTTGGAAAGGGACAAAATTCCCAGCAATGAACATAAAGAAGATTAATAAGTTCCATTTGAAGCGATAAATAGCTAAGGCAAATCCAGTCATTGTGCTAAAAATAAGCGTTCCAATAACCGTAGGGATGGTGATTTTAAAACTGTTTAAAATAAAACTTCCTATTTCTGATTCGGTAAAGATAGCTACGTAGTTTTCTACTATTTTTACTTCCGAAGGGATTCCCCAATAATTACCAGCAGTAATATCGCCTATCCCCCTAAAAGAAGTTAAGGCAATAGAAATAAGTGGGAGCAACCAAACAACTAAACTGATAGGGAGAACAATTTTATAAAGCTTTCTAAGGGAAGGGGGATAATTTTTTATAGGTTTGGGGAACATAAATATTTAAAATTAAAACTGTTTTTTTTCTTCCATAAATAATCTTACTAAAAAAGTAGTAATGTAAATCATCATAATAAAAAATAGTACCACCGCGATGCTAGCCCCATAGCCCATACGATAACCATATTCACTAAGTGCTTGCTCGTACATATAGTAAGCGAGAACATTAGACGAACCATATGGTCCTCCTTGAGTCATAATAGAGATTAAATCGAAACTACGTAGGGACCCTATAATCGTTACGACTACAGCAATAAAAGTAGCTGGCCTTAGCTGAGGGAGAATGACGTTCCAAAGCATTCTTAGTCCTTTTGCTCCATCTAATCTTCCGGCTTCTACTTGTTCGCTATTGATATTGTTAAGTCCAGTAATGTAGAGAATCATGCAGTAGGCAACCTGAGGCCACAATCCAGCAAATATTATCCCGTAGGTTACTGTGTTTTCGTTAGAAAGGATGGCTACTTCGTTTATTGAAAAAAAGCTTAAAATTTTAACTAGCAGACCGAAGCTAGGGTCGTAAAACCAGGTAAAAATAAGCCCAACTACTATTTGACTCATAACAAAGGGAACGAAAAACAAAGACTTTATAAGTCTCATGCCAAAAATTTTTTGATTTAAAAAAAGTGCTAAAAATAATCCCAAAGGGATTGAAAGCATGTACATTACTATCCAAATGATGTTGTTTTTTAAAGAAATATAAAAGTTTTCGTCGTCTAATAACTCTCGGTAGTTGTTGAGGCCTATGTAAGTTCGTTCAGCTAAACCATCCCATTCGTAGAGACTAATTAGCATACTATCAAAGATAGGAAAAATCACATAAACGATGAAAATAGCAACTCCTGGCGCTAAGAATAAAATAGGAGCTAATTTTCTTTGATTTTTTTTAAACCAACTTTTTTTCACAATAAAAATTAATTATTAGGTAAAGTAAGATTGATTACTTTACCTAATAATACTTTAATTTATATTTTATTTTTTGTAAACTCTTTTTCTAATTTTATCTAGTCTTTTTAAAATAGCGTTTTTTCTCTCAGGTTTAATCATATATTCTTGGAACCCTTTCATACCAGCTTGAGCCATTTCTGCTGGAGCATCTCGGTCATAAAACTGAGCTACTGCGGATGCTTCTGATAAAACTTTGAAACCTTGTTTTAAAAAAGTGTCATCTTTAACTTTAGCATCAACATTAGTAGGAAGTTGACCTAAGATATCATTCATTTTTGTTTGAACATCAGCTCTTGCTAGGAAGATTAAAAATTTCTTAGCATCTTCTTTGTTACTAGCATTGGCTGGGATGTGAAGTGTATCCATAGGCCCGTCTTCAGCAATAGCAACTCTAGGATTGATAATTGGGAATTGAAAATATCCTAATTCGTTTTCGGTTAGACCAGCTTCTTTTAAAAGGGGAACGGCAAAGTTTCCTATTAAATACATAGCTGCTTTACCTTGTATCATAAACTGTAAGGCTTCTTGCCAGCTATAAGAAGCATGATTTTCGATGAAATAACCTGGTTTTACCAACTCATCCCATAAAGAAAATACTTTTTTTACTTTTCTATCCGTGTAAGCAACACTACCTTCTGAAGCTAACTTGATATGAAAATCATAACCATTTTGCCTAAGATTTAAATAGTCAAACCATCCAGCAGTTGTCCATAGGTATTTTGTTCCTATTGTAAAAGGAGTGACTCCGTTACTTTTTAACTTTTTACTAGCAGCTAATAACTCTTTCCAAGTTTTAGGTACTGCTATACCATATTTTTTAAAGATATCTTTACGATAATAAACGCCCCATTGATAGTAAGTATAAGGAACACCCCACTTTTTACCATCTAGAGTTAAGGCAGCAGCAGATGACTTTAACGTAGTATTTAAATTGTTATTAGCCCATAGGTCAGTAACATCTTCAAATAAATTAGAGTTAACATAAGGAGCCATTCGGTTCCCCGCGTACCAAGCGGCAATATCAGGAGCTTTCCCTTTAACTGAAAGAAAGTTTCTTATAGATGTTTTGTACCCTTCATGGTCAAAAACATTCCATTTTACTTCTACATCAGGATGCTCTTTTTTGAAGTCTTCGATTAATTGTTCAAAAGCAGCTTTAGGGGCTGGATCTGAAGTATCGGTGTTGATAACTATAGTTCCTGAAAACAGGGCGAAACTAAGTAGTAAAGAATTAATGATAATTAGCTTTTTTATAAAAAAATGCATATTAATTTTCCTCCATAAATTATTTGTTTTTAAATTAATGGAAAAAGTATACTATTAAAAAAAAAAAAAACTAAAAAAATAATTTTTTTTTTAGTTTTTATATTCTTTATAGAATATAATATACGAACTATCATAATTGTTAAAGAAAATTTTAAAAAAATGAAACAAATTGAACTAAAATCAGTAGAAAAATTTTTTGGTAAAGAGCGAATTTTAAAAAACATCTCCTTAGAGATAAACGAAGGGGAATTTTTTGTTTTCGTCGGACCCTCGGGATGTGGAAAGTCAACTCTACTTAGAGTAATAGCTGGCTTAGAGCAGGCGACCACTGGGGATGTTTTTATTAGTGGCAAATCAATGAATGATATTGACTCTTCTGAGAGAGAAGTGGCCATGGTTTTTCAGTCGTATGCCTTGTATCCGCATATGAGTGTTAGAAATAATATTGAATTCCCTTTAAAAATGCACAAGGTGAAAAAATCCATACGAGAAGAAAAAGTTTTAGAAGCTGCTCGGTTCTTGCGACTAGAGAATTATCTCAATAAAAAGCCCAAAATGCTTTCTGGGGGGCAACGTCAGCGGGTGGCTATCGGGAGAGCTATTGTTCGTGACCCTAAGGTTTTTCTCTTTGATGAGCCACTTTCTAATTTAGACGCCGAGCTTCGTCATCAAATGCGTTTTGAAATTTCTAGCCTTCATCAAAAATTAAAAAGTACTATTGTCTACGTTACTCATGACCAAGTAGAGGCAATGACTTTGGCTGATAAAATTGTCGTTTTAAATAAGGGAGTAATTGAAGGGGTGGGGACGCCTTTGGAGCTTTATAATAACCCGCAAAATATTTTTGTTGCTGGTTTTATTGGTTCGCCTAAAATGAATTTCCTAACTTTAACGGTAGAAAGCGACAAAAAAAATAAATGGGTTAATATTAATAGCAAGAAAATATTTATCGATAGTAGTTACTCACAAAAAAATATCACAATGGGAATTCGTCCCGAGCATTTGATGGCAAATGGCAAGGAAGCTTTATCGCTTAACTTAAAAGTCCTTTCGGTTGAGCAGTTGGGTAACTCTACTCATATTAACGCAGAGCTCAGTAAAGCTAATAAAATCCAGTTTGATTTGTCAGAAAAATTCCTCATTGACCAAAAAGGAACTCATCATTACTCAGTTAATAAAAGTATAAAAGCTGCTTTTAGTGATCAGCACTTATATTTTTTCTCTACAGAAAACGGAGAAAGAGTAAAGCTAGTCAAAAAGAAATAAAGTTAGTAATTAACTTTTTAAGTTAAATTTTTCACTCAATTTTTTCAAGAAAATAAATTATAAACTCTAAATTTTAAATCGCTTAAACTATAAAAATGAGTAAAAGAAAATATGTAACTAACAACATATTTCCCGTTGGACTAGGTTTTGCTTTTTTTATTGGGATATTCTTGTATGGGCCGATAGATTTGCCTAGGGCGGTGTATAACCAACTAACTGGGGATGCTGATGTTTTAAAAAGGCAGTTGGTGAATTACATTATTTGCCAAGAGAAAAAAAATACTCCAAGTAAACAGGAAGTAGTGGTTCAACTTGCTAAAGAGCTTAAGGTTCCTTTAAATGATGAGGCTATAAATCCCGAAGATATTGCTTTTGACGATTTGTTTGAAGCCGCTGAAGAGAGAAGTAATTTTATGGGTAGGTTTATTTGGCTTGAGTTAGATGACTACAAAAATCCTAGTTGCGCAAAATAATGTTAGAGTAAATTTATTATTTAAATTTTTATCACCTGTTTTTTTTTTAAACCTCTGTAGAAAATTCCTGCACGCATTTAATGGCTTTATTCCAACCGGCTATAAGTTCTTCTCGGTTAAGCTGGTTTTCGTTTTCAAATGCCCTTTCAATGGTAACGTAGTTTTCTAAGTCATTTAAACTACTTAAAATGCCACTACCTAGGGCTGCTAAATATGTGGCGCCCAAAGCCGTGGTTTCTAGGACTTTGGGGCGAATAATGGTGAAGCCTAGTAAATCAGCCATAAAATTTAAAAGCCAATTATTCACGCTTACTCCTCCATCGACTTTGAGTGCTTGGGGGAAAATACTATCTTCATTTAAGGTTTTGACGAGATCATAGGTTTGATAAGCAAGTGATTCTAAAACAGCCCGAGTAATGATTTTTTTATCGGTATCTAAGCTCATGCCTAATATAGCTCCTCTAGCCTTAGGATTCCAATAAGGGGTTCCTAATCCGGTAAAACTCGGCACAAGATACACTCCTTGGTTGCTAGGAAGATTATCAGCAAAAATAGTGCTTTCGTTGTAATTATTAATTAATCCCACCTTTTCTTTTAGCCATTTCAAAGCTGAGCCAGCAACGAAAATCGACCCTTCTAAAGCGTAGTTGAGTTTTTTCTCTTTTTCTAATTGAAAAGCTACCGTGGTCAGTAGTTGGTTGTTGGAATGAACTTTCTCCTCACCGGTATTGACTAAAAGGAATGCTCCAGTGCCATAGGTAATTTTCATCATATCTTTTTTTATCCCCGCATGGCCAAGTAAGGAAGCCTGTTGGTCTCCCGCTATTCCGTGAATAGGGATAGGTGCGTCAAAAACCTTAGTTTCTCCAAAAAAAGCATCGCAGGCCTTAACTTTCGCTAGGCTTGATTTAGGGACAGAAAATATTTCTAATAATTCATCATCCCATTCTAGGGTGTTGATGTTATACAAACTAGTACGACAGGCATTGGTTATGTCGGTGAAAAAAGCTGCCCCTTCGCTAAATTTCCATACCAGAAAAGTATCAATGGTTCCTATGCATAAATCTCCCTCGTTAGCCATTTTTTGTATAACAGGGTTGTTGCTTAGTGCCCAATTGATTTTACTAGCGCTAAAATAAGGGTCTATGGGAAGTCCAGTTTTTTCTTGGATTTTTTTTTCTAAACCTTGTTTTTTTAAGTCATTACAATAATCGCTAGTTCGTCTATCCTGCCAAACTATTGCCGGAGCAACTGGTTTTCCGGATTTTTTATTCCAAAAACCAATAGTCTCCCTTTGGTTAGTAATCCCCATGGCAGTAATGTCTTTAAAAGTTATTCCCGTTTTCGCTACTACCTCTTTACAGGTAGTTAAAACGGTTTCCCAGATTTCATCTAAATCATGTTCTACCCATCCGGGTTTAGGGAAGTATTGTTTAAATTCCTTCTGGGCTATCCCAATAATTTTATTTTCGTTAAAAGAGTACAATAAAGCTCGGGTACTGGTGGTTCCTTGGTCAATGGTTAAAATTATTTTTTTTTCTTTCATTTTTGACTTTTATTATTCGTCGTTAAGATTTAGGTTTAGAGGTTAATTTTTTTTTTAGATAAGCGCTAATAACGTTTAAGTTTTTTTTTTTTAAAGTTAAACTTAGCATGGTTCTTCTACGCAAAATATCTTCTGGGTGGCAAACCATTTCGTTTTTTATTAGGTAGTTAATTTCTCCTAAAGAGTAATTGCTTTTATCGTGCTCATCGGGAGATGCATCAGCGAGGAGTGTGGGGGTTTTTACCATTTCTTTTATTACCGCGCGCGCGTCTTCGCCATAGCGCTGCCAAAGTTTTTCTAACCCAAAAGTAATCTCGCTATTAGCATTGCTATTAGAGTTTTTAGTTTTTTTGTTTTTTTCAAAAGTAGTTTTACTGGTTTCTATAAAATCTTTTTTGTTAGTTTTACTACTGGTTTCTACCCACGGGTTCAATGTGTTTAATTTGTTTTTTTTGATAATCTTCCAGGACACTTCTTCGGCTATGTTGATAACGTCAGTTAGCTTCCCACCAAAAATGGAAAAGTAGTTCTTTTCGTGCTCTTCTACTAAATGTTTCCTAGATAAAGAAAACCAATCTTGCGTGGAAGAAGTGGCTGATTTTTTTTGGGCTTTAATGACTAGCGGCCTGATCCCACAACGAGTAGCAATAACGTCTTTTAAGGTTAAAGGAGTTTTTAGTTTAAAAAGCGAATTGATATTATCAAGGATAAATTGCTTGTCTTCGGTAGTGACTTTTGCTAGAGGTTTTTCTAAGCGATTGTCGGTAGTTCCTAAGCAAGTTTTGTCTCCCATAGGAATAGCAAAGAATAACCTATTATCTGAAGAAAAAAAAGCTATAACTTTTTCTTCTAGGAAGAGTTTTTTGACAATGACATGCACTCCTTTACTGAAAAGATGCTGATAATTAGTAGTGATTTTATTAGTTTGATTAATTTCATCTACTTTAATTCCTCCAGCGTTAACGATAAATCTAGTTTTTAGTGTAACTTTTTTTTTGCTCACTTTATCAAAAAGGGTTACTTCCCAGAAAGGGCCTGAAGAATTGGGAGCGGTTAAATGATAGCGGGTTTTCTTTAATTCTAAATAATTAGCCACACTAGCCCCTTTTTTATCCGCTTGTTTAATAAAATTAAAAACAAAACGAGAATCGTTTTCTGGTAAATATGCATCGGAATATTCTAATAAGTTAGTGATTTTTTGGTGATTGATGGGAATAGAAAACTTTTTTTGTAATGAGTATCTTTTAGGCGGAGAAGTAAAAAAGTTACCCCATAGCCAATAAAACCAAGCTCCTAAATACACTTTCCAAAAAGGATGCTTGCTTTTTTTTTCATGGAGGAAAAGGAACCGGATTTCTTTTACTTGATTAGAAAAATATTTTAACAGCTTATTCCGCGATTTACACAATTTTCTTACTAAGCCTAATTCGAAATTTTCTAAATATTTAATCCCTCCCCAAATTAAATTGGAAGACTCTTGACTAGTTCCACTACCAAAATCATTTTTTTCGGCTAAAGCAATTTTCAAAGGCTGAGCTGATAGGCAAGCAGCAATTGCTGAACCACTAATTCCTCCTCCTACAACTAAAACATCGAAGAAATCGTTCTGCATTTTTTGAATATTTTTTTTGCGGTTCATAAGAGCTTAAGATAGTTTTGAATTAAATTTATAATCTTATTATAAACTAAAAAATTAAATAACTCGAGATGATTTTTTACTTTTAAAAGATACTTTCACTGTCTAGTTGGAAATGTTTTCTCCTGCTATTAAAATAACGTTTGAGCAATTACCACTTAAAGTGATATAGAAATCCATTATTATACTTAGTAAGTGATTTTAATAATATTAATAATATTTTTTTTTTAAACTACTTTTTTAATTTTAATGCTTTTAATTTATTAATTTAATAAAAAAATTAGTGAGCTTTTTTGTTATAGCCAATTTAACTTATTTTTAACTTGTTGTTGCGTGTATAGGATATACTTTTTTTTTAGCCAAAAAAATTTTAAGGATTCAAAAAAAGTGAAAAAAAATATGAATAATATAAAAAATATAATAATACTTAGTTTAAGTTTAGTTATCATTTTTATGGGAGGCTACTTTTTAAATACGGTTTCATCCCTGAAAGAAGAGATTAATAGTTTCAATAAAGTAAAAGAGCAAGTCATCAAAAACCTCGAAAAAATTAGTGAAATTGATCGAGAAAATTTTTTTTTAGAATGCCGGAATGATAATCTTGATTTAATTTATGATAAAAGTTGCAATGAGTATATCGATAGTTTAGATGCTCAATGCGAAGACTCTGGGAAACTTGGTAGTATTTTTGATGATAAGACTAAGGCTTGCATTAGTAAAGCTGATTATAAAATCCCTCTAATAGCTTGCTCTATTTCAAATGACTTTTGTTCCCAGCATGTTCGCTACCCTGGATATTCTCCGTATGAATATTCGTCTTATGAAGAGTTGGTTGAGCTTGAAGGGAATGAAGATTCAAATACTATCGTTATTTTTTCCCAAGGAGGCCCTAGTGCTCATCTAGAAAAATATATGAATTTCCTCTATAAAGATTACCTAGTTGCCTATACCTATCAAGTTAATATTTTAAAAAAGTTTCTACTAAATAGTTATAATGCTAGCTTGAATGAGATGAGGTTAGAGACAGAAGAAAACACTAAGATGCTTCATGAAGTTTATTTGGGGTTAAGAAAAAAATATCCTAATAAAAAATTTGTTTTAATGGGGCATTCCATGGGTTCTTTTCAAGTTTTAGATTACTTAGCTGCCTATGGGAATCCTTTTTCTAAGGTAGTTCATTTAGGTGGAAGGTTTAAGTTTGAATATGAATTTATTAAGTATTTTTTTAAAAATCAAGAAGCCCGCTATACAGATTTTCTCCCTAAACCAAAACTTGAAGAAAAATTCCCAGAGAGTCCGGAGTATTATATAGATTCAAAATTCCAGAAAAGTAAGATAGGAATTAGTTTTTATACCAGCCTAACTGATAATTTAATCTTAGCTTCACTTGGCCAAAATAATTATTTAGAACTTTTAGAAAATGTTGATTTAACCAATCTATTATCTTATTCTTCTAGCGAAGACGAACAGTTAGGTGACTATTCGAAAGAAGAAGTTGATTTTTTAAAAGATAAAGGAGCAACTCATTATTATGTCCAAGAAAAAAATGAAAATATTGGTGGGCATAGTATGATGATTATAGGAGAAGAAGCCCAAAAAAAAATAATTGATTTTATTGAGAATTAATCGCTTATAAATAAGTGTGACGGTAAAAGAATTATCCTTATTTATAATCGACAACAGGTTTTAAATAAAAGTCCGTCTTGGATTTACTCCTTTTTAAAAAATGAAAAATTTTATTTAAGATAAGTATCTGATTTTTATTTTTATACTAGAATCATTAAAATGTAATAAATGATAACTATATTTAAAAAATTTAAAAAGTTAAGGATAAAAAATGACACACAAAATAGGAAAAAATAGTATTAGTTTTGATAGTTATGGTGACAAGGTAAAAGCCGACTTATACCTTCCAGAAAACTCTGCTTCCGGCGAAAAACGGCCAGTGGTTATTGTAACGCCTCCAGCAACTGGAGTGAAAGAACAAACAGCTGGTCTTTATGCTCACAAATTAAGCGAAAAAGGTTTTGTTGCTATTGCTTTTGACCCAAGAGGATGGGGAGAGAGCGAAGGGCGAAAATCATACCTTAGCCCATATCGAATTGCTGAAGACCTTAGAAATGCTATCAACTATGCGACTACTCTAGATGAAGTAGATGATAATCATATTTTTAATTTAGGTATTTGTATGGGAGCTGCAATAGCGGGTATGGAAACTGCTTTTGATTCAAGAGTAAAAGCTCTAGCCACAATAAGTCCCTACCTTGTCGAGCCGGATACTTTTATAAAAGCATATGGTAGCGCAGAAAATATACGTAGCATGATGTTGCCGGGGATTTCTATGTCATCACAAAGTTTTTTTACAACTGGTCAAGATGTATTTACTAAACCAGTACCTGAAACGGAAGAAGAGATAAAAAAAGCAAGCCCAATTGCTGTGGGTATGCGGGATTATTATTTTCCAGGTCAGCCGGGTAGTGCGCCTAACTGGCGAAATGAGCAAAGTGTGACTTCGACGATTGACCTATTAAATTTTTCCGTATTTCATTATATTCCTTCATTGGAACCAGTTTCTCTTTATACCATTTATGGTGGCAAAGCTGTGAGTGCTGGTGGAGCTATCAATTTTTATGAACAATATTTAGGAAAAAAAGAAAGGTTAGTTTTTGATGAAGCTGGGCATTTTGACCTGTATTGGAAAGACGAATATGTCACTCCAGCAGTTGAGGCGATCGATAAATTCTTTAACGAGTATATAGGCTAAAACGACTAAAGTAACCCCCGAGTTTTATTGGCTCGGGGTGTTTTTATAGGTATATAAACAAAAGCTAAAAAAAAACAGCGTAGAGTAATTACCCAAAAACTGGAGAAAGTGTTTTTTTCTATTTCTTTAGTTTCCAAATAAAAGTCGATGTTTAACAATAAAAATAATTAAAATAGCTAAAGACAAAAAGAAAATTTAATTTTTTTCTAGCATTTGTAAGATTACAGAAGATATTTCAAAAATACGCAGTAAAAATACTTTGAATACTTTACTAATGCTATTTTTTATAGTATAATTTAAGCGAAAAAAACTAAATAATAAATGAAGGAAAGTAAAATGAAAAAAGTAAATAAAAGCAGAAGAGATTTTTTATCAATTGCCGGAGCTGGACTGGCAGCATCAGCCCTAGCTCCTAGCGTTGCCTTAGGCGCCACTAAAAAAGGGGCTCAAGGCAAAAATCAACACCAGCAACTTAAAGGGAAAGTTGCCTTGGTAACTGGTGGAGCAAGAGGAATAGGGAAAGCCTGTGCCTTAGATTTCGCCGCTAAAGGAGCCAATGTGGTTTTATATGATATTGCTAGTCAAATTAAAGGGTTGCCTTACAAGTTAGCAACCGAGCAAGATTTAGCAAATACCAAGAAAGAAGTAGAAGCATTAGGCGTTAAATGTTTAGCGGTAAAAGGCGATGTAAGGGATGACAAAAAACAAAAAAATACAGTTGCTAGGGCTATAAAAGAGTTTGGTTCGCTAGATATTGCAGTGGCTAATGCTGGGATCACCCAACTAGGGGCTATCGAAAAATTTTCTGAAGAAGAAGTGCAACTTGTTTTAGATATCAATTTAGCTGGAGCAATCAAAACCGTTCAAGCGGTTATCCCTCAGATGAAAAAACAAAAGTCTGGAAGGATAGTGTTGATGGCTTCCGTTACTGGACGAGCAGGCAATAAGGAGTTTCCTATCTACTCAACTTCCAAATGGGGGATGATAGGATTTACTAAAAGTACTGCCTTATCTGTTGGGAAAAGCAATATTACTTGTAATGCTGTTTGCCCTTCTTTAGTGGATACAAAATTACTTAATAATCCGTATGTTTTAAAAGGTCTTTTCCCTAAGAATCCTACTATGGAAACTTTTCATAGTGTGGCAAAAAACGGAGTACATGTTATTCCTGTCGGACTTTATGAGCCAGAAGAAGTAGCCCATGCTGTAAGTTTCTTATGTAGTGAAGATGCTAAATATATTTCTGGTGAAATTATTGACATTAACGCAGGAGTAAGCGGTCAAAATTCTGCCTAGGTTTTTTATAAATTTTTTTTAAAAAATAAAGTAAAAATTACTAAATTAATTATTATTAGTTAATTTAGTAATTTTTATTAAAAACTCATTAAAGAAAATAAAGTGAGAAAAAGTTTAATCGTTATCGCTATAATAATTTTTCTAAATATTTTAATCCATTTATACGGGGGATTTTTTAAAGAAGGCGTAAATTTGCTCGAAATGGTTAGTGCATCAATAATTTATTTTATTTTAGGAGTTTTAATCCTTTTAGAAAAAAAGCCTTTTTTTTATATCACTCTTATTTTTACTACATTAGGAATGATAGTAAGTTCAGCTAATTATTTTGCTACTTCCTTGGAAATTTTCTTAATGATTTCTCTTTTGGATTTAATAGTTATTAGTTTGCTGATTAGGTTCCTTTTAAAGGAAAGAAAAACAAGTTAAATTTATAACTATAACTCCTTTATTAATTAATCTAATAAAAGCAATTAATAGAATTTGTTTTTTATTATGCTTAATAGCATTTAAAAAATAAAGCTCGTTAATTATTTTCTTGTAGTTTTTTTTCATCTTATATTAGATAATTAGATAAGCATTTTTAAAATTCAAACCATAAAGCTAACAGCAGAATATAGTAGCAAAATAAATTTTGTATTTGAGTTTTTTTTTTAAAAAACTTTTTTAGTATATAATATATTTTTAGTACTTTTTTCTTTTAAAGAGTATTTTTCACAAAAATTTATTATACTAGGAGTTGGATAATGAGTAAAACTCAAAAAAACATTAAATTTATTTTTATTGTTTCTTCTCTATTGTTTATTTTCTTTTTAAATAATTTAGGAGCCGAGACGATAAAATTTTGGACGACAGAAGAACAAGCCGATCGTTTAGCAAAACAAGAAAAGTTAGCTGAAGAATTTGAAAGAAAAACTGGCCATACTGTTCAAGTAATCCCGGTTACTGAAAAAGACTTGGGCATTCGAACTACTGCTGCTTTTGCTGCAGGGGATTTGCCGGACGTTATTTATCATACTCTGCAATATGTTTTGCCATGGGCCGAGGCAGGAATTTTAGACGTTGATGCTAATAACGAAGTGGTCAAGGCATTAGGCAAAAAAACCTTTGCTGAAGGTGCTTTAAAAATGGCGACAGTTAAGGATGGAAAAATTGCTGCTGTGCCAGTAGATGGTTGGACTCAGATGATCGTTTACCGAAAAGACCTTTTTCAAAAGAATGGCCTGCAACCACCAAATAGCTACGCCAACATAGAAAAAGCTATTAAAAAACTACACAACCCACCGAATATGTATGGCTTTGTAGCAGCTACTAAAGTTGATGAAAACTTTATGTCACAAGTTTTAGAGCATGTATTTCTTGCTAATGGGGTGTCCCCAGTTAATAAAAAAGGATTTAAAAAGTTAAATAAAAAAAAAACAACTCAGGTGCTTAATTTTTATAAAACTTTAGCCAAGGCATCTCCTCCCGGTGAATTGTACTGGAAGCAATCACGAGAACTTTATTTTGCTGGTAAAGCAGCTATGATTATTTGGTCTCCTTTCATTCTTGATGAATTAGCCGGACTAAGAGATTCTGCTCCTCCTACGATAAATAGCGATCCTACTTCCACCGAGTTGGCTGAGAAAACTGATGTGGTAACAACTTTTGCTGGTCCTTCTAATAAAAAAGGAGCTGCTTGGGCTGATATTCGTTATTTTGGAATTACAGCTGATGCTGACACAGAAGTTGCTCAGGAGTTTATCGAATATTCAATGAACGATGGTTATGCGGATACTTTATCGATTGCTCCAGAAGGGAAATTTCCAGTTAGGCGAGGGGATAAAAATGATTCTACTAAGTTCGTTGAAATTTGGTCAGACTTACCGGTAGGGGTAGATAGAAAAGAAACTTTAGCTAACTTGTACTCTAGTGAAACGATTAATAAAATTGTAAGTGGTCTAGAAACTGCTAATCGCTGGGGAGTAAAAGAAGGGCAGTTGGCTCTTGCTTCTAATATTATTAATAGCCAAATTATTAATAGATTAGTCCGGGAATTTATTGATGGTGAGCGAAGTGCCTCAGCAACTGTAGATCGACTTAATCAAGAATTGGCGAAAATAAAATAAATTTAAATCATGCTAAAAAAAGTTAAGCGGATTGGCCCAATCCAACGTCAAGAAATTCGCTTAGCTTTTTTATTACTACTTCCTACTTTTCTTATAGTCCTGTTTATTGTTTTTCTTCCTTTAATTGCTAATATTTGGATAAGTTTTAAACCGGTTTACCTAAAAGACTTACGCCCTCCTACTCCTATTGTAAAAAAAAGTATCAAAAAAGACGCGGATAATGCTAATCTCCTCACCTTAGAATATCGAGTAAGGAATTCCTCCCCAGAAAAAGAAATAATAGAAGTAACTATCAAAGACAGGATTCCTGCTAGTTTAAAGGTAACTGCTTATGATGAGCGGTGTCAAGAAATTAAAAACGACAATCCTTATAATATGCTTTGCTCTTTACCAGTTTTGGTTTCTAGTAAGCTTATTCGGTTAAAAATTGAGGCCGAGGTTGTCGGAGAATGGGATAGGGCTAGTTTTAAAAAAAGCCCACCAGTTATTCGGGGTAAGAGCGACAATATTTTAACGAACTTTTCTTTTACTTTGGAAAATTATTATAGAATGCTCGATAATGAAGAATTTTTTACGATTTTAAAAACTACTTTTATTTATACTATTTTTGGTACTGCAGGAGCCCTTTTGTTAGGCTTGCTTAGTGCGTTACTTCTTTATGGTAATTTTTGGGGCAAGGGTTTTGTCCGGGGGTTATTACTCTTTCCTTATGTGGCGCCGGTGATTGCTGTAGCTTTTACTTGGGTGATTATTTTTGATCCTTTTTCGGGGATGTTTAATACTCTGCTTTTAAAGTTAGGGGTAATGAAAGAAGCTATTAACTTTTTCGGGCAAAAAAACTTTATGTTAAATCTCGCGGGGTTTGAAGTGAAATTCCCCTTAGCTTTAACTACGGTTATTTTATTTGAATCATGGCGTTATTTCCCGTTATCTTTTCTCTTTATTTTAGCGCGTATGCAGTCGATTGAAAAGCAAATGTACGAGGCCGCCGAAGTAGATGGGGCTAGTCCATTACAGTCATTTTGGTACATCCTTTTGCCTCAATTATTAGCTATTTTTGCTGTTCTTTTTTTACTGCGTTTCATTTGGACTTTTAATAAATTTGACGATATTTTTTTATTAACGGGAGGGAATGCCGGCACAAGAACGCTAACAGTGGACGTTTATGAGCAAGGTTTTGCTATTGCTAATTTAGGAGCTGGGGCTGCGGTTGCGGTAGTTATCTTTGTCCTTTTGCTAACTTTTTCTATTTTTTTCTTTAAGTTTTCTCCCAAAGAAAGAGATTAAAAAGTGAGCTAATTGACGCATTTGCAACAATGGAAAAAATAAGAAATTTTTTATTCATTTTACTTTTAAGTTTTATCTGGGGACCAGTATGGCTTATTTTGCTTTCGATTATTCAAATGATAATTCTTGATGAGTTCATCATCCCTTCGTTGTTGCCAGCAATTATCAGTGCCTTAGGAGCAATTTTTTTTATTTTAAAAATCCCGCAAAAAAAACGAGGTAGAAAAACTTTTTTACTAAGTGGTTTTTTGATTATATCGCTTTTACTACTTTTTAGTAAATTTCACCCATTTGCTTTTAGCCTTACTTTTCATCCTTTTATGCAGATAACTATCTTGGTGGTTTATGGTTTTGCTTTAGCTTTCTCGCTTAATGCTATATTGGCTAAAGTAGATTTTAGTAATTTATCGAGGTACTACTTAGAAGTAATAATGATTCGAGCTTTAAAAGGCGTAGGGTTTATTTTTTTTATTACTATTGTTGCTCTCCCTTTTTTTATTATGGTTATCACGAGTTTAAAAAGTCAGCAGTTACTTTTATTAAACCCTCTCGATTTTTCTCTCGATTTTTCTAAAGGCATCATGCCCTTACTTAGGAGTTATTTAGAGCTTTTGGATCAATTTAATTTTGGTTCTTTTTTGTTAAACTCTTTTTTGGTTTCTTCTATAACGGTGATTATCTCGCTTTTTTTTTCTATCCCTGGAGCTTATGCTATCGCGCGGTTAAAATTTCCTGGCAGGGAATTTTTCTTTCATATTTTGTTGATTATTTATATGGTTCCTGCTATTATTTTAGTTATTCCTTTGTACGCTGTTTTCACCCAATTAAGTTTACGAGATAGCTTTTGGGGATTGTTAATCGTTTATCCGGCTACCACAATACCAGTAGCCCTTTATATGCTTCAAGGCTATTTTAGAAGTATCCCATACGAGTTAGAAGAAGCGGGGATTATTGACGGGCTTACTCGTTTGGGGGTTATTATAAAAATCACAATCCCGCTTTCGCTTCCTGCTTTAGTTTCGGTTGCTCTTTATGTTTTTATGATTGCTTGGAATGAGTTTCTTTTTGCCTTTATGTTCCTTGATAGCACAGAAATTTTTACTTTATCTAGAGGCTTAGTTTCTCTTAATTCTTCTGAAGTACCTCGCCAGTTTTTAATGGCTGGAGCAGTTTTAGCAACCATCCCGGTTTTGGTTATTTTTTTAATTTTAGAAAGATTTTTAGTTTCGGGACTTACTGCTGGTAGCGTTAAAGGATAAAAAAAACAAAAAGTAATATGAAAAAAGATTTAAATCAAAAAGCCCAAGAAATATTATTGGGTAACTACCAAGGAAAGTACACCATCCCTAGCAAAAAACTCTACCCTTATCAGTGGAATTGGGATTCAGTTTTTTGTGCTTTAGGGTATGCTTACTTTGATTTGCCTAAGGCTTGGCAAGAGTTAGAAAGCCTTGTCGAAGGGCAATGGAAAAATGGAATGATTCCGCATATTATTTTTAGAAAAAACATTCCCGATTATTTTCCTGGCCCTAAATTTTGGGCTTCTCCTACAACCATTCCTACTTCTTGCTATTCTCAACCTCCTATTTTAGCTACTTTTTTAAGGCTTTTAATTCGGCAAGATGATAATAATAAATTAGGCTACAAGCTTTATAAAAAAACCCTTAAGTGGCACAAGTGGTGGTTTACTAATCGGCTTGACCAAGAGAGTAAAATGATTTTTCTTGCTCATCCGTGGGAGTCGGGGAGGGACAATAGCCCCGCTTTTGATGTAGGTTTAGATGAAGTGGTGGTAGCTAAAGACTTAAAAAAATATTCGAGAAAAGATACCAAAATAGTTAATAAAAAACAACGCCCCCAACCAATTGATTATGACCGCTATCTCACTATTTTAGGTTACGGTAAGAAAAATAATTGGAAGTCTTCTGCTATTGAAAAAGGCCCTTTCAAAGTTTTAGATCCAGGAGTTACTTTTATTTTGCTTAGAGCTAATCGCGATCTTTTGTTTTTAGCTAAAAAATATCAAGATGAAAAAGCTGTAACTATCATAACTAACTGGATAAAACTAACCGAAGAGAATATAGAGAATTTATGGAATAAAAAAATCGCTTGCTTTACCACCAAAAATGTAAAAACTAATCAATTTTCCGATGGGATTGATAGTTCTGCTTTCTTATGTTTTTATGCAGGGATAAAGACTAAAAAAAAAATTATGCTAAGGCATTATCAAAATGTTATGCAAGACGTTCGTTACGGGTTTCCTAGTTTTTCCCCTCAACACAATAAGTTTGAACCGGAAAGATATTGGCGAGGGCCATCTTGGTTGGTTATGAACTTTTTAATTGCCCTAGGGCTTAAAGAAAATGGTTATTTAGAAGAAGCTGAAGCGTTACAAAAACAATCAAAAGAACTAGTCGAAAAATTTGGTTTTTATGAATATTTTAATCCGCTAAATGGCAAGGGTTTGGGGGGAAATGATTTTTCTTGGACTTCTGCCATTTATTTGATTTGGAATTTAAAAAATATAGTGTGAAAAAATGGCAAAAATAAAATTAGAAAAAGTTGAGAAATTTTTTAATCAAACTCAGGTCTTAAAAAATATTAATTTAGAAATTAACGATGGCAGTTTTTTTGTTTTCGTCGGCCCTTCGGGTTGCGGAAAATCTACTCTTTTAAGAATTATTGCTGGTTTGGAAGATGTTAGCTCGGGGAGTATTTTTATTGACAACCAGGAAGTAACGTCTTATCCAGCCTATGTGAGAAAGTTGTCGATGGTTTTTCAATCCTACGCTCTCTATCCCCATATGAACGTAAAGAAGAATCTAAGCTTTGCTTTAAAGACAGCTAAACTCCCTACTCTTGAAATTAATGCTAGGGTAAATAAAGCAGCTAATATTTTAAAGCTGGATAATTTGCTAACCCGTTATCCTAAAGAGCTTTCTGGAGGACAACGTCAAAGGGTGGCTATCGGTAGGTCTATTGTGAGAAATCCCCGGGGCTTCCTTTTCG
This sequence comes from Spirochaetota bacterium, assembly GCA_965277105.1. Taxonomy (GTDB): domain Bacteria; phylum Spirochaetota; class UBA12135; order COTS27; family CAXSBA01; genus CAXSBA01. The sequence goes on along the minus strand of OZ255710.1, from coordinate 825,638 downwards.
ATGAACCACTTTCTAATTTAGATGCAGCCCTTAGAGGAGAAATGCGTTATGAGATAGCCAGTCTTCATCAAGCTTTAAAAACCACTATGATTTACGTTACTCATGACCAAATTGAGGCAATGACTTTGGCCGATAAAATAGTAATTCTTCAAGCAGGAGAAATTGTGCAGATAGGAACTCCAAAAGAAGTTTACGAGAAACCAGAAAATTTATTTGTGGCGGAGTTTATCGGTAGTCCTAAAATGAATATTTTCCCTTGGGATGATAAGGTTATCGATTTCCCTAAAAATTCCATAGTCTTAAAAAAAATAAAAAAATACTTGCAGGAAGGAAAAGATCTTTTGCTAGGCATTCGGCCAGAGCATTTAAAAATAGCTACCGCTAAAACTAAGCATCTTCAAGGAACAATTAAAGTTATTGAGTATCTAGGATCAGAGAGTTTTATTTATTTAGATGTTTCTTCATTAGGAACTTTTATTCTTAAAGTTAAGGAATTAGAAAATCTAAAAGTTAGCCAAAAAATTAATATTACTTTCGACGAAAAAGAATTATATTTTTTTGATAAGCAATCTACTAAAAGTATAACTTTGTAGTTCCCACAAGCAGACTTCTACTTCCCCAATATAGCTTAATCTGGCTATATTCGGCAACAAAAACCAACAAAACTTATAAATCCTGAGCAAAATAAACATAGGTGGAAAATATAAATAATATTAATTCGGTTTTTTTGGACGATATTTGGACGAATTTTTTTAGTGAAAAACCTATTGAAAATTAATTTTTTTTATGAAAATAATTAAAATAAAACTCGAAAAAATCCAAAACTATAAGCAAAATACTCGGATGCACTCATCTCGCCAAATAAAGCAGATAAAAAAATCTATTGAACATTTTGGTTTTAAATCCCCTATCTTGCTTGACGAAAAACTCAAAATTATTGCCGGCATGGGCGAGCGGAAGCCACTAAAGAGATTAAAGGGAGGTTTTTACTATCCTGCTATTCATCCAAATTGCTCACCAAGTGCTTAGAAAAAATCAAACTTTTAGTTGATAACTTCGCTTCTCTAAAAAACAAAATGATGTATGGTAACTATGGCAATTGATGCAGAATTAAAAAATAATAAACTCGGTTAGGAGATCAAGCTTAAAGAATTAGAGTATAAAAAAAGAGTAAAGCAACTATTTGTGAAAAAAGTAAATAAAGAATTTTCTCGTTTTTTAACCGAGCTAAAGGCTGATGAAAAAAGCACTCGAGTTAGTCAAATGGCCAATCAAGGCATCGTTAAGGTTTAAAAATATTTAGAAAAGGATTAAAAATAAAAAAGGAAAAAAATGGGAATAATCGCTAACTTATTAAACGGCAAAAAAACTAACGCTTTTGATTTAGATTACTTTGACGATGTGAATAATCAAAAGGTTTTTTATCCTACGATTAGAAGTTTAGAAGATGTGGGCAATGCTTTAGTCTTACGGGTGATCAATACGATAACCACTTCCCTTTATGCTCGAGGTTTTGTCGTACGTTTTGCTGCCGCGGAGTTGGACAAAGATTTTGAGGCGTATGCCAAGCATTTTCAATTAGAAAAAAAACTTACTTGAAGCCATTCAACTTTCGCTGGTATCGAAAAGAGGAGCGGTGGTTTTTTTCGTAGGTGGGTTTTTTAGGAAAGGCACTATTGGTCAACTTCAGGATATCAATGTTTTTAGTGGGGATTATCTCATTCAAGAAAAACTTAACCCCAAAGACATTTTCAATAAGCGCTACAATATCAAAAAAGTAAAAGTAGAAATCGCAAGAGGTCCCAAGGAAATCTCTCCTAGTCGTTATGGCCTGATCAACCTTTACCCCAATAGCCAGTTTTCTTTCGCCGAGAAGATTTATCCTTACTCGGAAATTGTGGAAAAACTCCTCCATCGAGCTGATAAGCTTTTAGAGCTCGAAGGGGCGCTAGTTTACCAATCCAAACATTACAACGACAAGAACATTAACCAGAACTTAGCCGGTAAGATTAGGCAGGCGGTGGCTGTAATGCTCGATAAAATCAAAGCCGGGAATATCGTCATTACCCCAGAAGCTGATAAGATTCACAACTTCAACGTCCATACTAACTTTCACCACTTCATCGACGGCATCAAAGACATTCACTCGGCCATCACGGGGGTTCCGAAAAGCATTATCTTTGGGGAAGAGAACAGAGGGCACAACCTAGGAGCCGGCAAAAAAATAGACGTCGAGAACTTTATGCGTGATATGAATACCTTTCGCGAGTACCAGATAAAACCTATTATTGAAAAGTTTATCAAGATTTTTTTAGGCAAGCGAAAAACGGACTACCAGATAATTTTCAATAGCTTCAACCACGAAACCAAAGAAGACGTGGAAAAAATCAAACTCCACAATAGTATGGTGTTGGAGCTTTTGGAGAAAGAAGTCATAAGTTTAGAGCAAGCCAAAAATAATTTAAAAGGAGTAACGTTAAGATGAAGTCAATGAAGTTTTTTAAAAAAGTTTCTATAAGGCAGTTTTTTTATTGAATTATTTCTGCTTTCAAAAAAATTGGGCAATACTTAAAAATTGCCGGGAAAAAAATTAGTGGATTAATCGTTAAGCCAACAAAGCCATTAGCGAAAAAAGTTGCTGAGAGAAAAATTACCACCAACAAAAAAACCACTGCTAAAAAAAAGCAAAAAAGGCAAGAGAAATGAAAATAGAAAAATTACAAAAAGAAAAGTTTGAGCGAATATCGAAGATGGCGAGAGCGCTAGCTCATCGATTTTAATCAAATGAAAGTAAGTACTTAAAAATTAAAAAATAAAGTTAAAAAAAAAAATGAAATTAATTGCAATTAATCAACGTTTAAAAGATTACTTAGTTAACGATGACATTGCCTATCACGTTACCGGAGAGGTCATCAAAGGTGAAGCCATTAATCTTATTTGGCGATTAGTGGGAATGGATGATTGGTATAGCACCGCCGAATATCGCATCTATGAAAGGGTGAGCTTGGAAGTTATTGGCCGAGACAAAGATATTAGTGCCCATGAAGAATTAGATGAATTAGTTTTTAAAATAAAAAATTATTTCGATGAGACTAATTACTCTGATTGCGTGGTCGAAGTAAAAGACCTAGGCACTATGGGGTATAAGGACGACTTCCTCCCTTTTAGAACTTTGACCTTAGGAATAAAATATTTTAGAAAAAATCAATTTAGTAAAGAAAAAATAGAAAACATCAATTATAACAACGAGCTTGTTATCAAAGAAAAAAAATGAAAAAAAAATTAAAGGAGAAACAATGAGTTCTTTAACAATGATTAATATCAATATTAATAATGAGTATCAACCTAGTGCTAGTGCGAGAAATTTATTACTATTAGACAAAGAAACAGCAACCGATGGTAGCTTCGAAACAAAAACTTATACGATTAACGATAAGGGAACCGATAAGTTAGACGCTTTAAGCGAGAAAGCTAAAAACACTTTAAACGCTATCTTTAGCGAAGACGTTAAACTAGAAGAAGTGTATTACGCTAAGTATAAAGCAGACTACGACCAGGAGCTTAAAAAAGCTTTAGGGGATAACGCGATTTATGCTACTGTCCTTTTAGACGAAAGTTTAGATGCTAAGCAGGTTGTGGAAAATGTTTTAGGAGATACTGGGTTAGTGTTCCAGCAAACAGAAGGGAAAACACAAGACCACTATGAAAACAACCGGTTGGTATATGTGAGGAATAAAGTCGAGGTCATCGGGGTATGGGTGAGTAATTGTTTAGCAAATTTTCCCCAATCTACTTGGGCTAATCGACTAATCAATTATAAGCCAAGTATTTTTAACAACTTAAATGAGTTAAAAAATGACAAGATTAATGTTTTTTACGTGGACGGCAGCAACTATTACAGTGGGACCGGGATTAACTCTCAAGGAGAGCATATCGATAAGCTTTATGCTAAAGATTATATCAGACAGAATTTAAAAAACAAGCTGAAGGCTTTGCTGTTAAATGATAAAAGGGTTAGTTATGATGCCACAGGCTTTTTTAAAATAGAAAGTGTCCTTATCGACGCCTTCCAGTCCTTAGGGCAAGAAGGAATTGTTCGTAACATCAACGGAGAAAAATACGATTACGAGATCAATATTCCCGATTTCGATAGTCAAACCGATGACGATAAAAACAATAGGTTAGTAAGAGTTCATGTCAATTTTGCTTTAGCTGGTAGCGTAGAAAAAATAACGGCTAACATAATCATAGAAAATTAAAGGAGTAAACCATGGCTAATTCAATTTCAATTTATAAAAAACATTTAGATAGTTTAATCATCAATGGGTTTTTAATCGATCGAAAAGATTTTGGCGACCAAGATGTGGCAATCACTATGACCTCTGACGGTAGTAATATCGTTATTGGAGCAGGCGGGGGAGCCCAGCATGTGACGATGGCCGATAAAAGCGGGACAGTGAATTTTAACATTTTCGATGGCACGAAAGCTTTTGATATTTTATTTGGGTTAAAAGAAACTGACACTACTTTTGTCCTTAGTTTCAAACGAGGAGGAATTAAAGTTCCTACGGTTTGTTCGGGAGCTCGAGTAGTGCGTTTAGATAGAACGGGAGGAGAGAGTGCCCAAGTGGCGGTAACTATTAAGGCCGACACGATAACGGGAACTTAGGCAAAGTTAGCAAGTAATAAAGGATTACATAATGATACAAGACCAGCATGTAGGTTTTTTATAAGAAAAATGGGAGCAATGCCAGCTGTATTTTAAGGGTTAAAGAGTTAGATTGCGAAAGGTATGAAAAGATAATTTCGCCGGCGTATGGTATTTTAGATAGTAGAGGAGAAGTGCAAGACTACAGCAAGCTGATGCACTATGCGGTGGTTGATTTAACCACTAGGTTTGTTTGGCAAGAAGACGATGAGGGGGATACCAAAGCGTTAGATCGCAACCAAGTTTTTGGTAAAGAAAACATTGAGCTCTTATTAACTTTTTTATGGATTTTTATTACGACGAATAAGGTAGCAGTAGAAAATGCAAAACTTAAAAAGCACATTATCACTGGAACCCATAAAGAGATAAAAGAGAAAATTGCAACATTATCAAACAATAAAAAAGATTAAGCAAGAACTTCTCGTTAGTGGGGTCGTGAAATTGGAAGATTTTAATAAAATCACCGTAACCGAGCTTTTGGATTTTTATAAGGCCTATAAAAAAAAAGAGCAAGAGCGGATGCTGCAAACTTCCATGGCTTTTATGCTTTCGCGATCCCCTAAAGAGTTGGGAAAGATGGCTCAAAAATTAGAGGATTTATCATGACAACAATGGCAGATTTAGCAATAAAAGATTTTTCGATGAACTTAAAGTTGCCGGGTGAGCAGAGTGGTTGGTTAAAAGAAATCAATCAACAACTTTCTGCAATAAACCAAGAAAATTTAAAAGGGAACTTAGCTTTTCTAAAAGATTTAAGTAAAGAAAAATTAGGGAAAAATATCTGGCAAGAAATCCAAGAAAAAAGCCAGAACTTCTTAAATGACTTCAACGAAAAAAAAGAAGAAGTGAAAGAAAGAGTAGGCGAAGATTGGCAGAAGCTAATGGAGGCGTTTAAAGAGAAGTTTAAGAGTTTTACTGATTTACCTAAAAAACTTTTTGGTGAAGGCAATGGTATTTTAAGTGGGATAAAAAATTATTTTAGCAAAAACTCTCAACCGTTTTCTTTCTTAAAAGAAATATTCACGAACGCTAAAGGAGAATTGGGTAATGGGATTAAGGATTTATTAAACCTTAAGTTACCATCATTAAAAAGTTTTCTGCCTAGTTTAGCAACTAAAGGGTCGAAAGGCTTTATTGATAATCTTGTAAGCTTCTTCCAAGGCGGTAAGGATTCGGTCGGAGGATTTATGAAAAACGTTCAAAATATAACCAAGGGAGAACAAGAGATTGTGGCTCCGGCTTTGAAGGGAAGGGGATTTTAAGTCCTATTGTCAAAACCGTTGAAGATGCTATCGTGAAAGAAATAGCGAACTTTAAAAACGAGCTTTTAGAGAAATTTCCTAAGATTGAGCTTAGCGATATTCTTAACCTAATGAATAGAGAAGGAGGCCTCGCTGGTTGGCTGAAAGGGGCGTTTAACCGCAACGAAAATGAAGTCAATGGCGGAGTTGGTGAGGGGGCTAAGTAAATGATCACCAACATTAGAAGGAATTTAAAGTCCAAGAATTTTTTAGTTTTCTTAGTCAATGAAGAAAAGTTAGGGGGCCGCTATGAGAGTGTGTTTTTTAACGTCATTGAAAGTTACAACTCGCTTTCGGCTAATGACGTGTCGAACATTGGCGAGGTGAAAGAGGACAACGAGAATAACCTCATTATTGATAAGCGTAAAAAAATCAACTTAAGTGGTTGGCTGATTAGTGAAACTTTATCGTTGAAAAACTATTACGATTCGCTTATTAATAAAAACTTGTACGACTCGCCACTGACGGCCCTTAGCAGAAAAGAGCGCTTAGACAAATGGAAAAGCGAGAAAACTAAGTTGACTTTATTTGGTTATGAAGAAAAAAATGAGAATCTCATTATCACTAGTTTGGGTGAGCGCAAAGTAAGGGGCGTGGATGGGATCAATAACCTCCTCGTTAATGTGAGCTTTAACGAAGTAGAGAGAAAAACTAACGCCAAAGGGAAAAAGTCTAAGGTTAATTTACTAGCTTTAGATAACTTCATTAAACAAAGTAATCTAATTGGCTAAATTATTGAACTAAGGAAAACATCAGGCATGACAGTAAAACTTAAACCGGGAACCCGTTACCCAGTAAAAAACGGGAATGAATACTACGACTTGGAGATTAGAGAAATCCATAACGACTACTACTTCCTCCTCTACCGCAACGGCGTTTTTGTTCAAGGGGATTTTGTCCGCAAGGGGGTATCGGTATTTTTTGGTTTGCTTTATTTAAAGGGCGTTACCAGTGATGGGATGCTGGAGTTTGGAGATAGGCGAAACTAGTGATGCTCTTTACGATTAATAATAATAATCGCACCCACGACCTGAGTGAGGCGGATTTTAATTTTGAGATAATTGAAAGTCTGGGGAGGAATATCGCCAAAGTGGAGATTTTAAATCCCAAAAATAGTTACCAGATTTTTAAGGAACGTAGCATCGTTACTATTAATAAATTCACTTTTAAAATCAACCGTTTTTATATTGAAAATAAAAAGTTTTATATCTGGGGTTATTTGGATTATCCGCTATATGATAACGTGAAAAACTTTTTTATTAAAAAGGATAGTAATTTTTCTCAGGTATTTAGCGAGGTCGAAGTGGTGAGTTATGGAGAAGATAAAGCGCGGGTGAATTATCACATCCCGTGCAAAATTCAAATTAAAAAACTATTAAATGAGGTTTTTTGGCCATTGAAGATGATCTGGGTTTGGAATAAAAATCGGGTCGAGGTTACGAATACCCACACGACCACGAACAAAGTCAGTAGCATTTACGAGTTCCTATCCTATGAGGGAGTGGAAGAAAAAGGAGAGCAATTGGCTTTTTTTGATCGAGGAGAAGAAATGAAAAAAATGAGTAATAATTATCGGATGATTGCCAGTCAAGGCATCAAAGACTTTTCGTTAATGCAAAAGTTAGAGGGGCCGTACTCGGGGATTATCCATAAAATCGTTAGTGTATTTTATAAGGGGCAAATTAGCTACCAGTTGTTGTATGTTTTATAAAGGGCAAATTACCGCAAATAACGAAGACGGCACCTATGACGTGCAGCCGCTCTTGAAAGATAGCGAGGGCAAGTTGGGCATCGTCAAAGGAGTAAGGGCTTTGATGGCCGCAGGAGCGGATAATTCTATCGTTTTCAACTACGAAAAAGATGACATCGTGGTGGTGGCCCTAGCCGGTTATCCCTTAGAAGACAGCCTAACTGACCAGGAGTTTTTCTTTAAAGAGAATTATCATAACAGTTTCATTATGGGGAAAATTGATATGGCTTATGAAAAAGGGATTAAGCTCATGAAAGAAGATGTCAGTATTCATCTAAAAGAAAATGGAAAAATCGCCATAAGCGCTGGTGGGCAAAGTTTGCTTGCTATATTGGAAGGGATTTTAGATGCGATGAAAGACAATCAAGTTTTAACCCAAATGGGCCCGCAAAATATCATGCCCCATAATATTACTAACGTCATAGGATTAAAACAAAAATTACAACAACTTTTAGATAAAAAATAAAAATAATAAAGGAGAAAAAAATTATGCCAATGAATGCTAGTACCTTAGCTGGAGCCATTAAAACTGCTTTTAAAAAGGCTGCTGAGGAAGACCGAGGAAAATCAGAAGAAAAAGCCAAGAAAGACGTCGAAGAAAAAGGAGAAAAGCGGGAAGAAGAAGAAGAAAAAAAAGAACCTGCGGATGATCCCATTACTAATGATGTGTATATCCAAAAAATGGCCGATGCGATTATTGCCGAAGTAAAGAAAATGGATATAACCGCTATCTACGTGTTAACCGCTCCTAGTGGACCTGTTCAGGGGACTATCGATATAAAAATTACCGGTTAAAAAAATCAAATGATTAATAATCGAACAATAAAAAATCGAACAATAAAAAAAAAGTAGCAAAAAAAAATGTTTAACAGTTATTTATTAAATGAAAAAGAACAACTACAAGAGCGGGTGATTAACCGCTTAAAAATTAAAAAAGGGGATTGTTTAAGTAATGATAATTTAGGTTTTGATTGGTTCAAATATTTTCATAACCCGCTTAACGAGTTTTATATTGAAAAGGATATTAAGGATTTTTTACTAAACGATGAGGAGATCGTGGAAGCGGAAATTATTGATATTAAGAACCAAGAAAATAAATTAATCATTGACTTAAAAATCAACAGCATTCCCCTAAAAGTGGAGACGATAACTAATGAAAAATAGATTTACGGAAAAAGGGTTTGAACTGCCCACCAAAGAAGAATTATTAGAAGAAATAATTGAGCTAGCTCGCGACAATAAGATAGATATAATCCCTTACTCCAATGACCACATTATCGCTAACTTCATTGCCGATTGGACTTATAATATTTATCTGCAAATGAATAAAGTCCGGGCCTCGTTTAACGTCAATGAAGCAAGGGATAATTCGTTAAACAACCTAGCGTTGTTAAAGTCAATTGACCGGTTAAAAGCTAAACCTAGTAAGGTGACGATGGAACTAACCTTTAAAGATAAAAATGCCGCTTATGATTTTACGACGAACAATCCTGTGAGAGTAAGTGACGGAGAAAACTTTTTTATTAGCGATGAAGATTTTGTCATTACTGATAATTCAGGAGTGAAGAAGGTGAGTTTTCGAAGCGAAAAACCAGGAGCGAATAAAAATGTTTTTGCCAACACTTTGACGGAAATCGATAAAGACCCTAGTGGCGCAATAGCAAGTGTGACTAACCCTTTGTCGGCTTTGTTTGGTAGAGACGCAGAAAGCGATGAAGAGCTAAGGGAGCGGGTTAAAAAAACTTACCCGTCGGTTTTAAGCGTAACGAGACTCGAGCAAGAGCTGAATAAAATTGCTAATATCAAGTACGCTAAAGTATTTTTCAACTATAGCGATGAAAGCATTAATGAAGAAAGCACCACTGGCGTTCCGTTTAATCAAACGGCGGTGATTATCGATGACAACGTGGAAGAGAAATCTTCTATAGAAGAGGGAGTGAAGAAGGAAATTTGGGAGGCCATTTTGCACAACACATCTCCTAATATCAAGTGGTACAAGCCGGATAATGCCATTGAAATTGGTGGTAAATTTAACGGTAATCCCATATCTTTTTACGTGGTCAAACCAACTAATGAGCCGTTAAAGTTTAAGATTGACGCGAGAGAAATTAGCGAGAGGAATAAGAAAAATCTCCTCGAAAATATTTACACCGAGATAAACCGCTTTTTACTCGATAAAAGAACCGGGGAACTTATTAGTAACTTCGAGATTTCCAAATACCTCCAAGAACGACTAACTTTTTTAAAAGGCTTTAGCTTGTTTAATATTTTCATTAAGAAAGCATCTGATATTACCGATTGGGGTGACGACTTTTCCGTGCAGTTGCTTTTTAATAAAATCGCCATCATTGATATGGACAATATTGAGCTTTATTATAATGAAAAATTAATTAAAGTTAAGCAAAAAGAACAAGCAGAAGCAGAAACAGAAGCAGAACAAGCAGCAGCAGCAGAAGAAGAAGAATCAAATGAGTAAAAAATTAACGAATATTAATCAGTTGGTTGGTCTAGAAGGCCAAGGGAAAATATGGCTTTCTGTATTTGAGAAAATAGCCCGGCACTTGTCGAGTGAGGTAATAAAAGATGAGCTTCGTGAAGGAAGAAGGGATGCGCATAATCAACTGGATAGTTTCTCTAACGAGTCAAACGGGGAAGTTGAAAATTTACAGTTTTACAATAACATCACCACCGCTAAGGGGAAGTGGTTGGATTATTTTGGGGAGCTTTTAGAAATACCTCGCATATCGTCGCATATGTTACTAGCAAGCGACAGTGACGAAAAAAAGCGAAGTAAGGATAATTCTTACCGGTTAATTTTATTAGCCAAGATCTCATCAATTTATGACGACTTCACCTATAATGCTTTTGTTGAACTTAGTAAAGTGCTTGAGTTAAACGAAAAGTTTAATTTTTTTATTTTTTCCGATATGGTGCTATTTGTTTTTTTTGATTTAGAAACTACAGCAGAGATTGAAAAAAATGGAGAACCCGCAACTAGAAATGAGATAAGTTATTTACAAGAACATTACGAGTTACTTTATAGTTTTAATTTAGGGAAAAACAAGATGAGGATCGACTATGGTTTAGAAAAAACTTTTTTATTTGGTCGAAATCCTGGTTTTGGTTTAAAACTAGGCTTCACTCTGCATGAAAAAGATTTTTAATCAAAGGATAAACTAATGACAAAAACCCCCGACGACATTTTCGGCGACAACCTCCCTAGCGACAAAAAAACCGACCTCAGTGAAGCTATCCGCAAAGAAGGCTTTAGAGAAGGGCAGGCCTTAACCGCCAAAGACTTTAACGGGCTGATGGAGAAAACCCAAAAGTGGGTTAAGTGGCTAGAAAGTGAAAAGCAGCGAATAGAAAATACAGCAAAAAGCAATAAAGCACTTATCGACAACCACAAAAATGTAACCGATGAGAACAAAAGGTTAATCAATGAAAATAGGACGCTCATCGACGATTACAAGGAAATAATCGATGAAAACAAAAATAGTTTAGAAGAGCGAATGCGTGATTTAGAGCAAAAGATTAAACGCGACATCGGCCAGATTGCTTATTTCCCGACAGTTAAAACGCCGGCTAATTATCTCAAACTCGACGGGCAGACGGTGTATGATGCGGTGGCTAACCCCGAGTATTTGGATTTATTCAACTGGATAATGAGCGAGCATAGCGCGAATAATAAGATATTAATATCGACAGGCAGACAAAGTATTTCAAATGCTCTTAAACATTTTGCGACAGATATTACTCATTCCACTTTTTCATCTAACTCAACAGACAATAAACATTTTAGAGTTCAAATAGCAAATGGTGAAAAAAAGTTCAAGGTGCCTAATTTTCAAGGAGTTTTTCTTAGGGTTCTCGAAGAAGGGCAAGGAGTAAACCCAGATGGAGCTAATGAAAAGATTTTATGGTATCGAGGCGATACGTTTAAAAGTCATAGGCATGAGTTGCCTATAGATGGAGATTCAATAGCTTCTGATACTCATTATCAGTCATTAATCGCGACAAATTTAAAGCAAGGATTTCCTACTGATAGTAACGATAGACATTATTCCCAATATAACGGCTCCAGCGAAACCCGCCCGAAAAACATCCAGCTTTGTGCTTTCATCAGATACCGCTAAAATGAGATGAATTATAAAAATAAAAAAAAAATTAAGGAAAAAAATTAAGAAAAATATTGTAAAAAAAAAGGAGATAATGAATGACCAACGACAACGAAATTAAACCCCCGAGCGACACCGTCGACATTTTCGGCGGACAACCTCCCCGACGACAAAAAAACCGACCTCAGTGAAGCTATCCGCAAAGAAGGCTTTAGAGAAGGGCAGGCCTTAAGCGCCAAGGAGTTTAACGGGATGATGGAGAAAGTCCAAAAGTGGAGCAAATACTTTAAGAGCGAAAGGGATGAAATTTTTGATGAAAAAATCCCGGAGATTAAAAACAACCTAAAAAATCTCAACGACACCAAGGTGCCGGAGATTGAAAATAAAATAAAAGTAGTTGACAATAAAATCCCGGGAATTAACCAAAAAATAACCAGCAACCAAGATGCCATAAAAGACATTAATGAAAATAAAATCCATTGGATAAATAGCCAGATAAGCACCATCAACACCACGAAAATCCCAGGAATAAATAACCAAGTAGAGAGCATTAAAAATAATATAAAAACTATCAACGACACCACGATACAGGGAGTTGAAGAGCAGATAAAAGTAGTCGATGACAACAATAGCGAATTGATTAATCGTTTAGAGCAAAGGATAAATGATTTAGAAACGAGGAACAAGGAGGACATCGGGCAAATAGCCTATTTCCCAACTACTTTACGACCACCTAATTATTTAAAACTAGACGGACGAACTGTTTATGACGCTGTTGATAATTCTGCTTATTTAGATTTGTATGATTGGATATTGTCGCAACATAATGCGGATAATAAAATTATAGTAGAAACAGGGCTAGGGACAGGGGGAGGTGCTATCAGTACTGCGATTTATAGACACAGTCAAGATATTACAGATAGTATTTTTAATGGTAGTTATAATTCAGGTTACATCTATAATAGATATTTTAGAATTCAATCCGTAAACGGACAAAAGAAATTCCGCCTGCCGAACTTTCAAGGGCTTTTTTTTAGGGCCTTAGACGAAGGGCAAGGAGTGGATCCGAATAGGGGTTATTTCAATATTCTTTATTATCAGAAAGATACGTTTGAAGAGCATAATCATGAAGTTAAAGTTTTTAGACAAAATAGAGGGCCATATGCACAACAACTTTTTGTGAATTTTGACGACACTGATTTTAATAGTGGTGAAACAAGAAATACTAGTAGCGAAGGCTCCAGCGAAACCCGCCCGAAAAGCGTCCAGCTCTGCGCTTTCATAAAATACCGCTAAAAAATGACTAATCCAACCAAACGAACCAATGCCAAAATCAAAGAAGACGTGCAGACAATCAAGCACGACCTTTACGGCAACGGCTCCACTGGGGCGATGGATAGGATAAAAGAAAACGAGCGAAAGATATTAGCCATGGTTAACAAGTACGATAGGCTCAACAACAAGCTCAACATTTTAATCGTGGTTTTAGTTTTGTCTTTAGGGGAAAACTTGGGGGTGTTGAAGTTTTTAGGGGCGTTGTTTAAATTATGAAAATAACCAGGCCTTTAAAGTTGAAAAAAAAAATCTACTATGAATTTTCATCTGAAAACCAACCGTGAAATGAGCGCCATGAAAAAATACCATAGGCTGAATAGAAAGATTAATCACAAGATAAATATTTTAATTGCTATTTTGCTTTTGGCCTTAGGAGAAAAGTTAATAGCAAAAGGGAGCGTGCTTCAGTTTTTAGGAGCGTGGTTTAGATGATGAAAGCGATGAAACTCTCGGAAAATTTAAGCCTGGGGGAAGCTATAAAATCAACTACTGCCTTACGATTAGGGATTGATAATTATCCTACAAAGGAAGCACTGGCTAATTTATCATATTTAGCAAAATATCTTTTTCAGCCGTTACGAAAACTGTGCGAAGTGCCGATTTTCATTAGCAGCGGGTATCGTAGTCCGGTCCTTAACGCGGCCATTGGCGGGAGCACTAAAAGTCAGCACTGTAAAGGCGAAGCTATCGACATTGATATGGATAATAAAAAATCGGTTTTAACCAACGCGGATATTTTCAACACGATAAAAGACGAGCTGGATTTCGACCAACTAATCTGGGAATTTGGAAATGATAAAAATCCTGCCTGGGTTCATGTAAGTTTTACTTCGGGAAATAATCGAAAAGAGATTTTAAGGGCGTATCGAGAAAACGGAATGACAAAATACAAAAATTGGAACGTCTAAAAATAAGGAGTTTAAAAAATGGAAAATAAAAAAAGCTGGAAAAGGTTTAGCGTTGCTTTGATGGTTACGAGTATTTTAGTCGGCGGGATGGTTTATAACTTTGTTTTAGTGGGGCTGGATTTGTTCGATAAGTCAAAGGCGTTAAATGAGTTTTATGAGATAATCATTAGCCCGTTGTGCCTTTTAATTGGGGCGTGGATCGGAGCCGACACGGTGGAGAAGACGGGATTTTTAAAAAACATTATAAATAAAAAAAAATGATAAAAGTTAGAAAATTAAAAAATAAAATAAGAAAGTATTTCAGCAAAAATAGCATACCTTATGTTTTTGATTATTTGTTTACTAGTAGCGTAAAGTATAAAACTGATTTTTACCTTCATCAATACAAAACGGCTATTGAGATTATGATAGGGAAAAATATCAATGGGAAAATTGAGGTAAATAAAAAAAGCAATTATAGAAAAGATAATCTTTTTGCTGAAGAAGGGATAACGGTTTTAAGAATAAGCCTTAATATTAGTGATGACGATTTAATTAAAGTCCTTAGTTCTTTTTTTAAGAAAAAGGGAGTGCGAGTGAAAAAATTAGAAGCGAAAGACATTAATTGATAACGGTAAAAAAATGAACTCCGATTTAGCAAAACTACTTATAGAAAACTATTTTAAACAAAAAAAAATTGATTACACGAAAGAGTATAAATTCTTAGATAATAGAAAATTTAGAATAGATTATTATGTCGAAAAATACAAGTTAGCGATTGAGTTCGAAGGCGGGGTTTGGACTGGGGGGCGGCATAATCGAGTAACTGGATTTATTAAAGATATAGAGAAATATAATTTAATTGCTTTGAGTGGGATTTGGCTTTTAAGAGTAACGACGAGGACAGTCGCCGACGGTAGTTTTTTAAAAACCCTCGATGATTTTTTTCTAAGGAGAGAAAAACGTGCGGGGCTATAAGATTATCATTATAGCCTTTTTGGTGGGTGCTATTTTGGGGATAAGTGGCACCTACCTTTTTTTTAGTCGAGATAAAACGAGCGAATTGGCCGAACGGAAAAAAGAAATATTCGAGCAAGAAAAAATCATTATAAATAAGCAATTAGAAACTAAAAAAGAATTTGAAAATGAAGCTATCATTATTAGTGAGAGTAATTACATTGTCACTATTAGCAACAACGTTATTACTTGGTAACGACTTACAAAAATACCCCGAGCCGTTTTATCATAAAAAGATTGATTTAAATTCGCCTAGCGAAGTTTTGCGGATGATTCGGATAATAGAGTTATATCCGCTTTTAATTCGCCGGGTGGATGAGTTGGAGGCGGAAAAACAGGAGATTATCGCCTTGTCCGTAAATGAGAAAAATCTTTTAATCGACGACTTCGAGGCGGAAAATAATTACCTTAAAAACCGGGGGGAATTTTGGTATTACGTGGCGGTGATTGGGATACCAGTGGTGGGAGTGGCGGCGTTGGCTGGGGGGATTTATTTAGGGGTGAGGTTGGGGAGTGGGGGTTAGGGTCTTTTTTCGTGTTTTAAAAACAACTCTGCGTAAATAGAATTTTCATCTAAAAAGTCCTCGCGTTTTTCATACGTATCTTTAGTCATTTCTGGATTGGTAAGAAAATAAAACTCTTCTTTTTCATCATCCCAGCCTCTAATTGTTTTTCTAACTTTGACGATGTCATATAGTGTATTAGAAAAATTAATACTCAGATCTTCATTAGTTTTATTAGTAGCACATTCTCCAAGCTTTTTTATAGATTCAACAAGATATTTATTTAAAATAATGCAAGAAGAATTGGCAAAACCTTCTAGTCGAAAAGAAAAATCTATCCCTTTACCGACGATATCAAATTTGTTTTCTCCCTTATTTAAATTGATTAAAAAAACTTGATATAAATAAGTAATAATAGTTTTGAGTTTTAATTCAGGAATTCCTGACTTGTAATTACAGAAATTCATTGTTTTCTCTAGAATAAGTTTTGAAATATTCGGGATCCCTTCCTTTTTTTCTTCGTCATAATTAGGAGTTTTTTGTTTTTCAAAAGGCAAAAACAAAAAACCCATATCGCCAATGGTTTTAATAACTGCTTTATCATCAAGAAAAGTAATTTTTTTAACTTCTTCTGTAATTTTTTTAATTAGTTGATTTGAGAATTGGTAAAATTCTGAATAAAATAAATTTAGATGTTCTAACCATTCATCGTCTTTTTTGTATTTTTCTTTCCTTTTAGTAGAATCAATAATATCGAATAAAATGAGATAACCGCAGATGTAATTATCTTTGCTTTCATGTTTTTTATCTTTAAATTTAAAAGATTTGTTTAATTGTATAGGCTTTTTTTGGGGAGAAGGTGAAGCTGACAATTATAAGATTTTTATGCTTTTTTTAGATAGAATAATTCTTTCTTCCTGATCAAATAATCTTGGCTCATAACTATGCCAGGGTGTATTTTTCCCATGGGGTATATCCACCGTCGGCATCCATTTCTTTATATTTACGACAAACACCAAAAACTAATTCCCATTAACCGCTAAATAATTTCCAAAGCAATGTAGCTGAGCTTCATTAGCTTTAATAAGCAAATAAAATTATAAGGATTTTTTTCCCCTCGAGTAGCTGATAATTGAATTCACTAAATGAAGAGCTGGAGGCAAAAACTCCAACGGCTATTTGATAAAAAAAAGGCCTGCTAACTGGGGATAGATTAGTTAGCAGACCCATTACTTATGTAGGCAAAATCAACGAAAAAATAAACTTAAAAAAATTATCAAAAAAAAATACTTGTCTATTGGATTTTTTGGTTTTTAGAAAAGTAGTTTAGAAGCAAACCCGGGAGGGGGGAAAAGTCCTGCTTTGTGGCCCCCCGAGATTTAGAGAGTTAGTGAGAAAAAGCTCACTGGTTTAGTCGGTGAGTTGGAGACTAAATGATAATATTATTCCTGTGCTATATTCAACTGCGCTATCTCGAAGGCTTACTGCAATTTCTTTTTGGTTGCCATTAAACTTAGTAGTGATTGAAGTATTGTCGTTAATGCCTGCTACATCTTCCCCTCCAACTTCATAATTAAAAGTATCATCGAGCGTATTGGCCGAGACCTTGACGGTGGGGTTCTTCTGCGAACTGGTGAAGTCTAGCTTGGTAATGGTGCTGCCATCAGCAGCGTAGGTTGGGAAGCAGCTTCCATCTAATTCATAGTTTAATTGGATAAAAATACGATTTATTTTTGACAACTCAAATCGACAAGGCTCATTAGCTGGTGGGGTGCTATTCGCTGGACTATCTGTGGTGGTGATTTGAAGTGAAGTAACCGGGTCCGGGTTTCTTTCGGTGGTTATTCCCGCTTCCCATAGGTTATTTTTCCGTTTGCTAAACTCAAAAGGAGGAGGGTGGTAATGCCCATCTTCGTCATGAGAGTGATCGGTGTGTTCCTCTTGTTTTTTTTGAGTAACCCCATCAACGGTGTAGGTAAAGGCTCCCCGGTTAAGTCGATTATTCGGATCAACTATGCTAATCGAAGCGGTTCTAACCGGACTAATCCCGGCGTCAGTAGTAAAAACAATTGCCGTATCGGTGGCGTTTTTCGAGCAAGTCCCTTTGTAGGTTTGGCTGGAATTTTCTTCTAAATTATCCAGTAGCTCGCAAGCGATACCGCTAAACTTAGTGACTGGAAGCTCTTCGGCGGAATGTTCATCATCATGGGAATGTTCATCATCATGGGAATGTTCATCATCATGGGAATGTTCATCATCATGGGAATGTTCATCATCATTAATTGCGGGGGGAGTTTCACTGGTTTTAATTGTAATGATAAAATCAGCGTTACTTAAACTAAATTGTATTACACTAGGATTTGTATCAACTCTGCTAAAAGAAGAGCTACTGCTGTAGTCTATTTGAGGGACTCCAGCAACTTTGTAGGTGGCGTTCCCAGAAAAAAATCCAGTTTTTGCAATGGAGGCCTCGATAACGGGATTAGTTTGAAGACTAGTGAAAAGCAGTTGGGTAATAGCACTGTCAGCACTGTCGTCATAGGTTGCTACGCATTTTCCTTTTAATGAAATACTATTAAAAGATTCCTGCAGCGTAACATCAACAGCACAGGGCGCTCCTGATAATTTGCTGGAGTCCTGAGCTTCTGATGAGTCAGTGATTTCGAAAGAGTAATCGGACCATGTGTTATCTGATTTAAAAAACTTCACAACCCATAGACTAGCAGTTCCAGTAGTCTGCTCTCGAGAGTTTTGCTCCATACTGATTGAAGGCTCGGCGTTTTTAATTGCTGCTTTTTTGTCAGTAGCACCAACTTGAAACGCGGAGTCTCCATAAAGATTAATCGAAGCTTCTACTTTTGGGGAGTTTTCGTCGGCTTGTTTAATAAAAGTAATTTCCATCTCATCAGAGTTTTTCGTGCACGTTCCGTCATAGGTTATGTTGTTGGGGCGTTCTTTTAGCTGACAAGGGTAATGAGTTTCTTTTTTTATGCTTTCGCTGCTAGTGCTACTTTCATTACAGCTGGCGAAAAAGAGCAGAGAAATTAGCATGGTGATTTTTAGGATAATTAATAATTTTTTTGTCATAGATTGTATTTTTTTGGGTGATAAAATTACACCACGTAATGCGATTGGGATTTTTTAGTTTAGTGAAATAATTATAAATTTAGCTAAGATTTTTCAATTTTCCCGAGAGCAAGCTTCCTCGAAGTAATGTGACTAGTTGAAAGCCGGGTAATTAATGCTGAATGATTAGTGCTCATTCAGCATTTTTTATGCAGAAGTTGACTAAGGACAATATTTATTGGGTGCTTTCAGTTATCGTTGATTACAATATCAAATTCGAATATCGTGCTTGACAACAGATAAAACAATGCGGTAAATTCGTTATCATTTGCAGCTTTTTGAAAAACATTAATAGAGCCTGATTGGATAGCTATATAATCAATATTAGCATGAAGATAACCCCCAATACGGTAGAAATAATCATCCAGAATAGATAGATTGTCTTCGGTGATCTCGATTTCTTCGATTGGGAGCGAGGCGGTGACGGGAGGGTTGGCTAGCGAGCTGTTGAATCTTATATTGGTAACGGCGTCATTAGCATCACGGACCAGCACGCAGTTTCCGTCTAAGGTGTAGTTGACTAAGGAACCGTTGAAGGATTTTCTCCCTACAAGTTGACAGGGCTTACTACCTGCTGGAGCGGGCACTACTTTGTCTTGGGTTTTGATGGTGAGTTTTAAAAGATCAATTTTCCCATCAGCTGTGGTTATTTTCCCTTCCCAGACGTTATTACTCCGGCTAAGCTTAGTAATGGCACCAGGGTTTTCCGCTTTTATAGCTTCTACCTTACTGTATTCGATGAATGTGGTAGTGAAAGCGTTCCTGATAGTAACCAAACGAGCAGATATGCTCGGGTCAACTGCTTTATCGTGAAAAGAAATAGTTGTATCCAGATCGTTTTTACCGCAAATCCCGCTATAGGTTAACGGGGATTCCCCGGCTTCTTCGACTTCAAGGGTGCACGTCATATTACTAACGCCAGTGTAGACATTGCCAAGTTCAGATTTTTCACTTTCTTTAAAAAAAACTTTGCCCTCAGCTGTTGCAGTATCACCTCCGCTAGGCGTTGCTGTGTCGCTGCTTCTGCAACTGGAGAAAAAGAGTGCCGAAATTAGCATGGTGATTTTTATAATCATTAATAATTTTTTTATCATAGCTTTTTTCCTCATAAATTAAAATTAAATAATAACTATACAATGAATTTATTCAATTTAATTTTTAATTTTCATTTCAGAGTGTTTTATTAATCTAGAAAATTTATAGAAGAAATTTAGAAAACCCTCAAAGGAGTAGACAGGAAAGAAAATCCTTTGAGGGTCAGAGTTTACTAGTTAGTTGAAAATCATTCAAAAAACTAGTTGGAGCCGGCTAAAGCGAATTCAGCGACAACTGTGCTAGTTATCCGTCACTTCTAGTTTCGCTATCTCCAGTTCCGTCGTCGGTGAGTTCAATATCAAAGTGAAATACTTCACCGCCAGCGTATTTAAATTCTAAATTAAATATATTATTATTAGGATTTTTAACAATACTAATAATTGGATCTGCTGTTCCAATTATAAAATCAATAGTTTCATAAAGATAACTCCCAATACGGTAGACATCCTTAAAAAGGGATTGATTGTCTTCGGTGATGGGAGTATCTCCACTTCCTACTGGGAAAGAAGCGGTGACGGGAGGGTTGGCTAGCGAGCTGGTGAAGTCTATGTCGGTAACGGTGGTGCCATCAGTATCATAGGTTAGCACGCAGTTTCCCTCTGCGGTGTAGTTGTCAAAACTATAATTATTGATTTCTTTTTTTAGAAATTTACACGGCTTACTACCTGCTGGAGCGGTCACTTCTTTGTCTTGGGTTTTGATGATGAGTTTTAAAAGATCAGTTCCCCCATCAGTTATTTTCCCTTCCCAGACGTTATTCTCTCGGCTAACTTTAGTAGTGGCAGTAGGGTTGTCTCGGACTACATCTTCTGCCTTACTATATTTTTCGATGCCTTTAGAACTGACAATAATCAAATCAGCAGACACGTTCGGGTCAACTGGTTTATCTTCAAAAGTAATCTTTGTTTCCATCTTGTTTTTACTACAAATTAGTAATCTTTACCGTTTTCCACATTCGAGAGTGCACGTCATACTACTAACTACATATTTAGTATCAATGTCATTAGTCTTCAAAAGAAATCACGCCTTGTCCATACCGTTTTCTTGCAACCACCTCGGCTAGCAGTGCACGTCATACTACTAATTTTTTTTTCATAATTTTTTTCCTTGTAGACTTTAGTATCAATATATTATGTTCATTTTAATTTTCATTTTGCTTTATAGAAAAAAGAAATTTAACACGCCTTGAAAAAGTCCCCGCCCCATAGAAGCTTAGCTTCTTCGCTAGGCCCTGTTGTTGAGCACAATACTGTTTAGCTACTATTTTTGCGGTAAATGTATTATTCTTATTATCAAAAATAGTCGTTAGCGCCGAGGTATCCTTAAACTAGCAAGGCGGCAGGGTTGGCCTTTGGTGATAATCGTTATAATCATTAATAATTTTTTTTTCATAATTTTTTTCCTTTAATATAAAATATTAAATTTCAAATAACAAATATATTATACGATAAATTTATTAATTTTTCTCTTTTAATTTTCATTTCAGTTGCTTTAATCTTAGAAAATTTATAGAAAAAATAGAAGAAATAGAAGAAGTTTAACAACCCCCGGCGGAGATTTACCGGCTTCTTCCACTTCGGAGAGAAAAAGTCCCCGCCCCACGAACCAAATCCAAGATCTTTAGAAAGAACCTTGCCCTTTAATTGAAGCCTTAGCTTAATCTCCAAGGTAGCAGTCGTGGACGCGCTTTTTAAGGAACTAGTTATTTAAACTTATACTCGACATTTGCCGCTGAGCACAATATCAAATTCGCATTATTCTCTAAGATGCTTATTTTCATCTTGAACCAATTTGCATTAGGGGTAGTAGTACACCTCCGTTATCTCCTGTTCCGTTAGTATTGGTAGGTGTTGCTGTATTGCTACTGTTACAGCGGTAAATGTATTATTCTTATTATCATTAAAATCAATAATTTATTCAATTTGATTTTTTAATTTTTATTTCAGTTGTTTTAATCTAGAAAATTTATAGAAAAAATAGAAGAAATAGAAGAAGTTTAACAACCCCCGGCGGAGGGCGGAGAGAAAAAGTCCCCGCCCCAATGATTTAGAAGCTTAGCTTAGTTGAGAGTAGTCGTGGGGCGCTTTTTAAGGAACTAGTTATTTGAGCACAATATCAAATTCGGATGCCACACCATTAGCATAAAGATAATCCCCAATAATCCCCAATAGGTATCCTTAAACTGGGAGCGATTGTCTGGATTGTCTGAGCTGATCTCGTCGCTTTTTCCGATTGGGAGCGAGATGATGACGGCAGGGTTGGCCAGCGAGCTGGTGAAGTCTAGTTTGGTAACGGCGTCATTAGCATCACGGGCCAGCACGCAGTTTCCGTCTAAGGTGTAGTTGTTTATTTTAACATAACCGATTATTTTATTTACAAATTGACAGGGCTTACTATCTGCTGGAGCGGCCACTACTATGTCTTCGGTGGTGATGGTGAGTTTCAAAAGATCAGTTCCCCCATCAGTTATTTTCCCTTCCCAGACGTTATTCTCTCGGCTAACTTTAGTAGTAGCAGTAGGGTTTTTCTCTTTTATAGCTTCTGCCTCACTATATTCGATTTCTTCGGCAGGGTATTGGTTATGGGGAACAGTCAAACGAGCAGATACGCTCGGGTTATCTTCTTTATCGTAAAAAGCAATAAATCCCTCCACATTGTTTTTATCGCAAATCCCGTTATAGGTTATCGGGGATTTACCGGCTTCTTCCACTTCAAGGGTGCACGTCATACTAGTAACGCCATCGTAGGTATTTCTACCAAATCCAAGATCTTTAGAAAGAACCTTGCCCTCAGCTGTGCCGATGACTTCTCCAATTGCAGTATCACCTCCGCTAATATCACCTCCGCTATCACCTGTAATCTCAATGATACCAGTTGAATCAGACGACTTCCACTCCCATCTTTTCCCATCATCACTAACTGTAACTGTACCAGGAAAGTCCAGATTTAATTGATTAACTCCATCAGCATCATATATATATTTAAATGTTCCATTAGCTTGGTTAAAAGAAACCGTATATATCGCTATTTCCCGCTAAAGCGCTTCGTTTCCAAGTAGCCACACCGTCTTCGACCGAACAAGTCCCGTCGGTTTTGTCATAAAGTAGGTATTTGATTTCCTATGTCTTCCCCAGGAGTAAAAACAAAAGTACAACTTGCGTCAGTGATAGTGGTATCATTTCCGGTATTTTCTTTTCCGCTAGGCGTTGCTGGGTCGCTGCTACTGTTACAGCTGGCGAAAAAGAGTACCGAAATTAGCATGGTGATTTTTATAATCATTAATAATTTTTTTGTCATAATTTTTCTCCTCATAAATTAAATTAGAATTAAATTAAATAATAATGTATTATACAATGAATTTATTCAATTTGATTTTTTAATTTTTATTTCAGTTGTTTTAACTTAGAAGAAAAAAATTATTAGAAAAATAGAAGAAATAGAAGAAGTTTAGCAACCCCCGGCGGAGAACAACCCCCGGCGGAGAAGAAAAGTCCCCGCCCCACGAATGGTTTAGAAGCTTAGCTTAGTCGTGGGGCGCTTTTTAAGGAACTAGTTATTCGGTGAGCACAATATCAAATTCCAATACCGTGTTTGGCAGATAAAACAATGCGGTAAATTCGTTATCATTTGCAGGTTTTTTAAAAACATTAATAGAGCCTGATTGGCTAGCTACATAATCAATATTAGCATGAAGATAACCCCCAATACGGTAGAAATAATCATCCAGAATAGATAGATTGTCTTCGGTGATCTCGATTTCTTCGATTGGGAGCGAGGCGGTGACGGGAGGGTTGGCTAGCGAGCTGGTGAAGTTTATATTGGTAACGGTGGTGCCAGCAGTATCATAGGCCAGCACGCAGTTCCCGTTTAAGGTGTAGTCGTTTAAATAATCGGAGTAGACTTGTTTCTTTACAAGTTGACAGGGCTTACTGCCTGTTGGAGCGGGCACTACTTTGTCTTTGGTTTTGATGGTGAGTTTTAAAAGGTCAGTTCCCCCATCAGTTATTTTTCCTTCCCAGACGTTATTCTTCCGGATAACCGTAGTAGTGGCATGAGGGTTTTCCCCTTTTATAGTTTCTTCCTTACTATATTCGATTTCTTCGGTAAGGTAATAGATATTGGGAACAACCAAACTAGCAGATATACTCGGGTCATCTTCTTTATCGCGAAAAGAAATAGCTACTTCCACGTCGCTTTTACCGCAAATCCCGTTATAGGTTGTAGGGGATTTACCGGCTTCTTCCACTTCAAGGGTGCACGTCATATTACTAACGCCAGCGTAGACATTGCCAATCTCAGGTTTTCCACTTCCTTTAAAAAAAATCTTGCCCTCAGCTGTACCGATGACCTCTCCAATTGCAGTATCACCTCCGCTAGGTGTTGCTGTGTCACTTCTTTCATTACAGCTGACCAAAAAGAGCGCCGAGGCTAGCAAGGCGACCTTTATAATCGTTATAATCATTAATAATTTTTTTTTCATAATTTTTTTCCTTTAATATAAAATATTAAATAAATAATAAATATACTATACGATAAATTTATTAATTTTAATTTTCATTTCAGTTGCTTTAATCTAGAAAATTTATAGAAAAAATAGAAAAAATAGAAGAAGTTTAACAACCCCCGGCGGAGGGGGAGAGAAAAAGTCTCCGCCCCACGACCACCCCACAAGCCACCTACGAGTAGCTAAGAAAGCCTAGAAGTTCAGCTTAGTTGAGAGTAGTCGTGGGGCGCTTTTTAAGGAACTAGTTATTAGTTATTCGGTGAGCACAATATCAAATTCGGATGCCACACCATTACCATTATCATAATTCATTTTTGCGGTAAATGTATTATTCTTATTATCATTAAAATCAATAGTCGTTTCAAGAGTAATACCATTATAAAGATAACCCCCAATAAGATAGGCATCCTTAAAAAGGGAGCGATTGTCTAGTACACTTTCTGCTTTGACCTGGTCGGTTTCTCCGATTGGGAGCGAGATGATGACGGCAGGGTTGGCTAGTGAGCTGGTGAAGTCTAGTTTGGTAACGGTGGTGCCAGCAGTATCATAGGTCAGCACGCAGTATCCGTCTAAGGTGTAGTTGTCTATTTTTTCAAAAACGATCATTTTATTTACAAGTTGACAGGGCTTGCTACCTGTTGGAGCGGGCACTACTTTGTCTTTGGTGGTGATGGTGAGTTTTAAAAGGTCAGTTCCCCCATCAGTTATTTTCCCTTCCCAGACGTTATTCTCTCGGCTAACTTTAGTAGTGGCAGTAGGGTTGTCTCGGACTACATCTTCTGCCTTACTATATTCGATTTCTTCGGTAAAGTAATAGGTATGGGGAACAACCAAACGAGCAGATATACTCGGGTCATCTTCTTTATCGCGAAAAGAAATAACTGCTTCCCAAGTGTCTTTATCGCAAGCCCCGTTATAGGTTATCGGGGATTTACCGGCTTCTTCCACTTCAAGGGTGCACGTCATATTAGTAACGCCATTGTGGACACCGGCAATTTCAGAGTTTCCACTATTCATTAAAAGAACCTTGCCCTCAGTTGTGCCGATGACCTCTCCAATTGCAGTATCACCTGCAGTATCACCTCCACTAGGTGTTGCTGTATCGCTGCTACTGCTGCTACTGTTACAGCTGGCGAAAAAGAGTACCGAAATTAGCATGGTGATTTTTATAATCATTAATAATTTTTTTGTCATAATTTTTCTCCTCATAAATTAAATTAGAATTAAATTAAATAATAATGTATTATACAATAAATTTATTCAATCTAATTTTTTAATTTTCATTTCAGTTGTTTTAATTTTAAAAAAATTATTAGAGGAAATAGAAGAAATAGAAGAAGTTTAGCAACCCCCGGCGGAGAACAACCCCCGGCGGAGAAGAAAAGTCCCCGCCCCACGAATGGTTTAGAAGCTTAGCTTAGTCGTGGGGCGCTTTTTAAGGAACTAGTTATTTGAGCACAATATCAAATTCGTAGATGGTAGTATAATTTGCTTTTGTGGTAAATGTATTATCATTATCATTATTAAAATCAATAGTTGCAAATGTATTACCAATACCATTATAAAGATAACCCCCAATACGGTAGACATCCTTAACTAGGGGGATCTTGTCTCTGGAGACAAGGATCTGTTTTTCTCCGATTGGGAGAGAGCTGGTGACCGGAGGGTTGGCTAGCGAGCTGGTGAAGTCTAGTTTGGTAACGGCGTCATTAGCATCACGGGCCAGCACGCAGTTTCCGTCTAAGGTGTAGTTGTTTATTTTAACATAACCGATTATTTTATTTACAAGTTGACAGGGCTTACTATCTGCTGGAGCGGCCACTACTATGTCTTCGGTGGTGATGGTGAGTTTCAAAAGATCAGTTCCCCCATCAGTTATTTTCCCTTCCCAGACGTTATTCTCTCGGCTAACTTTAGTAGTAGCAGTAGGGTTTTTCTCTTTTATAGCTTCTGCCTCACTATATTCGATTTCTTCGGCAGGGTATTGGTTATGGGGAACAATCAAACGAGCAGATACGCTCGGGTTATCTTCTTTATCGTAAAAAGCAATAAATCCCTCCACATTGTTTTTACCGCAAATCCCGTTATAGGTTATCGGGGATTTACCGGCTTCTTCCACTTCAAGGGTGCACGTCATATTAGTAACGCCAGCGTAGATATCGCCAAATTCATTATTTCCTTCTTTAAAAAGAACCTTGCCCTCAGCTGTTGCAGTATCACCTCCGCTAGTATCACCTCCGCTAATATCACCTGTAATCTCCAAGGTAGCAATTGAATTAAGGAACACCCACTCCCATTTTTTCCCATCATTACTAACTGTAACTTTACCAGTAATTTCATCAGTTTCATCAATACTAGCTTTAAATGTTCCA
This sequence comes from Spirochaetota bacterium, assembly GCA_965277105.1. Classification (GTDB taxonomy): domain Bacteria; phylum Spirochaetota; class UBA12135; order COTS27; family CAXSBA01; genus CAXSBA01. Next base: position 798,922 of record OZ255710.1, on the reverse strand, counting down.
TTAGCTTGGTTAATAGAAATCGTATACTCGACATTTTCCCCTTCAAAGGCTAAGGTTGTTGTAAAAGTAGCCACATCGCCTTTGACCGAACAAATCCCGCCTGTTTTCTCATCAAAAGGATTTTCCTCACCATCTTCTGGGTCTTCTCCAGGAGTAAAAACAAAAGTACAACTTGCGTCAGTGATAGGGGTATCATCTCCGCTAGGTGTTGCTGTGTCACTTCTTTCATTACAGCTGACCAAAAAGAGCGCCGAGGCTAGCAAGGCGACCTTTATAATCGTTATAATCATTAATAATTTTTTTTTCATAATTTTTTTCCTTTAATATAAAATATTAAATAAATAATAAATATACTATACGATAAATTTATTAATTTTAATTTTCATTTCAGTTGCTTTAATCTAGACAACTAATCATAAGCATGCTATAATTATATCAGTTTTTATGGGAATTTTATTAGTAATTTCAAGTTGGTTGGATTTGGTCGATAAGCCCACAAGCAGGATTGAACTGCTGACCTCTTGCTTACCATGCAAGTGCTCTACCAACTGAGCTATGTGGGCAAAATGGGCAAAAAATTTTAGGATTTCTTGAGATTATATTTTACCATATAATCTTTCGTTAAAGAAAAAAAAGAAAACAGTTATTTCATCAATTAGTTTTATCTACGATTTACCAAGGGCTTTTTCAGATGATAAAGAATAAAGCGACACCTTTTTTTCTATGCCCTTTAGCTGCACTTCTTTAATCGATTTTGAATCAATATTATCTTTAGTCAGCTCTTTAGCGACTTCTGCTGAATACAAAATATTAGGGGCGTTTTTGTCTTTAGTTTCTTGCTCTATCCTACTAGCTTGATTAACCACTGAGCCAATGACGGTGAATTCTAAACGGTTTTTACTGCCAATGTAACCAGATAAAACTTTTCCATAGTGGAGCCCAACCCCAAATTTTAAAGATAGGTTTAGATCTTGATTAATTTTAGCTAACATGCCTTCCATTTCGTTAGCTGCTTTAAGGGCACTAGTAGCCGAAGTTTCATTGTCTTTAGAAACTAGCCCAAAGATAGCCATTAGTCCATCTCCAATAAATTTATTCACTATCCCTCCATGCTTTTCGGTGGCCTCTACCATTTTACTAAAGTAATCGTTTAAAATACTCGTAACCTCGGTTGGGCTTTTTTTCTCTGAAAAGCGGGTAAAGTCTCTTAAGTCACTCATTAAAATAGTTAATTGTTTTATCTCTCCTTTTCCCCTAAGGTCAGCGTTTTCGTTTATCCCAAAAGACTGTAGGTAGTTCTCGGCGATTTGTGGAGAGACAAAGTGACCGAATGCTTTTTGGATTAATTCTTTTCTTTTTAACCCCATGATCATTTGATTGATCTCCGAAGAGATTTTCCCTATTTCATCGGTTCTTTTATTGTCAATGGTATCAAAAATTCCTTTCTCTAAGTTATCAACTGCCCCTAAGATTTTTTTTAAATCATTAGATAATTGCCTACTGTAAAGGTAACTCGTTATTAACGCTACAGTTATCAAAAAAAGGCCAATAAAAATCACTTCTCCAGCTACTGGTAGTGGGATGATTTTATCTTGAAAAATGTAGCGAATGACCATGATTAAAAGGGTTACGCTAGGCACTAAGGTGAAGATGAAAATACTTTCGCTAATTCTACTTACGATGGAATCAAGAAAAGACTTGTAATCTATTTTATTGTGCTGCTTGAAACTTTTTTCAAAAATAATGTATTCAATTTGCCCATTAATCCCTGCTCCCAAAAACCAGTACCCACTTAATACTTTGAGCTGACTGTGCCAGGGGATATGGACGTTATAAATAATTTTAAAGAGCGTTGCGGCCAAAACTCCCATAATAAGCCAAGTAAGTACTGAATGCTTGTAGGCTACCCTAGTGGGAGTTTGGTTTTCTTTAATAACCGATAAATGATTAAAAATGAGATTGCGGATAATGATTTGAATAAAATATAAAACCGCCAATAACTTAAAAAAATCAATAAAAGCTAAGCCTTGTAAAAATGGGCAAACTAATTTCCCATAAATAATCAAGAAAAATATAGTAATAAAAGAAGTGATGTGAATGAGAATTTTAGTTTTAAATGTAATAAAATCATTGATAAAAACGCTATTTTTCATATTTTTGAAGTTCCTTTTTTTTTACCCTATTATAATAATAAAACCCCAAAAATACCATCATAAAATTTTACTTTTTAAATATTATTATTTTTTTTAGAAAATGTTTTAGTGGTTTTTCGTTTTTAATTTTTTTCTTTACGTTTTTTAAATAGGCGTTAATTACTAGTTTTAATTAGTTTAAGACAATAATTTTTTTTAGAAAACATGTTATCATTTATTTTATTAAAAAACCTTTAATATCAAAATATAACAAAATCAAAATAAAAAAAGTATAGTTTAAGATATAGTTGAATAAAATGAGTAATAATTTCTATAAAAATATTTTTTTAAAATACATTGATAAATGTCCCAATGGTTATTTGGTCATTAAAGAAAAGGGACAAGAGCACGTTTTCGGTAACCCTAAAAAAGAAAAAAGCGTTATTGAAGTTAACAACCCTGATTTTTATAAGCGGGTAATTTTATATAGCGATATTGGCCTAGGAGAATCTTACGTCGACAACGACTGGCAAAGCGAATCGCTTTATAACGTCTTGCTTTGGTTTTTACAAAACTCTTCTTATCTTCCGGATATGGCGGGGAGTATTATTCAAGGCTCTTTAATAGGCGGGTTAAAATTTCTTAGTAATGTAAGAGAAAATAAAAACCGTAAAAACGACTATAAAAAAGCTAAGGAAAATATATCTTTTCACTATGACTTGAATAATGATTTTTTTAAGTTGATGCTGGATAAAACTATGGCTTATTCTAGTGGGATTTATAAAACTAAAAAAGACACTTTAGCGAAGTCTCAGCAAAATAAATACGAAACTATCTGCCAAAAGCTTCAACTCAATAGCCAAACTGAGTTGTTGGAAATAGGGAGTGGTTGGGGAGGATTTGCCTTTTACGCGGCCAAAAAATATAAAAGCAAAGTAACCACACTCACCATTTCCCAGGAGCAATTTGACTATGTTAAACAGCTTATTAAAAAAGAAAAAATGGAAAAATACATTACGATTGAGCTTAAAGATTACCGCCTAAAAAAAGGTAAATTCGACAAAATAGTTTCTATTGAAATGATTGAAGCCATTGGTCATAAGCAGACCAAAACCTTTGTTAGCAAGTGTAATGAGCTACTTAAAAAAGGGGGCGCTATCCTTCTTCAAGCCATTACTTATCCCGATCATCATTATGAGAGTTATGTGAAAAAAGTAAACTGGATTCAAAAGCATATTTTCCCAGGCTCGCATTTGATCTCTATCCAAAATATTTTAACCAAGCTGAAAGAAAACACTACTATAACTCTAGATCATTTTGAAAATATTGGGCAGAGCTATGCGAAGACACTTAATGCTTGGCAAAAAAATCTTAGTCAGAATAAGGCTAAAGTTTTTAAACTAGGGTTTGATGAAAGTTTTTTTAGGAAATGGTTTTTTTATTTGGTTTATTGTGAGGCGGGTTTTGCTACTAGTTATATTAACGATGCTCAAATTCTCCTTAATAAAGAAAAAGACAATTTTTTCCCTCCTACTAATTAAAAAAAATGGCCAACATTATCGATGGGCGAGCGATTAGCCAAGCAGTTTTAAATGACTTAAAAGCCGAAGTTTTAGCGCTTAAAGAAAAGCATGGTCAAGTTCCCGGGTTAGTGACTTTTTTAGTGGGGAATAATCCAGCCTCTTTATCCTATGTTTCTTTGAAGATAAAAAAAGCTAAAGAAATTGGCTTCCTAGAAAAACAGGTTAATTTACCCGAAGGCATTTCTGAAGCTGAGTTAATTAAACTAATTGAAGAGCATAATAACAACCCCTTATTCCATGGCATACTCGTCCAGCTTCCTCTCCCTCGCCAAATCAATTTAGAAAACATCATAGCAAAAATCAGCCCAGCAAAAGACGTGGATGGGTTCCATCCCTATAATGTAGGGGAGATGTTTTCTAATTACCAAAACGACGGACTTTACCCTTGTACCCCAAAAGGGATTATCTACTTATTAAAAACTCTTCCAGTAAATTATCAAGGCAAAAATGTAGTGGTCTTGGGAAGATCGAACTTGGTAGGCAAACCAGTAGCCACGATGGCTTTGGAAAAAAAACTCCTTAATGCCACGGTAACAGTTTTGCATTCTAAAAGTGAGAATTATCAGGAGTACACTAGGGTAGCTGACGTGGTAATTGCTTGTATGGGGAAAGCCCATTTTATTCAAAAAGAAGACGTTAAAGAAGGGGCAGTGATTATCGACGTGGGAGTAAATAAAATAGGAGAAAACCCACAAAGCAAGAAAGCCATTTTAGTAGGAGATGTGGATTTTGCCGGAACCAAAGAAAAGGCTTCCCATATCACGCCAGTTCCTGGTGGAGTAGGGCCGATGACCATCGCCATGCTTATGGAAAATACCCTACACGCGTTTAAAAAAAGTTTAAAGAAGTGAGAAGTGCAGGGAATAAAAAAAAGGAATGAGTTAGCCGTTTTACTTTTCCTTTTCGCTTTTTTTATTTCCCTTTATTTCCCTTTATTTGCCGGTTAAGGCTTTTGGTTATTGGGGAGCTGGGGTTTACTTTTTATTTTTAATTACCCTTATTGTTTGCTTTGTCAATAAGAAAATAATTAGTCAATTTGATGCTTTTTATCAAAAAAATATTTTTTGGTTCAAGTATTTTTTTCCGTTGGTTTTGGTGGGAGCTTTTTTAGTTTTTTTACCCTTTAGAAAATCGCTTAGGTGAATTATTTAATCCCGCTAATTCTCAGCATGGTAGCGATCGCGATGATGCTAATAATAAAGGGATAGAGCAAATCTTACAAGGGGAATACCCGTATTATGCTAAGACTTATTTAGATAATCCCATTAGTAGTTTCCCGGGGGCTTTTTTTATTTCTTTTGTTTTTTATTTTTTCTTAGGCAACTCGGCTTATCAGAATATTTTTTGGTTGTTATTTTTCTATTTTTTTTTAATCAAATATTTTCAAAGCAGGAAAATAGCCCTGCTTTTAATCGCTTTTTCTTTAGCTTCCCCTACTATTTTTTATGAGTACATTAGTGGGGGAGATTTTTTAAATGTTAGTATTTTGCTTAGCGTGCTTTCTGTAACTATTATTAAAAACGCCAACTTGCCTAAAAAAATGACGTGGAATTTACTCCTGTGCTTTTGTTTAGGTGTTACCCTTGCTTGGAAAATTAATTTTTTAGTATTTGTTGGTGTGCTTTTTTTTGTTTTAAGCAAAAAAGTTTCTTTAAAAAAAGCTCTACTTTATCTCTTCTCAATTGGTTTGGGTTTTTCGCTAATTACTTTCCCTTTTTTGTTTTATGATTTAGAAAACTTTTCTCCTCTTATCGTTAGTAATAAAATAAAAGCAACTAGCGCTATCCCCCATATGGATAAGATAGTTGTGCTGTTAGTTTTAGTTTATAGTTTAACGGCTTTGACTATAAAAAGTAACTTTACGGATAATTATTTAAAAAAAGTGATAATTGCTCTTAGCATTCCTGTTATTGGTACTACTTTTTTAGCCGATAGCACCTTAAATAGGCTTAACCTTTTAAGTTATGGGATGAGTTATTATGGTTTCTTTTTGCTTTACTTAGGGAAGAAACTAAAAAAATACAACGAGACACTAATCATTCCCCTTAAATAGGTTCAAGAACCGTTTTTATCTACGAGATAGTAGGACATTTTTATCAAAAAAAACTATAATCTAACTTTTTTATTGTTTTTATCAAATTATCCACAACCATAAAATGCTTTTTTCGTATCTTTAAAATTATTTTAAATTTTTTTTTTCCTAAAAAAGGAGCTTTTTGAGTTTTTTTATGATTTTCGTTAAAAATATAAAAGCAAAAATAGCAGCATTTTATAAATCATTTGGTTTTTATCAAGTAAAAATAGGTAGTTTCTCGTTAAAATAATTTGACAAGGTTTTTTATTTATTGTACAATATTGTTATGTTAATAAAATATAATCTTTTAAAGGAGTGGTTATAGGTAATCTTTTTCTAATGAATTTTTTTCAATGACTAAATCTTGGTTTAGTCATTAAAGCTAATTTTAAAAGAAAAGTATTATTTGAATTAAATGTTATTTCCTAAGTGGTCCAACAAGGTTCTTCCTGTTATATTAGCAACTCTAACAATTAAAGTTCTTTTGATTGTTGTTATAGTATGGTACTATTTTTCTCCTAAAAACACCGACGTAGGGTACGCCCCCGAGCAGCCGATTAATTATAGTCATAAGCTCCATGCTGGTGAACTTAATATCGACTGTCGCTACTGCCATTTCACGGTAGAAAAATCCGCTCATGCCGCTATTCCTCCAACGGAAGTTTGTATGAACTGCCATACGCTAGTCAAAACTGACAGCCCAGAAATTAAAAAAGTAGCTGAAAGTTATAACAGCAACGAGCCTATAGAGTGGGCTAAAGTGCATATTTTTCCTGATCATGCTTATTTTGATCATAGTCGTCACGTCTCTGCTGGGGTTTCTTGTGTTTCTTGCCATGGAAGAATTGATAAAATGGGAGTGGTTTTCCAAAACGAGCCTTTAAGTATGAGCTGGTGTTTGGATTGCCATAGGAATCCGGCCCCGCACATAAGGCCAGTGGAATTTGTTACTGATTTGAATTGGCATACGGAAGATCCCGTTGCCTTAGGTGAAAAATTAATAAAAGAAAAAGGAATTTACCCTCGAGAAGATTGCAATACATGCCACCGATGAAAAAACACTGGAAAAGCCTTTTACACAAACAACAAGATAAAGCACTTCTAAAGAGTACTCGTAATGAATTCCCTGAATCAGAAAAAGGGGCGAGTGTCTTAGACAATGTAGAAGTTAGTCGACGAAGTTTTTTAAAAACTATGGGGGCTTCGATGGCCCTGGCAGGAATTTCGGCCTGTTCTCCTATTCGTAAAACTCAAGAAAAAATCTACCCTTATGCCAAAAGCCCCGAGGAACTGGTCCCAGGAAATGCTAGTTATTATGCCACCTCGTATAATCTAAACGAAGAAACCGTAGGGCTTTTAGGGAAAAGCCTAGAAGGAAGGCCTATTAAAATAGAAGGCAACCCCCTTTATCCAGCTAATTTAGGTAAAACCAATAGCTTTCATCAAGCCTCCCTTTTAAGCCTTTATGATCCCGATAGATTGGCGGCCATTATGGATAATAACCAAAATAAGAAAAACCGTCTCTTCGTCAAAAGGTGGATTAAAGATGCTTTTTCTCTGCAAGGAGAAAATACTGGTATTTTATTTAATCAAGTTAGTTCATTAACCAGTTTAAGGCTTTTAGAAGAAATAAAAGAGAAATTCCCGTTAGTTAAACTCTATGAATACGCCCCAGCTAACAATAATCAAGTTTATCAAGGAATAAAAGCCATTACTAATCAAGAAGCTTTTCCTTTGGTAGATTTTAGTAAAGTCAAAACCGTGGTTTCCTTAGATAGCGATTTTTTAGGCTTAGAAAACCATAGTTTGCGGTATAACCGGGATTTTATGGGCAAAAGAAACGAAGTTAATAGCAAAAATTTTAATCGTCTTTATCAGTTTGAAAGCACATTTTCGGTAACTGGTGGGGTTGCTGATAACCGATTTGTCCTGAAAAGAAATGACATTGCTTTGATGGCCTATGCTATTTTAGATGAGCTGGCTAAACGTAACGATATCAACCGAATTAACCAAAATCTAGTTTCCGAATTGAGAAAAAAGATCACAGGGGCTGCTAGTGTCTTGAAAAATCTACCAGCTTTTAAAAATATTGCTAAAATCAGTAGTGACTTATTTGCTCAATCTAGAAAATCAGGAGCGGTAGTAGTTGCCGGAAGCCATCTTCCTGCTTTCGTGCATAGCGTGGTTTTTTATATCAATGAAATTCTCAATGCTCCTATTAGCTATTATGCTCCTAACCCTTTAAAGGCCAAGCTTTTTGGCGGAGCTGGTTCTTATTCTATTGAAAAGTTAAGAGATGATAGTAAAAATGGTATTTTGAAAAACCTACTCGTTATTGGTGGGGATCCGGCTTATAATGCCTATGGGGATATTGATTTTAGTCAAACTTATAAGAAACTCAACACCCTCCACCTTAGCGAAAGTAATAATCTCACGGCTAGCCTTTCTAAAGTCGCTGTTCCTAAAAAGCATTACCTAGAAGCGTGGTCAGACAATACAGCCAACCAAGGGCAGATAGCTATTGCTCAGCCATTAATTACCCCTCTCTTTAAGGATAGTTTTTCAGAAATAGAAATACTTAATATGGCCCTAGGAAAAGGAAGCAAGGCATTAGATGAGGTTAAAAAGACGGCAGAATTGCTAGGGATTGGTTGGAGAAAATTGGTGCATGATGGTTTTGTTGCGGTGAATAGTCTAAATACCAAAACTAGACTTAGTTTAGTAGAGCTTAATGGTTTTATCGCTAAAGCAAAAAGAAATAATGAGTTTTATAAGGCTAATAGCAAAATTGAACTGACTTTTAGCCTTGATTACAGTGTTTATGATGGGCGGTTTATTAATAATGCCTGGCTTCAAGAACTTCCCGATCCCATTAGCAAACTCACGTGGGATAATGCCGTTTTTATTTCTCATAAAAATGCAGAAGCCTTAAAATTAAAAAATTATGATTTAGTGGAGCTAGCGTTAAATGGTAAAAGTGTGAGGGGGGCTGTTTGGGTTTTGCCAGGGCAGGCAGAAGATTCAATTAATTTAAAACTAGGCTATGGTCAAAAAGTGGCTGGCAAAATAGCCGAAGGAAGTGGTTTTGATGCTTATCCACTTTTCCTTAGCCCAGCTGATTTTCCTTCTCCTAGTGGAGAAGTGAGTATAAAAAAATTAGACGAAAAGTACATTTTAGCTTCTGTGCAGGATCACTGGACGATTGAGGATAAATACTTTGAGGGTGGCCCGAGTAGTAATAGTCAAAATGACCGGCCTTTAGTGAGAGAGGGGACCTTGGACGAGTATGGAGATAATCCTCGTTTCCCTAGGGATGAAGTGAAAGTCCCGGCTATGAAACAAGAGCACGAACGAGTTATTGCCAACAAAAATAAAAAAGAAGCCATGTTTGCTGAAAACATGTCGGTTTTCTCTGAGAGAAAGTACGATGAGGGTTATCAGTGGGGGATGACAATTGATCTATCTACTTGCACCGGATGCAATGCCTGTGTGATTGCTTGCCAAGCTGAAAACAATATCCCGGTTGTTGGCAAGGAAATGGTCCTTAAAGGAAGGGAAATGCACTGGATTCGTCTTGATCGGTATTTTGAAGGCGACGTTGATAACCCTAGGATGGTTCATCAACCAGTTAACTGCATGCAGTGCGAGCAAGCTCCCTGTGAGCAGGTGTGCCCAGTAAATGCTACTGTGCATAGTAAAGAAGGGCTTAATGATATGGTTTATAACCGCTGTATTGGTACCCGTTTTTGCTCTAATAATTGCCCTTTTAAAGTTAGGAGATTTAACTTTTTTGATTATCATCAAAAATCTCCCCACTCGCAAAAGAAAGTTAGTAATCACTTGTTTGAGCTTTTTAAAGAGCCCAAAGAGTCACTCCAATTGCAGTTTAATCCCGATGTTACCGTAAGAATGCGAGGGGTTATGGAAAAATGCACGTACTGTGTGCAACGAATTAACAAGGCTAGAGTTGCTTCGAGGAACGAAGATCGTTTTATCAAAGATGGTGAGATTAAAACCGCTTGTGAGCAAGTTTGTCCTACTAGTAGTATTGTTTTTGGCGATACTAACGACCCTTCCACGGAAGTTAGCCGTTTGAAGAAAAAAGATAGGAATTATCACTTACTAGCGGAATTAAATATCAAACCTAGAACTACTTATTTAGCAGCCATCAATAACCCAAATAAAGAAGTAAAAGATAGTTAAGTAAAATTATGAAAGATACCGCATCTTTAGATCCTAGATTAGAAAGAGCTACTTTAGTAGAAGGGGACTACAGTTTTGGTGATGTCTCAGAGGCTATTAGCAAGCCCACTCGTAAAACGCCTAGCTGGTGGTTTATCGTCTTTACCGGGGCTTCGTCTTTACTCCTTTTGTATGGAGTTACTGTTGGCCTTTTAATTTTTGAAGGAACGGGAGTATGGGGGATTAACAACCCAGTGGCCTGGGGTTATGCGATTATCAATATGGTTTGGTGGGTAGGTATTGGGCATGCAGGCACCCTTATATCGGCAGTGCTTTTCCTTTGTCGGCAAAAATGGCGAACTTCGATCAACCGCTTTGCTGAAGCTATGACTCTTTTTGCGGTAATTTGTGCCCTGCAGTTCCCGGCGCTTCACGTGGGAAGGCCGTGGCTTGCTTATTTTATGTTCCCTATCCCTAATCAAATGGCCATTTGGCCTAACTTTAGAAGTCCTCTTTTATGGGATTTATTTGCTTTTTCTACCTATTTTCTTACCTCTTTCTTGTTTTGGTATGTGGGACTTATCCCGGATTTAGCGGTTTTTAGAGACAAAGCTATTCGTCAAGGCAAGAAAATTGCTAGTTATATTTATGGGATATTTGCTGTTGGTTGGCGGGGGGCTAATCGTCACTGGAAAAATTACGAAAGGGCTTACTTGATTTTAGCAGGAATTTCTACGCCACTAGTTTTATCGGTTCATAGTATTGTTAGTTTTGACTTTGCTGTTTCCCAACTCCCCGGTTGGCATACCACGATATTTCCCCCTTACTTTGTGGCTGGGGCTATTTTTTCGGGTTTTGCCCTAGTGCTCACTCTTATGATTATTGCTCGAGAAATTTACGGTTTAAAAGATTTCGTTACCCTTTATCATATTGAAACTATGAACAAGTTTTTATTGGCTACAGGGATGATGGTCGGGTACGCTTATAGTATTGAGTTTTTTATTGCTTGGTATTCGGGTAATGAGTACGAAAGGTTCGCTTTTGTTAACCGAGCTTTTGGTCCTTACGCTTGGGCTTATTGGATAATGTTTTCTTGTAACGTTTTTGTGCCTCAGCTTTTTTGGTTTAAGAAGATAAGGAGAAACTTAGTAATCACGTTTATCATTTCCATTTTGGTAAATATAGGTATGTGGTTTGAGCGTTTTGTAATTGTTGTTACTAGTCTTCATCGGGATTTTTTGCCCGCTAACTGGGGATATTTTATCCCTACTTGGGTGGATATCTGCATGTACATTGGCACCTTTGGTCTATTTTTTACCCTATTCCTATTGTTTTTAAGGTTCCTCCCGATGATTGCCATCTCCGAAGTAAAAGGGGTTATGCCTAAGGCGAACCCCCACTAAAAAGATATGAAAGAAAAAAAATTATTTGGAATAGTAGCAGAGTTTTCTGATGTTAAAGAGTTAACGGAAGCCGCTAAGGGAGTGAAGAGATCTCATTATGAAAAATTTGATTGCTATAGCCCTTTCCCTATTCATGGTATGGACGACATTATGGGGCTTAGGGATTCTCGTTTAGGGTGGATTGTTATTTTCTTTGCTTTTTGCGGTTTATTTGGAGGCTTGGCTTTAATGGGTTGGACTTCGGTTATTGGTTACCCTATTGTCGTGAGCGGTAAGCCACTTTTTGCTTTTGAGCCTTTTGTTCCAGTGATGTTTGAGCTGACTATCTTGTTCTCCGCTTTCTCTACGGTTTTTGGCATGCTGGGGCTTAATAAACTCCCCATGTTTTATCATCCGGTTTTTAATCATTCCACTTTTCATAAGGCATCTTCGGATGGTTTTTTTATTTCCATTGAAGGTAGTGATGCCCAGTTTGACGATGAGAAAACCAAAGAATTGTTAGAATCACTTAATGGAAAAAATATCGAACTTGTTTATAATGACTAGAAAAAAAATAACCGCTACTTTCATATTGATTTTTTTACTGGCTTCTTGTCGGGGACAAATATCCGATAAGCCGCCTGTGCATTTGAACCCTAATATGGATTTTCAACCTAAAAAAAATGCCCAAGAATTATCACGTGATTTGCCCGAGGGAGTTGTTCCTTTTGGAGCAAGTGCAGATCCTAGGGATGAATCTAGAAAAAAGTTTTTGAAAGAAAACCCTGCAGTTTATTTAGGGAAAAACGCTGATGGGAGTTATACTCCGAAAGTCCCTTTGGATGTTGATTATGAGCTTGTGAAAAGAGGGCAGAGTCGTTATAATATTTACTGTGCTGCTTGCCATGATCGTGCGGGAACTAGCCAGAGCATTATCGTTAAACGCGGAGTAGGCATACCCCCGCCACCTATGCTGGCTAGTGAAAACCTTATTGACATGCCGGATGGTGAGATTTTTGAAGTGATTACCTATGGGAGGCGAAATATGTCTGGCTATGCCACTCAAATAGATGTCAAAGATCGCTGGGCTATTGTTGCCTATGTTCGGGCTCTACAGAAGTCTCGAACTAAAAAATTCAGCGAACTTCCGGAAACTGAGAGATATTTACTTTTTAAGGATAGCGAATAGTTTATGATTCCAGAAAAATACCAAGCCAACCCTTTTTTTCGTAATACTTTACCTAAAATCTTCTTTGCCATTAGTGGGGTGGCTTTGCTTTTGTTGGTTTACACACTTTTTACTAGTGGTGCTGGAGATGGACATGGTGCCCATGAAGCTCACGCAGCCCACGATGCTCACGGCGGTCATGATCACGGCGGACATGGTTCTCCTTTAAAGAAATTTTTTCATAGTTACCTTTTTTCTTATATTTTTTATATGGGAATAATTTTTGGGGCAGTTTTTTTCATCGTATTGCAGTTTTTGACTTCTTCTGGTTGGTCGGTTTTAATTAGAAGGGTTAGTGAAACTTTCCTAAAAAATATTTGGATAATGATTCCACTCACCATACCGATTTTTTTTGGCCTCTACGACCTTTATCACTGGACACACGCGGAGGCAGTTGCCGAAGACTACATTTTGCAGTTCAAATCCCCTTATTTAAATGTAACTTTTTTCTCAATAAGGGTGGTGATTTATTTAGTGGTATTGTTTGTGATTGCTAATTATTATTATCGTAATTCGGTGAAACAAGATAAAACGGCTGACCAAACCATCACGGTGAAGTTGCAGCGTTACTCTTCGGTTTCTATGATTTTATTTGCCTTAGTCATTACCTTTTTTGCTATCGATTTCGTTATGTCGTTGGACCCGCACTGGTACTCGACTATTTGGGGAGTGTATTATTTCGCTGGAAGTTTTACCTTGCTCTTGTCTTTTACCATTATCATTATCATTAGCTTAAAGTTTTCTGGAAAACTAGAAGAGGTCAATGCTGAGCATTTTCATGATTTAGGGAAATTCCTTTTTACTTTTGTGGTTTTTTGGTCTTATATTGCTTTTAGTCAGTATATGTTAATTTGGTATGCGAATATTCCTGAAGAAACTTTGTTTTACCTTAATCGAATTAATGGCACCTGGCGCGATGTTAGTTATCTCTTAGTGCTGGGGCATGTTATCTTTCCAATTATTGCCTTAGTATCAAGGAATGTGAAAAGGAATATGAAAACTTTATTGTTTATGGCTATTTGGATGGTTCTTATTCAAATAGTTGATTTTTATTGGCTGGTGATGCCTAATGTGGATGTTACTGGTATTCATCTAGATAGTACTGATGTGCTAGTTTTCGTTAGCATGGGGGGATTATTTTTTGGTTGGTTCTTTAGAAATTTCGGGAAAAACGCCATTGTCCCTTTTAACGACCCGCGAATAAAAGAGTCGATTAATTTACGAAATGCTTAAGTTGTAAAGGATTTAATACTAGATGGAAGAAAAAAAAATAACCCACGAAAAACAAGACATAAATTATCGTGGTTTTATTGTCTCGAATATTTTAACTGGATTGTTTATTGCGGTTGTAATGGCGTCTTTTTTGGTTCTGTTTTTTAGTTACCGGGATTATCGTTACAAACAAGACATTAGCAGCAGAGGAATTGACAAAGAAGTTGAAAAAGTGCGAGAGTATGAAAATACTCAGTTGAGTAGTTATGGATTTCTTGATAAAGAAAAGGGAATTATTCGAATTCCAGTAGAAAAAGCAATTGAAGAAACTATAAAGGATTATAATAAATAATGAAAAAAACCATCATTTTAACTGTAATTAGTTTTTGTTTTTTGTTAGCTCATCACGAGGGTAGTCACCATGGGAATAGTCATTCTCATCCTGAGGGAGAAGTTAAAGAAAATATCAACGCAAACCATCATGAAGGCCACAAGCATTCAATGGAGCACAAAGAGCATAAACATTCGCATTCAGGGCATAACCATTCGGAAGATAATCATTCAGGTCATAGCCATTCAGGGCATAACCACGATGAAAACCATCCTATGAGCCATATTCCGGTGGTAGCTGAAGAGTTGGATAGGGTAGGAATTGAAGAGAACATTGGTAGTTTTATCGATCAGAGTTTGGTTTTTTACAATAGTAAAGGCGAAGAAGTGGTTTTAGATGACCTTGTAGAAGATAAGCCGGTTATCCTTACTTTTGCTTATTATAGTTGCCCACTTATCTGTCAGTTTGTTCTACAGGCTCAAAAAAAGGCTATGGATGATTTGTCTTTGCAGTTGGGTAGTGATTATCAGGCGGTGACCATTAGTTTCGACGAGCGAGATAAACAGGAAGTAACTGCTAGAATAAAGTCGAAATACGTTAGTCAGGCTAATGATGAAAGTTGGCATTTTCTTTATGGTGATATTGAAAATATCAAGGCAATTACTTCTTCTTTGGGTTTTAGATTTAAATGGATAGAAGCAAACCAAGAATTTGCCCACAGTGCGGCTATTTACGTTATTACTCCGAATGGTAAAATTTCTCGCTATTTTTATGGCTTAAACTACAATCCTTTTGAATTAAAATTAGCTGTTTTAGAAGCTAAAAAAGAAAATACTAAGTCTACTTTGGAAAAAGTGCTACTGTATTGTTACCGTTACGATCACGAGGCTAGGGGGTATGTGTTACACGCTTGGAACCTTATGAAAACTGGCGGAGTGGTTACGATTTTTTTTATGAGTACTTTTTTGTTTGTTATGTTTAGGCGAGAAAAAAAATATATTAAGAAAATAGGAGATAAAGCTAATTAATGGAAATAGAAGAATTAGTAAACAAAGGTAGCGAATGGTTTCCCGAAGGAGTTACTGCTTTCTCAAAAAAAGTAGATTTCTTATATTATCTTATCTATTATAGCTCCATTTTCCTCTTCATCGTTCTCCTATTTGTTTTTGGTTATTTTTGTGTTCGTTATCGAAAAAATAGTAAAAATCAAGTAGCGGAAAGTCAAATATCTCACAATTATTTACGAAATGCTTAAGTTGTAAAGGATTTAATACTAGATGGAAGAAAAAAAAATAACCCACGAAAAACAAGACATAAATTATCGTGGTTTTATTGTCTCGAATATTTTAACTGGATTGTTTATTGCGGTTGTAATGGCGTCTTTTTTGGTTCTGTTTTTTAGTTACCGGGATTATCGTTACAAACAAGACATTAGCAGCAGAGGAATTGACAAAGAAGTTGAAAAAGTGCGAGAGTATGAAAATACTCAGTTGAGTAGTTATGGATTTCTTGATAAAGAAAAGGGAATTATTCGAATTCCAGTAGAAAAAGCAATTGAAGAAACTATAAAGGATTATAATAAATAATGAAAAAAACCATCATTTTAACTGTAATTAGTTTTTGTTTTTTGTTAGCTCATCACGAGGGTAGTCACCATGGGAATAGTCATTCTCATCCTGAGGGAGAAGTTAAAGAAAATATCAACGCAAACCATCATGAAGGCCACAAGCATTCAATGGAGCACAAAGAGCATAAACATTCGCATTCAGGGCATAACCATTCGGAAGATAATCATTCAGGTCATAGCCATTCAGGGCATAACCACGATGAAAACCATCCTATGAGCCATATTCCGGTGGTAGCTGAAGAGTTGGATAGGGTAGGAATTGAAGAGAACATTGGTAGTTTTATCGATCAGAGTTTGGTTTTTTACAATAGTAAAGGCGAAGAAGTGGTTTTAGATGACCTTGTAGAAGATAAGCCGGTTATCCTTACTTTTGCTTATTATAGTTGCCCACGTATCTGTCATTTTGTTCTAGAGGCTCAAAAAAAGGCTATGGATGATTTGTCTTTGCAGTTGGGTAGTGATTATCAGGCGGTGACCATTAGTTTCGACGAGCGAGATAAACAGGAAGTAACTGCTAGAATAAAGTCGAAATACGTTAGTCAGGCTAATGATGAAAGTTGGCATTTCCTTTATGGTGATATTGAAAATATCAAGGCAATTACTTCTTCTTTGGGTTTTAGATTTAAATGGATAGAAGCAAACCAAGAATTTGCCCACAGTGCGGTTATTTACGTTATTACTCCGAATGGTAAAATTTCTCGCTATTTTTATGGCTTAAACTACAATCCTTTTGAATTAAAATTAGCTGTTTTAGAAGCTAAAAAAGAAAATACTAAGTCTACTTTGGAAAAAGTGCTACTGTATTGTTACCGTTACGATCACGAGGCTAGGGGGTATGTGTTACACGCTTGGAACCTTATGAAAACTGGCGGAGTGGTTACGATTTTTTTTATGAGTACTTTTTTGTTTGTTATGTTTAGGCGAGAAAAAAAATATATTAAGAAAATAGGAGATAAAGCTAATTAATGGAAATAGAAGAATTAGTAAACAAAGGTAGCGAATGGTTTCCCGAAGGAGTTACTGCTTTCTCAAAAAAAGTAGATTTCTTATATTATCTTATCTATTATAGCTCCATTTTCCTCTTCATCGTTCTCCTATTTGTTTTTGGTTATTTTTGTGTTCGTTATCGAAAAAATAGTAAAAATCAAGTAGCGGAAAGTCAAATATCTCACAATTATAAATTGGAAATAACCTGGACCATTATCCCCTTGGTTTTGGTGATGATCTTGTTTGTTTGGGGTTTTATCGACTACATTAAGTCTTATGTCGTCCCTTCAAACGCCATTGAGTACAAGGTTATTGGGCAGAAATGGAATTGGGTTTACACCTACCCGGAGTCAGGAGCTACTTCTGCTGAATTAGTTGTGCCGGTGAATCAAAATATTAAGCTTAGTTTTGTTTCTCGGGATGTTCTCCATAGTTATTTTGTTCCTAATTTTAGAATTAAGCGTGATGTATTACCTAATACTTACACCACCATGTGGTTTAATGTTGAAAAAACTGGGAAATATCAAGTTTTCTGTGCCGAGTACTGTGGCGATGGGCATTCGAGTATGCTTTCTACTATTAACGTGGTAGAGCAAGAAGAGTACGATAATTATTTAAAAGAGTTAGCCGAAGCCAATGCTTTACCGCCTAAGGAGTTAGGGGCTAAGCTTTACCAATCTTACGGGTGTAACACTTGCCATAGCATTGATGGTAGTGCCATGATAGGTCCTTCTTGGAAAGGGCTTTGGGGTAAGGAAAGGCAATTTACCGATGGCACCAAAGCAGTGGCCGATGAAAATTACATACAAAATTCCATCATAGCACCGGGTAGTCAAATAGTCCAAGGGTATAACAACGTTATGCCATCCTACGCCTACTTAACTGAAAACGAAATCTTTGGACTTATCGAATATATAAAAACTTTAGAATAAAGGAAAATAAAAAAAATATAGTATGAGTAATTCAACTACAAGCTACTTGCAGTGCCCAGAAAAAGGGATTAAAAACCTTCTTAAATTTTGGTTGCTTACGGTTGACCATAAAAAAATTGGGATTATGTACCTGTTCTTTATTGTCGCTAGTTTTTTAATTGGAGGAATTTTTGCTTTATTAGTCAGGATAGAGTTATTATCTCCAGAGCAAATTCTCTTCACCGCTAAGCAGTATAATCAGCTTTTCACCTTACATGGTATTTTTATGGTTTTTTTGTTTATCGTCCCCTCGATACCTGCTTCTCTAGGTAATTTTATTCTCCCCTTACAAATTGGGGCGGTGGATGTTGCTTTCCCTAAGCTTAATTTAGCTAGTTTGTATATTTATATTGTGGGGGCTATTATTGCGGCCCTTTCGGTTTTCCTAGGAGCGGTGGATACTGGCTGGACTTTTTACACTCCTTATTCATCTACGACTGATACTGCGGTGATTTTGATGGTACTTGGGGCTTTCGTTATGGGTTTTTCTTCTATTCTAACGGGGCTTAACTTCATCGTTACCATTCACAAGCTACGAGCTCCAGGAATGACTTGGAAAAGAATGCCCCTTATGATGTGGGCACTTTATTCTACTTCAATTATTCAAGTCATGGCTACCCCAGTGATTGCGATTACTCTTTTGCTTTTAATCGTAGAAAAAACTTTGGGCGTAGGTATTTTCACTCCTGAGCTTGGCGGTGATCCGGTTTTATTTCAGCATTTTTTTTGGTTTTACTCTCACCCGGTGGTGTATGTGATGATTTTACCAGCGATGGGAATTATTAGTGAGTTAATTACGGCTTTTTCTAAAAAAAGGATTTTCGGTTACGATTTTGTGGCTTATTCTAGTGTGGCGATAGCGCTTATCTCGTTCTTAGTTTGGGGGCATCACATGTTTTCCTCCCAGTCGCAGTACGCTAATGCGTTATTCTCTTTTTTAACTTTCTTAGTAGCTGTCCCTTCGGCAATAAAATTATTTAATTGGATAGCCACTCTTTACAAAGGGACCATTGAGTTTCGAGCTCCTTTTTTGTGGGCCTTTGCCTTTATTTTTATGTTTACCGTAGGGGGATTTACGGGAATAGTTTTAGGGGTAATTTCTCTAGATATTCATATGCATGACACGTATTTCGTGGTAGCCCATTTTCACTACACGATGGTAGGAGGAACGGTGATGGCTTTTTTTGGAGGTATTCATTATTGGTGGCCTAAGATATGGGGAAAAATGTATAGCGAAGGGATGGCTAGGATTGCTTTTGCCTTAGTTTTTATTGGTTTTAACCTTACTTTTTTTACTCAGTTTTTCTTAGGGAGTAAGGGAATGCCTAGGCGGTATTACACGTACTTAGAGGAATTTCAGATTTATCATCAAATATCGACCTATGGTTCTTGGATTTTAGCTTTAGGGATAATTGTTATGATTAGTTATTTTCTCAATTCTCTTTTTACTGGTCGAGATGCTGGCCCTAATCCTTGGGGGGCTAGTACTTTAGAATGGACAAAAGCGGATTCTCCTCCCATAGAGCATAATTTTAAAGAACTTCCAGAAGTAACGACTGGCCCTTATAATTACCCTAGTAGAGAAGATAAAAATAAAGAAGAATAAATAATGGCGGTTAATGTTAAAAAACACAAGGTAGGTCATCACTTTGAAAATGCTAAGGTAGAATTTGAAGCAGCCCACATAGGCACGTGGCTTTTTCTCGTTCAAGAGATTTTATTTTTCTCGGCTTTGTTTGTTGCTTACGCTATTTTTCGCTACAAATACCCCGAAATGTTTCGTTATGCCTCTTCTATGCTAAGCTGGCAAATGGGAGCAGTCAACACCATTGTTTTGATTTTTAGTAGTTTTACGATGGTATTGTCGGTTTATTTTGCTCAAACTAATAAACGGAAAAAAATGCTTGTATCTTTAGCTATTACCTTTTTTTGTGGGTTGATTTTTATGGTAGTGAAATATTTTGAGTATGAGCATAAGATTCACGAAGGAACTCTCCCTTCTAATTTCTTTACTTTTATGGTTCCTGCTGAAGTTGCTAGTCAAGTCGCAGATATTGATAAGTTGAATATATTTTTTGGTATTTATTTTTGTTTAACTGGCCTTCATGGTGTCCACGTTTTAGTGGGAATGGGACTTATGGTTTGGTTGTTTATTCGAGGATTAAAAAACCACTTTTATGACGAATACTACACTCCTGTTGAAATGGTGGGGCTGTACTGGCATTTGGTGGATATTGTTTGGATTTTCTTATTTCCACTGCTTTATTTGATTTAAAAAAGGATAAAAAATTATGTCACAAGATCATTTCGTTATTCCAGTAAAATATTACATTTTTACTTTTGTTTCTCTGCTAGTTTTAACCGTAATAACGGTTTACACAGCTAAATATGTTCATGTCAATGATATTTTTAACTTAGCTCTTGCTTTAGTTATTGCTAGTGTTAAGGCACTGTTGGTGTTGGGATTTTTTATGGGGCTTCGCTGGGATAAGGGGATTAACATAGCCTTTATTTCTTTCGGTATTCTATTTTTTTTCTTTTTCATTTCATTCACTCTTTTAGACGTAGCAACCAGAGATTCTATCGTTGTTGAAGAGAAAGGTTTAGTGGATTATAACACACCAGTTAAAATAGAAGGGGAAGAGCCCAAGTAAAAAATCTCTCTTGTATTTTGACACTCACGCTCATCTAACTTTATGTGATCATATTCCTTTAGCTGAGCATATAGCACTACTAAGAAAGTCAGGTGTTAAGAAAGTCATCGACCCGGGTTTAGCGGTAAGTGATTTTGCCAATAGATGGGAAAAGTTAAAAGAGTATCCTGAAGTTTTACTAGGTATAGCCATTGCCCCTCACTACATTACTCACAAAAAAGATTATACTAACGATTTAGAGGAGTTGGCAAGTTGTTTAAAAATCAACCAAAAGAGTAAAAGGATTGTTGCTCTAGCAGAAATTGGCCTAGATTATTTTCATGTCACTGATGAAATAGACCGAGAAAAGCAAAGGGAAATTTTTTATCTGCAACTACTGTTAGCTAAAAAATATGATCTGCCGGTTTTCCTCCATATTCGAGATGCTTTTGAGGATGCCCTTAAAGTGGTCAAAAAAAGTGGGCATCAAAAAGGGGTGCTCCACTGTTTTACCGGTAGTCAGCTAATAGCTGATAAATTTTTAGAAGAAGGTTTTTTTATTTCTTTTTCTGGAATAGTTACCTTTAAAAAAAGTTTAGAGCTTCAAGCTATTGCTAAAAAAATCCCTATGATTAAAATGCTCAGTGAAACCGACGCCCCTTACCTAGCTCCAGTTCCTTATCGTGGAAAAAAAAACTGCTCATACTACCTTGTTAAAACCAATGAATTTCTCGCTAACTTAAAAGGAATTAGTTTAGGGGACTTCAATCAGCAACTTTGGTTTAATGCTAGCCAAGTTATAGGAGTAGATTAATGAAAAAAGCAAAAAAAGAATTGAAAGTTCGATTTTTAGGGAATGCTGATGGTTATACTGATTTGTTTTTAAAAGTACTGCAGAAGAATTACGCTATTAAAAAAACCTATAAAAATTTTGATTTATTAGTTTATGATTACCTTGATAAAAAAGCTTTTAGTATTTTTTGTCAGTATCAAGGAAAAAAAGTATTGATTTCTGGTGAGAATTGCGAGTATATTATTGATTATCAAAGGAGTTTGTTGATTTTATTTATAAGTCTATTTATAAAAAAGGTTATGAATAAATTGCCCTTTTTTAAGGGGAATCCGGTTAACTTTCCCACTACAAAACCTAATACATCTACTCGTGTTTCCCAAAAAGATAAAAGCTCAAAGTCTTTTAAAGGATTGTTTTTTAGTAGTTATTCTTGGTTTAAAAAGCTGATTAATCCAAAAAATTTAGTTAGAGTTAGTGATTATTTTTATATTTATCACACTGCAAAATTACTTTCTCTAAAAAAAAACATCAACCTTCTAATTGAAAAAGCTAACCCTGATTTTTTAAAAAATAAAAGAAGGAATATCCTTACTTATTTTAGGAGTAATCAGCAGAGAAAAAATGAGTACGCCATTTTAACCAATAATTGTAAAAACGATAACGTTTTAAACTTCCCTTTGTTTTTTGCTTATAATCACAATAAAAAAAAAGATTTTATCATTATAAAAAAAAAAAGGCTGTATGAAAAAAAAAAACACTTCTGTGCTTTCATTGTGAGTAATGAAAGATCGAAAGGAAGGATAAGGTTTTTTCACGAACTTAATAAATATAAAGAAGTGCATTCTTATGGGAGAGTTTTAAATAATCGGACGCCACCTAAAAAATTTATCTCTAGAAAAAATGATTTTTTAAACTACGAGCTTTACCGAGATTATAAGTTTGTTATTTGCTTTGAAAATAGCATAGCGAATGATTATATCACTGAGAAGCTCTCTAATGCGATGCTAGGGAATAGCATTGGTATCTATCAAGGTGCGCCTAATATTGGGGAGTTTTTTAATACCAAGTCTTTTATTAATTTTCATGATTATGGTAGTTATGATAAGATGATTGAGAAAGTCATTGAATTGGACCAAGACGATGAAAAGTACTATAAAATGTTACGAGAGCCTTTTTTTGTGGGGAATAAGCTTCCTCCACGTTTTAAGAATTTAGAAAAAGATTTATCGACGTTTATTGATAAAGCTTTGGATTAGTTAAGTATTTTTTAATAGCCTGTTTGGCTAAATTGTCCACGTGATCATTCCATTTATTACCCGAGTGAGATTTTACTTTGTAAAAAGAAAGATAAGGAAGGGCTAGTTGGATTTTCTCGTGGTAACCTTCAGTTAGAGGGGTGTTCCTTTTCCAAAGCCCTAAAGCCCAGCTTCTAATGCCTTCATAATCATAATGCAGGGTTACTTGTTTTTGATGTTTTTTAGCCCATTCACTAGCTTGTAAGGCAGCTTCTATTTCTCCGTCAATATTCCTGCTTTCATGGATAGTGGGGCATAGTCCACTTTTCTCTAAAATTAACGCATCATCTTTTACTAAGGCCCAAGCCCAAGCGGAGTAGGGGCATTTTTCGTTAAAAGAGCCATCAAGATAAATACTACTGGTGTTTTCTTGAACTTTTTTTTGATTGTTCTTATCAGTGATTTCAAGTTGATTCAAAAAAAGGGTGGCGTCATGCTTATTTTTAAATGCTTTATAAGAAATTCCTGTTTCTCCTCTTATGGCTTGCTGGCAAGCTTCCCATTTTTCATAGATAGTTGAGGGGGGAGATTTTTGAGGATTGTAAACAGCGTAGTATTTACTAGTGCTTTTCACAAAGAAGTATTAGTAAAACAAAGGTTAAATGATGGGGATTAAACCGCGTTAATTTTCTCATTTTCATTAAGGTGAATGGGATTACCGACTTTGATGACATACTCTTTTTTAAAAACTTTTTTATAAATGAAACTAATGATATCATCGACAATAAGATAAATAATCGGCAGGATAAAAATGAGAATAACTGTCCCAAACATAATTCCCCATAAGAAAGATAAAGCCATCGGCTCTAAGAAAGGCTCTCTACCACCTATCCCATAAGAGAGAGGGAATAATCCAACAATGGTAGTGATGGAAGTCATAAGGATAGGCCTTAACCTTGTTTTGGACCCTTCAATAATAGCCATTTTCTTTTCCATACCACCTGATCTTAGGCGATTAATAAAATTAATCATTACCAGCGAATCGTTAACAATGACCCCAATGAGTGCAACTACTCCGAGCATAGGCATCATCCCTAAAGGAACCCCATTAACAAATAAACCAATTAATACCCCTATAATGGAAAAAGGGATAATGCTCATAATAACAAAAGGTTGAATGTAGCTTTTAAAAATCGAAGTAAGGATGAAAAAAACACCTGCTAGAGCTAATAATAAAGCAATAATAGCCCCTCTTTGAAGTTTGTTAGATTCTTCTTCTTCTCCTGCTAGTTTAAACTCTAAGTTGGGGTATTTTTTTTTAAATTCTGGGATCACCGTTTTTCGGAAGTTATCGTTGATACTCTTAGAATTATATTCTTTATTTTGAGGGTCTTCTAGCTGACCGGTAACTGATAAGATAATACTACCGTTTTCTTTTTCAATTTTTCCAGAAGAGTTTTCAAATTTCACATTAGCAAAGTTTTTAATAGGGATCCTTTCTCCGTAAGCATTTTTCACTCGGAGGTTATTAATATCATCAATATTTTGAGTTAATTCATCGTTATATTTGACAACAACTTCTACTTCTTCTTCAAATTTAGCAAAGCTATTTAAAGTGGTTACTTTATTCCCATCAAAAGCCGTTCTTACTACGCCAGCAATATTACGAGTATTTATCCCTAATAGGCTAGCTCTCTCTTCGTCGATTTCTAGGTTGATTTCTTTTTTACCTTCCTCATAAGAAGTCTGTACTGATCTGGTGTTAGGAATTTTTTTTACTATTTCTTTTAATTCGTCCGCTACTAGTTTAATTTCCTTATTAGAATTACCAAAAATATCAATTTGTACTGGATTACCTTGTGGGGGTCCTCCTACTACCACGCTAACTTCTAATTTTTCAACTCCCTCTACGTCTTTAAGTAGTTCTTCTAATTCACCAGTGAGTTCGCCTGCAGTTTTAGGAGAATCGGGATTGATAGTTAAATTAACCGTTCCTACGTAACTCCTTCTTTTGGAAGAAGTATTGTTTTGCCGAATCAAACCGATTACGGAAACCGATTCTCTAAAACCATCCCTGAGATTTTCCATAGCGGTAATTTCTATTTCATCTATGATTTTCTCGGTTTTTTCTAGACCATTACTGATTTTGGTTTCTACTTTTACACTAATTCGTTCAGCATTTTCTGGGAACAAAACAAAAGGTAGTCTCTGCATAATCAAAAATACGATCAGAAAAGAACCAATTAAAAACAAAGCAAAAGTTTTTTTGGGGTGAAAAACGAGTTTCTCAATTATTCTACCATAAGACTTTCTTACTTTAAAAAACCATCTCCTGGAGCCTTTTTTCTTCTCACTAGGAACTCCTTGCTTGTCTTTAGTGTTAGCAATGTGCCCGGGTAAAATAAATAAGCATTCTATAAAAGAAGCTAGCATCGTGATAATAACCACTTGCGGTAGGATACCTAAAACTTTTCCAAAAATATCCGGTAAGGTCGAGAGTGGATAAAAGGCTACTATGGTAGTGGCCGTTACTGCCATAATTGAGACAAACATCTCTTTTGTCCCATTAATAGCTGCCGATACTAAGGGTTCCCCTAACTCTTTTCTCCGGTAAATATTTTCAGAAACAATAATAGCATCATCGACAATCATTCCAATAACGATAATAAACCCAAACATACTCATTAAATTGAGCGTTATCCCAAGAGAGTAACAGATAATAATTGACAAACAAAATGAGAAAGGGATTCCCATGGTAGTCCAAAAAGTTATCCTAAAATTAAAAAATAAAATCAAACAAAGGAAAACGAGTACTAAACCAATACTAGCATTTTGTGCAAGTATCCTTAATCTTCTCTCTACGTAAAAAGAAACGTCGTTTACGTAAAATATGTCGACATCAGAGTACTCTTTTTTATATTTCTCAATGATCTTTTTTACACCACTAGATATTCTAATTATATCCCCATTATCCGTTTGAAAAACCGATAGGCGGTAAGCGTCTTTTCCTTGGATTCGACTATATGAACTTAGCTCTTCGTAGTTTATTTCGACTTCGGCTACGTCCTTTACTCTTATATCTTTGCCTGAGTCATTGCTTCGTAAAATTCGATTTTTTATTTCAGCTAAATCATTATATTCTTTAGAAGTTCTAATTAACGTTTCTTCGCCATCATTCTTAATGCTACCGGCTGGAAGACTGATATTTCCACTGGCCACCGAGCTAACTATTTCTTGAAATTCAATATTATTCTTAGTTAATAAATCCCCATTGGCTTTAATCCAAATTTGAGTTTTGGGATAATCTTCTTTCGAGGTTCTTCCAACTCCTTCGACTTTTTTGACATCATCCTCGAAATCGCGAATGATTTTTTTTATTTTTTCTACGTCATCACCATCCTTCCCGCTAAATACCACACTGATAACTGCTTCAGAAGATCCAAAACTAATTTCATTAACTATTGGGTCCTGTTCTAAGTCAGATGGGAGCTCTCCTATAATGGCATCAATTTCTGCCTCAATGTCGTCGGTAACTTCTTCAACGGTTTTGTTGCTGTCGGGGTCTACTTCAAAAAAGATACTAGATATTCCTTCAGAGGAAGTGGAGTAATAGTTCTTTCTTCCCTCAACTCCATCGATAGCATTTTCGATTTTATCGGTAATGAGTTTTTCTATTTCGTCGGCTGAGGCCCCCGGATAAGCAGTGGTAATGCTGATAAAGTCCAACCCAATTTTAGGGAAAGTCTCTTTTTGCCCATTAATAAAATAATTAATCCCAACGGCAATGACGAAAAGAAAAACTAAATTAACAGATTTATGTTGTTTAATAAAAAATTCAATCATTACTATTTAAAAGAATTTATTTAAATGGTATGCTATCAGAAATAGGAATTTTCTGCAGGTTATTTTCTGACAAAAGGGTTCCTTGGGTTAGTTTTAGGTTGATTCTAGCTTGAACGAAAGTAAATTTGCTGGTAAGGTAAGCAATTTGCGCACTAATCTTACTATTTTCATTATTAGTTTGGATGGCGAAGTTAATTTCTCCTCGTAAGTATTTTTCCGTGCTAAGTTTAAATTTTTTAGTTTGAATGTTTAATTTTTGTTGGTTTTTAAGGTAGCTATTGTAGGCATCGTTGATTTCCGTTACTCTTTGATTGATTTCTTTCCTTAGGTTTTCGATGAACAAGGTGTAGTTTTTATCTGCCTGCTCTACCAACAAATTAGGCCTCTCGGTGGGAACTCGATAAGCTCCTATATCGGTATAAAAACTAAGATTAAGTCCCCATTTTAAGTCATTATTGTCAAACCCAAAGCCCATATCAGAGAAAGCCCCAGAGTAGCTATCGTCTTCGCCAATAATGTCATATTGCATAAAAAAATCTAAACGAGGGAGAAACCCCAATTTAGCTAAAACTTTGGAATTTTTAGCTGCTAGGCCTTGGATCGCTAGGTCTTTTATTTCATCACGGTTATTGGAAGCTTGGTTAAAGGCCTCGTCTTCATTTGCATTAGGCTTTTTAATTTCAAGGGCATCGTCAAATTTAAGAGTTATGTTTTTATTTTCTTTTAGTGGAATCCCCATAAAAACAAGCAGATTTTGTTTTAAAACTTCTAAATTTTTTTGAGTTTCTCTTAGCTGGATTTCAGCATTGATAATTTGCGATTCGTTTTCTAAAACGTCTAATTCGCTAATCGCACTTAATGCTAGTTTTCTTTTATTGAAGTTTAAAATATCTCGACTATTTTTTAAAGTCTCTAATTGAAAGTTAAAATTCTCTAGATTGATTTGATATTGCCAGTAGAGAGAAATGGCTTGAGCGATAAGGTTGGCGTAATCTTTATTGTACTGCGATTCGGCTAACTGGGCGTTGAATTTATTGACATCTAAATACCGTTCGTTTTCATTATTAATAAACCCGCCCCTTAGTAAGGGTTGGGTTACCCTAAATGACAAAGTATTAACCCATTTTTCGTCACCACTGGTATTATTTTCTGATAAATCATGCTTTAGAGCAGTAGAGAAAACGGTACCGCTAGGTAGTAGTTTATAATTCCAACCAAGATCAAAATAGGTTTTCTCTCCATTAGGCACTAAACTAGGAAGAGCATCGGTTTTATTTTGCGAGTAGCTACCAGTAAATGTTCCTAGATAACCACCGGTGTATTTATTTTCTTTATAGATGGCCTTTTGAATTCTCGGGTTTAAGGAATTGAGTTGGTTTTGTAGGTTATTTTTCCTAACGTTTTCTAGGTAACTTTGTAAGGTTAAATTTAAATCTTTTGCTATTAAAGATAGCAAAGTAGCAAAAAGTATTATAATTATTTTTGGTTGCAATTTTTTTATAAAAACTAATTTGATATATAAATAGATAATAAATATTTTGACTTAATTAGTCAATTCAAAAGCAAAAATATATGATAAATTATACCTTTTATTAATAAATAATTTATTTAATTTTTTTCAATAAAGTACTTTTTTCAATAAAATTAATTTTTAGACGGAAAAATATTAATGCTTTGTTAAAAAATATTGCTAATTTAATGCTAATGTTTTTTGTCCCATTTTTTTAATGCTTGAATTTCTTGAACCATAAAATCAACTAATTTATCATCGTTTTTAATAATTTTTCGAAAAGCTTGATACTGGTTTTTAGCTTCGCGAATGGCTTCTTGGCATTTTTTCACTTCGTTTAAAGTTAGTCGATAAATGGGGATAGCCACTAACCAAGCATAGTGTTGAAAATTCGCTTTTTTTAGTTCTTGTTCAAAAACGCTTTTGCTTTTGATGTTAGTGGATTTTTTATGCCACTCTTCTTTGATAAAACGCATAAGCTCGCTTAATTTTTGAATTTTTTCTTTTTCCAAGCTAGCTAGTCGTTTAAAGCGAGTGATGAGATGCCTTTTCCGGCAAAAACAAAAGTCCTTGATGATAGCCTCATCGCTATAATTAGCCAATTTCCCTTCATAGGTAATGATATTTTGTTCAATAATTTCTTGGTTGGCTTTAGCAAAAATTTGCTTTAATTTATGCGGGGTTATTTTGCTTCCCCTTTTAAAAATTATTTCGATTTGGAAACTATCTTTGGAATGGTCTAAATAATCCTTGATGATTGGTTGCTCTTTGGTTAAGGTGTCAAGGTAAACCATCACTTTCTCGCGATTCCAGTTTTGGGGGGCTTGAGTTAAAAAGACGCTATTTTTATTTATGGTAAAAGCAAATTGGGTTTTGAAAATCCTTTGCTGGTTTTCGTTCACTAGGTAGTAGTAGCTATTTTTTTGTAACCCCTGATACCAAGGTTGGAGAGAATTTCCTTCATTAAAAGAGCCGGTTAAATGCTCGGTCACGGCATCAATAACATCGCTTAATCGGTGTCCTAAGAGGTTGGTTTTAAAACCAGTAGCAATTCCTAAAATGGGATTAAGAAAAATTAAAGGGATTTTAGGGATAAAAAAAATGGGTTCTTTGGCGGTTTCATCGTAATTAGTTAGATATTCTAAGTCGGGAATTGACTCAAACAATCCCACGTCTTTGGCAAAATCGGCAATTTTTACTTCGGTATAGCGCGGCGAGGCAATGGCCTTGGGGTCTAAAATATCACCAAAAGTTCCTTCTCCACTGATTAGGGGGTAATTATTAGCGAAGGTAAAGTTTTGCACCATTTGGGATAAAGCATCTTCAATGGAAGCATTGCCATGGGGGTGGTAAGCCATAACCATCCCAGCAACCTTTACTGTTTTAGTGAAGTTTTCTCTAGCGGAGGAATTCCACATAGTCCACAAGATTCTTCTCTGCACTGGTTTTAAGCCGTCAATGGCATTGGGTATAGCCCTGGAGTCGCAGACATAACGCGAGTACTTTTTTTGATCGTTATTAATTTGCTCGCTAAAATCAACTGTCTTTATCATAGTTTTTTTATTAAATTTCCTTAATGAGAAAAATCTTATAAGCTATTTTTGGTGTTATGGCTAGAAATAAATAATTTTTTTTAAAATCATAAAAAAGAAAAATTTATCTCTAAAAAATAATTATATAATAAGAGTAATTTTTTATGAAGATAATGAAAAAGTTTATTTATTTATTTTTGCCTATATTGCTTTTTTTTAACTGTAGCTCGCTGGTAAAAGAAAATACTAGCGTCGAAATTAAAAATCTCGCGTTAGTGACGATGTACGTTAATAACAACGTGGTTAATTTAGAAAAAAGTTACCAAGATATTGATTTAGATTTAGTTAATTCCCTAGCCTTAAAAGACATAACCCCCGAGAGTAAAATTCAATTTGACAAAATAGTGAATGAATTTTTTCAGCTTTTTATTAACCAATGGAACCAGGGAAAAAGCGAGAAGTTAATTGACCTGCAAGACTATGTTACTAATCCTAAGTATATTAATTTTGGGGTAGCTAAAAAAGATCCCTTTGATTTTGAAGATGAAGGTGCTTTAATTGAAAAATATTTTTCTTCTCCTAAGAGAATAAACATTATCCCTTTACAAAGGATAGTAAAAAATAATAATCAAGAAGACCTTTTAGGCAAAACTATCAACTATGGTGACTTAGTGGATTTAGCCCAAGAGTTGAAAGTTGATGGGGTATTACTGATTAAAAATCAACTAGCTTTTGAGCAGCGGGGAAATGGCTTTTACTCTTCGATTGGTTTTCAAATTTTACTGATTAATAAGTTAGGAGAAGAGGTCGTCAATACTGATTTTCTCAACAGAAGATCGGGCTTATGGTTTCGTGGCAAGAGAATTACGCTGGATGAAGAAAAAAAAATCGAAGACACCAATGAAAACATCAAAGTGATTTTAGATACCTATAAAAAAGGAATTGATTACCTAATGAAAAAAATCAATTTCACAGCTAATTAAATTAACTAAAACTTTTAAGCCTTTCGTATTTCGCATTCAAATTTTTCGACAAAGAAAAGAAATTTAAATACGGAGCAAGGGCTTGGAGAATTTTTTCCTTTAGATTTTTATTGCCACTAAAATCTTTTTTAATTTTATTCGATAAACGCAGTAGCTCATAAGCAAAATACCTTTTATTGACCGGGAAATCCTCATTGATGATATTCATAATGTTCTCGATTTTTTCGTCATTCGATACGCTGTAAATCGACTGGATTTTTTTAATAATTTTGTTTTGTTCGGTAAAAGAAAAACTTTTTAGCGAACTTAAAAAATTGGTGGGAAGCTGGAGTCGTTCATTTAAAACAAAACCAAAGCGGTGTTTTTTTAAAGTAACGGTGATTTTTTTCTTCACCAGGGATAGTTTAAATTCATTAGAGGAATGAGCGATTTTATCAATGGGAAAAAAGTCATCGAAAACAACATCGGTTTTATTGTAGTTTAAGAGGCCTTTGATGTTCTCAATATCTTGGGGCTGATTAGAAAGAGAAGTATCCACTATAATGATGAACTCCACATTTTTCTTGGAGGTAAAGTTACTTTGTCGCCCCCCACGATAACGGGTATAACTAGAAGTAACGATAGCTAATTTCCCTTTTTTACTAAGCAGGTTTAACATGGAATCGAAGTCAATAATGCCCTCAGTGGAGTAGCTTATGAGAAGGTATTTGCTATTAATTTCGCTAATAAGTTTTTCAAAATAATCTTGTGCTTTTTTTTTATAACATAGATCGGATTTGGTTTTTATCCAGTCTTTTCGAATGGCGCTTTTGTCTTTTTTTTTCCCGTTAATCATAAACTCTTTGTTGACCTTGGGCTTGTCGTTTAAGGCAATGGTGTTTAAAAGGTGATAGTTAGAGCCGTATTGATGTTGATTGTAGGGAGGGTCCAAGTAAACAATTTCCGCTTGCTGCTTTTTGATTTTTTTGGCTAATTCCAAGGCATCTAAATTGTAGGCTTTACAGAATTGATTGTTTTTCGATAAATCAGGAGAAGACAATTCTACTTTTCCTAAAATTCTATTTAGCGCATCTTGATTTTTTCCACCAAAACCATGGTGAAAAGCTTTAAAAACTCCCGAGGTGTTAGCCCTTTTAGAAGCCTCATATAAAAGTAAAGCGAGTAGCAGATTTTTTTTTTTGATGATTTTTAATTCTTGAGCATTGTAAAGTCCGTTGGCTCTTTTTGGTAGGGGGAATAGCTCGTCAATTTTCTCTCGGATATTATCAATGATAATTCCATTTTTTTTGGTATAAAAAAGTCTTTCTCGCAGGGGGTTGGCCTTGTTGTCGTTTTGGGGGCAATAGTATTTGGCGATGTAAGAGTTTTTTTTATTGAAATTAGTTAGAGAGTTGAGTTCTTTTAATACTTTTTCCACTCCTCCCTCCGATTGAAATAACTTTAAATCTTCTTGAGAATTTTCTAAAAAGCCTTTATTGACAATAAAAGAATATTTCTCCCAATCATTGGCGATGGTTTTAAAACCTAAAGATTTTCCAAGTCTTGCGACTACTCCGGTCCCGGAAAAATAATCAACGAACCAGCCTCGAGGATCGATTTTTTTATTCCCTCGTTTTTTAATTTCTTCAATGGCTTTTAAAATCAGGGGGATGAGTTTTCTTTTGTTACCAATGTAAGCTACTAATTTTTTTTCAACGAAGTCCTTTTCATAATTTGATAGATTATAGGTTGGTATGGGCATTTTCTCTTTCCTTTTTATTCACTTTACGGAAAATAAAAAAGAGAAGAGAAAAATATTTTTTTTTAAAAAAAATAAAAAAAATTAATGAAATAAGGTCTTTAACTATTTTTTTAATTTTTAATTTTTTTAAAAAAACGTTAAAGTATTTTAACAGTAAGGATTTTTTTGATTTATTCTACTTGCTTGGCTTCTTTTGGTTTGGAAAGAAAACTTACTTCCTTGCCTTCAATGTAGACTTTGCTGTGATAATTCCCTTTAGCATCTTGCCAACTATTTTTTTTAAGAATCCCCGAAACAATTACTCGAGAGCCTTTTTTTAGAAATTTGGAGCAGGTTTGAGCCATCTGCATCCAAGTGGTAATTTCAAAAAAATATGACTCTTTGACTTTTTCCCCATTTTTTTTAGTGTAGTGTCTATTGCTACCAATAGTAAATTTACATAAAGGTAGGTTGTTTTTTAAATTTTGATAATCGGGATCTTTTACTAAAAATCCTTCTATCATAGTCATGTTAATATTATTCATACTGTTTGTCCTAAATTTATTTATATAAGTTACTTAAAAAAGACAAACAAGATAAAATAAATTATGATTACTTTTGCTTTCTTGAGAAAATTTTCTTTAAATAAGTTCTCTTTAAAACTCCTACTATCGGGGTGGATGTTACTAGCTAATATTATTATAGCGAGCGAAAATTATAGCCAATTAGTAATCGATGGCGATAACCTTTTAGAAATTGGTAAATTTCAAAGCGCCTTAGTTAAATTTGAAAAAGCACTAGCTTTAGCGGGCGAAGAAAAAAAACCAGAGGCCTTTAATAACATTAGCAAAACCCTCATTCGTCTAAGGAAATTTCAAGAGGCCATAAGTTTTGCCGAAAAGTCTTTGGCTATAAAAGAAAATAATCCCGAGGCTTATAATTTAATCGGTAATGCTTGGGTGAATCTGCGCGATTATCATAAGTCGTTAGAGTATTATCAAAAGGCCTTAGAGCTAAACGATAATTCAGCTAAGACATTTAATAATTTAGGGATTAATTACTTCTTTTTAGGCGATTATGATAAGTCTTTAGAAAACTTTAACGCATCTTTAAAAATTAATCCTAAGCAAGTGGAGACATACCTAAACAAGGCCATCCTTTTAAACGATTGGGGTAAATCTAAACTAGCTTTAGTGGAGTTTGATAAAGCGATAAAAGTTGCTCCTAATAACGAAAAGGTTTATTTCGACAAAGCGAACACCTTGTCTTCAGTGGGGCAGTACAAATTAGCCTTAGAAAATTACGATAAGGCTCTTTATATTAACCCTAACTTTATCAATGCTTATTATAATAAACTTCTTATCTATATTGATTTAAAGAAGTATAACCAAGCCATTTTAATCAGCAAAAAAATACTAAATTTAAATCCCGAGCATATTCCAACTTTGACCTCGCTGGGGACTGTTTACTCGGCTTTGGGGAATAAAGAAAAAGCCTTGGAATATTTTGATCAAGCTATCATTATT
The DNA here is from genome assembly GCA_965277105.1 of Spirochaetota bacterium. Lineage (GTDB taxonomy): Bacteria > Spirochaetota > UBA12135 > COTS27 > CAXSBA01 > CAXSBA01. The sequence continues at coordinate 765,438 of OZ255710.1, read as the reverse complement.
AACCCTAATTATATTTCTGCTCACCGAGGTAGGTTAGTTTTACTTATGCAGTTAAAAAAATATGCCCTAGCTATTGAAGCTGGAGAAAAAATTCTTTCGCTTAATCCTCAAGATGAAAATGTTCTATTGTCAATGGGAGTTATTTATCAACAACTACAAAACTACGCCTCAGCTACTGAGTACTATCAAAAAACCTTGCAGGTTAACCCACAAAACCAGCAAGCTAAGAGTAATTTAGAAATGCTTCACGCATCAAGATAAGAGATGAAGATGTCGGTTATAAGTTATTGATTATTTAAAGTTATATAAGCGATATGGATGTCGTTTTCTTTTAGTAGTTCTAATTTTAATTTCATCCTATTCGTCCAAGCATTCATATCAGAAGGGAAGCCATCGTCTCGGCATTCCACTTTGATGATCCCTTCATCAATCTGTTTGACTTTTTGCGATAATTCGAAAATCGGCCTTGGGCAGAGCATATTCCTGCAATCTAGGTAATAATCAAATGGCTTGGTATTTTTTTGTTCTTGTGAAAGTGGGGTGCTTTCTTCTTTTGGTGGGGTTTTACTTTTCTTTAAAAAACTAAACATTGGTCTGCGTCCTTACTCATTTCTAGAAACGAAGCAACTCCTATGGAATCCTTGATAAGATTAGGGATGAGATCGCTTTTATCAATACCAAATAAATTCCTCGACATATCACAGGAATAAAAGCTAACCCCCGACTCCTTTGCCATTAAAATCATTTCTTCAGGCGAGGGGATCCCTTTTTCTTTCATTAGCCCTCTAATAATTTTAGTGCCAAACCCGCCAAAGTTAAACTTGCTCAACTTAGTATTTTCCGCTCCTCCTTTGTTGAGAAAGCCAAGAAATTTTTGGAAAAAGTTAGCATCTTTATAAGTTTTCCGGTTGTTTTTACGGATGACATTAAACCCCCAAAACGTAAAAAAAACATGGGTATCAGTTCCACTTGCCGCCGCTCCATTAGCGATGATAAGCCCAGCCATAACTTTTTCAAAGTTATCAGTTGAAATAAGTAAAGATAATTTTTTCATTTTTTTTCTTTATTTTTTTTTGTGTCTTTATTAGATATAGTATCGCTTTAAATAAATTTCAATTAAATTTATTATTAATAATTAATTTTATTAAAACTAAATGAGAGATAATTTTTTTAGAGATAAGTTTGATGATGTTAGTTTTTTTCTAAACTAATTTTTCTTTTTTTTTCTCCGGTTATTTCTATGATAATTTTTTTGGTGGCCAAGCTCATAAGCTCGGGGAATTTATCCCCCCATTCTATGAGCATTAATTGTTTTTTACTAAACTCTTTTTCAATGTCTAAATCAATTAGCTCCGAGAAATGATTCAAACGATAAAGGTCGAGGTGGAGAAGGGTTATTTTGGGTGTTTGATAATGATGGATTAAAGTAAAGGTAGGGGAGGTGGAATTGGTTATCCCATGAAGCGCCAATAACTTTTTTATCATAAAAGTTTTGCCGGCGCCTAAATTACCGATGACTAGAATCTTATCGGTGGGGGTTAGCTGGGGAAAGATTTTCTCTTGAATAATGGTAGCGCTCTTTTCTGGAGAAGAAGAGCTTTCTCTAAAAATTAGCAAATTACATAAAGGTATTGTCGATTACCTTCCCTTTTTCCATTAATTTTTGGACGTAAATGTCAATTTTTATTTCTTCCAACTCAAAGACTAAATCTTGATAAACTTGTGTTTTCATTTCGGTTAATAAAGGTTGATAATTAGAATAAACGTTTTCTAAATAAAGGAAGTAAAAAGCGCTTTTTTCTTCTTGAATTGAAGTGGTTTTTTTTTCGTCTAAAAGATTTAGTTTTTCTTTAATGAGAGGGTTAAGATTTTTTTCGGGGAAAAGCCTCCACTCTTTGGTGTAGCTAGTAGGGCCTAGTTGGGCTTTAACTTTTTCTTGGTAGTTTTTATCATGAACGAAGTTTTTCTGGAGGGAAGTAATTTTATCCTTTAAAGCTTTTTCACTTAAACTTTGGGATTTTTCCTTACCGACTCCTATTTCAATAAAATCAAAAGCTTTTTTCAAAAAATATTTTTCTTGGTTTTCTTGAAAAAATATTTTCAAGTGCTTATCTTGTGGTTTTTCAATATCTTGAATGACTTGATTTATTAAATGATTGATACGATACTGTTGGGTGAAATATTGGCGAAGTTTTTCTTCATCAGCAGAACTAGTATTAGGGTGAGTTTGTTTATACTTGTTAATTTCTTCTTTTATTTCTTCGGGGTTTACCGTAATAGTGAGCTTATCGGCCTCTTGACGTAAGAGGGTTTTTCTAGTGAGATTTTCCTTAACTAAGGTTAGCAGTTCTTTATCATCAATCCTGCTATTAATAGGTGATTGGTATTTTTTTTTGATATAGTTAAACTCATGATCAATAATTTCATCTTCGATAACCTCTCCGTTAATCTCTAAGCTCATTTTTTAAAATTTAAAAAATGATTTTTTTTTCTTGTTGGAGTTGGTAGGATTATCGCTTAGCGAGGCAATTTCTTCATAGAGTTTTTTCACACTATCTTTAGGTTTAGTAGGGACGATTACCCTTACTTTTAAAAACAAATCACCAAAATATCCGCTATTAAGAGAAGGCATTCCTTCTCCTTTCACTCTTAAAATAGTATCGTTTTGAGTACCTGCTGGGATTTTGATTTGAATCTTTTTCTCCGAAAGAGTGCTAAAGGTAATTTTATCTCCTAAAACGGCCTGAGGGATAGTGATGGGCAAACTTGCGTGGAGGTCATTTCCCTCTCTGGTATAAGTAGCATGCTTTTTTAAGCTAATAGCTAAGTACAAATCTCCTGATTCACCACCTCTAACTGCTTCGCCTTCTCCAGTAATTTTAATGCTATGCCCACTGTCAATACCGGCAGGGATTTTTATTTTCAACTGCTTTTTTTTATAAACAACCCCTTGACCTTTGCACTTATGGCAAGGGTTTTTAATAATTTTTCCTTCCCCTTTACAATGAGGGCAGGTAGAGCTAATACTAAAAATACCTCGATTTTGCCTTATTTGGCCAGTCCCTCCACAGTGATGGCAATCAACCGGGCTTTCGCCTTTGCGAGCGCCACTGCCCCCGCATTCATCGCAGACGCTTTTTTTATTAAAAGTAATTTCTGCTGATTTTCCATGATATACATCTTCTAAACTAATCTCATACTCATAGCGCAGGTCATTGCCTTTGGGTGTGCGGTTCCTTCTGCTTTGTCTTCCGCCTCCAAATATATTTTCAAAAATACTATCACCACTAAAAGCATCATCAAAAAAATCAGAGAAGGGATTTTGTCCTCCCATATCAAAACCAAATCCCCCGCTTCCAGCACTATCGGCTCCTTGGTGGCCGAAATTATCATAAGCCGAGCGTTTACTTTGATTAGATAAAATGGAGTAAGCTTCGTTAATTTCTTTAAATTTCTCTTCTGCTTTCGAATCACCCTTATGCTTATCGGGATGATTTTCAATAGCCTTTTTTCGGTAAGCCTTTTTTATTTCCTCTAAGGAAGCATTTTTAGATACCCCGAGCACTTCATAATAATCTCTTTTACTCATTTTTAGCTGTTAAAGAAAATTAGGAGATAATAAAAAAATTAGGGGATAATTTTCATTTTCTTATCCCCCAAGATTTTTTAAAATAATTAAAACTACTTTTTCCCCTGGTTTTCGTCTACTACCTCATAGTCAGCGTCTTTTACTTTCTCTTCAGTTTTTTCTTTGGCATTTTCCGAGCTAGTCGTTTTTTCGTTGCTATTACTGCCACTATTGGCGTTGGGTTGCCCTTCTTTGGCTTGAGCAGCTTGCTCTTTGTAAAGCATTTCGGTTAGTTTATGAGACACTTTGGTAAGCTCTTCTACGGCTCCTTCGATTTTGTTTTTGTCATCACTTGGGATAACTTCCTTCAACTTTTTAATCGCTGCTTCAATTTTTTCTTTTTCTCCCTTATCAATTTTATCTTGGTTATTTTTAAGGGTTTTTTCCATTTGATGAACTAGGTTATCAGCATTGTTTTTTATTTCGGCTAGCTCTTTTTTCTTTTTGTCTTCCTCGCGTTTAGCTTCCCCTTCTTTAACCATTTTATCAATCTCATCATCGCTTAATCCGCTAGAGGCTTCAATTCTAATCTTATTTTCCTTGCCGGTGCCCATATCCTTAGCGCTAACGTTTAAAATACCATTGGCATCAATATCAAAAGTAACTTCTATTTGCGGGACACCCCGGGGGGCTGGGGGAATATCCATAAGGTCAAATTTTCCTAGTAGGCGATTATCCCTAGCCATTTCGCGCTCGCCTTGAAAAACGTGGATGCTAACGGCTGATTGGTTGTCTTCTGCTGTGGAAAAAACCTGACTTTTTTTGGTAGGGATGGTGGTGTTACGCTCGATTAATTTCGTCATAATTCCTCCGAGGGTTTCAATTCCTAGCGATAAAGGGGTAACGTCTAATAGTAAAACGTCTTTTACATCACCACCTAAAATACCACCTTGGATACTTGCCCCTACGGCCACTACTTCGTCGGGGTTTACTCCCTTGCTAGGGTCTTTAGCGAAAATTTCTTTTACTACTTTTTGCACTGCGGGAATACGGGTAGATCCTCCTACTAAAATCACCTCGTCTATTTCGTTAGTGTCTAGTTTAGAATCCTTAATAGCGTTCAAGCAAGGGGTTTTTAATCTCTCTAAAACATCATCTATGAGCTGCTCAAATTTTGCTCGAGTTAGGCTTATGTTTAAATGTTTAGGTCCAGAATTATCTGCGGTTATGAAAGGAAGATTAATGTCAGTTGAAGTGGCTGATGAAAGCTCTTTTTTAGCTTTTTCAGCGGCTTCTTTCAATCTCTGCAAAGCCATGCTGTCTTTTCTTAGATCAATGCCATTGGTTTTTTGGAAATCTTCGGCTAAATAATCAATGATAAGGTTGTCGATATTATCTCCTCCTAAGTGGGTATCCCCATTGGTGGATTTTACTTCAAAAACTCCGTCCCCTAACTCTAAGATAGAAATATCAAAAGTCCCTCCACCAAAATCAAATACGGCAATTTTTAAATCTTTCTTTTTGTCTAACCCATAAGCTAGGGCAGCTGCTGTTGGTTCATTAACGATTCTTTTTACTTCTAAGCCAGCTATTTTGCCAGCGTCAACGGTTGCTTGCCTTTGAGAGTCGTTAAAGTAAGCGGGAACCGTTATCACGGCTTCTTTGATGGTAGTTCCTAAATAATCTTCAGCTGCTTGTTTCATCTTCTCTAAGATTCGGGCTGATATTTCTTGCGGGGTAAACTCCTTGTCATCAACTTTGACTTTAATTTTACTTCCTGCATTAACTACAGAGTAAGGGAAATTACCTATTTCGTCTTTAACTTCTTCAAATTTATGCCCCATGAATCTCTTTACCGAGTAAATGGTTTTCGCGGGATTGGAGACCATTTGATTTTTTGCCGGTTGGCCCACCAAAACATCCCCTTTATCTGTGTAAGCAACTACCGAGGGAGTGGTTCTAAGCCCTTCGGCGTTTTGAATAATAACTGGTTCTCCACCTTCCATAACTGATACACATGAATTGGTGGTTCCTAAATCGATACCTATAATTTTTGACATTTTATTTATCCTCCTGTTGATTAATTTTTTTTCTGTTTTTCTTGAATATTTTCTTGAGTATTATTTTTTTGGATTTGTTGTTTTTCTTGCGACTTTTTTTTAGCAATTTTTACCATAGCTTCTCGTAAAACCTTCTCATGAAAAAAGTAACCTTTTTGAAAAATCTCAGTGACTTTTTCTTTCTCTTCGCTCCCCTCCGTGAACTGGATAGCTTGATGATAGGAAGGGTTAAACTCATCATTTATCTTAGTCGAAACGACCACACCATGCTTTTCCAAAAGCTCGTCTATCTGTTTTTTTAAAAGGGTAAATCCCTCTAAAAAAGAATTGATTTCGGCATTAGCGCTTTTCACTTCTAGGGCTTTTTCAAAGCCATCTAAGACAGTTAAAAAAGACCTGAGAAAATCTTCACTACCATAACGAATGAGATCGACTTTTTCTTCTTGAACTCGTTTGCGGTAATTATCAAATTCCGCTTTTTGCCTTTTTAAAAAACTTTCTAATTCTTCTTGGTTATTTAATAACTTTTCATTATCACCTTTTAATATTTCAATTTCTTTTTCTAACTCCTCGATAGTTAATTCTTTTTCTACTTGATCTTTTGCTTCCTCCTCTTGAATTTCTCCTTCTTTTACTTCAGTGGCGTCGAACTTATTTTCTTGGTCCGGAGTTGGGTTTGAGTTCAGCTCCGAAGTTTCTGATTTGTTATCAATGTTATTGAAAGAATTATCTGGGTTTTCTAAATTTTTTTTATTAATTTCCATAAATTAAAACCTAAATAAAACATAACACTTTGCTGAAAAAAGTCAAATTTAGCTATAAATATTTGATTTTTCCCTTAATAAGAAGAATAAAACTAAAAGAATTTATAATTTTTTAGCTAACGGAATGGATTAGTTCGTTGTAAAATGAATAATGGGAGAACTCACCCCGCCACGGTCGTTGTTGTCGATAATTTCCATGATCACCGAGTAGTCAGTTTCGGGGAAGAGATCGGTCATTTTAAAAGTAAGGGTGTCATCCTTACCCATGATGGCTGTTCGTGCTAGATTAATCTCTTCTCCTAAGTCAAGGATAATGGAAATGTCTTCTTCGTAAAGGTCAACCATTTTGATGTTAATATGCTTGATGTCTTCTAGAGAATATTCCCCTTGGGTGCGGAACTCAAATTCGACAAAATCGGTTCCTTGGTCTTTTATTGTTAAATCATAAAGTTTTTTAAGGAGTGAGGTATTTTCTGTTGAAGAAGCTGGAGGGCTTTTGGAAGAATTTAGAGTAAAAGTGGATATTTTGGGAACAAAAGTAATAACTGACAAGCTAAAGAGCATGATAATTAGGAAAGGGATAGTGGAGCGGTAAAGAAAAGTAATGGGTTTTTTAAAGCGATAACTAGCAATAAATAAATTGAGTCCCACTGGTGGAGTAATGTAGCCTATTTCTAAATTAACTAAGAAAATAATCGCAAAATGATAGGGGTCAATGCCGTATTTTTCAACAATAGGAATGAGTAGTGGAAGAACAATAAGAATAGCAGAAAAAATATCTAAAAAGCACCCTACTATTAAAAGCAGGACGTTTAAAGTTAGTAAAAAAGCCACTTTGGTAGTCAAAACAGAAGAGATGTAAAAAAAGATTTTATCAGGAAGTTGGGTATAGACAATGTAGTTAGTAAGGATAAAAGCGGTCGCCATAATGATGAAAATTCCTCCTGATAACTTCAGAGCGGCAATGGTAGTTTTTTGAAAATCGGCAGTTAGGGAAAGCTCTTTTTTAATAAGGAAAATAACCACAAAAGTATAGAAAGCCGTTATCATACTTGCTTCTAAAACCGTGAACCAACCAGAGTAAATCCCGCCATAAATTAAAATAGGGAGAGGAATTTCCCACTTGGCTTCTTTTAAAGCAGTTTTAGCTTCTTGAAAAGAAAAAGCATTATTCCCTTTACTTTTATCCTCTTTAAAAAAAGAATAAAGAAAAATTCCACCAATAAGCACAAAAGAAGGAAGTAGGGCAACCTTAAAGAGAGTTTCAATATCTACTCGGTTTTCTATTAAAGCATTTTGATTGGATATGATAGCATAAATAATAACTGGCAGTGAGGGGGCAAAAAGTAATCCGATGCTTCCAGAAGCGGTAATTAGTCCATGAGCGAAGTGCTCGTCGCTGCTTTTATTTTTTAAAAGTGGGTAAAAAAGCCCCCCTAAGGCAAGGATGCTAACTCCACTAGCTCCGGTTAGGGCGGTAAAAAGCGCCATTACCATAATAACAATGAAAGAAGTAGATCCTGGTAAAAAGGGGAAGCATTTTTGAGTGAGATTGATAATCCTTTTGGGGCTGCCGGAAGACGATAAAATATACCCAGCAAAGGTAAAAAGAGGAATAGCGGAGATGAACTCCTGTGATTGCAACTTTTGAAAACTTACCACCGTGGAAAGGAGGGGAATTCCTTCCATAAAAAACAAAAAACTAGAAACTACTAAAAGGATAATGTAAAGTGGAGTTCCTAAAAGTAAGAAAATAATTGCTAAGGCAGTGAATAAAAGTGTCATTTTAGGTTACTTCGTGGGATTAAAGATTTTGATGATTTTGTTAATATAAAAAACCAACCCACCTAGGAGAAAAAAAATATAAGGGATATCTAGCATCCATTTTTTTAGATTAAGGAAAGCCATTTCTCCTCGAATGAGCTCTTCTTGCAGGTGCCTAAAGAAAATAACCAGTAAGAATAACGTGGCCAACCCCGCTAAAGTGTTTTTTAAGAAAACAATCTTTTTATGGTGATTTAACTTTTTAAAGATTTCGATTTTAATGTTTTCGTCATTGATAATGGCTAAAGTAGCCCCATAAAGTGCGGATAAGGCAAATAAATAACTACTAACAGGGTCTATCCATAAAATAGCCGTTTCGAAAAAAATCCGTAAAAACGTTTGTAGGCCGTAAAGGAGAAAACTTAACGAGAAAAAAAAAACAGCTAAATAACTTAAACCTTTGACGAAAAGCGATTCAATTTTGAGCACAATTTCGATGGAATTTAAGGTTATAAGGCTTTTAGTAAAGAAGTAATTCTACTTACTAAACTACTTGGAAACATTTCTAATAGGGGTCTAGTTTGCTTTTCGATTTCTGTCCAGGACGTTGGGGTTGGATTAATAGTGATGCCGTTTTCTTTAATAATGTTGAGGGTATCGGCATCGGATTTACGAATAATGGGTTTGTATTTTTCAATGTTTTTAGTAACTTGACGAGTGATGATGGCTTTTTCGTTTTCGCTTAAGCTTTTCCAAGTTTTGTCTGAGAGCACTACCCCGCTAGAAACTAAAGTAATAGGGAAGTTCATCATGTGCTTGATTTCCTTATACCATTGGAGAGAAACCAAAGCCGTAGGAGTAGAATAAACCCCGTCGATTAACCCAGTTTGGAGTGAGGGTAAAACCTCGGTAAAACTCACTGGAATAGCAGGAATGTTTAACTTTTTAAAAATCTCGGTCCCAAACTGATCTCCTTTCCATAGCCACATTTTACTTTTTCTAATATCATCAAAAGAGGTGATATTTTGCTTGGAAAAGAAATAAGCATAACCAACATCCACTAGGTCAATAAGATAGTAGCCCTTTTTTTCGAAATAAATATTTAAATCCCCTTTGATGTTTTTATAAACGTGATCAAGTTCTTCGTAGGTTTTAATCAGTCCGGGAATTTCTAAAATCCTTGCTTCAAAGACCACTGAGCCTAAACCATTACCAGTAAAAAAAGCCCCATCAATTTGCTGGAAGCGAATCTTTTCTTCCATCTCGCGCTCATCCCCTTGCACTCCGCCATAAAACACTTTTAAAATAATCTCTTTATCGCTTTCCTTGTAAATATCACGAGCAATGCTATTGATGACTTTGCCCCAAGTCGAAGATTTTGGAGCTAAGGTCGCGAATTTAATAATCTTCCTAGCGAATAGAATATCACTAGAAATAAAAAAAAGCAAGATCAGTAAAAATGATAATTTAATAATGGAATGTTTTATATTATATTTATTATATTTTTTCATATCTTTTTTAAATTCACAAAATCCTTTATTTAATCAAATTATATCATATTTAAAATTAAAAGCTAAGATATAGCGAAATTTTAAAATAAGTAAATTTTATATTTTTATGGTATTTTTTTAGTTTGATAATTATATTGAAAAAAACTAAGAAAAATTAAAAAGGAAATCAAAATAGATTAATTTAACTTTAAATACATGGTATAAATTTATTAGCAAATTATCAGCAAACTTTGATGAAAGTAAGGAAAAAAATTTTAGAGCAAAATCGGATAGAATTAACCCCGCTGATTGACATCCTTTTCCTTTTAATCATTTTTTTTCTAACCTCTAGTTCATTAACGAAAAACAATGCTTACCGAGTTGATTTGCCGGAAGCGGAAACCCAAGACGAGCTTACCGAAGATTTGCCTATTTTAACCATTAAAGAAGACGATAAGATTTTCCTACAAGAAAGAGAGGTGCTTTTGGAAAATTTGGAAAGCGTACTAATGCAAGAAGTGGTAGAAAAAAAAATTGTTCATTTGGTTATTGCGGGAGATGAAAATATTGCTTATCAAAAAATTATTGATATTATGTCAATTAGTAAAAAAGTTGGCATTGAGCAGGTTTCCTTAAAAGTAGATAACCTTGAAAAATAAAGTTTTTTTTAGGATAGTTGGCCTTGGTTTTATTGCCTTGGTTTTATTATTTTCTTCGATAATTGCCTTTCAATACCCGGTGAAAAATATTTTTATCACTTCGCTCTTTGGGGAATCACGAGGGGATCATTTCCACTCGGGGATTGATTTTGGTCGAGTGAAAGATATTTTTCCTATAGCTAATGGAGAAGTGCTTTTTTTCTCCGATGATAGTGATAATCCTTTAATTCCTAACTGGGGCATTGGTAACTACATTGTTTTAGAGCATGAAAATAAGGTTAAAAGTTATTATTATCACCTTAAGAAAAATACCGTTACTAAAGATTTAACCAAAGCCAAGCTTGATAATAAGTTGGGAGAAATGGGGAATACCGGGCATTCTTTAGGGGCTCATTTGCATCTAACGGTGTATGACGGTCAGAAAAACCAGATTATTAATCCTTATAATTTATTTCCTGCATTAAAAGATACTAAAAAACCCAAAATAACCAATTTACTTTTTAGGATAAAAAATAAAATTTATACTATTCGCCATAATGCTAGGTTGTTTTATTATGGCCCTCTGGAAATAATTGTTACCGCTGGAGATTATAAAATTCCTGCCCAGCCTTTTTATGGGAATAACGTTGTGGGGTTAAAAAGTTTAGCCTTATTTATCGATGGGGAACTTTTTAAAAAGTATGAATTTGATTATTTATATGAAAAAAAAAATCAACTTCTTTTGAAAGGTGATAAAAAAATAGAGGACATTTATGGTCTTCCGCATAACTATAAACTAGGAATTTTCGAAGTGGAGAAGTCGGAGTACCTTTTTGAAATTATAGTTGAAGATAAAAATGGTAATACTAATTCTTTAAAAAAGAGAGTCCGGTTTTCTTTTAGGTAATTTTTTAAAATGATACAGCAAGCAAAAAAAAGTATAATGCAAAAAAGGCATTATAAAAAAGGAACGATTATTTTTAGTCAAAACGAAAATAGCAATGAAATTTATATTTTAAATCAAGGAATTTTAGAAGTGATTATCGACAACAAAATGGTCGCTAAAATTTCTCAAAGAGGAGTGTTTTTTGGCGAAATGGCTTATGTGTTAAACAGTAAGAGGAACGCTACTATTAGAACGGCAACTGACTGTAATTGCATTATTATTTATTCTAATTATGTCGATGCGGTCATTCGGGCCAACCCGGAAATTGGGATTAACTTGATGAAATCTTTAGCTAAGCGTTTGAAAAATACCACTAGGTCATTAATCGATAACTTAGAGCAAAATGAAGAAAAACCCAACTCAAATAATTTAGTTTATAATCTATTAGTTACTTTAAAAATGATTGACCAAGAAAAAATTAAAAAAGCAATTGCCATGTACCAAGAAGATAATCAGCAAAGAAGCATCACTAAATATTTAAGTCAAGTAAGTGGGAAAGAAGAAAACGATTTTACCACAATTTTGAATCTTTATGAAAAATACAAAAAGCAGTAATAATTTGTCTCAAAATACTTATAATAATCCACTCATTGAGCGCTACAGCTCTAAGGAAATGTTAGCTATTTTTTCTCCACAGTATAAATTTTCTACTTGGCGAAAATTGTGGCTCTACCTAGCCGAAGCCCAACAAAAAGTAGGCCTAGCCGTAACTCACGAGCAGTTAAAAGAAATGAAAAACAATTTAGATAACATTGATTTTGAGTATGCTAAGGAAAAAGAAAAAGAATTCCGGCATGACGTGATGGCGCATATCCATACCTTTGCTAAAGAATGCCCTCAGGCTGCTGGCATTATTCACTTAGGGGCAACTTCTGCTTACGTGGGAGATAATACTGACCTTATTCAATACCGCGAGGCGTTTAAAATTCTGCAGAAAAAGACTTTGGACGTTATTTATTTGTTAAAAAAGTTTTCTCTTGCTTTTAAAGAAATGCCCACTTTGGCTTATACCCATTTTCAAACAGCTCAACCTACTACGGTAGGGAAAAGGGCTAGTTTGTGGTTACAAGATGTTTTCCTAGACTATCAAGAATTACAACAGCAAATTAAAAATCTGCCTTTTAGAGGAGTCAAGGGAACAACTGGTAGTCAAGCAAGCCTAATGAAACTTTTGGATAACAACTCCAATAAAGTGAAAGTAGTTGAAGAGCATGTTTGTAAAAGGGCTGGATTTAAAAATCTCTTACCTTTAACCGGTCAAACTTATACCAGGAAATTGGATTTTCAAATTACTTCTCTGCTTTCCAAGTTGGCTCAAAGTGCTGCTAAATTTGCTAATGACTTGAGGTTGTTATCTCACTTAAAAGAAGTGGAAGAGCCTTTTGAAAAAAATCAGATAGGTTCTTCGGCCATGCCTTACAAAAGGAACCCCATTCGTTCGGAAAGGATTAACAGTTTAGCCCGTTTTGTGGTTACCCTAGCCAATAGCACGGCCCATACCGCTTCTACCCAGTGGCTAGAGCGAACCTTAGATGATTCTGCTAATAAACGACTGACCTTGCCAGAATGCTTTTTGGCTGTCGATGCTATTTTAGAAATTTATCGCAATATCCTTAGTGGATTAAAAGTTAATGAAGAGGTTATTAAGAAAAACTTTCAACAAGAACTCCCCTTCATTATTATGGAAAATGTTTTAATGGATAAGGTGCAGGAGGGGGGCAATCGTCAGGTTTTGCATGAAGTTATTCGAAAAAATGCTTTAAAGGCCTCGGAAGTCGTGAAAAAAGGCGGGAAAAATCCTCTGCTCTCTTTGATGAGCAAAGAAAAAGCTATTAAATTATCAGCTGCCGAGTGGAAAAAACGAGAAGATCCCAATCTTTACATTGGGCGTAGCGCTGAAATGGTTGAGGAGTTTATCAAAAAATCCATTAATCCTCTTTTAAAAAAATATAAGCCTTTTAAAGAAGCGGTAATCAAAGTATAACGCCTTGCCTAGTATCGTGGTAGTTCAGGCAAGGACTAATTCTAATCGCTTGCCTCAAAAAACCATAAAAAAAATTAATGGGAAGCCTCTCATTTACTATTTATTAAAGAGGCTTTTACTAACCAAGTTAAAAATAATTTTAGCCGTCCCCATTGAAGATGAGTTTGTTTTCAGAAAAATCCTACAAGATTTCCCAGCAGTTAGCCTGCTAGTAGGGGCTAGCCATAACGTATTAGAGCGTTATTATCAGGCTAGCCAGAAGTTTCCTTGCTCAAATATCATTCGAGTAACTGCCGATAATCCTTTTACTTCCATTTATTGCCTTCTAACTATCCTTAACCAGCATATAGGAGGAAATTACGATTATTCTTTTTTTAGCAAGCTTCCCTTTGGAGCTGGAGTAGAGGTGGTGAAAAAAGAAGTTTTACAAGGCGTTTATCAGCAAGCAACTTCGTTAGAAGATTTAGAGCATGTTACTTTGTTTATGAGAAAAAATTCTCCAAAGTATCGGGTTTTAAATGCCTTAGCTCCTTTAGCTTACCGTTATCCCCAGGTTAGAGTAACCGTTGATACACTAGAAGATTTTATAAGAACGGAAAAAATTATTGCTTCTTATTTTAATGAAATTGTTCCGTTAAAATATATCATAAAAAACTACGCATCTTTTAAGGATCTAGCCCATTAAATTTCAAAAAAAAATAAGTTAATTATATAATTAATTATTATGAAACCTTATTCTAGCTCTGAAATAAAAAAAAGTTTTATTGATTTTTTTAAAAAAAAATCTCATCATTTTGTTCCTAGTTCTTCCTTAGTGCCGCAAGGGGATAAAACCATTCTTTTTAGTAACTCAGGGATGAATCAATTCAAGGATATTTTTTTGGGCTTTAAAAAACCCGAACATCTTCGAGTATGCAATTTTCAAAAATGCATCCGGCTTTCGGGCAAGCACAATGATTTAGAAGAAGTTGGGTTTGACTCCTATCACCACACTTTTTTCGAGATGCTCGGGAATTGGTCTTTTGGCGATTATTATAAAAAAGAAGCAATTGCCTGGGCCTGGGAACTTCTGACCGAAGTATGGCAACTGCCCAAAGAAAAATTATTTGCCACAGTGTATTATCAAGACGAAGAAGCTCGTAAATACTGGGGCGAAGTCACTGATATCCCCAAAGAAAATATTTTAGATTTTAAAGAAAAAGATAACTTTTGGGAAATGGCCGAGGTGGGACCGTGCGGGCCTTGTAGTGAGATTCATATTGATTTAGGGGAAGGGGCTTGCCCTTGTCAAGATGAAAAAAGAGCAAAATGTCAAACCCATGGGGGCGGGGTAAATCAAGATTGTGAGCGCTACATTGAGATTTGGAATTTAGTTTTCATTCAGTACAACCGGGATATCGATAAAAAGCTTACCCCTTTAAAAGAAGTGCATGTCGATACTGGAATGGGATTTGAGAGGATTTGTCGAGTACTACAAAATAAAAAATCTAACTACGATACCGATGTTTTTACCCCTCTTCTTCAAGGAGTAGAAAGCTTAACTGGGATTAATTACTCCACCACCACCTCGCCCAATCAAGTAGCTTTTCGAGTTATTGTTGATCATTTACGGACCATTGTTTTTTCAATTGGCGATGGGGTTATCCCTTCTAATGAGGGCAGGGGGTACGTGATCCGTAGGGTCTTAAGGCGTGCTTTTCGTTATGGTAAGGTTTTAGGTTTGAATAAACCTTTCCTGCATTCTTTGGTTGAAGCAGTTGTTAATAATTTAAAAGAATCTTACTCAGAGCTAAGTGGGAAAAGTGCTTTTATTAAAGAAGTTATTTTAAGAGAAGAAAAGCTATTTGTCATTACCCTCGATAAGGGGTTAATCCTTTTCGAAAAGTTGGTTCATCAAGCGAAGAAAAAACAACAAACCAAGTTGCCAGGAAAAGAAATTTTCACCCTTTACGATACCTATGGCTTCCCTTTAGATTTAATCAAAGTTTTAACCAAAGAAAAGGGATTAACCTTCTTAGAGAAAGAATTTGAAGCAGAGCTAGAAAAACAAAGGATTCGTTCCACTGTTAAAAAAACGGAAGTCATTGACGCCATCTTGATTAATGATGTTTCTAAGACAAAATACCTTGGTGAAGAGGAGATAAAAAACTTTAGCCCTTTAAGGAAAATCATTCAAGGAGGAAATTTACTCACGGACTTAGAAGATACTAATTTACAAGAAGTATATTTGGTCTTTGATGAAACTTGTTTTTATGGGGAAGGGGGAGGCCAGATAGGGGATCAAGGAAGAGTTTACAGTGAGGATAAAAAAGTTATTTTTCAAGTAGTAGATACTATCAAGATAGAAGATATTCACCTTTTAAAGGGAAAATTATTACAAGGCAAACTTGTAGTTGGAGAAAGTTATCATCAGCAAATTGATAATCAAAAAAGAAATGAAATTAGAAAAACCCATTCTGCTACGCACCTTCTTCAGCAGGCTTTAATTAATCATTTAGGAGAACATGTCCAACAAGCTGGCTCGAAAGTGGATGATAAGAAGCTGCGATTTGATTTTAATCATTATCAAAAAATGACCGATGAAGAAATCGAAAAAGTTGAAAAAGAAGTGAATCAAGAAATTATTAAAAGGATCCCCATTGCCATTACTTACCTCAACTATCAAGAAGCCATTGGTGCTGGGGCCCGAGCTTTTTTCGAAGAAAAATACCAGGATAGGGTTAGAGTGGTGACGATGGGCGATTACTCAAAAGAGCTTTGTGGGGGCTCTCACGTGAATAATACAGGAGAAATTGGTAATTTTAAAATCATTAACGAAACGGGGATAGCTTCGGGCATTAGAAGAATTGAGGCAATTGTGGGGAGCGAGGCTAATTTTAACTATTTAGAGAACATTAGTTTTTTAAGTAAAATGCGGGAACTAATGAACGCGAACAGCAACCAAGCCCTTTATGAAAAAATTCAAAACCTGCAAGAATCCCTTAGCAAAATGGAAAAGCATGAAAGGGGATTAAAGCAAAAAAATTATCAGCAGGAAATAGAAAAAACTAAAGAAAAAATTAATGAGTTTTATTTTTACACCAAAGTTTTTCATAAAGAAGATATTAAGGTCATTAAAAATATTATTAATAATTGTGTCGAAAAAGATCCGCTAGCGATTATCTTTTTTCTTAATTTAGAAAAAGAAAAACTCATTTATAGCATTGCTTTAGGAGAAAAAGCTGAGGTAAAGTATCAAGCTAATGAGCTACTTCAAGAGATGAATAAAATCACTAATGGCCGAGGTGGAGGAAAAAAAAGTTACGCTCAAGGTGGAAGTATTTTAAAAGAAGATCCCAACACTCTCATTGGCGAGTTTAAGAAGTTTTTGTGAAAAGCAAAAATTAAAATTCTTTTTGTAGTTTGTTTATCTTTGGATTAGGGAACCCCGGAAGCAAATACGATTTCACTAGGCATAACTTTGGTTTTCGAGCAGTCGATTTTTTCTTACAAAAAATAGCAAAAGAAAAAGAAGTCATTAAACTAAGCGCTAAAAATTACGAGCATTATAAGCTTAGGCTTTATGGCAAAGAGGTTCATTTTATTAAACCCCTTACTTTTATGAATGCTTCGGGGAAAGCGGTGTTATCCCTAAAAACCCAATGGCGTTTTTCTAACCAAGAAATAATGGTTATTTACGATGACAAAGATCTTCCCCTTGGGCAGATTAAATTAAAAGAAAAGGGGAGCTCGGGCGGCCACAACGGCTTACATTCTATTATTAGTTCCATTGGGGATAATTTTCCTCGCTTGAAACTAGGGATTAGTCCGCAAGAAAATGGGAAAGTGATTATTAAGCGTCCTTTAGATAAATTTGTTTTAAGTAATTTTTGTTTACAAGAAGAAGAGCATTTGAAAGAGCTCTTGCCTTTTATCGCAGAAGTAATAGGCGCTTGGATTGCTGATGGCTTAGAAAAATGTCGCCAGCAATATAGCGGCAAACGTTTTGATTTTTCTGCCAAGAAATAATGACAAAAATCATTATAGCTTCGCAAAATCAAAACAAGGTTAAAGAAATAAAAGCCATTTTTAACAACTTTAAAATTACTTTTCTTTCCCTAAGAGACTTAGCCCCTACTTTAGTTATAGAAGAAAATGGGAAAAGTTTTTTAGAGAACTCACTTATCAAAGCAAAAGCCGTTTATAATAAGTTTAATCTTTCGGCTATAGCTGATGACTCTGGTTTGGTGGTGCCCGCGCTTAATAATGAGCCGGGGATTTACTCTGCTCGCTATGCTTATGAGGGGGCTAGTGATGAAGAAAATAATCATAAACTTCTTTTGAAAATGGAGGAGCACTCTCTGTTGAAAACGGCTGCGTTTTTTAAGACAGTTATGATTTTTTATAATCGAGAAAGAAAATTATTAATCAAAGGGGAAGGAGTTACCAAAGGAAATATCATCAACCAACCTAGAGGTGAAAATGGTTTTGGTTATGATCCGTTATTTATTCCCGAAGGAAAAAACAACACTTTTGCCGAGATGAAAGTAGAAGAAAAAAACACCATTTCTCATAGAAAAAAAGCGATTGTCGACTTAGTAAGCAAGTTAAATCACTCGCTAGTTTAAAGAACCTTTTTTATTCATATTGAATTTAAAAATAGCTAACAATCGATAAAAAGCATGCATAAATTTACTGTAAGGTAAAATTAAAAAAAAAGTAAAGAACCAAGCCAAGATGGAGGCATAAGAGGCTAGGCATCAAAAAAGTTTCTCTAAGTACCATTAAAATAAGCCCGGTTAGGCTAACAAAAAAAAGCAAGCTAATAAAAGCATACTCCATTCCGAGTAAACTCTTAGCTACAGGTCGGGGATCAGATTTTAATTTGACATAAGTTAGCCCAATGGGGCCTATGATAAGTCCTATTCCACCAATAATTCCGAGTAGTACAGGGAGTGATGTGAAAGGGTAAGGGGAAATTAGCCCTAAGGCGTGGTGATAAAAAAAAGCTATGGAGGTGGAAAGAAAACAAAGAAAAAATCCGTAAAAAGTAAGCTGGTGAAAAAATCTTCTATTTTGACTTCTTTTTTCATTACTATGTGTGCAGCCAACTTCTTTTTCTCCTCCCGCTAGGTGTTTAAGGGTAGCCGCGTCAAATAAGGTTTTTTGCCAGACTTTTAATTTAAAAAAATCGTTTAGTTTTATCCCTAAGTCCTTAGAATACTTTTTAATGCTAATGGCAAAAGAGAGGAACGCCCAGGCAGTGATAATGCTAGGAATCCCACTCATTAGCCATAAAGGGATAACTTTGAAAAAAGAGCCTTCTCCGGTTTGGGCTTCAAATAAACTTGCTCCATTTAACCAAAAACCTAAAATAAAAGTAAGTGTAATGACCACCACTAAAAGGTAGGAAATAATAGTTCCATTGTTAAAAAAGAGCGAACCCATTTTAGTGGGAAAAGTGTATTTAACAAAAGTATCTTTTCGTAAAAGTGAAAAAATCTGAGGCACATTAATCTTAAACTCATGAGGTTTCGCGTACTGGCATCCGTGATAGCAACCCTTGCAATTATGGCAAAGGTTGGCTAGATAAAAAATATCTTTTTTTGCAAAATTGCGATAATTGGTCATCTCGGGGAAAACCGGGCAGAGGCCTTCGCAGTAGCGACAGGCGTTACAGATATCGAGCACCCTTTTGCCTTCGATTAAATTTTCTAGACTTACTAATTTATTTTTTTCTTTGAACATAATTACTTGCTTCTTTTCCAGCGGTTATTCCTAGGGCTGTTCCCATAGTCATGCCAAAGCCAGCCAAGTATCCTTGTCCTAAGACATTACCTGCGACCATTTCCCCGGTAGCAAACATATTGTCGCTATACTGGTGATTTTTCATTTGAACTTGAGTTTTTTCATTAATTTTCACCCCTAAATACGTGAAGGTAATTCCCGTTTTGAGCATATAACCGTAGTAGAGTGGGGTGTCAATTTTACGTGCCCAGTTGGTTTTATTGGGCTTTAATTTTTTGGTTCTACAGCCATCGAGTTTTTGAGGATTGAAATTTTTCTCGATAACGTTTTGGTTAAAATGTTTTATCGTGTTTAAGGAACTTTTAACTGGTAGTTTTAACTTTTGGATTAGCTCTTTTAAGGAATCTGCTTTTACCGGAGGAAAAACCGAAGGCATAAATAAGTCAATGCTCTTACTATCGATAATGACATACCCAATTTGCTCAGGCTCATTAGCAATGAGTTTTCCCCAGATAGCATACCTTTTAGGCCAAAAGTTTTCCCCTTCATCGTAAAACCTTTTGCCTAGTTTATTGAGGACGATACCAAAAGGAACACAGTCCAACCTAGTAACAATGCCCTCATTATAAAGTGGGGCTCGTCCATCAATGGCCACCGCATGGCATCTATCTTTAGCGCCTATGGGTTTTACTTGGTTTTTTAATAATGCTTTTAAAACTTTCCCTTGATTATATTCGGTACCGCGAATTAAAAAATTATCGGCTTTTTTCCCCCATATTTTTTTAAGCCATTTTCGGTTGGATTCAAAACCCCCACTAGCAAAAATCACTGCTGAGGAAGATAGGTTTTTTTGAGCAGTTTTATTTTGGACTAATAAACTTTTACATTTTCTTTTTTCGATTATAATGTCGATTACTTCATGGTCGTATAAAATATTGAACCCTATTTTTTCCGCGTAATGGTAAAGAGAATTAACATAGGTTTTCCCCCCTTCTAAAAAAAAGCATTGGTTCTCGACAAACTCAAGGTTCCAGAAATACTAGCTTGAAAATGCATCTCTCTACTTTCTAGCCAATTGCAAAGCTCTTGTGATTTATTGATAATAAGTTTAGCTAATTTAGGATTAGTTTTATTTTGAGTAACTTGCTTTAAATCAGCCCAAAATTCTTCAATGGAATAACTCTCGGTTAATATTCTAGTAGGAGAGGAATGAGCTACTCGCATATTACGGATATGAATGGAGTTCCCCCCACGCCACTCCATAGGAGACGATTCTAGTAGCAAGACGTTTGCCTGGTTTTCTCTAGCAGTAATTGCCGCGCATAAAGCAGCGTTTCCTCCTCCAACAATTATAATATCAGCATGATAGTTTTTCATTAGAATAGTTTTTTTATAAAGAAAAATTAGACGTAAACATCTCCGGGAAAAAGTACTCTAGCAGTTCTAGTGGTTTTACCTTTTACTGCTTTTATATCTTGATTAGGAATGTTAATGATAAAAGGAGTAGTCCCGGAAGGGTTTTCTATTTTAATAGTCATGTCTCCTTCGACTATTTCTTTTTTGGTTAGAGCGTTCATGATAGTCCCGGGAATAAAGCAGCTAGTAGCTAAACAAAAACTAGCAGAAACTGCCACCGCCGGATGGCATGTTTTGGGAGTAAAATAGCGAATACTAATATCCCCATCTTTTCTAGCTTCACTAATAAGGGCTATTTTAGGGATGACGTTATTTTTTGAACTGCCTAGACCCATTTCCTGGGATGCCTTTTTTCGAATGACGGCTAGTCTTTCTAAAAGGCTATTATCGGCGTCTAGTTCTTCTCTATTTTCGTAGCCAGTTTTACCTAGGCTTTGGGCATTAATAAAAACCGTAGGCATGCTAATATCAACGCAAGAAACATCCACTCCATCAAATTTGTCAGTAGGGTTCCCCGTAGGTAGGTAATGCCCCGTTTTTCCACCAGCAATATCACTAAAGTATAAATCAATAGGACTAGCCACCCCCGGAACCCCTGCAATGCTAAAGTTTCCATCGCGGTAATTCACTTTTTTATTGGGCGTTTGAATAACCTGATTAACTGTTGCTCCAGTATTAATGTCGTAAACATTGACCTGGGTTTCTTTTTCTTTTATTTCTACCAACCCTCTTTCTAAGGCAAAAACCCCCACTGCTGATAAAAGATTCCCACAAGTAGGCTTATCATCCACGACTGGTTCATCAACCATTACTTGAATGAATTTATAGTCAATATCAATTCCCGTACGATTAGAACGATTAACAATAGCTACTTTACTGGTTACGAAAGACCCTCCTCCTATTCCGTCAATTTGCTTAGGATCAGGAGAGCCCATTATTTTTAATAATAAATCATTCCTAGCTTTTTCTTCTAAGGGCAAATCTTCTTGGAGAAAATAGGCCCCTTTGGAAGTACCTCCACGAAAGAGCATGCAGGGAATTTTATGCAAAGTATTCATAGGTAAAAGCTCCTTTTATTTAACATTATTCTAAATCATTTAAAAAAAAAGTATCGTAAATTAATCCGGTGGGCAGATGCAGGACCATAATATTGCTAATGAACAGTAAAAAACCTAAGGCTATCGAACTAATGATAAGGGTTTTGAGCCAAGAAGCGGTGGTTTTGGTTTTTATAATGGCTAAGAATAAAATGAATAAAGCCGGTAAAAATTCCATTACCCAAGTGCCTAAAGCTAGGCTTGCTATCCATAAGAAATTTTTCCATGTGGTCACCCATAAAGGGGAGAATTTATCTTTTCTAAAATGGGTTGATAGAGGGTTTTGCTTTGTTTTTTAGGAGAGATTAATTGCCGGGCTAATAACAAATCAAATAGTAAAATAACGATGCTAACCGTCATGGGAAAAACTTTTCCTAAAAAGCTATGCTTAGAGCTATCAAAAATAGTGTAACCTAAAAAAAGGATAACGCCTAAAACTAAAACCAACTCTCCACTCCAAAAAGTATAAGGAAGTTTTTCTCCCGTTTCTTTTTCTTCAGTGGATCGATTCCCTTTTTCTTGTTTTTTTCGGTTTAAAAAATTTCCCATTACCACCGAAACAGTTACTAGTACTATTAGGACGACAACTCCCGGCCTTTTGACGAAATCCCAACCGTAAAATTGCACTGCTTGGTATAGGTAGGTTTCTACGGTATCAGCTAAAACAAAGCCTACTAAAAGAGCCGGCCTTGACCAGTTAAAAAATTTAAAAAGAATACCTATCATTCCAATGACGTTGAGTAAAACTAAATCTTCTAAACTTCTCGTTACTTGAAAAGCAGCAAAACTAATAGCCATTATCATAAAAAAGGAGCTAAAAATCCATAAGGGATGGTTGTAAGTTTAGCTATTTTGCTAGAGATAATGATGCAGGTGACTGTTCCAATGACGTTGGCTATCGCGAGAGACCAAATAATTGTGTAAGATACATCTAGTTGGTCGCTTATTAAATTAGGACCTGCTTCTACTCCCAACACACCAAGGCCCCTTAAAAAAACCGCCATACTTCCACTGCCTGGGATACCAAATAAAAGGGTAGGGACTAGTCCGCCACCTTCTTTTGCGTTATTGGCTGATTCAGGAGCGATAACCCCGCGAATATCTCCCTTGCCAAATTGATCCTTTTCTTTAGAAGTTTGAACCACATGCCCGTAGGCTATCCAATCCACCACACTACCTCCTAGCCCGGGAATAGCCCCAATAACTGCCCCCAAAGGAGCACAACGAGCTATTATCCATTTATAAATCCAGGCGTCTTTTAATCCTTGCTTCCAGCCTTTTCCCAAAGCTGAAGTTTTAGCAATGCTTCGATTTTGCACTAAAAGGTCAACTATTTCGGGAATAGCGAAAATCCCTAGCCCTACTATAACTAACTTAACCCCATCAAAAAGGTAATAACTCCCAAAAGTAAGCCGCCATTCTCCAGTAGCTGGAGCCCCACCAATAGCCCCTAGTAAAAGTCCTACTCCACAAGCAATGAAGCCTTTATAAATATTATCCCCACTTAAAACCCCTACCATGCTAAGTCCTAGTATTCCCAGCATAAATAATTCAGCAGAAGTAAAAGAAAGGATAAACCCTCTAGCAAAAAGAATAAAAAAAGTAAGAATAATTGCCCCTAAAAGTCCCCCTATGAGGGAAGAAGAAAAAGCGGCACTTAGAGCCCTTGCGGCTTGCCCTTTTTTGGATAAGGGGTAACCATCTAAAACAGTAGCCTGTGAAGACGAAGATACGGGAATTCCCATCAGCACCGAAGTGAAAGTATCGGAAGTGGGAATAACCGCCACCAAGCCAATTAGCATAGCCAAAGCTGAGGTCAACTCCATACCATAAAGAAAAGGTAGTAAAATAGAAAATCCGACGATCCCTCCTAAACCGGGGAGAATACCAATGCTAATGCCTAAGATGACGCCAAAAAATAAATAGAGAAGATGGCTTACGGTAAGTAAGCTAACTAAGGCCTGTAAAAAAGGTTCTAACATCTAAATAAAATAAACTAAAAGAAAAAATTCTTTTAGTTTATTTTTTGTATTTAAATTTTATTTAAAGTAAAGTTGGTAGAATTTACTCTAAATTCGTGTTATAGGTACTATTTAACCAATTTTTCACCCATTTTTTTGATTTAGAATTCACATTAATGGCTTGTTTGAGTAGATTTCTAGCGTTTTTTCCGGTCACTTGAGTGTACGTGCCTAGAGCTTTGTTTTTCTTTTCAGTAAAACCAGGAGCATTTATTACATTGTTGAACGCCTTAGTATAGGCATTAACGATTTTACCGCTAGTCTTTTTAGGCAAGAAAACCATCTTTTGCCCGGGAAAACCAGCAACAAAGAAAGATTTCCAGGCATTAAAAGCTGGTCCACTAGGTTTTTTACCATTAATCATTTCATACACTTCGACAAAACTAGGAAGATCCGGGAAAGTGCTGTCTCTAACTATTTTTTCTTTGCTGTCAATTGCTCCAAAAGAAAATAAAGCAATAGCTTCACCTTTATCTACTGCTGGTTGCACGTTTTTGATGTAAGAAGAAGAAGTTTGATAATCAATAGTGGTTTCGCCTCGTTGGAAAGCTAAACGTCCATCTTTTCTCCCTTTCATGCCAAAAACCGCCTGCACATCTAATCTTAAGATTTCGAAAGCTAATAGTGTGGCACTAAGTCAAGAGAAGTGGCTCCTTGGCTACCATATTTTAGGCCTTTGCCTTTAAGTTTTAAAATGTCTTTGGCATCAGTCACCCCTAGTTTAGGAGAAACATAAACCACTCCACCAGTAGGTGAGCCTAAAACGACTTTCCAGTCTTTGTATTCGTATTTTACTCGTTTATCGTCTAATAAATAAGGGAATTGAGTAGAACCAGAAGTTCCTAGGATAGTTAATCCGTTTGGCTTGGCGCGTTGAGCGAAAAAGTTGGCTCCTTGAGTAGATCCACCGCCGGGAACGTTTTTTACCACAACATTCGGTTTGCCGGGAAGTGCTTCTGATAGCAAAGGAGCGTAAAATCTAGCCCATTTATCACTTCCACCTCCTACTTTAAAAGGAATAATCCATTCAACGGTTTTCCCCTTGAAGTTTTGGGAAAATAAAGTGCTGGTTAAAAAAAAAAAGCAAGAGAACAATGCTAATAAAATAAAGTTGCCACGTGCAATTTTGTTAAAAATAATTTTTTTCATATTCGGTTTTCTATATATTTAAATTTTTGCTTGTTTTAAAAGTTAAAAAACTATACTATTAAAAATAAATATTTTTAAAAATTTATCGATTTTGAATAATTTTTTTTTATTCCTACTAGCTTTTGGGCTTTTTTGAGAATTTTAAGCTAGGAAGTGCGCTAAGGTTTTTTATTGTATTCAATAGCTTTAAAATACCAGTTAATGACTTCTTGGTGTTGATCGCGAAACGCTTTATCTTTTTCTGCTAGTTGTTTTGCTTTTTCCATTCGGGGGTTTATCTCTTCTAGGTTTTTTACCTTTAATAAAGTAGCAGTTCTTTCTAAGTCATCTGGGCGATCATAAGTCTTAAATCCACTAAGGAATAAACAAAGTAAATGAGGACTTGCTTTAACTTTTTCCATAAAAGCAGTAAGGTCTTGTTTTTTCCCCCACTTTTTCCAAGAAAGTAAAAAATTATGAGCATTATTATCAATTAATAACTCTTCTTCATTCAAGCCTTTAATTTTACCAATGTATAACCTTTTGAGTTTTGGTGATTCTTTTTTAATTAAAGAAAAACTAGGTCTATTATTATAGTTAATAATTTCTATCAAAAGATGAATACCTTGCGTGCCTTGACAGTTATTAATGGCATTTTCAAGTATTTTATAACACTCGTTTTGATCTAGTTTTTTCTTTGAAAAAATATTATTTATAACTTCAATTATTCGATATGAATAAACTAATAATAGGATTTTATCCGAGATATTAAAAAGTACTTGGATTACGTTTGGTATATCTTCATCAGAAATTTTTTTATGTTTATTATCATCAACATATGTTTCAAGTTTTTCTAAAATTCTTTCAATCTTACTATCTTTCTCTTTTTCAATATATTGATTAAATAATTTCTCCATTTTTTCAACGCTACTTGTCGATGAAAGAATTTCTTCAGCTTCTGCCTGACTTAATCTCCCTTCACCACCTCCCGGGATAAAGTTAAAATATTTAGCGAAATGCTCTGGTTGATAAATTTTAATTTCTTTGAGTTCATAATTCAAAAAATATTTGAGTTCATACAAAACATATCTACCTCTTTCTTCAATTCCCTTTAAAATTCCATTAACTTTAGGGAACAAGTAACAAATTAAATATTTTAAATCATCTTGGTTGTTGGAGTTTGTTTTTTCTAATTCTTTTTCTAATCTGGCTTTTGTTTTTTCATCACGATAATTATTATTTTCATCACGATAATTATTATTTTTATCACGATAATTATTATTTTTATCACGATAATTATTATTTTTATCACGATAATTATTATTTTTATCACGATAATTATTATTTTTATCTTTAATAAAAATATTTTTATTTTCTTTGATAAAACGATAAAGCTCGGGAGCAAAAAATCGAATGGCTTCAATTATCGTAAAGTTAAAAGGGTTGACTTCCATCACTTTCCCGTTATGCATCTGAGAAATATTGAACCGTAGGCCATTAACAAACCGTTTAACGTCCCTAAGGTTGTTAAATAAATCAAGAAAAAATTTCTTTGATAATATTCTGCTATCATATCGGTGTTTTTTGAAGTGCTTTACGGGTAGGGTTTGAAAGATTTCCTCGATTTCTTTTTCTAAAAAAGTATGAATTTTAGTAGGGTCTGCCTGGGGGATGTCAAAGCCTACTTGAATGATTTTTTCTAAATAGTTTCTGCCAGAAAATCCCGGGTGCTCTTGTTCGAGGCTTTTTTCCACTATTTCTCGGGCAAAAGCTAAAAGATAAACGGTGTTGGGGAAATTGGCATTGCTTTTTACTAGCTGAAAAATCTGGCGGATTTCCTGCTGGTTTAGTCTATCAATGTCATCAATGATGACGATTAATTTATTTTTTCTTTTTCCAAATTCTTTGATAATTTCTTCTTTAAGCTGGGAGATTGATTTTTTATTGGAAGTTAAATAATTCTCTGCCCAGTTTGAAATTTTAGGGAATCCTTTTAGAAATTTAAGGTCTAATAAAATTCTTAATAAAAGGTCAAAAACTTTTTTTTCTTTAGGAACTATTTCAGATAATGCTGATGCATACTTTTTAAATTTTTCATCAGTTTCATCGCCTAGTTTTTTTCCAATTTCATTAAAAAATTGTTGGACTAGATTTTCCATATTAGAAAAAAGCCAGGGGTTGAATTCAACGATGGTGGGCTTTTTTTTTGCTAGTAATTTTTCTGACTTTTCTTCTATATGTTTTTTTGCCAGATTGATGATAGAAGATTTCCCCTCTCCCCATTCCCCATAAAGCCCCACGACTAAACTTTCTTTTATGTTCCAATCGACAATTGCCCCACCAAGATGAGCGGCAAATTTTTCTCTCCCTAAAATATCTTGCTTTGGTTCTTTGATAGCGCTATCGTCATAAATGCTACTATTTGTAGCAGGGTTTTCTGTTTGATTTTTTGGAGTTGGGTTTTTTTGATTCATAATAAATTCTTAACTAATTTTTTTAGACTAAAAAAGCCATTTGTTATTATACTAGAAAAAATAAAAATAATTTAAATTAACGATGGTAAAATAAGCGTAGAGGTAGTTATTACTTTCTTATGTTCATCTTAGAGTTGCTCATCTCATCGACCCCGGAAAAAGTTTTTGCTGCGCTTACTAGCAATGTCGATAAGTGGTGGACTACTTCTGTCAGTCCAGCATCTGCGGTTGGCGAGGTGCTGGTGGCGAAATTTGAAAACGACACTTGCTGGGAAATGCAGGTGACCAGTATTGAAAAAAATAGTTTAGTTATTTGGAAAGTCGTAAAAGCATTTCACAATCTGGATTTTTTAGCTCAAAAAGACGAGTGGGAAAATACCGAAATAAAATGGCAAATTATTCCTAAAAAAAATGGGGTGCTTGTAAAGTTTTATCATAAAGGATTATCTCCTCATTTAGAATGTTATGATATCTGCTCTTCTGGGTGGGGATATTTTTTAGCTAGTTTGAAAGATTTCTTAGAAACTGGGAAGGGGCGTCCTTATATTAGTTGATTGATGGTTTTTATCGTTTAATGCATTTAAGTCAATTGATAAAGTAAAAATATTTTTTTTTAAAAGAATTTTGGTTTTTATAATATAATTATCATTAATATTTATTTAATAAGTATATTTCATATGGTAAGGAAAAAATTAGTTTGACAATTATTTTTGTAAGTCCCAACGATAATTTAGATATTAGTGTTAAAAAATTTAGAAAAGAAGTTGACCGTCAAGGAACTTTAAAAGAATTAAAAGAAAGACGTTTTCATAAAAAGCCAGCTTTAGTAAGGAAACAGGAAGCAATAAAATTAAGAAAAAAAATCAAAAAAAGCATGAGAAAAAAAAGGTATCAAATGAGAAATTTTCTCTGATACTTTTAATTTTCTAAAAACAGAGTAAAAGTTATTTATTATGCATTTATGGCACGACATTTCGGTTGGCAATAACCCACCAGAAAATCTTAACGTTATTATAGAAATCCCTCAAGGCTCCAAGGTAAAGTA
This sequence comes from Spirochaetota bacterium, assembly GCA_965277105.1. Lineage (GTDB taxonomy): Bacteria > Spirochaetota > UBA12135 > COTS27 > CAXSBA01 > CAXSBA01. The sequence continues at coordinate 737,316 of OZ255710.1, read as the reverse complement.
CGAACTAGATAAAGAAACTGGATTAATCAAGTTGGACCGAATCCTTTATAGTTCAGTTCATTATCCGCTTAATTATGGCTTTGTTCCACAAACTTATTGCGATGATAAAGATCCTTTAGACGCTCTAGTTTTAACCCAATACCCTCTAGTTTGTGGTACTCTATTAGAAGCAACTCCCATAGGCGTTATTAAAATGATTGATGGGGGCGAAGGCGATGATAAGCTTCTAACCGTGGCAACTGGAGATCCTCAAATGAGTCACATCAAAGATTTAAATGATATTTCCCCGCATCAGTTAGAAGAAATAAAAAACTTTTTTGAAACTTATAAAATGCTACAAAAAAAAGAAGTGATTATCGAGGCTATTTTGCCGAAAAAGCAGGCATTAGAAGTTTTAGAGCAATCCATTGTTGATTACAAAAATCAAAAATTTTAAATAGTTTTTTTAAGTGCTTATTGTTTGAAAATCTTTTTGAGTATTTTCCCTTAAAATGAAAATAATCAAAAGGTTTCAATATAACTCCAAAAATATTTTCCCCGAAAAACTTACTAGGGTAAGCCCATTTTTTTTATTCGACAAGTGCTTTCAATTAGCTAGCCAAAAAGTAAAAGAGCCGAACCAGATGGTTTTGGCGACAGTCAACAAAGAAAATCGTCCTTCTTCTAGAGTTGTTTTATTAAAGGAGTGGAGTACAAGGGGGTTTGTCTTTTATACGAATTATGGTAGTGCTAAGGGAAAAGAAATCGAAGAAAACCCTTGGGTTGCACTCAATTTTTATTGGGACCCGATTAAGATACAAATTAGAATTGAAGGTAAGGTTAAAAAAATTAGCTTGAAAAAATCGGGGGAATATTTTCATTCCCGCCCTTTAGAAAGCCAGTTAGGAGCAATTCTTTCCAAACAGAGCAATCCTCTTGCCAATTATAACGATTTTTTACAAGACTTTAAAGAAAAGTTAAAAGAAAAAACTCAACTCGTGAAACCCCAACATTGGGGCGGATATGAAGTAAGCCCAGATTATTTTGAATTTTGGCAAGGGAAAAAAAATCGTCTTCATGAGCGAGTAGTTTTTCGAAAAGAAAAGAAGTGGAAAGTTAGTAGGTTGTACCCGTAAATCTAAATAGCTAGCATGAGAATTTATCTTGATTTAGTCAAACAAGTAATTGAAGAAGGCGTTTTAAAAAAAAACCGCACTGGTATTAATGCCCTTACTATCAGTGGGGCTATGCTTCAGCATGATATGAAAAGTGGTTTTCCTTTATTAACTACTAAAAAGATGGCGTTTAAGGCGATTAAAGTGGAATTGGAATTTTTCATTAAAGGGTATACCACTAAAAAATGGCTACAAGAAAGAGGGTGTTATATTTGGGATGAATGGTGTAATCCGAAAAAAATCCCCGAAGGAATTTCCCCAGAAGCAAGAAAAGAAATCCAGAGGCAAGAAAACGATTTAGGGAAAATTTATGGCTATCAATGGCGAAATTTTAACGGAATAGATCAACTAAAAATAGCTATAGAAAAACTTAAAAAAAATCCTAACGATCGGCAAATTGTTGTTTCTGCTTGGAATCCTAGTCAATTAGGAGAAATGGCTTTACCTCCTTGTCATCTTATGTTTCACTTGACCGTTTTGGCAGGAAGGTTAAATCTTACTTGGTTTCAAAGAAGTTGTGATTTGGCTTTAGGAGTTCCTTTTAATATAGCGTCTTATGCTTTATTATTACATTTAATAGCTAAAGAATGTAAATTAAAAGAAGGTTTAGTTACTGGTATGTTGAGTGATGTCCATATTTATGAAAATCATTTAACTCAACTACATGAGCAGCTAAAAAGAGATCCTTTTCCATTAACTAAGATTGAGACGAGTTCTTTTAGTGATATTTTTAATTGGGAGTATGGTGATACTAAGTTAGTGAACTACAAAAGCTGTGATAAAATTAGCTTCCCCATAGCTGTGTAATTATCGTCTTTTTCGTTCGACTTTAACTTAAAACTAAGAACTTAAACAAAAATCAACAATCTTTTCACAGTGAATTTCTGTGGTATCAAAAACGGGTAGGGGAACGTCTTTTTCTTTTATCAGTAACCCTATTTCCGTGCAAGCTAAGGCTATTCCTTCTGCTCCTTGTTTTTGAAGAGAGGCAATGACTTCTAAATATTTTTGCTTAGAACTAGGAAGTACTTTACCTTGGCAAAGCTCATCGAAGATAATGGAATGGACCTCATCGATATCTTTTTCCTCAGGAATTAAAGGAGTAATGCCAAAATTTTTCTCTAGCCTTTTTTTGTAAAAATCCTCTCGTAGTGAGTAACTAGTGGCTAATAGGCCTATGGTTTTAATATTTCTTTTTCTAAGGAGTTCTCCTAAAGCATCTGCTATATGAATAATGGGAATATTGATTTTGTTTTCTAAAGCCGGGACTAATTTATGCATGGTATTGGTGCAGATAGCTAGGGCTTCGCATTTCCCTGCTTCTAGGTTTTTGGTGGATGAGAGAAAAGTATTGGTGAGTTTTTCCCAGTTATTGGTTTTTTGTAAATGAGCGATTTCGGCAAAGTCATAACTCATAAGCATTAATTTAGCGGAGTGGAGCCCACCTAATTTTTTTTTAATCCCTTGGTTAATTTTTTCATAATAAAGGATAGTGGATTCCCAACTCATTCCTCCTAATAAACCAATTGTTTTCATTTTTATTTTTCCTTTAAACAAAAAGAAATTATACTATAAATCTTAGTGGGTTATGAATTTAGTTTTTTCTTAGCTAATAAGAAAATAGTTTTTAATAAAAAAAGAGCTGTTAAAAAGTAGATAAAACAAGAGAACGCTAAAGAAAAAATAAAAGTTAATAATCAGAGTAAAGGATAAAAGCAGCCTGTTCCTATCGATATCAGAAGTTTCTCGAAAAATTAATTTAACATTATAAAACGTTGTGAAAGTGTAAAAAAAAGTTATCAAAAAATAAGAAAAATAAAACTCCTTAACTTCGCCCGAGTAGTAACGAATATAAAGCAAGATTAAAAAATGAAGGAAAAGCAACATATAGCAGGAGAGAGGAAAAATATAAGGAGCTAGTCGAATAAAAATATTTTCTTTACTGGATTTAATGAAACCGCTATCCTTATGCACTTTGAAGTCAATGACTCTTGCTCTAAAAATAATGGCTAAAAAAGCATGAGAAAGTTCATGAAAAAAAATGTACAACCACTGAAGGAAAGAAGATATCGAAAGTAAGATTAAGGCTAAAGCAAACCCAAAAAAAACATACTTTAATTTATCTAAATTAAAATCTATTTCTTTTAATAAAATGTTGGAATAATAAATGATAAAGGGAGTTAATAAAAGTAAAATAAAAGTTGAGGTAAAATGCAGGATATTTTCTCTAGACATTTACAATTCATCATTGGGTCTTTGGTAAATTTTATTGATATCGTTAATCCTTTGCCTACTTAAAATAGTAGCTGATAGGACATTAGAATAATCACTTAATACTATTTCAAAATTCTCTAGAGCCTTATCATAGTCTTTTAACTTAAAATAATTAAAACCAATTTCGTAATAAGTCCAAGCAAAGTCTTCTATGCGGATGTCTTTTTGCTCCGAGAATTTATCGATAATTTTTTGGTAGTTATAAATAGATTTTTCATAATCTCTGTTATCATAATGTCTTTGGGCTACCAAAGAATAGTAAAGAATAGAACCTCTAATAGCTTTTTTTTGGGGACGCTCAAAATTCTTACTAATAGTGCAAGAAAAAATCAGGAAAAATAAAAAAAAAATCGGAATGATTTTTTTTAGCATAAAAAAATTATTTATAGACGGTTTTGCCTGTAGATAGTAGATTGTCACAGCCTTCCATTACTCTAGCTTTCATGCTTTTTTCTGCTAGTTTGAGATAGCCTCGAGGGTCATAGCTTTTTTTTCTACCTACATCTCCATCTACTTTTAAAATCCCATCATAGTTTTTAAAAAAATGATCAGCGACGCTTCTAGTGAAAGCATACTGGTTATCAGTGTCAATGTTCATTTTAACCACTCCATAATTAATCGTTTCGCGAATTTCTTCTAAAGTAGAGCCAGAACCACCATGAAAAACGTAATTGAAAAAATTATCGTGATTAAATTGATCTTTAATGATTTTCTGCCCATCAGCTAGAATACTGGGTTTAAGTTTTACCGCACCGGGTTTATAGACCCCATGGACATTTCCAAAAGTAGCCGCTAGCATGTAGAGCCCATTTTGATAATTACCTAACTGCTCATACACCGCTAGCATATCTTCTGGAGTAGAGTAAAGTTGGGCGTCTTTTTCAGCTGCTACCCCGTCTTCTTCTCCTCCCACTACTCCAGTTTCTATTTCTAAAATAATCCCTAATTCAGCGCAAATGTCTAATAACTTTTTAGATGTCTTTAAATTTTCTTTCAAAGAAACCGTTGAACCATCAAACATATGCGAACCAAATAAATTGGGTAAGTTATTAGACTTTCTTCTTTTCGTCTCTTCAATTAAGGGATAAACAAAACTATCCAAACGCTCAAAAACGCAGTGATCGGTATGAAGAGCTACGTAAATGGGGTAGCGATCAGCTACGCTGTGGATGTAATTAGCTAAGGCTAGTGAGCCTAAGTAAATATCTTTTAAATCTAATCCAGAAGCAAACTCAGCTGCTCCAAAAGAGACCTGCAAAATCCCATCGGATTTTTTTTCAGCGAAAGCTGATAAAGCGGCATTAATACTTGTTAGATTAAAGATATTAATAGCTGGGTAAGCATACTTTTTAGCTTTGGCATTAGCAAGCATTTCTTGGTAGCGGTCGAAGTTAGCAACTGGCATAATTATATTTTTTAAATTTATTAACTTTGTTCTTTAGCTTGGTTTACTCTTATTTTTCTTCCTTGCCATTCGGTTTCATTGAGTTTATCAATGGCTTCCTGGCCACTAGTATTGTTATCTAGAGTAACGAAACCAAACCCTTTTGATTGGTTAGTGTTTTTGTTCATGATGACTTTAGCATCCAAAACATTCCCAAAAGGAGAAAATAATTCTTTTAAATCATTTTCCGTAGCGTCGTAGCTAAGATTTCCTACATATATATTCATAAAGTTATCCTAAAATAAAATCTATTTGCTGTTTATAAAAAACATTAATACGTTATTTAAATTATTAAATTTAATCGAGAAATAAAATGATTTAAGAGAATTGAACGTTTTTCAAAAAAAATAAAATAAAATCCTATCCAACAAATAGTTAAAGAAATTATAACATACTTATAAAAATAAACTTTATTTTTTATTTTTTTTAAAAAAAATTATTTCTTAAGAAGAAAATTATCATGAGAAGTTAATCTTAAATTTTTACTCTGATAATGTGATATAATATAGAAATAAGATAAAATATAAAAAAAAATTCTAATCAGCCGATAAATTTATTATAATAAAAATGTTTTCTAACGATCTAAATAAAGATTTATACAAAAAAAATAACGTCAATACTGCTAATCCTCTAAAAATAGTGGTGCTTTTGTACGAAGCGGCTATTAAAAATTTAGATAACGCAGAAGAATACTTGGATGACTTTAAAAGCTATGATAAAGCAACTAATTATCTTAATAAGAGCATTGACATTATAACTGAGCTTCGAATTTCCTTGGACTTTAATAAAGGAGGAAAAATTGCCGATAACCTTAACGCCCTTTATGACTTTTGCTTAGAAAAAATTAAAGAAGCTAATTTAAAAAAAGAAAAAAAAACCTTACGAGAGGCTAAAAAAATTCTCCAAGATCTACTTAGTGCTTGGAACCAATTAGAAAGTCAAAATAAAAAAAATAACGGAACTAACCCTCTCAAAGGGTTTTCGATAAGCGGTTGATTTTTCGATAAATGGCTATCCCTTGCCCAATAAAAAAAATCTTTCAAGAAAAAAAACAGAGAATAGACGCTAATAATTTTACTGATTGGGGAAAGTTAGTTTTTGCCTTAAAAAAAAATATCCTTATTTATCAAGCTCAATTTACTCGGCAGGACTGGCTTGAGATTAAACAACAAGTAGCGTCCCACCAAGAGCAGTTAGCTAAAAAAACCAATTTCCTTAAAAGTTACCGACACTTACTTTTTCATTAAAAAAATCATTTGATGGTAAGCTGGAGATAATTAATTTTGTTATCAACCATCATCCATGTTTTATTCCCTTCTAATTGTGATTTTTGTGAAAATTCTCTTCGGAAAAATGATTTTGCTCGCGTTTGCTTGAAGTGCGTTACGAAAATTAAGCAACAAGAACAAAAAAATAATCAAAAAAAATGTTTAAAATGTTACCAGCTGTTAGATCCTAATGGGGCTTGTCCTAACTGTGCTAATCGAAAAGAAGAATTCCTTTTTGATAAAAATATTTCTTTATTTTTTTATCAAAATAAAGCCAAAGAATTATTAGAAAATTACAAATTTCGCCAGCACCAAAGTTACTATAAGATATTGTTTTATTTTGCTGAAAAATTTCATCAGGATTATTTTAAAGGGTTTGACTATATTATTCCCGTTTCGCTAGGAAAAGAAGAGTTATTTGTCAGGGAGTTTTGCCCGGTGACTACTTTGACTAATAAACTTAGTAAGAAATTAAAAATCCCTTCGCTTTTTTGTATTAAGCGCAAAAAAAAGTATGGTGAGGCCCAGCGCCAAAAAAGCAAAAAAAAGCGAGAAGAAGAAATTAGCGGTAAATATTTTTATTTAAAAAAATATAATAACTATTTAACTAATAAAAAAGTTTTAATCATTGATGATGTTTTTACCACAGGAGCAACTTTAAATGAAATAACTAGGTTAATTTTACAGAACAATCAGAAAGTTGAAAAAGTGGCAACTTTTACCTTTTTTAGGGCAATGTGGACTAGGTAAGAATAAGCAAAATAGAAGAGACTAGTAGTTTTTTAAAAGTTAAATGACTTTTTCCCATTTAGCAGAATCACGGGAACGAAAGACAGCGTCAATTATTTTCATATTTTCTATGGCATCTTGAATCCCATAAGGTAATTGCTTTTTCTCTATAATAGCCTGATTAAAAGCCTCGCATTGTAGCCGATATTGATTGCAGGCTGGGATAGTAATTGTTTTAATATTACTACCTCTAAGATCACTCCCGTCATCAAGGAAAATTTTCATGGCTTCATCACCAATGGCATTGAAAGGAATCTGCACTTCTAACCTTGCTTTGTCTCCTAAAATATGCACACGTTGATATTTTACTAATTGAGTGGCTACCGAAAAAGTAAGCTGCTTGCCGTTTCCATAATCGTAGATGGCACTAGTAAGGCGGTCAGTTTTAAACTCTGGATCGTTATCAATGAGGCTAACCACCCGCTCGGGGGCTTTTCCAAAAATATACTTACTAATCACTGTAGGGTAACAGCCAATATCATACATGGCTCCTCCACCGATGTTTGCTATATTCCTAATATTTTGAGGGTCCTTGTTGTAGTACGAGAAAAACGATTGTACCGCTTTTATTTCACCTAGCTCTCCACTTTTAATAATCTCTAAAGTTTTTTTCCATTGAAGATGAAAACGCACCATAAACGCTTCCATAAATAATAAATCATCAGAGAGAGTTTCGAGTTTACTAGCTTCTTCTTGGTTGATCGCTACTGGCTTTTCACACAAAATATGCTTGCCGGCTTCTGCTGATTTTAGCGACCAAGGGATATGGAGATGATTGGGAAGTGGATTATAAACCGCGTCAATGTCTGAATCAGCTAATAGTTCTTCATAGCTTCCGTAATAACGCGGGATGTTCATTGCCTTAGCAAAATCTCTTGCCTTGTTGATGTCTCTAGAAGCAACTGCCATTACCTGTCCGGATTCGGTGGAGTTAATTGCGGGAATAAGATGCTCACGAGCAATTAATGCAGTACTGATAATTCCCCAATTTATTTTTTTATTTTTCATACTTTTCTATATACTTTTTAGATTTTTTATATTATACCATTAAAGCATTTTTATTACTTTTTAATAGGGCAATAACTTCTTTTTGCTTTTACTTGGATGATTTTATCTTCTTCTAAAATATAGCTGGATAAAAAATTACCATAAACACAACCACTATCTAAGCCAATGGTGTTTTTTTTTACCATAAGCCCTTGCTTGGCCCAGTGCCCATAAATGATTAATTTGTCACCAAAGTAATAATCATGCCAGGGGTTTTGGTTAATTTTTCGTATGTTTAAAAAAGTGGCCTGAGAATTTTCTTTAAAGGGAATCCGAGGATCAAAACCAGCGTGAACCATGATGAACTTTTCGTGGACGAAGTAATTTTCTAAACCTCTTAACCAATCTAAATGTTTTTTAGCTATTTTTTTTTGAAATATTTTTACTTCTTTCGCTGCAATATTTTGGAGGAATTCGTACTCGTGGTTTCCCATAATTGAGGTGAAATTTTTCTGCTCACTTACTAAGGAAATAACTTTTAATGACTCGGGCCCTTTATTAATTAAATCGCCCACGAAATAAACTTGATCACTAGGACTAACATTAAGCTTGCCTAGTAACTCTGATAATTCATCAAAGCAACCATGCACGTCACCAATGAAAATAGTCCTAGACACGGTGAAATATTTATGTTGCCTTTAATAATAAAATAGGCTTTTTCCTAAGTACGTTCCTTGAGCCCCAGTAACTTATAATGGCTACTATAAAGTTCATTGACAAAAACAATCCGATTATTAATGGCCAAGAAAAATAAAAGTCAATATTAAAAAAAAATCGAGTGAAAAAATAGGAGATCAAGACACTACTTATCAGGCCAACACCAATGGATAATACTCCTAGAATAATATATTGCAGGATAACTACTTTATAGACTTTGCTGAAGCCGTTACTAATAATTTTTAGTAGGTTGATTTCTTTTTCTTTAGTTTTTACTTCGTAGTTGATAATGGAAAAAAAGATGAAAAATCCTAAAATTAAACAGAACAAAACCATGGAGCGAACGAGAAGATTCATCCTATCAATAATGGAGAAGATAACTTCAATTGCCTTTTCCACATTGATAATCGAGACGTTGGGGAATTGGTCAGTAATTTTATTCTGCAAGATAATGTTAGCCTCGCTTTTCACATCCGATATCGAAGCAACTAGCTGCTTGGGAATTTCTCTAAGAACTTGAGGGTGAATGAGAATAAAGAAATTAGGTTGAAAACTATTCCATTTAACCTTGCGTAGATTAATCACTTCCCCAGTAAAGGAAAAGGGGACATTAATCAATTGAAAGGTAAGCTCATCGCCAATTTTGTAACCTTGTTCTTGGGCGTATCCTTCTTCTAGGGATATTTCAATGGTATCGCCTTCTTGATAATTTTTAGTGAAATTTTTTCCAGTTGTTATTTCTTCTGATAAGGAAAGCTCTTTTTTATAAGATAGGTTAACCGAGCGGTTACGATTATTTCTCCTACGCTCTTCTATTTCTTCATTGCTATCGTCCTCTAAGTTTTTTTTTAACGATTCCCCATTATGCTCGGTGAGTTGAGCAAAAATCATGGGAGTGATGTTGTCGAGTTCATAACCGTTTTTAGTAATAGCCTTGATTAAATCTTCTCTCTCAAAATCTTGGATATTGAATAAAAATAAAGAAGGTAGTTTAATATTTTTGGGTTTAGCAAGTTCCTGTTTTAATGAATGCTCAATTTGAGGGGCAATTGCAATTAATAAAACCGATAAGGCAATAGCAAAAAAGTAAAAAGAAATAGCTGCCTTGTTACTAGAAAATTGTTTAACAATTAAATTGAAAAGTAAGGGGAAACGGTGATTATTTTTTTCTAGCACTGCTAGAGCAATAGTTTGCAGCAAAATAATAAATAGGATAATAGCAAAAAAAGACAAGCTAAAAATGGTTCCCAAATAAAAGGAATTACTTAAATAGATGCTTAAAAAATAAAACGATAAAATGGAAGGAATAAAGGTAAGGGTTAAGCTTAAGCGGCTGGTTTTAAAAGCGTTAGAATTTTCATTGATTAAGTAAATGGGTTTTATGTTTTTTAAGGAATATAAAATAGGCAAGCAAAAAAATAAAATAGCAACGAAAGCAATAAAGATAACAAAACTCAATGCTTTAAAATTAATGAAAATGTTTAAGTCACTAGGCAGTAGTCCTCCTAAAACAACCGGAAATAATGGAAAGAGCATTAAAGAAAATAAAAAACTTAAAGTAATGCTAACTAGGGCAATGATGAATAATTCGACAATATTGATGATGTACAAATCTCTTTTCTGCATGCCAAGGCTTTCGATAATGGCAATTTCTTTAATTTTATTAGCGATGTAATTACGAAATAAATAGAAAGTTCCCACCCCCGATAAAAACAAGGCAATGATAGAGATTAAGTTTAAATAATTCACAACATTCCCTAAAACATTCCCCACTTGCCCCCTGGATTCGCTATGCGTTCTAATGCTCGGGGGAGCAATTTCCTGATCTAAAGCAGAAAATTTTTGGGTTAAGTTTTCTTTGGCTTGCTCTAAACTGGCCGGAGAATTATCCGTTTCAGCCGGTAGTTTGATAAAGATATTACGACGGACTAAATTGCCTTTGGTTTGGAATACCGTTTGGTCGTGTTGCTCATCAGCTAAATAGATCTTTCTCGATATTTGATTAAAATTAATCGAACCACCAACGTCTTTAGTGACTAAGTATTTTATTAGATACTCGTCTTCCCCTACTCGAATAGTAGTAGGCTGAGTTATCCCCAAAGACAGTTTAGCGTCTTCGTTAATAATGGCTATCTTTTTGTCGCCCATCTCCTTTTTTACTCTGGCAAAAGAGATGACGTTCCCGTTAAAATCTTGCGTTTCAATTTCCCCATAAAGAGGATAGTTTTTATTGAAAATAGAAATATTAATCAGCTGACTTTTATCGGCTACTCGAATCATTGAAAAATAGCGATAAAGAGAAGCCGTTTGATTTTTTTCAATGCTATTAATAACCTCTTGCTCTTGAACGGTAAAAGCTCGCCTAGAGTAAATTGAAAGATCGCCGGTTAGGATGGCTTTACTGTTATTACCAACGTAAGTATTAAGTGATTCTTTAAAAGAGTTGAGTAAGATAAATGAGATTAGGGATATAGTGAGATTTATCACTATAAAAAAGTTTATTTTTTTGTAATTCCATAACTCTTTTAGAGCGAATTGGAAAAGGAAGGGGAAACTCATTTTTATTTTTGTAAGGATAAGGTATTGTTTTTAATGTGATAAATTTCTTGGCATTTTTCAGCTAAGGCTAAGTCATGGGTAACCAAAATAAGGGTTTTTTTCTTTTTCTTGACTAGATTAAAAAATTGTTCGATTACTTTGTTTCCGGTTTTAACATCCAAATTGCCCGTTGGCTCATCGGCTAAAATAATTTGTGGCTCAACGATAAGGCTTCTGGCAATAGCAACCCGCTGCTGTTCTCCTCCACTTAATTCTTTGGGAAAAAAATTAATCCTTTCTTTTAAGTCAATTTCTTCTAAAAGCTGAATGGCTCTTTCCTTTGCCGAAGGATTAAACTGCTCGGTTAGGTAAAGTGGAAGGATAACATTGTCGAGAACGTTAAGGTGATTAATTAATTGAAACTGCTGAAAAATAATGCTAATATGTTGAGCCCGAAAGGTGGTTAATGCTCTCTCGGATAATTGGTTAATATCTTGCCCCTGAATGATAATTTCTCCCGAGCTAGGCTCATCTAACCCTGCAATAAGCGATAAAAGCGTGGATTTCCCTGAGCCTGATTTCCCTACAATGGCTATAGTTTTGCCAGCAACGACTTTTAAGTTGATGTTATTTAAAATGGCAAACGATTTTTTATCTCTGGGATTTTTAAAATTTTTTTTAACTTGGTTTATGGTTAAAACTGCATCATTTTTTTTCATAGAAGTTTTTTATAAGGTAATCACTAACGCGATTAGCTATTATTTCGTATCCTTTTTCATTGGGGTGAATGCCATCGTTATGGTTTAGTTTTATTTCTCCTGCTACCCCTTCCAACAAAAAAGGGAGGTAAAAGATTTTTTCTTCTTGGGCAATTTGATTAAAAAGTTTTTTAAAATCATTAGTATATTTTTCACCGTAATTAGGAGGGACGTTAAGACCAGCTAAAACAATTTTTATTTTTTTTTGTTTGGTAAGCCTAATAATTTCTTTTAGATTTTTTTCAATAATGGGTAATTTAATTCCTCTAAGCCCATCGTTGGATCCTAAGGCTAGAAATAAAAGATCAAAATCAGTTTTTAAAAACCATTTATAGCGATTAAGGCCTCCAGCTGTGGTATCGCCCGAAAGTCCTCCATTAACTACTTTTACTTTATAGCCTTTTTCTTGTAACTTTTTTTCGACTAAGCTAGGGTAACTAAATTGTTTATCGACTAAATAACCCTCTGTTAGCGAATCGCCTAAAAATAAAATAGTTTTTTCTTCTTGCTTTGCCCATTTTTTTTCTTTATTTTCTGAAAAAATAAAGGAGCTCATTAAAAATAAAATTAAAAAAATTTTTTGCATAAACGTAATTCCTTGACTAAATTATAATTTTTTATTAAAAAAAAAACAAATTTTTTTGAAAATAAAATCGAAAGTTAATAATATTATTATTTAACGACGGTTTTATCGTGCCTAAGAGTTAAATAATATTTATAATGTAAATCTTAGAATGAATCTTAAAAGAATATTAGGGAAGCCAGTTATTCATCCCATATTATTTTACGCGAATAAAGCAACTGCAATCTACTTCCTGTTGTTATTTTTAGGTAATTTTTTTCCCATATTAGGTTTGGGAGACCTGCTTTTTTTTGCCTTTAAAATCATTTTACTTTTACTAGTGGTTTTAGCATTCCTGCAACTACCAGAAAATTTTATGGGAAATTTTTCCTTGTTCTCTAATCTTTCTTCGTTAAAAACCGGGGGGCTATTCTCCTTTACTCGAAATCCCTTTTCCACCTTAATGAATATTGTTATTATTATTACGCTAAAAAATTACCTGAGTAGTTTTTGGGTTTTAGGTTTGGCTACTTATGTGATTATAACCCATCACTTGATTATTTTAAAAGAAGAAGAAAGCTTAAAAGAGAAATGGGGGGAGCAATATGAGAAATATATAAGAAAAGTAAAGCGCTATGGTTTTTTCTAGGCTTTTTCTAAAAATTTTCCCAACTAAAATTTAGGTTTTCCTAAAATTTCATTAAGGACAATAGCTCTTTTTGAGTTGTTTTTCAAAAGATAAACTAAGTTTTTCTTAAAAGATTTTTTTTGAATTACAGGGGAAAGGGGAGGGAAAATATTTTTTTCGTTAGGCACTTCTACTTCTTCTAGCGAACTTTCTAGTCTTTCTTCATTTGAGTTAATCAATCCTTCCTTTTCTTTTGCTAATTCATCATCAAGTCTATTTTCTTCGTCTTTTTTATTTTGATTACTGAAAGAAGGTGGAAAATTAAAGGTGTCTTGAAAAAACTCCTGATAAATAGGCGTCGAATACCTATTCGCCGTTTTTTCATTGATAATTTCCAAATCACTTTCTGGGTCAAGAGAATTAAGAGAATTATTAGGAGTTTTTTCTGGAGAAATTTCTCTAGAAGAACGACTTTTTTCCTTACCAATTCCTTTTTTGGCTGCCCTTCTTTTAGCTGCTTTTTGGAACTGGTATAAAAACTGTAGACCTAAAATAATAATTAATGGAAGGAATTCAAAAAAGTTCAAATTTTACTTTAATGTTCCTAATTAATTATTGTCGCTGGGGTTGGTAGGGGCATTATTGTCTGTTTCGCTAGCTATGGAGTTTCGCATAGTGGTGTCCGATTTCACATTTTCTAACCGGTAATAATCCATAATTCCAATGTTTCCTTTCTCAAAAGCATTAGCAATAGACTTGGGCACTAAGGCTTCGGCTTCCACGAAATTTGCTCGCATCCCCTCTACTTTAGCTTTCATTTCCTGCTCTGAAGCAATGGCCATTGCTCTCCTTTCTTCTGCTTTAGCCTGAGCAATTTTTTTATCAGCTTCCGCTTGATCAGTTTGTAATACTGCTCCAATATTTTTCCCAATATCAACATCAGCGATATCAATGGATAATATTTCAAAAGCAGTTCCAGCATCTAAACCTTTTTTGAGGACAGTTTGCGATATACTATCGGGGTTTTCCAATACGTTTTTATGGCTATTCGAAGAGCCAATTGTGGTAACAATTCCTTCCCCAACTCGAGCAATAATGGTTTCTTCCCCCGCTCCACCAACTAGTCTTTCAAGGTTAGTTCTAACGGTAATTTTAGCTAAGGCAATTACTTGAATACCGTCTTTAGCTACTGCTGCTATTTTAGGAGTTTCAATAATTCGGGGAACTACTGAGGTATTGATTGCTTCTAAGATATTTCTCCCGGCTAAGTCAATCGACATGGCTTTGACTGTGGTTAAGTTAAGGTTTGCCCGATTCGCAGATATGAGAGAGACGACTACTTTTTCTAAGCGGTTACCCACATTCGGGTCTTTGGTTCCAATGGCTAAATAATGCGATTCTAATTCGTTTATTCCCACATTCAAATTAGCTTTCACGCTGGAGATGTAAGGCTTCACCACAAAAGAAGGATTCATCCCTCGAAGTCGCATGGCAATTAATCGGATTAATCCCACATAAGCTCCCGAAGCAAATGCTTCAATCCAAAGTTTGACCGGAACTAAATAAAAAAATGCAAAAAGGGTTATAAGAAATCCTAAAAAAATAAAAAAAGAAAAAATTAACTGTTCCATGCTGTTTATCCTTTATAAGGTTTTACCTGTAATTGTTCCCCACTTTTACCGACCACTTCCACTGATTGATTTTTTTTAATGAACCCATTAACTGCTATGGCGTCTTTTCTTTGGTTATTTATCAAAATAAGCCCAATTGGTTTCAATTCTGTGATAGTAGTTCCAGTTACTCCCACGATTTCTTGTAAAGCATTACCACTTTGATAATCGTTTTGAACGGGAAGTTTCTCGGTAAAACTAAGTTTCCTCCATATTTTAAACTTTGTCATTAATATAACATAAATCACTGCCAAAGTAAAGAAAATTATTAATATATATAGGGCAAAAAGTGGAGATATTTTCACATAAACATAAGTGAGATAAATAAAAAATCCAAGTAAAGCGGCAATGCTTAAAATAGAAGTAGGGATAAACATAATATCCACCGTAACCAGTAAAAAAATAACTATAATAACGAAAGCAGAAACTAGATAAATCATTTAAAATTACTGGCTATAACCACTTAGGTTTTATAAATTTATTTTTCCTTTTTGATGTTTTTGGGGAACCATGGTATTAAGGCACTGGTTGTTTTTTGGTAATCTTGATAAACTTTCCCTTTTTTTTCTACGGCTAATTTTTCTAGAGGAGGGATCCCAGTAATGAAGCAAAGTAAAGTAACCATTAAAGTTGGGCTGATGAGCAGGAGAGTGATATCCAACCAAGAAAGATTAACCAAAAGCCCCAAGGCTAAAAAGAAATAGCTAGCCCAAATCAGACATTCAAAAAAATAATTAGGATGACGAGAGTAGTGCCATAAACCATTTTGACAGACTGTTTCATTTTCCTGGCGATTTTGTTTAAACGACTGTAACTGTTTATCGGCTAGGATTTCTCCTATTACGCCCAGTAAAAAAAGGAAAACACCCCAAAAAAACCAACCACTAGGCTCGATATTTTTGGCAAAAAAGAGATAGAAAAAAGGGATAAATAAAAAAATTATCAAAAATGCTTCAAAAAAAAATAATAAAAATTTTACTTGAGCCCAGTTATCCGTGCTTTTTTTAAGCATTTCATAGCGTTCATCTTTACGGCCTTTTAACATTTTAAGTAAAAGATTAGAGCTTAACCTAAGGGACCAGATGATAAGCAATAAAAAAGGAATCTGCCTAATACTCCAAAATGTGTCGGCAGAAAAAATGCTTATAATTGCTAAAACAGCAAAAGAACTAGCCCAAGCAATATCAAGCAAAATCATGTTTTGGGTTTTTAAGGTTATCAAATAAAAAATAAGCATCCATAAAAAAGTGATTAGAAAAAAATAAAAAAGCATGGATTTTTTTTAAAAGAGTTCCCTTAAAAAGAGTGCCTTAAGTACTGATGGATAAATAATAACATAAAAAAAAACAAAAACAAAAAAATAAGATTGCTTTTATTTTTAAAAGCAAATGTTATAAACGTAAAGAAATTTTTTTCCCCTTCTCCTATGAGACCAAACTTTTTAGGTTGAAATTGGTTGTAGGTATGAAATAGTTTGTCCCAAAAACTAAAAATAACCCCGTAGTTAGAATCATGATTTTCTCTAACAATAGAATGATGAGTGGCATGATGGCTAGGGACAACGACGAGGTATTTGAGTTGGTTTTCTAAAGGGATTTTTATATCGCTATGATGAAAAACCGCAAAACAAAAAATAGCTGCTTCGTAAAAAAGGATAAAACTACCAGCTGGGCCTAGTAAAAGGATAAAAGTCGATTTGTAAAAAAGCGAAAGGAATAACTCTCCCCAGTGAAAGCGAAAGCCAGTCGTGCTATTCAAATCGTGATCGCTGTGATGGCAACTGTGGAATCGCCATAAAAAAGGGATTTTATGATTTAAAATATGCCACAAATACATCAGTAAATCAAAAACTAGTAAGAAAATAAAAAATTGTAAAAAGGCATTATCGATTCCTTGAAGTAGCCCCCAAGAGCTGTTTATCGCTAACCAATAAAGAGAAGTTCCTGCGATGAGGAACATTAAAAAATTATTAAAAAATAAGATTAAGAAATTATTCCTATAAGAATTTTTACGAGTTTGCCAGCTTACTCTCCGAGGTTTTATGATGAGTTCCCAACTAAAGAAAAAAAGCAAAACGAAAAAAGCAAAAAGAAGCCCTTTGGGGATTAATGCCACAGTTGATAAAAGAGAATTAAAAAGGGTCATTTTTTTGTTTTCTTTATAGAAGCTAAACTTTTTAAAAAAGCATTAATATCCCCGGCTCCTAGACTTATAAGATAACCGTTTTTAGGGATTTTTATTTTATGTAATAAAGTTTTTATTTCTGCAAAATCTTCTGCGTAGTAAATTTCTTTATTGGAGTTTTTTTTTTTCATCTCTTCGATAATAATTTTAGAAGACACCCCTTTAATAGGACTTTCTCCCGCTGAGTAAATCTTAGTAATAATAATAATGTCCGCCAAGAGTAAATTACTAGCAAATTTCTTATAATGCTCAAGGGTCCTAGTAAAGCGATGAGGCTGGAAAAGGCAGATAATTTTTTTTTTAAAATTAGTCAAGGTACTTAACGTTGCTTGGATTTCGGTTGGATGATGGGCGTAGTCATCAATGAGTTCCAAATTATTCCAAACCCCAACTCGCGACATCCTTCTTTCAATTCCATGAAAAGTTTGTAATGATTTTTTTATAGTTTTTAAGTTAATTCCCACTTCTAGCGCCACCCCGATAGTCGCTAATGCGTTTAAAACGTTATGCACCCCCACCATATTAATAACGACTTTCCCTAAATTTTTTTTTCGATAATGGAGAATAAATTCACTAGTAAACCGGTTTAGTTTGATTTTTTCAGCGTAAATGTCAAAATTATCGCCCTTGGTTTTTTTTATCCCATAACTAATGAAGGGCTTAACGATTTTATCTTTTATTTTTTTAATATTAGGATCATTAAAACATAGAAAGGCTTTGCCATAGAAAGGGGTTTTATTAATAAAATCTAAGAAGCTGGCTAATAGATTTTCTTCGCTTTTATAATAGTCAATATGGTCGTAATCAATATTAGTAACAATAGAATAAACTGGTGAGGTTTTTAAAAATGAGCCATCGCTTTCATCAGTTTCACAGATCATATAATGGCTTTTGCCGAGCTCAGCATTAGAATTAATTTTAAACCACTTCCCCCCAATAATTGTAGTAGGAGAGAGGTCGGCTTCGTAGAAGACAGCACTAATTAAACTAGTGGTAGTTGTTTTACCATGAGTTCCGGCAACGGCTATGCCGGTTTTTAACCGCATAATTTCTGCTAGCATTTCTCCTCTTTGAATAATGGGAATTTTTTTATTTTTCCCTTCTAATAGTTCTTCGTTAATTGGAGAAATGGCACTAGATGTCACAATGACATCGATGGTGTTGGTAATGTTTTTTTTTTGGTGGCCGATGAAAATTCTCATGCCTAATTTTTTTAATTCTTTCAAACTTTGAGAATCTTTTTGGTCGCTACCAGTAATTTTATAACCCATCCCCAAAACAATTTTTGCAATGCCCGACATCCCGATCCCACCAATCCCGATGAAATGAATGTTTTTTACTTTATGAAATGGTTTTTGTTCCATAGTTTTTTTTGTTGGTTTTTATTTTTATTTGAGTAAGTAACCCAATCATTCCCATATGAGTAATAATTGCCGTCCCGCCGTATCCTATGAAAGGCAGGAAAACTCCCGTTGTGGGAAATAGTCCCAGAGTTACTAAAATGTGAAAACTAAACTCTAAGGCAATTAATATTAAAATGCCACTTGCTAAAAACTTTTCTTTAAAATCCTCGGTTTGGATAATGACATCTTTGGTCCAAGCTATGAATAAATAATAAAAAAAAAGGATAAAAATAGCTCCAAAGAGACCATAACTATAAACAATTACCGCAAAAGAAAAATCGGTATGAACATCGGGGAAATTTTTAATAAACTGCAAAACGCTTTTAAAGTTATTGCCTAAAATGTTGCTGTTTTGAAAAGCTGAGATAGATTTGCTGAGTTGGTAGGATTCATTTAAAATAGTTTCTGAGTTATTACTGTTTAAAAACTGGAAGCGATCTAAAAGGTACTTTTTATTGTTGATGATAATGACAAAAACCATAAAAAAAAAACTAAGGATAATTAAAAAAAAAGTTTTTTTAGTTCGGTAAATAAAAATTAAAGCAAAACCGGTTAGCAATAAAATGAGCGCTGTAGAAAAGTCAGGCTCTAACGCTATTACGATAAAAGTCAAAAAAACCATCAAGAAGGGAAGTAACATACCTTCTAAAAAAAAATCTTTTTTTTCTTTTTTCATATCTAAAATAAAAACCAAAGTTAAAAGGTAGATAATTTTAAAAATCTCTGATGGCTGGAACCTAATAAAAGCAATTTCCACCCATCTTCTAGCATTACCAATACTCTTCCCTATATCGGGGATAAAAACCAGTAGTAAAAATAAAAATCCTCCACTAAAAGCAAGCAAAATAATCCTTTTATTAAAAAGAAAACTGATAGGAATTTTAAGAAAAAATAAAAAGCTTAACAGCCCTAAAAAAACATACTGCACGTGCCTGGTGATGTAATAATAAGGTTCGCCAAAATGTTTTAAAGATATGTTGTAGGTAGCTAGGAAATTGATGCCAATACTAAAAAGGATTAGTAAGAAAATTAAAAAAAAAATATTATAGTTTTCTAGAGTTGATTTCATTAACTCATTAATTTAGAGAAGCAATTATTTTTTTAAAGGCAATTCCTCTCAGTTCATAATTAGCAAACTGATCAAAACTAGAACAGCCAGGAGAAAGTAGTAAAATTTCTTGATCGGTTAATTCTTGATAGGCCAAAGTAGTGATTTTTTCAAAGGAGTAAAAAAATGTGGGCTCTAACTCTTTTAGTTGAATTTGAATTTTCTCTCCTTCTTCTCCGTATAAGTATAACTTGCTTATTTTAGAAGAATATTTTTTTAGTTGCTTAAAAGAAAAATTTTTTCCTCTCCCACCAAGAATAAGCCTTATTTTTTTGGCATGCTTAGAGGACAAAAGGTTGATGGCGGTAATAACCGATTCTAGGGTTGTCGCTTTCGAATCGTTATAAATTAAATGTTTTTTATGATAAACCTTTTCTAGTCGATTTTCTAAATTCTTACTGGATTCTATTGCTTTTTTTATTTTCAATTGGGATACTTGGCAAATGCTGCCTATGGTGGTAGCTATAAGTAAATTAATGGGAGGGGTAATCATTTTAGATTTTTCTAGGTTAAGGATTTTTTGGCTACTTTTATAAATCCAGTTTTTCTTAATAAAAAAATCAGCTTTTTGATTGGAGCTAACGGTTATAACGTTTAAGTTTTTTATTTTCCTTTTTCTAATATAAGGGTCATCAATGTTTTTGATAAAGATGGCTTTTTTTTCTGTATAACGAATAAGATTAAATTTCGTCTTTAGATATTTTTTAAAATTAGCATAACGATCTAAATGGTCTTTACCGAGGTTGGTGATAACCGCTATTTGGGGGTGAAAAAACTGGATTTCCTCTAACATATAACTCGAGATTTCTAAAAGCAAAACGTCGTAGGAAGCAATCTTATCCACTACTTTTCCTAAGGGAATGCCAATATTACCTCCGCAAAAAACTTTGTATTTAGTTTTTAAAATTTGCTCACATAATTTTGTGATAGTTGTTTTCCCATTAGTTCCGGTTATAGCAATGATTTTTTTTTTTTGAAGGAGAGGAAAAAAAAAATCAATTTCACTCAATATGGGAATCCCATTTTTTTTGGCTTTTTTCAAAAAAGGATTATGGCGAGGAAAGCCGGGAGAAATGATTATTTCATCGGTTGCATTTAATAGGGTATTAGTTTTATTTTTAGTTATTTCTCCTTCATAAAAATCACTCAGGGGAAATTTTATTTTTTCAAGGAATTCTTTTTCTTCAGGAGTTGCCGGTCGGTCAATTAAGATAGCAAAGGTGATTTTTTTTTTAAGTAGTAGTTTGCTTAATGCTTGCCCAGTTACCCCTAGTCCAATAACGAGAATTTTCTCTCTGCTTTTTGCTTCCCAAAATTCATCTCGTTTTAAAGGCATTTTTTAAAAGAAGGAGAGGATCGTTATTTTTCTCGAGAACAATACTCACCAGTTTCGACGTTCACTAAAATAAGATCGTTTTCTTTAATAAAAAGTGGGGTCATCACTTCAGCTTGAGTTTCAATGATTACTGGGCGATAACTATTAGACACGCTGTCCCCTTTAATGGCTGGGGGGGCATCAATGACTTTAAAAGATATTTTAGTTTTTTTAAACTCTAAATAAACTGGCTCGTTATTAATAAAAGTTAAAATGAGAGTTTCTCCCTCTTTTAAAAATTTTTTAATTTTTTCGTCGATGAAATCGCTAGTAAATTCATACTGCTCGAAAGTCTCTTCATCATGAAAATGAAAAACCTTATGGTCGCTATATAAAAAAGTTAAGTTCTTTTTTTCGGTTTCTGGGGCCTCGATTAATTCCCCAGATTTAAAAGTTTTTTCAACTATTTTATGGGTGATTATTTCTTTTAATTTGGTTTTGTAAAAAGCTCCCCCTTTCCCGGGTTTTAAAAAATTAACATCTAATACACTATAATTTTTACTGTTGATGTTAATAATTAATCCTTTTTTTAGTAGGTTGGTTTTAATCATGGGAATAAGTTATTTAGCTATTTAGCGAGGTTTTTGCTTTTTTTCATTTTATACATTTCTAAATCCGCAACTTCAATGAGAGTTTTAATTTCTACGCCGTTATTGGGATAATAAGAGTAACCAATGCTAACTTCGGTAACTACCGTTTTCCCGTCATCCATAGCTATTGGTTCGCTAATAGTTTTGTTAATTTTATGAATTAAATTTTTTAATAGTTTTTCAATATCACTATTTTTTTTAATATTAGTAACGAGTATAAAAAATTCATCTCCTCCAAATCTCCCAAGATGGTCAGTTGTCCTAAAAATTTTTCTTAGCCTTTTAGTCACTTCTACTAAAATGTAATCCCCTTGCATGTGCCCGTAATTATCATTAATATCCTTAAAGTTATCCAAGTCAATGTAAAAAAGCCCTAACTTATGATCAGTTCTTATCGCTCGGCTAATCTCTTCTTGAAAGGTATTAGTAAAAGACTTTTTATTAAGGAATCCCGTTAAAGGATCGTGTTTAGAATAATAGCGAGCAACATCATTTTCTTTTTTTAGATCAGTGCTATCTCTAGAGATGCTTATAATGCCAAATAATTCTCCATCATCACTTTCTATAATCGATTTATTGGTTAATAAATAAAGTTTTTTTTTAAAAGAAAGGATGTATTTTTCTCTAATATCGGTGATATTTGATTTTTTTTTTATTGCTCTTAAATCTTTATGAAAAGATTTTTCTAATTGTTCGCTGTTTTCTGTTGTTTTTTTTAAGTTCAATAGAAAATTATTAAATTCTGGATTTTTATAAATGATTTTCCCATCTTTATTTTTTATATAAACTAAAAGATTACTTTTATCAAAAAGAGTTTGAATTACTGGCAAATTTTTAGTAAAAAAATTATTTGTAACTTTTAATTTTTTTTTCATTTATTAATTAATTCAATTTCTTTTTTAATGTTTTAAATTCCTTAGTTATAAATTTTAAATTTTCTTTAAAGACTTTTAATCCATGAGCATTATCTAGTTCGGTTACTTCTTTTAGGTTGGTTTCTATTTGGTTAGCCACTCTTTTAGCATTAAGTTCTTCTCCCATTGCAAAAAGATTTTTGGCCATAAGAATATCTAATTCTACTTGACTAAAATAATTATCATAAGGACTTCTGACAATTCTATTTCTGATTTTTTCTAATTCGGCAATTGATGCTTCAAATCTACTTTGCTTGAAATAAGTAGCGGCAATATACCTTTGGCAGTATAAGCAATCAGGATATAAGTTTAATTCTTCGGCGGCAACTTCTAATAATTCATCATACTTTTCTTCTTCATAGTAAATACGAATAAGTGCCTTTCTAGCTTCTCCTTGAGTATATTTCCCTTGCTTACTGGTGGAAATTAGTTGCTCAATTCCTTTTTTTTTGTTTTCTTTTCCTTCTCGGTCTCTTAAGATTTTATATAAAAAATAACCTCTCCAAAAATTATAAAGTCCTAAGCCATATCCCACGTCAGTAATATTAGAGTCAATTTTTTCTACTTTTTTTAGTTGATTCACTCCTTTTATTCCATCAAAAAAAGCTTTAAAAAAACTGCCAGATTCGTAGAAGTAAATACCGCGAAAACCTAGTAGTCCAGCAGAATAAAAAAAGCCCCAAGGGTCTTCGTTATTTTTTTTAATAAAATCTTTAGCTTTTTCAAGGCCCAACTCATTCCATTTTAAAAATTCTCCCTCTAGATTATACTTGCGATAATGAATCATAATCCATAATAAGGTTGCTGATTTAAAAAAGTAACTAACTGGATGATTGGGAATTTCCTTTTCTAAAGTATCAAATTCCTCAAGAGCTAAGTCGTAATTTCCCTCATTAACGAAACTTACCCCATTATCGATTATTTCTTGGATTGTTTCTTCTTTCTGTTCATCTTGTTTAAAGGAAAAAGAAAAAAGAAAAGAGTTAGCAAAAAATAATAAAAAAATAAAATTTTTAATCAATTTAAAAATATTTATTTAGTATAAAACGTCTAAGCTACTTATTTTTTTGGCTTCACTATTTTTAGACAAAACAACTAAGTCGCAATTTCTATCTATACTAATAACCTTAACTAATTCAAATTTTGGTAATACGCTATCCCTTACTGTAATTTTAACATATTTGTTTAGCATGGTGTTCTTAAATTTCCATTTTTCGATAAAGTCGTTAAATTGACTTTTTTCCCAAGACTGCAAGTGAATTTTAATTTGCCCGAGAATTTTTTCTAGTAATTCTTCCAAACCTATTGAGTGCAGGGAATATTGATTAACGCTGGTAAAATTTTGCTCAATGACTTCTTGGCTTTTTTTTTGGAAATTGACATTTATTCCTATTCCTACGATAAAGAATTTCTTTTGCTCTTTGGAGTGGCAAGATTCGGTTAATATCCCAGCTACTTTTTGATTGTTGATGAGGATGTCGTTAGGAAATTTTATCGAACTAATAATTTGCCAATGTTCTAAAGCCTGAGATACCGCTAAAGCTACTATTTGAGTAAGGGCAAAAGTGGAATAGTTTTTTAGAAAATCATTTAAGACAATGCTAAAAGTTAAACTTTCGTTTTTATGCCCATACCATTTATTGGAATACTTGCCTTTCCCGGCCCACTGATGTAAGACCCAAATAATGTCATAGGGATTGAAATTATCTAAATTTTTTTTAAGGAAGGTGTTGCTAGAGGCAAGGGAAGCAAACTGATAAATATTCCCCCAATTCCAATAAGAAGGATTTTTAATAATTTTTACTGGACTTTCTACCATTTTTTTGTTATTTTATTCTATAGACGAAAATTATAAAATCAAACAAGCGATATAAAATATATTCTATAATTAATAATTATATTTATAATTAATAAACGGTAAAAATAAATGCTTGTCCCTCAATTTTTTATCAATAAATTAAACAACTAAAAAAATCATATGCTCAATAACTATTTAAAGAAAATTTTATTTTGTACTCTTTTCAGTTCGGTTTTGCTATTTTCTCTAAAAAACATTGAAACCAAGCTTCCTTTTATTGAAGGAGAAAAATTAAAGTTTAAGATTACCTACCTAGGAATTACTGGCGGGCATGCTGAGTTTGAAGCGAAGAAACTAGCCAACAACAAACTTAAATTCGAACTCATAGCCTACACGGAAGATTGGACTAGTAGCCTATACACGCTTAGTTTAAGCCATATATCTTACGTTGAAGAAAGTAATTTTCAAATTTTAAAACACACAGAAATTAAAAGTGAAAACGACCGGTATTATAACGGAGTTCAGCTTTTTTACCCTGATGAAAAGCATTATATTTTTACTGCTCGTAATCGCGAACGACTGATTAGAAGTGATAAAATAGATTATGATTTTAGTGGAGGGCTCAGTATTGTTAGTGCTTTTTTTTACATGCGAACTTTTAAAAACTTAGAAATTGGTAAAAAGTATATGCTCAATGCTTTTATTCGAGAAAACCCTAGGCCTTTGGAAGTTAACGTGGTTAGAAGGGAAAAGAAAAATACTTTTTATGGCAAAAAGGATACCGTAGTGCTCGCTCCTATTACTGATTTTAAGGGGTTTATTGATGATCAAGATTCTATGGAAATATTTATCTCCGATGACAAATATCGTATCCCCCTAGTAATGGAATCTAAACTACTTTTTGGTAAGGTAAAGGCTTATTTGATTGAGCCCAACCCTTTTCCTCAAGAATAATTTTCTAAAACCTTAACCCTGTTTTTAGAATTAAATCTAGCTGCAAGTAATCAAAGCTAAAACCTAAGATAAAAAAAGAATCAAAGGTAAGAAACAAACCAATAGAAGAACTTGCTAAAACTTTAGGAGAATATAATTTTCGATTATCATCTTCAGTAACTATGGCTGATTTTAACAAAACTCCAGCGTCAATAATTGTCAGATAAAGATTAAAGTTGTAATAGTTATCTAAACCAGATAATTCAAAAAGATTAAGATTGATTTTAGGTCCTATTTGAAGTAAAACGTCTTCTTCCAGAGTTTTAAGGGTTTTTTCGTATTTGAATCTGTATCCTGCTTTTATTTCTATTCCATAATCACCAAAACCGACTTGCCTTGCTCCTAAAAAAAAACCCAAGTAAATGTATTCTGTTTTATTTTCAGAAAATATACCTTCAGATATGCTATTAAAAATAGATGTTTGAGCCGGAAAAGATGCAAGAGTTACATATTGATTAAGATGAAAAACAAAATTAGATTTTTTCGCTTCTACTGACCATCTATTACTCCAAACTATTTCAGAAGATTTAGCGTCATGAACAAATGCTTTAATTAAAATGCTTTTTTCAAAGCGATAAAAATAAAATTCAATATAATTTTCACTGTTTACTTCCC
Organism: Spirochaetota bacterium; assembly: GCA_965277105.1. Classification (GTDB taxonomy): domain Bacteria; phylum Spirochaetota; class UBA12135; order COTS27; family CAXSBA01; genus CAXSBA01. The sequence continues at coordinate 711,547 of OZ255710.1, read as the reverse complement.
TAGTGACTTCAATATATTCTTTATTGTTTTCAACTCCTTTTACTTTTTTTTTAGTTTCCTTGTTATTAGAAAGGGCATCCCTATTTCTAAATAGTTTATCTATTTTTATCAGCCTAAAACCTAGTTTATCTAAGAAAATTGCCTGCATAATGTTGTCAATATACTCGACTTGAATTTCGCTAAACCCATAAGCGGCTAGTTTGGTTAAAGCAACATCGTTAGGAATATCCCCGTCAATAATAGACTGACTAAAAGAGTTTTGCATTCGATCAATTAGATAATTCAACTCTTCGAATTGTTCGGGGAAATCATTTCCTTGAGAGAACAAGAAAATAAAGCAACTAAAAATAATAATTAATATTTTTTTCACTAGCACACACTTACTTCAATAGATTTAGTTCTATAATCATTTAATTTTCGAAAAAAAGTAGTAAAAAATTGAAAGTTTTTTTACTTAATTTTAAAATTAAATATTTTGCTATCGAATAAGTTATAGCTCTCGTAAGCAATTAGCGAGTATAATTCTTTACGATTTTGCATTTTATCTAAGATATTTTTTTGATGACCATCGGCTTTGAGTTTTTTCAAGCCTTCTTCCACGTTTTTCAAGGCTAGCCTTTGGGTAGTAACGGGATAAATGATGATTTCATAACCTAAATTTTTTAACTCATTAAAAGTAAGTAGCTCACTTTTACCAAACTCAGTCATATTAGCAAGTAATGGAGCGGGAACTTCCTTACGAAATTTTTCAAATTCTTTAATATTTTGCAGGGCTTCAGGAAAAATAACATCGGCCCCCGCATCAACATAGCGCTTGGCTCTGTCGATTGCTTGATCTAAGCCTTCTACTCCTCGAGCATCTGTGCGAGCAGTGATTAAAAAATTATCGTCTTTTCTTGTATCGACACCGGCTTTTATTTTTTTTACTAAATCTTCTGCGGGTACGAGCTCTTTATTATCCAAATGCCCACACCTTTTAGGGTTGGTTTGGTCTTCTAAATGAATAGCAGAAATCCCTAGTTCTTCAAAAGTTTTTACTGTTCTAACAAAGTTCATCACATCACCAAAACCTGTATCAACATCAACTAAAGTGGGAAGGGAAGTCGTTCTTGATATTTGAAAACTCCTTTTCGAAACTTCGTCTAAGGTAGTTAAACCAATGTCCGGCAGGCCTAAGTCGTTAGCCATTACCCCGCCAGAAACATAAACCCCATCAAAGCCAATTTCTTCGACTAATAACGCGATTAAAGGGGAGTAAGCTCCAACAAAACGCAGGCATTCTCCCGAAGTTATTCTTTTTTTTAGTTGTGCTCTTTTTTCGCTGGGATTATTGTCTTTGAACATTAAAATATTCCCGCCTTTTCTCCTGAGGCAATGGTTGTTTCATCTAAAAAAACATTAAGGGCGTATAAATCTTTACCTTGTAGGTGTTTTAGATTAGTTACTGTCGTAATGAACCGATTTTGCTCCTCACTTTCAGCGATCCCTTCGGTTAGGGTTTTAAATTTTTTAATATAATTTTCTCTTTGGAAGGGCCTTTCGCCGTTAGGATGAGCGTTGGCTACTAACTTTTTCTCTTTAATAATCTCGCCATTTTTTAAAATAATTTCTATCTCTCCACCAAAAGCCTTTTTATTAGGATCCGGATGGTGGTATAAATTAGTCCAATAATGCTCTTCTACTGTGCTTATTTTATGCCATAAGGTTACCGTGCTTGATTTTTTAGCTCGTTCTGGCGTGTAAGAATCCTTATGATGCCAGTAGCCATCTTCTAAAGCAACCGCTAAGATATACATAATAGAGTGATCCAAAGTCTCCCTTGAGGCGTTAGGGTCCATTTTTTGAGGGTCGTTAGCACCAGTGCCTATTACCTTGTGGGTGTGGTGGCTAGTGTGTAAGATAATTTCCTTTATCTCAGAGAAATCTTTTACTTTTTGTCTAAGGGAAAAAGCTAAATCAATAATGGCTTGCGATTGGTACTCAGCAGAGTGTTCTTTCGTATAGGTTTCCAAGATAGCCCTTTTAGGCTCTCCCGGCTCTAATAAAGTAATTTCATATTCACTATCCATCCCACCTAGTATTTTGGCGATAAAACTATCTTCCCCTTCGTAAATAGGGCTAGGAGAGTTTTCTCCGCGCATAGCTCGATCAACCGCTTCAATTGCTAGTTTGCCGGCGTGAGCAGGGGCATAGGCTTTCCAAGAAGATATTTCACCTTTACGAGATTGTCTGGTACTTACGGTAACGTGAAGAATTTGCTGGATAGCTTGATAAGTAGTTTCCACACCCAAGCCTAGCATAGAAGCTATTCCTCCCACCATACTTACCCCTAAATGAGCAATGTGATCAATAGCAAATTCGTGAAGGCAAATGGACTTTACTAAAGAAACTTGAATTTCATAAGCGGCCAAAACACCACGAATGAGAGCTTTCCCGTTTAGAGATAAATGCTGGGCAACGCTTAACAAAGGGGGAATGTTATCTCCCGGATGACTGTAATCGGCGGCTAAAAAAGTATCATGAAAATCTAATTCGCGAACAGCGGTGCCATTAGCCCAAGCAGCCCATTCGGGACTTACCCTAGTATTTTTTAATCCCCAAAGGCTAGCACCTTTTTGGTTTTCGCTTAAATTAAAAGCATGGGGGAGGGCCATAGAGCGAGCGGTAATAATAGGCCTACGATTAACCGAGGCAATGGCTACTGATGCGTTATCAATCATACGATCGATAACCATTTCTTGGCATTCTTTTAAATCTTCTGCCTTGTCACAAGCAATTGAAGCTAACTTCCAGGCTAGTTGTTCTTTTTTTTCTAACTTTTCCTTAGAATAAGCCGGCTTAACGATATGCTTTTTCATATTAGCATTAGATTATAGTGATGTATTTTCTATTTTTTTTGGTATAAAAGTTTACTTTACCTTGGATTTTAGCAAATAACGTGTGATCTTTCCCTATTCCGACATTGTCTCCGGGGAAGAATTTAGTCCCTCGTTGCCGGACGATAATCATCCCTGAATTCACCAATTCCCCACTATACTTTTTCACCCCTAAGTTCTTGGGATTACTATCACGACCGTTACTAGTTGAGCTTTTACCTTTCTTACTTGACATATTACTTTTCCTTTATTTGTAATTGAATGTAGTTGGGATAATTTTTTACTAACAAATTCACCCCAATTAAAAAGTATTTTGAAATTAATTTAAAATTACTGATTAATTCTTGATTTTTTAAATCAAAGGGCTTCATTTCTAGCTTAAAAAACCCCGATTTAATTTCACTTGATAGGATTTGATTTTTAAAAATCTCTTTAATTCCATATAAAAATTGATATTCTAAAATGGAAATAGAGTTGCACACGGCTAGATAATCCTTACTTCCTACTTGATTTTTTTGAGCATGCCCTTTGGAAACATAATAAGTGACTTGTTTTTGTTTATTTACAACAACAACAATATTAATCAACTAGCAGTAATAGTGTTAATTTTTAAAATACTGTAACGTTGGCGATGCCCTTGAGTTTTTCTTATCCCTGATTTGGGTTTATAATGCACCACCTTTACTTTTTTGTCCTTTTTTTCTTCTTTAACGGTAGCCTGTACTTTAATATTTTCTAAAAAAGGCTTACCAAAAAAAACTTCTTGGTTTTCGTTTTTATAAAACAAAACTTTAATATCATTAAAATCAGTATTTTCTTCTTGGTCAATCCTATCTACTTTGATCGTTTGTCCTTCTTTAATCGGGTATTGCTTGCCTTTTATTTCGACAATGGTGTTGAAATCTTGTTTATTTGCTTTGGGTTTGCTTATTTCTTTTTTCATGTTTAAACCTTTGTTTTAGTGTATTAATTATATAATATTTTATTGCCGATTTCATAGATTTTTTCAAATACCGTTAAAATACTTTTTTTGGTTAGGCAAGAAAAAGCAATCCTTAAATCGTGTTTGGTTGTAGAAATTGTCCCGATACCGGCTTCATCAAGTAGTCGTTTTCTCATTACTTCGGAAGTTATTTTTTCGTTAAATTTAATCAACATAAAATAACCGGAGTTAAAAGGGTAGGGAGTGAAAATTTTATGGTATTTTTCGTTTTCAACGACTTTTTTTACTTCTAAATAACGATTTTTTAATTTAGAAAAATTATTTTCAAAATCCGGCAAATAGCTTTCGTCTTGTAAAATTTTAGCAATAACGTTTTGCCCGGGAGTCGAGACATTAGAAATATTTGCCCTGATAGTCCCCCCGGTTTTTTTCTCTAAAGCATCGTAGAGTTCTTGGGTGCCATTTTTTATTCCATAACTAACAAATCCCACTCGTAGCCCCCAAACGAAAAACTCCTTAGTGGCCCCACAAATTTTTATAGCTAACACGTTTTCGTGAATATCTGCTAAATAAGAAAAGAAGGACTCTTTCATTAAGTTGTCTTCGTAAAACATGGTGTGATAAGCTTCGTCTAAAATCACCATCACTTTTTTGCCACTCTCGGCTAATCCTTTTATGGTAGCTATTATTTCTGTCTGCTCTTCTTTCTCGGGAGAGTAGCCAGTGGGGTTGTTGGGAAAATTGAGGATAACTTTAGCATAGCCATTTTTCTCAGCTGATTCGTAGATTGTTTCTTTAAAGCCGGTTAAATTGAATTTATTCTCCGCAAAAAAAGGGTAATATTTTACTTTCACTTCTCTAAGGGCGTCTAACATTAGCTTATAATTTCCCCATAACTGATCGGGAATAATAACCTCATCACCCGGATTAAAAAACATATCAGCTACCGTCGACAAAGCATTGGTAAGCCCATTGGTAACTATTGGCAAAGAAAAACCTTTATCCTTTAAACTAGGGTTGATTTTGAGTAGTCGTTCTTTCCAGAGCTTCCTTAAAGCCATATTGCCATAAGAAGGGGAGTAATTAAAAACTTCGTTTTTGGTTAACCCATTAAAATATTTTTCAATACTAGAAAAAACCAAAGGACCATTTTCATCACTGGCTATACCAGCTGTGGCGTTAAACTCGGGTTTCGCTTTTTCCTTGGCTTCAGCAGCTTGAGCTAGAATTCCTTTAGAAGGGAAAAAAATCCTTTTGCCTTTAATGCTTAGTAGTGAGTAAGTGCTAGGAGAAATTGCATTGATGACATCATTGAGCTCTTTAGCTAATGGAGTAATGGGAGAGTTTTGTTCTATATTCATGTTGATTTTAGTTTAAAAAGTTGGTATAATATTTTATTATACTATAAGTCTCTAGGTTGGTGTAGTGTTTTTATGCTTTCTCTATTGAAAAAATTCCGATAAAAAAAACTAAAAACTTGCTAGTGTTTTTGCTTTAAATATTTTATTTTAAAAATAATTCAGCCATAAGGATGCAGGCCTTTTTCAAAGTCTTTGCTCTAATCTGCTCGCGAGATCCCGTTAGTAGTAACTTTTTATAGTTAACAATGATTTTTTGATTTTTTCTAAAAGCCATACCCAAATAAACTAACCCCACTTTTTTCAAGGTATTTTCTTTAACGCTACTTGGACCGGCTACCCCACTAGTAGCTAAAACGAAGTCCAGTTTCCTTTTCACTAAGTGGTTTTTGGCTAAAGCCACTACTGCTTCTTTCGAGACAACGCCGTATTTTTCGATTAAGGATGGCTTTAAAAAAGCTATTTTTTCTTTTGCTTGATTGCTGTAGGCCACTAGCGAGCTATCGAAGTAACTAGAAGAATCGGGATATTGGGTAAAAAGCGAACTTAGCATTCCTCCGGTAAGCGATTCAACAAACCCTATTTTTAGTTTTTCTCGTTTGAAAAAAAGATGGAGCTTGGAGCTCATAGCCTCTCCCGATAAATAAACCACTTGCTCAGGGAATAATTTTTTTATTTTTGCCCTTAAAGTCAATAAAGGTTTTTCTTCTTCTCCTTTTAATTGAACGGTTAGCTCTCCTCCACTAGGCAAATAAGCCACAGTAATCTCTTTTTGGGAAGATTCCTCTAGGGTATTAATCCTTGCTTCCACTAAGGATTCTGGTAAGTCTAAAATTTTCATTTCCTTGATGAAAAATTTTTTAGGAGGATATTTTTTTATTAATAAAGGGAGAACTTTCTTGTGAAAAAGATTGAGGGTTTCTTGAGGAACTCCAGGGAGTAAAAATAAAGTTTTACTAGGGGAATTAAGGTACAGGAAAGGGGCCGTCCCCCAAAGGCTTTTTTCACATTGAAAACCCTGGGGATAAAGGGCTTGCTTGAGGAAGGCATCATCTAATCCCCTTGCTTTTTGGATTTTTTTTAGAAAAGCTAAATGCTTTTTTTGGTAGATTAAGGGAGTGTTTAAGGCCTTACTGACTGCTAAAACGGTATTGTCGTCTTTGGTGGGGCCTAGTCCTCCGCAGTAAATAGTGGGAGTTTTCAGGTTTTTTTTTATAAAGTCAATTAAGCTATTAAGCTCATCACTTATCGTATGAATAGAAGATTTATAGCCCAAGCGACTTAATTCTTGGGTAAGGTGAGGGGCGGTGGTGTTTAGCCTGCCGCTTTGGAGTAATTCATCGCCAATTGAAACAACTTGAACAAAGGGGGTAGTACTGTTTTTCATTTTTTATTCACTAAATAAATTCCTACTAAAATAATTCCCATACTTGCTATTTGAAATAAAGTTATGTGTTCGCCATCTAAAAAACCAATGACGACTGAAACAGGAGGAATAAGGTAAGTCACTGAACCAGAAAATAAAGGCGAAGTTTTTTTTATTAGCTTGTTAAAAATGATGATGGCTAAGGCACTATGGACTACCCCTAAGATGATTATGGCCATGATGCTATAACCATGAGTTTCCCAATCTTGGAGGTGAGTAAAAAAATCAGTGGCCACTGACAATGCTACAACGGAAAAAATGCCTGAAAAGAAAAACGAGATACTGGTTAACTTTATTGCCGAGATTTCTTTTAGTTTAAATTTAACTACATTTATATTTAAACCATAAAAAAAAGTAGCTAAAATAATAAATAGACCATAACCATTAATATTTTCAAAAGCACTGAAACTTATTTCTCCGGTTAATAAAAAAATAGTCCCTAAGAGTGCAATGAAAATCCCCAGGGTATTTAAGTGTTTTATTTTTTGTTGAAAAAAAGCTAATCCAATTACCACCACAAACAAAGGGACCGTAGCGTTTAAAATCCCGGCCATTCCACTAGTGATTTTAGTTTGGGCTAGTGGAAATAAGATAAATGGTAAAAAAAGTCCCAAAATACCACTTAAAAAGATGTAAAAAAATTTTTCTTTGGGAATTTTAATGAACTCTTTAAAACGCAAAATAATAAAAGGAAACAAAAAAACAGCTGCACTAAAAATGCGCAAGCTCCCCACTTCTAAAGGGCTAAGGGTAATTAATCCTTTTTTGATAAGGATAAAAGAAGACCCCCAAATAATAGCTAAACCAATTAATAAACTCCAATTTTGGAAAGAAGATTTATTAACAGGCATTAATGGATTTTGACCTCGCGAATAGAATTAATCCCTCGATATTTTTTTTTATAAATGAAAGAAAAGAAAAAAACAATGGAGTCGTTTTTTTTTATCATCTTTTTTTGCTTGAGTTGCTTGATAATGATTTCTAAAATTTCTTCTTGTGAATTAACCTTCCTAGAAAAAGTCTCTTTAATGAGGATAGGATAAATCGAATAGTAAAGATGCATTTTATAGTAAAGGGCTTTATTTGAAGTTGCTATGATGTTTAACTGATTAGGCTTAAAAGCAGATAAAAAAGTTGCGGTCTTTCCTCGCTCACTAATAGAAATAGTGTACCTAGCTTTAATGAGTTCTGCTAGCTCGGCCCCATGCCTTAGGAAAGGAATAATTTGATGCTCTTGCTTGAAAGAAATTAGCTTTTTTCCCCCAGTTAAATGGGGAATATTTTCTTCGGTTTTAATAATAATGTTATTCATCGCTTCAATGGCCTGTAACGGATAACTCCCGCTTGCCGTTTCGCCCGAAAGCATCACAGCGTCTACCTTACTCATCACTGCATTAGAAACATCAGTAGCTTCTGGACGAGAAGGGAAAGGGGTACTCATCATACTATCTAACATTTGAGTAGCAACAATAATAATTTTCCCTTTTTTTTGACTCTTCTCCACTATCATCTTCTGCAAAATAGGAATCTCTGCATAAGAATACTCTACGCCCAAATCACCTCGAGCAACCATAATCCCCTCAGAAATATTAATGATCTCTTCAATGTTTTTAATGGCTAAGTAGTTTTCAATTTTAGCGATAATAGGAATATTTTTTCCAGATTTTTTAAGAAGATTTTTAATCTTTATGACGTCTTCTTTTTTGCTAACAAAAGAAGCAGCCACCCAGGAAAAATTTTCTTTAGCAATGAATTTAAGGTTCTCTTTATCGCGAGCACTGATAATGGGCAATTCTAAATTAGTCTTAACCACGTTAACCGATTTCCTAGGCTTTAAGTGATAATTATTTTTTGCCTGACCAAAAACTAGTTTGCCTTTAATTTTAGTTACTTTAAACTCTACTCCCCCATCATCCGCTTTCAAAGATCTTCCCACAGCAGTTTTTTCAGCTAGCCTAGCAAAGTCAATCCCTATTTGATTAGAATTAGGATCGCCTTCCAAGTAGGTTATCGTATAGGTTTGATTTTTTTTAATCAAGTATTCGTTTTCATCAGTGCGAATCTCCGGCCCCTTTAAATCGGCTAATAGCCCTACTTTTTTTTTTTTCTTAGCTAGGACTTTTTCAACTAAAAACAATTTTTCTTTTGCTTGCTGGGGATTAAGGTGAGAAAAGTTGAACCTCAGGATATCAATTTTATCTAACACCTTTTCTAAAACTTTTTCTTCTTGAATGCTCGGGCCTAAGGTGGCGATAATTTTAGTTTTTTTAATCATAAGAATTTTTTAAGAAAAGTGAATTATTTTTGCTTTCTAATTGTAACATTGCGAGCATCACTTGTCGAGGCAAAAATGATTTATTTTTTTAAATAGGGGAGAAAAAAATATTAGTTGGTTTAGCGGCTTAAAAATAACAAATAACCAAAAAAATAATTGAATTAAAAATGAATGATCTTATTCTTTAAAATCAAAAAAATTTTGTTCTACTAAAAAGCTTTTTTTATAGGATAAATTTTCTAACTTCAATTTTTCTTTATAGGTTTTATCGCGGATGATATTTAATTTCACTAAAGCTATTGCTGCTAAAGTAAGCGCGGGGGTTAAGTTTTCTACAGCGAGATAAACGCCTTTTTTAATTTCCGGGACATAATCAGGATGAGTCCATTCTCCGAGCACGCTATTTTCATTTTTAACGAAATAAACCACTTGATTATTTTTATTTCGATTAAACTCAATCGATAGCACTTGTTGATTTTCTTTATCTCTAATAATAAAAGGAGTAGCGGGGAAAAAATTTCCTTCTTCTTGAATGACTTGATTTTCTTGAACCTCTAGAAAATATTGAATGTTTTTTTCCATATAGAAAAATTATACATTGCTTATCAGTTTTTTGCTTTTTTATTTTTAAAAAACCATAACTAAAAAATCACAAAGCTTTGCCTTGGCGGTTTTTTTCGAGCGCGTCTTTATGGAAGAATCCTCCTGGAAAAATGCTACTTGCTTGGAGTAAATATTCATTAGCTTTTTCTAGTTTTTTTTTCTTAAAATAAGCTTGAGAAATCCAAACTAAATTGCCGTACTTTTGATAATCAGAAGTAGCATACTTGTCCGCTTCCATTAGATAATTCAATGCCTTATTCATTCCTCCACCTGCGATTACCGGAGCGAAGTAAGCCCCTACGCCCAAATTACTATAAGCACAAAAGTTTTCTGTTTTTGTCTTTAAAGAAGTTTTTTGTAGTTCGTTAACTTTTCCTGCTAGATTGATAATTTTAAAAACGTTTAGATACCCCATATAAACTGCGATAAGTTCACCTGATTTGCAGAGATAAAGTGGATCCATTTTTTTGGTCTTATAATCTTTAAGGTATTGTTTGTTTTCCAAGTAAACTTTTTCTAAAATTTCAAAAGCTCTAAGACTCTTAGCCCCTTCAAGGTTTTGGATAATACGAGCTCTTTCAATAGTAGCACTGATGATGATAGTTCGTATTTTTTCATTATATTCATTACTTCCATTTTTTTCTAAAGCTTGCTTGCTTTCTTGGACAATTTTTTCGATTTCTTTTAAGTGAAAATTATTGAAATCATCGGAAGAATTTTTATTTAATCCTTCTGGAAGAAAGCCGCTATAATAACGATTATAAAATTTTTCCATAATAGAAAACGTTATCGTAGTTTGGCTGTTTAAAAAAAACCAACTAAAAATAATTGTAATAATAATTTTTCTTTTCAATTATTGTAGGATAGATTATAAGTTAATATTTTTAAGGTAATTCTATAAAAATTAATATTGTTGATTTTAATTTTAAATAAATGAATTTTACAATAATAAGGGCTTTTTTTTTAATTTTTCAAGGAAAAAATCGAAAATTTAATAAGAAATTGCCAAATTTATAAAATCACCTCCTATGAAAACGATATTTTTTATTTTTTTATTAATTTTTTCGCTCTCAGCTAACCCTCTTTTGGTTCTAGAGAAAAAAGTAAACCAACTTGATTTATCTTTGAATCAGCAAGCTAATCAGTACGTTTTAAATTTTGATTTGAATCCCACTAATGAAAATAGCACGACTAAATCTTCTTATTATGTGGTTAGTTTTGATGATCTTTTAAAAGTAAGAAAAATTAATCAATATAAAACGAATAATCGTAACCAAGAAAAAATGACCCTTGAAATTGTCTTTTTCCCTGATGAAAAAATCCAATATTTAAAAGAGGTAACCATTGATAACTTACGCCAGGAAAGGGAATTTGATAAACAAGGCTACCTTATAAAAGACGCTATTTTTTTTGCTAGAGATGATAGTAAAAGTAAAACATATGATTACGATGAACAGGGGAATCTTGTTAACGTAAAATATTATGAAAATCAATTGCTGATTTCTCAAAAAAAAATTAGCATCATCAATCAAACAGAAAAAAAAATCGACTTTTTTGATGCAGAAGAAAAATTATACCGTTACCAAATACAAAAAAAAAATGGCAACTCTAAAAGCAATTATGAAAAAACTATCACTGACTATTCTCCTTTGGGTGAAAAAATCCTTGCCCGAAAGGAGTATTATACGAATTCTTTGCTAAAGAAAATTTTTGTAGAAAATCAAAAAGAAATTGATTATTTTTATAATGATAAAAATCAATTAACCGCTAAATCTATAAAGTCACTTACTTCTAATCATCAACAAAAATTTCGTTACTTTTACTCTGCTAATCCCCAGAAAAGTTACTTATTATTTAATCCTTATTTTAGAATAAATTCTTTAATCGAACAAAAAAATTACTGGGAAGAAGAATTAAGCGAAGAGACTTTTAGTTTAAAAAATTATTATCAAGATTTGGTTGCTTTTTCTAATTTAGAGAAAAAAAATAATCAAACTCGAAAAGTACATTATCAATTTTTTATTAAAGGTATTTTGGCCTACCATTATGAAAACGATAAAATAATGAAAAAAGAAATTTATGATAATTTTGGTCAGAAAAAAAGCGAGGACATTTATAATTATTATATCAATGGATTTTTAGCCAGTCGAGAGTTTAGGGGGCTAAATTTTATCCGAAAAAGAAAAATAATTTTTTTTTATAAAGAGTTGCCTTTGAATAAAAATGGTTATGAAATCTGCAAAAATAACCAGCACCAAGCGGAAATAATGGATTTTAATTTTGCTAATGTTCTTTTTGAGCGGTTGTATTTAATCGCTAAAAACTCTTCTAGTAAAAAAGTTTCTTTTCAAAAAGATTTTTTAGATTTTAAAAACAGACTTTTGAATGAGTCGTCTTCCAATAAAAAAGTATTAGAAAAACTTTCTTTTATTGAAACATGCAGGATAAATAAAATGGTTATTACTAATCAAAATAACGACATCAACAGTTATGCCAGAGTTGTTTTTGATGAAAAAAAACAGGAAAAAAAAGTTGTTTTTAATTATTATCAAGAGCCTAATTTCGATTATCTCGAGAAATATGATCGTAAGTTTTATCAAAAAAATTACCCTCCTCTAATTGAAAACACTGCTCATCAAGAGCAAACGGAATTTTTTTTTGATGAAAAGCAAGGATTTTTAAATAGGGCAAATGATCAAATTGCTGCTTATAAAGAAAAAATTCGTAGCCAGTTTGTGTTTCATTACCATACTTCTAATCAATTAATTTTTGCTCAGAAAAATTGCTATGATGCATCGGGAGAAAAAATAGGGAGTATTTTTATCTATCCTAAAAGCGTTATTCTCGATAAAAATCAACGTTGTCGAGTTGCTTCAACCTTAGAAAATTAACCATTGAAAAAAAGTAAGTTATTTGATTTACTACAAAAAAATCAAATAACAATAAAAAAGTCACTAGGGCAAAATTATTTATTCGACACCAACTATTTAAAAAAAATTTCTAATGCCGTTATCCATTTAAAAAAAAAATATCCTGACAGTTTTATCGTGGAGATTGGCTGTGGGGTAGGAATGTTGACGAGTTGGCTTTTAGAAATTGATTCCGTTTTAGGAATTGAGATAGATAAAAGGAATTGTCAAATTTTAAAAAAAGAATATTCCTCTTTTTTAGTTCCTAATGCCCCTGCTTTCTTTTCTAAAAAAAAATCACCTTGTTTTTTCTTACTAGAAGAAGACGTTTTAAGTATCCCTTTTAATGATTTTTTACAAAATAAAAAAGTAATTGTCGTTGGGAATTTGCCCTATCATTTGGTCTATGAAATTATTTTTTATTTTTTAGAAAACTATTTTTCTTTTATCTCGGAAATGGTGTTGATGATGCAAAAAGAAGTAGGGGAGAGAATCCGAAATACGCTAGGTCAAAAAAACTATGGCATTACTACTGTAATGATTAACTATCACTGTGAGGTCAAAAAACTATTCGAGTTGCCTGCTAATGCCTTTTATCCTGCCCCTAAGATTAAGAGCGAACTAGTTCAATTAAACCCTAAAAAACGGGAAAATATTGCTAGTTATTCTTTATTTAAACACTTAGTAAAAGCCAGCTTTCAAAACCGTAGGAAAAATATTTTTAATTCTATTAAAAATTATCGCGACTATGCTTTTGACTTAAATGCTTTAGAAAATATTTTGGTGAAATTAAGAATAAGAGAAAGTCGAGCTGAGAAGATAAGTATAGAAAACTATGTTTCGTTAAGTAACGAATATTTTTTCTTTGAAAAAACTTAGATTAATTATAAGTATAATAAATCTCTACTCGTCGATTTTTAGCTTGTTCTTCTTGGTTATTCTCTTTTGGGTACAAAAGATTTTTTTCACTAAGGCTTCGATATTCTATCCTGTTTTCAGGTATCCCATTCTTTGTCAAATAATCAAAAACGGCTAAAGCTCGATTCATGCCTAATTTGTAATTAGCTTCATTGGATCCTACCGAATCAGTATTACCTTCTAAAACTATACTAGTATTAGCTACGTTTTCTAAGTATTCAATATGAAGATCAAGTAGAGCGATTCCCTCTTCGCTAATTTTATACTCGTTGAAATTAAAATAAATAGTATTGTCATCGGGTTCTTCTAGTTCTTCTTTTTCTTCAGCCACAACTTCAATGGAAGGTTCTTCTGCGGGAAGAGGCTCTTCTACTGGATCAATTTGTTTAGGCGTGGATCCACAATTAAAAATAAAAAACAAACAAAATAGTAAGAGAAAATTAATAGGCTTATTAAGTAAAGTAAATAAATTTTTCATTTTTTGGTCTTTTAATACCTGGTAACTATATATAATACCATAAAATAAAATAAATGAAAGATTTTTTTTAAAAATCTCAAAAAACGTTATTTGTCTTGCCAAAAAATGTTTTCATGGATAAAAAAAAGACTACAATTAATATCGTATTTAAATTTTATTTAAGGTGGTTAAAAAATATGTCAATAAAAAAAATTATTTTTTATTCTTTTGCATTATTAATATTTTTTAGTAAAGACCTACTATCAATTAGCTCAGTTGCTGATGCAAGTGCTCAGGAAAACTATTTCCTTATCTCAAACTTGTGGATTCTCTTAGCTAGTTTTTTAGTCTTTATTATGCATTTGGGTTTTGCTTGCCTAGAAGCAGGGTTAACTCAAGCGAAGAATACTATCAATATTCTTTTTAAAAATATTTGTATCATAGCAATTGGAATTTTGACTTATGCTTTAATTGGGTTTTCATTAATGTATCCAGGAGGATGGATGGTTGATGGATGGCTTGGTTGGAGTGGTTTGGGTCTTAGTATGCCTGGAGGCAATGCTGGGCTTATAGAGTACAGTGATGGTAACTATACTTACTGGACTGATTTTATTTTTCAAGGAATGTTTGCCGCTACAGCAGCGACTATTGTATCAGGGTCGGTTGCTGAAAGGATTAAGTTAAAAAGTTTTTTAATTTTTTCAATTATTTATGTCGGTATCGTTTATCCATTTTTAGGTAGCTGGAAATGGGGAGGCGGATGGTTAGACGCCCTAGGGTTTTATGACTTTGCTGGCTCTACTTTAGTGCATTCAGTTGGTGGCTGGGCTGCTTTAGCTGGAGTGTTATTACTAGGCCCACGTTTAAGAAAATATTTGGATAAAAAAACTATTAACGCTATACCTGGTAGCAATATCCCACTGGCTACTATAGGATGCTTTTTATTATGGTTTGGATGGTTTGGTTTTAATGGTGGTTCAGTGCTGTCTGCTGATAGTGCTACTTTGTCGTACGTCTGTCTAACTACTGTTTTAGCAGCTTGTGCAGGAATTTTAGGTTCTTATGTTGTGTCTAGTATCGTTCAAAAAAAACCCGACATCACTATGCTTATCAACGGAGCTTTAGGCGGGTTAGTGTCAATAACTGCTGGAGCCGATGTTATTGGGATTTTCTCTTCGGTTATTGTAGGAGCAGTTGGTGGAGCTATAGTGGTTCTTGCGGTTATCTTTATCGATAGCAAATTGAAAATTGACGATCCAGTAGGAGCTATATCAGTCCATTTAGTTTGTGGAGTTTGGGGAACTTTGGCTGTTGGTATTTTTAGTACTAATTCAGATCACAGCTTTATCTCCCAACTCATTGGAGTGGTTGCTTATGGGTTAGTTTCCTTTTTAGCAGCTCTCATTATTTTTACCATTGTTAAAGCTATTTGGGGACTAAGGGTTAGTGCTGAAGAAGAAACTTTAGGGCTAGACATTAGCGAGCATGGAATGGAATCTTATCCATCGTTCCAGATTTTTAATATAAAATAATAAGGGAGAGTAAAAATTATGAAACTAATTGTAGCAATTATTCAACCACAAAGCTTTCCTAATGTAAAAAAAAGCCTACTTGATGTTGACATTAAAAAAATGACGGTTTCTAACGTCTTGGGATGTGGGCAACAAGCTGGCTTTGAAGAAAGTTATCGCGGGGTTATTTCTGAAGTTAATTTACTTAAAAAAATTAAAATTGAAATAGCCGTAAATGATAAATACGTTAAATCTACTATCGACGCTATTATCCAAGCAGCCAAAACGGGCAACATAGGTGATGGCAAAATAATGGTTTTCCCGATAGAAGACTGCATTAGAGTAAGAACCGAAGAAAGTGGGAAAGACGCTATTTAAAGCAAGATAAAATAAAGGGCAACTTTTTATAAAGAAGTTGCCCTTCTTCTTTTTTTTTTTAACTTACCCTTTTTATAATATAGTAAGCTAAGTTTTTTAGGTTTCTAAAAGGCATTTTTTGTTTAAGGTTTTCTTCTCCACTTGTTCTAACTATTTTATCTAGATTAAGACAAGCATTCGCTGCTAGACGATGAGCTTCTCTCGTGGCTTTTTCAAGGCCTAATAGGTTAACAAATGTTGATTTATTTTTTTTAAGATCAGAAGCGGCATTTTTTCCTAGTATTTCTGTAGGCTGGGTAACATCTAAAATATCATCAATAACTTGAAAAGAAAGACCAATACTTTCTCCATACTTTTGGAAATAACTCTTATAATCAGTTAAATCGTAATAAGCAACAACTGCCATAATAGAGGCAATGATCATCTTACCGGTTTTTAAATTATGTAACTCAACTAATTCTTTTTGAGTTATTTTTTTATTCTCGTTTTTTAAATCCAAATGCTGCCCGGCAACCATGCCCCAAGCCCCCGATGCTTTAGCGATTTGTTGAATAACTTGAACTGCTCTAGGCGAAGTTAAATCAGCCAAAATTTCAAAACCTAAATTTAAAAGGGCATCACCGGCTAAAATGGCGGTAGCTTCATCGTACTTAACGTGAACGGTTTTGCGGCCTCTTCTTAAATCATCATCATCCATAGCGGGCAAATCATCATGGACTAAGGAATAAGTATGAATGCATTCAATGGCTGCTGCTATTTTTAGAATATCATTTTGATTTTTTTTAATATTTTTCTCTGATTTGTTTATAAGGGTTAAGGCTAAATCATTAGTAAAAAAAACCAAATTAGCCCTAATCCGTTTGCCTCCGCTTAGAAGAGCATAAGCTAATACTTTTTTGAAATCGGGATTAATTTTAATTTTTTTTATAAATTTTTCTAAATAGTTATTAATGAGTAGTTGGTTTTTTTTAAGCCTCTCAAAAAAGGCTTTTTCTATTTCCATTTTTACTTTCTTATTTTCAAGGCATTAGCATGAGCGAAAAGACCTTCACTCTCTGCTAAAGAAATCGCTGAGGGACTGTAGGTTGAAAAGGCTTTTTGATTATAGTTAATAAAATTCGTTCTTTTTAGAAAAGTATAAACCCCTAGGGGCGAAGCGAAACGGGCAGTTTGATTGGTGGGAAGGACATGGTTCGTGCCACAGATATAATCCCCAATGGGTTCACTAGCATATTTCCCAACAAAAATAGTTCCTGCATTTTTAATTTTCTTTAACGCATCATCGTAACTTTTTAAATTTAAAGCCAAATGCTCAGGGGCGATTTCATTAATCAAAGAATAAATTTTTTGCCAACTTTTAAAAACAACTATGGCTCCTCTTTTTTGAAGCGAACTAGTAATTGCTTTTTTACGTGGTGCATTTTCTAATTGCTTGTTTACTTCTTCTCTCACTTCTAAAGCGTGTTTTTTTTGATTGGTAACAAAGACCACTAATTCATTCCCACTGTGTTCCGCTTGAGATAATAAATCAGCAGCTAAGTACGACGGCTTTTCACTCCCATCAGATAAGATGACAATTTCACTATTGCCCGCTAAACCGTCAATAGCAACATCACCATAAACCATTTTTTTAGCATAAGTAACATATTCATTGCCGGGGCCCACAATAATATCGGAACGAGGAATACTTTCAGTCCCATAAGCCAGGGCAGCTATCGCCTGAGCTCCCCCCACTTTAAAGATGTTTTTAATTTTTAGTAGTTTAGCCGCGTAAAGTAGTACGGGATTCAAACTCCCATCACTTTGGGGTGGGGTACATACATTGATTTCTTTTACCCCAGCAATTTGAGCGGGGATAACATTCATCAGTAAAGTTGAGACTAAAGGAGTTTTCCCTCCAATTCCCCCGGGAACATAAACCCCTACCTTTTCAATAGGAGTGATAGTTTGTTTTAAAATCTCTCCTTTTTCTCCTTGGTAGTGAATGTCTTCTAGTTTTTGCTTTTCGTGAAATTTTTGAATGTTGGTAATGGCAACTTCAAGGGATTTTTTTAGCGTTTGATTTTTTAAATTAACTTTTCTTTCTTTATAATCTATTTTTAAATTTTTTAGTTGAACTTTATCAAACTGAGAACTGTATTCCCTTAAAGCTTTATCGCCTTCTTTTCTAACTTTATTAATTACTTGGATAACCCTTTTTTGAAAAGATAAACTCGTTAAAGGCTTTAGCTGGACCTTATTAATAATTTTTTGATAATCTTGGGGGTAGTTGAAAAAATCCATTATAAGTTAAATTTAAAAACACAGACATCGCCATCTTTTAATTCGTATTCTTTTCCTTCCAAGCGAATTTTACCGAGCTCTTTGCATTTTTGATAAGAATTATTCGTCAAATAATCTTCAATTCCAATAACTTCTGCTTTTATAAAACCTTTTTCAAAGTCTTGATGAATCTTCCCAGCGGCTTGAGGGGCTAGGGTTCCTTTGCTAATAGTCCAGGCCTTACTTTCTTTTTCTCCACTAGTAAAAAACGTGATTAAATTTTGAATCTGATAACTTTTTTGAATTAAATCATCTAATCCAAAATTTTCTATTCCCATTATTTCTCGGTACTCTTTTATAGAGTGGTTGTCGAGAAGTAGGCTAATTTGGTTTTCCAAGTTGATGCATAAAACCACAATGGCAATACCATTATTTTCGCAATATTTTTTTATTTCTAGAAAAAGGGTATTTTCTCTAATATTGCTAACATCGTTTTCATCAATATTAAGGACAATTAAAAGTGGCTTGTAAGTAAGGAGCTGATAAGATTTAATGAGTTTTTTTTCTTCTGCAGAAAATTCTTGATGGTAAAGCCATTTTTCTTCGTTTAAAAAATCTTCTAATTTTTCTAAGAGATTTTGCTCGATTAATAAATCATTATTTTTTTTATGAACAATATTTTTTTTTACAGTTTCTAGCCTTTTCTCAACCGTAGATAAATCAGCTAAGCGAAGCTCCGTGTGAATAATGTCTAAATCGGACAAAGGATTAAGGGGATTTTCTCGAATAATGTTGGGGGAGCGAAATAACCGAACTACTTCCACAATGGCATTTACTTCTCGGATATGGCTCAAAAATTTATTTCCTAAACCTTCTCCTTTAGAAGCTCCGGCAACTAATCCCGCTATATCGATAAACTCAATGGTGGTAGGGATGGTATTGGCGCTCTTATTAATGTCAGCTAGTTTGCTTAACCTTTCATCGGGAACTTGCACTATGCCTTTGTTTGGCTCAATAGTGCAGAAAGGATAATTTTCCGCGGGAACTTGTTTTTTGGTTAGGGCATTAAAAAGAGAAGATTTCCCTACGTTAGGCAGACCAACTATTCCACAAGAAAAAGACATAGCTAAAATTATAGTATGAGATTACTACTTGGCTAATCGGGATTAGAAAATTTCCCCAGTAATTTTCTTACTAAAAAAAGATAGTATAATTGTTAATCTTTGTCGAATAAATGTTTTGTTTTTTATAAACTTTTATATCATAAAATATATTATAATTACAACTAGTTATAACAACTAAATAACTAATTTCCCTAAAAGGAGTTTCTCTAGGCATCCAAACATTAAATACCCAATTATGAAAAAAATTAAATTCATTGTTTTTTTTGCAGTTATATTTCTATTTTTTAGCGTTAATCCTATTTTTAGCCAATCATTTACTCAAATCGAAAAGCAAGCAAAAAATCAAACGGTTTATTTTAACGCTTGGGGTGGGTTTACGCCCATTAACGACTACATTGCTTGGACTATCAAGGAAACAAAAAAAAGATTCGGAATTAAAGTTGTTCACACTAAAATAAACGATACTGCCATAGCAGTTAATCGAATTTTAGCTGAAAAAAATGCTGGTAAAAACGAAAAAGGAAGCGTTGATCTCATTTGGATTAATGGTGAAAATTTTAAAACCATGAAAGATAATAATCTACTTTTTGGGCCCTTTACCGACAAAATCCCCAATATGAAATTAATTGACTTTATTAATAAAGAATTCCTTTTAGTAGATTTTTCTGTGCCAACTGATGGTTTTGAAGCTCCCTGGGGAACTGCGAAATTTGTTTTTTTTCATGATATGAAAAAATCCCCTACCGCCTCAAAAAATATAGATGAACTCCTGATTTTAGCTAAAAAATATCGCGGAAGGATGACTTACCCTAAACCTCCTGATTTTCATGGCACTACTTTTTTGAAGCAAGTCCTTTTAGAAAAAGTCGATAACCAAAATATTTTTCAAAAGCCAGTTAGCGATGACAACTCCTTCCAAAAAACTACCCAACCTTTATGGGAGTTTCTCGATGAATTTCATCCTTACACTTGGAGGAAGGGAAAAAGTTTTCCTAAGTCTTTAAGTGTGATGAATCAAATGTTAAACGATGGAGAGCTGTTTTTTAATTTTAGCTTTAATCCTAATCAAGTTTTAAATTTAATTGAAAGAGGAGAGCTTCCTAGCTCTATTAAAACTTATGTGCATGAAAAAGGCACTATTGCCAATGGTCATTTCCTCGCTATTCCTTTTAATTCATCGTCGAAAGAAGCGGCGATGGTTTATATTAACTTTCTCTTATCCCCCGAAGCACAAGCTCGAAAAGAAAATTACCAAGTATGGGGAGACCCTACTGTTTTAAGTTTAACTAAATTAAACAACAGGGAAAAACAATTTTTTAAAAACATTAACAATAGTCCAAATATTCTATCCGAAGAAGAGCTCGGGAAAAACTTTTTAGAACCGCATTATTCTTGGGTGGAAAAATTAGAAAAAGAATGGATCAAAAGATACGGTAGCTAAAATTGCTTCGTTTGTTTTTTACTAGTAGCTTAGCTTTGTTATAAGAATTATTTTTGTCCCTTTTCCTTAATACATTACTAAAAGAGAGCCCAAAAAAATCTCGCCCGCCAGTTTGGTTTATGCGTCAAGCGGGGAGATCTTTGTCTGCTTATCAAAAATTAAAAAAAAGTTATAGTTTTAAAACTTTACTTAAAACTCCCGAACTAGCTTGTCGAGTAACTGAAATGCCCCTTAAAAGTTTAGGAGTTGATTGCGCTATTTTGTTTTCTGATATTTTAGTGGTTTTAGAAGCTTTGGGAATGAGTATTGATTACGATGCTCCTATAAAAAAAAAACCTTTCATTGAAACTCCTCTCAATTTAGGGCAAAAGTTGGATTTAAAAAAAATTGATATTACCAAGCTTAATCATAATTACGAAACTATTAAATTGTATAAAAGAAAAAACTCTCTTCCTCTTATTGGATTTTGTGCTTCCCCGCTAACTGCCTTCCTTTATCTTTATCACAAAAAAGATCAGCAATTTTTAGAAGCATTAACTAATTTTTACGCTTATCCTAAAGTAACTGATGATATTTTAAATACAATTTATGAAGTTAGTTTAGAATACGCAGAAAAACAAATTGCTAGTGGAATTGATGCTTTCCAAATTTTTGATACTTGGGCTAACATCATTCCCTTTGATGACTATAAAAAAAGGATAGAGCCTTTCATTATCAAAATGGCTAATAAGTTAAGTAAAAAAATACCAGTTATTTTTTTTCCTCGATTTTTTTCTCATGGGTATGAGTTTCTCGAATCTAAACTTTTAAAAAATATTCAAGGATTAAGTATTGACACCCTTACTTCCTTAAAAAGGCTAAAAAAAATCTCTAGTCACATAACCTTACAAGGGAACTTTTCTCCTTTGGTTTTAAGATCTCTTCAAGGGAAAAAGCTGGTTGATTATATTAAAAATTATTTAGAAGAAAATAAAAATCTCTCTTCTTGGATTTTCAATTTGGGTCATGGGGTCTTGCCTGATACTCCCGAGAGAAATTTAAAGCTTTTAGTAAAAACTTTAAAAGAAAATTATCCAAGTTAGTTAAGCGTTTTTATTAACTTGCTTTTTAAATCCTAAACTAATAATTTTATCTAAAAAATCAGTTGGCTTTAAACGGACTTTGGAAGTAAGCATTGCCTGGGTATAAATAATAGTAGCCGCGGTTAATCCCGGTAAGTTATTCACTTCAATTAAATACAGCTTATCGTTCTGGTAGTTGTAAAAAACATCAATCCTAGCATAACCTCGTAATCCAATTTTTTCTGAAAATAAACTAATCCTTTTTTGAATTGCCTTTATCATTTTATTATCTAACTCGGGGGGAGGAGTAAGATTAATCCCTAGCCCTTTATTAAATTTTTCATCTAAAGACAAAACATTATCTTGGGCAATGGTTTTAGATGGTAGTAGGGAAATAATTTTTTGATTTTTATTTTCTAAAACCCCAACCGTAAGCTCTATGGTGTTTTTAGGAGAAATATATTCTTCTAGTAAAAAGTTCATATTCCCTTTTTCTAAAACAGGTAGTTGCAGGACTTGCTCATAAGAGAAATGATTAGCTTGATAAATTGTTTGATAAGAAATGCATTCCCTGCCATTAAGTAAGGAAAAAAAGTAAAGGTAAATTTGATAATAAAAATTACTTAGGATAATAATCCCGGTAGAGCAACCATCGCTTCGAGGTTTTAAAACCCATTTTTCAATAAAGTCGTTTTGGCGTTGGTTGATTTTTTTTTCAAAGAAATTCTTTAAGGCAAAGAAGGTCTTGCTTTTTTCAAATTTGCTAAAAGATAGTTCTTTATGTTCAAAGAAAAAATGCTGGATTTCTTTTAAAGAAAAAGTTATTTGAGCAGGGGATATGAAATTTTTTATTTTTAATTTCTGCAGAAGATCATTCGTTATTTTTTTATCGCTACAAATTTTAGAGACCGCCGAAGAGCTTCCATTAAAAGGGATTTTTAATTTTTCTAATTCGCTTTGCAGAGTTCCGTTTTCTCCAACACCTCCATGAAGAGCAATGAAAAAAAAATCTACCGAACCTTTTAGTTTTTTTAGAGTAATTTTTTTTATCTTTAAACAATCTTCTTGGAGACGAGCTGAAAGAAAGTTAGAGTGATTAATTTCTTCTATTTTTTTTTGATAAGTAGTAACGTTATCAATAATGGTTTCAATTTCATCAATAGTATGTTTTAAAGCAATAAATTTAGTTACTTCCCAGATAGTTTTTGTTTTGTCTAAAAAAAAATACTTTATTTTATAAGTGTTGAGGTACTCTAATTTTTCGATAACATTAAACCAACTCATCCTAGAGATTTGCCTCTCAGAAGTTTCCCCTCCACCAATAACCCCAATAACTTTTTTTACTTTGGTAGTTTTCTTAGAAGAAGTTAAAAAGTAATTTTCTTTCTTAAGCGCTTTTTTAAGCAAATAAAGAGAAACATCTTTCGTATTAAAGCTGAGCAAACTACTCTGCTGAAAAATATAACTATCTTGCCCAAAACCGGGAATGCCATTAAAATCACTCCAGATAATTTCCTCTTGTTGGTTAACAAAGCCATCTAATCGAACCCAATCTGAAAAACCAAAAAGCCGGTAAATCTTTTTGGCTTGATCAATGATTTTTTTTATAGTATTAACCTGAAAGGTAGGCGGGGTAATGTGAAAGGCACCACTTCCCGGAAGGTATTTTTTTGTTCTAGTATAAATGTTTTGCTTTTTATTTTTAAATTGAATCTCTGTAGGAACTAACGGTAAGGGATTGTTTTTTTCGTCCTCCAAGAGAATAAGAGAAAATTCTCTCCCGGCAATATATTCTTCTAGTAAAATATTTTTGCTAAAGGCACTAGTTTTTTTTATATCGTCTAGGAAAGTTTTAGGGGAAGTTAAAAAAACTCCATCGGAAGAGCCACCATCATTAGGTTTAACAATCCATTTTTTTTTTAAAAAATTAAGGTTTTCAACTTGAGGGTTTTTTTGCCATTTTTTATAGTCAATTAAAGCATGTTCTGGGACTAAGAAATTATTTTTTTTTAAAATGGAGTAGGTTTTGTTTTTATTTAACGTGCGTTTTAAAACTAAAGGAGAAGAGCCTAAAATACTTTTCCTATTAAACGACTCAAGTAGTTTTGTGAGTTTGCCATCTTCCCCGTAGAGCCCATGGACAAATGGCAAAAAAGCATGACACTCCGCCATTAAATTTTCAAACTTAGGAGAATCAAGAGGTAGTGGTTTTTGGTTTTTTAAAAACACTTGATTGAAATCTTCGTAATGGTTAGAATAAATCCACTCATGCTCCATAATATAAAAATTAATTTTTTTGTCGATGAAAATGAGATGAATATTTTTTGCATCAATTTGATAACGAATGGAGTCGTAAAAAGTCCTAGCACTATCTAAAGAGATATTAATTTCATTGGTTATGCCTCCTAGGAATATGGCTATTTTGCAATTTTTAGGCGATAGTTTTTGCTGTGAAAAAATCATTTGAAATTATTTTTCTCTTAACTTATTCTCCTTACGTGAAATTATAAAATTATTCGATAAATAAAAAGTAGATAAAAAAACTCAATTTTTATTTTTCTTTTTTTTAAAACGTTTAAGGTATAATACTATAAACTATTACTAAGCGTTACTTTTAACAGATTAGCAAAAATAAAAAATCTTATAAGATGTTCCTTCAATAAAAAATTACAGTTTGCCCTCCTTTGAATAAAAACAAAATTTATGGCATTTTAATCGTTTCGTTAATCACTGCATTAGCCATTTTTTTAGCACACTTCATAGGAGTAGTTTTGCTAGGGTTTGAAAAAAATCCTATTTCTCCTATTTTAATTGCTATAGTTTTAGGAATAATTTTAAACTACCGATTCCCTATTATTCAAAAATATAAAAGTGGTTTTTCGCTAGCTATTAAATATGTTTTAAAGCTGGGCATTGTCCTTTTAGGTATTGGTATTAGCATTGTCGAACTTTTACATATTGCGATGAATGCTCTGCCAGTGGTAAGTGTTACTATTGTGTCGGGATTGCTTTTTGCTTTTTTTTTTCAAAAAATATTTAAAATCAGTTTTAACCTAGGCGCCCTTATTGGAGTAGGTACTAGCATCTGTGGGGTAACCGCTATTGTCGCCGTTTCTTCTAGTATCAAACCTAAAGAGGAAGAAACCTCTTATGCTATATCGATAGTTGCTCTTTTTGGGACCTTGACTATGATCTTGTACCCCAATTTAGTTCCCTATTTTTTTGAGGCTTCAAAAGCAGTTGGTATTTTTTTGGGCTCATCCATTCACGACACATCGCAGGCAGTTAGTGCTGGACTTATTTACGCGGAAATATTTGACCGCCCAGAAGTTTTGGAAATTACTACGGTAACGAAACTACTTAGGAATAGTAGCTTAATAATTGTTATTCCTTTTATTATTTATGTTTGCTCAAGGGTTGAAAAAAGCAAGTCAATCAATTCTTTTAGTTTGAAAGCAGCAATACCATTATTTATCATTGGTTTTATTGCTTTAGCGGTTATTCGCTCTCTAGGAGACTACTTATTTTTGAAAAATGTTTTTACTAACACTTATTACTGGGAAAGTATAATCAGCGGACTTCTATTTTTTTCTAAAAAAATCTGCTTGGTGTTTGCCATGGTAGCAGTGGGGCTAACGACTTCTTTTACTAAAATGCATTCTCTCGGGTATAAGCCATTACTAATGGGAGTTTTAATTGCTTTTTTACTAGCTTTCGTCAACATTATAACTATTTCTATTTTCGTTTCTATAAATCATGCCTAAAAAAATTGCTTTACTGCGGGGAATAAACGTGGGTGGTAAGAGAAAAATTCTAATGGCTGATTTAAAAATAATTTTTGAAAAAATGGGTTTTACTGATATTAAAACTTATCTACAAAGCGGTAATGTTATTTTTAACTCCACTCAAAAATACGATAAATTAGAAATAACGAAAAGTATTGAGAAAGAACTAGAAAATAGTTTTGGTTTTAGCGTTGCCGTTATCGTGAAAACTCCAGAAGAATTAAAAGCGGCAGTAGTAAATAATCCCTTTTATCAAAAAAATCTTGAAGTAATAAGTCATCTTTACCTTACTTTTTTAAAGGAAGAGCCTGCTGAAGAAAATAAAAAAAGCCTAGAAATTTATAATCAACAAAAAGATAGTTTTGTCCTAGATAGAGAAAATATTTTCATTCATTGTACCGGCAAGTATCACGAATCTCAGCTCACTAATAATTTTTTCGAAAAAAAACTCAAAGTAGTTGCTACTAGCCGAAACTGGAAAACTGTGCTACAATTATACGAGCTAAGTAAATAATAATTATACAAAAAAAAAATTAGGAGTTTACAATAATGGAAATAGTTATAAAAATTGACTTGGGCAATAATCCTCAAAAAGAAGTAATTAAAAATTTCAACGTGGCTTTTGGTAAGGGAGACATCGCTTTTCTTTTGGCGAGTGTTAGTGAAAACATTGTTTGGAATATGGTGGGGAATGAAAAGATTACCGGGAAAAAAGGTTTTGAAGTAGTCGTTAAAAATATGGCCGAGGAAGAAGCAAAAAAATTAACTCTAGAGCAAATGGTCGTTGAGGGGAGCGTGGGAACTGCCTATGGAACTATAGAAGATAAAGAAGGGAACATTTGGAGCTTTTCGGATTTTTATGAATTTGAAAGCATGGAAAACCATAAAATAAAATCGCTAACGTCGCATTTGATTAAGGTGAAGTAGGGGGTGGAGGGGGTTTAGTAAAAAAAAATATTAGTCTCAATAAAAACAATGATAAAATCAGTTTGTTTATAGATTTTTTTACTTTAAGGAGAAGTAGTTTATGAGTCAAAATGATTTTTACTTAGAAGCACAAATTAAAAATTTCCAAGAAAAGTATAGTTTAAATGTAAGTAATATAAATGGAAATGAAATGTTTGAAATATTTTCTAACTACGTTGCCATTTACGAGAATATTGGAAATTATGATAATAATTACAATGGTTTTGTTAAAGTAGGGCAAACACAAGATGTTGATGGAATAATTTTTGCTTATGATAACGAACTTATTTCAGACAAAGAGTGCCTAAAAGATAGATTGAAGAAAAAAGAGGATGCAGAAATTAAAGTTATTTTCACCCAAGCTAAAACTGGGTCAATTGATTTTTCGAAGTTAGATGGATTACATAGATTCATATTAGATTTTAGGGACCAAGAAAAAAGCCTTGAAAATTATAATCTTGATAAAAATAGTAAATCTAATATAAATAAAATACTTGAAATACGAAAAGAAATTTTTGAACTAAGTAAAAGGGTCCATATAAATTTAAAAGAAATAGCATATTTTTTTACTAAAAAACCTTATAACACTGAACAAAATGAAGATAACCCGACAATCAGTCTTTATAAAAAAGGAGAAATTAAATTAAACATATTAGGGCAAGATGAAATAATACAAAAGACTAAAGATATTGATGGAAACTTTAGAATACCGCCTGTAAAAATAGAAAAAAAAGTTGAAATTGATAATTGCCTTATTGGAGTAATTAAATTTAGTGAGTTTAAAAAAATTATATGTGATGAAAATGGGGAAGGCGTTCTAAGAGAATTAATTTTTGAAGATAACATAAGAGAGTATCAAGGTGAAACTAGTGTAAATAAAGAAATTGCTGAAACGCTGAAAAATAAAATTGATGATTTCCCACTTTTAAATAATGGCATCGCAATTGTTGTTAAAGATTATAACCAAAATAAAAATGATCAATTTGAAATAAAAGCACCTAAGATAATCAATGGTTGTCAAACAACAAATACTCTTTATAATAATAAAGATATTGATGGAATAGATGATTTATTAATTCCGTTTAAACTTATTATAATCAATGATGGAAATGAAGATAAAAAAAATGATATTACCATAGCAAGCAATAGTCAAAATTCTATTGATGAATATTTGAGAGTATGTGTTAATGAAGCAAATAAAATGCTAGAAGATTTCTATGAGAATAAGAATACTCCTGTTCAGTTTTATTATGAACGTTTAAAAGGAAAGCATAGAAAGAAAAAGCAAGAAAGTATTATTTCATTACAAGAACAAGCCAAATGTTATATCTCAACTTTTCTTGAATCTCCAAATCTTGCTTCAGATAGAGGGAAAAAAAGTATTACTGAGCAAACAGAAAAAGGTGAAATTTTTCATGAGAACCACGAGGAAATTAAATACTATTTAGCTTATTATTTATATTTTACTCTAAATAATTCTGGGATTGAATTTAAATATGGAGATAGGTATCATATATTATTATGCTTTTATAAAATTTTAACATCAAGTCAAATCACTACCGAAATAATAGGCATTGAAAAATTTCCACCTAATGAAAAATCTACACCTAAAATAGATAAGCAGTGCGATGCTGTAATAAATTGGGTAGATGATGAAAAAAATAAAAATCGTTTAAATGAGATTCTTGAATTTTCTACTAATAGAGTTTCTAAATATTTACATAATAAATCAAGATCTTCAATCAAACATAATTCGAAAATTAAAGAAATTAGCAAAAAATTTAATCTTGATAATGCCCAATGATAAATTAATCTAATAAAGATTTTTTTTATAACTATTTTTTAGGTACTTATGGCCAAAGAGACAAAAATAACATGTAACTTCACTTTCACTCCATAACAATATCAACATTCTTTAGCAAAACGCTTCTAATTAGATTAATTACCAGCATTAATCATCAAAATAGCCAAGCCTTTGCTTAGTCTTTTAAGAGAAAACGAAAAGAAGAATTAATCTTTTTTTTAAAATCTAACTGAAAATCTAGTTCTTAGTTTTTTTTTAATTTTATCAATATGGTTGTTTCCTGCAACAAAAACAGCTTAATCTTTCAATTTTTGTTTTTTTCTTATGAAAAAATAATTTTTTTTTATAAAAAAAGTAATTTAAAATTCATTTTTTTATAAAAAATTCAAGATATTTTGGATATTTTGAATTTTTTACTAAATTTTTTTATTTTTATGAATTTTTTTAAATTTAAAAGGGTATAATCATTTTGTTATATTTATGCATTCATTAAAACTTATTATCATTTTTTGTTGCCTTATGGTTATCACAGTGTTACAAGCACAAGCGATGGGAGAATTAGCCAAAAAATCCATTCCTAAGGAAATAACCAACGTAGCGAGTGAAACTTCAGCATCTACCCCTTTAGATGAAGGCAACGCCGATAAATCTCAAAATCCTTTAGATAAAATCGATACTTTTTCGCCTAACCTGCAAGCAAAAAAATCTAATAGTAGTGAAAGCGAATACCTTTTCCTTTGGTTAAAGATGATTTTATTCCTGAGTTTTTTTTTGCTAGGCGGAGTGGTTTTGTTGAAATACATTAAATCAAGGAAAAAAAATACCAACTTAAAAAACGAATACTTTGAGGTGTATAATGAATTCCCCATTGACTTACAAAAAAAACTGCAAATCGTAAAGATTGTTAATGAGTACTATGTTTTAGCCATAACCAATGACAAGATCAATTTAATCACTAAAATAGACAATAAAGAAGGCATTGATTTATTGGAGCTAAAAGGGAGCATTAGTGGGGGAGAAAATACTTCTTTTTTCCAAGATATGATAGGCGGGTATTTCGCTTCCAAAAGTAATAAACCAGGGAGTTTTAACGCTCTTAATGTAACTAGAAATTTAAAAGAAAAATTAATGCGTATGAAAAATAATTAAATTACGAAAATTTTATTAAGGGGGAAATAAAATTGTTAACTTTATTCAAGAAAAATAAATATAAATTTTTTTTTATTAGTTTAGTCTTACTGATCGCTGGTCTTTTTGCTCAGCAAAACTTTTCCATTCCTTATTTTAATTTAGGGCTTCGCTCGGCCAACAACCCCAACGAAGTGTCGCTTTCTCTGCAGATTTTAATACTCCTTACAATTCTCACTATTGCTCCTTCCATCATCATTATGACCACGTCTTTTATTCGCATTGCAATTGTTTTAAAATTTGTCCAAAGGGCCTTATCCCTGCAAAGCGAGCCGCCCAACAACGTCATCATGGGCCTTGCTTTATTTATCACTTTTTTTGTTATGGCTCCTACTATTAAACAGATTTACAATGAATCTTACGTGCCTTATTCGGAACAAAAAATCTCAACTGAAACTTTTTTCGAAACTAGTGTGGCGCCTATTAAAAAATTTATGCTAGCACAAACTAGAGAAAAAGACATTGATCTTTTTATGTATTTAAGCAATGAAGAAAGGCCACAAAACGAAAGTGAAGTTTCGATGATAACGCTAATTCCGGCCTTTATTATTTCCGAACTAACCATAGCTTTTAAAATAGGCATTTATTTATTCATTCCGTTTATTGTCATTGATATGATTGTCGCGAGCATTTTAATGGCCATGGGGATGATTATGATTCCTCCCATTATGATATCGCTTCCTTTTAAAATTATCCTTTTTGTGCTAGTAGACGGATGGCATATTATCACACTGCAAGCAGTGAAATCATTTAATTTATAACTATTATGAGTGACGGACAAGTAATTGATTTAGTAAGGAATGCTATTATTATTATTTTTATAGTAGCAGGGCCCGTTTTATTGTTGAGTATCATTATCGGGCTAATCATAGCGATTCTTCAAACCACCACTTCTATTCAAGAGCAAAGCCTAGTTTTTATTCCTAAAATTGTCGTGGTTATGTTGTCGCTAATTTTTTTTTCTTATTTTATTATCAATCAAATGATGGACTATACTCTAGACATTTTTGAGATTATTCCTTTTTTAAATCGTTAGCATGGAATCGATTAATTTTTTACTATCGTCTTTTCAAGTTTTTTTAATTGCCTGGGCTAGGATTTTAGGGCTTCTAGTAGTAGCTCCGGTTTTCTCTTCAAGATTAATTTATCTGCGCATTAGAATTATCCTAGCTTTTCTCATTGCCTTAGTTATTGTCCCGTGGTTTAAAGATTACTTGCAAAATATTCCCGGGAATAACTTAGAATACATGGCCATTCTTTTAAAAGAATTTATTTTAGGAGCTATGATTGGTCTGCTACTGTCTTTTATTTTTTTAGCTTTTAGGATTTCCGCTCAATTTTTTTCCGTGCAAATAGGAATGGGTATAGCGGAAGCTTTTGACGCGGTTACTCAAGAGCAGAGCAATTTATGGAGTCAGTTTTTTTATTTCATAGCTGTGTTGATTTTTTTAGAATTAAATGGCTTTCATCTTTTGATTAATACCATTGTGGAAAGTTATCAGTTATTACCAGTAGTGGAGCTTATGAAAAACAGTGAATCTTTTTTTTTAAAGGCCATGGAGTATTTTGTAAAAATGTTTGTCATTGCTCTTAAATTTTCTTTTCCTATTATTGTTGCTTCTACTATCATCATCGTAACTTTAGGGATTATTGGGAAAATAGTGCCTCAGGTAAATATCCTTATTTTAGGTTTGCCCATCCAGTTAGGGGTAGGGATTATTTTTATCTTTATTTCTTTGCCTTTTATTATCGAACTTTTTAGTGCGTTTTGGGATAACGCTATTTTTGATATAAAACAATTTTTATTTGCTTTAAGAGCATAGAAAATAAATGACATAAAAAGATTTTAATGGAAAACAATATTTTATTTAACGAAGAAGAGTATAAAATCAACCTTTTTCTGCACGCGGAAGGAGACGAAAGCAAAACCGAGCAGCCGACCGAAAGTAGGAAAAGAAAAGCTCGTGAAGAAGAGGGGCAAGTTTATCTCACTCAAGAACTCCCACAAGCTTTAATTTTAATTGGTTCTTTGCTGTTTATTTTTGTTTTTTCTAGCTACTATATGAAAGGGTTTTTAGAATATTTTTCTTTTAATTTTATCAATCAAGATTTGATTTTAATCGATGCGAATAGCGTTAGTGCTATTATAAAAGATAATATTTTAGTTTTTTTGAAATACTTTTTTCCTATTGGTATTTTAATTTTTTTTCTAGTAATTTTCTTCACCTTGATTCAAACTCGGTTTTTCTTTACCACAAAAAACTTAAAATTCAATTTTAAAAAAATTATGCCTAGCTGGAAAAACTTTTTAGAAAAAACCATTTTTTCTAGGACTCAGTTTATTAATGCTATAAAAATTATTATTAAGATCACTTTTTCGATTATCATTGTTTCGCTTTTCCTTTATTTTTCTATGAAAGATTTTATTTATTTAGTCTATAAAGATGTGTATTATTCGTTTATTAAAACCAGTGAATATGTTTACCAAGTTTCGCTTTATTTAGGATTATTTCTTTTAATCATTGCTTATCCAGATTGGTTGGTTCAAAAGAGTGAGTTTATTAGAAAATTAAAAATGACAGTAGATGAGGTGAAACGAGAAACTAAAGAATTAGAAGGAAATCCTTTAATTAAGCAAAAACAAAGGGAGCGAGCTAAGGAAATTGCTTCCCAAGAAATGGTAAAAAATATTAAAAGCGCTGATGTCGTTATAACTAATCCCACGCACTATGCCTGCGCTATCGAGTACAACTCTTTAATTATGGACGCTCCCAAATTAGTTGGGAAAGGAGTCGATAGCCTAGCTTTTAGAATTAGAAAAATCGCAAAAGAAAACGATGTTCCTATTGTAGAAAATAAACCATTAGCTCGTAGCTTGTATGAGCAAGTGGAAATCAACGAGTACATCCCTAGAGAGTTTTACTCCGTGTTAGCTAAAATACTCTCGGAGTTGGACCAATATAAAACTAATTAATTATGGCTAGAGAATCAACATTAAACGGGAATTTTGCTTTATTAAATTTTTTAGAGTTAGTAAAAAACCCCACGTTTTTATTCCTTTCGCTTATTATTGCTGGAGTTACTTTAGTGCTAATTCCTTTGCCTGGTTTTCTTTTAGATTTTTTTATGATCTTAAATATCGTTCTAGCGCTGATTGTCATTATAACAATTATCAGTTCCACTAATAATTTAGAGTTTTCCATATTCCCCACCATGCTTTTGCTCACCACTGCTTTTAGATTAATTATTAATATTTCTTCGACTAGGCTTATTTTATCTGACGGGGTTGCTTTTGACGGGAATGTAGTCAAGGCTTTTTCTGAGTTCGTTACTGGGGGTAGTTATTTTATTGGAGCGGTAATTTTTATCATCATCATTGTGGTGCAGTATTTAGTCATCACTAAAGGAGCAAATCGTGCCTCAGAAGTTAGCGCTCGTTTTAAATTAGATTCTCTACCGGGCAAGCAAATTGCTATTGACGCCGATCTCAATGCTGGGCTCATAGATGAAAAAGAAGCCATTCGTCGTCGAGAAAATGTGCAAAAAGAAGCTGATTTTTACGGTTCTATGGATGGTGCTTCTAAGTTCATTTCGGGGGAAGTAGTTGCCTCTATTGTCATTGTATTAATTAATATCATAGGAGGGATTATCATTGGTGTTTTAATAAGAGGAGAGGGGTTTGCCTTAGCTGGTGAGAGTTATATTAAGTTTGCTATTGGTGATGGGTTAGTAGCAGCTATTCCCTCACTTATTATTTCAATATCAACTGGGGTAGTCGTTACTAGGAGCATTAGCGAGAAAAATATTTCCGATGACCTGTACACTCAAGCTTTTAAAAACCCAGTTGCATTTTATCTAATTGGTGCTTTTGTGTTGATCACTTCTTTTCTCCCTGGTTTTCCTTGGTTAGTGTTTCTTCCCTTAAGCATTTTGTTTTTTTACATTGGTTATGCTCTTCAAAGAAAAATTAAAACTACTTTAGAAGAAGAAAGCAAAACAAAGATAGAAGACGTTATTCCAGAAGAAGAAGATTTAAGTCCAGAAAAAATCATTGAAGGATTGCAGTATGATCCCCTCGAAATAGAGCTAGGTTATGAACTCATCTACATTGCTGACAAAGGGCAAGGCGGTGATCTTTTAGATAGGGTAAAAAAAAGTAGGAAACAACTGGCCTTAGAGCTCGGATTAGTCATTCCCCAAGTTCGAATAACTGACAACCTTCAGTTGAATGGCAATGAGTATGTTATTAAAATAAATGGCTCTATTGTGGGGGAAGGCATTACTCAACTAGAAAAGCTTTTAGCAATTAACACAACTGGCACAGAAGTTAAAATGGATTCTCCTGAAGTTAGAGATCCGGTGTTTAACCTGCCGGCTTTTTGGATAGAAGAAAAAGATAAACTATTTGCTGAGAAAAAAGGGCTCACCATTGTGGATATTCCTACTATTGTTACTACTCACCTCATTCAAATCATTAAAGAAAATGCTAACGAAATTCTAAGTCGAAAAGATACCCAAATGATTTTAGAAAATGCTAAAGTAAATAACCCCATTCTTTTAGAAGAGCTGAAAAACTACAAAATTAAAACTGGTGATATCCAGTATATTTTAGGGGAGCTTTTAGTAGAAGAAATATCTATCCGCAACATTGGCATTATCCTAGAAACTATTATAGATAACATCAAAGATAACGTGCTGCACCCAGATGAAATTGTGGAAAAAATTAGGCAAAGGCTTAAAAGGCAAATATCTTATCAAATAGCTGATAGTAGAAAAAATATTAACTTTTTTATTTTCGATGAAAAATGGGAAGAAAATCTTTATAAGTCTTTGGTGAAAATTGAAAACAGCAACCACCTTAATATTAAACCTCAATTTCTAACGTCTTTAATCGGTAAATTAACGAAAACCATTAATTTCGTAGGTGAGAAAGGATATAAACCGATTTTATTAATAGATAGTATTATGAGAAAACCATTAAAAATAATTTTGCAGAAAAACTTTAAGGACTTAAAAATCGTTGCTAAAGAAGAAATAGCCGAAGGATATAAATTAAATTTAATAACTAAAGTGGATTTTGATTAAAAAGCATGCCTACTTATAAAACAATTATCGCTAAAAATAAAAAAGAAGCTTATCAACATTTGATGGAAATATTAGATGATCATACGAGTTTTGAAATTATTAGAGAAGGCATTGTGAAAAAAAATAAAAAAAGATTTTTCAAAAAAGTGGTTGAAGAATTTTATGAAATTCAAATAGCTCGCTACAACAAAGATATAAAAAAAACCAAGCTTTTTCGAAGCAAAAATATTACTGCAGAGCCTAAAAAAGAAAAAGTGAAAATCACTAAACCAACCAAACTAATTCAAAAAAAAATCAACTATGAGAAATTGATTGGCGACTTTCAAAAAAGAATCAAATATAACCCTAGTCTAGAAGGCAATAACCCTTCGTTTACTTTTAAAACCGATACTCTAGCTAGAGAAAAAATAAAGACTAAAAATACTGCTCCTAATCCTAAGAATATTGTTGTTGATTTTTTAGTAAAAAAAGATTTTTCCTTAGATTTTGCCAAAACCATAAAAGAAATTAGCTTAATAGAAGAATTAAATAGCGAGAAAGATTTTAGAGAGCTAGCTAAAACCGTTGGCGAACTTATCACCATCGGTAAACCCATATCTAATTTTAAAAACCCTAAAAAGAAAAAAGTTATTTTTTTTGTAGGCCCTACTGGTGTTGGCAAAACCACCACGCTCTGTAAAATAGCCTCCTCGCTTTTTTTCAGTGAAAGTGAGAGTTTCGATAAAGATACCAATTTGCAGCTAGGTAGTTTCGATGTTAGAAGATTAATGGCGATTAGTCAATTAGAAAAGTTTGCAAGTATTTTAAATGTTGGGTTTCATCGCTTTGATGATAAAAAACTTTTAATTAATCTATTAAACCAAGATAAGGACAAAGGGATTTATTTAATTGACACTTCGGGAATTAGCTTAAAAGAACAAGATGTGATTAATGAAACGATAGACTATTTGGATATTCCCGAAGCCTACGAAAAGGAAGTTGTCTTATGCATCAATGCCAATCAAAGGTATCAAGATTTAAAAAAGTTCATTAGCACAATTGATTCTTTTAAAATAGATCAACTTATCATTACCAAAATAGATGACTCTTCTACCTTAGGGACTAGTTTGAGCGTTATTTATGAAAATAAATTTTCTTTATCCTATGTCACAAATGGGCAGGATATTCCAAATGATATTAGAAAACTAGATAATGAAATTTTGGCTAATTTACTTTTAGAGGAGTGGTTATATGAAAAGTCAAATTAATACTATCGATCAACTTTTAAGAAAAAAAAATCACGCCGAATACAAGGATTTCCAAAATAAATCTAAAAACCAAAATATCTTCACTATTGTTTCTGGCAAAGGTGGAGTAGGAAAAACTTCCTTAACCGTAAACCTAGCAATCGCTTTAAAAAAACTTGGAAAGAAAGTACTGGTTTTTGATGGCGATTTTGGAATGGCAAATGTTCATATTTTATTAGGAGAGTTCCCGCGGCATAATTTGCAAAACTTCCTAAATGGTGAAAAAACTATGCAAGAAATTATTTTTGCCAGTCAATACGGCATTGATTTAATACCAGGGATTTCGGCTATTAACGAAATCAATAATCTAACCAAATATGAAAGGCTTAAATTTATCAAAGCACTGTATCAGTTAAAGCATTATGACTATATTTTAATTGACCTACCCTCAGGAATGTCAAAACTCATTATGGATTTTGTGGGATTATGCAGAAAAGTAATTCTCGTAACCACCCCAGAACCTACTTCCCTTGCTGATGGCTATAGCCTTTTGAAATTATTAATCGCTAACTATAAGCCAATTGCTTTCTACACTATTTTTAATCGCTGCTTTAATCTTACTAGCGGGGAACATGCCTTAGGTAAGTTAAAAAAGCTTGCTACTAAATTTTTAAAAACCGATGTTATCAATTTAGGTTTTGCCCTTAAAGATGACAATTTATTAAAATCCATTTATTTGAAAAAACCTATTTTGGAGCTTAGCCAAAATACTTTATTTAGTAAAAACGTTATCAATATATCTAAAACCCTAGAAGAAGAAATGAGAATAGAAAATTTATATAAAAATAAAGAAACAATATTAGTTTAATGAAAAGTAACGCATTTTTAAGCCTGATTGTTTCTTCTTTTTTAACTTTTTTCTTCTTAATTTTGAAGCTTTTTAATTTTAATGAATGGAGCGAATTATTATCGGTTTTCTACTTAGGAATAGTTTGGTTTGTTTTTATCTTTGCTGTTTTGAGTTTTCTTAAAAAGCAATTTCCAAATGACTTTCCTAGTTTTAACCCTAATATAGAAGAAGTTAAGGATAATCTTTTTAAAAAGGATATTGGAGTAGAAAATGTCAATACTGAAAACTACTCTGAGGTAAAAGATAAGATTGATATTAATTTTGCCAGTAAAACCCCAGGAGATAATCCTGCCCCGGCTAATACTTCTCAAGAAAAGCAAGATAAACAAAAAAATCAAGAGAAAAAAAGTAACAAAACTGACTCTAAAAAACCTTATAAATCAGGGGAGTTAGATGGTGATAGTTTTGATTTTGAACCGGAAAAAATGGCTAATGCCGTTCGTAATATGCTTAATAAAGATTAATTTATAACTAGGAGAAAAAATGACAAATATAGCAAAATACATTAATATGAGTGAAAAAGAAGAGCTCATGGTTTGGAGAAAATTTAAAGACCTGGGAAGTGTGCAAGATAAAAATATCTTAATTGAAAAGTACGCTCCTCTAGTTAAATACGTGGCGGGGAAGGTGATTAATAACGTCCCTAGAAATATTGAATTTGACGATTTAGTGGGATTTGGGGTTTTTGGTTTGCTGGATGC
Source organism: Spirochaetota bacterium (assembly GCA_965277105.1). Classification (GTDB taxonomy): domain Bacteria; phylum Spirochaetota; class UBA12135; order COTS27; family CAXSBA01; genus CAXSBA01. Next base: position 674,340 of record OZ255710.1, on the reverse strand, counting down.
CATCAATAAATTTGATCCGGAGAAAGGAATTAAATTTAAAACCTATGGTATTACTCGAATTAGGGGACAAATCTTTGATGAGCTTAGAAATTTAGATTGGGTTCCTCGATCAGTTCGTCAAAAATTTAAACAAATGGAAGAAATCAAAAAAAAATACAAAGAAGAAAAAGGCGAGATTATTAAAAAAGAACAATTGGCTGAAAAAATAGGAATAAGTATTTCGGAAGTTGAGCGAATAAATAATATGGCCAACGACTCAAATATCGCTTCTTTGGACGATGTCTGGTTGGTTAAAAAAAATGATGATGAGGTTTCTTTTATTGATTTGTTAAAATCTAATGACGACAATAACCCAGTTAATGATTTAGAAAGAGAAGAAGTAAAAAAAATGATAGTAGGTGAACTTAAAAAGCTACCAGAAAGAGAACAAAGGGTTTTAATTTTGTATTACTATGAAGAGTTGACCTTAAAAGAAATTGGAGAAGTTCTAACGCTAACCGAATCGCGAGTTTCTCAACTTCATACTAAAGCGATTAGGAAAATTAGAGATTCGCTAGACAGTATAAAAAAGTCATTGGTCTAGTTTGGTTGAAATAAATTTTTAAATTTTCAATGGAGTTATTTGGAAAATACCTAAAAGAAAATAAAAAAATAAACTATGCTTTACTAGTCTCTCTTAGAAAAATAAATACTACGATAAAAAATATTTTAAGTAATTTTTATCGTAAAAAAAAAATCGTTATCCCACTATCGAAATCTACTATTATTGTAGAAACAAAAGATTTTAAAAAAGCCATTAAAATAGCGGTTAGTTATTTTAATATCAAGAACGAACAAGACTTAAGCTGGAAGAAAGTCTTTTATAGCAAGCCTGAAAAAAATTCAGCAAATGATGCTTTCAAATTTATTTATTTAAAAACCGAAGAAGATATTTATTATTTTCTTAATGAAGATTCTGATTACACGGTTAATATTTCATCTTTTATCAATACCTTTACAAATAAAGAAGGCAAATTTTTAAAAATTAATACCAAAAATAAAAAAATTTACTCTCCTAAAGTTATTAATGGCATCCTAGATAAATTAGAAATTACTATTAGCGATAACCTAAGAAAGGAAATCATAGAAAATAAACCTAAGGTTATAAAAATAGGAAGTTGGGTTCCTAATCCCCAAATAGATGGGAAGCTTAAAATTACTTTTAACGCTTTAATGACTAGAGCTTTTTTAACCATTCAACCTCCTAAAACCTGGGGCAAACCAATCGAAACTGATGAGGTTATCAAAGAGCTAAGAAGATTGAAAATAAAAGCACCTTATTCAAAGAAAAATATAGAAAATAATATTCGTCAAAAAAAATACCATATTCCAATCCTTATTGTTCAAAGTAAAGAACCTACTGAATATAAAAAAGGCTTTTACGAAGAAGTTTACAAGAAAAAAAACTCATCTCCATCAAGTAAATTTATGCATGAAATTCATTTGGTGAATAAAGATCAATTACTAGTCATAAGCCATAAGTCTAAACGAGGAGAAGATGGAGAAAATTTATTTGGAGAAAAAATAGAAGCTGAACAGTTAAAAGAAGAACATATTTTTAAACCAGGGAAAAATATTTACATCAAAGAAAATAAACTTTTTGCTAAAATTGATGGCTGTATTTATCGAGTAGATAAAGATAAATGGGTGGTGGAAGAGGTTTTAATGCTAGATGAAATAACCAATAAAACCAGTAAAATAGAACATAATGGGACTATTATTGTAAAGGAGTCGATCAGCGATGCCACTTGGGTTTATGCTGAAAAAGATATTATTGTCGGGAAATCTATTTCTAATAGTAGAATAAAATGTAAAAATAATATTATAGTTCAATTGGGAATAGTGGGCCAGAGAAACCACCTTATCCAGGTTGAAGAAGGAAATTTAAAAGCAAAATTTATTCAAGGAATTTCACTAATTGTAAAAAAAGATATTATTGTTGATGCTATTATTAATAACTGTGATGTAATTTGTGGCAACAGCATTACTTCTACTGATAACAAAGGTAGCATATGGGGAGGAGAAGTTAAAGTTACTAATCTTATAGACGTTTCCAATCTTGGTTCAAAAGGAACAATTGAGACTAAAGTGGTGATGAGTATTCCTTATGATTTTATGATTTCAATGAGAGAAATTACTTTAGCGATTACTGAAAAAAAAGATAAGATAACTAATCTAAAAAATGAAAGATCAAAACATACTATTTTAAATAAAATGGAAAAGGCGCAAGAAATTTATCAAGAAATGAAAAATCTAAATCGAGAGGTTTTAGATTTACAAAAGCAATTAGACAAAATCCAAAAAGATCTTTATGGAAATCACCCCAATCTAGGAATGATTAAAATCAAGCGAAATTTCTATTCTAATGTTACTATATCATTTTTGAATAGTGAATACAAAAACCTTTTTGCAAAAAAAAAAATAGATATTTTTGTTAGTGAAAAAACTAAAAAAATTGTTTTTAAAAAATAATATTATTAAAAAATAAAAATGGCTATTAACTCTTCTGATCTCAATATCAACGCAGTTTTAAAAAACTCGACAGAGGCAAGTAAAAGAAAAAATTCTGAAATAAATAAAAAAAAATTAGAGGCAATCGGGCAACAACAAGCCAAAGAGATTAAAGAAGAAGATAATAAAATAGAAACCATTCAAAATAAAGAAAGTGATATTAAGTTAATCTCTTCGGCGGAAGAAAAAGAAAAAGAAAACTCTAAAAAAGGGAAGCAAGAAACCCATAAAAAAACTATTTTAAAAGAGGATAATAAGGGAATTTTTTTAAACCTAAAAGAATGATTTATTTTTTTATCAATATTTTTTTATTAATATTAATCTGGTTTTTTTTCGATAAAAAAATCAATCAAAAATTATCTCTAAAAAAAATTAAATTTGAAATTAATGATTCTATTAATCTTTTCAATCGTAACTTAGAAGAAAAGCTCTTACGGGTTGAAAATAAAATTGAGCATTTTAACCAGCAAATTACCATCATTGATGAGAAGTCCCTTGAGCTAAAAAATTTACTTAAAAGTTACGAGAAGCAAATGAAGCAAAAAAAACCTTTGCACAATAAAGAAAAAGTAAATAATAATAATTTTAAAAAAACTACACTTATAAGTTTTGCTCCGTATAAAAAATACGAAAAAAATACTATCCAAAAAAATAATGGAATAAAAAAAGATTTAGCTGCTAAAATTATTCAGCTATCAAGCAGAGGAGATGACGCTAAAAGCATAGCACAAAAATTAGCAATTAGTGTTGATGAAGTGAAATTAAATTTATTAAATAGGATATAAAAAAATGAAATATCGAATAGAAAAAGATACCTTAGGGGAAGTCAAAGTTCCAGAAAAAGTTTACTGGGGAGCTCAAACTCAACGTTCTCTTCACAACTTTAATATTGGTGGACCGAACATGCAAATGCCATTAGAAATTATTTATGCTTTTGCTTTTTTAAAAAAGGCCGCAGCCCAAACGAATGCCTCTTTAAATGTCTTACCTAAAAAAAAAAGTGAGATTATTGCCAAGGTCTGTGATGAAATTTTAGCGGGAGAACTCGACGATCAATTCCCCTTAAAGGTTTGGCAAACTGGTTCGGGAACTCAGTCCAATATGAATGTTAATGAAGTAATTGCTAATCGTGCTCAAGTTATTTTAGAAAAAAAACTATCGGAGGCTAAAATCATTCACCCTAATGATGACGTTAATAAATCGCAGTCGTCTAACGATACTTTTCCTACGGCTATGCACATTGCCATTTATAAAAAAATTGCTGAAAAACTTTTCCCAGCCTTAGAAAGTTTGATAAAAGTTTTAAAGGTAAAAGTTAAAGATTTTAATAAAATTATTAAAATCGGAAGAACTCATTTTATGGATGCTACTCCTCTAACTCTTGGTAATGAATTTTCTGCTTATTTAGCTCAGTTAGAATATGCTCATAAAGCCATTAAAAACACCCTAAATCATTTAAGCAATTTAGCCCTTGGAGGGAGTGCGGTGGGAACTGGACTTAATACGCCTAAAGGGTATAGTCATTTAGTGGCAAAAAAAATTGCTCAATTGACTAAACTTCCTTTTAAATCAGCTAGTAATAAATTTGAAGCTTTAGCTTCCCATGATGCCTTGGTTGAAACTTCCGGGAGTATAAAACAGTTAGCGGTAAGTTTAATGAAAATTGCTAACGACATTCGTATGCTGTCTTCAGGACCACGTTGCGGGATTGGTGAAATTAATATTCCAGCTAATGAACCAGGATCTTCTATCATGCCGGGAAAAGTTAATCCTACTCAAACTGAAGCATTGACCATGGTGTGCGCTGGGGTATTAGGCTATGACTTGTCTTTAGCCGTAGGAGGGATGAATGGCCATTTCCAATTAAATGTTTTTAAACCGCTAATGGCTTATAATCTCCTTACTTCTATTGAACTTTTAAGTGATGCTATGGATTCTTTTAACCAGCATTGTTTAGCAGGGATTACTCCTAACGAAATTAATATTGAGAAAAATTTAGATAACTCCCTTATGCTAGTGACTGCCCTGAACAATCATATTGGTTATGAAAAAGCAGCAGCTATTGCTAAAAAGGCTTTTAAGGAAAATACCACTTTAAAAGAAGCTGCTTTAAAACTAGATTATTTAAGTGCTGAAGAGTTCGATAAATGGGTTAATCCTAAAGATATGATTGGCCCCATAAAAAAGTAGTAAAGGTTTTTTTATATTACCGATATTTTAAATATATGCTAATAGAAAACTCTCCTTTCAACCGAGTTGTTACTTTAGGGCAAATGGCTCTCGGGAACAATCTTCTTCGTCATGAGGCTATTTCCAATAACATTGCCAACGTCGATACGCCTTTTTATAAAAGGAAAATGATCACATTTGAAAGTGAGCTTAATCGAGTTTTAGAGCAGGAGAAAAAAATCTCTCCTCCTTTTCACACTACCAATGAAAGGCATATCCCTTTCGAAACTAAAAAACATTACACAAGTGTAACTTCTAAAATTCTCGAAGAGTTTGATACTAATTTTAGAAACGATAAAAACAACGTGGATATAGAAAAAGAAGTTAGCGATATGGTGAAAAACAATCTTCATTTTGAAGCGATTAGTAAATCAATTAGTGACCATTTCGTTAGAATCAAAAGCGTCTTAGCTTAAAATAAAATATGAGTTTTTTTAAATCCTTTAACGTTGCTTCTACTGCTCTCACCGCCCAGAGACTACGGATGGACGTCATTGCTGACAATATAGCCAATGCCACTACCACGAGGACAAGTAACGGCGAACCTTTTAGAAGATCAAGGGTGATAGTTCGAAGTAGAGAAAGTCGCCCCATTTACAAAAGTCATTTTAAACCAGATGCTTTTAAAGTAGATACGGGTGACGGAGTAAGGGTTCTAAAAATAGAAAAAGACAACTCTCCTTTAAGATTGGTCTATGACCCTAGCCATCCCGATTCCATTAAAACTGGCCCTCAAAAAGGCTACGTGGAAATGCCTAATGTAGTAATTGTCAATGAAATGGTAGACATGATTTCAGCTTCTAGATCGTATGAAGCAAACGTAGCTACGGTTAATGCGGCCAAAAGTATGTTTAAGGCAGCCCTTACAATTGGTCGAGCATAAATAACAAAAATTAAAAATGAATAATCTAACAACTTCTCATCATTTTAAAAATACTATTTTTGGTAAGGGAGATATGATCCCTTTAAGCACGAAAAACGATAAACACTTTGCTGATTTTAACATTTTAGAAGGGGATATTGGTAAGCATCAAGTAGGTAATGGTAATCTTTTTTATGACAAAATGGTTTCGGCTCTTAATCTTGTAAATCAACAGGTCATTACCTCAGATAAATTATCCGAAGAGCTTATTAGCCGGCCTAATGAAGTCAATGTCCATGATGTAACTATTGCCGCTCAAAGAGCGCAAATCAGTTTAGATCTAACTAAAAACGTAATTCAAAGAGCTGTTTCTAGTTATCAAACAATTATTAATTTACGATAATTTTATTAAATTTTAATAATTATTTAACTCAAGAAATTAGTCTTCTTAATAATATAATTATTTATTATTGACACGTTAAATAAAGACTGATGAAAGTAGCAATTATTAATGGCCCTAATCTCAATCTTTTAGGGAATCGAGAAAAAAGCATTTATGGAGAAATAACCTTAAGAGAAATTGAAAATAACCTTAAAAAAATTGCTAAGGAATATGGTGCCGAGTTATTATTTTTTCAAAGCAATCACGAAGGAGAAATTATTAATTTCATTCATGACTTACCCAGTTTAACCGGAGTGATTATCAACCCTGCTGCTTTTACCCACACTTCAGTTGCAATAAGAGACGCCCTTTTAGCAAAGAGCATTGCCTTTATTGAAGTCCATTTAAGCAATGTCTATGCAAGAGAAGATTTTAGAAAAAAATCTTTTTTTAGCGATCAAGCCCTAGGAGTTATTACCGGACTAGGTGCTCATGGCTATGAAATGGCCCTGCAATATTTTCTTGAAAGAAACTAAACTACCTTTTTTATTAACTAACCCTTATTTTATTTATTTTTATTTAGGACAAAAATTCAATGGTTGGATTTATCTAGAAAAAGAAAATATTTTTCTCATCACTGATCAAAAAGATTTTAATGGCGCTAAAAAATCATTCTCTTACCCAGTAGTTTCTCAAGAGAAATTTTTTCAACTCCTGCAAAAAAAAAAAGCAATACACCTCGATGAAAATATAGCCTATCGCGATAATCAAAAAATCAAAGCAAATACTAAAGCTAAAATAACGTACTTAACACCATCTTACTCTTTAAAAAATAATCAATTCCCAGCAATTAAAAAGTTATTTCACCAACTAGAGATGAGTGTGATTTATTCTTATGGATTAATTCGAGAAAATTTATCACTAAAAGAAATAAACCACGAAGTAAGGGATTACTTGTTTTTAAAATCTTCTAACTTGGAAGATTTACAGGTTAATATTAATTTTTACCAAAACCAGAATCAAAAATTTATTTTAAATAAAAATAACAGCATCGTTTATTCTCTTTGGCTGAAGAGTGATGGAGTTGCTTCTCATTATCACCGAAGTGTTTTTTTTAATGGCTCTTTCAAAAAGTTATTTGCTACTTATCGAGAAGGAGAAAAAATATTAGAAAATATAAAAAAAACAATTATCCAAGAGAATACTTTATCGTCTTCTGGGAAAATCATCAATCTAGATTGGGCAATTTTTTTAAAAAATATTTTTCAACAAGAAAATTTTATTCTAGCAAACAATGAAAATATTGTTTTTTCATCGCCTAATTTTTATAACATAAAATTAATTCATAAAAAATATCCCATCGTTTTATTTGATGTTTTTTTAATGGATAAAAAAAAAATACTGTTTTTAAATGCTTTTAATAATAAACTTCTTCATTTTCCTTGGTAAGTAATTCATGATTAACAAAGCCATTTTCCCCTTGTCCGCCGACCCTATTACTAAGGGGCATCTCTCCTTAATAAAAAGAAGCCTCTCAATTACCAAAAAACTTTTCATTGTTATCTTAAATAATAAAACGAAGAAACCTTTATTTTCCTTACTCGAAAGAAAATCACTTTTAGAAAAATGCTCCCTAGACTTTTCTCGGATTTCTATTATTGCTGAAGATACAATGCTGGTGGATATCGCTAAAAGGGTAGGGGTGAAAGTTATTATTCGGGGGATTAGGACGCCTTTTGATATTCAAAACGAAATGGATTTTAACCACGTTTATTTAAAGCAAAATCCGGAGTTAGAATTTATTTATTTTTTAGCTAAAACCGAGTTTAAAAATATTAGTTCTAGTCTAGCAAAGTCATTATTAAGCAGGGGAGGGAATGTAAAGGAATACTTTTCACTCCCTGTAAAAAAAGCTCTAGAAGAGAAAGTGTTAGGCCAGTACCGTTTAATCGTTACCGGAGTAATTGCCAGTGGGAAAACGCTTATTGTAAAAAAAATTATTCAAAATTTAAAAGCGCAAAATATTAATGCTTTAGAAATAGATTTTGATAAAATAGTAAAAGAGATTTATGAAAAAATTAATAACCCTAATTATAAAAAGTATAAAAAAAAACTTTTAGAATATTTTTTTCCTCATTCTGCCTCCGCTATCAATTTAACCCAAGAAATGATTAAGAAAAAAGTTTTTAATGGAGATCTTCAAAAAAATCTTGAGTTTTTACAAAACACTTTAAACCCAATTATTCATCAACTTTATCAAGAAAAAATCAAGAATCAAAAAGGAATAATTTTTTTAAATGCTCCCCTAGGTGCCGAATATGATATGCTGGGAGAAGGGAATAATCAGGTCTTTTTTATTGAAGTGAGTTTAGAAAAGCAAAAAAAATACCTGCAAGCAAGAGAGCCAAAAATTACTAATGAGCTTTTACATAAAAAAATTAAAGCCGCTAAAACTAATCAAAAAAAAAGAAAAATAATCGATAAAATTATTACTAGAGATAAGTATGGGTCAGTGATTACTTATAAAAATAATTTTCCCTTAGACGAAAAAAAAGTAAAAAGTTTAGCGGAAAAAATTATTAAGCATTTTAAAATTTAGGCGCCTTGGGCAAGTATCAAAAAAGTTTATTTTATCAATTAGCATCAAACAAAGTTTTCTCATTTTAAATTGCTGGTTCTTTTAATGAAAGAAAAATATTATTTTTTACTTCTTCTATTCTTTTCTTAGCAATTTCTAAAAATGCCTTTTCTTTATCTATTCCTACGAATTTTCTATTATGTTTTTGACAAACAACTCCTGTGGTACCACTGCCACAAAAAGGGTCTAAAACCACATCGTTTTCTTTGGTAGATGATAAAATTATTCTTTTCAAAAGTTCTTCTGGCTTTTGAGTAGGATGTTTGCCGTACTTTTTTTCTTGTTTTGGAGTTAATGGAATACTCCAAACACTTCGCATTTGCTTGTCTTTCTTTTTGATTATGTCTTTTGCCTCATCCCATTGTTTCATTAGATCATAATTAAATAAGTGCTTATTTTTATTATCTTTTTTTGCCCACAAAATTGTTTCGTGAGAATGCGTAAAGTAGCGACACGCTAAATGTGGTGGGCCATTGGGTTTAAACCAAGATATTATTATATCAATTTATCTTAATTCTATGTGATTAAAAACCTTCTATTATTTCTTTTAAATCTTTTTTAGTATATCTTTCAATAATTTTATTGTTGAAAAAAACTAAAAGGGTCTCTCCATCCCAATAAAAATCATCATAAGGCTCGGTAGTTAAATGGAAATACCTTTCTATTAAATTATATTCTCTATTGAGATTATCCACTTTTTAATTAATAATTTGACTTATAGATTTATTATATAGTTTTGAATATCTATATAATTTTGATAAACTATCATAATCCAAAAAATTTGTTCTTTTACGGATATTATGAAAAATTTTTGTCCCGATTTTATCATTATATTCTTCTTTTCTTTTCTTATTGGCAACAATGTAAAAAGAACAATTAAAATATTTTAGCGTATCAAATTTTATGAGAGATTTATACATATCTGTTGAATGTTCTACTTCAAAAAAAGAATACGGCATTTTTTCCTTAAACCAAGAAACATCAATAGTTTGAGCTTTTTTTATAAAATCCAAATAACCAAATTCATACATTTTTTCAATAGTTCTTAGTTCAAATAGTTTTTTTTCTAAAAACATTTTATTTTTATCTTGGTTAGGAGCAAAAGTATCATACTTCCTAAAATTTCCTATTTCTAATAGAAGTCCTTGATAATAAGAATGAGCTTTTTCATTTTCTTTAGAATTAATTAAATCTTCTAGGTTAGAGGATAGTTTATTTTTATATGCTTTCAAAGCCCATAAGCCAGGTTTGATTTTAAAAAATATTTTTTCATTTTGGACTATTCTTCTAATAGATGCATCAGGAGTTTTTGTTTTCCAGTTTGAAACATCTACTTTTTCGTATAAAAATCCTAGGGTAGCATACCCTTTATTTTTTTCCATAACTTCAATAACTTGGTCTGACTGTATTTTATTCATAATCAAATATTATAAAAGGCGTTTTGCTAAAATCATGGCGAAGTATTTTATAGTCGTCAAATATTTTTTCCCAACTATTAGAATTACTCATAGGAAAAATTATACCATTATTTAAAAATAGAAAAGCATTTGATCAAATAGACTTACTCCCCAAAATAAAAAAAGATAATCTTATTTTTATTAGGATTAGTTAACATAACATTTATTATAGGAAGTAAAAACTAATACAAATATCAATTTATTTTAAGGGTATAATTTTAAAAAAGATGCTCGCCACATACAATATTTTAATCACCATTTACGTTTTCTTTTATCGTTTTATTAGATTGATTTTTCCACCTCAAGATGAAATAAACGTTCTAAAACATAATAGTCTCTTGGGTAAAAACCTTAGTAGTAAAAAAAAAATACTAGTTAAGTTCAAGAATGCTTTTTGGTTTCACGCAGTTTCCGCTGGAGAAGTTATCCTAGTTAACAAAATTATTCAAAAATATTTTTCTTCTCAAAAAATAGTAATTTCTTATATGTCGAACTCTGCTCATCTTTCGGCTAAAAAATTATTTAAAAATAAAAAAAACATCACCCACTTTTTTTTAACTTTCGATCTTTTTTCTAATATGAAAAAGTTAGTGGAAATTATCTCTCCTCAAAAATTTTTTGTAATTGAGCATGATACCTGGGCTAATTTATTATCTATCTTAGAGAAAAAAAATATTCCTCGAGTTATGTTAAACTATCATTTAAAACCAAGAGATTTTTTTTTTTATAAACTTTTCCCTTCTGCTTTTCGTCTGACTCATAACTTTAGTACTTTTTTAGTTCAAGATAATTCTGTTCTCAAGAAAGTTGAAAAATTAAAACCTAAATTTAAATTAGCAAATTTGGGTAATTTAAAATATGATTTCTCTACTTCCTCCAAGTCTTTTAAGTTTAAAAGTAATAAAAAAATCATTACCCTAGCCTCTTCTCATATTGGCGAGGAAAAAATCATCACTTCTTCCCTACTCCCTCTTTTAAAGAAGAAAAAAATAATATTAATTATTATCCCACGGCATATTGCAAGATCATTAAAAATCAAAGATGAATTAAAAAAAAACCACCCCCATTTGCTCATTGCTAAGATAGATAATTATCTACAACTTAACGACAACCACGACATTATAGTGTTGAATCAATTTAGCGTTGTAAGAAAAATTTATGCAATCAGCAATATCAACCTCATTGGTGATAGTTTCAAAAAATCTGCTGGTGGGCATAATCTTATTGAAAGTGTTGTTTTAAACAAACCTACCTTTTATGGTAAATACTTTATCAATTATCAGGAGCTAACTAAAGAACTAGAAAAAGTTTATGCTCATTTTCGATTAAGCGAAAAGGAAATTTTTCCCACTATAAGTAATCTCATTAACGATAAAAAACTACAAACGACTATAACTAAAAAAGCTTTTGCGGCACTACAAAAATTTAAATACGATGAAAAAAAATTAAAAAGAATTATTTTTGATTAAGTTACTGTAACTTTAGTAATAAATTTTTCATCTCTTTACTTCTAACTAAATCCATGGGCGTTTTTTTTTTTTTATTTTTAACGGCCAAGTTAGGATTGTAAGGCAATAATAATTTCACAAAATCAACTCGATTTTTCATAACGGCAATGTGAAGAGGAGTATTCCCATTTTTATCTTGTAGATCAACATCAGCAAAATTTTTTAATAAAATTCTAGCATGGTTTATTTTGTCGTTAATCACCGATAAGTGTAAGGCGGTCATTTTAAAATCATTTTGCAAATTAACGGCATTATAGTTTTCTTTAATTAAAGTTTCTAGGGTTTTCAAATTTTTATTTTGCACTGCCCAATGAATCGGTGCCCATCCTTCTTTATTTTTTGAATTGATGGGAACACCCCTTCTGATCAAAAACAACAAAACATTCTGATTAGAACCAGCAGCTGCCCAGTGGAGAGGGTTATTCCCTTTACGATCTTTCTCTTTTAATAAAAAAGGGAAATTCCTTGTCAAATAATCCACAACTAATAAATCGTTTTTTTTTACTAAAATATTTAAAGGAGTAATGCCTTGTTTATTTCTTCTAAAAACTGGATAATCATTTTTAAATAATAGTCTTAAAATATCAATTCTCTCTATTTCGCTCAGATTATCTCTCCTCGCTAAAGAATGCAGGGGAGTGTCGCCATGAATATCTCGCTTATCAACTTTCACATTCCCTAATAATAATATTCTAACTACATCTAAATCACTATATCTTAGAGCAATGTGCAGGGAATTTCTTTTGTAAGTATCTAAATGATTTAAATCAACTCTTAAGCTACCTGTAAATTTACTTATAAGATTTTTACTGCCATAAAAAATAGCCCAATAAAAAGGAGTCCAACCTTTTCCTATGGTTATTCTATCGAGATTAGAAAATTCTTTTTCTTTTTCTAAAAAAAGAGATAAATTTTCGTCATCTATTTCTTCTAAAGGGATTGCTTCTCTATCAATAAAATTGGGATATTCTTCTAGTAACTCCGCTACTTTTTCATCATTTTGGGCATGAAGCGCGTTATTGAACTCATTAAATTTTATTTTTTTTAAATTTCTTAAGCTAATGTTGGAATATGAAAATTGCGATAATAATAAAAGTAACAGAAGAGATTTTAGAAATAGCTTCATAAGTAAAAAATAATTTTTATGAAGAGATTAAATTTATTCTAACTTTTTTTAGTTAGAATAAATTTAACTAAATATTTTTAAATCAATTTATTTTTTTCGAATAAATTTGATAAGCAATAAAAACAATAATTATTTTAAAAATTTCCCCTAGAACAAAAGGCTCTAGCCCAAATTGTATAGCTTTAGACCATCCTAATAAGTTAGCTAGCCATGAAACCCCTAAGAAAAAAATAATTATTTCTGCTAAGATAATAGTCGCAATTAAATTGAGATTATTTTTAATGTAGTTTTTATCTTTGAAGTAACCAATAAGTATTGTGGCCAAGAAAAATCCATACAAATAACCAGCTGTTGGCCCGATAAAATATAAAGGACCACCCCCATTAGAAAAAACCGGCAATCCAATTAGCCCGTAAAAAAAATACAAAAAAACACTAACTAGACTAATTTTAAGACCGTAAACGAGCGGAATAAGAATGACAAATAACGTTTGTAGCGTTATCGGAACTGGCCAAAAAGGAATCTGGTATTTCCCTGAGGCAATTAAAAGCAAGCTACCAATCACGGCTAAGATAGAAGCTTTTACTAAAGTATTTTTTTGCATTAATGTTTGAGTAGTCATTTTTCATTCTCCTGTAAATTTATTATTTTATAATTTATATTATTGTTTTCATCAGTAAACATTAAAAAAAGATTTTGATTTTTTTTAGTGATTTCAAAGGTTTCCTCTTTGGAGTCGAAAACCTTATCTTGAGGTTTAATATCGAAAAAAAACTTCCGATTATAACTGTACTTGGCTCCTGAAATAATCGATAAGTTATCCTTAACTTGAATAATGACGTTTTCTTTTTTTTCTTCTATTTTAATTATCTCAGGAATTTTATTATCAATAGTAATTTTAGGAGAAATAACTTCCCCGCTCAACCCAGTTAATTCACCATTATTTAAAAAATTATTATACTCTAATTTAAAAATATATTCACCGTCAAAAAAATAGTTAGCGTCAAAAACAAAAAAGTTATCGAAAAGGTCTTTTCCTAATGGGAACCAATCTTTATCTTTATGGCCTAACTGCTGGTAATAGAGATTATACATAATCGAATCGCCATCGGGATTATCAATTTCCCAATTTAAGAGAATTTTTTTATTTTGCTGGGGAAAAGCATTAACGAAATTTTCTCCTTGGAGAGCATTCAAGGCATTTGGATTATTATTTACCAAGTTATCGACTCGAACTTTATCTTTAAGATTCAAAGTATTTTTTTTATGAACCGGAATAGCTTTGAAATTCATAACCTTTATGAGGTTTTTATCAATAGCATTGTAATAGAAACTTATCTCTGTTAGTTTAGGCAAAGATTTTTGATTAAATAATTTTATTTTAAACTGCATAAACTGACTAGCTGGTAGTTTTAGTTTTTTATCAGATTCAATCCAAGGACTCCAAAAGCTATCTGGCACTTCACTATTGCCAGTTCGAACCTCTAAACGAATATTATCCTTATTTTCATTAGAAGATTCATAATAAAATTTCCCCCAGTTAACCGTATTTTTAAGGTTAAAAACTTTACTAATATACGTGCCTTCATCGGGAAAGCTAAAACTGATTTGATAAATCTCGCTACTATTCGCAGTAGAAAATAGTGCCTTATCTTGATGGAAAACTAGAGATGCAAGGTTAATCTCATTATTGTTAAAAATTTTTTCTAAACTTTTGGTCTTTAAATTAAAACTCCAAATATTGCCATTTTCGAAACTACTAATAAATAACTCTTCTTTAAGGGGATTATAAATAATATTTCCTAGGTTGAGATTATTAAACGTAAACAAACTAATGGATTCTTTTTGTTCATTGATCTCTACTAACTGATTAATAAACTGGAAAGGGGTGAAATTAGGTTTTTGATTGTTTTGTTGTTTTTCCTGCCTAGAAAAATTTTCCTGCAGGCTGTTGTTTTGTTGATTTCCATTAGCATTTTTAGGCTGACCAGCAAAACCGTTATTATTAACATTTTTATTTTCAAAAGAGATACTATCCTTTTCGCCAGAAGTAATTAGGTAAATTTTATTATTAATAAATTCAAAATCTGGAACTTCATTCCCCCGGTTTTCATAAAGCATCGTAAGTTTTTTATTTTCCAAGTCATACTCGTAAAAAGCTCCTGGAGCGGAAGTAGAAAAATATAGAGAGTCGTTATAAAAATCTATTTTAAGGATGTTATGCGAGGAAGTTTCTAGGACTTCTTCGGTCTTTTTATTCTTTAAATTTACTCGGTAAATTTTGCTCTTATTCCCTCCCCCACCAACGAAAAGATGATCTTGATAAACCTTCAAATCCCAAATAAAATTAATATCAAGTGTTACCCATTTTTTCACTTCTTGAAGACGAGAGTCTGCTCGATAGATCGTCCCTGTTTGAGAAGCACCTAAATAATAACTTCCATTATTAAAGGTAATACTAGTTATTTCATCTTCTAGTAAGATAGTTTTTATTAGCTGGTAATTTTTGCTATCATAAAGCGAAAGCTTACCCGCTGGCGAACTAGATATTAACAAAAAACCATTTTCTTGATTGATCTGCCAAATAACGTCCTCTTTTACGTCTAATACTTTTTTTATTTCATAGTTAATGGTTAACTGATTTAAATGATTAAAAAAAGTATTGTGATATTTCCCTCCTTGAAAATCTTCTACAGTGCTTAGATTCACCACTTTAGTTTTACTCCAAACATAAGTAAAACTCACTAAAAGGGCAATGAGTAAAATCGTTACTAACTGAAAGGACTTAATCATAAATGTTGTCAATTACTTTAATATCTATACTACCGACCCCTAGAACAGGAGAAGACAAACTCTTCTCTTGAAAATAGGTATTGTTAATTATACTCTTTTTATTAAGAAAATTTTTCTCTAATAATTTTTTTTTATTGAATGGGAGATTGTTATAAACCGATTCCCCCGAGCGAAGCGAATTTTCCTTCAAAAAAAACCAAATATTTAATTTATTATTCGCCGGCTGTTTTTCGAAAAAAGCAAATATTTCGTCTAAATTATTCATATTGTATTTCATTTGAGAAAAAGCTATTTCATTCCAAAATCTATCGACTTCACTAGAGACGTTAATTCGGTATTGCCCGGGGAGAAGATTATCGGGGAGTTTTATCTCAAAGGTTTCTACTAGTGGCTTTTTTCTTGGCTGATTAAACAAAACCTTTATCGAAACAATTTCACCTGGATAATAACTTTCTTTAAAATTTTCTATTTCAGAAATAAATAAATAATTTAAGGTATTTTCTACCTCTAAATTTAAACTAATATTTTTGACATGCACTTCTTGGATTTGATTTTCTTGGAGAGTAAACAAAACATTATTTAAAAGGTTGTAAAAATAATTAATACCCTGACCGGTGTTTAAAAAGTTGGACTTATCTTTTATAGCAATTTTTTTATCAAAATAATCAGTAGCAATTTCTAAATCTAAATCTACTAATAGCGGACTTCGATTATCTTCAAAACGACTAAAAATAGAACCAACTAACGAACTCGTAATCGGAGCTAAGTAATTTTTATCCCTAACTACTTCAAAGTTTATCTCTTCATCATTTCGTGGAGTTTTTAAACTAATCTTAACCGGCAAGTAATCCGCTTTTGGTCCCACCACTCCCAATATACCGCTTAATCGATCTTCTACAATCATTCCCACTTCTTTTACCAGACTACCAACTTTAAAAGAAACTTGCTGCAGAGGCACCACTGCGTCCGTATAGGCTTTGTAAAGGGACAAATGGGATTCTCCTAATTGACTAAAAGCATGTCCAAAAGCTAAAATAGTATTTTTGTCTTTGTAAGTAACCGTCCCATAACTAGAAATGGAGATATCTCCCTTTACGAGATTAACCCCGACTAAATCCCCAGGAACAATTTCCGAGTTTTTAAAATCAGCACTGGCCTCTCCACCACCACTACCACTTATTCCAATAATTCTTTGTTCTACATTTAAAAGGTCAGCTATTTTGGCTAAATCAATATCTAGTTTACTATTAATGACTAAGGGCATCTTAATAGCCGTAAAGTTAGGGTTATATTTTAAAGTAGTCTCAGCTTGATTGTTGATGGCATCAGAATTTTCAGTAATGTTTAACATATCCTTAATGTGAGTTATTCTTACCAGTGGTTTTTTTTGGAAAGAGAAAGTGTAAGCAATTGCTCCTACTAAACGCCCTTCTAAATAAACCGGGGAACCACTCATACCGGCTAAAACCCCATTTTCTTCAAAATAAGGATGTTCTATTTCGGCTAAAACATGACTAACTTTGGCAGCTACTTCGTTTTTTAGTACGGCAAGGACTTTAAGATTATAATAAAGCATTTCATTGCCGCCAATACGAGTATTACTTTTTAAAATCATTCCTCTTTTTATTTCGTTAAGATCTAGAACAAAATCTTTTGTTGAAAAGTCACCACTTTGACTAAAAATTATTTTTATAACAAAAGCAAGGACGATAATTTTTTTCATTTTATTTAAAAGTAGGCGATTTATCCTTAATGCTAAAAATTAAATAAAAACCAAAAATTACCATAACCAAACAAAGCACTTGCCCCATACTAAAGCCTAAAAGTACTGTCCCTAGGGAGTTTTCTGGTGACTGGAAAATCGCATCTGGTTGCCGGAAAAACTCGATAATAAATCGAATAGTCCCATAGCCAATAGTAAAAAAAGCGGTGATATACCCTTGGGGAAATTTTTTATCTTTTAAAAACCATAAAATAGAAAATAATAAAATGCCTTCTCCAAAAGCCTCATAAAGCTGACTAGGGTGACGCAAATCCTCGAAAGGGATACCATTGTAATCTTGAAAATACATCCCCCAAAATTTCTCAGTAACCCTCCCATAAAGTTCTCCATTCATGAAATTCCCTAGCCTACCAAAAGTATAGCCAATGGGAATAACTAAGGCACATAAGTCAGTGAATTTTAAAAAAGGTAATTTTTTTTTCTTACTAAAAAAATACATAGCCAAAGCTCCCCCAATGAATCCTCCATGAAAAGATAAACCAGAAATGCCAATAAACTGGATGCCATCAGCACCAAAGCGGAAAGGAAGCAAAATTTCTAAAGGATTGGTAATAAAGTAAGAAAAGTTGTAAAAAATAACATAAAATATTCTTCCCCCCAAAAAAATGCCTATGATGAGATAAACAATAAAGTCATCAATATCGCTAATTTTGACGTTAAAGTTGTACTTTTTTTTTCTAATTAAATTTTTAGTGATTACCATGCCGAGTAAAATAGCAGCAATATAACTAAGGCTATACCATCTCAAAGAAAAACCTCCTATAGAAAAAATCTCTGGGGAAACATAGGAAGGAAGGTTTTGATAAAAATTTAAAAAACTACCCAACATTCCGATTATTATAACTTAATTTTAACAAAAAAAAGTAAAAAAAATATAAGGGAAAAAAAGCAAAATATTGAATAATTTTTATAATATTGCTTTTTTTAATTTTTTTATAGGCGTAAAATTCATGAATATCTAAATTGAGAAAAACCGTCGCTCGGCTTAGTTCTGGAATTATTATATGTTTTAAATTATCTTTTTCTTTGTGAAAAATGACTAGTTGAGGGTTAGTCTTCTTAAAAAACTTTTTAATCTTTTCTATAGAATTATAAAGCTGTTCTTCACTAAAAAAAAATAAACTTTTAGCAGAGCCATAAAAGAGGTTGAAGTCATTTTTAATTTTTTTTTCTTCTTTAAGTTTTCCTCCAATAATAACGGTAGTTAAATTATTTTTCATTGCATGACTAACCACATCAAATAAAACTGTTCCAGGATTAATTTTATTTTTAAGGCCCAAAGAAAAATTGAAAAAACTATCACTACTAATCAAATAATCAACTTGCTTTTGATAGAAATTTTTTTCTTTTTTCATCAAAAGATTTTTCAAAAAATGAAAGCCTCCAGCAAAAGCTACTATTTTTTTTTTACCTAAATTATTGATGAGAAAATCAATAACCCGGGCCTGCTTTTCTAAGATTATTGTTTGTTTAAATATTGTGGCTTTTTTCAAATCAATTATAAATTACAATAAATAAAAATAGAAACAGCAAATGAATGACTAATAGAAGTTAGTTAACGCTTCCCTTGTGATAATAATATTATAGCATATAAATGACTTCTTTTTAAATCGGTTTTGATAAATATTTCTTTGATTACTCCACTGTTAAAAAATAAAATTGATAGTTTAAAATTACTTCATGATAAAAGTATTCTAATACTATAATAGTAAAAAAAATATTTTTTGCAAATGGATTATTTACTATCAATAAAAAATTTAGACTTAAAAATTAAATCGGGAGAAGCAATAATTCACCCCTTAAAAAAAATATCTTTTACGATAAAAAAAGATAAAGTTACTGCTTTAGTGGGAGAATCGGGATCGGGAAAATCTTTAACCGCCCTTAGTTTGCTACGATTAATTCCACAAAAAATTATTACCAATTTAAGCGGAGAAATCATCTACCAAAAAAAAAATCTCTTAAAGGTTAGTGAAAAAACAATACGGCAAATAAGGACTAACGATTTTTCTTTTATATTTCAAGACCCTTTAAGCTCACTCAACCCTACCCATACTATCAAGAAGCAAATAAAAGAAAAAATTACCATTAGTCAAAAAAGTATCCCATCTAATAAAATAGAAGAAAAAATTATTGACCTATTAGAAAAAGTTAATTTAACCCCGGGCAAGAGATTCCTCAACCTTTTCCCCCACGAACTTTCTGGAGGGCAGCGACAAAGGGTGATGATTGCTCTAGCCCTGTCCAATGAAACCCAACTTCTAATTGCCGACGAACCGACTACTTCTCTAGACGTTACTATCCAAAAAGAGATTCTTACTTTACTCTTAGATTTAAAAAAAAAGTATTCTCTTACCATCCTTTTCATCACTCACGATCTTAATCTCGTAAGGTATTTAGCTGACGAAATAGTAGTAATGAAAAGCGGAGAGATTATTGAAAAAGGTGGAAGCAAGCAGATTTACCAATCTCCTAAAAAACCTTATACTAAATTGCTTTTCCAAACGGTTTTATCTCCCTTGAAAAAAAGGAAGTTAAAAAAACAAAATTTATTATTAGTAGAAGATCTTAAAGTTTACTATCCGGTTAAAAGTGCTTTGTTGAAAATGGTTAAAAGCTATGTCAAAGCAGTCGACAAAGTAAGTTTTTCTTTAAAAGCTGGAGCAACCTTAGGGGTTATTGGGGAATCGGGATCCGGGAAAACATCGCTACTCAAAGCAATTTTGCATTTGACACCTTTCCAGGGTAATGTCTATTTTAATCAAACCCCTTATCACTTACTAAGAAAAAAAAAACTCACTGCGTTTAGAAAAAATATTCAAGTGGTATTTCAAGATCCTTTCAGTAGTTTGAGCCCACGGATGAGTATGGAAGAAATTATTACAGAAGGAATAAAACTTCATTATCCTCATTTAAAACCTAAAGAAATTATCTTTGAATTACAAAAAACTTTAGAAGACGTTGGACTTCATTACAAAGACAAAGATCGTTATCCTCATGAGTTTTCTGGCGGGCAAAGGCAAAGGATTGCTCTAGCTAGAACCCTTATTATGAAACCCCAACTCATCTTATTAGATGAGCCAACTTCTTCTTTAGATATTAGCTTTCAAGTGCAGATTGTTAAACTTCTCTTAACCTTGCAAAAAAAATACCAACTAACTTATTTGTTTATTTCGCATGATATAAAAGTAGTGCGAGCTTTAGCTGATTTTATTTTAGTCATGAAAGATGGTAAAGTTATCGAACAAGGTGAAGCTAACCAAGTCTATAATCATCCTCAAAACCCTTACACTAAGGAGCTGATTTCTACTTATATTTAAAAAACAAAATGGAACTTTACTACGAAAAAATTGGAGACGAAGGCCTGCCACCACTCATTATCTTCCATGGTTTTTTAGGTTCTTTAGATAATTGGAAATCTTATGCCAAAAGATTTACTAATTACTTTCAAGTTTATTTAATTGATCTAAGGAATCACGGAAAATCTCCTCATGTTCCCGGCTTTAATTACTCTTTAATGAGTGAAGACGTAAAGCTGTTTATCCAAAAAAAATCACTTGAAAACATTACCCTACTTGGGCACTCCATGGGAGGAAAAGTGGCGATTCAAGTTGCTCGAGATATGCCAGATAATGTTAATAGTTTGATGGTTATTGACATCTCCCCAAAAGAGTACCAAGTGATTGAGTCAAAGAAAATTGTTGATATTATTAATCAAATTGACTTAACTAGTTTTACTAGCCGTTTTCAGGTAAGTGATTATTTAAAAACCAAACTTAAAAACCCCATGATGATTAATTTTCTAGTTAAAAACATCGAAGGCTCTCCTGATGGATTAAGGTGGAAATTTAATCTATCAGCACTCGTTGAAAACCTTACTAGTTTAAAAGAGGGAGTAACTATAACCAAACCTATAGAAGTAAAAAGCCTTTTCGTCCGAGGAGAAAAGAGTAATTATTTACTTGAAGAAGATGAGATATTTATTCAACAAAAATTTAATCAAGTACAAATTACTACCATTCCCGACGCTGGGCATTGGGTGCATTATGAAAAAAAAGAAGAGTTATGGCAAGTGCTTAAAAAATTTTTAATTCTTTAGAATTTAAAAAAAATATTTTTATTTATCAAGTCCTCCTCGACTTACCCATTGGTTATAAATTTCACTATTCCACTTGCTTTGAAAATAAGCAATCGCTGCTTCTATTTCTTTTTCTGTTAGTTTATCTTTGAAAGCTGGCATTTTTCCACCTAAAGCAACTTCTCCATACTGAATGTTATTTTTTAAAACGCTAAACGGATGATGCCAAGCATAGGCAGAGCCATTTAAAGGTGGAGGTGGATAAGAGCCATCTGAAAAAGGTTTCCGCCAATTACTCGTTATCCCCTGGGCATCATTAATTACCAATGGCAAGCTGCGCAGTTTTTTTGAAACACCATATAGCCAGTTGTAACTTGCTCTTGAGAGAACCATCTTTTTTGACTATCGGTTTGATTTTTACCTCCGCAGGATATAAAGAGTAAAATAAAGAAAATAGAAAAGTACTTTTGAAGCATTATCAATAATTATTATACTATAATAAGAATTTAAAAATAAAATCTTGTTTTATAGGTTATGAGTAAAGATAATAAAAAAAGTAATAGTATTTTAAATTTATTGAATAGCGAAGCTAAAGAGTACTTTCTAAAAAATGAAAATTACTGTAATTTTGATTTGCCAAAATATTTTAATTTCGAAAAACTATTATCGAAAGTTGATAAAAAGTTTAATGAAAAAAAATTATCAGACTTTGTCAAAGATAAAGATTTTCCAAAAAATTACGATGATATCAATTATGAAATCCTGCATAACAAAGACGGAAAATATGCTTGGCGACCATTACAACTTATTAATCCAATAATTTATGTTTGTTTAGTGCATCAGATTACTAATGAAAGTCATTGGAAATTAATCCAAAAACGCTTTAAAGATTTTTCCAAAAATAAAAATATCGAGTGTCATAGTATCCCTAGAAAATCTAATACAAAAGATTCTAATAAAGCTGAAAAGATTAAGCATTGGTGGGAAGAAGTGGAGCAAAAATCTATTGAAATGGCACTTGAATATTCTTATTTGACTCGCACTGATATAACCAATTGTTACCCTTCAATTTATACTCATTCAGTGGCTTGGGCTATGCATGAAAAGGAAGAAGCAAAAAAAAATAAAGCAGATAAAAATCTTATTGGCAATATAATAGATTCACACCTTCAAAATATGTCGCATGGGCAGACTAATGGAATTCCTCAAGGCTCTACTCTAATGGATTTTATCGCTGAAATGGTACTAGGCTATGCAGATTTAGAATTAGATAAACTTTTAAAGGAAAAGAAAGAAGAAATTACAAATTATAAAATTTTACGTTACCGTGATGATTATTGGATTTTTTCTCAATCTTTAAATGATAATAAAAAAATTATCAAATGCCTTAGCGAAGTGATGATTGATTTAGGGATGCAACTTAATGCTAAAAAAACTATTACATCAAGTGAAATTATAACCAATTCCATTAAAGAAGATAAACTTTATTGGATGAAACAAAAACAAACAAATAGACATCTACAAAAATATTTATTAATCATTCACAGCCTTGCTAAGCAATTTCCTAATAGTGGGAGTTTAGTTAGGGCTTTAAACGACTTCTATGATTTTTTAGAAAGTAAAAAACTTTATAAAAAAAATGTTTTACCATTAATTAGTATTATAGTAGATATAGCACATAAAAACCCGAGAACTTATAAAAACGCTTCTGCAATTATTAGCTTGTTTTTAGCATCTACAGGTTTTACAGAAAAAGATAAAATCAAGTACCTTAAAATTATTATTAAAAAATTTAATGATATACCAAATGTAGATCATTTAGAAATTTGGTTGCAGCGTATAGCCTTTGGAATCAAAATTAATGATGATATGGAAAGTTATTTCAAAAATAATCTTTGCAAAATTGCTAGTCGTGAAAAAGATATTAAAATTTGGAATTTTTCTTGGTTGAACAATGATAAAAAGTTGAATGATATTTTAGAAACATCAATTATTGATGAAAATATTATGAAAGAACTATCTCCGGTAATAACTAAAGAAGAAAAAGATTTATTTAAGAGTAGATACTAATAATTGAAAAAAAATTGAAAAATGTACAAGTATGAAAGTATGAAAGTATGAAAGTATGAAATTTATTAAAACTAATTTAGAAAAAAATCTACGACGGAGAGACAGGGATTCGAACCCTGGGTACCCGCAAAGGCACAACGGTTTTCAAGACCGCCGCATTCGACCACTCTGCCATCTCTCCTAAGAAACTATATTGTAATATGGGTTTGCTAAATTACTGATGATTTTTTTTAAAAGCGGTTAATCAATTAGTTTAAAATCATCCACATCGTATTCTCTAAAAGCCGTTAACTTAAAACTATCGCTTATTTTTATTCGCTCCCCTGTAATCACTTTTTGCTTACGCTCGTCTTCTTGAATTAATAAATTAATGGGGGTTGCTCCTCGGTGATTTTTAAAAAACTCTTTTAAAGAACGTAGGTAATCATCGCTGATTTTATCTTGCTTAATGACTAAAACAACTTCTTTAACAAGCTCTACTTCTACGTTATCATCAAAATCTTCTTTTTTTATCAGCTCCATTTTTTCTAAGGCTAGGGAATATTGCTTCTCTTGTCTAAACTTATCTTCCCTTACTTTTACCTGCAAAAGCACGGGATCTTCTAAGGTGTAATTATTCTTCACTTCTTTATCCCAAAGTTTATTAAAGCAGACGACTTCCACTTCATTTTCTCCATTGTTAAGGGTTAAAATCGCCATTTCCTTATTATCCTTAGTGGTAAAAACTTTTAACTTTTCTAAGACTCCAGCTATTTGATAATTATTCCAAGAACGCCATTTGCTTTGGTTAAATAAATCAATCGTAGTCCGATCTTTAAAAAAGTTGGGATTAAAATGAGCGAAAAGGTGGTGTTTTAAATTAAACCCTAAAATCTCTTTTTCATTCTCTTTGGCTTGTCGATAGTCATTAGGAGCCTTCTCCATTTTTTCTAAGATGTCTAAAAAAACGACTCCGCTACCAGTTTCTTCTTGTTCAAAAAAACTCCCCTGCCCTTTACTCTCAGAGCTTTTGCTTTTTTCAATCCTTTCAATGAGTTCACTCAAGTGAGGCATAATCATTTCACTAGCTAAGCCTAATTCGTCAAAAGCTCCCGCTTTTACCAACGACTCCACCGCTTGCTTATTGACTTTATCATGGTTGTTACGATAAATAAAATCCCCGATGTTTTTATAAGGGCCATTTTTTCCCCTCTCTCTTACAATGGTTTGGGCTAGATTAACTCCAATATTTTTAAGGGCACTTAATCCAAAAACAATGCACCTTTTATTATTATAAAACTTAACCGAAGAAGAATTAATATCAACCGATAAAATCTCTAACCCTAATATTTGTGCCTCTTTGATGTAAGTTTTAATTTTACCTGTCCCACTCCCTATTTCGGAGTTTAAAAGGGCGGTCATAAAAGAAACCGAATAGTTGGCTTTTAAAAAAGCAGTTTGAAAGGAAAGCAAGCTATAAGAAACCGAGTGAGATTTATTAAACCCATACCCCCCAAAAGGCTCAATAATTTTGTCATATAAAAAAACGGCATCGTTTTTTGAATAGTTTTTTTTTTCTGCTCCTGCTATGAATAATTTTTTAGTTGTGTCAATGAGCTTTTTATCTTTTTTCCCCATAGCTTTTCTAAGATTGTCTGCTTCACCTAGAGAAAAACCAGCAAATTCCTTACTAATTTCCATAATTTGTTCTTGAAAAATAGGAATTTGATTAGTAGGTGCTAAAATGCTATTTAAAAAAGGGTATTTTAAACAAAGGTTATTGAGTTCATGATAGTTTTTTTTATTTTGTTCGTTGTCAAATTTAAGTTCCAATTTATTTTTTTTAGCGATATAAATAGGAATCCATGACATCGGGCCCGGGCGATAAAGGGCATTCATGGCAATTAAATCTTCAAAGCGATTAGGAGCTAATTCTTTTAAATAATTAATCATGCCACCAGATTCAAATTGGAATATTCCAGCGGTTAATCCTTTAGAGTAAAGAGCAAAAGTTTTCTTATCATCTAAAGGAATTGTTTTAATATCAATTTCTTTTTGATGAATCTTTTCAATATTTTCTAAACACTCAGAAAGAATAGTCAGGGTTTTTAATCCTAAAATATCCATCTTAACTAAACCACATTTGCTTTCTAAAA
The DNA here is from genome assembly GCA_965277105.1 of Spirochaetota bacterium. Classification (GTDB taxonomy): domain Bacteria; phylum Spirochaetota; class UBA12135; order COTS27; family CAXSBA01; genus CAXSBA01. The sequence continues at coordinate 648,729 of OZ255710.1, read as the reverse complement.
GTTGCCCTTCAAACTGAGTGAGGAAAATATTATCTTCATTTTTAAAAAGAGGAATATATTCGCCAATTGCTTTATCGGCAATTACTAATCCAGCAGCGTGAATACCAGTTTGCCGAGTTAGGTTTTCTAGCTTCAAAGAATTTTCATAAATAGTTTGAAGTTTGCTATCTTGATTTAAGCGAGAAACTAAATTAATATTTTCTTCAAAGTGATACTGTAAGAGAGAACGACTAGCTTTTTCTGACAACTCTCTTTCACTCAATTTTGAAGTCAAAAAACTCGATAGTAAGTTAGCATCTTCGAAGCTCATACCAAAAACTCGAGCTGTGTCTTTTAAAATAGCTTTGGCTTTTAGTTTCCCAAAAGTGATAATTTGAGCAACATTGTCTTCCCCGTATTTTTGTTTGATATAAGCTACAATCTGATTTCGTTTATCTTCTTGAAAATCAATATCAATATCCGGCAGTGAGCGCCTTTCAGGATTTAAAAACCGCTCGAAAAGAAGTCCGTATTTAATTGGGTCAACTCCCGTAATTCCCAAAACATAAGAAATTAAAGAGCCCGCTGCTGAACCTCTCCCAACACCAACTAAAATATTATTTTTTTTTGCGTAATCAACAAAATCAGCTACGATTAAAAAATAATCGGAAAATTCCATTTCAGTGATTATTTTTAATTCATAATTCAATCTTTCAATATACTTGGAAGATGTCAATCCTTTTTCTGCTAATTTCCTATGAGTAATCTCTTTTAAAATTTCTTTACCATTTTTTTTTTCTCCTCTAGTTCTAGTATAAGCAGGCATATGCAGTTTTTTATCGACAATCTGCACATTACACCTGTTCGCTATTTTAGTAGTATTTTCTATTCCTTCTTCTAAACCAATAAAGGCATTTTTCATTTCTTCGATTGATTTAAAATAATACCCACTGCCCCACAATCTAGAATGCTTATTTTCTAATAAATCTTGTTCTGCTAAATTTTTTTTATCTTTAATGGCCAGCAAAACTTCATAGCTATTACTATCGTTAGCTTCTAAATAACAAACTTGATTGGTCGCCACTAAAGGCAAATTATTTCCCCTAGCTAATTTTACTACTTGGTCGAAAATAATTTTTTCTTGCTGGTCATTATGGTTTTGAATCTCTAAAAAAAAACAATCTTTAGAGAAATTACTTTTAACCATATCTAAATACTTTTTCACTTCTTCGCTTTTATTCTCATAAAGTAAAACCGCTAATTCGCCACTTGTTCCTCCTGATAAGAAAATAATATCTTTTTGCCATTTAAAAATATCGTCGTAACTTACCGCGGGGTTAGTAAAACTATTTCTATAAGCAAGATTATTAAGCTTAATGAGATTATGATAACCTTGATTGTTTTCGGCCAACAAAACCAAGGGATAATTTTCTTGATTACCTAAAAACCCTTTAACGCTTAGTTCTAAACCAATAATGGGTTTAAGTTTTCCCCCATTAGCTAAAAGAGGAAGTTTTTCTATTGCTTCAACAAACTCCATAGCGGCAAATAAATTATTTTTATCGGTTAAAGCCACTGCTGACATTTGAAATTCTTGCGCTCTAGCAACCAGTTTTTTTATAGAGATAGTTGATTGTAGAATAGAGTAATCGGAAAAAGTATGAAGATGAACGAAACTCAACTTTTATAATTTACTTTTAATTAAGAAAACCTTAAGTAGCTTTAGTTAAATAAATCTTTTAATATCCAGTTGAAATATTTAACGAATAACTCTTGCCGTTTACTCTCATTCAATTGATTATTATTAACGTTAGTTATCCCAGTGGAAGAAAGATCGAAGTTATCAAAATCATTAAGCGTAACGTTAAAGCTATCATCAATGCTATTAAAGAAAAAACTGATGTTAGCTATTTGGTTAGCCGAGACTATGTTGTCTTCGCCAATGGCACTTTCTGCAACAACCCCACTAAGCGTTAGCGATTCGGTTTCGTTATTAATAAAAAAGTTGCGACTAATGCTAATCTCATAGGTTTTACTAGTAGGATTATAGTTGCCAAGGGTAGCAGCTAAAGTCCCGGAAATTTGCTTACGGTTTTCTATTTGATCGCTATTTTGTTGGGTCAGCGTTTCTGCTAAAGTTGCTGGTAGAAAATCTAAAAACCTCTCTCCAATTTCCCTACTAAGTGGAGAGCTGTTTAATTCTTTGGTAAGATTATTTTGCAAATCAATATCAAAATCAACATCAAATTCAACCGAAACAACACTGCCAACCGGCAAAGTGCTATTATAAATATCATTTTCAACCCAAAGGTCTTGAGGGGATAAAAGGCTGATTAAAAGAATATTCAATAAAAAACTTTTTCTCATTTTTTCTTTAATAGTATAATTTCTCATATAATTCAATATTTTATAGGGCATATAACTCAGTGGGAGAGTGCCACCTTGACAGGGTGGAGGTCGTTGGTTCAAACCCAACTATGCCCATTTTTAACCTCATTTTCTTGCTTGGTTTTCTTTCATCACTTTTCATAGTTTTATTTAAATTTCGGAATAGCAGCAAATAAATAAAAATTTCTTAGGTGAAACACAGTAATTATATTATATACTTTTTTTAAAGTTTAAATTTGCGTAAAATAGATCTATGCTTGCCATCCTTCAAAGAGTAAAAAAAATCAAACTATTAGTAGAAGGTGAAAAATTTTCAGAAATTAATCAAGGCATTTTTATTTTACTTTCTTTTCGCAAAGGAGATCTTGAAGAAGAATTTCCTAGTTTTATCCAAAAAATTATTAATCTAAAAATGTTCCTTAATCAAGAAGGGAAGTTAGGAAAAAGTATTCAGGAAGTAAAAGGAGAAATATTATTAGTTAGTCAATTCACGCTTTATGGGGAAATTAAAAAAGGCAAAAAGCCCTCTTTTACAAAAGTAGCCCCAGCAGAAGAAGCGAATAAATTATTCGAGAAATTTCACCAAAAACTACGTGAGAATTTTACCGGAAAAATCGCTCTTGGAAAGTTTGGCGCCGAAATGGAAATTATTCCTGAGTTATTGGGGCCAGTTAGCTTTATCATTAGCAATGACAAAAATTAAAGAGCTATATTTTTAACTTTTTTAAATAATCTACCACTACTTCCCGGTCGCTAAAGTGGATTTTCTTGTCTTGAATAATTTGGTAATCCTCATGCCCTTTACCGGCAATTAAAAACACTTGATTTTCTTTTAAAGTTTTAAGGCCTTTGATAATGGCTTTTCTGCGAGAAGTAATTTTGTAATATTTTTTTGCTGAAGATTTTTTCCCCCTTATAATCCCCTCTTCGATTTCTGCAATAATTTTTTCTGGGTTTTCTCCTCGAGGATTATCAGAAGTAACAATCACCTCATCAGCATAAGTGATAGCTAGCTTCCCCATTAAACTCCGCTTCGTCTTATCTCGCTCACCCCCACAGCCAAAAAGACAGATAACAAAAAGATTTAAAGATTTTAATACTACAAGGACTTTTTCTAAAGCATCGGGGGTATGGGCATAATCAATAAAAATGGTTTTATTAGTAGAAGTGATTTTTTCTAATCTCCCGGGAATAAAAATCTGTAGTAGTTTTTTTCTAAATTTTTCTAAAAAATTAATTTTCCCACTTCCCTTAGTCATCATTACTTCTAATAAACTTAAAGCTAAATTCTCCCCATTCAAATCTCCCAGTAAGTTAGTCGCTCCCTGCCAACTCTTCTTAATCCCTTTTAAAGTAAAAACACTTTGCTTAACCGTTGATTCCATTGCATAAGAAAAAGTTTTTTCTTTTAATTTTTTTTCTTTATTCAAATAAAAAACTTCAAACGTAGAAAAAGATTTTATTTTTTTAGCAAATTGAAAAGCTGTTAAAGTAGGTAAATTGATAAAAGCTTTTTTATTTCTCTTAGGACTTTTTTCTAGTAGTGAAAGAATTTTCCATTTACTAGCAAAATAATCATCCATGGTTTTGTGAAAGTCAAGGTGTTCGGGGGTTAAGTTAGTCCAAATGATACTATCTAGAGCAATCCCTTGCACTCGGTTATAAAAAAGCCCATGGGAAGAAATTTCCATTATCACTACTTGAACTTTTTCATCCACCATACTCCTAATCATTTTTTGCAAATCGATAACTGGTGGGGTGGTATTAATTGTAGAAAATATTTTTTTTCCTATCCGGTTATTATTAGTCCCAATAACTCCGGTTTTGATTTTTAAATGCTGATAAAACTTTTCTAAAATATAAGAAACGGAGGTTTTCCCATTAGTCCCGGTAATGCCAATCACTTTTGTTTTTTCACTAGGCCAATTGTAAAAAGCCAAAGCAATATCCACTACTTTTTTAGCTAGTTCGTCAACATAAAAAATATTTTCTGCTTTTTTAAAATGATCATAAAATTTGCTATCTAAAAAAATTACTAGGCAAATATTTTTTATTGGTGCTAAGAAATTTTCAGGAGAAGATCTCTCTCCCGACAAGGCAATAAAAGCGGTTTTTTTTGTTGCTTTTTTACTGTGGTGCTCTAAACTTTTACAAGCAGCAAGCTTTTTTAATAATAAATCAAAAGTAGTTTTATCGAAAGAAAATATTTTTTTAAAGGCTTTTAATTGCTTGGAAGTAAAAGCCATTAAAAAAAAGTAACAATAGGAATCTCTTTAATATTTTTTTTCACTTGAGTAGTTTTCTTTTCGTTAAATAAAATTTTATTCTCGGAAGTAATTTTTAAATTAATTTTAATATTTTCATTTTCCTTAGCTATTTCAGAATAATTTTTTTTTATAGTAGCAATGTCTCGCTCTAAAAGGAAATGCTTCGTCGCCATAAAAACATAAAAAATAACCAACATATTTAAAAAGAAAAAAAAAGTAAAAAACAGCACGCGATTTTTAAAGAAAAACGACATCAATAAAACCTCCTTGTTCTAATCGTTTTTGATAATCCCCCTAAGTTTTGCACTCCTTGCGGCGGGGTTTTGTTTTATTTCATCAAGACTAGCCTTAATGACTTTTTTGTTATAAAGTAAAAAAGAATTTTTCTTTCTAGTTGCTTTATACTTATTGTAATTTTCGTTCTTTTTGGCAAATTCCTTAAAAGTATTTTTAACAATCCTATCTTCTAAAGAGTGATAAGTGATAACCCATAAAATCCCTTGCTGCTTTAGTCTTTTTATAGCAGTGATAATCCCTTCTGGTAAAAGTGCTAGTTCATCGTTAAGGTAAATCCTCAGTGCCTGGAAAATTTTAGTAGCTGGGTGGATTTTAATTTTCTTCGCTTTTAGTCCATAGGCATTTTTAATAATGGCCACTAACTCTCCAGTTTTTTTTAAAGGAGCTATTTTCCTCTTAAAAACAATTTCTTCAGAACATTTTTTAGCTATTTTCCAATCCTCTTCACCGAATTTAGTGAAGATTTCTAATAGCTTTTTAGTAGAAAATTCGTTCACCACGTTAAAAGCAGTAATTTTTTTTTCACCCTCTACTTTTTCATCCAAGCACATATCCAGCGGCTCATCATTAGCAAACGAGAACCCTCGTCCACTTTCAAAGTAGTGAAATTTAGAAATACCTAAATCAAGCAGGATAATATCAAACTTGCTTTCGGCTAAAACGCTTTCATCTAACTTAGCAAAATTACCCAAAACAGGAGTAAAGAAAGGAAATTCTTTTAACCTTTTTTTTGCTTTACTCAAAACTTGCCGGTCGCGATCCAATCCCCAAACTTGGCAATTTTCTTGAAGGAAAGCTAGGGAATGCCCCCCTTCTCCCAAAGTAGCGTCTAAGACAGTTAATGGACTATTAATGCCCTGCTTTTTTTCTTTTAAAGAATTGATAATAAAATCTCGAAAAACTGGCTGATGATGAATAATCAAAATAAGTCACAACCTCAAAAATTAAAACTACCCAAATTACCCTAAAGTATTTTCTGTTTTTTTAGCGACTAAAAGAGAAGATTTTTTATTTTTTAACATAATAGCTAAGATAATCCCACTAATAAAACCATACCAATGAGAAGAGTAGGAAATATTACTAGCTCCACCAAAAAAAGGGAAAAGCCCTAACCAAAGATGACTGTAAAAAATAAAAATGATAAGCCCTACAAAAAGAAAAAACCATTTATTTTCTTTGAAAGTTTTTACTAATAAAAATCCTGCTAAAGCAAACACCAAACCACTAGCTCCAATATGAATATTTTTACTGCCCAAAAGCCACACCAAACTTCCCCCTAAAACAGTTCCACCCATTACCACCAACCAATATAATTCAGAATATAGAATAGATAAAATAATTAACAACCCTAGCAGAGGAAAAGTATTACTAACAATATGAGAAAAGCCACCATGGAGAAGAGGCGCTAGAAAAATCCCCGGCAAGCCAGCTATTTCTCGAGGGATAATCCCCCAGCTTTTAAGGGGAACAAGGCTATCTATTAGGAAAAAAATCCACATAGTAATAATGATGACAAGTACCTGACGATAACGCTTTTCCATATGATTTTGCTGTAATTAAATTATACCGTTAAAATAGCAAATTTTTATGACATCTATACACGAGAAAAAAGTCCTCATTTTTAAAATAACAGCAACTTCTTATAAGTTTATTGACAAAATAACGTTTTTTATATATAATATAAATTATTATATATTTATTTTTTAAGCTAGTGCAAAAAGTATTTATTAAATTTTTAACGATAAGATGGAAAACCAATTATTATTCGAAAATCAAAGTCTTTTTAATAAATACGAAAATTCATTTAAACTCATTGAAACCGGGCAATTCAAACTTGCTTATGACAACTTTTCCGCCTTCCTTAAAACTGGCTTAGATCACAGCTTCATTTTTAATCTTCTAAAATCCCTTTCTTTTTGGCTTTTGCGCTCTGATAAAAAAATTTCTCTAAAAATGGGAAATAAAAGGATAGAGTTTTTATTACAAGAATGGGAAAAATATGAAAACTTTATTGAAAATAATCAAATTTATCACCCTAAAGTTTTTTACTTAATGAAGAAATCGGTTTTTGATGAAATTATTAACAATTTTAGCCTTAGCTTGGATATGAAGGAAGAAATAAACCCACTTTTTTTTTGGGAAACCATCCTTTATTTATTTCATAGCCAAGAATATAAAAAAGCCTACGAGGCTACGGAATATCTCCTTAGTATATCGGAAGAAATGAAAGATGTAGCCAAACCATTTTTAGCGAATATTATTTATTTTTATAAAGATAAAAATACTTCCTTAATGTATTTGAAAAAATACTTTATTTATCATTCGCTTACCGATTTAAATTTAATTACCATACCGGAATTGCTGGATTTAATCCAAAAACTTAAAGCTAAACTCATGAGCCACCAAGAAATTGGTTTGTGGTTGCCGGTATTTGCTTTGTTAGAAAATATCTTTCCGCAAAAAAGCATAAAAGTAGATAATAAAATTTATCAATGGATTTATAACTTAAAATTAAAACTCATCAATAATCAAAATTTAAAAAGCGAAATTGACCCAAAATTAATTTATGGTTACCTTATCTTACTAGAAGAGAATTATTTTTCTAAAAGCGAACTGGAAAATAAAGCAATAACCAGGAGAAAAATTTTGAGTGAAATAGAAAAGATTAATAAAAATATTTTTTTAAAGGCAAAAAAACTCTATGAATGAAACTAACATTGAAAATTTAAAAAAAAAAATGCTAGAGATTAAAGTTATTGGGGGAAATGTCAATAATATCACTTTTAAAGATTTAACTGAAATTATTAATCTTCTAAAAAACCAAGGCCAAAATCAAGAAGCCGAAAAGCTAGTTAGGAATTATTATCAAGAAAACAAAAGTTATATCCTTTATTCTTTTTGTCTAGGAGTTTTTCTTTTTTATCAACAAAAAGAGGGAGACCAATTTATCACTAATTTTTACAACCAGCTTATCAAAATTGGGAAAAACAATCTTTTAAATTTGATTAGCTTAGAAATTTTAAAAATTTACGAATCGGAATTTGTTCTTAATTATTTGATTAACGACTATCAAAAAAGCAATAAAAAAGATGAGTTAATGGATATTTGGAAACGTCTACTAAGTAAAAAACCCGATGATATTAATTTAATCCTTAAAATAGCAGAAGAGTACAACAAAAACAACCCCGATGAGGCCTTAAAGTACTTCCAGTTAGCTCTCTTAAAAGAGTGTGATAACAAAAGCTATTTAAACGCTCTAACAATTTGGCGAAAAATACTTGACACCGATTTGCGGGAATATGATTTACTTATTCAGCTAAGTAAAAAGTTTGTTGATTACTTGAGCTTGGAAAACAAGTCCTCTTTTTACCTCTACTTTTTAAAAAATCTAGAAAAAGATTTTGAAAAAAACTATGATTACATTATTAAAGTATTTAAACTTTCTTTAGAAAGCGATACTTTACTTAAAAATCAATTTAGTAAATTAATCGAAAGTTATCGAATCAAATATCAAAATCATAATAATTTTGAAACCATTACCAATTTAGCCGGGATTAAAAACCTCTATAGGAATGCTAATTTTTTAAAAACCGCTAAGATAACCGAAACCATCAAAGACTTTGAAAAGCATATTATTTTCGATGAAGGAAGGTTTGTTCAGCATAGAAATTTTGGTATTGGAGTTATCAAAAAAATCATGCTTAATAATGTTAATACCATTAATGATGCCAAACTGGTTATTGATTTTAAACAAAGAAGAAATCACGAAATGTCTTTTAGAATTGCCATTAATTCGCTTAGCATTTTAGACCCCAATAATTTGGAAGCCATTGCTTTATTTGAAAAAGAAAAATTAACAGAAATAAAAAAAGACAATTTAATTCTGTTAAATAATATTTTAAAAACCACCGAGCCTCCAGTAAATCTAAAAACTTTGAATGAATTGATGGTAGAAAAAATTAAGCTTTTCGAAAAAAATGAATGGAAAAAAAAATGGAATGAAATTAAAAAAGCAATTGTGGAAAGTAATGAATTTGAAATTACCAAAAAAGGGGTGCAGTTTAAGGCTTTATCTATTTCGCTAGATGAAAGCACGTTAAACTTTTTGAAAAAAACGACAGATATCAAAGAAAAGATTAAGACTTTGGAGTTTTATTATAACCATAAAAGTCAAGTAGATAAAGAGGTCAATAACGCCATTGTAACCGAGCTTTTAAACCTAGCTAAAAAACCCAAGGTTGGAAGTTTGGCTTTTATTAGTTTTCTTTATTATTTAAAAAACACTAAAAAAGAAGAAATTACCTTTGACTTCGACCACTACTTTAAAAACAATTTTAATCAACCTCATTTAGAAGAGGAATTTAACTCCCTAAATTCTTTTGCTTTAAAAGAGATTTTCATTATCTTATGGTACAACAACTTTAAAACTAACTTCCTTAATCAAGTTGTCGATAATTGGCTAGTAGCTAATATTAGCAACAAAGAATACCTTTTTAATTTTTTATTAACCCAAGATAAAGATTTGCTAATCCAAATTTTCAATGTTACTGATAACGATTATTTAAAGTACAACGAAAGTTATTTTTTATTAGTCAAATTCCTGCTAAACCTTAACGACTCTGTTATCAAAGATCGAGTGGGTTCTGCTATGTTGAAATTACTTAAAATCAATGCGGATCTTTATAAAAACATTAATATAAAAAAAGATTCACGTTTTTCTAAAAAATTATATGGGGCTATTTCTAATTATCTCTTTAAAGAAAATTATCTTTTTTCTTTACTTAAAAGTAAGGATTTAATTTCTTTAGATGATAGAAAAGCAATTTTCGTTGAGCTAGAAAACCAAACTTTTTTAGAAAATTATTTAAAGGTGGAAATTAGAACCTTACGTGAATTCCTTAAAAAATAACTGTACTTTTATTTTTCTAGAAAACCTAGAAGTTAAAAATATTGTAGGGATTTACCCTCATGAAAGAGAAAAAAAACAGCCCATTATTATTGATGGAAAAATTTATTTAAAAATCAAGAAGAAAGACGACCTTAGCTCTACCCTTGATTACGACGCGGTAGTAAATAGCATTAAAAAAATTAGTGAAGATTATCAACCTTTTTTATTAGAAGTTTTTTTAGAAAAAATAGCGAATAATTTACTTGCTCACCCTCTTGTTGAAGCAGTTTATTTAAAATCTCATAAAAAAAATCTTTATTCTCCAGCAAAATTAGGGGTTGCCATTTATCGTCAGAAGCAGTCATCGTAAATATTTTTTGTAATAATCTTTATATTTAATTTTCTTTTTTTTCTTTTAAATAGCAAGCAACCTAGATAAAGAAATACCTAGTAAAACAAAGCAATTATAGTATAATATAAAAGTTTATTTAACTAGTTTCCATTTTTTTATCACGTCTTTTGAAAAAAATAATTATTTTAATATTATTAATTTTTTCTTTTCCATTAACGAAAGAAATAACCGGCGAAAACAAGTATTTTTTTTGGGAGAGTAATCTCGAAAAGCATAAAGGGGAATACCTTTTTACTTTTACTTTTTCTTTAAAAGAAAAATTTCATATTAACTCCAATCAACCCTTTAACGAAAATTACATCCCAACTATTTTAACGATAAAGGACAACCCTTTTTATCGGCTTAATAAATTACAATACCCTATTCCCGTAATTAGCGAATACTATAAAGAGAGTTTAAGTGTTTACGAAGGTAGCGAAGAAAAAACCATAAAAGCTTATTTGATTCCTCAAAAATCTTCACTATCTCCAGAAAAAATTAATCTATCAGCTGTTTTTAGTTTTCAACCTTGCGATGACAAATTTTGCTTTCCTCCAGAAAAGCTTGCTATTAATGTAGAAAAAAAATTAACCACTATTTCTAAAAGCAATACTAACTTTAATACTTTCCCGGAAAATTTATCTATCATTTTATTATGGGCTTTTTTAGGGGGTTTGCTGCTAAACTTCATGCCTTGCATTTTTCCGTTGTTAAGTTTAAAGGCCTATTCCTTAGTAAAAACCTTAAACGAAGAAAAAGTTTCAATAAAAAAAAAAGGAGTTATTGCCTTTTCCTTGGGGACTGTAGTTAGTTTTTTAGCACTAGCTGGGATTTTTGTTATTTTAAAACAGTGGGGGGAGCAAATTAATTGGGGGATTCAATTTCAAAACCCCTTCTATTTAACTCTCTTTATTTTGCTTTTTTGGATACTTGCTTTAAATCTTTTAGAAGTTTTTCATTTGAATTCTGCTATCAATTATTCGCTTACCCCGTCTTCTAAAAGCTACCATATCATAAAGGAAAATTTTATTACCGGGCTTTTTCTACCTTTGCTCTCTTCTTCTTGCATTGCCCCTTTTCTAGGGGTAGCCATTAGCTATGCTTTAACTCAATCAAGTCTCACTGTTTTTGTTTTTTTTCTAATCATTAGCTTAGGGTTTATCAGCCCTTACCTGCTTATTTTAACCCCTATTAATTTTCAAAAAATCATTCCCGCCCCCGGACCTTGGTTGAAAAGTTTCAAACAACTTAATGCTTTTCCGCTTTTTCTTATGATCATTTGGTTTTTAAGTATTTTATATTCTTTAGCTAATTTTGCAGTGGTTGTTAATGTTCTACTTTTGTTATGCTTTTTTTCTCTACTTTTTTTTATCTGGGGAGGAATCCAAAAAAAACCAAAAGTTCTTATGAAGAAATACTATAGTTGGGGATTTTATGGATTAGTTGTTGTGGTTAGTGCAATTTTTTTAGTCTATCAAAATTTTACTTATCAAAATAATCAAAATGCCAATCTTAATAAAATTATTATCGGGGAAAAAACTAGTCAAGATAATAACCTTCTAACCCCTGAACTTTTTCGTGAGCAACTGTTAAAAGAAAAAACCTTTTACGTTCATTACACTGCTAAGTGGTGTTTGAATTGCCAAGTAAATAAAGTGGTTTTAAATCAAGAGGAAGTTAAAAACTTTTTCAAGGAAAATGGCATCAATTATTTCACTGCTGATTGGACTAAACCTAACTCTTTTATTGCTAACAAAATCCAAGAATTAAATCGAGTGGGTATTCCTCTTGACGTTTTTTATGCTTTTCAAAATGGGCAACTAACTCCCTATATTTTACCAGTGATATTAACTGAAAGTAACATCAAAAAAACTTTTCAAAAGATTAATCATCTTCAATAAAAAAAATGCATGAACAAGGATATATTTTTATTGGCATGTCAGGTTCGGGAAAAACCACTTTAGGGAGAATCATCGCTAAAACTATTAATTACCAGTTTTTTGATTCTGATAAATTAATAGAAAAAGAATTTCATAACGAAAATCTCTATGAAATTGTTGAGCGCCATCAAACTAATTTACAAAACTTTATTGAATTAGAGAAGAGAGTTATTAAAAAAATTGCAATAAAAAAAAGCGTCCTTGCTACCGGGGGATCAGCTTGCTATTCGAAAGACGTGCTCAAAGAAAAAAACGCTACAATTATTTACCTTCATATAAGTTGGAATGTCCTCAAGAAAAGGATTGGCGATTTTTCCAAACGAGGAGTTATTCTTTTCCAAGAAAGTTTAGAAAAAGAATACCAGCACCGCTTAAAACTCTATGAAGAGTTGGCTGACTTAAAAATACATTGTGATCTTAAACCGATAAATAGTTTAAAGAAAGAAATCCTTAACAAAATTTAAATTAATTAAAAGGCTTATCCAAAATACCCACTTGAAATTTCTTTACTAAAATTTCTCCATAAAAAGTAGTAACCCCAACCGTGAACAAACTGTAAGCTAAAAAAAGCATTACCACAATAGTTACCCCGGCCTTAGTAAAATAATTTTTCAACTTACCTTTAGACCACAGTCTTAAAGCAAAATAAGTAGTTACTAAAAGATTAAAAATAACCGCAGAGTGAGCAAAATAAATATGTTTTTTCAAAACAGCTTCAGCATCTTTTTTTAAATTTTCTGTTTCTGGAAAGAACAAAAAAGAGGCTAAAACAACAATGAGAGAAGCAGTAAGCATAAGATAAAAATTAATTTTCAAATAAATAGTATTTTTTTTAAATAAAAATAAAGTATAAAAAATAAAGACCAATAAAAGAATAAAAAAAGGAAAGTGAACAACTAACGTATGAAATGAAGCAATGTTTTTAAAAAAAATATCGTTAAACTGAAAATAACTCATCGCAAAAAAAGGGACACTAGGCTTTTCTTTTAATTTTATACTATTTTTTACGTTATCGATAAATAATTTAATCCAACTTGGCTTTGTCTTTTTTTCTTCTGTTTTTAAAGTTTTCGAGCTGTTATCGTTTTCAACTAATTCCTTTTTTACTTCTTCATTACTTTTTCCATTTAAAGACGAAATTTTAGAAACAGTTTTTTTTTGACTAGTGCAGGTTAAAATCATTAATAGTATAGCAAAAAAAATAAAGTAATTTTTTTTTTTAAAAAGCATTTTTACCAAGTTCTATTATATCTCAAATTTACTTATTCATCATTATTTTTTTTAAAAAAAATTCCATTAATTCATTGTATAATATCAAATATAGCATTTAAAGTTAAATTATGTCTCGAGTAAAAAAAATTAATTACGTATTACAAGAATTTTCTATCCCATTACTATCTGGAGTTGTAGTTGCCCTTTTGTGGGCTAACTATAACTACACTAGTTACGAGCATTTTATTCACTTTGACCTTCTAAATGGAGGTAAGTTTTTAGGGCATAAACTGACCCCTCATTTCATCATCAACGACATTTTTATGGTTTTTTTCTTTGGGATAGCTGGGGTGGAAATTGCTAATGCCTTTAAAAAAGGTGGTCCCTTAAACCCCGTTTCAAAAGCCATTAATCCCATTGCCGGTACTTTAGGTGGAATTTTAGGGCCTGTGGTAGTCTTTTTTGCTTTTCTTAGTTTTTTTAGGTATCAAAGTTTAGCAGGATTCAATCAAAGCGAAATTTTAAATGGCTGGGCTATCCCTACCGCTACCGATATCGCTCTAGCGTGGTTACTAGCAAAAATAATCTTCGGTAAAAATCACCCAGCTATTTCTTTTTTATTACTCTTAGCCGTAGGTGACGATGCTATTGGGCTCATTATTATAGCGGTTTTTTACCCGTCGCCGGAGTATCCACCAGAACCCGCTTTTTTAATCCTTAACCTGTTAGCAATTACCATTGCTTACTTACTAAGGAAAACCAATGTTAGAAATATTGCGGCGTATATCATTTTAGCGGGTATCCCTTCATGGTTGGGTCTCATTTTTGCCCATATGCACCCTGCTTTAGCATTAGTTCCTATTATTTTCTTTTTACCCAATAATCAAAAAGCAAAAGAAAAGCATAGCCCATTAATCAATTTTGAACATACCTTTAAGTACCCAGTTGATTTAGGATTGTTTTTATTTTCTTTAATGAATGCAGGGGTTATTTTCTCTAACATTAATGCCTTAACTTGGGCTGTTTTATTATCTTTAAAAATAGGTAAAACCATAGGTATATTTGGTTTTTCTTATGCCGCTCATAGAATAGGGTTCAAGCTACCCAATAAAATTGGTAAAAGTGAGCTCATAATGATCGGCCTCATCGCTAGTTTAGGGCTTACGGTTTCGCTTTTTATAGCTGGAGAAGCCTATCAAAATCCTACTCTGCAAGGTGGAGCGAAAATGGGAGCATTACTATCATTAATAGCTATCCCTCTTTCTAGCCTAGCAGCAATAATTTTAAAGATTAAAAAAAATTAAATAAAAAAAACAACTAAAAAATTACAGCATATAGTATAATTTATACTTATTTTTCAAAAAAATTACTTACAAATAATTATTTAAACTCTAAGGAGGGTAAAACTTACCATGACAGAAAACACTAAAGCTACTAAAATATTAGACAACACTAACTTTGACACCACTATTAAATCAGGCATCTCTATAGTGGACTTTTGGGCTGAATGGTGTGGGCCTTGTAAGGTTCAAGGGCCAATCATTGATGAACTTGCTGGTGAAGTTGGGGACAACTATAATATATGTAAACTAGACACTGATAAAAATGGCGAATTGGCTCAAAAATATGAAATTACTAGTATCCCGTCGATTATCCTGTTTAAAGACGGGGAAGTAATTGAAAAATTAGTAGGAGTACAAACCAAAGAAACCCTTTTATCTCTCCTAAAATCTGCTTAAAATTTACTTTTTATTTTACCCTTTCTTTTTTATAAGAAAGGGTATTTTTTTAACCCATTACCAATTCATCTAAAAAACCTTATCTTTCCCCCCAAAAAGTCGCTAACTTATTAGCTAAGTTAACCACTACAGAGGCATTAGAAAATCTAAGAATCCAATATCAGTTTAGAGCTGGTCAGGAAAAAATGCTAAAAAGCGTCGTAGAGATGTTTAACGACGAAAAAATCTATTTAGCAGAAGCGCCTACTGGAACTGGTAAGTCGCTTGCTTACTTGATCCCCTGCTTTATTTGGGCCCAAAGGAAAAAAACTAAGATTGTTATTTCTTCCCACACTATTCATCTCCAGGAGCAACTTTTAAAAAAAGATGTTGCCTTAGTGAATAGGTTATTTAAAAACTCACTTACGCCCCTAGTAGTAAAGGGGAAAAATAATTTTCTTTGTTATAAAAAATACCGAGAGTATCACGAAGAACCTACTATTTTCCCCTCTTTAAACGATGAGCAAAGTAAAAAAATATTAGAATGGGCTAAAGAAACTCAAACCGGTGATAAAAACGAATTAAATTTTATTCCCCAACCTAAAGTCTGGAAAAACTTTTCCTGTGAAAATGAATTTTGCAGGGTGAGTCAATGTCAATTCAAAAGCCAGTGTTTTCAAATTAAAAATCGTAAAAAAATAGCTGAAGCAGACGTCCTAATTACTAACCATCATCTTTTAAGCGCTGACGCCAAAATTAAAAACGACCTTAATGACGATGAAAGTAGTGCGCTATTACCACCCTATGAAGGTTTAATTATTGACGAAGCTCATCATTTAGAAGAGGTAGTTCGAAATTACTTTACTAAGAAAACTAGCATCCCTTTAATTCTCAAAACCATAAACGACTTAGCTAAATTTTCTAAAAACGGCAAGCTACAAAGTGGGTTATTCAAAAAAATAGAAATAGATTTTAAAATACCTCAAAGTAATTTTAAAATACTATGGGAAGAATTCATTAAAAGCTTTTATAATAAATGGTCTTGGTTTTCAAAAAAGCAATCATCACTAACAAAAAAGATAAATCATTTCATTATACAAAGTCAGAGAAACCTACTTTATCGTAATAAAATCAATGCTTACTTTAATCACACTTTTCTAAAAATCCCTCACTATAAAAGTGATTTTGCTATTCCCTTAGAGAAGTTGTATTTTTATCTGGAGGAACTTTATAAAGTTTTAGTGGCATTTTTTCAATGGCTAAAAAAACTAAATACTAATAGTTTAAATCAAGAATGGCTAATCACCACTTTAAGTGAGCAGCTACATAAAATCAAAGAATCGCTCAGCATATTTTATTTTTTTTTAAGTAAAAAAAATGATGATTTATCTAACAATTTTATCCCTTGGGTTAGTTTAGAAAAAAAGCCAGCACTTGAAGAGACTACTTTTTATTTGACCCCTTTTCATTTAGCTGATTTACTGAGAAAAAACCTATTTAAAACACCTAAAAGCATTTTGCTAACCTCAGCTACCCTTAGTATCAATAATAATTTTAATTTCATTAGCGAGCAACTAGGATTAAATAACCAAGAGCAAACTAAGGTTACTTACGAAAGCCTTCCTTATAGTTTTGATTACCAGAGAAATTGCCTTATGTTTGTCCCTAAACAAATGCCTTCTATTAATGATAAAGATTTTCTAGCAAAAAGCCTGCCTATTATTGTGAAGGTTATTAATTTTTTAAAAGGAAAAACCCTTATACTTTTTACCTCAGAAGAGCAACTACGAAAATACCAGCAACAGCTAAAATTAAAAGAAAAGCTACTTTCAGGCATTACCGTAATAAGTCAAGGGGATCTACCACAGTTTAAATTAATAGAAACATTCAAGCAAAATGCCAATTGCGTTATTTTAGGGCTTGCTAGCTTTTGGGAAGGAATTGACATCCCCGGAGAAAATTTATCGGCGCTTATTATAATGAAACTCCCCTTCCCCTACCCTACCGAGCCCACCGTGCAAGCTAGGATGCAGGAACTAGAAAGACAAGGGAAAAATTCTTTTAAGGAATACCTCTTACCTCAAGCTATTTTACGCTTTAAACAGGGTTTTGGGAGACTAATTAGAAGTGATAAAGATAAGGGGATTTTTATTGTTTTGGATAACCGGCTACTTAATAAAAGTTATGGTAAGAGTTTTTTTCAGGCTTTACCTCAGATGCCTTTAATCATTGACAATTTAAAAAAAGTTTTAGATTTTCTTTAAAATGAGAACCTAAAACTTTTCTAATTTCTAGATGCTTATTTAATATTTAATCGTTAAACCTTAAAGAAACTTTCGTGGAAAGCTCATTGCTAATAGATGCGTTAGGAGTGCCTTCCCCTACATTAAAGTCTTTTCTTTTAATGTCAATGGCTAGAGAAATAGCTACCATTTTTTTCCCTTGAACTTCCACTATTTTACTTTGTTTCACATCCAAGGTGACTTTTTCCCTTACATCTTTTATCGTTAAATAACCATCTAATTTTCCCTCGGTGCTATTCCCACGATAGGCCGTGCTCTCAAAGGTAATTTCTGGATATTTTTCTATATCAAAATAATCAGCAGTCCTTAAATGCCCATCCCTTCTGGCGTTGTTAGTATCAACGGAACTTACTTTTATAGTCCCATTTAATTTTTTAATTTTGTTACTCTCATCTAATTCTACTTCAAAATTAAAATCTTCAAACTTACCAGTAACTTCGCTTATCAGTAAGTGAGTCACGGCAAAACTCACTTCAGAATGAGCTTTGTCTATTTTAAAAGAAAACAATAAAGCTGTCCAAAGGACCAGCCCTATAATAAATAATTTTTTCATATATATTTTCCTAAGTGTAATTTTTTAAAAAAGTGGAGGCGATGAGGATCGAACTCACTACCTCTAGCGTGCAAAGCTAGCGCTCTACCAGTTGAGCTACGCCCCCTTTTTTAAAAATATAATTAAAAGGTATAAAAATTTCAAGTTTTTTACTTTTCAAATTCGGAAAAGTTCAAAGCAATTACTAGCTGAATTACTTGTTTATTTACCCCTTCGATTTTTTGCTCTTTTTTAAGGATTCTTTCAATTTCGGCGACTGTTATTTCTGCATTATCTTTTTTGAGTTTAACAATTTTTTCCTGCAGGTCCTTGCTAATTGGTCTAGGGCCTGCAAAAAAAGAAGCATTTTCATAAGCGTACCAAGCTTTCATTAAATTAGCGAAATTAATATTTAATGCTTCAATGCTTTTTTTATTCGTGATAATTTCATTTAAAAGATACTCTGGAGTATTCTGTTGGATAAACAAAGCAGGATTTTTTAATGCCGTAGCTATTTTATTTTCTATTTTTTCAAAGCCATCATAAATACCATTAATTCTAATACTATAATCTTTTTCAAAAATAGAAAAGTCATAAATCAGGTCATCATTTTCGTTAATGTAAAACATTACTCCTTGATTTAACTTGCTGGTTATATCGTTTTTATTAACCACAAAACTCTTATAAAATAGCACCATAGAAATTCGATTATCTAACTTAATATTAACCCTTTCTATATTTTTAAGTTTTTTTACTCGTGCTAAGGAAATTATTTTAACGATTTGCAGTTCTAAACTACTTTGACTAATATTTCTTTTGCTAATGACATTAACAGGTATTTCTCCTAAGACATACTGGTAGTTTTGTTTTTCTTTCTTAACAAAATCTAGTATTATTTCTTGCCCCAATAGCGAATTCCCTAAAAAAAATAAAATCAAAATTAATAGTAATTTATAATACAACTTAAACACTTTCATTCCTCAATTAATTATAAAATACAATCGGTGTAAGCAGAGTAATTTCTCGACTATTTCGCTCAACTTCAAACTTGTAAAGGTTTTTTTTCACAACAGGAGAATTTTCATTTCCACTTGCAATAACGCTAAAATCACTAATCTTTTTCTTAGTATTTTCATTGAAAAAAAATCCTCTAGTGAAATCACCTCCTTCGAAAAGCTCGTTAATAATAACTGTTCCTTCTCTTCCTTTTATCTCTATAACAACCCCGACATAACCCATTTTTTCTAAATAAAAATTAATAAAATCTAAAAAAACACCTTTCTTTTTTTCTTCTTCGTTTAGAGATAAAAATAAATTATTAAGATCATTAAAATAATCACTGGAAATTAAATTCAAAGTCGCAATCATCTCTTTGGTTTTATTATAAAATGGGATTTGATTGATTTCTCCTAATAAAGCATTCAACTGCTTCCCTTGCGTTTCAAATTGTAAAAGATTGTCATAGAAGATACTATTTTCTGTTAAAGCTTTTTTTTCTAGGCTAACTTCTTTTAGTTCCTCTCGATTTCCCAGCCTTTTTTGATATTTCTCGGTCTCTAAAACCAATTGTACCTTAGGAGAAACTCTAATAGGATTATACGAATTAATTATTTTATTAATTCTTTTTTCATACTGATTAATAATTTTATTGATATTTTTCTTATAAGAATTTTCCATGTTCTGAATTTTAGTATCCAGTAATTTTTCCTGATACCCCATAAAGTCATCGGTTTTAATCGCTTGATCAATCGCTTGTTGATCTAATTGATTTACTTTTTTTGCCAGCTCACGAGTTTCAACTTCTAAATTAGTAATCTCATTATAATACTTTTCTTCAACAGCTTTTTCTTCTTGTTGCTTCTGGTCTAAAAAAACCTTATTCCTTGCTTGCTTTATTTCATCACTTAAATTATCGTTATTGAGTAGATTTTTTACTCTAACATTATAAACATAACTAATTTGCTGTAATTCACTTTTTTTTTGTTCTTGAATTTTAAATAAATTTTCTCTTTTCTCTAGCAATTCATTCTTAAAACTACTAGCCTGTTTCAAAACTTCTTCTAGATTAATATCAGAAAATTCCTCTATTTTTAGATTTATTTTTTCTTGCCTTTCTTCATAAAAAGAGACAATAAAAAAGGCAAACGTAATAAGAAAAATACAAGACGATAACAAAATAACTAGCCCTAAATAATTGCGATTTTTTTTAGCTTTAGCAAACTCATCTTCAATCAAATAGGGAGTAGGAGCTTGATTAATTTCAACTGATTTTTCTAAAAAAAAATCTTTTGTTTTCTCCTGGTCTTGTTTATGAGAAATGATTTTTTTACCATTTGATGATTTTTTCATTTCAGGTAGTTCTCTTTTCAATTTTATTTTTACTTATTCTTTGTCGCTATTTTCTCAAACTAATAAAGGAATTATATCTTAATTTTTTTAGGAATTTAAATTTAATTATGCATTTTCATGCTTTATTTTTTCCCTTTTTATTAGAATTTTTTTTTTAACTTTTTTTACAAAATTTACTTTTGCTTATTCCTTCGTTTAAAAAAAAAATTTCTCATTACTCTTATTACTTGCTTTTTTCCAGATTTTCAATTCTAACGTCTAATAACTCCCCTTGATAACCAGCAAAATCATCAGTTTTAATGGCTTTTTCAATTGCTCGCTGATCAAGGATACTTACTTTTTTTACTAAGTCATTGATTTTATCTTGGAGCTCATTAATTTTACCTTGGTATTTGGCTAAAATAGCCGCTTCTTGTTGTTTTCTTTCGTTAAATAAGAGCTGATTTTTATTCCTTTTGACGCCACTACTTAAGGTATTATTGTTAACTATTTTTTTTACTTCATTATTATAAACAGAAAAACTTTTTTGTAATTCATCTTTTTTCTGCGTTTCCAATCCGATTAATTCTCTTTTTTTTTGCAGTAATTCATTTTTAAAGTTATTAGCTTGAATTAAAACTTTGTGAATATCAATGTCAGAGAATTCTTCTATTTTTATGTTAATTTTTTCTTTTTCTTGAGTTTTTTCATAAATATTAACAATTAAAAGAGAACTAATAATAATAAAAGCACAAGAACTTAATAAAATAAACAAATTAGAATAGTTTTGATTTTCTTTAGTTTTATTAAATTCATTTTCTATCAAATATGGCTTAGGAGCCTCTTTAACATCAATTGCTTTTTCTAAAAAAAATTTCTTTACTTTTTCTTGATTTCGATTATAAGGAGTTATTTTATCATTTAAATTTTTATTAGGTGACTTATTATTTAATGATTTATCACTCATATAAATATCTGATTTATTTACTAGTCATCTGCCAACTTCCCTCCCAATTAGCAGGACATCTTTTACGAGTCCTTGAAGTCATAACTTTAGCCGGACCAAAACTATTTAAATTCTTAAAAATCTTATGCGCTGAAGGCCACTTGCCCTGATAATATAAATCTAAAGCTGACTTATAACTATTAACACTTTTTGCTAATTCACTAGTTATCTCTTTTTGCAATATAGGATAAAAAATTAATTTACCCTCGGTTTTTCCTTTTACTTGCACCCTATCTATTTCAATAAAACTTATATCAATATTAATAATTTTCTCAATTTCGTTTTTAATGTACTCGGAGCAGATAATAGGGACTAAGTATTCTCTTGTTAACCCCTCTAGCCTAGAAGCTGAATTAACGTTATCCCCAATAACAGTGTTGGTCATTTGCTGATTAGAGCCGATGTTCCCATAAAAAACTTCCCCACCATCTATCCCGATCCCCACATCCAACATAACCGCTTTAAATATTTCTTCGTTTTCATCGGTCCATTCTTTAGAATTTTTGGCCATCAAATCTTGTTTTTTTTTTATCATCATACCCCTTAGTTGGTTAGCATCGTTAATAATTTTAAAACCAGCAAGGACCGCTTCATAAGACTTGTTTTCTTGATTTTGTTTGCCTAAGTTCGCTTCACTTTTGTTAAACGCACCAAAAATACCAAGTAAGGCATCACCAATAATAGAGCCAATTATTCCATTTTTTTTAATCACGCTTTCTATGGCTTTATCATAGAATAAATTAAGGAGTTTAATCACGTCATTTCCTAGTTTCTCGGTTATATAAGTAAACTTTTTTATATCGGTAAATAAAATAGCTAACTCTTTTCGCTCCCCTTCTAAGCGAATAATTCTCTCTTCATAGGCTTTCTGCACCAAATCCGTTGAGACGAATTTTCTAAAAACCTCTAGGAGATTTTTCATAGTATAAGACAAAGAGTTTAAGGCTATTCCTAAATAAGTAACCTCGTCATTAGTTGCTTTTTTCAAATCAATTGGTCTAAGGGCTTGCTCTTTCTGCATTTCAATTAAGCTATTCCTAATAATTGTTAAATATTTAGTCAATCGATTGATAAAGAAAAAACCAAGCAAAGAACAAAGAATTGTAATGGCAATAATGATAACTGAAATTAAATAACTTAAAAAAACTGTTTCACTTTCATAGGATTCTTCTTGTTCAGCTCGAATTAAAAACATATCAAAATTTTTATGATAACGATAAATACCAAAGTAAGGGACACCATTATAGTTAAAAGTTACTTCATTGATAGAATCCGCATCAAAAGTGGCAAAGTCAATGTCATTTAAAAATTCTTCTGTAAGAAAAAAATCATCTTTAGTAGAAAAAACCAATTCTTCAGCACCGAGATCGCTTTCTTTCATCCCTATAATCAAAGAAAACTCTACTGGAAAAGCTTTTTTGACACTCTCTTTCAAAGATTTTTTAGCTTCTTCGAGATTTTCTGTATAAGAGAAAACTTCGTATTGATTATTGGCTATTTGAACTATCTCTTTAAGATCTTTTAAAAGGATAGTTTTTAAATACTTTTTTAAAAGGTTTTGGTTAAGAGATAAATTAATGTAATTAGTAGAAAAATTAGAAACTAAAAGGAAAATAGAAAAAATAAATACAATTTTGGCACTTAAAGGGATGACTCTAACATTTTTTACTTTAGGTCCTAGAAAAAAGTTTATTATTTTTTTCAAGATTGTTAGCTCATTTTTTTTTATTTTTATATTGTATTTTTTAAAAAAATAAATATTGTCTAAATATAAGTTTACAATACATTTTTAAAGCAACCACTATATTGTACAATCATTAATTGCAATTTAATAAATCAAAAAGGAACTTCATCATCTAAGTCCGAAGGCGGAGAAAAGTTATCAAAACCGTTGCCGTCGTTATTATAATTATTATTTTTTTTATTGCTGGAAAAACTATTATCAGAACTTTTATTTTCAATAAAAGTAAAATCTCGTAAAACAATTACCACTCTAGACCTATTGACTCCTTCTTTATCTTGAAACCTTTCTTGCTTCAATTTCCCAGTGATGCCGATTCTTTGCCCCTTTTTGAAATAACTAGCAATAGTCTCTGCTTGCTTGCCCCAGGAAACTATATTGAAAAAATGACTCTCTTCCCTAGTTCCCCATCTTTCATTGTAAGCAACACTAAAGTTTAATAAACTATTATCTTGAGAAACTTTTTTAACCTCAAGCTCATTAACAATTCGTCCGATTAAATTAACAATATTCATTAGTAGTAATATATAATAATTTTTTTAGATATAATTTAATTATACTATGATATGATATGATTTATTAGTCATATTATTTAATTTAAAAAAAATGTTAAAAATATACTTGCATGGCAAATTTGTTAACTTTGAATCATTTAGGAGTGGAATTTTCCAAATAGAATTTTCTCTTTATAGCGGAGAAAAAAACAAGGTTGATTTTAGTAGTTTAAATTTTTGTGTAGCCAATAGCCAAAGGCTTTATGATGAAGCCAATATTGACAAAAATCCCATTGCTTTTTTCAAAAAAATAGTAGAAGAAAAAAAACAGGCCAACTTAAATTTATCTATCATCAACCAAATAAACGAAGATTTGACTGCTTTTATTCTCAATAACCTTAATAAGTTTTTAAATTTAAAAAATTTAAAAGAAATTTTTATCGAAGATGCAATCGAAGATGATTTAAAAACCCTTATTAATAAAAGAATAGCTTCTCAAGTTGTCAATTCTACCGATAGTAGATTTGCTTTTATTTATATCGCTAAAACCTTAAATGAGCAAGAAGAAACCGAATTAAAAAAAAAACACTTCCAATCTGACCATGACGAAGATGACGATGAGGTGTTTCATCATGAAGATATTAATGTTGATTATCAAGAATACGATTTAGTTTTATCCCCCTCCAAGGGAATATTTATTTTCTTATTAGAACCTGGTGATATCATTTTTGTTAAACCTTCTATTGACATAGATGAGAATGAAGAAGATGATGAAGACGACGATGAAAGTAAAAAAAACAAACTAATAAAAAAGCAAGAAATGATAGCTAGCACCCCTAGCTTAAAAGCCACCGTAAAATCAGTTAATTTTGAAAATGATGTAAGTGAGATAATCATAGTTTTAGCTGATGGAAATTTAGGAAGGGTTGAAGAAAAAGAAATGGTAAAGGTGAAAGGAATTAAGCCCAAAGATTTAAATCTAGAAAACGAAAAAAGCGAAAAAAAATCTAAAAAAGCAAGAAAAAGAACCAATAAAGCTAGGGAGTTAAGAAGAAATTTAATGACATTACTGGTCCTTGTTGTAATTTTTATTTTTATCATTTATGTTTTAAGTGGTATATGAAAATTAGTTTTCTTACTTTCAATCTTTTTGTCTAAAATTATTATCATTGATTCTTATGGTTTTTTTTATCGAGCTCATTACGCATTTTTTAAAAATCCTTTAAAAAACCAAAAAGGGCAAGTAACTTCCGTTGTTTATGCTTTTCTAAATATTTTATTTCGGCTTTTCAAAGAAAGAGATTTCACTAAAATTATTTGCACTCTAGATAGCAAAGGGCCTAGCTTTAGAAAAAAGTTATACAATGATTATAAAGCCAACCGCCCTCCAATGCCCGATGACTTAAAAGAGCAAATTGATATTATTAAAAAAATCCTTTCCTACTTAGGCATCCCAACTGTCGCTAAAACTTCCTACGAAGCTGATGATATTATCGCTAGCTATGCCTTATCTGCACCAAAAAGCGACCAAATAGCCATATTTTCTTCAGACAAAGATTTACTCCAACTAGTCAATGATCACGTAACCGTCTTAACTAATGACAGGAAGACTAATTTATTTTTAGAATTAAACCGAGACAAAGTCATCGAAAAAATGAAAGTTGCTCCTGGACAAATAGCCGACTACCTCGCTCTTTTAGGAGACACAGCCGATAACATCCCGGGAGTTGCTGGAGTGGGTAAAGTAACTGCTGAAAAACTTATTAAAGAGTTTGATAGTCTAGAAAACCTATATGAAAATTTAACTGAAAAGGAATTATCTCCTACTATAAAAAAAAAACTATCTGCCGGAAAAGATTCGGCTTTCCTTTCAAAAAAACTCATTCTTCTAAATAGCATCATCCCTGGTTTGCCTTCGTTAGAAGAGATTAATTTCTCTCCGGTGCAAATAAGGGATCTTTTAAAAATTCTAGAAGAATTAGAGTTTAATTCTCTTAAAAAAAAATTCCTTGCTTTTGAAGCGAATCAAGAGAAATTGACTATCAAGGAAATTTTAAGTGATGACGCTAATCAAAAAAAACCAGAATCAATCAAAAAAACTTCATGGGAAAACCCTTTCACCAGAAAAGAAATTAGCCTTAAAGAGTTGTCGAGTGTTATCGAAAAAATAAAACAAGAAAAAATCTTCACTTTCGATTTAGAGACCACTAGCTTAAATCCTTTCGAAGCTAAAATAGTAGCAATTGTTTTTGCTTTTAAGGATCAGCAATCTTTTTATCTTCGAATAATGGAAGAAACTCAAGGGCAAGAAAATCAAGACACTTTTCTAAATAATTTTAAACCTATCTTGGAAGACGAACAGATTAAAAAAATTGGGCATAATCTCAAATTTGAATACCTTATTTTAAAAGCTAAGGGAATCCACTTAAAAGGGATTTCCTTCGATACGATGATTGCTGAGTATTTTTTAGATCCCGACAAAAACCATTTCAATTTAGAAGATATGATCTTCCATTATTTTCAATATCAAAAAATTAAGTTTAAAGAACTGATAAAAAATCAAGATTCCATTTTCACCATAGAAAAAGAAGCTTTAAAAAATTACACCTATGAAGATGGAGAATTTACTTTTTTAATTTACCAAGAACAAAAAAAAAAACTAACCGAGGCTCAACTTGAACTTTTTAATAATGTCGATATTCCTTTTATCGAAGTCTTAGGAGATATGGAAATAAGGGGCGTGTTAATCGACGAAAAAGTATTACAATCTCTGCAAGAGAATTTAAGCAAAAAAATTGTTCAAGAAGAAAAGAGAATTTATGCTTTAGTTGGCGAGGAATTTAATATTAATTCCACCAAACAATTACAAAAAATATTATTTGAAAAATTAGCAATAAAACCCATAAAAAAAATGAAGACAGGATTTTCTACCGACAACTACGTCTTAGAAAAATTAGCTCCTAATTATGTTATTGCTACTTTCATTTTAAATTATCGCAAATTTAACAAATTATTAAGCACTTACGTATTAGCCCTCCCTAAATTAATTTCCCCTATTACTGGTCGAGTACACACAAGCTACAATCAAGCAGTAGCCGCCACTGGTAGGCTTTCTTCTAACAATCCTAATTTACAGAACATTCCTATAGGAAAAGAAAGTGCCGGAATTAGAAAAGCTTTTATTGCCCCTCATGGGTTTACTCTAGTTTCCATCGACTACTCTCAAGTAGAGTTAAGGATTTTAGCGTGGTTAGCTAAAGACGAATCTTTTTTAGAAGCTTATCAAAAGAAAATTGATATTCACCAAAAAACTGCTTCCTTACTTTTTGGGAAAAATGTAGAAGAAATTGGCCTAGAAGAAAGAACTATTGCTAAAACTATTAATTTCTCAGTGATTTATGGGATATCAGCTCATGCTTTATCCGAAGACCTCAAGGTATCCTATCAAGAAGCTAATGAATTCATTAAAATATTTTTTGCTAGCTACCCTAAAGTAAAAACTTATCAAGAAAAAATCTTAACTTTTGCTAGAGAAAATGGATTTGTCGAAACCTATTATAAAAGGAAAAGGTGGGTTAAGGATATCCTCAGTAGTCAGTTTTTTGTTAAAGCTCGAGCAGAAAGGATTGCTTTTAACTCCGTCATCCAAGGAACTGCTTCTGATATTATCAAAAAAGCCATGCTCAATCTCCAAGAAAAAATCAAAGCTAATACCATCTCAGCTCAAATGGTTATGCAAGTACATGATGAATTGGTTTTTTACATCGCTGAAAACGAAGTAGAAGAAAACGTAGATAAAATCACTAAAACTTTAACGAATATAAAACCTTTTCACGAAATCTTGGAAGTCAACGTGATGAAAGGAAAAAACTGGGAAAAATAAAAATTTATTTTCCCAGTTAATTATAGTTAATTATTGAAGTAATGGTAATTATTAATTAATCTTAAAATTACTTTTAACCATATTATAAAGAGCTTCATCTTCCATAGATTTTCTAGCGCTATTCATTTGATTAGCATCAGTCCCAGCAAGGTAGCGCAACTGCTTTTTGCCATCAGTAGCTGCTTCGTAAATCACTCCTGCTACCATCTCAGAAGTACCCATATTCCCCGAAGAACTCATTCCGGCAAAAGCTTCCATTACTTTAGTAGAAAACTCTTTGTACTCAGTAAGAGACTCGTCTTGTTGAACATCGGCAGAACGCCCAGTAAAATCGGTTTTGATAGCGCCTGGTTCTACCAGCTTTACTTGAACACCTAAACTATCTAATTCATAGGCAAGGGCTTCACTAAATCCTTCCACAGCAAATTTCGTCGAAATGTATAAGGGAAAACCTGGGAAAGCCATTTTCCCTACAATAGAAGATATGTTAATAATCATCCCTGATTTATTTTTTCGCATATGAGGAAGAACTGCTTTGGTTACATCAAACACGCCCATCACATTAACATCGAACTGCCTTTTGGTTGCTTCTCTATCAGTTGCTTCAAATACTCCCATTATCCCATATCCTGCATTATTAACCACCACATCTATAGCACCAAATTTTTCTATTCCGGCGTTAATCGCAGAATCAATTGAACTTAAATCTTGCACATCTAATTTAGTAACCAACACGTTATCTAAAGCAGAAAGCTCTCCTTCTTTTTCTGGAGTGCGCATAGTAGCAATCACATTCCACCCTTTTTCTTGAAAAAATTTAGCAGTAGCTTTACCAATTCCGCTACTACAACCAGTAATTAAAATTGTTTTACTCATTTTTTATCCTATTTTTCTAAATAATTTTGTCTCTGTATAAAAGCCTAAGACAGTAATGATATTATATAATGAACAAAATTTATTTAGTTTTTATTGTTGCTATCTAACGTTTGATGATATTAGATTTGCCTGAAAACTAAACTAATCACTTCTAATAAGCTCGTTACGATAATAGCTAAAAATCCGAGATTTAGAGATAAAGCCAACGTATCTTTTATTTTCAACCACAGGTAAATTCCACGACTCAGTGGTTTCAAATTTTTCTATCACATCGTTCATATCTTCATTTATTTCAATAACCGTAGAAACTCTTGTCATCAGCGAGCTTATTTTAAGGTTTTTCTGCAACTTCTCATCAAACATTTTTTCTCGAACATCATCTAAAGTTATGTATCCCACTAAGCTTTTTTCGTTATCAATCACCGGAAAAAGATTACGCTTACTTTTTTTAATAATATCAATTAAATCTTTTAGTAAAGAGTCCTTATTAATGCTAATGAAATCTTTCTCGATTAGCCTCTTGATATCTAATTGAGCAAGGATTTTTTTATCTTTTCCACCTTTCACGTATTGCCCTTGCGCAATTAAATGCCTCAAGTAAGGCGAATCTGGATTAAAAGAAGAAACGGTAGTATAGGCTATTGTCGATACAATCATAAGCGGAACAAAAAGCGAATATCCGCCAGTTAGTTCTGCTATAAGGAAAATAGCTGTAAGTGGGGCATACTGCGTGGCACTTAAAACCCCGGCCATTCCCACCAAAGCAAAATTGCCCTCTGGTAAAGGGTTTTTTAAATTAAATAAATTAACAAACTTAGCAAAAGTAAAACCAGTAAAGCAACCAATAAAAAGCGAAGGAGCAAAAGTACCTCCTGATCCTCCGGCATTAATGGTAAAAGAATAAGCAAAGCATTTAAAAATAATCAATAAAACTAAAAAAAGCACTATGGTCAATTCGGTAATCTGGAAATTATTTTGTAGCAAAAAGTTGTTTTCTAAAACTTTATTACTTTGGTTATTAATAATCCTAGCAATACTCTCATAGCCTTCCCCATAAAGCGAAGGGAATAGCAGAATACAACCAATTAAAAACCCTCCGCCCAGAAGATAACGCCAAAAAGATCTTTTAATGGTATTGAACCTATTCCCAATAAAACCAGCACTACTGTTAAAAAAAATAGCCACCAAAGCACAAAAAATTCCCAGTAAAATGTAAAAGAGAGTATTCTCCACTTGAAAAGGGTTCATAAGCTGATTAATAACTAAAGTACTATCTTGATATAACAGAATAGAAACTAAAGTGGCCGTTATCGAAGAAACCAGCAAAGGAATAAAACTACTTAGAGAAATATCGAATAAGATAATTTCTATGCTAAAAATTACTCCAGTTATAGGGGCATTAAAAATAGCTGATATCACTCCCGCAGCCCCACAACCAATTAAAAGAACTCGATTTTTATAATGTAGGAAAAATAGTCTAGCTATATTAGAACCAATAGCCGAACCCGTTAGTACAATAGGCGCTTCTAAACCAGCTGATCCTCCTAGTCCCATAGTAACCGAACTAGTGGCTAATCTAGAGTAAGTTTTATTCCTTGCCATTTTTCCAGATTTTTTAAAAATAGCAAATAAAACATCGCTAATGGCGTGTCCAATACTTTCTTTATAAAGGAGCTTACTCAAAATAATGGCTAAAAATATCCCAATTAACGGGAAGAAAAAATATTCTCGAAACTGAAGGTTAGCGAAGGTAATTTCTTGAAGAAAATGAACAATGGTTTTCAGCAAAATAGCCGCTAAACCTGCCACTGCTCCTACTATGATGCTGAGAAAAATAATGAAACTTTTTTCAGAGATATGCTTCTTCTGCCAAGTAAGGAAGGAGTTAAGGATTTTAAAAACTCTCATAAAACTACATTAAATTAGATAGATATTTTACACTACTTTTTATCATCTTTTACCTAAAAATCTTTATTTACTATCTCTAGGCCCAGAATCTCGCCTTTTTGGGTGATTAGCTTTAAGATTTTTAGCCGCTTTACTCACGGCTTCTGCAATCCTTTTTTCCCTAGTGACTGCTTGCTTAGCATTTTTAATCCATTCCAAAATGCCCCTTTTCGACGATCTAGGGAAACGCTCGTAGTAATAACTAGCTTGACTATTTTTCCTCAAAGCCTCTTTAAAATCAGCAGGGATTATCAATTCTTCTACGTCATTCAAAAAGTCCCAAGCACCGTTATTTTTAGCCTCTTCTACTATTTTAAGGCCAGGCATTTCCATTTTTCCAGCTGTTATTAGTCGAGTAATTCGCTCTTTATTTATCTTAGACCAATTACTTTTAGGGTTTCTCGGAGAAATCCGACACATGGTTTTTTCGTCATCGAGATTTTTCGGCAAACTATCCACCCAACCAAAACACATCAGCTCATCCACCATTTCGTCGTAAGTTAAATAACTATCTCCAAAACCTTTTTTCCATTTTACTAACCAAACGCTTTCTCTATCATTATGATTTTTTTCAAGCCATTTTCTTAACTCTTCTTTATTTCGTACAAAAACTTTTTTTAATTCGTTCATAAAACAATTTTCATTTTATTGTTTTAAATCCAATTCTTTTTTTCTTCTACAATTAGTTCAACCAATTCATTATAAAATTATACCTATGAATTTCAATAATTTTTTTTTAATAGCTGGTCCGTGTATGTTAGAAAGCAGAGAACTAGGACTGACGGTAGCTCAAAAAGTTAAAGAAATAAGCGAAAAGTATCAACTTCCCTTTATCTTTAAAAGCTCTTTTGATAAAGCTAATCGCTCATCGATTGCCAGCGAAAGAGGACCGGGTTTAGAAAAAGGTTTAAGATGGTTGCAGGAAATTAAAAAAGAATTAAATGTGCCAGTTTTATCCGACGTTCACACTCCCGAGATGGTTAACAAATGCGCAGAAGTTTTAGACGTTATTCAAATTCCCGCTTTTTTGGCAAGGCAAACGGATTTCTATATTGAGGCTGCTAAAACTCAAAAAGCAGTCAATGTCAAAAAAGGGCAATTTATGTCGCCTTATGAAATGGAAAATGTTGTTAATAAATTTATTCAATCTGGCGGGAATCAACAAAACATCACCATCACTGAAAGAGGCAGCTTTTTTGGTTATGGCAATTTAGTCGTTGATTTTAGAAGCATTAAAATCATTAAAGATTTAGGCGTAAAATACATTTACGATGCCACTCATTCCCTACAATTACCAGCAGCTAGGAGCAGCAGCTCGGGAGGAAATCGAGAGTTTTTAGAAAACCTTACCCTAGCTCAAGTGGCCGGTGGAGCTGATGGATTATTTTTAGAAACTCACCCTGATGTAGAAAATGCTTTATCCGATAAAGAAACCCAGTACCCCTTAACGAAGTTAGAAGGACTAATAAAGAAAATCACTTCGCTCAGTAAGTTCACTAAGGCTAATCTTCAATAAAAAAAATGGCTAAAAAAAACCTCCACTGGGCGCAAGAAACCGCTGAAAGAATTATTAAAATAAAAGGGGATAAAGAAATTTACACATTAGCTGCGGGCATTACCCCTTCAGGCATGGTGCATATTGGCAACTTTAGAGAATTAATTACCGTTGACTTAGTAAAAAGGGCTCTAGAAGCCAGAGGTAAAAAAACTAGATTTATTTTTTCTTGGGATGATTATGATGTTTTTCGCAAAGTTCCCAAAAACATCCCGGAAGAAAAACAAAAGACTTATGATAATTTTTTGGGCAAACCCATTACTTCTATCCCTGATCCCTTTACTAGCGAAGATTCTTACGCCGCTTTTTTTGAAAAAAAAATGGAAAAAACTATCCCTGAGGTTAACGTTAACCCCGAGTTCCTTTATCAAAGCAAAAAATACCTAGCTGGAGAATACCGAGAGAAAATTAAATTAGTTTTAAAAAACAACGATAAAATTAAAAAGATTATTAATCAGTACCGCAAAACTCCTTTGGCTGAAGACTGGTACCCTATAACCATTTATTGCCCGGAGTGTAATTACAACCAAATAAAAATTCTCAACTATGACGGGGAAAATTTAATTCACTACACTTGTTTAAGGTGCCAAAAAGATTTTCAGCTTGATTTACGAAAAGACTCTAATTTAAAACTGCTATGGCGAGTGGATTGGCCTATGCGCTGGGCCCATGAAAAAGTAGATTTTGAACCAGGAGGAAAAGATCATTCCTCTGATGGTGGTTCCTACACCACGGCTAAAATAATCAGCAAAGAAATATTTGACTACGAACCACCGGTTTATCTGCAGTATGACTTTGTTCTAACCAAAGGAAAAGGAAGCAAACTCTCTTCTAGCGAAGGAGAGGTGATTACTCTAGATGATTTACTCGAAATCTATCAACCCGAAGTTATCCGTTGGATTTTTTCTGCTAATAGGAATAACTTGGATTTTGCTATTGCTTTTGATTTAGACGTGGTTAAAACCTATGACGCCTATGATCGAATGGAAAGGCAGTTCTACGAGCAAGAGGAAATTTCTCCCCAAAAAAAAGAAAAAAATAAATTCACCTACACCCTAGCTCAGACCAATAATGATTTTTTTAAGGAAAAATTCCAGCAATTTCCCTTTCGTCACCTGGCCAACATTAGCCAAATAAATGAATTTTCTTTTGAAAAAATTAAGAAATTTTTAGAAAGAAAAGAGCCTATTGATAAAAGTAATTTAAAAAATTTACAAAAAAGAATTAATTGCATAAAAAATTGGATTAATCAATATGCTCCAGAAAATTTCAAATTTATCTTAAACTCTGAAAAAGCAACCGCAATTCCTTTAGAAAATAATTATAAAAGCGCTATTTCAGAACTAAAAGCTACTATTTCCAAGGAAACTTATAAAAATAACGATAAAGAACTGGCTAATTACCTTTATGATTTAATAGAAAAGCATGGTTTAGAAGCTAAAATTTTTTTTGAAAAAATTTATTTACTTTTAATCAATAAAAACCAAGGACCTAAGCTAGGAAATTTCTTAAATATCATTGAAAAAGAGAAAATATTAAAATTATTATAATAAATGAACATTTTTTCACTAATCTATTGACATTTTATAAGTTTTTATTTTATAATTACTAAAAAAGTAATTTATTAATTATTATTAATTTAATTCGTTGGAGATTTTTATGAATTTAATCAAAGTTAAACTAATCCTAGTAGTTTTTATATTTTCTATCACTTCTATATTTTCACAGAATCAAAACTCATCTGAGAATTTAGATTACGACATTATAACTAGAGATTGGTTTCAATTTGAACCCGATGAAAATTATTCCCTTGAAGGCTCTACTTTCATCATAGCAGATAACTTAAAATCTAGTTTTTACCCTAATGTCCCTCTATTTTTAAACAATGAAAAGAAATCGGAAAATAGTCTTGGCATAAGGGCTTCTTGGGATAGAATAAGTGGCGACAACTATATTGATATTATTCCAGAAAGCACCCCTGAAATTAATGGTAATCCAAATAGAATTTCTATTTGGATATGGGGAAATAAAACAGATGCTGAATTCACAGCTATCTTCACGAGAGGTGACGGGGCTAGTTATGTTGCCAGCCTTGGGGTTTTAGATTATAAAGGATGGGAGAAAAAAATCACTGATTTACCTAGTCATATTTTTAGAGGTGATTTTAACGAAGACCCCAACAAAATATATAAATTCGACCGCTTTAGAATCTTTTTAAACCACAAAAAAAGCAAAGTTAACAATCTTTATTTTTTTATAGATCAGTTTACTCTATCAGAAGAAATGACTTTCATTAATTACGATGGGTTTGAGATTGAAAAAATAATTAGAAAAGAAATTGAAGAAAATAACGCACAATAAAAAAATCTCAATAAAGCTATAAATTATAATAAAAACTACACTTTTAATTAAAGGAAACATATTATGAAATATATTCTTAACTTATTAACAATAATTTGTTTAATGCTAGGAACCGCCTTTGCGCAAGAAGCTGCACAAGAAACTACCGAGCAAGAAGTTGCACAAGAAACTACCGATCAACTTGGCCCTAGAGGAAAAGAAGAAATCGCAAATGAGATAATTTATACTTTTGAAAACGCTAACAGATGGTATGGTGAAATGTATATCGACAACGGAATTATTCGAGTAGCCAAAAAAAAAGGAGCCCCTAAAGTAATAAGGGACGTTGAGCCTGAAAGTAGTCGTTTTGTTTTAGGAGCAAAGGTTAATTTCTTCAAAAGATCTTTCTCCGAAGCCTTGATTAAACCTCCTTCAGAAGTTCCTATCAGTGGTTTTGTGAAAAAAATTAGTATTTGGGCTGTAGGAGTTAATCTTCCCCATGAAGTTTACGCTATTATAAAAGATTTTAAAGGCAATATATTTGAATTGAAATTTACTCCTGATTTAAATTACTATGGTTGGAAAAAGTTAGAAATAAACATTCCAAATAATCCTGAAGAAACTAATATAGTTCAAGATTATATTTATAATCAGAAATTTTATCATAGAAGAGGGATAACTTTTTTAGGGCTTAAAATAAAATTTTACGCCTTTGACGCTATCGGAGAAGCTTATTTTTATTTTGACCAACTAGAAGTAGAAAACGACGTTTATCTAGAAAATATTGAAAGGGAGCAAAGGAATTTACCAGAGGATGAAAGAGAAATCCCTCTAAACGATTGGTAGACTAAGCTCTTCTTTTCTAAAATTTAAAAATGTGGAGTCCTTCTCTATAAAAAGTAATCCTATTTCCTTAAATAAAAGTAAAGTATCTATCTCATTACTTTCAGCTAATTTTTTAAACCTAGAAAAAGATTTAGATCTCATTAATAAATCACCAATTGACTACATCCATCTAGACGTGATGGATGGTCATTTTGTCCCTAACCTAACCTTTGGTTATGAAATCATCCAGGCCATTAGAAAAAAAACGAATAAAGTTTTAGATACTCATTTAATGATAAGCAACCCAGAAAAGTATGTAGAAAAATACATAGAAAGTGGTTCGGATATTATTAGCATTCACTCCGAGATACAATATGACGTTATTGAGCTTTTAAAAAAAATTAAAAAACTAAAAGCTAAACCCTGCCTTGTTTTTAATCCCGACACTTCAATTGAAAATATTGAAAAGTACTTCCCTTATGTGGAGCAAATTTTACTAATGTCCGTGCATCCAGGGTTTTCGGGACAAAAATTTATCCAAAAAACTTTAAGCAGAGGAAAAGAAGTTTTCGAAAAAATAAAAAAATCTAATTATAAAATTGACCTACAAATTGACGGAGGGGTTAGCGATAATAATATAAAAGAAATTAAAGAAGCAGGGTTTAATATTTTTGTTAGCGGAAGTTATTTATTCAAAGAAAATAACCTAGCAAGGAATTTGGCTAAACTACTAGATTAAATTCCAATAATGATTTCTTCTAAATTTGACTTTAGCGTAATAGAAAAAAAAATATATAACTTTTGGCTTAAAAAGAATTACTTCAATCCTGATTTTTTTAAAAAAACAACTACTTCTAAGGTTTTTTCTATTGTTATTCCTCCACCTAACATTACCGGGAGATTACATATTGGTCATGCTTTAAACAACACCATTCAAGATATTATAGTTCGCTTCAAAAGGATGCAGGGATATCAGGTGCTCTGGGTTCCAGGAACTGATCACGCGGGGATTGCTACTCAAACAGTTGTAAAAAAACTTCTTGATAGTCAG
The DNA here is from genome assembly GCA_965277105.1 of Spirochaetota bacterium. Classification (GTDB taxonomy): domain Bacteria; phylum Spirochaetota; class UBA12135; order COTS27; family CAXSBA01; genus CAXSBA01. Next base: position 612,768 of record OZ255710.1, on the reverse strand, counting down.
AAGCAAGATTACAAAAAGTTAGGAAGAGAAAAATTTGTTCAAAAAATTTGGGAATGGAAAGAAACTTACGGGGACATCATTTTAGAGCAAATAAAGGCCTTAGGATCTTCTTGCGATTGGTCGCGCACTAAATTCACCATGCAGCCAGAATTGGTTTATTCGGTAAATTACGCTTTCAAAAAACTCTATGAAGATAATTTGATTTATCAAGGAGAAAGGATTGTTAATTGGTGCCCTGTGGATCAAACCGCTTTATCTGATGATGAAGTGGAAAAACAAGAAAGTGGCGAACCTGGTTTCCTTTACGATATCACCTACCCTATCATTGGAGAAAAAAAATCCATTGTCGTTTCAACCACTAGACCAGAAACCATGTTTGGAGACACTGCGGTGGCAGTTCACCCTGAAGATAATAGGTATAAATCCCTTATTGGTAAAAAAGCATTAATCCCTCTAGCTAACCGGGCGGTACCAATCATTGCTGATGACTACGTTAAGATGGATTTTGGTACTGGTTGTTTAAAAATCACCCCAGCTCATGACCCTAATGACTTTGAAATAGGCAAACGCCATAATTTGGACTTCATTAACGTGATGAATGAAAAGGCTGAAATGAATGAAAAGGTTCCTGAAGAATTTCAAGGACTGAATCGCTATGTTTGTCGAAAAAAAATCATTAAAACACTAAAAGAGAAAAAATTATTCATAGCTAAGCGAGAAAAAATGATTCCTCTAGGTAGGTCGTATCGCTCGAAAGAAATTATTGAATACCGTTTATCTAAGCAGTGGTTTATAAGGATGAAACCATTAGCAAAACTATTACTAAAAGAAAGTGAGAAGTTAAACTTTTACCCTAATTTTTATAAAAAAATATGGTTTTATTGGCTAGAAAATATTAACGATTGGTGCATTTCTCGTCAAATCTGGTGGGGGCATCAAATTCCCGTTTGGTATAATAAACATAATAATGCCATTGCAGTTGATACGAAAATACCAGAAATAGTAAAGAATAATCCTCAAGAATGGATTCAAGAAAAAGACGTTTTAGATACTTGGTTTTCTTCAGCTTTATGGCCTTTAACGACTATGGGATGGCCTAATAAAAATAGTAATGATTTTAAAATCTACTTTCCAACTAGCACCCTCTCGACCGCCAAAGACATTATCTTTTTTTGGGTTATTAGGATGTGCTTATTCTCGCTCTACTTTGAAAAAAAACTCCCGTTTACGAATATTTACTTTCATCCCACAGTTATGGATGCCAAGGGAAAAGTTATGTCCAAATCTAAAGGCAATGGGATTGACCCCTTTCAAGTTATCAACGGGGCTAATGTAGAAGATTTAAAAAAACCAGTCTTGGATGCTAGACCTAATAACGCTGAGACTATGTTAAAAGAAATTGAAGAAAAATATCCCAAAGGCTTCATTGGTGTGGGGGCTGATGCTCTTCGTTTTACACTTATTTACTTATGCTCCAATAAGCAATTTATCCATTTATCATTAGATAAGTTTATCCAAATAGGAAGACGCTTTACCAACAAAATGTGGAACGCTGCTAGACTTATATTATTAGAGTTAGAAAACCTTGATGAAAAATCGATACTGGAAATAAATCTTATAGAAAAAGACCCTTCCAATTACGATCATTGGATGAGCTTTCAAATTAATCAAGCAACGAAAAAAGTTATTAGTAGCGTTGAGAATTACGACTTTTCTCATTTGGGTTTAACTTGTTACGAATTAATGTGGAATGATTTTTGCGACTGGTACCTTGAGTTTATTAAAAGCAATTTCAAGTCAACTAATAAAATAATATCGATTAATAATGCTTTGGTTATCTTAAAAAAATTATTAATTGTCCTCCACCCCATAACTCCCTTCATCACCGAAGAAATTAATCATCTAATTTTCAGTAAATTAAAGCACCTAAAATCTACTCCATTAATCATCACTCCTTTTCTCAAAATAGAAAACGATGATAATTATTCAACTAGCATTATTGAAAAAATAACCTTACTCAAAAAAATAATCACTCAGTTAAGGGCATTTAAAAAAGAAAACAACATTCAAGAAAACGAAAAAGTTGATCTTTTTTTTAAAACCGAAAGTACTCATTTAGAAAACCTTTTAACAAAAGAAAAAAAACATCTTGTAAAAATAGGAAATTTCCTATCAGTGAATTCTAGTAAAAGCAAGCTAGATAAAGCGCTGCTTGTTTTAGCAGACGAAATAGAATTTTATCTAGTTAGTCAAAAACAAGAGATAACCAATCTTAACTCTAAAAAAGAAACGACTAAGCTGCAAGGAGATATTGCCTACTTAGAAAAAAAATTAAGCAACCCTAATTTTTTAAAAAAAGGCAACCCTCAAGTCATTAGTCAAATAAAAGAAAAACTAAACCAAAAAAAAGAGAAGTTAACCAAACTCTCTAAATCTTAGAAAAGGAATAAAAAAAAAATGAGTGATAAAATCATTAACAAATCTTTAACGAATGAATTAAAAACTTCTTATTTAAACTACGCTATGTCGGTTATTATTTCTCGTGCGCTTCCCGAAGTGCGAGATGGGCTTAAGCCAGTTCACCGAAGAATCCTTTATGCCATGCATCAATCCAATTTGGTATATAATCGTCCTTTTAAAAAATGCGCCACCGTAGTCGGGCAGGTAATAGCTAACTTACACCCTCACGGGGATGCAGCCATTTATGAATCACTAGTAAGAATGGCTCAACCTTTTTCTCTACGCTACCCCCTTATCGACGGACAGGGTAATTTTGGTTCAGTAGATGGAGACAAAGCGGCTGCCTATCGTTACACCGAAGCTCGCATGATGAAAATCACCGATGAAATGCTCGGGGACATTAATAAAGAAACGGTTGATTTTGTTAATAACTTTGATGACACCAAAAAAGAGCCCACTATCCTACCAGCTGCGATTCCCAATTTACTAATCAACGGAACTTCGGGAATTGCTGTGGGGATGGCCACTAACTTTCCTCCGCATAACTTAAGTGAAGTTGTTGATGCTACCGTGTATTATATTACTAACCAAGAGTGCGAAATCAATGAACTAACCAACTTTATAAAAGGACCAGACTTTCCCACCGGAGGAATTATTCATGGGCTAAAAGGAATTAAAGATGCTTATTCTACTGGGAGAGGCAGTTTTAAAATTAGAGGCAAACTAAGTATTGAAGAAGACAGCAAGCGAGAAAAAATTATTATTCACGAAATACCTTTCCAAGTCAATAAAGCAGAAATGATTCAAAAAATGGCTCATTTAGTGAAAAACGATGTAGTAAAAGGAATTAGTGAAATTCGCGATGAATCTGACCGCAAAGGAGTACGGGTAGTAATTGAACTAAAAAGGGAAGTAAATGCCCAAACCGTTCTCAACCTGCTCTACAAGCATACTACCTTAGAAATTTCTTATGGCTACAATGGGGTAGCCCTCGTTAATAAAAGCCCAAAAACCCTTAACTTAAAAGAAATTATTTCTCACTTTGTTGAGCATCGATTTCAAGTCATCAAAAGAAGAACCGAATACGACCTTAAAAAAGCCGAAGCAAGATTTCACATCGTAGAAGGGTTTATCAAAGTTGTCCTTCCTCAAATTGAAAAAATTGTGCAAACCATACGAAATAGTGATAGCGCAGAAAATGCCAAAGTTAATCTAATGAAAAATTTTGAACTCTCCGAGAAGCAAACTCAAGCCATCCTTGATATGCGTTTAGTGAGATTAGTTAAGTTGGAAATCGAAAAACTCCAAAAAGAATTGGAAGAATTAATCAAAGCCATTAAAAGCTTTAAAGAAATTTTAGCCAGTAAAGATAAAATATATGAAATCATCAAAAACGATTTAGCTAGAATTAAAAAGGAATATGGCGATGCTAGAAAAACCGAAATCCTGGAATCAGACTTGGAAATTTTAGAAGCAGAAGACCTTATCGAAGAAAGCGACGTGATGGTTTCTCTCACTACTTCAAACTACATCAAACGACTACCAATAAACACCTACCGCATTCAAAATCGCGGGGGAGTAGGAATAAAAGGCTTTCAACAAAAAAATGAAAAGGATTTAGTTGATAAACTAATAGCTGCTTCTACTCACGACATAGGATTTTTTATTACCAATAAGGGGAAGGCTTATTATTTAAAAATTTTCGAAATACCTTCAGCTTCTAGGCTCGCCAAAGGAGCTCATTTAAAAACGTTGTTTAACTTTGACAACGACGAAAAAGTAGAAGGGGAAATTATTTTTAGAAAATTTGAAGAGAAGAAAAGTTTTATTATTGTCACTAAAAATGGTACCATTAAACGAAGTTACATTAAAGATTTTATTAATGCTAAAAAACGAGGAATCCAAGCTATTAATCTGCGAGAAGATGATCGAGTCATTAGTATCATAAACGTAGAAGACGATAATCAAGAGTTTATGCTCTTTTCTAAAAACGGATTAGCCACGAGAATCAATGCCAATCAACTTCGAGTAATGGGTAGAACTTCTACTGGGATTAGGGGTATGCGTTTAAATCCCGGCGATGAAGTTATTAGTTTATTAAAGGTAGAAAAAGAAAAAGAAATTTTAGCGGTTTCAGAAACAGGTTATGGGAAAAAAATGAAATTTGATTTATTTAACCCAAAAAACCGCGGAGGTAAAGGACAAATTTTTTTTAGAATCGACGAAAAATCCGGCAAGGTAGCTAAAGTAATAGCAATAGAAAAAAATGCCAGTTTGTTCATCATTACTTCCTTAGCCAACGTTATTAGATTAGATGAAAACACCATATCTTCTTTAAACAGAGCAACTAGAGGCTCCAAACTTATTCAAGTAAAAAACGAAAATGACACCGTTATTGATTTGTCCACCTATAAAGGAAAATAAATGGCCTTAGATTTATCAAAAGAAGAGATTAATCATTTACTGCATAACAAAAGGATTAACCCCACTATTTTCAAAAAAATTGTTGCTTTTTTCAACAAAAGCAATACCCTTGATTTTATTTATAAAATTATTGATGCTTTTAAAAACAGGTTGCCTTGTAGCTCTGGAGAATTTTCTTATCTTAAAAAAGCTATTGGCTTTAATTATTTATCCTTACTAATGCATGATGAGCTAATCGAAACCACAACTCTCGACGATAAAAAGCTACATAAAAACAAGCTCAATATTTTATATGGAGATTTACTTATAATTGAAAGTATTTATTACATCAATAAAATAAAAAACGAGTTGATTAAAGATTTTTTTTTTCTTAAAGCAAAAGAAATTATTAATGCTCAGTTTTATTTGAATACTAATGTTTCTTTTAAAACCCCGCAAAAAAATCTCAGTGAAAAACATCTAAACTCTTTACTAAAAAAAAATTGGTTGACTTTTCCGATCTCTTTAATGGTTTTTTTAGAAAAAGAAAAATTAAACAACGAAGAGATAAAAAAAATAAATCAATTAATCAATAATCTAAATTCTCTTTATTCCTATCACGAAGAGTTATTATTTTTAGAAAAAAAGTGGTTTTTTTCTAAACTAACTTCTATGCACTTTTATCTTAAAAAAAATCACTTGCTACTTTTTAATCAAATGATAAAAGAAAAAAAAGAAAAGATTTCCCCAGAAATAACTTTAGAGTTAAAAAATAATTTACAAAAAAAAATCAACCAGCTTTATAAATCCGTTCTTAATCATGAATTGCCTAGCAAATTTTCTTTAGACAAATTCACTAAAACCAAAAAACTATTCTTAAAAAAAATAACTATATAAATTTAACCTGTTACTCTGTGGTTATTATTTTATCACCACTAGCAAACTTTTAGGGCCATGGGCCCCTATGACTAAATTATGCTCAATATCCCCTGTTTTAGAAGGGCCGGCAATAAAAACGCCATTACCGATTTTTTTTACTTTAGGGTGCGAGTATGCTTGATGCATGTTTTTTACTAGTTTTTTTTTATCTAAAATAATAATCAAATTCTCTACTAAAAAAGGAAAAGCTGGATGATTTAGTTTTTCTAAATCAACCCAAATTGCTCCATTTTCTTCGACTCCTAATTCTCCATCAACAACTCCCCATTTTATATGAGCAATTTCTTTTTTGTTGGTAATTGATTTTAATTTAAAAATAGATTTTATCTGCTTGCTTTGATTGATTATTTTTCCTTGATCAATTTTAAACTTGGCCAAAGTTTTTATTAGATTTTTGAAAGTTTTAATTTCTTCTACTTGAATATAGGTTCGAGTTAAATTTTTTAAGAAAATTTTTAGGCTAGGTTTTTTAGATGAAGGATAAAACTTCTTTTTAATTTCTGAAAAAGTTGATTTTTTAGAAATACTTAATGCAGCAATTTGCTTTTGATTTTTCTTAATAGAGTTTAAAATAACTTCTCGACTACTCATTTTCTTGATTCTTTTTATACCACGTTTTAAAAGTTTCTTGAGGGACAGCTGGAAATTCGCGGTACTTTCCCCAACCATTTTTTTGCAAAATAAAAGCAGGAGTAATTTTCAAAAAAAATCGTAGAAAAGAAAAACCCCAATCGGTTAGTTTGCCATTAGTTAAAAATTTTTTCAGAAAAAAAGCAGCAATCTTTTTCGATACAATGCGATGAGAACTTTTTGCTATTTCTTGTCGCCAATCGAAAAGCTGCTCGTGTAAGTTTATTTTTACCGGGCAAACATATGTGCAAGAGCCACAAAGCGAAGAAGCAAAGGGAAGGTCGCGATTTTTTTTTAAATCAGCAAAAGGAGCTATTACCGAACCAATCGGTCCTGGGATAGGATAATGATAACTATACCCCCCACTACTACGGTAAACTGGGCAAGTATTCATACAAGCCCCGCAACGAATGCATTTTAATCCTTGGTAAAATTTTTCACTAGCTAGCCGCTTACTTCGGCCATTATCGACAATAACAATATGCATTTCTTTGGCAACCTTAGTAGGACGACAATAATGGGAAGTATAAACGCTAATGGGCTGACCAGTAGCACTTCTAGCCAACAAGCGAATAAACACTCCTAAATCAGCAAAGTGCGGTATAATTTTTTCTATCCCCATAGAATGAATATGCACATCCGCTAAGTTCACACCAAGATCAGCATTTCCTTCATTCGTTACCACCACCACCCCACCCGTTTCAGCTATACCAAAATTGACCCCAGTAATGCCAGCTCGAATATTAAGGAACTTTTCTCTTAAATATTCCCTAGCTTTACCGGTTAGAAAAGTCGGATCATTCGAATACTTTTTTATAAGTTTTTTTTCTAAAAAAATATCACCTACTTGCTGGCGGTTTAAATGAATGGCCGGCATAACGATGTGGCTAGGTGGCTCTTTTCTTAACTGGACGATAAGCTCCCCTAAGTCGCTATCAATAACTTCAATATTCCTACTTTTAAGATAAGGGTTCAGCCCACACTCCTCGGTAAGCATGGATTTGCTTTTGATTACTTCCGTTATTTTTTTTTCCTTTAAAAGTTCATAAATAATTTGGTTATGCTCGTTAGCATCTTTAGCCCAGTGAACAACTACGTTATTTTTCTTGGCATTTTTTTCAAAGGTTTCGAGGTGCTCGCTTAAATGAGCAAGAGTGTAAGTTTTAATCTTAGAGGCAGCTTCTCGTAAGGCTTCAAAATCCTCTACTTCACTAGCCACGTTATCCCTTAACTTCCTTACTTTCCATAAGGTTTTGTCATGCCAACTAGCCTGCTTGATTTGCTTTTGAAAATTACTAGCTAGAGAAGAATGCTTGGTCAAGCAATAACCTCGATAATGTGTTTGGTGATTAAAGGGAGTTTTTTTCTTTTAATAATGCCTGCTAAATGCATAAGGCAACTCACATCATTACTACAAATAATCTCTACTACATTTTTTTGATGTTCAATAATTTTTCGATTCCCCATAGCGTAAGAAACAGCTGCTTCATCGACTGAAAAAAACCCACCAAAACCACAGCACTCGTCCTGTCTTTCTGGTAAAAATAGCTTTGCTCCTTTAGTCCTCTCCAAAAGAAAAATAAGATTAGAAAACTTTTTACTATGGATATTTTCCGACGAATTAGCTTGCTGTAAACCTCTAAGGGAATGGCAACCTTGATGAATACCAATTTTAGTTGGTGAGATGTTTTTTATAGGTAATTTATTTAAGCCGTGAACTTTTACTAAAAAATCAGTTAGCTCATAAATTTTTTCTAAGAAAGCATTTTTGTTTTGGTCATCAGTAAGAAAAAAATATTTTTTGAGATGATAAGTGCAACTAGCCGAAGGGATTACAATGTAATCGTAACTTTTAAATTCTTTAAAAAACTTTTGATAAAGCTCAGCGTTGTCATCATTATAGCCTGCATTAGCTAATGGCTGACCACAGCAGGTTTGCTCTAATGGGAAATCAACTTTATAACCCATTTCCTTTAAAAACTTATAGGTTTTAATTCCTATTTCCGGATAAAAACAATTGACATAACAAGGAAGAAATAAACCAATTTTTACATCTTTTTTTTGCTTAGATTTCAATTATAATTTTTTTCTACTGTACTATTATTTACTAACTTTTCATAAAAGCTACACTATTTACTAAAATAAAAGATTAAAAAAATATTTTATCATAATATAATAGTATCATATCATTATATCCTTGAGAATTTTAAAAATATAAACACCACCTACATCATCAAATTAAATTGATTAATTTTTTATAGTATAAAATAGTTATGAGTAAAATTACTAAAGAACATGTTTTTACTTCCGAATCAGTTTCCGAAGGTCATCCCGATAAAATTTGCGATCAAATCTCTGATGCCGTTTTAGATGCTTGCCTTTTAAAAGACAAAAACTCTAGGGTTGCTTGCGAAACAGCGACTACTACTGATTTTGTTCTAAACTTTGGAGAAATTAGATGCAGTAAGTGGAACGAGATTAACCCCGAAGCCATCGCTAGAAAAGTAGTAGAAAATATTGGTTACACTAGAAAGGAATACTTTTTTTCTTTCGATACTTTTAAATACCAAAACCTTTTGCATGAGCAATCCAGCGAGATAGCTCAAGGGGTGGATTCAACAGAAGAAGAAAAGCAAGGAGCCGGCGACCAAGGAATGATGTTTGGCTATGCTACTAGAGAAACTCCCGAGTTTATCCCAGCTCCTATTGCTTATAGCCATAATTTACTGCGCTACTTTGCCAAACTAAGAAAAGAAAAGAAAATCCCTTACTTACGCCCCGATGCGAAAGCGCAAATCTCAATCAACTACCAAAGAGGAAAACCCGAAAGTATTCGCTCCATTGTTCTCTCCCACCAAACAGATGAAATAGCAATAGAAGATATTCGAAGAGAACTTCAAAAAGAATGTGAAATCTTTTTTAACCCGACGAAACTACTAAATGAAAAAACTCAATTCTTCATTAACCCCACCGGTAAATTTGTCATAGGTGGCCCTCATGGTGATGCGGGGCTAACGGGGAGAAAAATTATTGTCGATACTTATGGTGGTGTGGGCAGTCATGGAGGAGGAGCTTTTTCTGGGAAAGACCCTTCCAAAGTAGATAGATCCGCGGCCTATTATGCTAGGTATGTGAGTAAAAATATCGTAGCCGCAGGATTAGCCGATAAATGTGAAATCCAGGTTTCCTATGCGATCGGAGTTGCTGAGCCTATTAGCATTAATATTGAGACCTACAACACTGCTCAAGTGGTCGAAGAAAAAATAGAAAAAATGCTTAACGAGGAAGAGATTTTTGATTTTCGTCCGGGGAAAATTGTTGCTAATCTCAAACTAAAAGAAAATCACGATTGGAAATACGAAGACACCGCGAAATATGGGCACTTTGGGAATGCTAATTTCCCTTGGGAAAAAACCGATAAAGCAGAATTTTTAAAAAGCTATTTTAATTTATAAAAAATTACAAGGATAAAAAAAATGGAAAAAACTTTAGAAAAAAATAATAATCAAATTACAGGAAACGACTTTAAAGTTAAAGATTTAAGTTTAGCTGAATGGGGAGAGTTAGAAATAAAGCTCGCTGAAGCTGAAATGCCCGGGTTAATGAACTTACGAAAAGAATACTCGCAGCAAAAACCACTAAAAGGAGCTAGGATAGCCGGGTGCTTGCATATGACGATTCAAACTGCTGTCCTTATTGAAACGTTAATTGATTTAGGGGCTGAAATAAGATGGTCTTCCTGCAATATTTTTTCTACTCAAGATCACGCTGCTGCTGCTTTAGCTAAAAAAGGCATCCCTATTTTTGCTTGGAAAGGAATGAACGAAGAAGAGTTTGATTGGTGCATCAAACAAACCCTTTTTTTTAAAGATAATGAACCCCTCAATATGATTTTGGATGATGGCGGTGACCTTACCAATATGGTTTTGGATAATTACCCCGAGTTAGCTACCAACATTAAAGGCATCTCAGAAGAAACCACCACAGGAGTTTTGCGACTCTATGAAAGAGAAAAAAATAACACCTTACCTATACCAGCTATTAACGTTAACGACTCTGTAACGAAATCCAAATTCGATAATAAATATGGGTGCCGAGAATCATTAGTTGATTCTATTAGAAGGGCCACTGATGTTATGTTAGCCGGAAAAGTAGCCGTAGTAGCTGGCTATGGAGATGTGGGGAAAGGATCAGCAGAATCACTCCAAAAAGCAGGAGCTAGAGTTATTGTTAGTGAAATAGACCCTATTTGCGCTCTCCAAGCCCTTATGGATGGATATGAAGTTACCACTATGGATGAGGCTATCCCGCGAGTAAATATCGTAGTAACCGCCACGGGGAACAAGGACATAGTAACCGAGAAGCATTTTAAGAAGATGAAAGATAAAACCATTGTTTGTAACATTGGACATTTTGACAATGAAATAGATATGAATTGGTTGGAAAACAATTATGGGAATACTAAAAAAAATATTAAACCCCAAGTAGATAAATATACTATTAATGATAGAGAAATTATTTTATTAGCTGAAGGTAGGTTAGTTAATTTAGCTTGTGCAACAGGGCACCCTTCTTTTGTTATGTCTAACTCTTTTACTAATCAAGTATTAGCGCAAATAGACCTATGGCAAAATAATAAAAAATACACCAACAAGCTTTACACCCTGCCTAAACACCTTGATGAAAAAGTGGCTATGCTTCACTTGGATAAACTGGGAGCTAAGTTAGAAAAATTAACCAGGGAGCAAGCCCAGTACATTGACGTTAATGTAAACGGTCCTTTTAAAAAAGATGATTACCGTTATTAGTGGAAGTAATAACGGTTTACGCCACCTTCCCTAATCAAGAAAGTGCAGAAAACGTTATCCGCGAAGGGCTTAATAAAAACCAAATAGCTTGTGCTAATTTAATTCCCCATATTGTCTCTTACTTTAAATGGAAGAAAAGAACTAACAAAGAAAAAGAAATCGCAGTACTTTTTAAAACCACTAAAGATCGGTATGGGGAATTGGAAAATACTATCAAAAAATTTCACCCCTATGAGTGCCCCTGCATTGTTAGTTACAATTTAGAAAATAGTTACCCTTTATTTCGTGATTGGATTTTAGAAAATACTCAACGCAAAAAATAAGAAAAATATTAAGTATTAAAACAAGTGGAGAATCATTTAATTTAATGGAAGAAAAGCATAATACTCTTTTAAAATTAATTAAAAAAAACTGCACTCATTTTATTAATCAAGAAGATCTAATCAACAAACTAAATAAAAAAAAATCACTAACGATAAAACTAGGTGCTGACCCTTCTGCTCCTGATATTCACTTAGGGCATTACGTCGTTTTAAAACAGCTCCGAGCTATGCAAGATTTAGGGCATACGATTGTCTTTCTCATTGGTGATTTTACTGGAATGATTGGAGACCCTACGGGAAAAAACAAAACCCGTAAAACCCTTAGTCGAGAACAAGTATTAGAAAATGCCACTACTTACAAAAAGCAAATATTTAAAGTACTAGATGAAAAAAAAACAATCATTCGATTTAATAGCGAGTGGCATCTTAATATGCCTTTTGGCAAAGTATTAGAAATAACCTCTCGCTATACCTTAGCTCGTCTTTTAGAACGAGATGACTTTACTCTTCGTTTCGAAAATAAAAACCCTATTACCATAACCGAACTCCTCTACCCGTTGGTGCAGGGCTACGACTCAGTAGCTTTGGAAGCCGATATAGAAGTAGGAGGAAGTGATCAGCTTTTTAATCTCTTAGTTGGTCGTAATCTCCAAAAAGAATTTAACCAAGAAGCACAAGTGGTCCTTACTTTCCCTCTTTTAGAAGGCCTTGATGGAAAAAATAAAATGTCTAAAAGTTTAGGGAATTACATTAGTTTCACCGATAGCGCTAAAGATATTTTTGGCAAGACCATGTCTTTACCCGATTCGCTTATTATTAAATATTTCCAGTTACTCACCAATGTAAAAGAAGAAGTCATTGCAACCTATAAAAAAGAAATGGAGGAAGGGAAAAACCCTCGCGATTGTAAAATGCTCTTATCCGGAGAGTTGGTGAAGTTATTCTATGATGAAGAAACAGCGAAAGCCAGCGAACAGGAATTTTTAAAAGTTTTCTCCCAAAGGGAAATCCCCACTGACATACCAGTTTTACAAATTCAAGAAAGTGAAATAAGCATTTTAGAGCTTATCCAAAAAACCAACTTATTTAAAAGCAATGGAGAAATTAGAAGAATAATTAAGGGCGGAGGGATAACGATTAATCAAAAAAAAATAACCAGTGATAACGAAAAAATTCCATTAAGCAATCCCGCTATTATGAAAATTGGCAAAAAGAATTTTTATAAAGTAGAATTTACTAAAGGATAAAAAAATGAAAATAGAAATTCATAATTCTTCCAAAAATCTTATTAAAAACAAAGCTGTCTTAACCACTTTAGGAGAAGATAAAAAGCTCCTAGTTTTCACTAAAGGGCAAGACTACTACAATATGCTCTACCCTCTTTTTAAAAAAAAGATTTACTCTTCCGAAAAAGATCAGAGCATTTTTTTATATGATCAAAATAATTTAGATAAGCTTCTTTTTGTCTCTTTAAAAGGGATAAAAAACTACGAGGAGGTTCGTCATTTTAGCGCTAACCTGCTTAACCAATTTAAGGACGCTGAAGAAGTAGAAATTGATTTTGCTCAAGTAAACGCATTTAACGCTTCTCTTAATCTCGAGAGCAATAAATTTGCTACTGCTTTCATTGAAGGGCTCTATTTTTTTAATTATCATTTCACCAAATATTTAGCGAAGCCTAAAAAGTCTTTAAAAAAAGTTGTTTTGATTAGCCCTGCTACTGATTTGAAAGAGAAAGTGAGTAGAACTGAAATTATTAATCGAGCCTATTGTCTAGCTAAAGATTTGGCCAACGAACCACCTAATATTTTAACCGCAAGTAAATTTGTTGAAATAGCCAAAAAAAAAGCAAGAGAAATTAAATTAAGCTACACTATTTTCAATAATCGAGACCTTCGGAAAAACAAAATGTCAGCTATCTTAGCAGTAAACTCAGGATCAAAAGAAGAAGCTAGACTACTAATAATGAAGCACCTTCATAAACAGGCTGAAAAAACGGTTTTACTTGTGGGTAAGGGAGTGACTTTTGATAGCGGTGGTCTTTCGTTAAAACCATCCAAAGCTATGGAAGGGATGAAAATGGATATGTCAGGAGCAGCAGCAGTTTTAGGCACCACCCTAGCAGTTAGGGAATTAAATTTACCAGTTAATGTTATTAGCCTTATGCCTTTGACTGACAACTTAACTGGGGAGAATGCATTTAAAGTTGGTGACATTATCAAAACTTACTCCGGAAAAACGGTAGAAGTCTTTAACACAGACGCCGAAGGGAGGCTTATCCTAGCTGATGCTTTAAGCTACGGTTTGAAAAAAAATAAAGTAAACTACGCTATTGACTTAGCCACTCTTACAGGAGCTTGTTTGGTGGCCTTAGGAACTCACTACGCTGGATTATTTTCGAATAGTCAAGACCTTCGAGAAAGATTAACCCAAAGTGGAGAGAAAAGTGGTGAAAGAGTTTGGCCTCTTCCTTTAGATGACGTTTATGGAGAAGAATTAAAAAGTAATATTGCCGACTTGAAAAACATCGGCGGGGCCTATGGAGGCGCCATCACTGCAGCAAAATTTTTAGAAAACTTTGTAGGTAAAACCCCTTGGGCTCACCTCGATATAGCCAGTACTATGGAACATTTTCAAAACAAAGGTTATTTTAAAAAAGGGGGATCGGGGTTTGGCGTTCGTTTATTAGTTGATTTTTTTACTCAACTAGCTAATGAAAGTAAATAAGAAAAACCCTAATTTAGAAGTAAAAAGCGACATTTTAGTTCCTCTAAACCGCCCTTTCACCCCCATAGAGCAAGGGATAAAAGTAGTAGGGATTGGTAAAAAAGGCTCAAAGAAACTCCCTCTTCCCCTTATCGAAAAAATTATTGATGAAATTAAACAAAAAAAATATAACCCTATTTCTCTAGGGGCTCTTTTAGCTGGATTAGCTTTTAAAGGGATAGAAAACGAAGAGGCATTAATTCTACAAAGCCTTAAAATCCCCCACCCTTTTGCGCTTAAAGATCTTTTACTAGCTTTTCCTAGCCAGACTATTGCTAAGTCAATTTCTTTAAAGAAAATTATAACTAAAATAATTGATAAAAAAAATCTTTCAGTTAACGAAACTTATGATTTAGGAATTTTCTTATTAACTAATAGTTCGGGAAAAGAAGAAAATGAAAATCAGAATTTTTTCAAGGGATTCGCTGTTAGTTATCTAAGAGTTCGTTATGAGAGTAAAGAAGAATGGCTCGGCTTGCTACAGGCTTTAATCTCCCTTACTGAAAAAAAAAATCTTTCTAATTATGATAAAACCATTTTACTTTTCTCTGAGCCCTTTAATGGATTTAAAAATCAATTTTTCTTATCTCCTATTTTAGGTAATTTTTTTTTAGGAAAAAACTACTTGCCTTTTCATTTGGTAGGGAGAAATTCTGGTCCCAAATTTATAATGAACTTACTAGATTTAGTGGAAGATTTTGCTTACCCTTTTTTCACTGACCAACTAACAAAAGCAGTTACTCCCTGGGGATTTTTCCTTCATCAAAAGCATTGTACTCCAGCTTTAGATAACTGGGTAGAAAAAAGATGGCTTACTATAAAAAGGCCTTGCTGGGCTACTTTGGAAAAATTTATCACCCCCTTCCCAAAAGAAAAATCTATTTTAATTACTTCGGCTTTTCATCCTCCTTATTTAGAAAAAATGATTCAACTAGGAGAAGATTTTGGCTATCAAGCAGTGGTGGTTAGCAAACTTGGGCTAGAAGGAGGACTTTTCCCCTCTTTAAAAAAACCTTTTAAAATAATGGCAAGTAAAAAAAAGCTAGGAAGTTACTCTCGAAAAAAATTTGTTTTCACCTTAGAAAACCTGTCTTCACAGGAAAAAATAGAAAAAAGTTTTTTAGATACAAAATTCAATATTTCTACCACAAAAAATCAAGCAATTTTAACCAACTACTTATCCCAAAAAACAACGAGAAACCAAGAATTAGATTTAAGAATTAAACTCGCTTTATACGCCTATGAGCAAGTTTTAAACTGGATAAAATTAGCAAATTAACTAAATCAAAACTTAACCATTAGAGCAAATAGTGGACTAAAAAAAGAATTTATAGTATAATTTATTTAGTAAATTTTTTAGTTTAAATTTGAGTAAAAAAATTAAAACCGCTTTATTTTTTGGTTCTGAAACAGGCAACACAGAAGAACACGCTTTGGAAATCCAAAAAGAATTAATTGGCACCCCTTTAGAACTCATGAAAGACCCAATGGATTTAGCAGAAACCGATGTCAAGGAAATCCTAAATTATGATTTTATTATAATTGGCTCTCCCACTTGGAATATTGGAGAACTACAAGCCGACATAGAAGCAGTTTTTGAAGATTTTGATAAATTAGATTTAACCAATAAGCAGTTTGCCATTTATGGGAATGGCGACCAGGAAGGCTACCCCGATACCTACCAAGATGCTATGGGCATTATCGGGAATAAAATAAAATCTCGTGGCGGTAAGCTATTAGGATTTACCCCTACAACAGGGCATCATTACGAAGCCTCCCTAGGAGTAGAAAACGGGCAGTTTATGGGATTAGCCTTAGATGAAGACAGTCAAGCGGATAAGAGTTTAACAAGAATAAAAAACTGGACTAAGCAACTTATAAGAGAATTAAAAATTGATCAATAAAAAAGGAAAATTGATATGAATACAAAAATCAAACACAATCTAATGAAAGACGAACCCGATTATTATAATGCTAATAATAATACAGAAATTATCGAGTTAGGGAAGTACGAATACATTCGCTTAAAAGGCAAAGGAAGAATATTAGGAGCGGAGTTTAACAGCAAAATAGACGGGATTTTATTTTTTTACAAGATCCTCCAACAAATCTGCAAAAAGCAAAACGTTAACTTTACTATCCCAAAATTAGAAATAATAAAATGGGTCGAAGGAGATGATTTTCAAGAGCAAATAAAAGAAGACGAATGGCACTGGGTACTTTTACTTAGGAATTACAGTTTTATTAATGAAGATTTGATTGAAGAAGCAAAAGACTTTTGTCTACGAAAGAAAAACTTTACTTTAGTAGAGCAAATCAGTCTAGAGACCATCAATATTGGAAAGTGCGTTCAAATCATCCATTATGGTAAGATTGGCTCGGAAATCTACTCTAAAAAAGAATTAAAGAAATTCATCTCAATTAATAACCTAAAAGAAAATGGCTTCTACCATGAAGTACATCTCTCTTACCCCAGGAAAGTCATTCCAGAAAATATGAAATCTATTTTAAGGCAACCTATTGAATAGAGTATTGAATGATTGCAAACTAGTGAGTAAAACCACTCGAAAAATTTACCTAACTTTATTATTCTGCTTTTTATTTCTTTTTAGTTGCGCTAATAAGGATAAAAGTACTGATGGTAAAGAAGGAAAAGAAAACTCTACTCTAAATGCCAACCTATCCCAAGGCCAACGGCAGTACCACCTAAGGGGCTGTGTTAAATGTCACGGCGTATTGGGTAATGGAAATGGCAGTAAGGCAAGATTACTTGGAGTAAAGCCTAGGAATTTTACTGATCTCTCCTCTTATAAGCAAGGCTACAGTGTAGAAGAAATTAGTAAAACCCTAGAAGTGGGGATAACTTCTAACCCCAAAAGTCTCATGCCTAAATATCCTTTTTTAACCCTAGAAGAAAGAGAGCAAATAGCCCTTTACGTGGTTTTTCTAAGCACCAATCAAAATTCAAGTCAATAATTTTTTTATTATAATTGAAAAAAAAAATATCAGTCAACTCTTTAAGGTACGCCCTAAAAAACATCGTTTATCCCCGCTGGAAAAAGTTAGCCATTTGTTTGATTATTATTATTTTCACTCGCCTGGCTTCGCTCATTTTACCAGGCTCTACTAAATTCCTTATTGACAATATTTTTATCCCTAAGGACTTAGAAAAACTCCCCTTACTTATCACCGTTGTTCTAATTTCCGTTCTCATTCAATCTGTAGGCGGATTTGCTTTGGTAAGGATTTTAAGCGTAGAAGCCCATTACCTTATTGTCCAACTTCGAGTAAAAGTCCAAGAGCACGTGCTAAATTTACCTATCCGTTTTTTCCAACAAGAAAAATCAGGGGCTATTGTTTCTAGGATAATGAACGACGTAGAAGGAGTAAGAAATTTAATAGGCACGGGTTTTATTCAGCTCTTAGGTGGGGTTATCGCCGCTTTTTTTTCGCTTTTCATCCTTATTCGAATTAACGCCTTTATGACTTTAATATCGGTTATCATTTTAGGGATTTTTGGAATTATTATGTTCAAGTCATTCCAATCCATTCGTCCTATTTTTCGCAAAAGGAACACCATCAACGCCGAAGTTACTGGAAGATTAACTGAAACCATTGGGGGAATAAAAGTCATTAAAAGTTTTGCTGTAGAAGAAAAGGAAAAAGATGTCTTTAAAAAAGGAGCGGAAAAGCTTTTCGAAAACGTCAAAAAAACCCTCACCTTAACCGCTTTAGTTACAATGGTTACCGTTTTTCTAACTGGGATTATTAGTGCTATTGTTATGGGAGTTAGCTCTTATTCCGTGGCTAGTGGAGAAATGACCACTGGTGATTTTGTAGCCTTCCTTTTATATTTAGGATTTTTAACTTTTCCTATTGTGCAGATGTCTAATATCGGATCGCAATTTACCGAATCTTTTGCCGGGTTAGACCGGATGGAAGAAGTTTTAAGCTACCCAACTGAAAGTGAATTACGAGAGAAAAAAATCCCCTTTAAAGAAAAAATTGAAAAAATCGAATTTAACAATGTTAGCTTTGGTTATGCCAACGATGAAGAAGAAGCCATCAAACAACCAGTTATTAAAAAAGTTTCTTTTGCTATGAAAAAAGGGGAAACCATTGCTTTAGTCGGAAGTTCTGGTTCCGGGAAAAGCACAATTTCCGCCCTCTTGTCTTCCCTACTTTCACCTCAAAGTGGAGAAATTACCATTAATGGAAAAAATTTAAACCACCTAAACCTGCATGATTATCGCAAACAACTAGCCGTAGTTTTACAAGACGACTTCCTTTTTGATGGAACTATCAAGGAAAATATTTTATTTGCTGCCCCTAAGGCTAGTGCCAAAAATCTCCAGCAAGCAGTCCGTTTATCTCATGTGGATGAATTTACTAGTAAATTTAAAGAAGGGCTGGATACAATTATTGGAGAAAGAGGCGTGAAATTATCAGGTGGACAAAAACAAAGGCTCTCCATCGCTCGAGTCATCTTAGCCAATCCTTCGCTTTTAATCCTCGACGAGGCCACTTCTTCACTAGACAATGAAAGTGAAGATTTTATTCAAAAATCACTTAATCACATCTTAAAAAAGAGAATAACCTTAGTAATTGCTCATCGCTTATCTACCATTAAAAAAGCAGATAAAATTCTCGTGATTGAAAAAGGCAAAGTAGTTGAAAGTGGTACGCATAATTCTTTATTAAGAAAAAAAGGAAGATATTACAAGCTCTACACCTATCAAGCGCGAATTTAAGTATCTCTTTTAGGATAACTTACTTATTAAATAAATCAACATAAAATAAATAATTTTTTTTAAAAATTTCAACTAAAAATATATTTTTAATTGATATAATTTCTATCAGAGATAACTTTATAATTAGGAGGAAAAAATGAGTAAATGTCCATTTTCAAACATTGAAGCAACGGCTTCTCTCAATAAGACCCAAACCAATAAAGATTGGTGGCCTAATCAACTCAACTTAAAAATACTTCATCAGCATACAAATAAATCTAACCCCATGGGGAAAGATTTTAATTACGTAAAAGAATTTAGTTCGCTTGATTATCACGCATTAAAAGAAGACTTAACTCAGCTAATGACCGATTCAAAAGAATGGTGGCCAGCTGACTATGGACACTATGGCCCATTTTTCATTCGAATGGCCTGGCACGCTGCGGGGACTTACCGAACTGGAGATGGCCGTGGTGGAGGTGGAACTGGATCTCAGAGATTTGCCCCAACTAATAGCTGGCCGGATAATGCTAACCTCGATAAAGCAAGAAGACTACTATGGGGAATTAAGCAAAAGTACGGGAATAAAATTAGCTGGGGAGACTTAATTATCCTAACTGGTAATGTCGCCTTAGAATCTATGGGTTTTAAAACATTTGGCTTTGGTGCTGGACGAGTAGATATTTGGGAACCTGAAGAAGATATTTTTTGGGGATCAGAAACCGAATGGCTAGGAGATAAACGGTACTCTGGGGATAGACAATTAGAAAATCCACTAGCAGCAGTGCAGATGGGATTAATCTACGTGAACCCCGAAGGGCCAAATGGCAACCCTGACCCATTAAAATCAGCCATCGATATTCGAGAAACTTTTGCCCGAATGGCTATGAACGACGAAGAAACCGTAGCCCTTACTGCTGGTGGCCATACTTTCGGGAAATGCCATGGGGCTGGAGATGCTGCCTTAGTAGGAGCAGAACCAGAAGGAGCTACTATAGAGCATCAAGGGCTTGGTTGGATAAGTAGTTACAAATCTGGGAAAGGAGATGATACCATTACTAGCGGCATTGAAGGGGCTTGGACTAAAAGCCCAACTAAATGGGATAACGGATATTTTGATAATCTCTTTGGTTATGATTGGGAATTAACGAAAAGCCCAGCAGGAGCCTATCAATGGAGCCCTAAACAAGAAGATGGCGTTTCTCTAAAAGCTCATAACAACGAGGAAACTCAGCCGCTTATTATGACAACTGCGGATATGGCCATGCGAATGGACCCAGAATATGAAAAAATATCTCGTCATTTTCATAAAAACCCCGATGCTTTTGCTGATGCTTTTGCTCGGGCCTGGTTTAAACTCACTCACCGGGATATGGGACCAAAAGTAAGGTACCTTGGCCCAGAAGTACCTAGTGAAGATTTAATCTGGCAAGACCCTATCCCTAATAGCACTAGCACGTTAAACGATGAAGATGTTGTAGCACTAAAAAATGAGATTAAAAATTCATCATTAAGCATTGCTCAACTAGTAAAAACTGCTTGGGCTTCGGCTTCTACTTTTAGAGGTTCGGATATGCGTGGAGGAGCTAATGGGGCCAGGATTAGGCTACTACCCCAAAGAGAATGGGAAGTAAATGAACCAAAAGAACTTGACGCAGCATTGAACGTCTTTGAAGGAATTCAGAAAAATTTTAGTAAAGATGTTTCTCTAGCTGACCTTATCGTCTTAGGGGGTTCAGTAGGAGTAGAGCAGGCGGCAGAAAATGCCGGGCATAATATTACCGTTTCTTTCACCCCTGGTCGAAATGATGCTTCCCAAGAGCAGACCGATACCGATTCTTTTAAAGTGTTGGAGCCAGTATATGATGGGTTTAGAAATTATCAAAAAACCAAGTATTCGGTGAGTGCGGAAGAAATGCTCGTCGATAAAGCACAGCTAATGACGCTAACTGCCCCAGAAATGGTGGTGTTAATTGGTGGGCTAAGGGCATTAGGGACTAATCACAACAACTCCAAACAAGGAGTATTCACGGATAAAATCGAAACCCTTAGTAATGATTTCTTTGTTAACCTACTTGATATCAACAACTCCTGGCAACCAACTAGTGAAGAAGCCAATGAGTTTAACATTGTAGATAGAAAAAGTGGAGAGACAAAATTCACTGCTAGTAGGGTTGATCTTATATTGGGATCCAACTCACAGCTACGAGCCATCTCTGAAGTTTATGGGCAAAACGATTCGAAAACTAAATTTATCAATGATTTTGTTAAAGCGTGGGTTAAAGTAATGAATCTTGATAGGTTTGATCTTGCATAATTTTAGTTTAAACTACAGGTAAAAAGAATTATTTTTCTTTTTACCTGCTAATTTTTTAAAGTAACTTTGTATTAAAAAAACTTAAAATTACTAAGCTGACAATAACTCATTTCATTGCTCTTTTACTAAATTTGAGCTTTAAACTGGCTCCCCTTACTTCCTAAAAATTTATGAAAAAAATTGCCGTTATTGGAGCTGGGCTTGCTGGATTAGTCGTTGCCAAAAACTTAAAAGAGTATAACGAAATTACTATTTTTGAAAAATCTAGGGGTGTCGGAGGACGAATAGCAACCCGCTACGCTAATGAATTTCACTTTGATCATGGGGCGCAATTTTTTCATGCAAAAACCTCCGAGTTTGAAAAGTTTCTCCAACCATTATTAAAAGACAATGTCATTCAACTATGGAAAGCACGTTTTCGAGAATACGATGGGCCTACTGTTATAAACGAGCGAATCTGGGATGACAAGCCTGCTCATTATGTGGGTATCCCAAATATGAATAGTATTGGAAAATACCTAGCGAAAAATTTAAATGTCAAACTACTAACTAGGGTAGAAAAGTTAATCCCCTCTAATAATAAATGGAAAATATTTGATGATGCCAATAATGATTTAGGGGACTTTGATTGGGTAATTGTTACTACCCCTAGCCCTCAAACGATAAAATTATTACCTTCTAATATTTCATTTTACAATAATCTACTTGATAAAAAAATGCTTGCTTGTTTTTCGCTTATGCTTGGTTTTTCTCAACCAATCGATTTAGGGTTTGATGCCGCTTTGGTGAAAAACGCCGATATTAGTTGGATTTCGATTAATAGCTCCAAACCAAAAAGGAATCAACACACCACCACCCTCCTCATCCACTCAACCAACGCCTACGCCACCGAACATATTGACAATGCTAAGGAACCAATAACCCAGCACCTACTTACCACCACTAGCGAGATAATCGGAAAAGATTTAAAGAAAGCTAATCACGTTGCTATCCATGGTTGGAGGTATGCTAATATAGGCAAACAATCGGGGAGTTCTTACTTACTAGATAAAACCAACAAATTAGCAGTATGCGGGGATTCCTTGATTCGAGGAAGGATTGAATCAGCATTTACTAGCGCCAATAACCTTACTAAGGAATTAAAAAAAGTTATATCTCTATAAAAAAATAATTAAAGAATTTACCACTAGAAATGATGATTGTCGCTATTGTAAGCCAACTAGGCTAACTACGCTAGAGGATGATTTTTTAAGTATTTTTCTTTTAATAACTTCTTACTTACTTGGGTATATTTTTCCGTAGTTTGGATGGATTGATGCCTTAAAATTTGCTGAA
Source organism: Spirochaetota bacterium (assembly GCA_965277105.1). GTDB lineage: Bacteria > Spirochaetota > UBA12135 > COTS27 > CAXSBA01 > CAXSBA01. The sequence continues at coordinate 590,057 of OZ255710.1, read as the reverse complement.
TTCTTTTTAAATCTGCCCCCGCTTCTAATAAATGGGTGGCCAGTGAGTGACGCAAGCTATGCGGAGAAAAACCTTGACTTTTAATTATCGTTTTATTTTTTTGATAAAAGAGATAGCGAATTCCTCTAATAGTAATGGGCTCCCCTCTTTGATTAATCAGTAGATAGGGATGACTGGTCTTGCCTTTTAAATACTTTTCTCGAACCTGACAATATTCTCTGATTTTTGCGTGCAATCTTTTGGTTAATGGAAGAGAAACCACTTTATTCCTTTTCCCTTTAATAAGGATATTACTATTGGTTAAATCTAGGTCGGTGAGTAAAATGTTTTTTGCTTCGCTAATCCTTAACCCCAAGCCGTAGAGTAATTCTATTATAAGGTTATTCCTTTGGTTAATAAAACTAGGTTGATTTGAATTTTTTTTATCTTTGAGGAGTGCGTAAATTTCTTCTTTAGAAAAAACCTTAGGTAATTTTTTAGGTTTTTTTAAATTCACACTCAAATGGAAAGGCATTTTTTTTATGGAACCTTGCCACAGAAGAAAAGTAAAAAAATTTTTAAGAGAAAAATTTATCCTAACAATAGAAGAAATTTGATACTTTTTTTCAAAAAGATATTGGAGAAAATTATTATAATTCTCTTTAAATAAAAAATCTAATTTATTTTTTTTGGAAAAATTCAAAAACAACTTTAAATCGCTTTTGTAGGCTATTTTTGTATTAATGGCCAAGCGATTATCTAGCATAAGATAATTTAAATAATTTTTATATAATAGAATAGTTTTTTTCATTGTTTTTTTAATGCTTTTTAATTATATTATCGATAATATAATTGTATATTTAACTATAAACTAACGAAGGAGTACTACACAAAAATGATTAAGAAAAAAATTAAATGGGGTTTTTTATTATTAAGTTTTATTTTCTTGTATTCTTGTTTATCTAAACAAGAAGTTAAAAAAGAAATAAAAAATCAAAATAACAATCAGGCTACTGAAGCTATTTCATCTAATAACGATAAAAAATCTAAAATAAAAAAAGCTAACGAAGAAGAAAAATTTGTTTATAATGAACAAGCAGATAATAGTGATGAAGTTCCTCATAGTATTTTAGAGGTAAGAGAAGCACTTGAAGAAGGGAGATATAAAAAAGTTATTAGACTTACTCAAAATAAAGATGACTTTTACAATAAGTATTATCGAGGAATAGCTTACATGACTATGATGCTACAAAAAAGTAGATTTTCTTCTCAAGAGAGAATTGATTTTCGCAATAACGCTGAAGAACTTTTACAAGAAGTTGGTTATCAAGCCACTGATGATAATCTTAAGGCTAGGGGCCTGCTTTGGTATGGAGTTACCCTTGATTTGGCTTACTCTGATTTGAAGAATAAAAAAAAAGCTATTGGAGCATTTTATAAAATAGAAAGTAGTCGGCTAAAAGATACTAACTATTTTAACGATGCTTTGTTTTATGCAGCCCAAACTTATGCTCGCATGGGATGGTATGGAGTTTCTAGAAATTATTTTAAAAAATCTAGTAAAATCGGAAACGGTAACGACGTGATTTACGACTATGTTAATAATGAATTTTACTCTTCGGATGATATTGGTAATATTGGGTCTGAGCGCTTAAAAAGTTATGTGGAAGGGTATAATATTGCTTATAAAAATCAGTAATTAATAAAACTTTTTTAAAAATCAACCTCATAAAAAAATAGAAAAAAAGAGTAAAGATAGATTATAATATTTTTACTCTTTTCTTATTTTTATTCACAAAATAGCAAGATTAAAATAAAAATTTTTCAATAAATGGATTTTTATCTCTATCTACCAGCCATTGCTTTTTGGTTTTCTTTTGCCTTTACTCCCGGGCCTTTTTGGATGGCTTGGATGAATTATCACACACAAGAAAACTCTCTTTCTATTTATAAACAATATCTCATCTACCTTTTTTTATTTTTTGCGCCTTTTAATTTTTTAATGGCTTATTTGATTTTACAGGCCAATGACGCTTTATCTTTTTCTTTAATTCCTCTTTATTTTATTGGGGCTAGCTTTATTATCTATCTAGCGATTAAATCATTTTACCTCCAGGTCAAAAAAGCTAAAATTAGTTTTACTTTTTGGAATATGGTAATTATCACCTGCACCAGTCCCAAAATCTACCTAACCGTTCCAGCTGGTGTTTTAAGTATGATGAAATTAGATGAACTTTCAGTTATAACCAAAAGCCTCATTTTTGCTGTGGTAGTCCCTCCGATATTGTTAGCCGGTTCGGTTTTTTTCTTGGCTTTAGCAAAAATGGGAAACCGATTAATGATGAATAAAGTCCGCTACGTAACTTCTTCCTTGCTATTAGGCTATGGGCTTTTCCTACTTTACGAAGGGATTATCCTTTTATAAAGGCAAATGCTTTAGTTTTTTAGAATTAGCATTTTGAAAAATAGTTATCAAATCGGTTAATTTTAAATCGTTTTTAACTTCACCAGTTAGCGTCCTAAGGCTAATCGTATTTTTTTCCTGTTCTTGCTTACCAATGGTCAAGACACAAGGGATTTTTTGTTTTTGACTTTCTTTAATTTTTTTCCCTAACGAATCATTTTTTAGGTTTAATTTTACTCGTAGTTTTTTCTCTAAAAGTTGATAATAAATTTCTTCCGCATAAGCATGCACCTGGTCGCTTATCGATAAAATCTCAATCTGCTCTGGAGCTAGCCAAAATGGCAATTTCCCTTTGTAGTTTTCAATAAGCATCGCAATTGTTCGCTCATAGCAACCCAACGAGCCACGGTGAATAACGATAGGCCTTTTTTCTTGATCGTTCATATCAGTATAGCGCATATTAAAACGCTCAGGCAAAGCAAAATCAATTTGAACGGTCATAATGGTGTCTTCTTTACCATGCACGTTTTTCATCTGAATATCTAGTTTAGGGCCATAAAAAGCCGCTTCTCCAACCGCTTCAACATAACTTAGAGAAAGATTATCTAAAATCTCTTTCATTTGCTTTTCAGTTTTTTCCCAATTAGTAGGATTATTAATGTACTTTTCTGGGTCATTAGGATCCCACTTCGATAGCCTAAAATAATAATTATCCAACTCAAGAGTTTTTAAATAGTATTCAATAAGCTCCAAACACCCTTTAAACTCTTTCGCCACTTGCTCGGGGGTACACATAATATGCCCATCAGCTAAAGTAAATTGTCGCACTCGAATAAGCCCATGCATTTCTCCCGACGCCTCATTTCGAAACAACGTACTATTTTCCGCATAACGAACAGGTAGTTCCCGATAACTCCTTTTCTGGGCATTGTAAAGGGAAAAGTGGAAAGGACAAGTCATCGGCCTTAAAGCTAGCGTTTCACCTTTTTCGCCTTCAATGACAAACATATTTTCTTTATAATGCTGCCAATGACCAGAGATTTTATAAAGATCGCTTTTAGCTAGATAAGGGGTAATGGTAAACTCATAGCCTCTTTTGGTTTCTTCTTCCTCGACCCAGTTTTCTAAGATTTTTTTTAACCGACTCCCTTTGGGAGTAAGGAGTGGAAGCCCTTGTCCGACTTGCTCATTCGAGATAAAAAACCCCAAATCTCTTCCTAGTTTATTGTGATCACTTGCTTTTAATTCCTCTAATTTTTTTAAATGCTCTTTTAAGTCTTTTGGATTAAAAAAACTAGTCGCATAAATACGCGTGAGCATTTTATTGCTTGACTTACCTCGCCAGTAAGCTCCGGCTAAACGCTGCAATTTAAAGGCCTTGATAAAACCAATGTGAGGAATATGCGGACCACGGCACAAATCAACAAAATCTCCCATCTTATAATACGTAATAGGCTCGTCTTCTTTTAAATCATTAATAATTTCTAACTTATACGGGTTGTCTTGAAATATTTTCTGAGCCTCGGTTTTAGTTATTGCTACTCGCTCATTTAAGTACTTTTTAGCAATAAGTTTCCCCATTTCCTTTTCGATTTTTTCTAAATCCTCTTCTTTTAAGGTGACTTCATCCACGTCGTAAAAAAAACCACCTTCAATCACCGGGCCAATAGTGAGTTTGGCTTGTGGGTATAAATTGATTAAAGCATAAGCCATGACATGGGCTGTGGTATGGCGATAAACCTCCAACCCCTCTTTTGTCGTGCTATCTAAAAATTCCACTGTGCAACTTTTAGTTATAGTTTCAGTTAAGTCTTTTAATTCTTCGCCTTGCTTCATCACTAAGAAAGGATGGTTTTCTTTACCTAAAAAAGCTAGGATAGCTTTTCCGGTAGGATAATTATCTTCTATAATTTTTTCTTGATTACTTTCTAAGTTTTTTATTGTTTTATTAGAAGGAGAAAAAACGATATTAGCTTTTATTGGTTGATTAATTTTAATATTAATTAAATCAACACTATAATTGTGTTGGAAATTTTTACTTTGGTTGGTCATTTTTTAAAAAGAATAAATAGTTTAAATTTAAATAGATTAATAAAAATTATATTATAAAATAAATTAAAAAAAAGTTGTTTTTACCATAACGGATAGAAACTAGGCATAATTTTCCGAAGTCTTTCTAGTCTTGGTCATCGCTTGCACCACTTCCGCTAAAGTAATGGAGCCGATAACATGATTATTATCAACAACATTAGCATATTGCTCTTTAATAGCAACTAAGGCTTCTAAGGCGTCTTCTAGGGCCAAATCAGCTGGTAATGTTTGAGCTTTTTCTCTCTTTTTCTCAACTGTAATCACTCTAATTTTAATCACCCTGCCTTTATTGATGTCTTTCACAAAATCAATAATGTACTCGTCTTTAGGATTTAGGATAATTTCTTTAGGAATTCCCGTTTGAATAATCGCGCCATCCCTTAAAATACTAATGGTATTGCCAATTCTAAGTGCTTCATCCAAGTCATGAGTGATAAACACAATGGTTTTGTTAAGCTCTTCTTGAAGCTCTAAAAGGATGTTTTGCATTTCACTACGAATAAGGGGGTCAAGCGCAGAAAATGGCTCGTCCATTAAAAGTATATCGCTATTGGTGGCCAGGGCCCGGGCTAAACCTACCCGCTGCTGCATTCCTCCCGACAAAGCAGAAGGGTAACTATTTTCGAAACCCGAAAGGCCTACCCTTTCCAACCAATGACGACTATCTCTTATTGCTTTTTTTTTTTTCACTCCCTGAACAATAAGCCCATAGGCAATATTTTCAGCAACCGTTTTATGGATATGCAGGCCAAACTTCTGAAAAACCATAGAGGCTCGATGCCGTCTAAATTCCAATAATTCTTTTTTAGAAAATGAAGTGATATCATCATCATATACGATAATTTTACCTGCTGTTGGCTCAATGAGACGATTAATATGCCGAATAAGAGTGGATTTCCCCGAACCCGATAATCCCATAATCACACTAACTTGACTTTTCCGGATAGTAAGGTTAATGTTATTTAAAGCTAAGACATGGTTATGATTTTCTAATAAATCGGTTTTCGATATATTATTTTTAACTTTTTCGAGTAGTTTTTGCGGACGAGAACCAAAAATTTTATACAACCCTTCTATTTGAATAGCAACGTCGTTATTCAAATTTTTCGCCCACTCCTATGCTTTTGAATGCGCTCACCGTATGCTTGAGTTACTCGGTCAAATATAATCGCTAAGGCAACTATAGCTAAGCCATTAAATACTCCTAGCGCTAGATACTGATTTGATATAGAGCGAAGAACCGGGACTCCCAGTCCGCTTACTCCGATCATCGAAGCAATGACAACCATTGAAAGTGCCATCATAATAGTCTGATTGACACCAGCAAAAATATTAGGCAAGGCTAGTGGTATTTGAACACCAAAAAGTTTTTGGAAATAATTAGCTCCAAAAGAATTAGCTGCTTCTATAGCCTCTATATTTACTAGTCTAATTCCTAAATTAGTTAAGCGAACAATAGGAGGAATAGCATACACGCATACGGCTATTAAGCCGGGAACCTTGCCTATACCTAAAAGCATAACAATAGGGATAAGGTAGACAAAAGCCGGGATAGTCTGCATAATATCTAAGAAAAACGTAATAATTGACTGTATCTTTTGAGAACGAGCCATGATAATACCAACGGGAATGCCGATAGCAACACAAACAAGCGTAGCAACTGAAACGATAGCCAGGGTTGACATGGTATCTTCCCACATACCAAAATACCCTATAAATAAAATAGCGATAACCGAACCTAAACTGACTTTTATATTTTTTGAACCAAACCAGGCCAAAAGCCCAATACCAAGAACCACAATAAACCAAGGAGTAGATAACAGTAACTTTTCAAACCACACCAGCAGCCACAGCAATGGGTCAAAAAAAGCCTCTACTGCATTACCATACTCTCTGATGAAGTCGCTAAATTTTCCATCAATGGACTGCCTTAACTCACTCAAGTCACCACGACTAAGCGAAGGGAATGTTGTAATATCCATAAAATAAGAGCTAAAAAGCTCTAGGATTATTGGCTTTTTTTAGTGGTAATAGCTTATAGTGCTTTACTAACCTTCTCGAACACCTCTTCGCTTACCCATTCACGCCAAACATCAGGATATTCAGATAAAAATTTAAAAGCAGCATCACTGCCACTTGCCTGTTTTTCGTTCATATAAGCAAGGAGATTCTCGACAATATTACCAGGCAAAGTACGTTTTTCTAGATAACTACTAACGTCCTGCGATACGTTTTGTTTAAATGTTCCACTAACCACAGTTCTAACCAAAGGCTCTAGCCAAGAACTAGCAACTGGATCGGCGCAATTTTCTTTAGCTAAACAATTATCCCACTTTTCATCTCCAGCATAAGGAACACCAAAATCAATTTTTACTAACTTATATTTGCCAATAATAGCATTAGGCGACCAATAATAACCAAACCAAGGGCTACCACTTTCAACAGCCTTAGCAATAGAGCCATCCAAGCCAGCTGCCGAGCCAGGATTCACCGAATGCCAACCTTTTTCTTCCATCTCAAAACCTCTAAATAAATTACCATTAACAATTCGACAAGCCCATCCTTCTGGACAACTATGAAATGCCCCTTTACTTGAATCTTCTTTATAAGGGAATAAATCTGGACGAGCAAGCACATCTTGCACCGTCTTTAACTCAGGATATTTTTGAGCAGTAGCCGGATCAATCCACCATCCCTCGCCTAAACCAGTAATAGGTTGCTCATTAGCAATATAAATTTTCTCTTCACTTACCGCTTTTTCAAGGGGCTCCCTGAAAGAATTAAGCCACATTTCTGGAGCAATATCTGGCGATCCTTTACTAATCATTGAGGCAAAAGTAGGGTTGGTGTCTCCGACAACCACACTAGCATCGCAGTCATAACCATTTTTTAAAATAACTTGATCGATATTAGCGACCAATTGGGCCGAGGCCCAGTTCATCTCAGCAATTTGCACTTCCCCGCATTCTTGATTTTTGGCAGATTTGCTAGAACAACCTAAGACAAAGAGTAAGGTTAATATCAAAAAAAGTGATAATAATATTTTTAGTGTTTTTTTCATTTTATTTTTTTTCCTTATGACAAAAAAGTAATTGCTTAAAATTCGTTAGATTAAAATAGGCAAAAGCCTAGGAATTTTAAAAGCAATTGAATACATATTATACCATCACAACCAAATATACTTTATGGAATTTTAGTGGAATTTTAGCAAAATTTAATAAAAAGGAAAATATCTTAATGATAAAAAAAGCCTAGAAATAAAATAAATCGTTAATAAATAAATTTCTTTCGATAAAAAATTCTTATTTTTTTGTTGGTTTTGAATTGACGAATATGTTTTTAAAAAAATTAAAGTTATTAATTTTGTATATTATAATGGAAATTACGCTATTTGGCGCATAAGCCTATTTTTTTACGAAATGGGTTTAATTTATTTTAATTTTTAAATTATTAGGAGGAATAAAACATGGCAGTTAACAATGCGGGAGAAGACTTTACCCTTGAAAGTGATGAAGAAATTTTAAAAATTAATTCTCCACAAAAAAATGAAAAAAATGAAAAAAAACCTTATGTAGAGGGGCCTTATGTAGTAGTATTTAAAGATATTCCTAATCGATGGGCTATCGTTGCTTTAAAATGGGATGGAAAACCTAGATTAGGAATTAGATGGTTTTGGAGTAAATATGGTGAACCAAAATCACATTATAATGAAAATAATAAAGATATCTTTCATGCCACATGGTTGATGATTCCAGAATCACTTACTAAAAATATTTTATCAGGCCTTCCAATTGATCATAAATTTAGCGGGAAATTAGAGGATTTTCTTTGCGGGAAAATAGAAGGGGATGAAATAAAAAATTAACAACAAATATCAAAAGTAGAGATTATTATAAAATAATAAAATAAGCCCATAAATCTTTAAAAAAGATTTATGGGTAGAAAAAGCATTTTGTCTTTATTTAATAAGTTTACTTAAACACTATCTCTACCCCACTTATTTTCTCCCACCAGTAATTATTTCACGTTACAATTATAGGTATAGTGAATGCGCTTGACTACTTAGAGAAAAATAAAGGTAACTTTTTAAAAGATTTCCAAAATTTCTTATCCATTCCCACCATAAGCTCCCAAAAAGAAAACGCTAAAGAAATGAGCGTAGGAGCAAAATGGCTTAGTAAAAAACTTAAAAGCCTGGGATTTAATAAAATCAATCTCCACCAAACCAAAAGCAAACTGACCACCCCACCCCACCCAATCATTACTGCGGAGAAGATATTTTCTGCAAAACTCCCTACTATTTTAATGTACAGCCACTATGACGTGCAACCGGTAGGAAATGAAAACGAATGGCTTTCTCCTCCTTTTAAACCCACCATAAAAAACAACCGGATTTACGCTCGTGGTAGTAGCGACAATAAAGGCCCCCTTATCATGCAGCTCTCTAGTTTAGAATGCTTAATCAAAACCGCTTCACCTATGTTTAACATTAAAATTTTCATTGAAGGGGAAGAAGAAATTGGTTCAAAAAACACCCACGCCTTTATTCAAGAAAATCAAAAGCTCCTAGAGTGCGATATGGTTTTAGTTACTGATACCGAGATGCTAGAAGAAAATATTCCGGCTATTACTTTAGGGGTGAGAGGACTAGCCTTTTTAAAGGGGAAAATCATTGCCACTAAAAGGGAGTTACACTCTGGTTGCTTTGGAGGGTTTGTCGCTAACCCGGTTTTGGAACTGATGAGGATTATAAGTGACATCAATACTAGAGATGAAAAAGGCAGAATTAATTTAAAAGGTTTTTATAAAGGGGTCAAGCTATTATCCAGGGAAGAAAAAAATCTCCTTTTGGAATTACCCGACTTAAAAAAAAAATGGCTAAAAGAAACTGGGATGAAGGACTTAGAAAATTACTCCCCAGCAGAAATCTATGAAAAGATTTATCATCAACCTACTTTCGAAATCAACGGCATTAAAAGTGGAGAGCTTTTTAAAACCATTATCCCCCACGAAGCTGATTTTTCTTTAAGCTGCCGTTTGGTTGGCGAACAAAATTATGAAGAAATTATTCACCTAGTAAAACAAGCTATCACTAAAAAAATCGACAAAAAAAGGTTTAGTATAAAATGGGAAGAAGAGGTAGGCGGCAATCCCGTCACTTGTGACCTCCATCATCCTGGAATTAAAAAAGCCACACTTTCTCTAACCAAAGCATTTTCTCAAAAACCACTTTTCTTACGAACTGGCGGAAGTATTCCCATTTTAGCTGAGCTTAAAAATAGTCTACAAAAAGAGCTGATTATGATTGGTTTTAGCATGCCCGAAGACAAAATCCATTCTCCAAATGAAAGTTTTTCGCTGACCAACTTTTATCGTGGGATTCAAAGTTTAATCCATTTTCTAAGCTATTAATTAAAAAAATACTCCCCTTGCTATGTATAAAAATAATTTAGAAATTATCAATGCCCACGAAAATAACTTAAAAAATATTTCTTTAACTATCCCTAAAAATAAATTAGTAGTGGTAACTGGGGTATCGGGTTCGGGAAAATCTTCTTTAGTTTTTGACACTATTTTTAAAGAAGGGCAAAGGCGTTACATTGCTTCTTTATCCACTTACGCTAGGCAGTTTATTCAAAACTTAGAGCAACCATTAGTTGATGTCATTGAAGGGCTTTCCCCCACTATTTGCATTGATCAAAAATCCGTAGAAAGGAATCCTCGCTCAACTGTGGGGACAATTAGCGAAGTTTATGATTTTCTTCGCTTGTTATATTCTCGAGTAGGCACCCCTCATTGCCCAAGGAGACATGGGCCGATTGAAAGCCAGACGAGTAAAAACATTATCGATAAACTTTACGAAGATTATCATAATCAGCTCATTCTCATCATGGCTCCCGTGGTTATTGATCGCAAAGGGGAATATCGCAAGGAGCTAGAAAAATTTTACCAGCAAGGATTCACTCGTATAGTTATTAATAATGCGCTGTTTTCTTTAGATGAACCCCCTGAATTAAACCGCTATGAAAAGCATACTTTGGAGCTAGTCATTGACCGAGTCGTAGTTCAAGAAGAAAATCAAGGACGAGTTAGCGAAGCTATTTATAAAGCCATTTCGTTAACCGAAGGGAAAGTTTCTTTTTTAGTAAATGAGGCTATTAAAGAAAAAGCAATTAAAAAAAACTTTCGTAACCATGAGAAATATTATTTCCTAAGTAACATTTATAACGCGTGCAAAGTTTGTGGATTTAGCATTAAAGAATTAGAACCTAAATTATTTTCTTTTAACTCGCCAGCTGATGCTTGCTCCAAGTGTCAAGGGCTAGGGTATATCAACGAGTTTAATCCCGAATACTTTATCAATGACGAAAACAAAAGCGTCTTTGAGGGAGCTCTGCATGTGCTAAATCCCCAAGGAAATGTTTTGTTTTCTAAGAAAGGAAATAGGGATATTAAAAAAATCTTTGCTGAATTCAAAAAAGACATTACCACTCCTTGGAAAAAAATCCCCCAAGAATTAAAAGACAGGATTATCATTGGCGATAAAGAGAGTCCTGCTTTTAGCATCTTGAAAGTTATGGAATTTATTTATCGAAAATATCGCATTAGTTTATTTGAAAGGTATATGCAAAAAGAATCTTGTCAAGCATGTGAAGGGACTGGACTTAATGAAGTTGCTAGAAATGTTGAGTTAGCCCAAAAGAAAATTTTTGAATTAACCGCCTTATCGATTAAAGATCTCCATGCTTTTTTCACTACCATAGATACTAAAAAATTCTCGCAAGCAATCTGGCAACCCATCGTTAAAGAAATTACCCAAAGGCTGAGTTTTCTCATCAAAGTAGGCGTGGAATACTTATCCCTCAATCGAAAAGCCAATACCTTATCAGGAGGAGAATCCCAGCGCATCCGTTTAGCCTCCCAAATTGGCAAAGGGCTTGAAGGCTGCCTGTACATTTTCGACGAACCTTCTATTGGCCTTCACCAAATTGATAACCAGAAATTAATTCAAACCCTCCAGATTTTAAAAAACCAAGGCAATTCTTTAGTGGTTATCGAGCACGATGAAGAGACTATGCTCGCCGCTGATCACTTGGTAGAAATAGGCCCCTTGGCAGGCGAGCAAGGGGGGAAAGTCGTTTTTTCCCAAAACCCTTTAAAGGTTACTGAGGAAGCTATTAAAAATCAAAAGAAAAGTTTTTCAACAATAGATTATTTAATTGGCAAAGATAATATTCCTTCACCACCAATAGCCAAAGATTTTAAAAAATACTTGGTGTGGCAGGGAATTGAAAAATTTAACTTGGTTAATCTAAACGCAAAAATTCCCTTGAACACGCTAACCGTGCTTACCGGGGTATCGGGTTCAGGAAAATCTACTCTTTTTGATATTATCGAAAAATCCTGGTTAGAAAAAAAAAGGAAACAAAAAAATCAAAACGTTAAGCGGATAGAAAATTTAGAAGAAATTGAAAAGCTAGTCGTTATTAATCAAAAACCCATTGGCCGTACTTTAAGGAGTAATCCCGCTACTTACACTGGTATTTGGACTTACATTCGTGATCTTTTTACTTCCTTAGAAGAGTCAAGGATTAGAAACTATAAAAAAGGAAGATTTTCTTTTAATGTCAAAGGAGGACGCTGCGAAGAATGTGGAGGATCGGGATTTACTCGCGTGGAATTGCACCTTTTTTCTCCTATTGACGTAACTTGTGAGAGCTGCTCGGGTAAGCGTTTTAATAACGCTACTTTAGAAATTTTCTACAACCATAAAAATATTTTTGATATCCTTAATCTCACCATTGATGAAGCTGTGATTTTTTTCAAACACATCCCCAAACTCTACAAAACCCTGCAGCTTATTTCTGATATTGGTTTAGGTTATTTAAAATTAGGCCAACCCTCCCCTACTTTATCTGGCGGAGAAGCTCAACGCATCAAGCTAGTAACCGAACTCATCAAGGGCAGTCGTGGTCGAACCTTATTTTTATTAGATGAGCCCACCACCGGTCTCCATTTCAAGGACATTGATTCTCTATTAAAAATACTTTATAAATTAAAGCAAGAAAACAACACCATTTTAATCATTGAGCATAATTTAGAAATTATAAAGGTAGCAGATTACCTCATTGAACTAGGACCTAAAGGTGGGATGGAAGGAGGAAAAGTTATTAATCAAGGAAGCCTTAAAGAAGTTTTACAAAAAAAAACACCCACCGCTAAAGTTCTTAAAGAGTATTTAAATCGCCAAAAGAAAAAAGAAGCTGAATATTTTTTACAACCTAAAAACACCAAAGAGCTTTTTACCTACCTGAATGAAATTCCCGAAGCCAAAGCCAACCAAGAAAAAATTATCATTGAAGGATTGAAAAAACATAACTTAAAAAATATTTCTTTAACCATCCTCAAAAATCAAATCACCGTTTTTACTGGTGTATCGGGGTCAGGGAAATCCTCCATTGCAATTGATAGCATTTTTGCCGAAGGACAAAGGCGTTATTTAGAGAGTTTATCTACTTATGCTAGAAGATTTTTAGGAAGAATCCCTAGGTTAGAAGCTGATAAGGTAGAAAATTTATCAGCCACCATCTGCATTGATCAAAAAAACAAAACTCATAATCCGCGTTCTACCCTCGGGACTCAAACTGAAATTTACGATCATTTGAGAGTTCTTTTTGCTGGAGTAGGTATCCCACACTGTCCCGAATGCGGAAGCCCCCTAACCAAATACACCCCCACAAGTGTTATTAATGAATTATTATCTCAAAATGAATTAACTGGGGAAACTTTTACCATCACTGCTCCTTTATATCGCCATTTTAAAAAAGATTTTTTTTTCATCAGAGACTTAAAAAACATTAATAACTATTTTAAGGTTTATGAAAAAAAAGGATTTTTTAGATTTTTTATTAATGATGAGCTAATTAACTTACAGCATGCGCCTCTCAAAAATATACCCAACAAAAAAATAAAAAAAATCGATTTAGTTTTAGATAGGGTTACATTAAGCACAGAAAATCAAAGCCGTTTAAAAGAAAGTTTGGAGTTAGCTTTTGAATTAGGCAACGGTATTACTTTCCTTTACCACGAAAAAAAATCTTTTTTTTATAGCCAATTTTATGCTTGCGCTGAACATAATTACTACTTAACCGAAGCGATTACCCCCCGTCACTTTTCTTTCAACCATTACCTAGGAGCTTGTAAGCAATGTAACGGGATAGGAGAGCACTATGGAGTTGCCGAAGAATTGTTAATTGAAAACTACCAACTCCCTTTTTTAAACGGAGCTTTCTCAGCTAAATTAACTCAATTTTTTTTAAAAATCCCTAGCTTAGCCAAACTCATTGAGGAAGCAGAAAAAAAAAATATTGATTTACTCAACACTCCCTATTATCTTTTATCATCTAATGCTAGAAATTTTATTTTATACGGTGATTTTTTTTCCTCCTGGATAGGGCTTTCAAAATTTGTAAAATCTTTATTGGAAAATCCTAAGTTTAAAAAACATCATAATTCGCTTTACTTACTCATGAAAGAAACCACCTGCGATGAGTGCAAGGGAGGCAGACTAAAAAACGAAATCCTCCAAATTAAAATTAAGCAAGAAAATATTTACACTTTAACTCTAAAAAAAATTACCGAGCTCATTGATTTTTTTAACGAACTTAAAAAAGACCTCAATCCTATCCAAATTCAGATTGCGGAAAATCCTCTTAACGAAATGCTTTTCCGTCTTACTAAATTAAACGAATTGGGATTAGGCTATTTAAACCTAGCTAGAAAAATTGCCACGTTATCAGGAGGAGAAATTCAACGCACTCGCCTAGCCAATCAAATTGGCAATAAACTCAAAGATGTGATTTACGTTCTAGATGAACCTACTATCGGCCTTCATGAAAAAGACACTTACCGGCTAATAAAAGTTATGCAGGATTTAAAAAGAAATCAAAACACCGTTTTAGTCGTAGAGCACGATGCTAGTTTTATTAAGGCAGCCGATAACCTCATCGATGTAGGTCCTCAAGCGGGCGAATTAGGAGGAAAAATTGTTTATCAAGGGAAAAATCAAAAAAGTAAATTAAAGCAAACCAGTGTCTACCCTTACCTCTTTGAGCGAGAAAAAGTACTTTATCGTTCAAAAAAAAAGGTTGATTTTTCTAAGGATGCTTACTTGGCTACTAAAGAAATTTACAAAAATAATTTAAAAGGGATTAAGGCAAAAATTCCTTTAGGGAAATTAGTTGGTATATCTGGGGTAAGTGGATCAGGTAAAAGTAGTTTCTTGAATTGGCTTCACCATGAAAGTTTAAAGTTAATTCAATTAAAGAATTCTAAATCTCTTACTTATGAAAATACTAAATTTAAACCCTTTAAAATAAAGAACGTGTGTTTTATTAATCAAGATTCCATCGCTATGAATAAACGCTCCATTATCGCTACCTATATGGGAGTTTACGAGCTTATTCGCGATGTTTTTGCCCTAACCCACGAAGCTAAAGCGAACGGCCTCGATAAAGGCTATTTTTCTTTTAACTCCATTAAGGGAAGTTGCTTAAAATGCCAAGGGCTAGGAGTCGAAGAAATTGAAATGCACTTTATCTCTGATGTGAGCATTACCTGTGAAGAATGCCAAGGGAAACGTTTTAAAAAAGAAATCCTAGGCATTTATTATCAAGGAAAAAATATCCACGAAATTTTATCGATGACTTTTAACGAAGCTCTAGATTTTTTTCATCAGTTTAAACTAATTCGAGAAAAAATAAACCGGCTAATAAAAGCTGGGTTAGGTTACTTGCAGTTAGGATTTAAAACTTCTTATTTATCGGGGGGAGAACTACAGCGACTGAAAATAGCCCACGAACTAGCATTCGCTGATCCGTCTACTACCCTCTATCTCATTGATGAGCCCACAACTGGCCTTCATTTTAAAGACATTGAAATGCTAACTTCTCTATTAGAAGAAATCCTTAACCAAAAAGGGACGATTGTCGTCATTGAGCATAATGTTGATTTTTTAAGGGGGGTTGATTATCTAATTGATTTAGGCCCTGAGGGGGGAGAGCAAGGCGGACAATTAGTAGCCGAAGGAACGCCTGAAGCAGTAAAGCAAAAACAAAAGGGACATACCCATTTGTTTTTATAAGATTTTATTAACTGAATAAGTAGCCTTCTATTTTTTCTAAATCATTAGTAGGGAAAAGGCAATGATCTTTTTTACACACAGTTAACGAGATATTTTTATTTTTAGAATACTTAGAAAAATCTAACAAGGTAATTTTTTCTGGCAAATAATTATCCTGAAGCAAGCTGATCAAGCTTTTATTTTTTAAGATTTTTTTTTCTAGAATGGTAACGGTTTTAAACCCTCTTTTATAATCATGAAGAACGCTAATCATAAAAGGAAGGTTAGTGGTTTTTAACTGCTCATAGAGTTGATTAAAAATAGCTAAAGCTAACTTTTCTAATTTTGAGTTTTGGGTATAATAAAACCCCTTTAAAAGAAGTAAGGCTAGGGCAGAAACCCCCGAAGGCTCCACTCCATCGTAATTATCTTGTCCTAAAGTAACGATATCTTTTTGCTCTTTTTGGTTGCGATAAAATCTACCATCTTGATAAAAATGCTGAAGAATAAAATCAATTCTACTTAAACTATTTTTTAAATAACTTAAGTTAAAAGTGCTTTCATATACTTCCTGCTCGGCTAGTCCTAGTAAAGCATAATCTTCTAGATAAGCCCAATGCTTCCCCTCCCCGGCAATGTGCCTACGATAAAAAGCCCCTTGATTATCTCGCTTAAAATTTTTATAAATAAACGCAAGGGATTCTTCGGCTTTTTGAACAAGGGCCCTATCGTTAAAAGACCTCCCCGTAGTAGCATAAGCCATAATCGCTAGGGCATTCCAAGCCAAAATAACTTTTTCATCTTTTTGCGGTGGGGTTCGTTTTTTTCTCTCATTGAAAAGCAGGGCTAGTCCTGTTTTAATGATTTTTTTCAAAGTAGGATAATCTTTTTTATTCCTTTTGGCATAACTAACAAGGCTTTCTCTAGCGTGGAGAGTCATTTCAGAAAAATTTTGCTTTTTGTCTAGCTGAAAAAAATTATAAAAGTCTCGATACTTTTCTTGATCTAATAATGACTTTATAGTAGCAAAATCCCATAGATAAAACTCTCCTTCCTTGCCGTCGCTATCTGCATCTTCAGCACTTAAAAAACCACCTTGAGAATTTTTCAAGTTGCTTTCTAGATAATGGATAACGTCATAAATCTTTTCTTGATAAAAATTATTTTTTGTGATTAAAAATAAATCTTTTAGTAAAAGGATGTACAAGGCCTGATCGTAAAGCATTTTTTCAAAGTGAGGAAGTTTCCACTCGTAGTCAGTGCTGTAGCGAGCAATTCCTCCTCCTAAGTGATCGTAAATCCCCCCAAAGCTAATCTTATCTACTGTGAAAATAATTTTAGCTAATAAATCTTGATCTTTTTCGTGGTGGGCAATTTTTAATAGATGAAGTAAATTAAGAAAGCTAGCAAATTTATTCTGCTTTTGAAATTTAAAGCCCCCGTTTTCTTCATCAAAATATTTTAAATGTAGGTCTTTAAATTCTTTATCTTCAATAAATAAATTTTCTCTAATGAAATTATTTTCTATTGTTGTATTTGATTTTTTATTTTCTAATTTTAAAATAACTTTATGAATAAGCTTTGCTTGAGTAATAATTTCCTTTTTTTTAAATTCCCAATGATGATTAATCATGACTAAAATTTCCAAAAAACTGGGCAGCCCAATTTTTTTTTCTACCGGAAAATAAGTCCCTCCCCAAAAAGGGGTGCCGTCAGTTAAGGCAAAAACATTAAGCGGCCATCCTCCACTAATTCCTTGTACTTGCAGGGACTTTAAATAATAGTCATCTAAATCAGGCCTTTCTTCTCGATCAATTTTTATAGGAATAAAATGTTTATTAATAAAATCAGCTACTTTAAGGTTAGTAAAAGACTCCCTTTCCATAACGTGGCACCAGTGACAAGTAGCATAACCAATGGAAATAAAAAGAGGAAGATTTTTAGCCTTAGCTTTTTCTAAAGTAGCCAAACTCCAGCCATGCCAAAAAACTGGGTTGTCTTTATGCTGCTGCAAATAAGGACTTTTTTCACTTTGTAATTGATTCAAAAAAGATTAGTAAAAATATTTAATTCAGCAACTTACTAACTGATTCCCCAGAGTTTAAATTATAAATAACCTCAGCAAATAAAGTGGATACGTCTAAAGTAATGTACCAAGGAAAAGGGTTAATGTTTTTAGGAAAAGTAACTGCATTAGTCCCAATGATTTTTTTAAAAAGCCCTTCTTTATAGGCTGCTTCAAACTTAGCAAAACCTTTACTAAAATAAGGGAGAGCAGCTGCAATATAAATGTCTTTAGCGCCTTTGTCTTTTAAAAGTTTTAAGGCAGAAATCATAGTCCCACCAGTAGCAATCATATCGTCGCAAATTAAAACGTCTTTATTATTAACATCACCGACCAATTCCATTTTAGATATTTTAGAAGCCTGCGAATAATCTCGAAGTTTATCGATAATCGCCAAACGCAGTTTAAGGTTTTTGGCAAAGAAAAGCCCCCTTTTAGCCGAGCCAACATCAGGAGCAATCACCATAAGGTTAGAACAATCAATATTTTTATTAATATAATCAATTAAAATCCTCCCCATATGCAGATTTTCAACCACTAATTTATTAAAAAAACCTTCAATAGCTTCTGAGTGAATATCTAAAGTAATAACTCGATGGCAACCAGCTGATTCTAATAAATTACCTACTAACTTAGCACTAATAGGCTCTCGCCCGCTTTTTTTATCTTGCCGGGCATAGGGATATTGCGGGATAACTGCTGTTATCCGATAAGCTTCGCTGTAAAAAACTGCATTAATCGCACAAGCCAGTGCCATAATATTATCATTAATCGAATCAGGAGAGTTGGGATCATCAAAAAGCTGAATGATATAAACGTCTTTTCCTCTCACACTTTCTTTAACGATAACTTTTTTTTCGTGATTAGCAAAATCAACCTCTTCGATTTCGGTTATACCAATTTCTTTTTCATCTTTATCTTGCTCTTTGATTTTTTCTAAATGATGGTATAATTTATCCGTAAATTCTTTACTAGATTTGAGAGGAATTATTTTTAAATCTCTTTTGGAAAAAATTGTCATAAAAAATAAGCGTAATGAGTGATTTTTAGATTCATATGAAAAACAAAATAATTTTATCATTAATTTTCTTTGGGTTAGGGTTAATTTTTTTTATCATTGCTTTTCAAAAAGAAGAACTACCAGAAAATTATTATTTCATTCAAAATTTCACAGAAGAACAAGCCGTTAGTTGGGAAATAAAATGGGACGATATTATAATTGAAGCCATTAAAAAAAACAATATCTGGTATCTAGAAAAACCTTATAAGCTCATAATTGATCAAGGGAAAGCGGACTCTATGATTAAAAACTTTTTATATTTAGAAGTTAAAGATTCGGTTCAACAAGAAAAAAAAATCTCTTTTAAAAATAGTTATTCCATTTCTTTTAAACAAAGTGATGGAAAAATAGTTCGTTATTCTTTTAGAGAGTTAGACTTTCTAAAAGATTTAGATTTGTTTTTAATTGAACACCAAAATCAAAAGTACCTTGTTGAAAAATGGTTTCTCTTAGGCTTTAAAAAAAAACCAGAAGAACTTTTTCCTGCGAGTATTTTTTCTATCGACCCCACCAATATCGATACCATTATAACCCCAGAATTTAGCTTCAAAAAAAAAGCCGACGGTTGGCGAATTACCAACCAAGAAAAACAACCGAAAAATTTCAAAAAGCTAGATGATTTTGCCTTAGGCCTAGCCTACTTAAAAAGTAATTACCGAGTTTTAAATAAAACCGAAATCAAAAAAATAAGAGAACTACCTAGTAAAAAATTTAGTATTATTACTAAAAATAAAGATAACGTGACGAAACAAATATTATTTTCTCTTTACTCCAATGGGCAAGGAAAATACTTAGCCTATGAAAAAAAAATTTATCTTTTAGAAAATAATCAGGATAACTTTTTTTTTGATTACACCCTGGAAGAGATACTTTTATGATTTCTTTTTTACTTTTTTTATTACTTGCTTTTTTTTTAGGCTTATTTTTTTTACAAATTTATCGCACTAAAAAACCATCTCGATTATTCTTTTTTTTCGCTCTAATTAGTTTTGGCTTCTTTTTACTTTTAGTTTATTTTCCTCTTAATTATTTCTACAATTTCTTATTCGAAAACCAAAAAAAATTATTAAAAATTAATTCCCTTACGCTTTTAGACAACTCTTTTGATTACCTTGAAGTAGGGAAAAATTTAAAAAACGAAGTGGTAGGTTTTTATTTTGACGAAGAGCGACAAGAGTTTTATTATAAAAATTTAAAAGAAGCAAAAAGTTTTTTACTTGACGAGAGACCTACGGTTTTTTTCTCTGAACCAACCCCCTTTATGGATTTACCATTAGCCAACAACACCGTAAAAACAGAGCCCATTTTTTTAAATGACGAACAAGATAATTTAATAGCAAAACTAAACTTCGATAGAAGTGGTCAAAAAAAAACCATCCCCGAAAAAGGAAATTTTCATTCTTACACAATTACCTCAAACGGCATTATCTATGCTAACCCCGATGCTAAAAAAAGTAACTTACTTAAAATTTTTCATGATACTTTTGAAAAAAATCAAAAAGTCGCAACAGAAGTTTCTGGTAATAACTACTACCCTTATTATTGGCAACAAAAAGAGATTTTGTTTTTCCTTAATCTTAGTCGGATTAAAGTAGATGAAAAATCAACTTTCGCTTATACCTTAATCCAGTACGACTTAAAAGAAAATAAAGTTTTAGAAAATACCCTCTTGGGTGGGGAAGAAAAAATTAGTTGGCGAGCAGTAAAAGTATTGGGAGATGCGAAGGGAGAGTATCTGAGCTATAGTTCACTTAACCAAGAAAATAAATTGTATTTTTTTTATTACGATTCAAATGACGTTTCTAAAAAAACTCACTTTTTTTTAGATTTTCAAGACTTAGATGAAATTTATTCTTTTGCTTTTCTCGAAAAAAAAGAAGACAAAATAGAAATGGTTTTACTAGCTAAAAAAAATAATCAAAACCAAAAAAATCTCTTTTTAGCTACTTTGGCTAAAACAAAAGTAGCAACTATTAATGTAAATGAAATTTTTTATGTTCAAACAGCCTTAGGTTTTATTAGTTTAATTTTTTTATTTTTAAGTTTTTATTTGCTAAGAAATCAAAAAATCTCAGCAAAAGAATTATTTTAATGATTTTTAGTGATTTTTTATATTACCAAATATATCTTATTATCCTAAAAATCTTCAATTTAAATTATTTTTCATTTAAAAATTTAGCAATTTTTTAGAGTTATGCTAATTAATAGTATAATTTGATTGTTTTATAATATGGAAATTCACATTAATGGCAGTAAAGAAAAAGTTTTAGCTGGAATTACCGTAATAGATTTAATAAAAAACTATAAAATTAACCCCAAAAATCTCATCATAGAAATTAATAATCAAGTCATTCATCACCAAAATTACGCTAAAACGGTCGTGCAATCGGAAGATAAAATAGAATTAATTAGATTTATTGGGGGTGGCTAATTTGCAAAAAATTACTGTTTTTAAGGAAAATAAAATTTACTTCGTTACCAACGAAAAGTTATCCTTAGGAAGAAGTGACTACTCTGTTATTAAAGAAGTTATCGAAGCTGGGGTAAATGTCATTCAACTAAGGGATAAACATGCTTCGAAGAAAGTTTTACTGCAAAAAGCTTTAAAGATAAAGCAGCTTATTGAAAAACAAAAAAAGCCAGTGATTTTTATTATCAATGACCATTTGGATATTGCCTTAGCTAGTGAGGCTGATGGAGTTCATTTAGGACAAGATGATCTCCCTTTATTAGCAGCAAAAAAAATTATTAAAAAGGCTCAACAAAAGATCATCGTTGGTATTTCTACTCATAACCTACCAGAAGCGTTAAAAGCTCAAAAAGAAGGAGCTGATTACATTAATATTGGCCCTCTCTTTCCTACTACTACTAAAGAAAATAATTATCCCCCTATTTGCTTAAGTGGTTTTTCAAGTTTAGAAAATATCATTAAAAAAATAAAAATCCCTTTTAGTGTTATGGGAGGAATTAAACAAAAACATTTAGCTGATTTATTTACTATTGGCGTAAAAACGGTTGCTATGATAACCGAAATCACTCAACAAAAAAACATCAAAAAACATATTCAATCTTTGCTACAAGAAAGTACTTAAAAAAAAATCTAAAAAAGGAAAATACGATTATGAACCTAAATCAAGAAAAAGAGCTTTTAGAAAACTTTAATATTCACTACGAACCTCTTCCTAATTCTCGAAAAAAATACCAAAGTAGTGAGTTGTTTCCTCATCTTCAAATTCCTTACCGCGAAATTGTGCTTTCCCCTACCCAAAAAGAAGAAGGCAAACTAGCTAGCAATCCCCCTTTCCCAGTTTATGACACTTCGGGAATTTATACTGATAAAAATATCACTAGCGACATTAGGCAGGGATTACCTCTCATTAGGGAAAATTGGCTTTCTCGTAGAGATGATACAGAAACTATCACTTCCCCTTCTTCCGACTACCGTATTTTAAGAAGTCAAAATCAAGAACTACAAAAAATATCCTTCCCCGGGAAACGGAATATTTTAAAAGCTAAAGCAAATAAAAACGTTACCCAGCTTCACTACGCTAAGAAAGGAGAAGTTACCGAAGAAATGGAATACGTTGCTAAAAGAGAAAATATTCCCGTAGCAGTGGTTCTAGAGGAAGTTGCCAAAGGAAGAGCAATTATCCCAGCAAATATTAATCACAGAGAATTAGAGCCAACTATTATTGGCCGGAAATTTCTAGTAAAAATTAATGCTAATATTGGAAACTCTGCGATTACCTCTAGCATTAAAGAAGAAGTAGAAAAAATGACTTGGGCTTGCAAATGGGGTGCGGACACGGTTATGGATTTATCGACCGGGAAGAATATTCACGAAACTAGAGAATGGGTTATTCGTAATAGCCCCGTTCCCATTGGCACTGTCCCTATTTATCAAGCACTAGAAAAAGTAGGAGGAGTCGCTGAGGATCTTACTTGGGATATTTTTAAAGATACGTTAATTGAGCAAGCCGAGCAAGGGGTGGATTATTTTACCATTCACGCAGGGGTGTTACTTCGCTATGTTCCATTAACCGCTAAGCGATTAACCGGGATTGTTTCTCGGGGAGGATCCATTATGGCAAAGTGGTGTTTAGCCCATCATCAAGAAAATTTCCTTTACGAAAAATTTGAAGAAATCTGTGAAATTATGAAAACCTACGACGTGAGCTTTTCCTTAGGAGACGGGCTTAGACCCGGGAGCATTAAAGACGCTAACGACGAAGCCCAGTTTGCTGAACTTAAAACCCTAGGGGAACTAACCAAAGTAGCTTGGAAACACGAAGTTCAGACTATGATTGAAGGGCCAGGCCATGTTGCTATGGATAAAATTAAAGAAAATATGGACAAGCAACTCAAAGAATGCTATGAAGCCCCTTTTTATACATTAGGGCCATTAACTACAGACATTGCCCCAGGGTATGACCATATCACTTCTGCTATTGGAGCTGCCCAAATAGGCTGGTACGGAACTGCTATGCTCTGCTATGTAACTCCTAAAGAGCACCTAGGCCTCCCGAATAAAGCAGATGTTAAACAAGGAATCATAGCTTATAAAATTGCCGCCCATGCCGCTGACTTAGCCAAGCAGCATCCTTTAGCTCAACAAAGGGATGATGCTCTTTCTAAAGCAAGGTTTGAATTTCGCTGGGAAGACCAGTTTAATTTATCGCTAGATCCTGAAACAGCTAAAAGTTATCACGACGAAACCCTCCCAGCCGAAGCTGCCAAAGTTGCTCACTTTTGCTCTATGTGTGGCCCTAAGTTTTGTTCTATGAAAATAACCGAAGAGATTCGTGAGTATGCTAAAAAAAAGGCTATAAGTGAAAAAGAAGTTATAACCGAAAAGTTACAAGAAAAAGCTAACGAATTTAAAAAGGCGGGAAGTAATATTTACTCCTCTACATAAAGTTTCTCTCTATTGAAAAAAAGCATTCCTTTTTCTTCCTTAAGCATTTTAATTATAGGAGGTAATGGAGCAATTGGAAGCACTTTTGTTAAAGTTTTTCAAAAACTTAAACTAAAAGTTTATGTCTTAGAAAAAAAAAACAGTAAAGAGCTCCAACATTATCTTAATTTAGTTAATGTTATTATCCTTAGCGTTCCCATCGATAAAACTCATTCACTTATCAAAAAAGTAGGACCTTTACTTAATAAAAATCAACTCTTAATGGATTTAACTTCCATTAAAAAGGACTTTATTAAACTAATGAAAGAAAGCACTAAAGCGGAAATTATTTCGCTCCATCCTCTTTTCGGTCCTTTGAAAAATATTAGTGGGCAAAATATTATTATCTTAAAAGTAAGAGGACAAACTTTCTATTCTACAATCAAAAAGTTACTGGAAAAGCTAAAACTTAAAACCTTAGAAATCCCTGCCAGTAAGCACGACCCAGCAATGGCGGTTATTCAATCGCTCGTTCACTTAATGGCTTTTACTTTGATAAAAACGACTAAAGATCTAGGATTCTCTTTTAAAGAACTGGAAAAAATTGCTACCCCACTTTATCGTCTTCATTTTGATTTGGCTAATCGACTATTATATCAATCAAGTGAACTTTATGCCGATATTTCTTTTCTAAACCCCTACGTAGAAAAAACTGGAAGGACTTTCCAAGAAAACTTTGATAATTATTTAAAGATGATTAATAGGCAAGAAAGAGATGAGTTCATTCAATCTTTCAAAAAAAATGCTAGCTTATTAAAAGACAAAAAAGCAGCTTTTTTAAGAAGTGAAAAAATCATGGAATACCTAGCAAGCATTGAGTAATAAACATCATCTAACTTAGCTTATTCACTTGTTGTTAGCGGGTAATGCGATTAACTAAAAAATTTTACCAAAATAAGCCAAGTGAAAAATTAGCTAGAGAACTTTTAGGGAAAGTTTTTTGCCACAAAATAAATCAAAAAACCCTTAAAGGAATTATTAGCGAAGTAGAAGTTTATGATCAGTGGGATGAGGCTTCCCATAGTTACTCGGGAATTACCAAACATAACCAGGTGATGTTTTTAGAAGCTGGGTTTTTATACGTTTATTTTGTTTATGGCAAGCACTACTGTCTCAACGTGGTGAGTGGGAAAAAAGGCGAAGGGGCTGCTATTTTAATTAGAAATATGATTTGCTTTGAAGAATCCTTAGAAACTATAATCATTAATCGAAAATATTCTAAAAAAACATTATCGTCTTTACTAAATGGACCGGGGAAAATCTGCCAGGCTTTTCAAATTTCTCTGCAGGAAAATGGGGTTGATTTAAAAAAAAGCCCTAATATTTATCTAGCTGATTACCGTTATATACCCAAAAAGATTAATCTAAAACCACGAATAGGAATATCGAAAGCAAAAGAAAAACTACTTAATTTTTCTTTTGAAGATTATCAGATTAAAAAAACCGTTAGTTAGTAGCCATCAGTAAGCTTCTAGCTACTAATGACTACTAACTCTAACGGGGTTATTTATATAATTAAGTTACAAAATTCTTATAACGAAAACCTTTACTATTTTTGCGGTTCTAGGGGAGTAACTTCACTTCAAAGGCACTCATACCGGTAAACCCCTGGTCAAGCGAATCAGTACCATTGTAAAACCCAGTACCAAAAAGGTAAACCTTACCACCTATTTCGGTAGTAACAATCTCCAAAGTATTTTCTAATTTAAGCGTAGCATCGTCTTTAACAATAGCAACATTCCTTAGTTTTCCACCATCTACTACTTCAAAGACAATTACCGCACTGTCATCGTGACTAGCAGCAAAAAGGTAAGTAGCATCTCCTATTTTAGCTGTTTCAACATCCCTAACCCCACCTAATAACATACTATCATCATTCTTATCAACGTTATCAACATTGTTTAATGTGCCATCATTTCCTACTTGAAATACGCTTAGGCCATTATCTGTATGTCCAGCAAAAAAAACATAGGTTTCTCCTCCTATTTCAGCGCTAGTAATATCATTATTAAAAGAACCACTTAGTTCAAAATTAGCGTCAGCACTGTCTAGGATAGTATCAACAGAAACTAATTTTAATCCATCTAGTAGCTTATCTAGCTTATAAATATCTAACGCACCATTTGAAGCAACGAAAACATAGGTTGTGCCAGCCACCTCAGCAGTAGTAATTCCACTAGGGTTAGAGCTAGTGGAAGCATTATCAATAAGTTCTAATTCACCAGTGTTTTTTATCTCTAGTAAATTTAAAGTACCACTAATAGAACCAACAACCAAAAGGTAGGTAACGCCATCTATTACAACAACACTAGAATTTTTAGGGCCGTCTAATGCTTTATCCTGAAATACAGTATAATTAATTTCTTTTAAAACCCCACCACTGCTTATCCTATAAACTATTATTTTATCTTCATTAGATGAAACGAATACGTAGTTAACATCATTTCCTCCTTCATCAGTCATCTTAGCAGTGGTAACAGGGGAAGTGATAACTAAATCTCGTGATGCAATTTTACTAACGTAATTATCATCTAAACCACTAGTATCCGCGTCCAAACTATACGTTCTTAAGCCTCCAAAATTACCATCTCTTGATGCCCTTCCACCAAC
Organism: Spirochaetota bacterium; assembly: GCA_965277105.1. Lineage (GTDB taxonomy): Bacteria > Spirochaetota > UBA12135 > COTS27 > CAXSBA01 > CAXSBA01. Next base: position 563,772 of record OZ255710.1, on the reverse strand, counting down.
CAAAAGGTACTTATTATTATTTACTTCAGCAATATTGACTGACAGATGATGTCTTAATTGTTCATCTTCACCATTTTTATTATCTGCACCACTTCGACTATAATCAAAGTTTCTAAAGTTATCAAGCTGAAGTGTGGATGCTATGGTAAAACCCATGTCCAGGTAAACAATTACATAAGAAATATCAGAATAATCACCTGTACCATTAACACTTATAGCAAAGGTATAATCTCCTGGGGATAAATTTCCCTTTATTTTGATTTCTCCATTGGGATCTATTGTTATCTTATCAGTATCAATATCACTACCATTATCATCCTTAATCTCATAAATATCAAGATTAGCGGTAACTGCATTCTTAAACACAACTTTTCCATAATATCCTCTTAAAAATGCACCTGCCACCGCTTCAACTTCAAAATCACTTTCTTCTATTTGTCGTTTTTCTAATCCTAATTCCCAACCGACAGTTTCAGTACCGGTATAAGCTCCCTCACCAATAACATCCATATAGAACTGATGCTTTTCAGCATTTAAACCAGGGTTTATCGTAATCTCTCCAGTAGTTTCATTTATCGTCATATTCTCATTAGTAACAGCATAAGTAGCCGTTATTCCATCTTTGAGAGTTATAGGGTTTATATTAATCGTCCGCCCTACATTAGTGGTAAAGCTAGTTTTAGTTGTAAAGTCATCTTTAGTTATTGGTCTAGTAAGATAAAATGTTCGTTCAATAATAAAACTCCCAGTATAATCCCCTGTACCAGTCACTTCCAATTGAAACGGATACGCACCTACATCTAAACCAGTATCCACCAATATTTCCCCATTTTCTGGGTCTACACTCACTTTGCCATTTAAACTAGAATTATCAATAATCTTATAATTAGCCGTTATATTTTCTTCTTTAGGCTCAATCTTCCCATAAATAAAAGGAGTATAATCTTTTTCTACTTGTTTTTCTTTTAGAGTTGTTATTTCAAAGTTTTCACTAGTTATCACTGGGCCTGTTGTCGATGAATCCCCACAACTCACCAAAAATAAAAGCACTCCAATGAAAAGATAACTAACGCTTTTATAAGCCATTAAACCTAAACGATTAACTCGTTGATTTTTTTTTGTTTTTTTCATAATTTTTTCTCACTTTATTTATTATTGTCTTAATTTCTCTATTATACCATTGATTTAAAATAATTAATAATAAATTTTTAAAATTAGCAAAAATTATGAAAAACCCGCTTAGAGTTAGGGCAATGAAGATATTTAATTTCTAACTTCAAATACGCTTATTCCAGCGTCACTATGAACAGCAGTGAAAAAGTGCTTGATGCCATTTATCATTTATCTCTGTACTGGTCATTTCCCAGACTTTTTTTAATTCTAAAGTATCGTCATCAATAACGCTATCAACACTAACTAGCTCATTACCACTTCTGTTCATATTCACGCAAACATAGTCACTCCATCATCAACTAGCCCACCAACCAAAAGGTAGGTGCTACCGTTTACTTCAATAATATTAACCGAACTAGCTCCGTCTAATGGCAAAGTGTTGTCATCAGCCACGCTTAAAACACTTACTCCATCATCAATTTCTCCCGCCGCGAAAAGGTAGGTAATCCCATTTAATTCTTTAGTAACAATACCAGTAACACCTGCTAGATTAATATTATCGTTATCCATAAATTTTTCAACGTTCGTAAGCACCCCATCACTAGCCACGCTAAATACGGTTATTCCATTATTTAGCTTACCTCCTACAAAAAGGTAAGTGGCATTGCCTATTTTAACAGTAGTAATTCCTCTAGCTCCATTTAGTGCTACAGCAAAACTATTCGAAACATTATTAGAGTTGATTAATTTTTCATCATTAGCCACTCGAAAAACACTTAAACCATTATCGTTTTCCCCAGCTACGAAAAGATAAGTAGCATCACCTATTTTTGTTACGGCGATTCCCCTAGTTCCATTTAGTAGAAGATTTTCATCATCTATAACTTTATCAACAACTTGCAATTTCCCATTTCTATCTACACTAAAAACATTAACAGCGTGATCAGAAAAAGCAGAGATAAAAAGGTACTCACCTGTGAGAGCAGTAGGAGGAGCCATAGCATAGTTATATCAAGAGTTAAATCGATAATCACACTCTTGGCATAATTCCCACTACCAGTTACTTCCACTTGAAAGGCATATTCGTCAACTTCTAAACCAGTGGTTACTGTTATATTTCCTTCTTCGTCTATCGTAACTTCACTATTAGGAGCGGCGCTACTTGCTATAGCAAAAGTGGCTTCTACTTCACTGTTTAATTCCACTTTCCCATAACTTGAATCAGTATAACCCTCTCCTTTAGTTACGCTAGTTGTCGATATATTAAAATCATTAATAGAAAAAAAAATAATTAATTCCTTTATTAGTTATTCTTTTAAATTGTTGTTTAAATTTATGATTGAATGTCTTCATAATTTATTTATCTTTTACTTTTTATTTATAGATTCCTATTATGGCTTTAACAATAAGAAAGTTAAAAGTAAAATCTTTTATAAAAAAACTTGTGTTTTTCGATAAAGTTATTAGGATTTTTTAGTAAAAAAAGATATTTACAGGCCTTTTAAAAGCGGTAAATTAAGAAAAAATAATAGAAATAAGAATTAAACAACCCTTAGTTTAATAAGATAACTTATTTACTAAGGGTCGTTTTAATGTTGTCTTTTTGAGAATAAATTATTTAAAACGTTTAATTTTTTATTTCAAACACACTTATGCCATCATCATTCACACTAGCAACAAACACATAAGTAACTCCATTTACTTCAGCTGTGGTAATTCCTCTAGCCCCATTTAACTCAAGATCTCCTTCATTAGTAACATTAGCCACATTGAATAATTTATTACTTTTTCTATTCATATTCAGGTCAAATATGGATATTCCATCATCAACAAAACCAGTAGAAAGAAGGTAATTAGCACCATTGACCTTAGCAGTAGCAACCCCCCATGCCCCATCTAATTCATTGACTTCATTATCCGAAGTATTACCAACATGGGTGAGCATACCATCATTAGCCACACTAAAAACACTTAGCCCATCATCATTTTTTGCAGCAACGAAAAGGTAAGTAATGCCATCTATTTCAGTTGTAGTAACCCCGATAGGTCCGCTTAACTCAATGTTACTATTATTAGAAACATTAGTAATATGGTTTAGCATACCATCACTAGCTACACCAAACACACTTACTCCATTGTCTTTCCTTCCTGCTACAAAAAGGTACGTAGCATCACCTACTTTTGCGGTAGTAATTCCCCTAGCTCCTGCTAATTGAAGATTATCATTATCTTTAACTCTAGTAACCGTCGTTAATTTCCCATCATTGTTTACTTTAAATACGCTTACTCCATTATCACTAAACCCGGAAACAAAGAGGTAAGTAGATCCATTAATCTCAGCTGTAGTAACTCCCCAGGCTCTCCTTAGTTCAAGATTTTCATCATCTACAATGCTTTCAATATGATGCAAATCTCCACTGTCATCTACTCTGAAAACGTTCACTCCATTATCATTAAATCCAGTCACAAAAAGATACATAGTGCCACCCACCTCTGCGGTAGCAACCCCTTTTGCCCCTTTTAAGGCAAGGCTCTCATCATCTACAATACTAGTAACAATATTTAATTCTCCATTATCTTCTACTCTAAAAGAATTCACCGCATGACTCTCAAAAGCAGTAACAAAAAGATAAACCTCTTCACCTACTTTAGCGGTAACGACTTTATTAGCCCCATTTAATTTAACTTCTTTATTATTATCAAGGTTAAAAACATTATTCAGCTCAGCAGTCGGAGGAATTACATTAAAAACTAAATCACTAGTTATACTACCAGAATAATCCCCACTACCAGCAACTTCTACTTGGAAGAGGTACGTTCCAGGGCTAACTCCAGTAACCATCGTTATAGTACCATTTTCATCTACTATTACTGCATCACTAGGCAGGGCACCATTATCCACAATAGCAAAGGTAGCAGTTACCTCATTATTCATGGTCACATTTCCATAACTAGTATTCATATAACCATCCTCTCTAACAACGATTTTTTCCGATATGGTAAAATCGTCCTCGGTTATTGGTATAGTAATGGCAAGTGGCAACTCAACTGTATTCATGGTCCCAAAATACTTCTCAGCACCATTCACTTCAACTTGAAAAGTGTATTTTCCTACTGGCAAACCAGGTGCCACTGTTATCGCTCCATTCTCATCTATAGTTACCTCATTATTAGGGGTAGTACTATTGACAATAGCAAAACTAGCCGTTACTTCATTAGTTAACTCAACTCTCCCATAGTTAAAACTGCTAGCATACGCTACTGCTTCATTGACTTTAATTTTTACAACCGTAAAATCATCTTCGGTAATTTCTATTTTTTCTATTGATTCATCGGCAATAGTCAGACCTAAATTTTTAGTTTTAGCACTTCCTGACGGTAAATCAACACCAGTTACTTTTACTTGGAAAGTATAGTCACCAATTCCTACACCAGGAGCTACCTTTATTTCTCCATTTAAAGGATTTACCGCTACTGCATTATTGGGAACATTGCTATTGACAATAGCAAAAGCAGCAACTATTCCACTTTTTAATTCCACTTTCCCATAATCTGGATCCGTGTACCCCACTTCCTTAATTACACTGGTCGTGGATACTGTAAAATCACTAGCCGTTATGGTTACATTATCCTCCAAATCTCCTAAGTTGAATACATCTGACAATATATCTGATGCATCCAAACAGCTCACCAAAAAAAGCAATGACAAAAAAAAGAAATACCTAGTAATCTTACTGGCTACTCTTTTTAATTTTTGATTAAATTTATTATTTATTGTTTTCATTTTTTATTTATCCTTTGATTTATTTATAGATTTTTGCTTTAACTTAAACAATAAAAAAGTTAAAGTTTCAATTAAGCTGAAAAAAAGCTTGTATTTTTTAGTAAGTTTTGGGGAACTAAATAAAAATGAATTTTTTTTTACTTGTTTTTTTTTGAAAAAAATAAATTATTTTTTTAAATTTAGCAAATTGATTACTGGTTTTACTTAAATTTTAGTTTTTTTTAAGTAGAAGAAAACCATTACTCAACTCACTAATGACCTTATAAGGACTACTTTTCGATTTTTTTTGCCAATTTTCTTTAGAAGTGAAGGTAAAGCTATAATCGGCTTTCGCTTCTTCATCAACCAATTCAAAATAACCATTATAAATCAAATAAACTTTTAATGAAGTAGCGCGAAGTTTTTCATTTTTAGCATCAACTGAAATAGCAGTATGACTATCATCATAAAATAGTTTTTTCGGCAGAACATCGCTTTTCTTCTTTATTTCTGAAAAAAAGCTATGATTTTTATTAAAATTAGCTAATGCTTGTGCCCCTGCCCAGTTAAATTTAGTCACAGTAGAATTGGTTAATATGCCCACACCCTTAAAATTAGGCTGATACAAAGGGCCAGCAACCAAATTTTTATCAGGGTAAATTGCTTTTTTTAACTCATTATTAATTTTTTCAAGATAAAACACAGAAGGGACTAGCATGTATTCTTTTTGATAATTAGGATTATAGTTATGCAAGGCAATACTTAAAGTCGCATAAAAGCCATTAAACAAATATAATAGGAGCATGAGTTTTAATGCTTTTTTATGAAGTGATTTTTTAATAGGAAAATTCCATAGAAAGAAAAAACCTTGCGCTACTATTATAACTAGGATAGGCCACCAAATAACGGTATAACGCAGGCTATGATGACGCAGAGTTAAAAAAAAAGCAATCACTATAGAAATAATAAAATAAAAGAATAATCGATAAATATTGTTAGTAGAAAGACTACGATTTTTAACGTTTTTAAAAAAAAAGTAAAAAGAATAAAAACTTACCACAAAAGAGATGGCTATAAAAGAAAAACCAACGATATAATGCCCGTAAAATTTGTTTAAAAAGTAAAGTAATACTGTTTGTCGGTTAGTGATAAAACGGCTAATTTCATGGGAGGTAACAGAAAAAATATTAGAAATAACCTTTAAACTCTCCCATTTGAAGGCTAAAACACTCTTAGTTCCCGCAAAATATCCCCTTAAAACAAAAAAGTCATTTTGATATTCTTTTATAAAAAAAGGAATATAAAGAAGTACGACTAAGCCTAGCCCCATTAAAAAATATTTTTTATTCCACTGGATTTTTTTACGAATGATTAAAAAATAAATCAGAAAAGGCCCCGCAAAAAGGACTATCATATGAAAAAAAGTCATAATACCAAATAATAGCGGTAAAAAAAATATTTTCTTAGAGTGAATGTCTCGCTCTAAATCAATAATAACCCCCAAAAAAAGGGTCACTAAGGGAATAATGAAATAAGGATTCCAAAAAGTGGATAAATACCCTACTTGCCAAGGAAAACAGGCAGTAATCAAAGCAGCAAAAAGTGCTAGTTTAGTATTAGAAAAAGCTTTTTGAGTAAACCAATAAATCAAAGCTACCTGTAAAGTTCCTAAAAAAATCATTAACCCATAAATACTAACAAGAGATCCCGTAGAAGTGAAAAGGGTATAAAATATTAGGTTTTGCCAAGGGCCAGGGAGGTAGGTGAAAAAACGAGCATGAGAAAAATATAATAGATTATTTGACCAAACATATGCTTCAACTTCATCAATTAACGAATAAAAAATACCACCCTTAGAAAAATAAAAAAAAACTAGACGGGTAATAAGCGCGAAAAAAACTATATAGTAAATAGTTTTTTTATCGAGGGAAAAATTGTTATTAGATGGATTAGTTAGATTAATCAAAATAAAATTATCAAATAATTTTAGCATAACACTATAAAAATTATTTGCAAAAATTACTATTTTTCAATTAAACATTATAGATAAATAGAATATAATTCTAGAATAATTAATCATTAAGCTAATTTTAAAAAAAAGAATTTTAATTATTTTTCCAAGAATTAACAAATAAACTTTTAATTAAAAAAAATAATAAAATTGCGAAAAATTATTCAACTAACTTTTAGCATCCTAGAAAACGTCCTTAATAATTATATCTTATCTCGCTTTGATAAAGGTATTATCCATAATGACTTAGGGGCTAGCTTTACCAATATCCAGCGCAAAAAAAAAACCATTATTAAACGAGCGCAAAAAGAAGGGGAAGAAAAACTAATCGATGAAATAAACTGGTATTTAAAATGGCAGAATACCCCACTCCGCTATTGGCTCCCTAAGGTTGTTGATTACTCCCTGACTAGAGGTAATATTTTTTACGAAATGAAATACTACCATTATCCTAATCTTCGAAAAATTATCATGTATCGGGGGAATGCTAATTTCGTGGTTAAAACAAGATGGAAAACTATTTTTAAAATTTTATTAAAAAATTTTTATCTCACTAAAAAATCAATTATTTCTCCGGATGATTTTGTCAAAAAATCCCACCTAGATAAATTACAAAAAAGAATTGCCCTTATTAAAAAAAAAGCCCCTTTTTTTCAAGAGATTTTAAAACAACCTTTTTTAACGATTAATCAAAAAAAATATTTAAACTATGAAATAATTATTAAAGCTATCACTAAAAAACCAAAAATTATAAAAAACCTTACCCCTCCTCGTTTGTATATTTCCCATGGCGATTTGCATACGAATAACATCCTTTGTGGAATTAATCCCCAAAAGATAATCCTCTTAGATGCTCGAGGCAAAAGCCCTACTGGAAGCGATTACTTTGATCCAGCTTATGATTTAGCCAAGATTTATCATGATCTAAGGAGCTACTACTCGTTAATTGAAAAAAACCTTTACTCGCTATTTTATCAAAAAAATACAAAAGGAGAAATCTTTTTAGAATATAGCTTTACCGACCAAGGATTTTTAGAAGAGTTTCAAAAAAATTGTCACTGGGTGAATGAATTGGTGGATAAATCTTTAAAGGAATTCCCTAGGATAAAATATCGAGCTGATTTTACCGAAGCAATGTTATTTTTAACCATGATTCCTATGCATTTAAAAACCAAAGCAGAAGCAATTATGTGCTGGATTATGGGAGTTAAACGTCTCAATGAGTGGGTGAGAAATTATCACCCTGCCTTATTAAAAGATTTAGAGAAAAAAGTCTTCAAAAAATAAATGATTAATAATCATCAACTAGGCATAATCCTAGCAGCCGGCGAAGGGAGTCGCCTAGCTCCGTTTAATCAAATTGCCCCTAAAGCGTTAATGCCTATCGTAAAAGATAAATGGTTTAATCGCGGGCTCTTATCCATTATCGAGTATCAAATACTGCAGTTAAAATTAGCTGGCATCAAAGAAGTTATTATTGTCCTCAATTATAAAAAAGAAGTGATAAAAAGTTATTTAGGAGATGGGCAAAACTACCAAGTAACTTTAAAATATTTAGAACAAAAAAAACTCCAAGGTAATGGTCAAGCTTTTTTTTTAGCCAAAGAAAAATACATTACGAAAAAAACTAAAAAGGCGGTTGTGCTTGATTGCGATAATTATTTTGCTAATCCTCTAGCTATTAAAAATGCTTTAACTTTTTTTTTAAAAAACTCCAGCGATGTTACCGTTGGGGTTAGCCAAGTGAAAAATCATAAAAAGTTTGCTATTTTTAAAGTGCTAAAAAGCAGTTCTCATCATAAAAAAGTTATCGACATTATTGAAAAACCTCAGAAAAAAATCGGGGATAACTTGGCTAAAAGCGGTTTAATGATTTTAGGAGAAAAAGCTCTTGCCTTTAATAAAGAAATAGCTATAACTTCTAACGCAAAAAAAGAAATCTACACCACCACTGCTATGATAAGGTTTTTCTTAAAAAATCACAATATAAAAATAAACCTTTATCCTTTTAAAAAAACTTTTAGTGATATTGGAACCTGGGACGAATACCTTCCCTTACTTAAAAAAAATATTTAATTTATTTGCTAGAAATTTCTTGGAGTTTTTTTATAATTTCTTCTTGATGTGGGAGCTGAAACATGGTAAACATGGCAATGATTTTTTGGAGATGTTTTTGAGTAAATTGCGATTTTTCTTTCACGTGATGAACACGACCAATTACTAAGTTGTCTTTGGTTAGGATAGTAAGTAGCTTATCTTCACTAAGATTTTTTTCCTGCTTTTTGTATTTCGCTAAATCACTTTTTCTATGGTAGGTCGTATATTTTATTTGATATTTATAATCAGATAAGACTTTAATTACTTTATCCAACATACTTCACTTCTTTAATAGTAGTTAAGTAGTAAAGTATACTATTTAACTACTATTAATCTAGCTAATTTTATTGTAATAAAGTAAGGACCGACTGAGATCGCTGATTAGATTGTGCGAGCATAGCTGTTTGAGTTTGATTTAGTATTTGATTTTTCACTAAATCAGAAATTTCTGCCGCCATATCTACGTCCCTTATCCTACTTCTAGCAGCCGTCAAATTTTCATTAGCAATGGCTAAACTTTGCCTTACATAGTCAAGGCGATTGTTGTAACCACCAAAGTCGGCTAATTGCTTATGAATCTTTTGTAGTGCTTTATCGACTACCGCGATAAGCTGGTTGGCTTTTTCGGGGGAGCTAATAGAAATAGTCATTTGGTTGTCAGCATTCCTTATTCCTAAAGCGTGGGCTGTCATAGTTGCAATATAAGCCCTGATGTTCTGATCGGTATTCGCCCCAACATGAAACCACATACTTGCAGTAGGGTTTCCCCCAGCTTCCACATTAGCAAAACGCCCGGTAAGCATTGGAAGACCATTAAACTCAGCATAAGAAGCAAGTCGATCAACCTCATCAACTAACTGGCTTAGTTCTACTTGAATATAAATTCTGTCATCAGAACTATAAATCCCGTTAGCAGCTTGAATAGATAATTCCCTTATTCTAATGAATACTTTATTGGTTTGTTGCAGATAACCTTCAGCTGTTTGCAGAAAAGAAAGCCCATCTAAAGCGTTTTTTTCAGCTCTTGCTAAGCCTTTTATCTGTGCGGTCATCCTTTCACTAACCGCCAAACCAGAAGCATCATCTCCAGAAGTATTTATTCTCTTGCCACTGGAAATATTTCTATAGTTTTTGGTTATGTCATCCTGCTGGAATTTCATAATCCTATTAGTATTAACACTACTAATATTAGTTTTTACTATCATTTTCTATCCTCCATGATTAATGTTTTTTAATGTTAAAATCCCTATTTAACATTTTTAAAATAAAAAGCTAAAAATTATATGAATGAAATAAACAAATAATTTTTATTTATATTTTAAATTTCGAAAAAATAAGGTTAAAATTTAATTTTTCTTAATCAAAAAAATTAATCAACTTTCGACATTTAACTATGAGAAAAATTTTATATTATAATTAAAAAAGGAGTAAATATGGAAAAAATAAATTATTTACCAGATTTTCATTTTTATCAAAAAAAAATGAACGTTGTCTGGGTAAGAAAAAAAATTAAAGAAGCTAAAGAAGCAATTATTGAAAAAATCGCTTTTTATCAAAAAGAAATTAGTTTCAATTTCATTTTAGAATTAGAAAGCCTTTTAGAAGAAGTAGATAAAGTTTGGGGAATTATCAATCACCTAAACAACGTGGTCAGCTCTCAAAAAACTCGTGATCTAAACGAAAAAACTTTAAACGACTTTAATAATTTTTTTATTTTCATTGAGCAAAACGAAGAGATTTACAAACTTTATCTAACCATTAAAAAAAAATGTTTTGCTGGTTTAAATGCGGTTGAAAAAAGGATTGTGACAAAGGAGATAGAAGCATTTGAGCTAAATGGGATTGCCTTAGAAGCCAAAAAGAAGCAAGAGTACAAAAAAAATAGTGAGTTACTCTTGAAATACAATACCGATTTTTCTAATAACGTTCTCGATGAAACCGATAGCTTTTTTCTTAAGGTCGATAATTTGGATGATTTGGCCGGACTACCTCAAGATAGCCTAGAGCAAGCAGCAGCAGAAGCTAAACGAAGAAAATTAGGGAATAACACCTGGGCTTTTACCTTGCAAGCCCCTAGTTTTGTTCCTTTTATGAAATACCTTAAAAACGAGAATCTTCGAAAAAAAATGTATAAAGCTAATGCCATCAAAGCTACTAAGGGAGAAAAAAATAACAGTCCCCTTATTAAAAAAATTTTAAACCTGCGACTAAAACAGGCCAAACTCTTAGACTTTGAAAATTATGCTTACAGAAAACTAAAAAATCGCATGGCTAAGTCACCTAAAGAAGTCTTGGATTTTTTAGAAGACCTATTCAAAAAAACTATAAAATCAGCAAAAAAAGAAAAACAGGAAATTGCTACTTTTATTGAAAAAGCAACTGGCAAGCCTTTCTCTCTTTGGGATATTGCTTTTTATTCTGAGAGATTAAAAGAAAAAAAATATGCTTATCAAGAAGAGAAGATAAAAGAATATTTCCCCTATCGGAAGGTTATGGAAGGTCTTTTTACTTTAGTGGATAAACTCTTTGGTTATCGTTTTGTTAAAACTAACTATGAAAATACTTGGCACAAAGACGTGGAGTTTTATCACCTTTATGACAAAAAACAAAAACTAACTGGGCATTTTTATTTAGATATGTTTGCTCGACCGGGGAAAAGAGGAGGAGCCTGGATGGATGAATGCTTAGTACGCAAAAACCACGCCCTAGGGAAGCAATTACCAGTTGCCTATCTCGTAACCAACTTTACCCCTCCTGATAAAAATGGCAATTCGTTACTCACCCATAATGAAGTAGTTACCCTTCTCCACGAGATGGGGCACGTTATTCATCATCTCTTAACCAAAGTAGACTATGTAAATTTTAGCGGGATTAATGGGGTGCCATGGGACGGAGTGGAATTGCCTTCACAGTTTCTAGAAAACTGGGCTTGGGAGGAAAAGGGGTTAGAACTTTTAAGTTCCCATTATCAAACTCAAAAACCTCTGCCGAAAAAGTATTTGAACGTTATTCAAGAATCAAAAAATTTTCACTCGGCTTTATTTATGCTAAGGCAGTTAGAATTTGCTCTTCTAGATATGAAGCTTCATCTGGATTTTCCTCATAAAGAGAAAAACCCTCATGCCATCGTTAAAGCGGTTAATGAAAAAATTAGCGTATTTCCTAGTTTACCTTACCAGCGTTCTGAAAACAGTTTCACTCACATATTTGGTGGTGGCTATGCCGCAGGATATTATTCGTATAAATGGGCGGAAGTTTTAGCCGCCGATGCTTTTTCGGTTTTTAAAAAAGACGGTATTTTTAATAAAAAATGGGCCAAGCAATTTTTAGAAAACATTTTAGAAAAAGGTGGTAGTGAAGACTTTATGAAACTTTATCGTAAATTTCGCGGAAAAAAACCAACGATTAAACCTCTTTTGGATAGTTTGGGAATAAAATAAAATAATATTATTTTTCCTAGTATAAGGTTAAAATTCATCAATGAAAAAATAAAGGAAAGAAAAAAATGATTAAAAATTTACATCCTGAAAAATGGTGGCAAGCACCCCAAAGATTAATCCACAGGGCCGAAAAAAGGCAGATAAGTTTTTTAGAACTTTTTTATGATTTAATTTACGTTGCCATTATCATTCAGCTCGCTCACGAATTTGCTCATCATTTTAACTTTGAAGGATTTTTAAGGTTTTTATTTATGTTTATTTTAATTTGGTGGGCTTGGTGGAATGGGTCAGCATATCACGATCTGCATGGGAACGACGATTTAAGGACGAGAGTATTCACTTTTCTACAAATCATCGCAATGTTTTTTATGGGGGTATTTTCTCATAATGCGTTAGACGAAGGAGCCGTAGGATTTGCTTTGTCCTATGGGTTTTTTCAGTTAGTCTTAACCTACCTGTGGTGGAGGACGGGAGTTCATGATAAAAATCATAGTGTACTTTCCACTCCCTACTCTATTATGTTTTTAATCAATACCTCACTTTGGTTTATCTCTGCCTTTATCGAAGGGGATGTGAGGCACACTATTTGGTTAGTTGCTATATTGTTTCCTTTAACAATCCCTCTAGTGTTGCCTATATTTACTAAAAAAGATGAAAATACTCTCAAGCAAATAGAATTAGCTCAACAAGTATCCCATTCTTTAGTAGAAAGATTTGGGCTATTTACCATTATTGTTCTAGGAGAGATTTTTATAGGGGTAATATCAGCCCTTTCTAGTTCTCCAATAAAACTGGAATATTTATTATTCGGCGGTCTAAATCTATTCCTAGTAATCGGTATTTGGTGGATCTATTTCGACTTTGTTTCAATGAAATTACCCAAAAAAGGAAAGTCTCACTATTTTTTATGGAACTACTCTCATCTCTTATTGGCCCTAAGCATCACTTTGCTTAGCCCATTCATCCAGTATTTTATTAACCACCTAAACGAAGATTTCAATTCTATGAAAGCTTTACTTTTTATGACAATTGTGGGAGGCATTATGCTCCTAGTTGCTTTACTAATCCATATCGTTAAGCATAATAATTTAAATGCCGAATACGCAAAAAAAGGAGAATTAGCAATGATAATCTGTGGGGTATCCTTGCCATTATCTGCGTTTTTCATCAACTCCTACTTTTTGACGATGATAATTTCTGTTGGATTACTCATAATACCAATTTTCACTGGGTTCTATAGCTGGGCAAAAAATTCCCATGTAACTGATAATTAAAATCAAGATATGAATATTCAATCACCACGATAATTAATGATAAAAAATTTACGCAAGTAACTTCTCATATTTAAAAAATTACTACTAATTTAAATTAATAGTACAATAATTAAGTTAAAGAAATAAGAAGTGAGGAAAAATTATGAAAAAAATAAGCAAAAATCAACAAGTAAATTATTTTAACCGCTTAGGCGTAATGGCCTATAAAAGCGTTAGTTATCTTTTCATTGGGGTGCTTTTGTTTTTGATGAGTTGTAATGATTCATCAAGTACAGGACCAACTCTAATCCAAATAAAGGGAGAAAATTTTACTTTAGATCCCCTAGACACTAGTAAGCCATTAACCGAGTATCAAAGTCTTAAGGAGAGCTTTGAATATGGAACGATTAAATCTAATAATAACGTGTTTGAGCCCACTGACACTGGAGTTAAAATTAGCTATGAAATTGTTGAAAGCAAAGACCTTGAAAACGTAATAAAAATAGATAAAACCACCGGAGTAATAACGGTGGCTCCCAATTTAATAACAGAAGTGGGAGCATATGACTTTAAAGTGAAGGTTACGGTTACTGGTAGTGAGGATTATGAGGGAAGTACTACCATTGATCAAACGCTTTACATTACTAAAAAGCTTGGACCAAGTGACTATACCGTGGGTAAAACTAGCTTTATTAATCAAGTAGGGCGAAATTTCACCATTACAAACCCTGTAACTCTTGAAACAGGTATAACGGCTACGTATAACTTTAATGAAAATAATGATTCAAATAATCTTCCTTATCTTACACTAGATAAAAATACTGGAGATATAGAGGTGATTCCCGGGCTAGGAGTTAAAGATTATACATTTAAATTAGATATTATTGGAACAGGGGCTTATACTGCGACTAACACTATTGATTTAGCCCTTAAAATCGAGAAACGAGCAATAGAAGAAGCTGATTTTGAGGTAGCGGTAGCGGATAGTACTAGATTTTTAGGCGGTTACTATGGCAAAGTTGTGCTTAAAAACGCAGTTACCGTTGATTTTGAAATTGTTGATATTAAGGATGGTGATGGTAAGAATATTCCTAATGATGATGATAAGATAACAATAGATCCCAGTGGAGAAATTAAAATAAAGGGAGATTTACCCCAAAAAAATTATACCTTTAAGTTAAAAGCTGATGGTACGCAGGATTATACTGGTAGTGTGATAAATGAAGGACTAAGCTTTACCGTAGCTCCTGCTTTAGAGCTTAGAAATTTTCAAAACGCTTTCGATGATAGTCTTATTGGAGGTTTAATTACTACTAAAGTAGGAGATGCTACCTACCTTTTATATAATAAATGGGCAAAGGAAAATACTCCTTTAAAAGCATTTGAATTGGAGATGAAGGATAATAATTTAACTATTCCAGAAGATATTAGCTCTGAAATTGAAAACATGCATGGTTCTCGTCTTAGTGCTGCTGTGGTGGGAAGTACCAACTATGTGTTCTCTACACATAATAATTATAAAACAGTGGTTTTTAGTTTGGATAAAGATGGCGTCTTAAAAGAAGTTGATGAGGTTAAAGAAACGCTGCAAGATAGACCGAAGCACAGTTTTCCTGTGGTAATAAATGGCACCACGTACCTTTTAGTTACTAGTCAACCTCGTCTTGATAATGATAGAGGCTTCTTAAGTTTATTTAAGGTAGCAGAAAATGGGGAACTAAATCATATTACTACTGTTAAGGATACGTCTATTTTAAATTTAGGTGGTGCTCAAGGAGTTACTTCCGCTGTGATAGATGGTAAAAACTATGCTTTCGTCACTGGAAGTAGTGATGATGGGGTAAGTGTTTTTGAGATAAAAGTAGGAGAAAATGAAGATAATGTTACATTAGATAATGTTCATAATGTGAAAGATCAAGGAGAAGTTGAATTAGATGGAGCTTTATACATTACTAGTGCTAAAATAGGAGAAGAAACTTACATTTTCGTTAGTGCAAGTGTAGATAATGGTTTAAGTGTATTTCGAGTAGAAAGTGGGGGGGCACTAGTTAACGTTGATAACCTTGATAGAGATGCTAATGCTATGCCATTAGAGCGGACTAGAGATATCGATACGCTCAAAATAGGGGATGCTACCTACCTTTTCGTTGCTAGTGAGAGTAGTGATTCCAGCAGTTCAAATGACGATTTAAGTGAGAAAGGCAATGCGGTAAATGTCTTTGAGATAGTGGATGGTGGTAAATTAAAACTCGTTGCTACTGCTAAGCAAAGTGATAATCCTGAATATAGACTAGAAAGGGCTAATCAGATTGATCTAGTTAAAACAGAAGATAAGACTTATCTTTTTGTTGGTGGAAAAGGGGTAAGTGCCTTTGAAGTTATCCCCTTAGAAACCCAAAACTAGTGAAGGTTTTGGTTATAAGAACTTTGTAATTTTATTATATTTTTATAAGTAAATAGGTAAGCCTTTTAGTCAGTGGCTATTTGTGTTTACCTTTTACTTTCCCTTTTACTTCCTATTCGTTTATCTCTGCCTTTATCGAAGGGGATGCAAGGCACACTAAACTGGAATATTTATTATTCGGTGGACTAAATCTATTCCTAGTAATCGGTATTTGGTGGATCTATTTCGACTTTATTTCAATGAGATTACCCAAAAAAGGAAAATCTCACTATTTTTTATGGAATTACTCTCATGATAAAAAATTTACGCAAGTAACTTCTCATATTTAAAAAACTACTACTAATTAGTTTAAATCAATAGTAAAATAATTAAGTTAAAGAAATAAGAAGTGAGGAAAAATTATGAAAAAAATAAGCAAAAATCAACAAGTAAATTATTTTAACCGCTTAGGCGTAATGGCCTATAAAAGCGTTAGTTATCTTTTCATTGGGGTGCTTTTGTTTTTGATGAGTTGTAATGATTCATCAAGTACAGGACCAACTCTAATCCAAATAAAGGGAGAAAATTTTACTTTAGATCCCCTAGACACTAGTAAGCCATTAACCGAGTATCAAAGTCTTAAGGAGAGCTTTGAATATGGAACGATTAAATCTAATAATAACGTGTTTGAGCCCACTGACACTGGAGTTGAAATTAGCTATGAAATTGTTGAAAGCAAAGACCTTGAAAACGTAATAAAAATAGATAAAACCACCGGAGTAATAACGGTGGCTCCCAATTTAATAACAGAAGTGGGAGCATATGACTTTAAAGTGAAGGTTACGGTTACTGGTAGTGAGGATTATGAGGGAAGTACTACCATTGATCAAACGCTTTACATTACTAAAAAGCTTGGACCAAGTGACTATACCGTGGGTAAAACTAGCTTTATTAATCAAGTAGGGCGAAATTTCACCATTACAAACCCTGTAACTCTTGAAACAGGTATAACGGCTACGTATAACTTTAATGAAAATAATGATTCAAATAATCTTCCTTATCTTACACTAGATAAAAATACTGGAGATATAGAGGTGATTCCCGGGCTAGGAGTTAAAGATTATACATTTAAATTAGATATTATTGGAACAGGGGCTTATACTGCGACTAACACTATTGATTTAGCCCTTAAAATCGAGAAACGAGCAATAGAAGAAGCTGATTTTGAGGTAGCGGTAGCGGATAGTACTAGATTTTTAGGCGGGTACTATGGCAAAGTTGTGCTTAAAAACGCAGTTACCGTTGATCTTGAAATTGTTGATATTAAGGATGGTGGTGGTAAGGATATTCCTAATGATGATGATAAGATAACAATAAATCCCAGTGGAGAAATTAAAATAAAGGGAGATTTACCCCAAACAAATTATACCTTTAGTTTAAAAATTAATGATAATGGAAGTGGGAATTATACTGGTAGTGTGATAAATGAAGGACTAAGCTTTACCGTAGCTCCTGCTTTAGAGCTTAGAAATTTTCAAAACGCTTTCGATGATAGTCTTATTGGAGGTTTAATTACTACTAAAGTAGGAGATGCTACCTACCTTTTATATAATAAATGGTCAAAGAAAAATACTCCTTTAAAAGCATTTGAATTGGAGATGAAGGATAATAATTTAACTATTGCAGAAGAAACTAGCTCTGAAATTGAAAACATGAATAGTTCTCGTCTTAGTGCTGCTGTGGTGGGAAGTACCAACTATGTGTTCGCTACACATAATAATAATAGTAAAACAGTGGTTTTTAGTTTGGATAAAGATGGCGTCTTAAAAGAAGTTGATGAGTTTAAAAATGAAACGCTGCAAGATAGACCGAAGCACAGTTTTCCCGTGGTAATAGACGGTACCACGTACCTTTTAGTTACTAGTCAACCTAGTCTTCATAGTGATAGTGGCTTCTTAAGTTTATTTAAGGTAGCAGAAAATGGGGAACTAAATCATATTACTACTGTTAAGGATACGTCTATTTTAAATTTAGGTGGTGCTCAAGGAGTTACTTCCGCTGTGGTAGCTGGTAAAACTTATGCCTTCGCCACTAGTTATGATGATGATGCAATAAGCGTGTTTGAGATAAAGGTAGGAGAAAATGAAGATAATGTTACATTAGATAATGTTCATAATGTGAAAGATCAAGGAGAAGTTGAATTAGATGGAGCTTTATACATTACTAGTGCTAAAATAGGAGAAGAAACTTACATTTTCGTTAGTGCAAATGTAGATAATGGTTTAAGTGTATTTCGAGTAGAAAGTGGGGGGGCACTAGTTAACGTTGATAACCTTGATAAAGATGCTAATGCTATGCTACTAGACTTACCTGCAGATAGCGATACGGTCAAAATAGGGGATGCTACCTACCTTTTCGTTGCTAGTAGTGGTGATAATGCAGTAAATGTCTTTGAGGTAGTGGATGGTGGTAAATTAAAACTCGTTGCTACTGCTAAGCAAAGTGATAATCCTGAATATAGACTAGAAAGGGCTAATCAGATTGATCTAGTTAAAACAGAAGATAAGACTTATCTTTTTGCTGGTGGATTTGGGTTAAGTGCCTTTGAAGTTATCCCCTTAGAAACCCAAAACTAGTGAAGGTTTTGGTTATAAGAACTTTGTAATTTTATTATATTTTTATAAGTAAATAGGTAAGCCTTTTAGTCAGTGGCTATTTGAGTCAGTGGCTATTTGTGTTTACCTTTTACTTTCCCTTTTACTTGAATTAGTTGCCCTACCCCATCAAACTAACCCAAGTGCTAAATCCTAAATCTAATACACTTAGCAATAATAAACGTTAATTCCGGTTAATTCTGTAAGGCCGTTATAATATGCTACAAAAACAAAAGATAGAAATAACTTTTTTAAAAAAGCTTATAACCAACAAAAAAATTAATAATATAATTTTATATACCACTACTATAACAAATCAATAAAAATATAAATTATCGATAATGAAGAAAAATCAAAGTATTTTCCCTTATAGGAAAAAAGTTATAACTTTTTTTACCGTAATCACTTTTGGCTTACTTTCTATTCAATGTAGCAATTCCCAAAAGTCCAACCCTAATAACGAAATCGTCATCAACGAAAGAGATATTGTCTTAGGCAACCCCCAAGCCAAAACAGTTGTTGTGGAATATTATGATCTCCAATGCCCCGCCTGTGCTTCTTTTAATCAAGTCGTTTTCAAAAAAGTTTGGCGCATTATTCAGCAAGATGTAAAATGGGTTTTCCGCAATTTCCCTTTACAAAATATTCACCCCTACGCAACTCTGGCTGCTAATTATAACCAAGCAGCTTTTTCCCAAGGAAAATATTTAGAATTTCACGATGTCCTTTTTGTTCGTCAAAAAGAGTGGTCAACTCTACCTAATAAAGAAGAAGTAAAAAAAAAGTTTATTGCTTACGCAGAAGAACTAGGATTGGATAAAGTTCTGCTACAACGAGAAGCCGAATCAGCAACCGTAAGAGAAAAAATTAATCAAGACATTGAAAGTGGGAACCAGCTAGGCGTACAGGGAACCCCGAGCATTTTTCTAGATGGAGAAAAAATTAACTTACCAAGGAGTGCAGAAGATTTTTTTAAAACTATTGTAGCTAAGGTAAAAAAAAGTAACTAAAAGTTATTTTTTTTTATTAATCAGAGAAGAAGGAAAAGACTTTATTTTTTCTTGAATGTAGTCTTTTATTTTACTGTCCGATAAAACATTTTCTAAAATTTTTTGTTTTTCTTTGACTACGAGCAGTTTTTCTTTAGATTTATTTTTTTCTAAACTATTGATTTTCCTGTTTTGCTCTTCTAAAAGTTGCTCCAAAGTTTCATTTTCCACCAAAAGGTTATAAAAAAATTCTTTCTTTTTTCTTGAGAAAATTGATAACGACTTAAACCCCGAAATTTGACGACGGTATTCTTCTAGTTTTTTTTCTAAAATAGTTTTTTCTTCTTCTAAGTCATTAACTTTTTTCTCCCATTCTAGTTTTTCATCGTCCCACAATTTTTTTAAACTCTTCTGTGCCGTTTCATTATCTTTCGTGAAATTTTTTTTTATTTTCTTGGTTTTTAATAAATTAAGAAAAGAGTCAATCTTAAAGCCTAGAAAAAAAATTAAAACTAAAGCTAAAATAACCAATAGGTCGGCAACCCATGTTGGTAGATCTAATAAATACTGTAATACTTGTTGCATTGTTTAAAAATTAATTAATAAAATATGTAAAAATTATATAATAAAAACAATAATGCAAGCTAAAAAAAGATGTTTCTGGTGCTCTAATGAAAAAATTTATCAAGATTATCATGACCAAGAATGGGGGAAATTAAACTTAAAAGAAAATTATTTATTTGAAATGCTAATTTTAGAAGGGCAACAAGCAGGGCTTAGCTGGATTATTATTTTAAAAAAAAGGGGAAACTATCGAAAACTTTTAGATAATTTTGATTATAAAAAAATTGCCCAGTATCAAGAAAAGAAAAAAAATGCCTTACTGAAAGAAGCTGGAATTGTTAGAAATAAAAACAAAATCAATGCCATTATCAACAACGCTCAAAAATTTATCACTATCCAAAAAGAGTTCACTAGTTTTAAAAACTACCTTTTAACCTTTACTAATGGAAAAGTTTTTCAAGAAAAGAAATTAAAGGTAGAGAATGAATTATCTATCGCTATCGCTAAAGACTTGAAAAAACGCGGGTTTAAATTCGTTGGCAGTAAAATTATTTACTCTTATTTGGAAGCCATCGGTGTTTTAAATAATCACCAAAAAAATTGCTTCCTTTATAAGAAAATCTAAAAATCACTTAATACTCTTGGCAATTAAATCGGCTATTCCTTTTTGAAAAGGTTGAGGGATTATTTTATTTGCATTGGGTTTTTTTACCAATCTAGCCAAACTTTCTGCAGCTTTAATTTTATGATTATCGGTTATTTGAGAAACATTATTTTCTAAAGCGCCCTTAAAGATTCCCGGAAAAACTAAAACATTATTGATTTGATTAGGAAAGTCAGATCTCCCAGTTGCCACTATTTTTGCCCCGTATTTTTTAGCAATCTCCGGCATGATTTCTGGGTAAGGGTTAGCTAAAGCAAAAATGATAGGGTTTTCTTTCATTAATTTTATCATTTTTTTATTTAAAATATCTCTTTTAGAAACCCCAATAAAAACATCACAGTTGGAAATTAATTCTTCTAAACTCCCACAAGACTCTTTTCGATTTAAAATAGGTAATAGTTTCTTCTTCGTTTCGTTGAGGTCTTTTCTTTGCTCACAAACTCCTCCCCTACTGTCACAGCAAATAATATTTTTTATTCCATATAAATTTAATAACTTTATAATAGCAACGCCAGCAGAACCTACCCCATTAACAATGACTTTAATCTGCTCTTTTTTTTTCTTTACAATTTTTAAAGCATTAATAATTCCCGCCAAAACCACAATAGCTGTCCCATGTTGATCGTCATGAAATACTGGGATGTTTAATTCTTCTTTTAGTTTCTGTTCAATAATAAAGCATTCAGGAGCTTTTATGTCTTCTAAATTAATCCCGCCAAAAGTTGGAGCGATATTTTTTACTACATTAATAAACTCATCAACGTTCTGAGAACTAACTGCAATAGGAATAGAATCTAAATTAGCAAACCTTTTAAATAGAGCACTCTTACCCTCTATCACTGGAAGCGATGCCTCAGCTCCAATATTTCCTAAACCCAAAACAGCGGAACCATTAGAAATCACAGCAATAGTTTTTTTACTAGCAACTAAATTTTTTGCTTCTTGAGGATTTTTTTTTATTGCTAAACAAGGAGCAGCAACCCCTGGACTATAAGCAATGGATAAATCATCTTTGTTTTTTATAGGAGTTTTTAACTCTATTTTTAATTTTCCATTTAATTTTTTATGAAGAGCAATGCTTTTTTTATAATAGTCAACCTTATCTTTCATAGAGTTATTTTTACCTTCTGTAGTATTTAAATTTTTTTAAATAAAAATATTATTTTAACTAATCCATAACTATAATATAATGTTTTTGATAAAAATTGATTAAAAAAATTAAAGTTTTACTACAACAAATCTTATTAAAAAAATTAAACCAATGAAAAAAATTATTAACACAACAAAAGCACCTCAAGCAATTGGCCCTTACTCTCAAGCAGTTTTAAAAGATGATACCCTTTATATTTCAGGGCAAATACCATTATCTCCTGAAACTGGAGAAATAGTAGCAGGGGGAATTGAAAAGCAAACTAATAGAGTTTTAGATAATCTTAAAGCTATTTTAGAAAGTGAAAATATGGGGTTCGCTGATCTACTTAAGGTTAGTATTTTTTTAAAAAACCTAAATGATTTTAACTTAGTAAACGATCTTTATCAAAACTATTTTTCTAAAAGCGATGACTACCCAGCTCGAGAAACCTTAGAGGTTGCTAAACTTCCTAAAGATGTTTTAATCGAGATTTCCGCTATTGCTAAAAAGTAACTATCTATTGCGCTAAATATTTTTAAAATTTTTAATTAATAGAGTATAATTTTATTATGAACATGAACCCTTTATTCATGGCTTTTTTATCGATTTTTCTAGCCACTTGGACTTGTAGTAATCTCTTAGCTCCCCCTAAAGAGCAGTTAAGCCAAGCTAACCAAGAAAGTAATACTTTTATTACAAGTATTAGCGATGAAGCAGCAGCCGATGGACTTAATTTACAGGCACTACCTGCTGTTTTACAAGAAGCCAAAACCCCAGAAGAATTAGAAAAAAAACTGAACGAACCAGATGGAATTAATAATTTAGATATCAATAATGATGGCGTGGTGGATTATATCAATGTGCAAGAGTTAAATAATAGCGAAAATAATAGCCATGGTTTTGTTTTAAGTACGGAAGTGGAACCCAACCAAATCCAAGATATTGCTACTATTGAAGTAAAGCAAGAAGACGATAAAGTAACAGTTGACACCTATGGGAATAATAGTATTTATGGCTCTAACGCTAACTACAGCAGCTCTTTTCCCTTCGGCACTTTTCTGCTGATGTCTTATTTTTTATCTCCCCATTCTCTTTTTTCTTCTCCTTATGGATACGGAGGAAATTACCCCAACACCTATCGTCCTTACAACAATGCCTCTAAAAGTGATTACCTTAATCGCGCAAGTCGTTTTGAGCAAAATTCTACTAGCGCTAAAACAAGTAATAGCAAATCTAGTTTTAACCGCACCCCTAGAAACGCCGATACTGGAATTAAAAAATCTTTAAAAAACCCCACTACTTCTCAGCGATCATTTCGCACTAGAGAAATGAATAAAGCCACTAAAAGTGGAGCTTTTGGTCGTCAATCAACTTCCACTAAAACAGGGGTTAGTCGTTTTGGCGGGAATAGCTCTTCTAGTGTGCGGAGTTTTTCTTCTAGTAGAAGAGGTTTTGGTGGCTTTGGGAAATAGGCTTTAAATAATTTTTATGGAAAATAACTTTATTGAAAGATTTTTTATCGTGAGTCAAATCAATGACTTTCTCACTTGGGATACTCTAATCTATGTTTTTTTGTCGTTAATCTTTATGTTTTTTGCTAAATGGGTTTACGATAAACTCCACCCTAAATTTAACCTAGATAACGAACTATTAGAAACCGACAACAAAGCTTTAGCCATTTCTTTTCTAGGGTATATTTTTGGTTTGGGAATTATCGTTAGCTCTGTTTTACAAGCCGAGACTAGCTTTTTTTTAATGGATCTTAAACCAGTTATTCTAGCTAATATCTTAGATTTAGCCCTTTGGTTTTTTATCGGGGTTGTTTTATTAAGCCTAGCAAAAGTTATCAACAACCGCTTTATTTTAAAGGATTTTGATAATCAAAAAGAAATTATCCAAGACAAAAATGTCGGCACTGGTATCGTGGAATTAGGAAGCTATGTCGCTTCTTCGATTGTTATTGCTGCTTTATTATCAGGAGGAAGCCGAGAAAACTTGTTTATCGATATTTTAGAAACCACCTTCTTTTTTGCTTTAACTCAATTTTTATTAGTAATTTTTTCTTATACTTATAACCGAATGCTCTCTTATGATCTGCATAAAGAAGTTGAAAAAGATAATGAAGCTGTGGGAATTGCCTTTGGTTTAAATTTAGTGGCTATGGGGATTATTATGTCTTTTCCCATTACTAATGACGGCGGCTTTATTTTGTTTTTATTTTGGTTCATTAACGGTATGGTACTCCTTACTCTTGCCAGGCTATTCTTAGATAAAATTATTTTTCATAAAAGCAGATTGGAAGAAGAATTAGTAAAGGACAACAACTGGGGCATAGCCCTTTTAGAAGGAGCTTTGGTTATCGTGATTGCCCTTATTATTAATTCTTCTTTTGCTTAAAAAAAGTATGACTTCTACCAACTTTAAAATCAATGAAGAGAAAAAAAAAGAAATGGCTGCTTTGGTCATTCTTTATGAAATGTATAATAATTCTAAACGCTACCCCGTTACTTTAGAAAACGACGATAAATATTTAGAGCCTATTTTAGAATATTTGTTAGCCAAAGAAAAAGTTATTATCGACTATGATGCCTATGCCATTAGTGAAAAAGGTCGAGAAACTTATAGAATATTTATGAAACGCTATACCGATTTTATTATCTCTTTTGACATTTATAGCGCAGTTGATTTAGAAAAAGGAGAGTTTGCTTTTGAAAAGTATTTTCAAATTGAAGACGAAAAAGCCTGGGAAGAATATTTAGAAGAAGAACGCTTTGAAGATCTCCGAGTAGCCGTTGCTATTTATAAGAAAATTGATCCAGTAGAAATGGTTTTTTTAAGCTTTTTACACGATGAAAAACTATTAGCTAACCGAGAAAGTGGCTGGCAGTTTGACTTGGTTTCAGGTAAGGTTTGGCAAGAAATCTTAGAAATTATCGAGCATTCTTTAAAAGAAGAAGATTTGGCTTACCAAGATGATAA
The DNA here is from genome assembly GCA_965277105.1 of Spirochaetota bacterium. Lineage (GTDB taxonomy): Bacteria > Spirochaetota > UBA12135 > COTS27 > CAXSBA01 > CAXSBA01. The sequence goes on along the minus strand of OZ255710.1, from coordinate 538,730 downwards.
CGGCAATGAAATAAGTGGCCAGGAAGTTTTAAAAGACATTATTCTTCAAGGAGCCAAGCTCAATCAAGTGCTTTGGCAAGAAGAAGAAAATTACCTTAAAGAAGAATACCCCGAAATAATCGAAATTGAAGACGGGGTTTATCAAGCTTACGCCACCGATGATAAATATAAAAACGAAATTTGGATTAGAAGATATTTTTAACTAATTAAAAAAAATAATTTAGCAAAATCTACTTATTACTACAGAGGCTCACTCATAGGCCTTAATCCTAATAAAAATACCCTACTCTTCTCGTTTTGATTAAGGGTAAAAAAAATAGTTTCAGCAACATCTTCTGCGCTTAACATTTTATCTAAGATGGCATCCCCTTCATTTCTCCCGGTCCCAAAAGCAAAAGTTGTTTTCACCCCTCCTGGAGCCACCAAACTAACCTTAACATTTTTTTTACGGAACTCATAATCTAACGCTTGAGCAAATCCAGTTTGGGCAAATTTACTAGCACAATAAATCGACTCGCCCGGTAGGCCTTTAAGTCCTGCTACTGACCCAACAAAGACGACATGCCCTGCTTCTCTAGCGACCATTTCAGGGGTAAAATATTTTGTAATTAAAAAGCTGGAGCGCATATTATTATTCATCATCCAATCATAATCAGCCACGCTTAAACTTTCTAAATTACCATACTTCCCCACTCCTACGTTGTTAATAATAACGTCCACTTGGGAAAAATCATTCAAAACTTCTTTTTTTAATCTGCTAACTTCTGCTTCTAAACTAACATCAGCAGAATAGATGCCCACCTCAATAGCATTTTTTTTAACAATACTTTCTTTTAATTCTTCTAACTGGGAAGTAGTTCTAGCTACTAATACAAGCTTAGCTGCATAATGAGCCAAAAGCTCAGCAGTGGCCTTGCCAATGCCTCGGCTCGCACCAGTAATTAATACTGTTTTATTTTTTAAGTTATTTTTTATACTCATTTCTTATCTCCTTAAATAGAAAAATCTTCTTCGGTGTTCGCTATTTTAAAATATTTATTAGCCAAGTCCCTTAAAGTTATTTGATTCATTATTCTAAAAGTACTTTGAGAAATTAAATCTAACGATTCTTTAATCACATGAGAGACAAAAGCCGTTTCTTCTTTCTTAATAATATTAAAATTAATTTTATATGCATTAATTTTACCATCAATTATTTCTATAATTTTTTTCAAACTAGATTCTGCTGCTAGCTCAGATAAATAAAATCCTCCGCCTGGGCCTTTTACGCTTTCTACCATACCATTTTTTTTTAAGTCAATGACAATTAAAGTTAAAAATTTAAAAGGAATCTCGAATTTGTTTGCAATTGTTTTTAACGATAGGATTTTATCTTCATTAATCATAAGGTAAATTAAAAATCTTAAGGCGTATTCACATTTTTTCGATATTTTCATAGGTATTTTAAATTTTAATTTTATTTTTTTTTATTAACAATTGCAATTTACTATTATCTATATCATATTTAAACGCTTTTTTCAAATAAAAATGATATTTATTGAAATTGCCATTTTGATAAAAAATTAAACTAGCTTCCAAGTAAATTTTACTAATTAAATCATGGGGAGTGTTTTCATCAATGCTATTAATGCCTTTCTCTAATAAAAACAAGGAGTTATTTTTTTTAAAGGTTTCATCTAAGTAGTTATTTAATAAATAAGCGTTGTAATAAGTAGCTGGGAATTCTTTATTATGAGTATAGGAGTAAAGGAGCTCGTTCGCTCGTAAGTAATCACCCTTAGTATAATACACATAAGATAAGTTATTAATAGTCCTATTTTTTAAATAATCATCATTACTATTTTCTAAAACTTGGCTGTAATAAAAAATTGCTTTCTCATTATTTTTTTTAGCAAAAACATTCAAATCTCCAGCAAATTTCAACAAATGAAAATGCTTTTCAGCTGTTTTTAAATCGAAATATTTTTCTAAATAATTTAAAGCCACAGCATAGTTTTTTAATGAAAAATGGTACTTCGTCATGATTAAAAGAAGTAATGGATTTTTTGATTCCGCGTAATAGTTAAGAAAATCTTTTTCTATTAAAAGCCGGTTAGTTTGATTATTTTCTAACAAATAACGCAAGTACTCATACTGACTTAAAATTTTCTCTCTAGGTAACTTTTGCCAAACTTTTTCAGCTGCAGAAAAATCATTTAGTTTCAGATGATTTTTTGCCATTAATAATTTAATGTTAGTTTTTTCTAGATGATCACTTTTAATTTTATTTAAATAATCCAAACTGCTGTAATAATCTTTAAAGTAAAAATAATAAAGAGCAATTAAAAAATGAGCATCTTTTTCTTGCTCTAGTGTTTTTATTGCCTTTAAAGGTTCTCCATTAAAAAATAAAATCTTACTTAAAAAAAAAGCATTTAACGGCCAGCCAGCAGCTATAAGATTTTCACTCCCATTGGCAAAATCTTGATTGATAATCTGCAGTAATCCCAAGAGGTATTGCTGCTCCAACTTCCCTTGTTTTGTCGGAGAGTTTGCTATTAGCTTTTCTAAGATTTTTATACTCTCGGATAACTTATTTTGCTGGAAAAAATTAAAGGTATTGATTAAATTAAAAGTCTGATATTTAGCGTTTTTTTCAATATGCGACAAACGATTAGAATAGTGACTAAATTTTTTCTGATCATTTAAAAGAAAAAAACTAATAAGGCTTTTGATAATAATTCGATGTTTTTTTTCATTTATCTCGCTCTTTAAACTTTTTTCATAGTATTTGCTAGCTTGGTAAAAATTCTTTTTTTTAAAAAAGAAATCTCCCAATTTTTCTAAAACAAAAACATTTTTTGAATTTAAGTCATGAGCCTCGTTTAAAAAAAACAAAGTGTTGTTTTCATCTTGGAGTTTTTCATACACCAATGCTTGACTTAATTTAAGCATAGGAGAATCTTTAATCTTACTAGCTAAATTAAAATTAATCAAAGAGCGCTGGAATAAATTAATTTTTGAATAAATGAGCCCACGATACAAAAAAACTTTATAGCGAGTTTCAGAAGAATTACTAGAAGAATCCATTTGATGAAGAAGTTCTAAAGCTTCTTCATAGTTATGATTACTATAATTTTTTTTAACTTCTAGGATTAAATAAGTAGTCTCGTTTTTTTCTCTTTGTTCGGCTTCAAATCGTTGCCAAACAATAAGCGTGATTATAATAAAAATTATTATAATAAAAAGAAGGCTAATTCTCTTTTTCTTTAGTGTAGGAATCAAGGATGCCATTAATAAATTTATAATCTTTTTTTTCACCTAAGCATTTAGCAAAATAAATAGCATAAGGAATAATTTTTTTTTCTTCTAAACTTCTTCTATCCATTAAAAAAAAAAATGCCCAGCGTAAAATAGTTTTTTTTATTAGATTCAAGTTAGTCATTTCCCAGTTGATTAACTTTTTTTCTATCTCTTCATCTAAACGATTTTTTTCCTGAATAATTAAAGAACAAGTTTTCTCAATTTCTTTAAAAGTGATTTTCCACCTTACTGGAGCTTTTTCCTCTTTTAAAATTTCTTTAAACAACTGGTAGGTTTTTTTAAAATTAGCACCATTAAATTCCCAGGCATACAATAAATTAATCATTAAAAAATAAGGGATATGTTCTATTTTCATTGTTGAGAAATTAAAACTATTTTTTACTACTACTTTTTCTTCGTTTTTATTTTCTGAAAAAGAAGAAATGTCTTTAGAAGAATGAGTTATTGGAATTTTTTTAGTAGAGAATAATAATTTCTTTACTGAGTTTTGCTCCGTAGAAGAAAACGGTTTAGAAGAGTAATTTTTTTTGGGGTAATTTTTCAAAAAGTTAAAAGTAAAACCGATTTAGAAGTAGCATTTCTAACGCAACTTCCGCGGCTTCCCATCCCTTATTCCCCAATTTCCCCCCTGCTCGCTCTAGCCCTTGCTGAAGGTCATTAACGGTTAAAATCCCCATACCTAATGGAATATTTTTACTCACACTAATTGAGCCCAATTGACTATTCAAGTGATTAATAATCATCTCATCATGATGAGTTTCTCCTTTAATAATGCACCCCAAAGCGATGACCACTTGATATTTTTTCTTAGCTAAGAGATTGTTAATGGCAAAGGGAATTTCATACGCCCCAGGCACCGCAACTAAGTCAATTAATTCTTCTTTTATTTTATGCTTGCGTAAGCAGTCTTTAGCACCTTGAACTAAGGAGTTGACAATGAGCGAGTTAAACCTAGAATAAACTATCAGTATAGAAGTATTTTCTATATTCTTGAGAATTAGTTCAATTTTCATTTTCTTCTTTTACTATTTTTTCTATTTTTTTTATTCTTTTTTCATGGCGCCCTAATTCATTTTCAGCTTCTAAAAAAGCGGCAATAATTTTCTCTACTGGCTCACTATACTCCGTTCTGGCAGCTAAAGCTAAAAAGTTAACGTGATTATGAGCCTTGGCCATTTTAGCTGAAAAAGAGTTATGGATTAAAGCGCAATTAATTTTTTTAAATTTATTAGCAGTTATGCACATCCCTATACCAGTCCCACAGATAAGTATCCCCAGACTAGAGAAGGCATCTTGCCGATATTCTGCAACTGCTTTTTTAACAATATCAGGGTAGTCAACCGATTCTTCACTAAAAGTTCCCACATCTTTAATAGAGTATTTTTCTAAACTTTCTAAATAATTTTTTATTCGACTTTTTAACTGCAAACCAGCGTGATCACTACCAATAATAATATTTTTCTTTTCCAATTTCTAAGTAAATATTTCTTTAGTTATTTCCCAAACTTCTTGATTACCGACGCTTTTGTAGATTTTTTCTCGGGTTTCTTTATTATAAAAAAATCTACTAGCCTTACTTAAAAATTTCAGGCAAAACTCTTCTTGCCCAGCCGAAAATATCGTCAGCAAGAATATTTTACTAGGTTTCTTATCAAAAGAATCAAAAGGAATTCCTTCTTTACTAACGCCCAAAGTAAAATAATTTTTTTTAACTGAACTACTACGAAAATGTGGAATAGCTATTTCGTTTTGAATGGCAGTTGAGCCTTGATTTTCTCTACCAACTAAAGCGGTAATTAAATTATCCTTTTGCTTTTTTATTTCTTTACAGCACATTAATGGAACCATGAGTTGCTTAATAACTTCCGATTTGCTCTTAGTTTTTATCAAATAAATGACATTCTCCGGTAAGAAGAAATTATTTTTTCCCATTATAGATATAATTTAGCTAATGTAATAATCAATATGATCTTGAACTTCGTCTAATAATTCATTTGAGTTAGGTTTTTTATAATCTCTAAACCTCCTTATAATTATATCATATTCGTTTTTATTAATATTATTATAACGATCAATATAATTTTGAAAAAGTGGTGCATTACGCAAGTTATCTCTAATGTTTTTTTTAAAAGGGATCTGTTTACAAAACATTTCTCTCTCTACCTCATTAAGCCTAATTAATCCCTTGCTTTCAAACTCCAACCACAAGTAATACATATGCATAAATAACCTTTTATTATCTCGATATTTATTTTTCATATTGTATAATTTCTCTTTTTGCTCAGAAGATAAACTTAAATTTTTCTTGTAAAAAGTCATATAATCATTAAAAGCCCCAGTTAAAGCTCCATCTATTGGATCCATCCAGCTCGCCCCTTTAACACTACGGCAAATTTCCCAACGGTAAGCAGCCAAATTATTAATAAGCTCTTTTTTTAAATCACTACCACTATAAAATAAAGGGAGAAAAAATCTAGCTTGAGTTTTCTTTTTATTATCCACCATTTCTTGCCAAAAAACTATTCTAGGAGCAATAACTGGAATAATAATAAACTTAGGCAGAACTTCGTATTGCAGAATATGATTCTTATTCCTATACTTAAATAAAGTTTCTCGAAAAAATAAAGAAAAATCTTTCCCCTTAATTTCATCTAATAAATTTTCTATTTTTTTACTATTAATAATTTGCTCTTTTAAATCGTTAGGGAAATTGAATTTATTTAAAGGGTATATATTCATTGGCTCCTTATTAAAAGCTTGGACAATGCTCATAAAAGCATTATCTATTTCATAATTAACTTTATCTTCAACAGGGTTTAAAATTTTTTTTTTAAACCTTGATAAATTCAGTAAATGCTTGCGATAACTAATGGCTAAATCGTTATTAGAAGGAGCATTAGTGCCATCGATAATCGACTCCATCCAATCGGAAAAACTTACAATATCATATTTTGTTTCATTATCAAAGTTATCATCAACAATCTGCCTAAGGGCCTTTATTTGGTTTTCTTCTAATAGATTTTCATAAATACCATAAGTAGAAAAATCTTCTTCTTCTGGATTTAAAGGTTCTTTTATTTTTTTTCTATAAATATTTTTGCAGTACTGGATGTACTCATAATTATACTTTTTAATCTCCCGAATAATATTTTCCTCAATTTCTAGTTTTTTATAATTATCTTCATAAATCTTTATAATGTCAACTTCGCTACGTGAAGAATTATTTTCCAGTGAAGTCTCACTTAGTTTTTTTTGATTTTTTTCTTCTTGTTGATTAAGAAGATTTTTAACTTCTTCAATTTCTAAAACTAAATATTTTTCGTAACTTTTATCGAAATTAATATTATTTATTATTTTATTTTCAAAAATTTCCCTCGACAAAAAATTCATTAGAGAAAAGAAAAAATCTCTATCTTTAGAGTTTATTTTTTTTTCATTTTTTTTGATAAGCTTCAATAAAGAATTTTCACTAGTAAAAAAAACATCAAACTCATCTACTAAATTTTTAAAATTTTTTTCAATAAACAAATGGTATTTATCCATCTCATCGAAATGGATTTCAAATAAAGCGTTGGCTATTTTTTTTTTAACTTTGATTATTTTCATAAAACTATCAATAACGTCATAATCTAAAAAGTCATTAATAAGAAGATCATTTTTAAGCACAAATTCTCGATACTTTTTTCGTTGATTTTCTTCCACCATAAAAAAATTTTTAACCGTATCAAAGTTAAAAGCAAAATTAGTTATAGGATTATCAAAGTAAGGCTCTAGTTGAGAATCCTGGGGAATGGGAATTTTAAAACGAGATAAAATTTTTGCCAAACGTCTATTAGCTTGATGCAAATTATTAGCTAGAGTAATTAACTCATTTAATAAAAGGTTATACTTTTTAATTTTATAAAAAAGATCCTTCATTAAAATAGGAAATAAATCTAACTTGTAATTAATAATTTCTTTAAAATCATTAAGCGGGAAAAGCGAAAGAATAGTCTCTTCTCTAGTAATCAGCTGAAGATCTCGCATATTAGGGATAAAAGACTCATAGCCAAAATACTGTTCTTTATTAATCTCAAAAAAGTTGATGCTATATTCTTTATCATTGATTTTTATTTTATAAAAACAATCAACCTTACCGGAATGCAGAATAAAGATAATGGGATTTTTTTTTTCTTGCGATAGCAAAACTTGATTAGCAGGAATTTTTTTTTCAATTTCTACTTTTTTAAAGGTTAACATTTTTTTTTATTTTTAATCTAAACTATGTAGTGCCTCTATTCCTACAGGAGGAGGGATAATAAATTTAATGGGTTGAACCTTGCCATTTTGTAATTTTATGCATTTTATTTTCTGCTTTATTAAAATGCTACTTTCAATTTCACTTTCACTTTCCACAAGGCAGCCATACAAATAGCACGAACCATGGATAGTTACTTTTTTCCCTAAGACAGTTGGATGTTCATTACTCCCGGTTAAATTAACCCCTTCATGCAAAATGGTGCCGGCATTGATTTTCACATTTCCTTTAATAACATTATTTCCATGAAACACACAATCAGAAGCAATGGTTATTTTTTGATTAGGGTAAGTGGTAATAGAAACATTATCCCCAATCTGCACCCCATCTTTAATGGTGATGTTGCCTTCCAGTCTTACGTTTTTCCCTAAATTAATTTTTTTATGAAGAATAACATTTTCATCAATATAAACCCCACTTTTTATATTAATGTCTAAAGGCCCTTGCTGTTTATCTTTTTTCATTAAATTACTAATCGTTTTCTCGCTTAAATAAAAATTTTTTTCGTCTTCAATGCTAATAATGTTTTTAAGTTTCTCGTAATAATTTTTTTGAAAAGTTTTTTCTACTTCTTTTAAAATAGATTTATCATTAAAGCCGGTTAAAATTTTCATATCTTTAACAACCAGGCTATCAAAGGGAATATTCTTTTGAGAATAAATTTTAACTAAATCGGTTAAATAATATTCTTGTTGAATATTATTGGTTTTAAGTAAAAAAATATTTTTTGCCAGCTCTGGGAAATCAAAGGCAAATATCCCCGAATCAAACTCAGAAGCGTTAATTAAAAACTCTTGATCAAAAGCTTCTCCTTTTATTTTTAAGAATTGATTTTTCTTTAAGTTTAAAATGTCTTTATACTGAACAATATCTAAAATTTTTTTTGATTGCTTCTTCCTAATAATTCTCCCATAAAAATTTCCCCAAGGATTGCCGTCGTAATTCCCGGTCAATAAAAACATTTTATTGTTTGATTTATAATAGGATTTTTGAAAATCATTAATCGTCTTTTTATCTAATAATCCTAAATCACCCGGAAAACTAAAAATAGTCCCCTGATAATTTTTATCAATTGCTTTTACTACTTGTTGAATGGCATGGCCGGTTCCTAGTTGTTTTTCTTGATAAACATAAATGCGATTCTTAGTTTTGCCTAAGGAATGAATAACTTTTTCCGCCTGATTGCCAACGATAATAATTTGATTAGTAGTTTTTAAGGAAGAGCAAACTGTATTAATCAATCGAAAAATAGCTGGCACACCCCAGATAGTATGAAGAACCTTAGGGGTGCTTGACTTTATTCTTTTCCCTTGTCCCCCAGCTAAAATAATCACAATTTTTTTGTTGTTGTAATCTAGTGTATCTGAGTATTCTTTAATAGTTTCTAAAATATTTTTTTTGTTGGGCTGAACTTTAAGCATGAAATTTAAATTATTGTAATTATAATAATTATAAAATAACAATGTAAAAAAAATAATATTATCTTGCATAAAAACAAAAACTATGTTATATTTTTAGCCAAAATAATAATATAGGAGATTCAAAATGAAAATAAAATTAATATTATTTATTATTACTTTACTTTTAGTAAAAAGCCTACTGGGCAAAGGTCATGCCACCGGCGAGGTTGATTATTACCAAGAAGGTAGCCAAGCTATCTCTGGCTACATTGCTTACCCGGATAATTATCATGAAAACGAAAAAAAATTTCCAGCAGTAATCCTTATTCACGAGTGGTGGGGATTAAACGAAGATATTAAAACTAAAGCAAGGGACTATGCTAAAGAAGGCTACGTTGCCTTAGCCGTAGATTTATACAATGGGGAAAAAACCACTAAAGCATCGGAAGCTAGGAAACTGGCAGGAGCAGTGAGGGAAAATGTAGAAATGGCTTTCGCTAATTTAGCAGGAGCTATTAATTTTTTAAAAAAAGACAACAAAATTGATCCCAATAGGATAGCTGCTATCGGTTGGTGCTTCGGTGGTGGATGGTCGTACCAAATGGCCAAAAACAACCTAGGGGTAGTAGCCTCGGTTATTTATTATGGTTTTTTTAATCCTGCTGATGACTTAGAGCAAATGCGCGCTACCATTTTAGGGCATTTTGCAGAAAAAGATCGCTCTATCACTATTGATAACGTGAAAGAATTCCAAATAAAATTAAAAAATTTAAAAGGAGAACACGCTGTTTATATTTATCCTAATACCAGCCATGGTTTTGCTAGTAGGAAAGGAGAAAATCCTATTTACAGTGAAAAAGATGCTAACTTAGCCTGGGACAGAACTTTAACTTTTTTAAATAAATTCCTTAAAAATAATTGAATTTAAAAGATAAAAATATTTTCATTATTGATGGAGTAAGGACTCCTATTGGAAGTTTTCAGGGAGTTCTTAATAATTTTTCTGCTATCCATCTAGGTAGAGAAGTTATTCATTCGTTAATAAAGCGAAATAATTTACCTGCAGAAAAAGTAGATGAAGTTTTTTGGGGTAATGTCTGCTCCGCCAATTTAGGGCAATCGCCAGCTAGGCAAGTAAGCTTACTCGCTGGACTTAATAAAACCACTCCTGCAACCATTATCAATAAAGTATGTGCTTCTTCTTTAAAAGCCATCAGTTTAGCTGCTGGAACGATTAGCTGGGGCGATAATAGAGCAGTTATTGCCGGGGGGATGGAAAGCATGTCCAACATTCCTCATTACCTACCTCATTTAAGGGGAGGTTCTCGCTTTGGTGACAGTAGCGTTATCGATGGTATGATAAAAGATGGACTTAGCGATGCCTATGAAAATGTAGCTATGGGTATCCTTGCTGATCGAGCTAGTGAAAAGCATCAAATAAGTCGAGAAGAACAGGATGCATGGGCTAAACTTTCTTATCAGCGGGCTTTAAATTCGCAAAAAGTAGGAATCTTTAATGAAGAGATTATTCCTCTTACTTATAAAAATAAAAAAGGAGAAGAGATAACCATTAGAGAAGATGAAGAGATTCAAAGGGGTAATTTTGCTAAAGCCCCACTTTTAAAACCAGCTTTTTCTCCTGATGGAACAGTTACCGCTTTTAACGCTTCTAAAATAAACGATGGAGCAGCCGGAGTAGTTATTGCTGAAGAAAAAATAATTAAAGAATTTTCTTTACCCAAAAAAGCAAAAATAATCGCTACAACTGATTATGCTAAAGAACCTGAATGGTTCACCACAGCCCCTCTTGAAGCAACTGAAAAAATTTTAAAGATTGCTAATTTAACAATAAACGATATAGATTTTATAGAAGTTAATGAAGCGTTTAGCGTTGTGCCCTTAATTTTTCAAAAAGCTTTTGGTATTCCCAGTGAAAAAATTAACATTCATGGAGGAGCAGTTGCTTTAGGGCATCCCATTGGAGCGTCGGGGAGCAGGATAGTAGTAACCCTTTTAAATGTCCTGCGCCAAAAAAAAGCTCGCTTAGGTTTGGCTGTAATTTGTAATGGAGATGGAGGAGCGAGTGCTATGATTATCGAAAATGTTCTGGATTGATGAAAAAACTTTGGCAAGCAGAAAAGTCCGCTATCAAAAAAACTCATCTTTTTCATTACCTAGAATGGTTAAAAAAAAATAAAAAATTATCTTTTAAAAATTATGATGAATTATGGCAATGGTCGGTAGATCATTTTACTGATTTTTGGGAAAGCCAAAAAGAATACCACGACCTTATTTTTCATTCTAATTATTCTAAAGTTTATTCAGCTCGTTTTAATAAAAATCCTTTTTTAGGAGAGTGGTTTCCCGAAGCAAAAATAAATTACGCTGAACATATTTTTAGGAATAAAACCTCTTTACGGCCGGCTATTATTTTTAAAAGCGAAAAAGATGATTACAAGAAATATCATAAATGCAGTTGGGCTGATTTAGAAAAATTAACTTCTCAAGTAATAATTTTTTTAAAAAAACAAAAAATTAAAAAAGGCGATTTAGTAGTTGCTAATATTACTAATGAAGTTCCAGCTGTGGCCATTTATTTAGCTTGTGCTAGTTTGGGAGTTGTCTATTCTAGCTGCTCCCCTGATTTTGGTTCTCAAACGATTATCGACCGCTTTAGTATTCTAAAACCAAAAGTTTTATTCACCGTCACTAGTTATAAATATAATGGAAAAAATTTTAATCAAGAAGAAAAAGTAACTACTTTAATTCAACAAATCCCTAGTTTAAAAAAAATTATTTTAATCCCTCAAGAAAAAGAAAAAAAATTTTCAAAAAAAAATCCTAAGTACTTTTATTGGTCAGATTTATTAGAAGTAAAAAAAACACCCCCCTTAACCTTTACACCCCTTCCCTTTAATCACCCTTTAATGGTTTTATTTTCTTCGGGAACCACTGGCCCACCTAAGGCCATTACCCATAGTCACGGTGGCATCTTATTAGAGCACCACAAATATTTAAAATTTCACAACGAAGTTCATGAAGGAGAAATCTTTTTTTGGTATACTAGCACTGGCTGGATGATGTGGAATTTTCTAATTTCTGCTCTTTTAGTAAAGGCTACTATTGTTTTATATGAAGGCTCTCCTTTTTTTCATAAAAAAGATATCCTTTGGCAGTTAGCAGAAAAAATTGGTATAAATCATTTTGGTTGCAGCGCTGCTTACCTGACTTACTTTTATAAAGAAAAAATTACTATCAATCAAAAATACTCCTTCCCAGCGTTAAAATCTATTGGCTCGACTGGTTCCCCACTTAGCGCCGAAGTTTTTTCTTGGTGCTATCAAGCTATAAAAAAAAACTTTTGGTTGTTTTCTATGAGCGGGGGAAGTGATGTCTGCACTGCTTTTGTAGGGGGATGTTCTTTAGTGGCGGTTTACCCAGGAGAAATTCAAAAAAGATGCCTCGGAGCAAAAGTAGAAGTTTACAATAATACAGGCAAACCAATTACAAGTAACATGGGAGAACTCGTAATTACTAAACCACTTCCTTCTATGCCCATTTATTTTTGGGGAGATAAAAATAATCAACGTTATCAAAAAAGCTATTTTAACACTTTTCCCCAAGTTTGGCATCATGGTGACCTAGCTACTCTAACTAAAAGAAATGGCATTGTTATCCATGGACGCTCGGATGCCACGCTTAATCGCTATGGGGTAAGAATTGGTAGTGGAGAAATTTATCGCGCTTTAGAAAAGCTAAAAGAAATTAACGATAGCTTAATTTTAAATCTAGAGCTAGGACAAGAAAAATACTTTTTCCCACTTTTTGTTGTTGTTCAAGAAAAATATCAACTCACTCTTGAATTAAAAGCCAAGATTAAAAACACTCTCAAAAAGGCGTGCTCCCCTCGCCACGTCCCCGAAAAAATTATTGCAGTAAAAGAACTTCCTTATACATTAAGTGGTAAAAAAATAGAAGTGCCTTTAAAAAAAATTCTTCTAGGGGAAAAAGCTAAAGAAGTCATTAATGTAGGAACCATAAAAAATCCCAGTAGTATCAAGTTTTTTATAGACTACAAAAAAGAACTAAAAAAATTTAAAGAGGAATAAATCGGCAAACTAATTAACGGAGAAATCGCTTTTTGTGGTTAATAAAATCTTCTAAAACAAACTTCCCTAAATTATCAATTGAACTATAAAAGGCTTTCCCCTTACTAATTTTAGTAAGTTTATGAATAAAATCTTTTAAATAAGGATCATCCGTAATCATAAAAGTTGTTAAAAAAATATTTTTCTTGCGACAAAGAACAGCTTCGTCTAAAGTACGACTAACTATTTCTGGGTCTAAGCCAAAAGAGTTTTTATAATAATCTCCATTAGAAAGCTTAATCATCGAAGGCTTCCCATCCGTAATCATAATAATTTGTTTATAGGGTTGTTTTTTTTTACTCAAAATACTTCGAGCTTTCCTAAGTCCCATTTGAGTATTCGTGTGATAAGGGCCAACCGCAATAGTGCTTAAAGCATTAATATCAATCTCTACCGCATCATCCCCAAACAAAACTACTCGAACATCATCTCTGGGGAATTTTGTCGTAATAAAATGGGTAAGAGCCATAGCTAATTCTTTTGCCGGGGTTATTCTGTCTTCGCCATATAAAATCATAGAATGAGAAATATCAATCATCAAGACAATGGCCATACTAGCAGCATGCTCTCTTACTTTTATCTCTAAATCTTCTTCTTCCAATTCCAAAGCAAAAGAACCCCGCTTAATAGCATTAAATAAACTATTGGTATAATGGATTTGCTCAAAGTTATCACCGAACTGGAATTTTTTTAAATCCCCAACTTCTTCAAAACTATCCCCAGCCATAGATGAAACTTGATGATTTCCCCCAAACCCCTTTTTTAACTGTGGAAAAATTTCTAAAAAAGATTGCTCTCGTAAATGCCACTCCCCTTTTTTGCTTAAATTTACTTTATTGGTTTTAATATTTTTTTTTATTAAACCTTTATCAAGAAGATCTTTGGTGAAATTTTCTAAAGATATTTTTTTATCAATAAATCCTTTTTGCTGCAATTGCTTAAGTGCTTGCAAACTTTGCTCCACATTTCCTTGGAGCCTCATCATTATTTGATTAAAAAGTTTTTCGAGATTTTTAACTTGTTGGATTTTTTTAAGGGCTTCGGGGTCAATTTTTTGATAAAAGAATTTCATTACCTTTCTTTAAACATATTGCTGTAAACATCGAAAAATTTTATTTGTCCCTCAATTAATTTACGATTGATAACTTGATTGCCATAAAGTCCTTCTAAAAGAATTTCTAGGTAAGCAAAATAATCATCATCACGACTAATGTTTTCTTTAACGATCTTTTTTAATTGAGGGATATTTTCTAATATTTGATAGTACTTGTTTTCTGCTAAATCATCACTTAATTCCACTTCATTCCCCTGTTTAAAATACTCCAACACCAAACCATAAGCTCCCTCACTTCCCCTAAAAGCTTCCTCTTCTGATAAAAATTCATTTGTTGAAAATTCTTTTTTTTCTCGTAAAGGAGGGAAAATCTCACTAAACTTTTTAGTGATTGCTTGACTAATTAAATGCACTGCTAAATTTTTAATTTCTTCTACGCTAATGTCTTCTACTAACTCAATCTTACCCGTGATAGCACTAACACTCGCATAAAGGTCAAGCACTCGCACTTTTTCTTTTTTGGTTTTAAGGAGAGTTTTCCTTCGCTCGGCATTAGCGATAACTAACTCTAAAATAGCAATGCTAAGACGCTGGGATACTCCTGACATTTTATCGACATGCTCATTTTCTCGGCAAGTTATGGTAATCATTTCAATTAAATCAAAAACAACTTCAGGAATTACCATGCCCTCGGGAATAGTTACCTGACTCAGGGTAATCGCTTTAGCCATTTCTAAATTAACCGGGTAGTGGGTAATAATTTCGCTAGCAATCCTATCTTTTAAAGGGGTAATAATTCGCCCCCGATTAGTGTAATCTTCTGGATTTGCTGAAAAAACTAAGAGAATATCTAGAGGTAATCTCAAAGGGAATCCCCTTATCTGAATGTCGTTTTCTTCTAAAATATTAAATAGCCCGACTTGAATACGGGCCTGTAAATCAGGTAGTTCATTAATAGCAAAAATACCACGGTTGGATCTAGGGATAATTCCCCAGTGGATAACTTCTTCATCAGAAATATCGAGTTTTTCTCGAGCCGCTTTGATAGGGTCAATATCACCAATTAAATCAGAAATTGAAACATCTGGAGTAGCTAGTTTTTCTTTAAAGCGATCTTCTCGAGAAATCCATTCAATAGGAGTATTATCTTTTTGCTCTTCAATAATTTTTTTAGCGAAAGGAGAAATGGGATTAAAGGGATCTTCATTCAAAAGGCTCCCTTTAATAATAGGAGTTTCTTCATCTAAAAAGTGAGTTAAACTTCTAATAATTTTAGTTTTTGCTTGCCCTCTTAGACCTAGAAGAATAAAGTTATGCTTCGCTAAAATGGCATTGATGATACTTTTTTCGACTGTTTCTTCATAGCCCACAATTCCCGGGAAAAGAGGCTTTTCGTTTTTTCTTATTTTAGTAATAAGGTTTTCTTTTAATTCTTCTTTTACCGAGCGGCTTTTCCAAGAGGATTTTTTTAACTCTCCTAGGTTTTTAGGGAGAGATTTTTTGTGCATTAGAAGTTAAAGTTTAAATTTCTTCTTAAATTTTTCTACTCTTCCTTCGCTATCGATAATCTTATTACTCCCGGTATAAAAAGGATGAGAAGCGCTAGAAATTTCTATTTTTACAAGGGGATACTCTTTCCCATCTTCCCACTTGATGGTTTCCTTGCTAGGAGTAGTGGATTTGGTTAGAAAAGCAAAATTACTAGAAGTATCTTTATAAACTACTTCGCGATAATCCGGATGAATATCTTTTTTCATACTATTTCCTTCAATAAATCAGATAGTAATATTATACAATAATTTTAACTTTTTCTCACTATTGTTTTAATCTTTTATCGTTTTCTAGTTAGATTATAATTAGATTAATCAACATAAAATTAAATGATAATGAGAAAAATATTAATAAACTACGCTAACTTTAAATTTAAAACCACACAAAAAGAAAACTCCGCATCCGGTTTGAAGAGAGGTGGGTTCGATCAAGTTATCGAATATTCTCCAAAAGATATCGATAAAAATTTTTATAAAAAAAATGAAAAAATTTTAAAAGAAGTTCGGGGAGGAGGGTATTGGCTTTGGAAACCTTACGTTATCTTAAAAACCTTAAAAAGAAATGATCTAAAAAATGGAGAGTATATTTTTTACTGTGATAGTGGTAGTAGATTTATTGCTTCAATTGATCCGATAATAACCAAATTAAATCTTTTAGAGCAAGACATCTTAGCTTTTGAGTTAGAGCATCTAGAAAAAAAATGGACTAAGAAAGATATTTTTCTATCGTTAAAAGCTGAATCGAAAAAATTTACTGAAAGCAATCAAATAGCAGCAACCAACATCGTTGTCAAAAAGACCAATTTCTCTATAAAATTTTTCGAAAAACTTTTAAAGCATTCTGAAATAAAACATTTAATTGACGACAGCCCAAGCCAAGCTAAAAATTACGAAGGGTTTATGGAAAATCGACACGATCAAAGTATTTTTTCTCTCCTCTATAAAAAACATCACTTAAAAACAATTTCATATTTGAAATATGAAAATAAAATATTTGCTAACTTAAGGATTTCTACTATAAGTTTTTTAGAAAAGTTAAGTTATTTTATAGAGCAACCTTTCCTTAAAAAAATAAAAATAGTCCAAGCTACATTAAAATCAAGGTTGCTAAAAAAGTTAAAAAAATAATTTTCTTTTGCTTATTAATTATCATTTTTTTATTAATTTTTATTTCTAATATTTTTAATGATGATTCAAAAAAAATTAAATATAAGACACCCTATAATTCAAGCTCCTATGGCCGGAGGGATTATTGACGAAAACTTTGTTGCTTTAGTTACTAATTTCGGGATGTTGGGAAGTATCCCTAGTGGATATTTAAACTTTGATAGCCTAGAAAATTTAATTAAAAAGGTAAAAGCAAAAACTAAAAAGCCATTTCAAGTGAATATTTTTATTGACTATCAAAGTGATAGTGCTATCTATAAAAAACCCCAAGAATTAATAATTTTAGAAAAATCAGTAGGCTGTTATAAATCAGATTATTTTCAAGTTGAAAAGCCATTAACCGTAGATGAAATTATTCAGCTTATTGTAAAGTATAAAGTGCCAATTATTAGCACAACTTTTGGACTTCTACAAAAAAACTACATTACCCTCCTAAAGAAAAATAATGTGCAGATAATGAGCACTGTAACTAGCATTGATGAAATGGAAGTTGCTCTACAAGGAAGATATTGCGATGGGATTATAGTACAGAACCAACAAGCCGGTGGTCATCTTAGTAGTTTTCTAAATAGAAAAAATGATGATAAATTGAACATTAATGATTTTAAAAAAAAATATCCTCAGGTTTATTTTATTGAAGCTGGAGGAATAGTCAATAAAAAAGACATCGCAAGATCCGTCCAAAACGGCTATGATGGGGTACAGATAGGAACCGGGTTTTTAATGACTAAAGAAAGCTTAGCAAGTCCTTTATATAAAAAAACATTACTTCATATTAAAAATAAGGATGCCCTAATTCACACCAAAAGCATTACTGGCCGAAAAGCAAAAGGAGTCAAAAACAAACTAGCATTACTGCAAACTAAAGAAAAACTGCCCTACCCACTCATGCATTATGCTACAAAAAACCTAAGAACTTTCGCAAGAAAAAAAGGACTAATGGAGTACCAATCTTTCTGGTCCGGGGATGGCGTAGTGAAAATTAACAATATTTTATCGCTTAAAGATTATATGGAATCTTTAATATAAATCTACTACTTTTTTAAAGGAGCCACGATAATACAGGAAATTTTTAATCAAATGTAAATTCAATTAAAAATTCTAGTTTTTTTCTGCTTTTTAAAATTTTTTTTTACTTTTTTTTACTTACTTTTTTAAAAAAATTAAATAAAACTAAAAATGTAAGACTTTTTTAAAAAATTTTAATCTAAATGAGTTATTTTTTTATTTTTATTCTAATAATCTAATAGTTTCATGATGCTCTATTCTCTTTTTTTTGAAAAAGGAACTGAGAAAGTCTACAAAGACTAAAGAAAAAGAAATAGAAGCTGAAAAGTTTCTTTATCTAAAATAAAGTTGAAAAACTTTTGTACTGATAATTTTTTTTTTCCTTCTCATATAAACAAATTTAATAGGAGGACTTAAAATGTCAGAAAAAGAAATCACAGTTAAAGCTGAATATTCTTGTATTCAAGAACATTCAGAAATTAATAAAATTTTAGCTACAGTGAATGCTAAAAATTTGGCAAAGCTTATAGACGTAGTTGGGCTAACTGCAAACCCTAGAAAGCCGAAAACAAATAAAGTTACTAAAGCTATTCAGGAAACTTTAAAATTTTCAGCTAAAGAGTTACGCTTTAGGAGCAAGGGACTTTTAATATCTTCTTCAGAGTGCATTCAAAGAGAAAGAGGAAGGTTTACCTTGTCTTTTGAAAATGAAAGTTATGAAGGGGTTTTAGATGGAGGACATAATATACTTGCTACGGGCCTTTTTATTCTTGAACAGTATTTTGGTGATGAAAAATCAGTTGAAAAACTTAAAAAAGTAAAAGATTGGGAAACTTTTATCGATGTATGGAACGAAAATCGCAAAGATCTATTGGAGGTTTTAGAAGCCTTTGAATTTGAAATGCCAGTTGAAATTATTTATCCTACGGATGAATATAAAGCAAAATTTCATGAAACAGTATTTAAAATATCAAATGCTAGGAATAATAACGCGGCTCTTGCTGCTGGGGCTAAGGCACATCATAAAGGTTATTATCAAATACTAAAAGATAATATTGACAGTGAAATCGCCGAAAAAGTACAATGGAAAGACGGGGAAAAAGGTAATATAAAAAGGGATGATATTGTCGCTTTAAGTTTAGTACCACTATTAGCATTACAAAAAGCGAAAAAGCTTGAGTCAGCTGTTCCCCAAATTAATCCAGTAAACCTTTATAGTTCTAAAAGTAAGTGTATTGAAATATTTTCAACTTTTTTTGAAAAATACGCTAACGATGAGAAAAAAATAGAAGATGAACTAATTTTATCTGCCATGAAGTTGGTCAAAGACATGCCTAAACTTTATGATTTAATTTATAAGATTTTTCCAAATGCTTATAACTTTAATTCTCAGGGTTTTGGTAGCATTTCATCTGTAAGAATATATGATGATGGGAAAAAAGGCAAAAAGTATTTAAATAAACGACCATTAACTAAATATTATAAAAAAGAATGTGATTATAGCTATCCAGATGGTTTTATTATCCCAATTGTAGCGAGCCTTTACGCTCTTATGGAAATCAAAGATAATAAACTAGAATGGAAAATTGGTGACCCAAGCGAGTTCATAGAAACAAATATTAAAAAAGCAGTCGAGATGTTAGTTAGTACGATTAAAGATAATGGGTGGAATCCCCAGTCAGTAGGGAAAAACCTTGGAGCATATAAAGCAATGACTTTTATGTTTAACTTTTTGACTAAATAATTAAACTATTTAAAAATAAAAAACTTCAGCTAACGATTAAATCGTTGCTGAGGTTTTTTTAAAAACCACTTCCTAATCAATAATAATAATTGCTTGATTATTGACTAAGTTTAAAAACCCAGATTCAATAGGAAATTTTTCTTGTTGACTACCTTGCGTAACGACAATCTCACCTTTTTTTAATAGGCTAATAATAGGAGCATGATTTTTTAAAACTCCCAAGAGACCATCTTCTCCGGGAGCTATAAAAGAATCAACCTTATCTTGAAAGATGGTTTTTAGCGGGCTAATGATGCTTAACTCAATTGCCATTATGCTTTCATTTTTTCTGCTTTTTCAATAACTTCTTCAATTCCTCCCACCATGTAAAAAGCCTGCTCCGGTAAGTGATCATACTTTCCTTCGACGATTTCTTTAAAAGAGTTGATGTTATCTTCCAGCTTCACATATCGCCCGGGAACGTTAGTAAAAGTCTCGGCAACGTGAAAAGGTTGAGATAAAAACCTTTGGATTTTTCTAGCTCGTTGAACAGTGGTTTTATCTTCTTCGGAAAGTTCATCCATACCCAAAATGGCAATAATATCCATTAGCTCTTTATATCGCTGCAACGTAGCCTGTACTTGCCGAGCAACACTATAATGCTTTTCTCCAACTATTTCAGGGGTTAGAGCTCTTGAAGTAGAAGTAAGTGGATTAACCGCAGGATAAATCCCTAGGGCAGTTAGACCCCTATCTAAGTTAGTAGTGGCATCCAAGTGAGCAAAAGTAGTCGCTGGCGCAGGATCAGTGTAGTCATCAGCGGGCACATAAACTGCCTGCACGGAGGTAATAGAACCATTATTGGTAGAAGTAATTCTCTCTTGTAATTCCCCCATATCAGTCCCTAAAGTAGGTTGATAACCAACCGCTGACGGGATTCTCCCCAGGAGAGCGGAAACTTCTGCCCCTGCCTGGGTAAAACGAAAAATATTATCAACGAAAAATAAAACGTCCTGGTTTTGCTCATCTCGAAAATACTCAGCCACCGAAAGACCACTTAAAGCTACCCTAGCTCTTGCTCCGGGGGGTTCATTCATCTGCCCGTAAACCAAAGAAGTTTTATCTAATACCCCATATTCTCTCAGTTCGTTATACAAGTCAGTTCCTTCCCTTGATCTCTCTCCTACACCAGCAAATACAGAATAACCACCGTGCTCCCTAGCAATGTTATGAATAAGCTCGCCAATGGTAACTGTCTTGCCGACTCCCGCTCCTCCAAAAAGACCAATTTTTCCTCCCTTGATATAAGGCTCTAATAAATCAATAACCTTTATACCGGTTTCTAGTATTTCTACTTTAGTCGATAAATCTTTAAACAAAGGAGGCGATTTGTGGATAGGGTATTTCTTAGGGGCTTTAATCTCTCCTTTCATATCTACCGCTTCTCCTACCACGTTCATAATTCTTCCTAAAACCTCATCTCCAACTGGAACGGAAATCATATCTCCTGTGTTGACTACCTCCATCCCTCTTCTAAGCCCATCAGAGGTGTCCATAGCAATGGTTCTTACTCGCTTTTCGCCAATGTGCTGGGCCACTTCTAAAATTAATATTTCATCAGAGTTTTCTCGCTTAACCTTTAAAGCAGTTTTAATAGGGGGAATCGCTGCATCTTCGAAGGCGACGTCAATTACTGATCCTAAGATTTGAACAATTTTTCCATTATTAGATTTTTCCATATTATTCTCCATTCGTTTGTATTTTTAAACTGATTCGGCTCCCGAAATAATTTCAATTAATTCCTTAGTAATATTAGCTTGCCTTAGTTGATTTCTTTCTAAAGTGAATTTTCCAATCATATCGTTACAGTTATTAGTAGCATTATCCATAGCCGTCATCCTAGCTGAGTTTTCTCCAGCAACGCTATTTAAATAAGCAAAGTAAAATTCAAAATAAATTATTTTTTTTATAATGCTGTCGGTTACTTTTGTCTTATCTGGTTCGTAAATAAAATGAGGAATTTCCATTTTATTTTTATCATTGTTTTCTTTTTCAGGAAGAGCGAAAGGAAGGATCCGTTTAACAACCGGAACCTGTTTCAAAACCGAAACAAATTCGTTATAAATAAGATATAAGCCATCTATTTTTTCTGAAAAAAAAAGCTCCTGATTTTTTTTGATGAGAGAATTGGATTTAGCAAAATCAAAATCTTCTTTAAAAACATCTTTATGCCACTCTTCGACTAGGTTTTGCTTGTTAAAAAAGTCATAACCTTTCTTGCCAAAATGCTCTGTAACTATTTCCAAAGAAGAATTTTCCCGAATAAAACTGTTTGCTTTTTTAAGCACATTACTGTTAAAAGGCCCACAAAGTCCCTTGTCCGAGGTGAATAAGATAACCTTTATTTTTCTTACCTTATTTCTTTCTTCGATAAAACGATTTTCCTTAAAATCATCACCGCTTCCTACTGTCGATAAAATTTTCTTCAAGTAGTGATGATAATTAATCGCCTTTTTAACGTTCTGCTCTGCTCGACTTAGCTTAGTAATGGCGATAAGTCTCATCGCTTCGGTTATTTTTTTCGTGTTTTTTAGAGAATTAATCTTTAAATTAATTTCTTTTAAACTAGACATTTTTTACTAAAAATTAATTAAATATTCCCTTAAAACTTTCTACCGCACTTTTTAAAGCAGCTAAAATATCATCATCCAGTTTGCCTTGGTTTTGAATTTTAGCGTAAATATCATTTTGGTTACTTTTAAAATAATCAAAAAACTCTTTCTCAAATCTTTTAACTTGCGATTTTTCTATATCATCCAAATAGCCATTAGTCCCCACCCAAAGGATAATGGTTTCTTCTTCTACTTTTAAGGTATCATACTGATCTTGCTTTAATAGTTCCATCAATTTCACTCCGCGATTCAACTGCTGCTTAGTGACTTCGTCTAAATCAGAAGCAAATTGAGAAAATGACTCCAACTCCCTATATTGAGCTAAATCTCCCTTGATAGTACTAGAAGCCTGCTTCATAGCTTTTATCTGAGCATCTCCTCCTACTCGAGAAACCGACAGTCCTACGTCAATAGCTGGTCGTTGCCCTTTATTAAAAAGCTCCGTATCTAAAAATATCTGCCCATCTGTAATTGAAATAACGTTGGTAGGGATATAAGCCGAAACATCACCCGCCTGGGTTTCAATAATAGGAAGTGCTGTTAGCGAACCAGCTCCTCGGTCATCACTAAGTTTAGCCGCTCTTTCTAAAAGTCTAGAATGAAGGTAAAAAACGTCTCCGGGAAAAGCTTCCCTTCCCGGTGGCCTTCTAAGGAGAAGAGAAATTTGCCGGTAAGCTTGAGCTTGCTTGGTTAAATCATCATAAACAATCAAGGCATGCTCTCCTTTGTCCCTAAAATATTCCGCCATAGTCACCCCCACATAAGGAGAAATGAATTGCAGAGAAGCACTTTCTGATGAAGAAGCAGAAATAACCGTAGTATATTCCATAGCGCCTTCTTTCTTTAAGCGATCAACTACCGCTGCTAGAGTGGATTGCTTCTGCCCAATACCCACATAAAAGCATTTAACGTTTTCTCCCTTTTGATTAAGGATAATATCAATGGCAATGGCGGTTTTTCCCGTTTGCCGATCACCAATAATTAATTCTCGTTGCCCTCTACCAATAGGGATCATGGCGTCGATAGCTTTAATCCCGGTTTGAAGAGGCTCGTGAACACTTTTACGATCAATAATGCCCGGAGCTTTTATTTCAATATTTCTAGTATCTTCCGCTTTAATACTCCCTTCGCCATCAATGGGATTCCCTAAGGGATCTAGAACTCTTCCAAGAAGACTCTCTCCCACTGGAACCGAGGCAATAGTATTAGTTCTTTTTACTATATCACCTTCTTTAATGTTTGTATCTTGCCCAAAAACCGAAATACCTACGTTGTTCTCCTCTAAGTTAAGCACCATTCCTCTCTCACCATTTTCAAACTCTACTAACTCACCATACATAGCTTTTTCTAAACCAAAAGCCCGAACAATCCCATCGCTAACTTGTAGGATAGTGCCGACTTCTTGTTTTTTCCCTTCGCCTGAAAAGGTAGCGAGTTGCTCTTGCAAGATATTAGTAATTTCATCTGCTTTAATTTCTTGTGCCATTGTGTAATTTCCTTTTAATTATTTTCCTAAAAAATTATAAATTCGTTAAATGCTTTTTATAAGCAGCTATTTTTCCTTTTATGCTTAAATCAAAAAAGTCATCTTCTATTTGAAGAGAAAATCCCCCAATCAAACTTTCATCAATATCGCTCGATAAAATAACTTCTTTATGATATTTTTTTTGCAACTTTTTTTTAAGCTCTTCTTCAAATTCACTAGAAAATTCCGAACTCTTAGTAATTTTGACGTCTAGCAGATTTTCTTTTTCTTTTTTTATTTCATAAAAAAAATTAACGATTTCTTTAAGATAATTTAATCTTTTTTTATGGTCTAGAAAATGAAGAAAGTTAAGAGTGATTTTATGAAAATTTCGTTTGATTAGCTTCTCTAAAATTTTAATTTTATCGTCTAAAGCAAGGTTTTTAGGGAGCAGAATTTTTTCAGAAATATCTTTGGAAATCTTAAACAGATTTTTAAGGACTTCCATATCCTCATTGGCTTGATTAAATTCTTTTTTTTCTTCTGCTTGCAGATAAAAAACTTTAGCGTATCTAAAAGCGACTACTTCACTCATTATAAAATTTTTCTTTTAACTAATTTCTTGAACTTCTTGCAAATATTTTTTAGCTAACTCCGTGTTTTTATCGTTATTTAAATTTTCTTGCATAACCTTACTAGCAATCTCCAAAGAAAGGTTCACCGACTCTTGCCGCAAATCGCTTAAAGCTTTTTGGGTTTCAGCTACTATTTTTTTCTGAGCTTTATCGATAATTGCATTAGCTTCATCTCGAGCTTTTTTCTCCAACTCTGCCCTAAGTTTTTCTGCATTTTCTTTGCTGTTATCAATTATTTTTTTAGCCTCTAAATTAGCTTGTTGAATAATTTCCTTTTTTTTAGTTAGGGTTTCATCAAGTTCTTTGCTAATTTTATCCGCTTCATCAATTGACTTTTTAATCTTCTTTTCCCGCTCATCTAAATTCTGTAAAATTGGCCGCCAAGCAAACTTATACAAAACTAACAGGACTGCAAAAAAAACTAACCAAGTCCAAATAGTTAGGCCGGGGTCCACAGCAAAAAAAGGATTGCCACTTTCCCCATAGGCATAACTTAAAGAATGATAACTATTTTCACTACTAATCATTATTCTTTTTTATTTATAATAATGTCTTACCCTTGCCCCATAGCAATTAAGGCAATAACTGCCGCAAATAACCCCACCCCTTCAATAAGGGCAGCTGAAATAAGCATAGCAGTTTGAATTTTTCCAGCAGCTTCTGGTTGTCTCCCAATAGCTTCGGTTGCTGAAGCTCCAATTTTACCAATACCAAACCCTACACCTAAAACCACTAAGCCGGCACCAATAGCGGCTAATCCTGGAACAATATTCATAATGTTTTTACCTCCATTTTTTTTTAATGTTGTTCGTGCATCATCTCGCCAACAAACATAGCGGACAATAATGTAAATATATAAGCTTGAATAAAAGCTACTAATATTTCTAATAAATAAATAAATAAAGCCAAAAAGAAAGACGGTAAGCCAAAATACCCAAAACTAATGATAACCCCTAATATTGAAAATATAATAAGATGCCCTGCTAGCATATTAGCGAATAACCGGATTAGTAAAGCAAAAGGCTTAATGATTAAACCTAAAAATTCAATAGGAAACAAAACCACTAAAATAGGAGCTGGTACCCCACTAGGAGCAAAAGTTTTAAAAAAACCAACAGGCCCTTTCCTGACAAAACCAACGAAAACCATCATAAAAAAAATAACCGTAGCCAGCCCAGCCGTTACGTTAATATTAGCTGAAGCAGTAGAGAAAAAAGGGATTAAACCCATAATATTTAACATAAGGATAAAGAAAAATAACGTTAAGAAAAAAGGAGTGTATTTCTTCCCATCTTCTTCTCCTAAATTTTTAATGCTAATCTCATTTCTAACGAAAAGCACAAGCACTTCCAATAAGTTGGTTATCCCACTAGGGGCCTCAAGAGATTTATTAGAAGATTTTTTTTTATAAATTCCCACGAAAAGGATGGTTAAAAATATAAACGCTAGCAAAAGCATGGTTGCGTGCAGACCCTTACTAAACGTGTAGCTTCCAACTGTAAACTCGGGGAAGTAAATACTTATAAAAGGCAAAGGGTGCCATACATCAGAATCAATCACGTGATGCACGATGTATTCACGTAGTTCAGCGTCTTTTTCATTACCAAATAGAGAGGATAAGGATAGCGAGAGTAAAAGGAATAGAAAATAAATTAAGGAAGTAATTTTTTTTATCATTTATCAGTTAAAAGGTTTAATCTTTTTTATTTTCTTCTAAAAATTTAATTCTCTTAAACATATCATAAAATGACCAAGTAAGTGCTAAAAAAATACCACCTAAAGTATACCAAAACTTACCGGGGTTTTGCACTTCATCTATTTTATAACCAATAAAAGACAACAACACGATAGCAGCAATAAAGTTGTAACTAATAGTAATTAAAGTTAAACTACTTCTAGGCTTACTTGATTTATTTTCCTTTTTCGTAATAGTTTTTATCTAATTTTTTTTTAATTTACTTCAAATAAAGTAAGTAATAAAATATAATAAAATAAGACTGTTAAATTTTAATCAAATTATTGATATATATTATACTATCAATTAAGCTAACTTTTTCATTAATTATAATAAAAGACAAAAAAAATCATAAAAACTTTTTCAAGTAAAAAAAATGCTTAATATCGAAAAGAAAATTATTTTAAATGATGGTGAAATAAAAAAATGGGAGCTTTTTTTTCAAGAAAAAAATTTTTTCAATGAATTTGATTTAGAATTTTTTCACTTTTTAACCAAAAACGAAAAAATTAAAAATAATATTTTTTTAATTACTTTTATTTTTCTAAATCGCTTGCAGCAAATGGGATATATTTGCCTTGATTTACCTGCTTGGGCTGGGCAGATAATTAATAAAAATTCTAACTTTTCGATAAAACTACCCCCCTTAGAGCTATGGCGAAACAGCTTAGAAGAGATGCAAAAAGCAAAATACCTTACAGCCATAAACCTAGAAAATCCGTCTACTATAAACACCCTACTCGTCTTAGAAGACCAACGGCTTTACTTTCAAAAAAACTACGTTTTTGAAAATACCATAACTGCTTTTTTTAGAGAAAAAATTTATCAAAAAACTCCCTCCTCTTTACTCGTTGTTGATAAGTTAATTGCCACTAATCTTGATTCTTCAAAAAAACTTAACCCCGAACAAACCTTAGCTTGCCTTAATGCCCTACTAAATGATATGGCTATTATCAGTGGGGGGCCCGGCACTGGCAAAACTTTCCTTATCTACACTATTTTAAAAGCAATAATTTCAAGGGAGCCTAACAGTAAAATTGCCTTACTCGCTCCTACTGGTAAGGCAGTTAATAAATTAAAAAACAGCTTAGAAGAGCGGATTTTTCAAGATGGTCTTTCGACAGACAAGAAAACTAATAAAGGATTAAAAAAAGTTGCTGAAGAAGCAGCTACCCTACACCGCTTTATTATTAAGGGAATAGGAATAAATGCTTTACATAAAGTTGATGCTGTGATTATTGACGAGTTTTCTATGGTATCTTTTCCACTCTTCGCTAAACTAATAAAAAAAAGCAAAATGAAAAAAATTATTTTGCTAGGCGACCATCATCAACTCCCTAGTATTGATGAAGGAGCTATTTTAAAAGACATTTTAATAGGAGAAGAAAATTACAACTACACTCAATCATTCTCTAAAGCGTGTGAGCCGTTTAAAGACTCACTACCTAATGTTTTTTCTTTAGTAGAAAAACCTACTCATCCACTAAAAAATTCGATAACCATTTTAAAAAAAAATTACCGCCAAGCCACCCAAACTAATTTAAAAGAAATTTTACAACTCTTGCAAGAAAATAAGCTAGCAAATTTTTTAAAGAAAATTAATGCACTTTCTCATAATTTTAAATGGGTGAAAAATTATCACAAAGAAGATTATCAAAAAGTTCTTATAGAAAAACTTCTCGCTCATTACCAAAAATGGTTCGCCTTTATGGATAATATTTTTAAGAGCACCCTTACTCAGGAAAAAAGGCAAGAAATATTTTCCCTCCTTAAAAAATATATAGTCCTTAGTCCCGTTAAACAAGGTGATTTTTCTACGAGCTTCACCAACGATATAATTGAAAAAATGCTTTACGATAATGCTATTATTGCTTTTGATGATTATCAGAGAAAACTCTACCAAGGCAAACCAATTATAATAACCCAAAACAATTACGAACTTAATGTGTTTAATGGTGATCTAGGGGTAATTTTAAACGAAGGTGAGGACTATTATCTCCTCATAGAAAATAAAGACGAGCTAATCCCCTTAAAAAAAATGCATAAGGTAGAAACCTTTTATGCTTTGACGATTCACAAAAGCCAAGGCTCAGAATTTGAGCAAGGGATTATTGTTTTTCCACCAATTAAAAAAATAGAAAAAAATCTGATGAAGCGAGAAATTATTTACACTGCACTAAGCAGGATTAAAAGTAAAATTACTTTATTTATCGAAGAAGAGCTTTTAAAAAACATCATAGAAAATCCTATTGTTCGCCATTCGGGGTTAAATAAAAAAATCTGGCAATAAATAAAGTATAATTAAATGATGAACCAACTAGAGCAATTAAAAACTTTTTCTACTTTGGTAGCTGATACTGGCGACCTTCACGCCATTAAAACTTTTCTCCCTCAAGACACTACTACTAATCCTAGCTTAATTTTAAAAACCATTCAAAACCAAAAAGACTTTCTAAAAAAAACCATTAACCAACTAAAGGCAAAGAAAATAAACGACGAACATGAGATGGTTAATCACTTAATGGTGGAAGTGGGGAGTAATATTTTAGCCATCATATCCGGGAGAGTTTCTATCGAAGTTCCCGCTCATTTGTCTTTCAATCAACAAAAGACCATGGAAGAGGCAAGAAAAATCATTGCTTTATTTGCCGAAAAAGGCATTACCAAAAAACAAGTTTTAATTAAAATAGCTGGCACCTATGAAGGAATTAGTGCTGCTAGAGAATTAGAAAAAAACGAGATTCACTGCAACCTTACTTTGGTTTTTTCTTTAAACCAAGCGATTCATGCTGCTGACGCTGGGATAACCCTCATATCGCCTTTTGTCGGCAGAGTGCTCGACTGGTATCAGCAAAAAAATCAAAAAACTTATGCTATCGCCGAAGACCCAGGAGTGGCTTTAGTTAAAAATATTTTTCATACCTTAAAAGGACAAAAATACTCTACTGAAATAATGGCTGCTTCTTTTAGAAAAAAAGAGCAAGTTTTAGCACTAGCTGGTTGTGATCTCCTAACCATTTCTCCTACTTTATTAGAAGCTCTAAAAGAAAATAATGAGCGGGTTGATGAAGCACTAAACTCGAGTAAAATCACCAACCTAAAAAATGAGTTAAACCCACTTACGGAAAACAACTTTCGTTGGCAACTATGTTTAGATGAAATGGCCAACCATAAACTAAATGAAGGCATTCGCTTATTTCACCGAGACTATGAAAAACTACTCCTTTTAATTAAAGAGCAATTGTAATTTTTTTCATCTTCGTTATTTCAATCACTTAAATTGTTCATTACTTAAAATGCCCGAGCTACCAGAGGTTGAAACTGTTAAAAATTATCTTTTAAAATCCCCTTCCATTACCAATAAAAAAATCACTGCAATAACTATCCCATCTTCTCGCTTACTACACATCCTTAAAGGAACAACCTTAGAGAAACTTAAAAACAATCTTCTCTATAATTCGATTATTAATATACAACGGAGAGGAAAATATTTACTTTTTTACTGTAAAAAACAAACTTCTTTTATTATCCATTTGGGAATGAGTGGCAAAATAATTAAAAAAGAAAACGAAAATAAAATTATTCAAAATCAAAAAACCTTTAATCCCAAAACTAAAGCAGAAGTTTTTAATGCAAAAAACACTTCGACTAAACATCTTTACTTTTATCTAAAACTAACCGGCGGAATAGAACTATTTTTCTACGACCCACGAACTTTTGGTAAAATTTATTTGCTGCCACATCCCAATCCCAGCCTTCATCCAGTTTTTAAAAAACTAGGAAAAGAACCACTCACTACTCCTCTTAATATTTTGTATGGTTTGTGGCCTTTTACCTCAGAAAAAAAAATTAAGCCTTTCCTAATAGAGCAAAGTTTGATTGCTGGGATAGGCAATATTTACGCTGATGAAACTCTTTTTGCGAGCGGAATAAATCCCCTGCGAAAAACCAAAAGCATTCAACTTGCAGAATGGAAAAGATTAATCATTTGCCTTAGAAAAATTTTAAGAAAAGCCATTACTCAGCAAGGGAGTACTATTAAAACTTATAAAAATCCGAAAAACGAGAGAGGGAATTATCAAGAAAATCTAATGGTTTATGGCAAAGAGGGAGAGAATTGCCAAAACTGCCACACTACTTTACACGCTCTTAAACTACAAGGAAGAACAACCGTTTATTGCCCTAATTGCCAAAAAAAAAATTAAAGCCCGGTGGGGATATCCACGAACTGATGCTCTAGATGATATTTTTTAGCTAAGGCATCACCTAATGCTTTTACGCCAAAAACTTCGGTTTGATAATGCCCTGCTTGAATTAGATTAATCCCTAACTCTTTACTAAGATGAAAACTAGTGTGCTTGGCGTCTCCAGTAACAAAGGTATCACAACCGCCTTTTTTAGCATCTTCAATTCCAAAATGCCCGCCACCCGTGCAGATAGCAACTTTTTTTATCTGGGGATTATTTTGCTGCACGGCAATTGGTTTTCCTAAAACATCGTTAATTTTTTTTAGAAAATTTTCCCAATTCATTTTTTTAGCATAACTCCCTTCAAGTAATATGGGAATACCTTGATAGCTACCAAATGTTTTGGGGGATTTTAAATTTAACTTCTTAAGTAAAACAATATTATTCCCCATTATTGGGTGAACATCCAAAGGAAGATGAAGGGCAATTAAAGCAATGTTGTGCTTAATAAGGTTCGCTAAAAGTTGGTAATACCGCCCCTCAATAGCAAAAACTTTCCCCCAAAAAATACCATGATGCACTAAGATAAGATTACCCTTAAGAGCAATTGCTTCTTGTAACAAATCCCAACAAAAATCCACCCCGCTAATTATTTTTTTCACTTTCCCTTGATTAGCAACTTGGATGCCATTCAAACTAGCATCGGGAATTTTCAGATCAAAATTACTTTCGAGATAATGTTTAATTTTTATTAACTCAGTCACTTTTTAAACAGCTAAAAGAATATTATAACGCAAAGTATTTTTTTGCTTAATTTTTTGCTTAATAGGAGCAATAATAACATAGCTAATTTCTTTTAAATCCTGCTCAGAAAATTTTTCTTTTAAATACTTTTCCGTTTCCGGGTTGCTCTTTTTTAGTAAAATAATTTTATTTT
This sequence comes from Spirochaetota bacterium, assembly GCA_965277105.1. Classification (GTDB taxonomy): domain Bacteria; phylum Spirochaetota; class UBA12135; order COTS27; family CAXSBA01; genus CAXSBA01. The sequence continues at coordinate 507,449 of OZ255710.1, read as the reverse complement.
TACTTAAAAAATCTGAGCAAATAAAACTATCTTTATTAAGCGCAAAGCGATTTAATGTTTCCTCATTAAAATTTTGATATTCTTTAATCAAAAAAACTTTATCCTTAAAAAGCAATAAAAGAGCTATTTTTTTAAATTGCTTTTCAAAAAGATTATTTAAAAAATCAATGAGCTCTTCATCATTAAATTTAGGGAGAAATTTTTTATTTTTATTTAATTTTTCCTTGACCATATTTAATAACTCTTCGCTGTTTAGTGAAGAAGGTTTATTATTAATGTCTTCTACTAAACCAATTATCTCTTGATTCACCGGGATATTTTTCTTAGGTTTTTTTTTAAAAATTAAAATTTTTTCTAAATAGAAAATCACCTTATCTTTTAAAGATGAAACAGTACCTTGGTTATTTTCTTTAAGGAAAATAGAGAGTTTTAAATTAGCTAAAATCGTAATCAGCGAAAAAACAAATATAGTAAGGATAGCTAAAAAAATAATCAAACTAATAAACGGGATATCGGTTTTATTGCTTGAATAAATAGTTCCAAGATTAATCCCTAGTACGTTTTCTTTTTTTAACAGGAGATATTTTTCCTCCACCGAAGAAAAAACTTTGTTATAAATCAAACCCTTATTGAAAAAAGTATCTATTTGATTAATAATTTTATTTTTAGAGGTTGGAGTTGAAGAAAAATCTAAAACATAAGATTTTTTATATAACAAAATGTCGTCTAAATTTTTTAAAGTAGAAAAGCTTTCATTTTCTTTTACTATCTTCAACAAAAATTCTTTTAAATCATAGAAAAAAAATAAATTCCCTTCCCGCTTATTAGCGTAATTGAAATTAAAAACTAAGTAATTATCCAGAACAAAAATATCTTTATCAAAGGCTAAATTAGATAAATTAAACTTTTCTCGATAATAAACAACTTTTCTTTTATCGTTATAAATCTGAACATTTTTCAAAGAAGGAATATCCAAAAAAAGCACTTTCTCTTTAGAGAAGAAAAAATTATACTTTAAGATAAGTTCTATAAGCTTACGATTTTCTTCAAGGTAAATAGTCTCTTGAATGGTTTGGTTAGCTGCATTGATACTTTTTAATAGCTCATTTTCTAAAAGATTAATTTTAGCTAAATACTTTTTTTCTTTTATAGAAAAAATTTCGTTATCTCCTAGAAAAACTAGATAACTAAAAAAAAAGAGAAAGAAAAAAGAGATGAATAAATTAACAAAACCAATTTTCATTTAAAGTGGAAACCAACTTTTTAAATAGTTACCCATCTTCTAAATCCAAGAAAATTGAACGGTTGCGTTCTTTTGTTCTTTTTTCTAAACGATTAGAAGCATTGGGGTTATCGGCTACTTGACTAGGAAGATTTTCAGAAGCATTATTTTCAGAAAAAACTGTTGAATAATTCGACGAAGGCACTGGGCTATTATTTAAAGCAGTTTTTTTCTGCTTGTTCCTAAACAGCACTTCTTGAATAAGCCAATCAAAAAAAATAAAGGACAAAGCAAAAAAAGCAACTAAAATAAGTAAAGCCAAAGCATTACCTAAAAAATTATTTTTATCCACAACCACGCCTAGAGAAAAATCAACTTTATTAATATTAACTGCGAGATTCACGTCTTTAGCTTCGGTGAAAGCCTGATAAAATTTATAAGCACTACTATTGTTTTTTTCTTCCTTATAAGCATGCGAATTATAGTTATCTAAAACAACAAAATTGCGACTATCTTTAAAATAAAATAAATTATCACTCACTTCTAACTCATCTAAGATACGAGGGAAAAAATTATGATTAATGGTTTGAGAAATAATTAAGAAGGGTTTTTTCTTGTCTTTAACCAAAGATAAGAGGATCAAATTCGCATTATTTTGATGCTTTAAAAGAAGGTTGTTTTTCTTTTCTAATTCTTTAATAAGCGAGGGAGTTATCGTGTAATTCCCAATATTTTTATATTTTATACCAATCAGCTTTTCTCCACTTTCTTCGTAAAGGCTAACTTCCAATAAATCTTTATTACTCGTAAGGTAGTCTTTTAAATTTTTTTTAAAATTTTCATAGTACTTAGTACTAATAACGGTTTTTTTCAGGTTATGAATATTTTCATCTAAAATATTTTTCTGCGTATCTTTTAAAAGGTCTTGAAAAAAATTATCTAAATATTTTAAAACAATAACTAATTTGTAATTAATAAACGAATCTTGGGTGCTTTCATTAATGGTTGGATTAAACCAGTTGGTTACCTGCTTGACTAAATAATTTTGTTGGACATTTTGACCAAAGTTATAAAGGATTTTACCTAAATAGTTATTGTAACTATGATCATAAAAATTCTTACGAGTTAAAAAAAAAAAAAACAATAATATCAATGAAAGAGAAAGAAATATTTTAGTAAAAAAAATTGTTTTCTTGTTCATACTTATTCCTTTAAATTTGCAAAAGCCTTTAATTCAAATTCCAATAATGCTTATTTTATTTAACGGATAAGAAAACTTTAATCTTTAAAAAAAACTACGTTTTTTTAAACTATTTTTAAGAATCTATGCTTTTAAAAAGTTAGACTATAAAATCAAGTAAAGAATAATAACATTGGTTGATTATTGTTATTATATAATTAGATGATTAAAAAATTAATTACAATTACAATTACAATAAACATTTAGAAATAAAAAATCAAAAAAAACCAATAGAATTGACTTTTAAAAAAGTATTATTCCTTTTTTTATTTTTTTCATTTTTAATCGCTCAAAATAACACCATTGATAAAACTCTAAAAATGGGCGATTTATTTACTATTAAAATCACCCTAGACCAGTTAGACGATATCTTAGTTTTGGCAGAAGTGGACAAATCTTTTTTCACCAACATTGGTTCTTTTCGCAATCAAGATAACGTTGAGTTTCGATTAAGGTCCAAGAAAATCGGCAAGACCACTATCGCAATTGACAACGTATCTCAAAATTTAGAAAACTTTCTAATTTATGAAGTAACCATAATAGGAAACGGAAAAGACGAAAAAAAAAAGCTACAAGAAAAACAAGCAATCGAAAAAAAAAATCCTCTCCTTGCTCGGCAGGCTTATTTAGAAACAAAAGAAGTGATCAGTAGCAAAATCTGGAACTTAGCTCGTGAAAAACTGGCATCTTTTAAAAATAATTTTTCTGATGCTAGAGATAATTACTGGGATCTAGTTAAAACTCTTTATCGAAATTATTTAGCCAATAACTTAAACGATGAAGCGAATAATCTCCTTAACGATTATCTTCAAGATACGAACAATTTTTTCCTAGATGAAGCAAGAATCATTTTAGCGGAAGAAGAAATAAAAAAAAAAAATTGGGAAAAGGCCTTAAACTTGCTTCTAGAAATAACTCAAAAAAATAAAAACTACTATGCGGCCTTATTGCAGAAAGCTAAAATCTATGAAGCACAAGGGAGTAGAAAAAGTGCTTTAAATGCTTATTTAAGTTACCTTGATGTTTCTGATAAAAATTATAACTCTTCTTATTTAGAAGAGCTTTTGCCAGTCTTATTAAAAGTAGGAGATGCCTACGAAAAGCCTCCGGAAAATAATTTTAAAAAAGCCTATGAGTTTTATCAAGAACTATTAAAAAAGGCTCAAGAAGAAAGTAACTTTGAGTTTGAAAACCAGGCCCTAAATAAAATTGACTTCTTAGAAAAGCACTACATCTACTTAAAATAATTATGAGAAAAATATTAGTAACTTCCGCCCTCCCTTATGCGAATGGTGATATTCATTTAGGTCATTTAGTAGAATACATCCAAGCCGATATTTGGGTGCGCTACCAAAAACTTCGCGGGCATGAGTGTCTTTTTTTCTGTGCCGACGATACTCACGGAACTCCCATTATGCTTAGTGCCAAGCAACAAAACCTTACCCCAGAAGAGCTAATCAAAAAAAAGCAAGTCGAACACCTAAGGGATTTTACTAATTTTGAAATTGCTTTTACTCATTACTCTTCGACTAATAGCGAGATTAACAAAAAAATATCCTATTCCATTTATCAGGCAATGAAAGACAAATCCCATATTTCTCAAAAAACTATCGATCAAATGTACTGCACTACTTGTAAAATGTTCCTCCCCGATCGTTTTATTAAAGGAAAGTGCCCCAACTGTAAAAGCCCAGACCAATATGGCGATAACTGCGAAAAATGTGGTTTTACCTATTCGCCTAATGAGCTGATCGACCCCTTTTGTGTGATTTGTGGGGGCACACCTATTAATAAAAAAAGCGAGCATCTTTTTTTCGAGTTAAATCACTTCAAAAATTTTTTAAAAAAATGGATTAGTGAGCATGTCGATAAAGAAGTGGAAAACAAGCTCCTAGAATGGTTTGATAAAGATTTAAAAGCCTGGAATATTAGCCGCGACGAACCTTACTTTGGTTTTTTAATCCCTGGTTTCCAAGACAAATATTTTTATGTTTGGGTTGATGCCCCAGTTGGATATATTGCTAGCTTAGAAGAGTGGCTTCAAAAAACCAACCAACAGAAAAACTACCTTGATTTTTGGCAAAATCAAAAATACGAAATTTATCACTTTATTGGGAAGGATATTATTTATTTTCACTCGCTTTTTTGGCCGGCTATGTTGGAATCTGCAGGACTTTCTACCCCAAAAAAGATTTTCACTCATGGCTTTTTAACCATCAACGGACAAAAAATGAGCAAATCAAAAAAGATTTTTATTAATGCTAAAGATTATTTAGAATTTTTATCACCCCTCTATCTCCGCTACTATTTTGCTTCTAAAACATCGCCTGCTTTAGATGATATTGATCTTAATTTAGAAGACTTTAAAAATAAAATTAACGCTGAATTGGTGGGGAAAATTACTAACCTAGCTTCTAGGTCGATGAAGTTATTAAACAACTATTTTTCTTTAGAGCTAGGAGAGCTGTCTTTAGAAGGAGAAAAATTAAGAGAAGAAATTCTGGCTAAAAAAAACATTGTCGCCGATTTATATGAAAAAAGAGAATTAGGTAAGGTTATCTTGCAAACAAGAGAAATGGCTGAGAAAAGCAATAAATACTTCGATGCCCAAGCCCCTTGGGTTACTGCTAAAAAAGATCCCGAGGCAACCCAAAAAGTCCTCACAGATGTGCTTAATTGTTTTAGAATTATCGTCATTTTTCTGGCACCAGTTTTGCCTTCTTTCTCTAATAAAGCAGCTGAATTATTTGTCGAAAAAGATTATCAATGGGAAGATCTAAACACCCCTTTAATCAACAAAAAAATTAACCCCTACGAGCACTTCATCACCAAGATAAACAAAGAAACTATCGATAACTTATCTCCTTAACCGTTAATTTTTACTGCTAACTTTGCCGATTTTATAATAAGAATAAATCTAAGATTTAAAAAGCGAGATTATATAAAAAATGAGCGATAAAAAATTTAGTTATTTAATTAATTTAACCAAAAAGCAGTTAATTTTATTTTCAACATTTTTCTTTTTAGGTATAAGTTTGGTTTTTTTATTTGGCTATCTCCTAGGTTCAGTTAGTCAGCCATCACCTGAAAAGAGTACGATTGCTAATCAAGAAAAAACTTACGATGAACTAAAAGTTATTAATAATGAAAGTGAAATAATTTTTGACGACAACCTAGCTTCTTCTGAAATCTTAAAAAAGGACAACCCTCAAAATTTACAAGCTCCTAGAAAAACCCCTAAACAAAAATCAATCCAAACTAGTAATCCCAATAATGCTACTAAAAAGCTTAAGAAAAATATTTCTACCGAAAAAAATAACCAAGAAAAATTTTATCTACAAATCATTGCCACTAGCAGCAAAGAAAAAGCTAGCACTATAAGGAATGCTTTTCAAGAAAGAAGCTACCCAGTGTTTGTTCTAACTCAAAAAAAACAAGATCAAGAATTATATATCGTTAGAGTTGGTTATTACAAAAACAAAGAAAATGCTTTAAGGCATTTGAAAGTTATTCGAGAAAAAAGTCCCTATAAAAAAGCTTTTATAAAAAAGACCCAGAGCTAATATTTTTTAAAAAAAAATTACTTTTTCAAAATAAATTTTTTTGCTTCTTTAAACAAATGTTTCAATAATTCTTTTTCTGGAGCTTCTAACTTTTTTTCTCTTCTTAAAAAAATTCTCTCTACCATTTTTAAAAAAGCAGGGAATTGCCAAATGCTTTTTTCATTATGTTTGAGGTAAAAAGTAAAGGGATAAATATTTTCATCAATTACTCCCAACACACTAGCCCCGAAACCGATTAGCTTCCCAGCTAGTAAAGAACTATTAATCCCTACCTTAGAAAAATCTCCTATAATAGCACCGAGAAATTTATCCTCTGATTTAATTATTTCACCGCCTAGTAACTTCCCTTTTATCTCTCCATAAGTATTTTTTAAATTAGAAGTAGTAGTACCAGCTCCTAGGTTAACCCAACTGCCAATAATGCTATTCCCCACAAAACCATAATGAGCTTTATTAGAGTATTCATAAAAAAGCGAATCAATAACCTCTCCCCCGACTTTTACTCCTTCTCCTAAACAACTATTTTCAATACGAGCATGGGATTTTATCTGACATTTAGCAGAAACCCATAATGGCCCTTTAAGGTAAGACCAAGGTTCTATTTTAGCATCACTAGCAAGAAAAATTTTGCCATTATCGGTATTGAAGTTCACGGTTTCGGGTAGTTTTATTTTCTTATTACTATAAACCCCTTTTGCAAGAAGAAATAAATTTTTTGTTTTAATGGCAATATGCTCTTTTAATAAAGCAACATTGAGTTTAGGAAGATCAAAAATATTTTCTACAAAATTCAAATTATGCTTGGTGATTTTATTTTTTATTTTTAAGGATTTTTGTAACAAATCTTCGTAACTTATTTTCTTTGGTAAATTTTCAAACTTCGCCATCATTAGTTTTTTACCCTGGAAAAAAGCAAACCCTCTTTGGTTTTTTCGAATAATTTCTCGAATAATTTTTAAATTATTTTCTTGAGGGATTATTTGACCATTTATAAAAAAAACATCTTTTGGAGAATCTTTTAATTGAGGAAGAATATTAAAGAGTTCCCACTTTTTGGTAATGGTTTTTCTTTCACTAAAAGCAAAAACCTCTTGATCGGGATAAAAACACTCCAAATATTCCTTAAAGGTAAAAGCTCCTATCCGTAGGGAAAAAACTGGGCGATAATCGCTAAGCGGACTAAAACGCAAGTAGTCGCTATCTTCAAAAACTACTAGCATCTAAAAGAAATTTCGATAGACTAAACGAAGATCTCGAGAAGAATCAAATTTGTCATCACTACCGTCTAAAAGGCCTAACTGAAAATTTAAGCTAATTTGGAATTCTTCAGAAATTTTAAAGGTAAAAATACTATTTAAAATAAAGTTGTATTTATACTGATCAGCAAAATGGATATTGCTAATTTCAAAACCAAAATTAAAATAAGTGAATAAGTTAAAAAAAATAGAAGCAAAAATATTAATATCTCCTTTTTCATAAATCAAAGGATAGCGCACTCCCACACTAAACAATTGAGGGCCACTAATGTATTCATTGCCAAAATTAAACCCTAAAGTATAAACCAAATAAACTCCATAAATTTTTTCATCAAAAGGATTAAGTGAGCCATTATAAAAAGAATCAAATCCAATAGCGAAATTATGACTATCATCGGGAAGGTCGGTAAACCTTATTTTAACAAAAGCATTGGGAATAGACCACTTCATTTTTCTATTGCCTAAAAGATTATCAACATATTCGCTAACACCTAAATTGATAATCCTGTGAGCACCAATTCCAAATTTCAAGAGAAAGCTATTATCTGCATAAAAAAAAGTACTAGTCTGAAATTCTCCCTGCTCTAAAGTTAAAGCCGTTGGCGTATCGTAAATAGTAGTTTTTTGCGAAAACAAAAAAGAAAAACTACTGCTTAATACAAAAATAACGATTAGAAAATGCTTGCTCATGCTCATGAAATATTTTATTTCTTTTATTAAAACTCGGTAAAAAAAGAAAATAAACTATAGAATTTTTAAGAAAAAGTTTATAATTTATTTTGTATTATTTAAAACTGAGGAAAGGAAAACCAAAAATGAAACCCATGCACATAAGCCTATGCTTTTTAGATAACTCGGGATATTATAGTAAATTTGCTGCCACTACTATGGTTTCTATCCTCGAAAACAATCAAAAAGAAAAAATTGTTTTTCACATCCTTTATCAAGGGAAGCAAGAAAATAAAATAAAAATAACCAATATGGTAGAAAAATACCAGCAAAAAGTTATTTTTTACGAGAACTTCGAAAAACACCAGGATTTTTTAAAAGAACTCCAATACCTTTATGAAAAAAAAGGACGAGGAAATTGGAGCTTTGGTACTTTTTTTAGGCTGCTAATTCCTCTAGTAATTCCCTCAAAAGTAGAAAAAGCCCTTTATTTGGATGGCGACGTTATTGTTAATAATAGCTTAAAATCCTTGTTTGAGATAAAGGTAGAAAAAGCTTTATTGGTTAACTACAGTATAGTAAAAAATAGTTTTTCTCCTTTATTTGCTAAAAAAAAATTAAAATATTTTTTTAATGCAGGAGTTGTGTTATTTAATTTGAAAAAAATAAAAAAAAACTACTCAGAAGAAATAATCAAACTTTATAAAGAAAATCTTGATGTTATCAGTTATGCTGATCAAGATTTACTGACGCTATATTTCCAAAAAGATTTGCAATTTATAGAAGAAAAGTTTAACTACTGTATTCACTTAATCCAGCAAATAAAAAAAAACTTAATCAATAAAGAAGTCGTTATCTATCACTTTATGAGAAAATTCTTTCAATGCAATCCAGACTTTTCCCATCCATGTTATCGAGAGTTTTATTTTCATTATCTAGATTTAACCCCTTGGAAAAACTGGCGTCCTAAAAGAGATATTATTCGTGGGTTTATTGTAACTACTTACTGGGGATATTTTCTCGATAGCTTTCTTTACAAAATAAAAATTAGAGAATATTTGAAAAATGGCTTAGATTTTATTCGAAAAGAAAAATAATTTTAAATCTTCAAAATAATAGAACGGAAAAATTAGAAAATTGGTTTAATTAAATTAAATACATTTTATGGAGTATAAAAAATGAAAAAATATTTAATTATCTTTATTGCTTTTAGTTTAGCATTTTCTTTCTTGCAGGCTAAAGGACATAAAGGGAAAAATAGGCATCATCAACTAATGGGATTAGTAAGTGACTTTGAGAACTTAGATACTAATCAAGACAAAAAATTATCTAAAAAAGAGGCTGCTGAACCTACTATCAAAAAGTTTGATGCTATTAATAAAAATAGCGACGATCATCTAAACCAAGATGAATTTGTTGATTATGAGATTAATGTTATGGAGCAAATAGCTAAGTTAAAACTAAAAACATTAACTGAAAAAAAGCGTAATAACTTAGAAGACAGAATCATTAACACTTTCAATCGTCTTGATGAAAATAATGATGGCAAAGTTACTCAAGATGAAATGCTAGCTAAAACCAACAAACTTTTGGATAAAGCTTTTAATCGCTTGGATAAGAATGAAGATGGTCTCCTAGACGAAGATGAAATGAAAAAATTAAAAAAACGTCATAAAAAAGGGAAGGAGCATCATCACAGTCACGATTATCACTAATATTAATAAAAATTTAGTTGCCGAAAATTGGCTAATAACAATAAATATAACATAGAAAATAGTATGAGCATAATGCTTCGAATTGCTGATAGCGATGAACAGGCAATTCGAAGTGTTATGCAGGATAACTTAGATAAAATTTTGGCCATAGCTTACCGAATTGTTTTTTCCCAAGAAGATTCTGAAGAAATAGCGCAAGAGGTTTTTTTCAAATTATTTAACCAAGCAAAAAAGTGGGAGAAAAAAGCAAGTTTAACCACTTGGTTGTATCGAGTAGCGATTAATACCTCTATCAACTTTAAAAAGAAAAAAAAAAACAACTGGCCTCTAGATAAAGTTAGCGAACTAGATTTAGCTCAATCTAGTAACCAATCCTTTTACAGCGAGGTAGTGGATCAAGAAAAATTAACCAATGCATTAAAAAAATTGAATAAAAACCAAAGGATAGCTTTAACCTTGTTTTATTTCGATAACTTAAAACTAAAAGAGGCAGCGGAAGTGATGGAAATAAGCGAAGATGCTTTTGAGTCCCTGCTTAGAAGGAGCCGATTAAAATTAAAAACTCTTTTAGAAAAAAAGGAAACCATTGAAAAAATTTCCTGGGGATTAAAGCAAACTAGTCAATTTTTAATGGAAAAGGACAAATCATTATGAAAAAAAATAAATCCAATAAAAATACTATACCCTCTAATCAAGATTACCAAAAAATTGATGACTTACTATCCGTTATGCCGATAAAAGCAAAACCAATTTTTATGGATAAAATAATCAACACTTACCAAAAAAACCTATCCTCTAGGAAAAATTCTTTATCATTGATGACAAACCTCAAAAATATTTTTCTCTCTCTCTTCCCTCAAAAAAAGCGGGCCTTATCTTTAGCTGCTTTAGGTTTAGTTATTTTTCTAGGGGTAATGATTAACGTTAATGTCTTGCATCAACAACTAGATGTCAATAATTATTTGTTTACTTCTGTTTTTAATAATGTAGAAGACAACCCACTATCAACCATTTCTTTCAATAACGAAGAAGCTAATTTTATTGAAAACGAACTACCAACTATCATTACTGGAGATTATTACCAATTTTAATTAAAGGACACAAAAAAATGAAAAAATCAATCAAAATAATTTTAATTATTTCTTTAACCATTAATTTTATTTTCATTATAAGTAGCACCGTTATAGGGTTTAAAGCATGGAATTTTAAAAGGCATTATTTGGGTGATCACCATTATAGCGATCACGATAAAGCAAGGAAGAAAAAACATACGCATAGTAGCATTTTTTATTTTATAAAAGATAATGAAAAAATAAGAGAAAAACTAAGGGGATTAAGGGATTTAAGGCGAGAAGCTAAAAAAATCGTCAAAGACAAAGAGCAGCCCATTAGTTTAGAAGAAATAAAATCACTCCTTGAGCGATTAGAAAGTGAAGTAATTGCATTAACCCAATTAACTCACCAAGAAATATATGCTGAACTAGAAAATATGAGCGAAGAAGAAAGAGAAAAAACCCTAGATTTTTTATTTAAAAGGAAATAAACTTCTCCTCCAAAATTTAAAGTAGGTAACCACATTGTAACCAACCACAATAATTAAGAGAGCTGATTGTCGATAAATTAATAGATAAATCAGCTCCTTAATAAAAATTTAAGGGTATAATTTGAAAGTCAATCCGAAAATTAAAATAGATACGGGGATGTATTTGGTTTCGACATTTGACTAGACTTATTAATTGCATGTCGTAAGACGTAACGTATAACGTAACAACTGCTGAAGACAATTTAGCGCTAGCTGCTTAATTAAAAGTAGCGGGGATTATAGGGATCTGACATAATTTTTTATAATCTTCTAATAACCTTTATGTCTCGACTTTTAAGGTGTCTTTTACTTAAAAGTTTAAATAATAAAAAGACTAGGAAAAAACAAGGGTAGTTACTCTCCGATGTTTTTTTTCGAAAATAAAATGAGTGACTAAGCATGTAGTGGTTAATAAGGTTATCAAATGGACGTGGGTTCGATTCCCACCATCTCCAATTCCCCAAATTATGTAAAAGGATTGATAATGCCTAAAAAGATTTTCCCATTTTTTTTTATCCTTATGCTTTTTAGTATAGGAATGTTTTACTTATTTTTTATTTCTGATTATTCTTTACCCAAACTAAAAGAAAAAGAAAACTATCTAAGTTATTTGAAAAGTAGTTTTAGAGATGAGAAAAATGATAATGAAAATTTACTTAGTTTAGAAAAAAAAAATGAAAAAGAAAAGCTAAAGATCTATTACAACAATTATGGATTTGCTAACGAAAACGAATTAATCGTTGATTTGCAAATCCCTCCTCAAAAATCTTTTTTTATAAATAAAAAAAACTCTTATTTTATATCTAACTCCAACATTATCTTTTTAACTTCTCTTTTATTAATCATCATTGCTAGCTTTTTCTTTTATTATAAAAAAAACGAAAATAAAAATAAAAAAACTAAAAAGTTAAAAGAAATTTAAAAAATAATCTTCAACTAGATTTATTTTTGATTTTTAAAAAAGTTGCTGTTATTAAATCTCTCAATATCTTTTTTGGTATTGATATCTATCAGATCTTCAGCGAGCTCATCTACGTAAATCGAATCATGATTTTCGAGCACTCGAAGTTGCTCTAAGCTCTCAGCTTTTTCTAAAAAAGAAGAAGGGAGCTGAATGTAGCGAAAAAGATAATCCCTGCGAAAGGCATAAAGCCCTAAGTGTTTATAATACATTTTTTGGGTTTCTTCTTTAGCATAATAAGGAATAGGAGAACGAGAAAAATAGATGGCTAGATTTTCTTTACTGGTAACTACTTTAACTGTATTAGGATTTTGTGCTTCGCTAAAAGAAATTTTCGTCTTTAAAGTAGTCATAACAATTTCTTTTCTCAAAGTAAAAGGGATAAGTAATTTTTCAATAGCTTCTCCACTCACCATTGGCTCATCGCCTTGAATATTAAGAATAATATCATAGTCATTAAACTTCTCAGCAACTTCTGCTACTCGCTCGCTTCCATTGGGATGCGAATTTTTAGTCAGTATGGCTTCTCCTCCAAATTCTTCAACCTTAGCGATAATTTTTTCACTATCAGTAGCAACAATTTTTTTGTCAATAAAAGGCGACCTAAGGTTGTGATAAGTATAATAAATAAGAGGTTTGCCTTTAACGAGAATCAATGGTTTATTAGGCAACCTGGTAGAAGCTAGTCTAGCGGGAATAACGGCTAGTACTTTTAACTTTCCTAACATAAAGTAGGTGTGGGCAATTAATTAAAAAGTTCCAACTCTTCTTTAGAATAACTCCCTTTTACTTTCAAGGGATATTTTCCTGAAAAGCAAGCAGTGCAATAACCTAACTGCTTAGTTGATTTTAATAAACCATCTAGCGAAAGATAAGCTAGTGAATCCACTTCCAAAAAATCAGTAATTTCTTTTAAGGTTTTATTATTAGCTATAAGTTTTTTTCTATCAGGAAAATCAATGCCAAAATAGCAAGGATGTTTAATAGGAGGCGAAGCAATTCGCAGGTGAATTTCTTTAGCGCCCACACTTCTTAACGCTTTAATTTTTTTTCTAGTGGTAGTTCCTCGAACAATAGAATCATCAACTAAGATAATTTTTTTTTTATGAATAACGTTTTTTATAGGGTTTAACTTAAGTTTAACTGTGAAGTCTCGATCGCTTTGCTGAGGCTGAATAAACGACCTACCAAAGTAATGATTTTTAGTGATAGCCAACTCAAAAGGAATATTAAGTTTTTCGGCGTAACCCAAGGCAGCATAATTTCCCGAATCCGGAATAGGAACTACCAAGTCAGCGTCCACTGGTGATTCTTCGGCTAAAATTTTTCCCGTTGTTTTTCTAAAATCATAAACCGAATCCCCAAAAATAAGTGAGTCCGGCCTGGAAAAATAAATCATTTCGAAAATGCACCGACTAATATTATTAGAAGTACTAAAAATAGCATCTTCGGTGATTTTGCCTTTTTTAATAGTAACTATTGTCCCAGCATCAACTTGCCCCATATATCTAGCCCCCATTAAATCCAACGCACAAGTTTCAGAAGCCACCACCATGCTACCATTGACTGTTCCTAAGCATAAGGGACGAAAACCATGCGGGTCGCGCACGGCATAAATCGTATCTTTCGTCATAATCAAAAGAGAATAAGCCCCCTTTATTTTCCTAACCGCATCAACAATAGCCTCTTTTAAAGTAATCGCCTTTGACTTGAGAATAAGATGCAGGATTACTTCGCTGTCCATCGTGGTTTGAAACACTGATCCTTTTTTCTCTAAACTTTCTCTAATTTCTTTGGAGTTTGTCAGATTGCCATTATGCGCTAAAGCAAATTTACCTTTAAGGTGATCAATTACTAATGGTTGAACATTTTGAATAGTGGGCTTGCCGGTAATAGAATAGCGAGTATGGCCTATGGCTTGGTTGCTTCCTAGTAAATTAGCAAGGGTAGTAGGATCAAATTTGTTTTTAGCAAAAACTTTATCGACTTTTCCTAGCCCTGATTTTAAAAAAATTTTTTCTCCATTGCTCGTAGCTATTCCGGCAGCTTCTTCACCTCGGTGCTGGAGGGCAAATAATCCTAGAGTAGTTAAATGAAAAGCTTGCTGATGATTAGTAATCCCAAATAAACCACAGGCTTCTTTTTTCTCCATCTATTATTTTTATTTTTTCAAGTAACTAATAATTAAAAAATTGAATTAAAAAATTGTTAAATCGTATCTATAAAATTTTCGGTATAAATGGATTAATTTTTTTAGAATAATATTTTTTTCAGATTTATTTCCATCATTTAATCTAAATAAATTATATCATCTTTAAGCTCTAAGTTATCAATAGTTATTTAAAAATCATTTAAAATAGTAAAGTCCATTAGCAGCTACTAGTAAATGAAAATAACACACCTTCAATTTAACGATGATATTATCTTTTTACCACTTTAATCAATAGTTTATATGCTACAATACTAATCTATTACATTAATTTAATAATATTAAATTTTAAAATTTTAAATGGATAAAAAATATTCTTATCAATCACTATTTAACTTCCGTTACCCAGAAAGGACTTGGCCGGATAAAAAGATAAACAAAGCCCCCACGTGGTGCAGTGTAGATTTGCGAGATGGGAATCAAGCACTGATTAACCCTATGAGCATTCAAAAGAAGTTAAAATTTTTCAAAACCTTGGTAGAGCTAGGCTTTAAAGAAATAGAAGTAGGATTCCCTTCAGCATCTGATACGGAATATAAATTTTTACGCACCCTTATAGAAAAAAACCTCATCCCCGACGACGTAACGATTCAAGTATTAACCCAAGCAAGGGAAGAACTCATTAAAAAAACTATGCAGTCTATTATCGGGGCCAAAAGCTGTATCGTTCATCTTTATAATTCTACTTCCATCGCTCAAAGAGAAATGGTTTTTAAAAAAAACAAAAAAGAGATAATTGACATTGCCTTAGCAGGAGTAAAATGGATAAAAGAGAACACCACCCGAGATCATCAAAAAATCACCCTGCAGTATTCTCCTGAAAGTTTCACTGGAACGGAAATTGACTTTAGTTTAGAAATTTGTCAAGCGGTTCATCAAGCCTGGGGGAAAAACAAAAAAATAATTATCAATCTCCCAGCCACCGTAGAGTTATTTGGACCTAATGTTTTTGCTGATTTAATTGAATATTTTCATACTAAAGTGCAGAACCGAAAAAAAATTATTCTAAGTGTTCATACCCATAACGACCGAGGAACTGGGATAGCTGCTAGTGAATTGGCACTATTGGCAGGGGCTGAGCGAGTGGAAGGAACCTTATTTGGTAACGGCGAAAGAACGGGCAATGTGGACATTATTACCCTAGCCTTAAATATGTTTATCCATGGGATAAATCCTAAATTAAAACTAAATGATATAAAAAAAATCATGAAAGTGTCCGATTACTGCACCGAGATTCCTGTACCAGTGCGCCATCCTTATGCTGGGGAATTAGTCTTCACCGCTTTTTCCGGCTCCCATCAAGATGCCATTAAAAAAGGATTTGACTATAGGAAAAAAAATTCTCAAACAGCTTGGCAAGTCCCCTATTTATCAATTGATCCGGCGGATATTGGAAGGACTTATAAAGCAATTATTCGCATCAACAGCCAATCAGGCAAAGGTGGTATAGCTTACATTTTAGAAAAACAATTTGGCTATATCTTGCCCAAAGAAATGCAAGTAGAGTTCAGTAAAAGAATCCAAAAGACTACCGATAAACTAGGAAGGGAAATCTCCGATACCGAGATAAGGGATATTTTTCAAGATACCTATTTAAGTGAAGAAAATTTCTCTCTAATTTTTAAAAAAATTAAACCAATATATTTAGATGATGAAAAAGTGAAAGTGAATCTAACCATTCACCACCAAAATAAAAACGTTAATCTAAAAGGAATAGGAAATGGTCCCATAGATGCTAGTAGGCAAGCACTTATTCAAATTGTTAAAGATTTTAAGATTTTAAATTATTCTGAACACGCTTTATCCAAAGGCTCCAACGCCCAGGCCATTTGTTATGTGCAGTTGTCGAGGGATAACAAAACTCACTTTGGAGTGGGGATTCATAGTAACATCACCATCGCCTCGATTAAAGCGCTGATTGGCGGGATTAACCTTTTAGAAAAAGTAATCTAATAATTTAGTTAACTTATTACTTCTGCTCTATATTTAAAAGGGAAAATTAAAACTAACTCTTCAAAGCAATAGCCGTCTGCAGCATAGAATCCGAAGTTTGAATAGATTTAGAGTTGAGCTCATAAGCTCTTTGAGCCGTTATCATATTCACCATTTCATCAACTACTTTCACATTAGAAATTTCTAAAAAACCTTGAATGGTTTTCGGATGCCCTTCTAAACCAGGATTCCCTTCAAACTCAGGCCCGGATCCTTCGGTTACTTGATAAAGATTTTCCCCTAAACTAAGGAGCCCTGCTGGATTAATAAAACGATAGGTTAAAATTTGACCAATGTCTTCTGCTTCGTTGGTGTTAATATCTTTTCCCGTAACCCTCCCTAGTTTGTCAATGGCTAAGCTATCTACTCTAATGTTGTCGGGAATAATAATTTCAGGGTTTAATCGAAGCCCATTACTCGTCACCATCTGACGATTAGCATCAATTTTAAAACTCCCATCACGAGTATAAGCATCACTCCCATCTAATTGCACCACTTTAAAAAAACCCTTCCCTTCTAAAGCAATGTCAAAAGGGTTACCGGTATTTTGTAAAGAGCCTTGATCGAAAAGTTTTTGAGTAGCTGCCGTTTTTACTCCCAGCCCCACTTGCACTCCGGTAGGAACCACGGTTTCTTCCGTAGCTGGAGTTCCGGCTGTTCGCAAAGTTTGATAAATAAGATCCTCAAACTCCGCTCGGTTTTTTTTAAAGGCAGTGGTATTGACATTAGACAAGTTGTTAGCAATGGTATCAATGTTAAATTGCTGGGAATTCATCCCCGTTGCCCCAGTCCAAAGTGATCTAATCATAAAACTTTTCTCCTATTCATAAAAACCTACCTGTTTTTTTTAACAAAAATATCAGGCAAGTGAATTTTAATTTGATAACTACTTTTAGAGTTTCGGATAAATGGTTATTCTCTAAATGAAATTTATTTATTCTTTTTGGCTTTTTAGATCTCTATTTTTATGGTATAATTTTTCTCAATAGTATGGCGAATAATTTCTACAATCCCAACAACGCAGAAGAAAATATTTCTTTAGATGAACTTATTTATAAACAAACTACGAGTTTAAAAAAAGTCCTTGATAAAGTATACCAAAACGTTCCTTATTACCAAAATAAATTTAAAAGCCACGGAGTTCATCCCAGTGACTTTAAAGAGTTAAACGACTTAAAAAAATTTCCCTATACTGAAAAAAAAGACTTGCGAGAAAATTATCCTTTTTCATTATTCGCCGAACCTATGAATAAAATTGTTCGCGTGCATGCTTCTAGTGGAACAACCGGCAAACCAACTGTAGTTGGTTATACTCAAAAGGACATTGAAATTTGGGCTGAACTCATGGCTAGGTCCATTTACACAGCTGGGGGAAGACCAGGAGACAAAATCCTCGTTTCCTATGGCTATGGGCTTTTTACCGGAGGACTAGGTGCTCACTATGGAGGAGAGCGGTTAGGTGCTTTAGTGATTCCCATGTCAGGTGGCAATACCGAAAAGCAAATCCAACTCATTCAAGATTTTAAGCCAGATATTATTATGGTTACGCCTTCTTACTTGCTTAACATCATAGAAGTTATGAAAAGTAAAAATTTAGACTTGGGAAAATTAAGCCTGCGAATCGGTATCTTGGGAGCCGAGCCTTGGAGTGAGGAAATGCGAAAAAAAATTGAGAACGATATCCCCATTAACGCAATTGATATCTATGGCTTATCGGAAATTATTGGGCCTGGAGTAGCTAATGAATCTTTAGTAGAAAAGGGCAAGCTTTATCTTTGGGAAGATCATTTTTATCCCGAAATTATTAATAATAATCAAGTTTTGGAAGATGGTGAAGAGGGGGAATTAGTTTTAACTTCTCTAACTAAAGAAGCCATGCCCCTTATTCGTTACCGAACTAGGGATATTACTGCTTTGACTAGGAGTAGCCATCGGCCTTTTAGGATGATTAATAAAATCTTAGGAAGAAACGACGATATGCTCATTATTAGAGGTGTGAATGTTTTCCCTTCTCAAATAGAAGAAGTTCTTCTCGAGTTTAATGAAATTAGTCCTACTTATCAGCTAACTGTGGATCGCTCGCTTCCCCTTTGGAAATTAATGGTGCGTATCGAGTTACTTTTCTCTATTGGTGAAGAGGGGCAAAAAAAGTTACAAATAAAAGTTACTAAAAAAATTAAAGAAGTAATTGGTATCTCCGCGATAGTGCAAATTGAGCCTAAAAATTCTATCGAAAGGTCTTTAGGGAAAGCTAAAAGAGTCGTCTTTCAAAACTGAAAAATAATTTTAATATTAAAGGTAAAAAAATAAAAATGAAAAAAAAAATAACGGAAAAAGTTAATTTGTTAAAAATAATATTTTTTACTATTCTTTTTAGCGCTAGTTTGTTCGCTAAAGAAATAAAAATCGGGGCTATTTTGGCTGTTAGCGGTCCAGCTTCTTTTCTGGGAGACCCAGAGTTAAAAACCCTAAAATATTTAGTCGAAAAGCAAAATAAACAGGGGGGCATTAATGGGCAAAAAATCAAACTCATTAGTTATGACAGTGAAGGCAATCCAAAAAAAGCCTTAACTTTCGCTAAGAGACTCATTGCTCAAGATAAAGTGTCGCTGATTATCGGGCCTTCCACTACTGGAGAAACCTTAGCTTTAGCTAAAACTATTGAACGAGCCAAAATGCCTATAATAGCCTTAGCTGGAGCTTCGTTAGTTACCACTCCTTTAAAAAAATATATTTTTGCTACCCCTCCTACTGACCGAATGGTTTGTGCTAAACTGTTTAATCACTTTCAAAAAAAAGGATACAAAAACATAGCCCTTATTTCTGGGACCGGAGGCTTTGGGAAAGCTATGCGAGCGCAATGCACCGATTTAGCTAAAAGTTATTCGATAAATATTGCTGTTGATGTTACTTATAATCCTAAAGACAATGATATGAGTGTTCAGCTTAATAAAATTAAAAACAGTAATAACATTGACGCTATCATCAATGCTGGGTTTGGGCAATCTCCCACTACTGTTACTAAAAATTATTCTCAACTACGAATGACTACTCCCCTTTTTCAATCTCACGGTGTTGCTTCTAATGAGTTTATCAAAATTACCGGCCAAGCAAGTGAAGGAGTTTTTGTTGTAGGGCCTCCTCTATTAGTTGTGGATAACTTAAAGAATTCCTTCCCATTAAAAAAAATATCTTTAACTTATAAAAACGAATATGAGAAAATTTACAATGAACCAATTTCTAGCTTTGGAGCTTATGCTTATGATGCCTTTGGTTTAGCAGTCAAAGCCATTAGTAATAGCAAAAACCATCAAGGGGAAACCATTAAAAAAGAATTAGAGAAAATCAAAAATTTCGTTAGTCCTAGTGGAATTTATAATCTATCAGCTAACGATCATTTAGGATTAAATGAAGAAACTAGTTTTCTCATTTTGCAAATCAAAAATGGTAGTTGGAAAATTATCGAATAAAAGCTGGCTGATTATTTATTAAATACAAAAAATATATAAACGTTCAAACTCTTTAAAAACTAGTGAATGAATTCATCCAAGCTTTATTCACTGGTCTAACCATTGGTTTTGTTTACACCTTAGTAGGCTTCGGTTATACGATGGTCTATCAGGTAAAAAAAGTCATTAACTTCTCCCAAGGCGAGATTGTCATGCTCGGCGGAATTACTGGAGTCATTTTGTATGAAAAAATAGAAAACATTATTCTAACGATTTTTATTATTATTATCATCTGTTTTGTCTTTTCTTTTTTTTTAAAAAAACTTTTTCAAATATCGAAAAATCAAGATAGCTTATCCTTGATTGTTCTCACCATTGGTTATGCTTTTTTTATTCGAGGTTTAGTAGAAGTATTTATTGGGAAAAATATTTTTAGTTTTCCTGATTTTTTTACTCAACAAGAAAGTTGGAATATTTATTTTTTTGATGCAGTTTTTACTTTCTCGGGATTACTCATTGTTTTTAGTTCCTTCGTTATTTTAATTCTACTATTTTCTTTTTTAAAACATCATCGAGAAGGACAAGCCATTTTAGCTACTTGCGACAACGAAAAAGCAGCAGTTTTAATGGGGATTAATTTAGAAAAAATTTATCTTTTTATCTTCACTCTCTCAGCTATCATTGGAGCTTTAGGTGGAGTATTACTCACTTTACTATCTTCCATCCACTATGAAAGCGGTATTTTGTTAGGGCTAAAAGGTTTTGTGGTGGCGATTATTGGCGGAATTGCAAGCCCGTTTGGGCCTGTTTTAGGAGGAGTCCTGCTTGGTTTATTTGAGTCTTTAATGGCTGCTTATATTTCCACTGAATATAAAGATGCTTTTGCTTTTATTATCCTCATTATTATTCTAATTATAAAACCTCAAGGACTATTAGGCAAAAAAGAAATTCATTTATAATGAAAAAACTCATTCTCTCTCCCTTTAGTCAGATTTTTGATTATAAATTTTTCATCGTCTTAGGGGCATTAATTTTACTACCTGTTTTTATTAGTAACGCCTTTCATTACGAAATTATTATTCTATCTTTACTTCATGCCACTATCGTTTTGTCTTTAAATCTCCTACTTGGCTATACTGGCCAAATCAACTTAGGGCAAGGGGCTTTTTATATGCTCAGCCCTTACCTGACCGTTATTTTAATAGAGCAATTTTCTTTTTCTTATGTTAGTGCAGTTTTTTTGAGTTTAAGTTTTTTAGTTATTTTTGCTATTTTGCTAGCTTTCCCTATTTTAAAACTAACCGGGCATTATTTAGCCATGGCCACTTTAGGCATTGGGCTTATTATTTATTTTGTTTTAATTAACGAAGTAGATTTAACCGGTGGCCCTGATGGCTTAAGCGTTCCTCCGCTAATCATCAATGGAGAAGAAGTTATTGCTTTATCATTTTGGTATTTTATTATTGCTGGTTTTTTTTTAGTTTGCTTGGTAATTGTCAATTATTTGATTTTCTCGCCTTGGGGAATCATTTTAAAAGGAATAAGAGAAAACGAAACTAGTTTAGCAAGTGTGGGAATTGCTGTTCATCCTTGGAAAATTTTCATCTTTACTTTATCAATATTGTTAACAGGAATTGCTGGTAATTTATACGCTTTTTACTCCGGTTTTATTTCACCTCATGATGCCAACTTTACTTTTTCAGTAGAGCTTTTGGCTATGGTTATTATTGGGGGAATTGGTAACATTTATGGAGGAATAATCGGGAGTGTAATTTTAACCATCCTCCCTCAAGGGCTTAGTTATTTTGAAGAATGGAAACACCTTCTTTTAGGTGCTATCATTATTGTTATTATTGCTTTTTCTCGTCAGGGATTAGGCGGGATTATTAAAAATGCAAAAGAATAATCAAACAATCTTAACCATTAGCAATTTAACAAAAAATTTTAGAGGCTTAAAAGTCATTAATAATCTCTGCCTAAAAATAAAAGAAAATACTATTCATGCCATTATCGGGCCTAACGGGGCTGGGAAAACCACTTTAATTAATTTGCTAACCGGTTTTATTAAAGATTTTAGCGGAACTATTTATTTTAAAGATAAACCCATTGAACTCTTATCTCCACCTCAAATAGCTCTAAAGGGAATTAGAAGGACTTTTCAAAATCTGCAACTTGCAGAAGATTTAAAAGTAAAAGAAAATTTATTGCTTACTTTACTCCCTAAAAAAGTATTCAATTTATTTAAAAATCCCTTTACTCATTCTATCACTCAGGAAAAATCAGATTACTTTTATTGGTTAGCAAATAGTTTAGATTTGAATCAATTTTTAGAAAAAAAAACCAAAGAAATCCCTTATGGCATAAAAAAAAAAGTAGAACTCATGCGAGCATTATTAGCAAAGCCATCCGTACTTGTTTTAGACGAACCAGTGGCTGGATTAAATCCTCAAGAAAAAAAAACCATTGCTAGGTTTTTAAAAAGCATTCAAAAGCAAGAAAAATTAACCATTATTTTAATAGAGCACGACTTATCTTTTTTAAAAGATTTAGCAAGCGTGGTTAGCGTTATCAACTCGGGAAAGCTTATTTTTAACGGAGCGACTAATGATGCCTTTAAAGATGCTGAAGTTTTAAAAGCTTATCTAGGAAATAAAAAAGATTAAAGAAATAATGTTAACTATCAAAAACCTTTATGCTTATTATCATAAGTTCCCTGTTCTTAAAGGCATTAATTTAAACGTTCATCCCCAAACATTGGTTAGCCTTATTGGGATGAATGGGGCTGGGAAAACTACCCTTTTAAATTGCCTTTTAGGCTTACACCCAATAAAACAAGGAGAGATTATTTATCAAGAGAAAAAAATCAACTCCTTGAAACCTAATGAAATCATTAATTTAGGAATTTCTTTAGTCCCTGAGGGTAGATGTTTATTCAGCCATTTAACGGTTAAAAATAATTTACAACTAGGCGGCTATCTTCAAAAAAACCAAGCTTCTCAAAAAATAAAAGAAGAAGAAATTTTCACTATATTCCCCATTCTCCAAGACAGAAAAAATCAATTAGCTGGCAGCTTGTCGGGAGGAGAACAACAAATGTTGGCAATCGCTCGAGCGTTAATGAGCGACCCAGAGTTTTTAATTTTAGATGAACCAACGTTAGGACTTTCTCCCGTAATGGTGGATAAAGTTTTTCAAGTTATTAACGAACTAAAAAAAAAAATAACTATTTTTCTCGTGGAACAAAACGCTTACCTTACTTTGAAAAACTGCGACGAAGCTTATATTATTGAAAATGGGGAAATTGCTCTACAAGGGAAAGCCACTTCTCTTATAAAAAATCCTGCCATCCAAAAAGTTTATTTAGGGATAAAATCATAATAAAAATGATTTTTTATCTTGCTGCATAAATCCACGAAGTATTCCCCGATTTAAACTCTCCTTTAGCCCGCTTATACTCTTCCACTTCGTAAGCATCTGCTAGTTTTAATTCTTCTAAACTCAAATCAAAAACCGTTCCCTTTATTTCATCAGTTTTTTTACTAGTAAATAAAAGGATAGGATGAATATTCGTCCCACTTTTTTCGATAACATCTTTATTAGTAATTTTTATTTTTGTTATAACATAACCAAGTAGCACATCTTTTTTACCACAAAGCAAACGACCAAAAACTTCCTTCTGCACTTTTTCCATTTGTAGCGTACCATAAGAAAATAATCTTTCCATAATTATCTTAATAACTTTTTAATTGTTTAATTTTTTGCTCTTGGTAGAATTCTTTTTGAATATAATTTTTAATCTTTTTTTTATTGGTTGGATCAATGAAGTCGGGATCTAATTCTAATAAAGGAAGTAAAACAAAAAGTCGCTGATGAAAACTTGGGTGAGGAATAGTTAGTTTTTTTTTACTGATGACAAGATCATTGAAAAAAATAATATCAATATCAATAATTCGAGGGCCTTTAAAAAAAAGTTTTTTGCTTTTCATTTTTTTTTCAATTACTTGAATAAAAGCAAGGAGTTCACTAGGAGAACATAAAGTCTTTGCCAGTAAAACCATATTTAAAAAATTATCTTGGTCTAAATAATCAACTGGAGAACTTTTATAAAAGGAAGATTTTTTTATAAGAGAGATTTTTTTTGCAAGAAGAGCAATGGCTTTTTCTAAATTTTTGGCTAAAACCAAATCATCTTTTCCGATGTTACTACCTAAAGAAAGAACGATGGAATTCAAAAACTGTTTATTTTAAAGCAAGGTAAATTCTAGAATTGATGGGTTTAATAGTAATGTTTTTATAGTAAAAATTTAAAATTCTTTTATGACTAAAGCCACGCTCAGCCATAGTTTTAGCTCCCCACTGGCACAAACCCACCCCATGGCCAAAACCTGTTCCTTTAAAGTGATACTTATTATTTCTTTTGGTTAACTTAAATTTAGTTGAAAGCACTTTAGCTGGATTTAAAAGCACCCTTAACTCATTTCCCGATAAAAAATGCTTTTTATTTTTTTCATCTACTACCATGATTTTTTTAACCCTCTTACTCCCACTCCTCTCCACAATTTCCCATCTTTTGACTTTTTTAATTCCCAGTTTAGCCATTAGCTTAGTCGTTAGCGTTTTATTATTTATTTGATAATCCCAGTTAAACTTAGGATGGGTAGTGCAATAATGGCAACGAATATTTTTGAAATAAGCTAATTTTTTATCACTAGACCAAACGTCTTCGGCCTTTTCCGTCATTCCCCCACAAGTAGCACTAAAAAAAGTTTGGATAGGTTCATTACGATAAGTCATAATAACGTCTTTAGTAGCTAAAACGTTTTTTTTAATATTAGGGTGGGAAGAGTCAACGCCTTTGAATACCTGGTTGCTTTCACTATTGACAATATCAAAAATTTCATTTTTTCTTTTTTTCATCAAATAAACCGCATAAGAGCGTGAAGCAATTGCCTGAGCTTTAATGGCTGCATTAGGCCAAGAATAAGATATTTCTCCAGCTAAAACCCCTTCTAGATAAAGTTCCAAAGGCAGATAGTTGATAAGGAAATAAGTCCCTTTTTTTTGAACAATTTTTATTTTACCAAAGTAGTCAATGTTTTTAATGACCAGTGGGTAATTTTCGGGTATTTTTAAAAACTTGTCGTTTTGAATGATATAAGTTTTATTTTGAAAACGAAATTTATTATTTTGAATTTGGAAATGGTTTTTTTCTCTGGTTAAATTTTTCCCATCTCCTTGATAAAAAAGCAAACGAATTTCTAAAGCAGGAGCAGCAGAGTAAAGAAAAAAAGTAAGATTAAGAAGAAAAATTAAACAAATTTTTTTCATCATTTTGCGGAAGATTAAGGTATTTAAAAGCTTTATCCGTAGCCACTCGCCCCCGCGGGGTGCGTTTAATAAGCCCAATTTGGATGAGAAAAGGTTCATACATTTCTTCAAGGGTAGCAGTATCTTCTCCTACGGTGGTTGCTAGATTTTCTATCCCGACTGGGCCTCCATTAAAATTGCTAATTAAAGAACGTAAAATATCCCGGTCCATCTTATCTAAACCAAGATTATCGATGCTCATTTTTGCTAGCGAGTAATCCACTAACTCTTCAGCAATAATTTTTATATTTTTAACTTCGGCATAGTCCCTTATTCTCTTTAGTAAGCGGTTAAGAATTCGCGGAGTACCCCGACTTCTTTTAGCAATTTCGCTAATCCCTTTAGGGTTAATGGTAATATTCAAAAGCTTAGCGTTGTTAATGATAATTTTCTCTAACTCTTTTGGAGAATAAAATTCAAATCTCCCCGTAATCCCAAAACGACTAATAAGTGGCTGGGATAACGCACCTGCTTTAGTCGTTGCTCCAATTAACGTAAAAGTAGGGAGTTTAATTCTAACTGTTTTACCAGTAGTCCCCTGGCCAAGAGAAATATCTAAATGGAAATCTTCCATTGCCCCATAAAGCACTTCTTCGATAACTGGTTTTAAACGATGAATCTCATCAATAAAGAGAATATCATTTTTTTTTATCCCACTCAAGATAGCAGCCATATCGCCGGTTTTTTCAATAGCCGGGGCCGTCGTCGCCTTTAAATTAGCCTGCATTTCTTTAGCAATTAACATAGAAAAAGTGGTTTTGCCTAATCCCGGAGGGCCACTTAATAAAACGTGATCTAAACTTTCTTTTCGTTTTTTAGCTGCTGTTAAATAAACTTGAAAATTTTCTTTTATGTTATCTTGCCCAATAAAATGAGAAAAATCTTGTGGTCTAATTGCTAGATGCTTGTCTTCTTCTTGCTCCTGGCTATCGGTTATTTTCTCAATCATCTTTGCTCATATTATAGCATACAAATAAAAGCAAAGGAAAGAACTCTAACTAGCAAATTTCTTAGTAAAAGCCTACAATAAACAGCCGAACAAACTAGTGAAAACTAAGATTTTTTTTTAGCTTTTTTCTAAAACAATTTTCTAAAACGAAAGGGGTAATACTATATTATAATTACTTTAGTTATGAAAAAAGTAAAATTAATCCTTCTAGGACTAGGAACAGTTGGTAGTGGTTTCATTGAAATTTTACAAGCAAAAAAAGCTTTTTTAACCAAGCATAATATTGAACTAGTTTTACTAGCCGCTGCTAGCAGTAAAGAGGTGTTTTATAATGCCAATGGGCTGAACTTAGAAAACATGCTCCATAAAAAAGACCAAGATAAGCAGGGAAAAAGTGTGGAAGAGCTTTTACAGCAAGCTGATTATGATATTTTAATAGAATGCACCCCCACCAATTTAACCGATGGCGAGCCCGGCTTAACTTATTTGAAACTAGCTTTAAATCGAGGCAAAGCAGTATTCACCGCAAATAAAGGGCCCATAGCTTTAGCCTATGATAAATTAAAAGAAATTGCTAAAACTAAAAAAACTAAATTAAAAATCGAAAGCACAGTTTTAGTGGGAACCCCGGTTTTTAGCTTCGTGGAAAAGTGTCTACCAGATCTCCATATCCAAAAAATAACCGCCATCCTAAACGGCACCACCAATTACATCATTGGCCAGATGGAAAAAGGAATTGAGTACGCTGAGGCTTTAAAAAACGCCCAAAAGCTAGGTTACGCCGAAACCAACCCCGATGCCGATGTCTTAGGCTATGACTCCTTGGCTAAAACCATTATTTTAGCTAACATTTTGATGAATGGCAATTTAAGCGTTAAAGAAATTCCTTTTATGGGGATTGATAATTTAAAATTAAAAGACGTTTTAGCAGCTAAAAAAGAAAATAAATTTTTTAAACTCGTAGGAGAAATTACTAAAAAAAACAACGCTGTCGCTGGTCGAGTGGTTTTAAAAAAAGTTCCTCACTCTTCTCCTCTCAGTAATGTTTTGGCTAATCAAAATGCCATTTTATTAGAAACCGAAGATTTAGGGGAATTGATGATTACGGGCCCGGGAGCCGGGAAAAGGCCAACTGCCTACGGCCTTTTTTGCGATGTGTTTAGCTTTATCAACGAGGGGTAGCTTTATCCAAGCTTCTCTTTTATACTTGAATTAATTTTATTAATTTTTTTCCAGCTAAAAACTAATTACCCTTTCATCGATAATTAGAAAGCTATCTTTTTCTCTCCAAAACATTAATGGAAAAACATTAAAAAATAATGAAAAAAGCAATTTATTTTAAAAACAACCTTAAAATAATCTTAGAAACTGACACAAGGATTCCCTTAGTAACTTATTTCCTTAAAGTAGCCGATACCGGGGCTCTCAATGAAGGAAAATATTTAGGAAGCGGAATATCCCACTTTTTAGAGCACGCCGTTTTTTTAGGCTCTAAAAATTTTCCCGAAAAAGATGCTTTTTCTAATTTCTTAGAAAGAAAAGGAGCCCTGGATCTCAATGCTTACACCACCTATGATTACACCGCTTATTATTTTTCAGTTTTTTCAAAATACTTTTCTGAAACTTTTTCTAATTTTTTTGATTTTATTTTAAAAGCTCTTTTGGATCCTAAGAAAGTAGAAGAAGAAAGAGGCACCATTTTAGCGGAAATGGATATTGGGGAAGATAGTTATGATGACTATTTTTATCGCTACCTCAACTTTATTTTAGAAAAAAATAATAAAAAAAAATATCCTATTATTGGAGTTAAAAAAAGATTTCAAACAATAACCCCTGATGATTTAAAACTTTTTTACCAAGAAAAATATCGACTAAAAAATATGACTTTATCATTAGTGGGGAATATCCAAGAAAGCGAAGTGATCCAAGTAGTAGAAAACACTTTTCCCTCGCTTAAAAAAAAACGCCCTATTTTCCAAGCTAAGAGGAAAAAGAATTATCAAAAATACCCCCCTACCCTTTTTCAACAAAAGGAAGTTTTTGAAACCACTCATCAGCAAGTTATTTTTCCTAAAGTTTGTTTGGCTTTTTCTGGGGTGAGTTTTTTTGATGAAAATAAATACACTTTAGAAATCATCAATTATCTTTTAGGCGAAGGAAAAGGTAGCGTTTTCAACCAAGTTATCAAAGAAGAAAAAAAATTAGTAGAAACAATTGTTAGTGACTTTAATTATAACCACAGTGATGGGAAGTTTTTTATCTATTTTACTTTAAAGGAACAAAAAAAAAATACTTCATTACAAAGAAAAACCAATAACGTTATTCAAGCAATAACCAATTTATTCTACCATATCGAAAAATACCTCTCTGACAAAAAACTTCAAGGAGCTATATCTGCTTTAGTGAACGAAAAAATCGAAAGCCAGGAAAGTTTCATGGAAATGGCTTATAATAATTTGTACTCGTGGGAAAATACCGACCAGTTAAACTATCAAGATACTTACTTAGAGAAAATAAAAAGACTTACTTTAAAGGACATTACTAGTGCTATTAAAAAATTTTTTTTAAAAGAAAATTATAAATTATTTTTGCTTTTACCTTCTGCTAATTTCACTCAAGGGAAAATCTATCAAAAAGCCAGTCGCCTAGCCCGAAATCATGAGATTGAAAAAAAATTATTCCAAAATATTAAAAATGATGTTCATTTAAAAATAAAAAAAACTTTAATAAAAAACGAAAGTCCAACCAAGCTAACAACGAAAGAAAAAAAAATTGCTAATCGAAAAAGTTACCTTAAAAAAGAGGTTTTAAAAAATCATTTAAAATTCCTTAGCCAAAAAAGTAATTACCCTTTGATAAGTGCCTCGCTACAGATAATCGGGGGACAAGAATTTGAAGAATCTTCTACTCAAAAATCTACTACGCCTAATGGCATTTTCAACCTTTTGGCTAAAATGCTTTTTACTTCTAATAACAGTTATTCTAAAACTCGGCTCATCGATACCATTAGAGAAAATGCTCTACAATTTTTTAGCCACTCGGGAGAAAATTCTTTAAATATAGGATTCACCTGCCAGGCTGAAAAATATCCTTTGGCCCTAGAAATCCTTCAAAGCATTATCCATAATAAGGGGTTTAATGAAAAAGATTTTGCACTAGAAAAAAAGCAGCAATTATTTCAAATTGCTAGAAACAAAGAACGAGCGGAAAGTTTAGCCGTCTTAGCTTTTAAGAAAAAAATCTTTAAAAATTTAGCTTACCGCTACCCTAAAATAGGGACAACGAAATCACTCAGGGGCATAACCTTAAATAAGATGGATTCTCTTTTGCAAAAAACAAAGCAATCAAAAAAAGTTTATTCAGTAATCGGCAAAGTAGAAAAATTTTCCAATCAAACTAAAGGTTTTTTAGAGACCCTAGGAAGTCAAGAAATCTTTAAGAAAAATGAAATAGTTATTCCTTCTTTGAGCTATACGGGGAAAAAAAGCATTCATTTTGATTATAATAGAAACATTAATCAAACCCATGTGCACATGGGCTATTTTGCTCCCCCTAGATTTAGTGAAGACTTTTTAATTTTTAAAGTTATTGAAAATTATTTATCGGGGTTAGGGGGACCACTTTTTCAACTTAGAAGTGAAGGGTACTTGAAAAATGGCCAACAACAAGGAGGAAGAGCTTATTCTTTGGGGGGTTATTATAAAGTTGCTAGGGATTATGGGGCACTGATTTTTTATGCTTCTTTAGGACAAAAAAGTAAAGACGAGTACCTCTGGGTTATCGAAGCTTTTCAAAAAGAAGTGGCTAAACTCAAAAACCAAATGATCAGCTCCTTAGAACTAAAAAGAGCCCAAAACACGATTATGGTGGGAGCGTATAAAAGTCAATTAAAAAATAGTTATCAAGCAAATTTATCAGCTTTTTATGAACTCTACGATAAGCCTTATAATAAATGGGAAAAAGAACTTAAAAACCTAACTCAGATAACTCCCGATAAAATTCAAAAAGTGATTAATCAATATTTCAAGGAGGATAATTTCTTAGTTCATGTTATGATTTCCTGTAAATGAAATTGAACTTAGCAAGTTTTAATAAAAAATGGTTACGTAGTTATCACCCCTGTTCTTTAAGTGGTTATGATAAATTATTAGCTTTTTTTTTAGCTTTATTTTCTTTCGTTTTTTATGCCCTTCACCTTACCCCAGGAGTATCAGCCGGTGATAATGGGGAACTTAGCTCGGCGGTTTACTACCTAGGAGTAGCTCACGCTCCCGGTTATCCTATTCACACTTTATTTGCTAAGATTTTCACTTTCATCCCTTTTGGTAATGTTGCTTGGCGAGTCAATTTGTTCTCTGCTTTCTGTGGGGCTTTAACCATTTATTTTGCTGCCTTAGTTTATTTAAAAATTCTTTTTTCTCTTGGAGGAAATAAAGTATATATTTACCTTTCCACTGCGATTGGAGCCGTCGCTTTTACGATGTCAAAAACTCTCTGGGGACAATCGATTACCACCGAAGTTTATACCATTTCCGCTTTATTTCATCCGCTACTTTTTTATATTTTGCTAAAATGGCAAGAAAGCATTATCGCTCATGATAATAGTAAAGAGATTTATTTAGGGGAAAATTATTTATTAGTTTTTGGATTTTTACTTGGCATCGGACTAGGAGGTCACCAAACCATTATTATTTCTCAATTATTTACTTTAGTTTTTTTAGCTACTTTTTTTGTTATATTTCAAGTACTACGCAAACCAAATTACCAGCTTTTCTTACAAGAATACCGTATTCATTTTATAGCTGTTTTGTCGTTAGTCGTAGTTGCTTGGTTAAGCTATTTTTATTATATCGTGCGTTATAGTTCTAATTTATTTATTAATAATTACGCCAACTTAAAACCAGGGGTAACTATTTTTGTCCTTTGCTATATCGCCTTACTGTTTTATTATTTATTTTTTCGCTGGGGAGGTGGAAAAGGAAACCATCAGCAAGTTTTTTATCGACTATCTTTAGCCACAATTAAATTTTTCGGTATGATATTTTTGGGCTTCACCATTTACTTTTACATCTTTATTAGAGCCCATGGCAATCCCCCTCTAAACTGGGGCGGAATTAACGAGCTCAACGACATTTGGGGAAAACTCGCGAAATTTTTTACTATGATTAATCGCAAACAATTTCCCCCTAACTTATTACCGATTAATTTATTTAATCTCTTAACCCAATTAAAATTGTTATTCGTAAAAGTTACCTATTCCCAATATGCCTGGCCTTTTTTCATCGTTATGTTAGTGGGACTTTTTAGTCTTTTTAAAAAATCTCGGCTATGGTTTTGCTTGCTAATTTTTACTTTCATTATCTATAACGTTTTTTTAACTTTATACATTAAATTTGATTTTAACGAGCAAGATTTATTTTTCATTGAGGTTTTTTATATTTATAGTTATTTTATCCTTTCTATTTTTATTCCCTTAGGGATTTATGAATTGTTGTCCCTTAGTGATAAATTACTATCTAAGTTTTTTCTAAAGAAAACCAACCCCCCTATCCATAATCAAGCAAAAGAAGAACTGCAGGAAAATTAAAATCAAAAAAATGCTTTTATGACGAAAAAAAATATTATTTTTATCAACACTATTATATTTGGGTTCATTTTTTTCTTGCTTACTTGGGGTTTAGGAGGGAATACGACAAATCACTTTACTTCTTGGTTTCAATATAAAAAAAACGTTCAAAGCAACGATAATTCGCTTAATTGGGTAAACCATAATTATGGCAAAAATTTTTTAATGGGAATAGAACCCAACTCCATCTTTATGACAGAAGGCGGGGATAATCAAGTTTTTTCTATTTTATATTTTGCTTTAATTGAAAACAAAAGACCCGATGTTGATTTTTTTGACCAAAAAGGCAATGTCTTCCCCCGCCTATATGGAGATCTTTTAAACACCTTCCGCGATGAATTAGAATTGATTCAAGCTATAAGGGATTTCCAGTTGTACTCGACCGATAGGCCGGTTTATGTTACTTGGAAAAGAAAAGACCTCGAAAAGTTAAGCATCAATTACCTCCAACAAAAAAAAAAAGAACTTTTAAACAAAGTTAAAAACCCTCAAAGGAAAATTGCCCTTGATAGAAAATATCAACTCAACAACCTAGAGGCCCTTAAAAGAACAACGAGGAATTATATCGATAAATCAATTTATGACTTTAAACTTAGAAGTGGTGGGTACCTTTATCAGCAAGACTTTAAATATTTAGGGCCGTGGTATTTGAAGCAATTTGGGCTAGCTTATAAAGTTGTTCCTATTCGCTACGCAATAGTTGAAGCCTTAGACATCCATGGTGGGCAGGGAAATTATCAACAACTTCAAGAGACCATTAAAAAAATAAGCAAAGTCTCTATGAGTGAGAATTTATTTGTTATTTCTTTAAGGAAATTAGTCGAAGAAAAATATATAGCTTTCAGTGAGAATAATGGCAATTCCCTTAGACTCCTTAAAAAGTTTAACTCGGTATTCCCGGGGATTACTGCTTTAGATTATTGGGATAGATATAAGTTTTTTTATAAAAAAGTTTACAACTCGTCTAGCTGGGATTTTTTAACCTTAGAAATTTATTCTTATTACGCTCGTTATCAAAGGGAGCAATACTTATCAGCCTCAAATTATTTAAAACAAAAAGCGGATTTTACCTCTACTCCGAAAAATAAAAACAACTTCTTAAAACTAGCTAACGATTACCGAGAAAAATCCCTAACAGTAACGGAAGAAAATATTGCTTTTACCCCTAATAATGTTATTTTAAATTATTTTCTCGCTACGGCTAATCAAGAGACCAACCCTAAAAAAGCCGCTAAGCATTTTGCTAAAATTAATGAAATAAACTATAAAAACACAGCCTCTATTTTAAGAGCAGCCCAGCTACTCTATAACTTCGCTTCAAAAAACCAAGACGAAAACTACCTAACTAATTTAGAACAAGGGAAACGTTATCTCCAAAAGCTACTGAATAGCAAACTAACTTTTTATCGTAGTAGAAATAAAACAGGTTATGAAAACGATCAAGAAGTCATTCAAGCTAAACAATTAATGGCTTCGTTTAATCAGTTGATAGCTAATGCAGACAAAGTAAAAATTAATGCTAAAAACTCTCAGGGGAAAGGTCAAGATTTAATAGCAAATGCTAATAATGACGAGAAAGAATTACGCTCTTTGATTAAAGCACTTAATGAAAATGGAGAATTTACTCAAGCAGAAAAAGCTTATGAAAAACTCTTGGATTTAATAAACAAACAAAATAAACCAGAAATAAAAAATGAAACCATTAAGCAGTATGTCCTTTTTTTAAGAAAACAAAATATCGATAAAGGCATTGAAGTTTTGGAAGATTTGATTAAAAAAAAAGAGTATTCCACTCAGCTGCCCTTAGAAGAAATTGTTTTTTTTTTAGCTAGGATGTATTTTCATAAAGTAGAAAAAGCAAAAGCTCATCCACAAGCTTTTGATTGGTACCAAAAAAGCAGAAGTTATTTTATGGATTTTTTAAGCCTAGTGAATAATCAAACAAAAAGTGACGCAGAAACTAAAAATCGAAAAGTCATTAGTGAAAAAAGTATTAGCCATATAGATTTAATTTTATCTAAAAAATAATAAAATAATTTACAGCATTTTTGATTAAAATATTTCTTTTACTATTTTTTTTTTTTCATTTACTTTATGCTAACATTACCGCCGAAGTTGAGCAGTTAGAAAAAAAGTTTTACCAAGGAAGTTACGACGACATTATTATTGCTGGCGAAGATTTACAAGAAAAATATTTCAACGATTTAGCCCTAAGAGAAATTCTTTTAAAAACTTACCTTGAAAAAAATTATTTGGAACAAGCGAAAGAAGAATTAGTTTTTATAAAAAAATGGGAAAACTCCCTTAGAGCCGAATACCTAGAAGCGTTAGTCCTTTTTTACGAAAAGAATTATGCAGCGTCTTTGCAGCAAGCAGAAGAAATTTTAAGAGAAGATTCTAATTATCGAGATGCTCATTTACTAAAAATTAAAATCTTTTTAAAGCAAAACAAAAATATTTTAGCCAGTAATGGTTTGCAAGAATATGAGACAATAGCTGGTAGGGATGCTAATTGGTATGAGCTTCAAGGCACCTTACTTTTAAACAGCAACAACCCTAATACTCGAGAAATTAAAAATCTTTTAGAAGAGTATAAAAATCGTTACCCTAAAAATCATTATTTTTTTTTCTTAGAAACTGAATTTTTCCTTTTAGTAAATAGCCCTAAAAAAGCCTTAGCTAGTATCAATCAAGCCCTTTTTTTAAATAAAAATTATTTTCCTTATGTGAAGAAAAAATTAGAAATTTATTTTATTACTAAAAACTGGAATACCCTTTTAAATTTTTTAAAACAGTTGTCACTAACAGAAGAGAGCATAGGAAATGAAGAATTTAGTTTTTATAAACGACTCACCAGCTTTGTTCAATTTTTTATTTACAAAAAAGTAGATGATTTTTTCGAGTTAAAAAACAAAGAGAATTTAACCAAAGTTATCCTGCCTTTAGAAGAGCTGCTTTTAAAACAAGAAAGCGATGAATGGGCTAGGTATTTTTTAGAAGAAATAATTTTAGCGAATACCGCTATAGACGATCCACTAAGAGAACGTTACGCTAGTTATCATAAAACTCAAAGTAAGCTGTTAGAGCAAAAAGGAAATTACTTAGGGGTTTTTAATCATGTTAAACGTGGTATCAGTTTAACTCCTTTAGATGAAGATTTGCGCATAGCTTATGTCAGCTATTTAAAAAATCAGGGAAGGAATCAAGATTATTTAGAAGAGTTAGGGATTGTTAAAAATATTTTAGAAAACCAACAAAAAGACACATTTAAAATCACCACCCAAATAGAATTTTTAACGAAAGAACTTCGTAGTAGCTTAGCCAATACCTTAGCCAACAACTTTGCTCCGAGCCATGGGGTTAAATTTTACATCTTAGTAGAAAATCAAAATTTAGTAGATGAATTCACTTTCCCCTATTTTAATGTCGTAGTAGGGAAAATGCTATTTGACAAACTCCAAGAGTCTTTCATTTTAAAAGCCGAGCTAGTTTTAGCAAGGGATAAGAAAAAAATTTTACAAGAAAACAATCTTTATCAAAATCATTTTTTAATTGATTATCAACCAAGAGATAGAGAAGAGTTATTTCTTTTGCAATTTCAAGTTAGTGAATCAGGGAAAGAAGTAAAAAACGTCACCCTTTCCGCGAGGGGAAATTCTCGCTATCAAGAAGTCTTAAATCAATTCAAAACCAATATTGAAAAAGACGTCATCCCTCAAGGGGAAGTCGTGGAGATTACCAGCAATTTAGTCGTTATTTCTTTAGGGGAGCTTCAAGGAATAAAAGAAAACGATACATTAGTTATTAAAAGAGAGGAAAATATCTTGGGAGAAATAACGATTAGTCAAGTAGAAAACTATTTTGCTAGTGCCCAGATTTTCGACTATCAACTGATCAATGTCCTTAAAAAAGGAGATGTTGTTCAGCTAGCCCCACCGCAATGATGAGTGATGCTCTTAAAATAAAGTGCTATGCAAAAGTTAACCTTTACCTAAACGTTTTGCCACCTTCTGCCAACGAATCTTATCATAAAATTGAATCCCTATTCCACTCTATTTCACTCTATGATGAATTATCAGTTTCTCCTGTCGTCAAAAAAGAAATCAATCAAATAACTTTTTTACCAACCTCCCACCCAAAGATAGCATTAAAAACTACTCATTATAATTTACAAGAAAATAATTTGCTCATTAAAGTATTAGAATTTTTTCAAAAAGAATTTTCCATCCCACCGGTGCTCCTTAGGTTGAAAAAAAATATTCCCGTAGGCGCCGGGTTAGGAGGGGGAAGTAGTAATGCAGCTGGTCTTATTCTAGTGCTTAATAAAATGTTTAATTTACAATTAACCGAAGATCAAAAAAAACAAATTGCCATTAAGTTTGGTAGTGATATTCCTTTTTTTTTGCAAGGAGGGTTAGCTATCGTGGAGGGAATTGGTGAAAAAATCACTCCCTTAGATTTTTCACTTAACGACCAACTACTTTTGGTTTACCCCGAAGAGTTTATCGCCACTTCCTTAGCCTATAAAAAAAACGTTCAATTAAATAACAATGATAATTTTTCTTCTCTTAAAAAAAACCTACTTGCTGCTAATAAAAAAAACAACCGCTCCCTTCCCCCACTTCCGGAGTTTTTTTATAATGCTTTTGAAAAAAAAACCCTTGAATATTATCCCAAAATAAAAAAAGTTTATCACCTTCTACTTAATAAAACACCCCATGTTTTATTAAGCGGTTCTGGCTCATCCCTTTATGCTTGGTTTAATGACTCCACCATTTTAAACCAATCGCATAAAGAATTGCAGGGAAAAAAGTTGAACTTTATCTATAAAGTAAATTTAACTAATAAAGCCTTTTCTTTCATTAACGATAACCATTAATTAAAAAAACCCTAAATCAATAAAAATACTTATCCTTTATATTTTATTAATTTTTACTTAAGTAATTTAGGATAATCAAGATAATTATATATATCGCTATAATGTCTGAGGTCAAACCAATTTCTAATTCACTTAGCATGGAGAAAAAAATTATTTTCTTGCTATGCATACTTCTTTCACAATTTTTATTCCTCATTTTAATAAGTTATACTGGAGAAGGGACTCATTTTCTAGGCGACACTATTCATTTTTTAAGTAATTTCTTAGTAACTGATTTCTTGGGAGTAGTTATTTTTACTATACCCATTTTTCTTTTTTGGTTAGGTTATTTTGGGTTAAAGGAAAAATTTGAGCTCACTCCTTTTTTGCATAAGACTTTTGCTATTTTCATGCTTTGTTTTTCTTTGCAGATTCTTTTACTCAATACTCCCCTTATCAATAGCGATTGGAGTGGTTTTTTGCCTCGCTTTTTTTATGCGCTAGTTATTTAT
The DNA here is from genome assembly GCA_965277105.1 of Spirochaetota bacterium. Lineage (GTDB taxonomy): Bacteria > Spirochaetota > UBA12135 > COTS27 > CAXSBA01 > CAXSBA01. The sequence continues at coordinate 470,279 of OZ255710.1, read as the reverse complement.
TTTTTAGGGAATGAAGGGAAAACCAGTATTCTCTCAGTTGCTTTAAATCTAATTATTTGCTTAGCATTTTTAGGGTTGGTATTATACAACTTTAATATAAAAAGTCGCTCTATTTTTTCTTCTTTAAAGAAAAGCACTAGTAGGCTAAAAAAGCTACCAGAGATTTTTAGCCAAGCAAAACAGGCAAATAAAAAATATCTTTTATCATTTAAAAGTTTTCTTCAAAAAGTAATTCACCCCGTTAATATCAATGCTCTAAAAAATGAAAATTATAAAAAGCAAGTGAGCAATAAAGCCTTTATTTACGATCAAGAAATAACCACTCTAATAAATCAAGATTTATTTTCCACTACCGAGCAAGAAAAAGCATCAGGACCAATTATCAATAATCATTTAGCTTATGAATCAAAAAAAAATGAAGAGAGCCAAAGCAAACCAACTATTCATTCACCAGTGGAAAATAATCTTGAAAGAGAGCAAGCAATACTAGATTTAACCAATGCTCATTTATTCTTGCATAAATCAAAAAATAGGGCTAATGCAGCCAATTCATCTTCTGATTACTCAAGTAAAGAATCCAATGACTTAGAAAATCATCAAGCCCAAGAAGAGTACCCCCAAGAAAATATGGATAACTTTTCTTCAAATAACTTTTCTTCAAATAACCCTAGTAATAATTTAATCATTAATGAAAATATTCGCTCAGAAGTTTTGAGTTACTTAGCCGATGGCACTGCTTTAGCCCATAACGCCCAAAAAAAAATTGATACTCTAGAAAAGAAAAAAGAGATTAACGAAAATATTGTCAAACTAGAAAACACCATTCAAGAGTTCGGTATTCACTCTAAAGTGGTCTCCGTGTCAATTGGGCCAGCGATTACTCAATATGAAATGACCCTAGAACCAGGAGTAAAAATATCAAGAATAATTAGCTTAACCGATAACTTAGCCCTTTCTCTAGGCGCTAAATCGGTTCGAATTGTGGCACCCATTCCCGGGAAAACCGTTATCGGTATTGAAATCCCTAACCAAATCCAAGAAAAAATTCTCCTCAGAGAAATTGTGGAACGAGATGAATTTACAAAAAGCAAAGCCCATTTACCCATTGCCTTGGGGGCGTCAATTACTGGAGAAGCGGTAATAGCTGATCTTACCACTACTCCTCACCTTTTAGTTGCTGGGGCTACTGGTAGCGGGAAATCGGTTTGTATCAACGCCATCATTTGTTCCCTATTATTAAAATTATCCCCTTATCAAGTAAGATTTGTTATGATTGACCCCAAAATGGTGGAACTTACGATTTATAACGATATCCCTCATTTATTGACCCCTGTTATTACCCACTACCAGCAAGCCTCACTAGCTTTAAAGTGGGTAATTAAAGAAATGGGTAATCGTTATAGTTTATTAGAAAAGCATCAGGTAAGAAGTATTGCCTCCTACAATGAGGTAATAAAAAAAAGGAACATTGAAAACTCGGCTACTAATTTAGAAAAAGGCACCATTCCTTATTTGGTTATTGTTATCGACGAATTTGCTGATTTAATGATGGTCGCTCGAAAAGAAATAGAAGACTCCATCACTAGACTTGCTGCCATGAGCCGGGCCGTTGGCATTCATCTTATTTTAGCCACCCAGAGGCCTAGTGTTGATGTTATCACGGGAATTATTAAAGCAAACTTTCCCTCTAGGATAGCTTTTCAAGTTTCATCTAAAGTGGATTCCCGGACCATTATCGATATGAGTGGAGCAGAAAAACTTTTAGGGAAAGGAGATATGCTCCTCCAAAGCAACACTTCTAGCGTGCTAAAAAGGATTCAAGGAACTTTTTTAGCCGATGAAGAAGTAAGTAAAATTATTGCCAATTTAAAAAGTTATTCCCAAACGTTAAAAACCATTGACTTTTCTCTACTAGACAAAAGTGATAATGCTAGCAATCAAGAAAATTTAGATGAATTTTATAATCAAGCTTTAGCAATTGCCAAGCAAGAAGGGAGAATATCGACGTCTTTTCTACAAAGGAGATTGAAAATCGGCTATAACCGAGCAGCTAGGATAGTGGATAGTTTCGAGAAGCAGGGAATTGTCTCTTCAGCCGACGGGGCTAAACCCAGGGAACTTTTAATTAATAATTAACTTAATCTAAAATCTCTCATTTTTATAATATTCGCAAGTTCATTCTTTTTGATAAACGGGAAATTTTCTACTAAAATAAACCGTCGTTATCACTAAAGCAGTGATAACGACTGTAAATAAATCAAAAGAATTTTCAAAAAAAATAAAAGCAACAAATATCACCACAAAAGGCTGTAGTAAATGCAGCATCCCCGATTTAGCCACCCCAATTAAAGCAGCTCCCCGATAAAAAAAGAAAAACCCGCCATACTGACTAATAGCAACAACATAAAAGTAGTAGAAATAAGTAGAAAATTTGAGCTGGAAAAAGTTCTCCGGAAAATAATAAAACGTCTGGAAAAAACTAATAGGCATCCCAAGGATCAGAGCATAGGTAATAACCTTAACCCCATCAATTTTCTGAGATAAAATACTCCCCCCCGCATACCCTAAGGAGACTAAAAAAACTCCCATAAACATATAAATATCTCCTATTTGAAACTCCCCTAATCCAGCCCTTAGCGAATAAAAAACCACCAAGCTACTCCCGATTAAACAGCACCCCCAAAAAGCTAAAGAAGGCCTTTCTTTAGACATAACCGTTCCAGCTAAAGCTATTCCTATAGGGATCAAAGCTAATAAAACTCCCCCATGAGAGGCGGTAATTTTCCCCATGGCTAAACTGCTAAAAAACGGAAAACCAAAAACAATGCCTAATATAACCCAAAAATACTTTCTATAATCTTTTAAACTAGGAAATTTCCAATCTTTCTTCAAGCACAAGAAAAGCAAGGCGATTAGCCCAGCAAAAAAAGGCCTAGACCAACCCATAAAAATAGGAGGAATTTCTTGAACGATTTCTTTTTTAAAAGGGAGAGTTAATCCAAAACAAAAAACCCCCATAAGAGCAAGCGAATATCCTTTTAGTTGGGGATTCAATAATAACTGGTAGCCATCAACGAGCTGGTATTAGCCAATATTTTTTAGTAAAATTTTTGTAAAAAGCAACAATTTTAAACAACTTTTTAAATAAAAAAAATTAAGTTAATTTTAGTATTCAGTATATTATAATAGGTATATGAAAAAATATTTCGAAAATTTCCACCAAGCAGTAAAAAACTCTCGCATTATCCATATGCCCAAAAGTAATATTGCAACTTTTGGTAATACGGTCTATAACTATTATTTCATCTCAGAAACAGGGAGAAATAAAACAAGAATCAGAGAAGGAAATTTAAACGTCAATCGTCCTTTGTTGATAACTCCTTTTGTTAAAGAAAACAATATGATTGGATTCCCTAAAAAAGTGCAATCATTAACTAAAAATTTATTTAATAACTTAGGAATTGAAGATTTTTTTTTAGAGTATCGCTTTGAAAATATTTTAAAACACGAATGGGAAGAAAAAGCACCTCTTCCTAAAATTTTAAGTTTTGTAACCGATCAATGCAAGAACAAACCCATGAGCACTATTTTAGCTGGGGAAGACTATTATTGGACTGCCTCTTTGGTTAAGCTCTGTATCAAAACCATGCAAAAATCATTTCCTATTAATATGCAGGAAATTGAGGAAAGGGGATTATTAGATAAAGATGGCATCCCTCCTCAGGTGTATGAGGAAATAAAATATTTATTTAGAGAAGCCAAAAAAGACAACCAACAAATAAAAAAGTTAGGGAATTTTTTAGTGGAGCATAAGTTATTTGAAAAATACGAAGATAAATTTTTTAAACTATTAAAAGAAAGTAAAAAATAAAATCGTGCCCCTTACCCCTGCGCCCAATAGTTTTTTTAAACTATTATTTTTTTCATTCACTTTTTTATTCTCTTTTTCTATTTATTCACAGGAGCTTTCGGTTATTTTTAATAAGATAAAAGCTACCAATGAAAAAAATTATCCCCCAGTTTTTTCTTGTGTTATTCGCTCTACTATTATTGACTTTCAACTAAAAAATATTCCAGCAGATATGATTGAGTTTAAAAAAACTCCAGTTCTTTTTGTGCAAGCAGAAAGGACCAAAAAACCCAAGTTAGAGTTGACCGGCACCCTTCCTTTTTATAAAAATTATTTCTTACCCTATGAGGATTTTATTTTTCGTAGTGGTTTATTCATTGGAATTGACAATTATCACACCTTTTCTTTGCTCAAAAAAGAATTCAACATTAAAGTAAAAAACCAAGAAAAATTTTTAGAAATTTCCTTAAAAGAAAAAGAAGGGCTTCCTGGTGATTATGCTAAGTACTTCTTTAAAAAAGAAAATTACCAGTTAACTAAGGCTTTTTATTATGAAAATAACGTGGAAAGTGCTAATCTTACTTTTTTTTATAAAAAAATTAAAAACTATCTTTTCCCTAAAAGGATTATTGTCCGAATAGATAACTCTTTAAACTCAACTAACGAAAAGTCTTATGATGAATATTTTGTTGATTTTAAAAATTGTGGTAAATAATTTTTCAATTTAAAAAAAATTATTGAAAATCTTTTCTAAAAATAAATCTGTTCTTTTTAATTACACTATTATCAAAGAGTTAGAGGCGGGCATAAGTTTAAAAGGTAGCGAGGTAAAATCCATTAAAGCTGGTGAAGTTAATCTAAAAGGAAGCTTTGTTAAAATTGAGAATAACGAAGCTTGGGTTCATAATCTGCACATTAAAAACTTTAAATTTTCTACCTATGATAAACTTGACCCCAAAATGCCTAGGAAACTATTATTAAAGAAAAAAGAAATAGCAAAACTATTAGGTAGCCTTAAAGAAAAAGGGAAAGCCTTGCTTCCTTTAGAGATTTATCAAAAAGCCAGGTTGATTAAATTAAAAATAGTTTTAGGGCAAGGAAAAAAAAACTACGATAAAAGGCAAGCCTTAAAAGAAAAGGAAAATAAACGAACAATTGCAAAGATTAAAAAAAATTACCGATAAAATTTACCCACAAATGATAGAAACATTAAACTAGTAAAGTTTTCTATAAAAAAATCTAACTATGCTATAATTAAATCTATTCTAATTATAGAAAATAAATAATGCAAAAAAAAAAATCGGAGGTAAACATGATGTTACATAAAAAAAAATACAATATCTTAGTTGTTGGACTAATTATTAGTTTGCTTTTATTATTCTCTTGTGGAGGTAATGATGCATCTGCTAACAGCTCAAACGAAGGATCAAGGAGTGATGAAGTATATGACCTGACTCTAGCAATGACTTGGCCTAGCTCGTTACCTATTTTTACCGATGCAGTAAAAAATGCCGCCAAGTACGCTAACGAAATGTCTGGGGGTAGGATTAATATTCGAATTGACGATGCCGGCAAGCATAAAGCAGCACTGGGTATTTTTGATTTAGTTAAAAGCGGACAATACGACTTAGGACATACTGCTTCTTATTATTATAAGGGAAAAGTCCCTGAAACCCTTTATTTCACGACTATGCCCTTTGGGATGACTACGCCTGAGCAGTGGGCCTGGTTTGAATATGGTGGGGGAAATGAACTTATGGACGAAGTGTATTCCAAGCATAATCTTGTATCTATTAATGGTGGAAATACCGGAAACCAGATGGGCGGTTGGTTCCAAAAAGAGATTAATTCGGTAGGAGATTTACAAGGCCTTAAAATGCGTATCCCAGGATTTGCTGGTGAAGTGCTCGCTGAAATGGGAGCAAAACCGACTAATATTCCTCCAGGGGAATTATACACAGCTTTGGACCGAGGAACTATTGACGCTCTAGAATGGGTGGGACCTTCCCTTGACCTAAGAATGGGCTTCCATAAAATTGCCCCTTACTACTATACTGGGTGGCATGAGCCGGCAACTGAGCTTAATTTTCTCATTAACAGAGAAAAATTAGAATCAATGCCTAAAGATTTACAAGAGATTTTAAAATTATCGATGAAGTTAGGTGCCTGGGACATGTATGTCTTATCTACTCACGAAAGCGCCAAAAACTGGGAAAGTATGAAAGCAGAGTTTCCAAACATTCAGATAAAAACTTTCCCTAAATCAGTAATTGCCGCAATGAAAAAGGCTAATGAAAAACTCTTAAAAGACCAATCGGCAGAAAGTGATATGGCAGCGAAAATTATCTCTTCGCAACAAGATTATATGGAAAAAGTTAGAGTATGGTCTGAAATTTCTGATTTAGCTTATTTAAACAGTTTACAATAGTTTAAACCTAACTAAAAGGCATGGTCATAAAAATGGCTATGCCTTTTTTAAAAATATTTACTATTTCAATAATGTTAATGTTGTAAGCTCCTATGTTTAAAAGCATTATTACAATCCTAGATAAACTTTTTAAATTTATTGGGATTATATGTGTCTTATTATTATTGGGGACTACTATAAATATTGTTTATGATGTTATCCTGCGTTATATTTTTAATGATGTTTCCATAGCATTGCAAGAGTTAGAGTGGCATCTATTTTCGAGTATGTTTTTGGTTGGGATTTCATATACTATTATTCATGATGAGCACGTTAGAGTCGATTTTTTATATGAAAAATTTAACCCCAACACTAAAGCACTTATTAACGTTTTAGGAGTGATATTTTTTATTATCCCTCTAGCAGTATTAGTTATTTGGTATGGGATAGATTTTAGTTTAGACGCTTTAAGTACTATGGAAAAAAGCGGGGACCCCGGAGGCCTTACTCATAGATGGGCTATTAAAGCAATGATCCCATTATCTTCTGCCTTAATCATTCTCGCCTCACTGCATATGCTAGTAACCAACCTTAATGTTGTATTAAATACCTACGCTCCTTTAAAAATAAGGCAATATTTATGTTTTAAAGTAGAGGATAGAAACTAAGATGCTAGGTGTTATTATGTTTTTTATGGCTTTGGCCTTTTTAATAATTGGCTTTCCTGTTGCTTTTACTTTTGGGGGTTTAGCTGTTATTTTTGGGCTTATTGCCAAGGGCCCTGAATTATTTGCCTTGATGCCTTACCGGATTTGGAACGTGATGAATAATACTATTTTAATTGCCATCCCGTTATTTATTTTCATGGGGCTTATCCTCCAAAAAGCAAAAATTGCTCAAGATTTATTAGAATCTATGGGGACCTTATTTCGCAGGATTCGAGGTGGATTGGCTATTTCAACAATCCTTGTTGGAAGTTTGCTAGCAGCATCTACCGGCGTAGTCGGAGCTAGCGTTATTGCTATGGGAATTATTTCGCTTCCAGTAATGATGAAATATAAATATAGCCATTCTCTATCCACTGGGGTTATCTGCGCATCGGGAACTTTAGGGCAAATTATTCCTCCTTCTATTGTATTAATCATTTTAGGAGATGTCGTCGGGGAACCTATCGGGGACTTGTTTAAAGCAGCGCTAATTCCAGGGTTAGTGCTTATCGGCGTGTATTTGGTGTATGTTATTATCATTAGTTTTATTAAAAAAGATATTGCTCCAGCAATTTCTACTAACGAACCTTTATCTTTGGTCTATAAAAAAGCCTTAAAGGCCATTATCCCCCCACTCACACTAATTATTGTGGTACTTGGCTCTATTTTTTCCGGCGTTGCTACCCCGACGGAATCTTCATCTATTGGAGCTGTCGGTGCCATTTTTTTAGCGTTATTATATAGACGATTTTCGATTACCATGCTCATAGAATCTAGCAAGCAATCAGTAAGAATTACCGCTATGATATTTGCTATTCTCATTGGGGCTACTGCATTTTCAATGGTACTTACGTATACTGGTGGAGATGCTATTATTGAAGAGTTTATCCTAAGTATGCCCGGAGAAAAATGGGGATTCATCATATTAACTATGTTACTTATTTTTGTTTTAGGCTTTTTTATCGATTTTGTAGAAATATCGTTAATCATTGTCCCTCTTATGGTTCCTGTTGCCGAAGCACTGAATATTAATATGCTCTGGTTTGCCGTATTAGTCGCAATGAATTTACAATCTTCTTTCTTGACTCCTCCTTTTGGATTTAGTTTGTTTTATTTACGAGGGGTAGCTGATAAAAGCATTAAAACTACCCAAATGTACCGTGGAGTACTACCCTTTATTGCCCTCCAACTAATCGTACTAGCAACTATTGTAATTTTCCCGGAATTTTATGGATTCGATTAATTCGGTTAATAATTATTATTATTTTTAAAAAACCATTTTCTCTTAATAAAAAAGATGCGCTGATAGCATTTTTATAGCAAAAGACGTGTGATGAATTTTGAAAAACTAAAGTATTACATGGATAAAAGTATCCTTTGCTGGCTAGCTAGTAGCATAAAAAGAATAATATAAAAAATTAGCAATTTTGCTTTAAATATAATTTTTTGACATTTTTCTTAATTCTACTATCTTGATTTATAATAAACAACTAATAGTTTTTTTTAACAACCGGCTTAATCATTAAAAGAACTAATTTCATTTTTGAAATTATCTAATTAAAAGTATTAGTGATATTTCTTACAAGAATTTCTTATTTTATTGTATGCTTAATTTTACTTTCCTAGCTTATCGATAATTATCAATGATTTTCCATTATTTTAAAATTTTAACACTTTCCCTATTAGGAATTTCAATAGCTTTTTTTTCTCTTAATTTTTTAGATCAAGAAAGCAGAAAGCTATGGCTTAATGAACACGGTATTGTCGAGAATCTATCCGTAATGGGTTATGGGGTATGCGTCGTTCTCATGGTCTACTGGGGACGATTAAAATATGTAAAAAAATACCATTACTTTATTATTATGATGATTTTTTTTGCAATACGTGAGTTAGGTTTAGATAAAGTATCAAGGTTTGACGTTTTCCACCCTCAACTTTACCTTAGCACTGAGATCCCTTATAAAGAAAAACTACTAGGGTTACTTATAGCAGTGCCTACTAGTTATAGCGTAATCTTTATTCTAAAAAAGCATCTGCATCCTAAGTCAATTATTAAAAATCTAAAAAATTTAGCCCCCTATCATTTTTATATTCTTCTTGCTATGCTATCTGTTGTTTTTTCCCAAATTTTTGATTTAAAGCATAAATTAGCTAATCATTTGGGGATCACCCTTAGCGAAAGTATTGTCCCTAAACTTTTTATCTTAGAGGAACTTTTAGAACTTGCTATGCCTATGTTTTTTGCACTAGCAACGTACAGCTATTTTTTCCCTAAAAAATAAAGAAACCCTTAAACTTTGTGATCGCTATAGTTTTTTAAATAATAAATATTATAGTTCTTTTGACCCTGATTTTTAGCATAAATTCTTGTGACAAACTAAAAATAAACCTTCTAAAGTTATAAATTCTTAAATTTTTTACCCTTGGATAATAACTTTTAGGGTTAATTTATTAACTTAAAATACTTTTTTTAGCCAAATTACTACTAAATACAGGGATAAATAAATAAAAATATTTTATCAAAACCAAAATAACTATGCTATAATTATAGCTATCTTAATTGTCGGAAAGATATAAGAAAAACTTTAATTCGGAGAAAAAAAATGATTATCAATAACAATATATCTGCTATCAACTCAGCTAGAGTTCTCAATAACCGCTCTAGTGTCATCGATAACAACATTGAGGCTCTATCTTCTGGCCAAAGAGTCAATAAAGCCGGGGATAACCCCACTGATTTAGCGGTCTCAGAAAAGTTTAGAGTTCAAATAAGTGGCTTGAAGGCAGCCAGCAGGAATGCTAACAATGGCATCTCTTTCGTCCAAACAACTGAAGGGTATTTAGTAGAATCGCAAAACTTACTTAAAAGAGTAAAAGAGTTAGCCGTCCAAGCCGCTAACGGTATCTATCAACAAGAAGACCGAGAACTCATTCAACTAGAGCTTAACCAACTCGTATCAGAAGTAGATCGGATAAGTGAAGTGGCCAATTTCAACGGGCAACCTTTACTTGATGGAAGATTTGCTCAAGCTAACAACGAAACCGTTCCCCTAGCCTCTTTGTATATGCATGTGGGTGCTAATATCGATCAAAGGATTCAACTTTTCATTGCTACTTTTAACGCTGCTTCTCTTGGTTTAGATCAAATCTCGGTTAATTCCATTGAAGAGTCCGAGAGATCTATCGGTGTTTTAGAGGAAGCTTTAAATAGGGTTAACGCTCAAAGGGCTAATTTAGGAGCTTATCAAAATAGGCTTGAAAGTGTGATGAGAACAGTGGATTTAGCGACCACTAACTCTGAAGCCGCTGAAAGTAAAATTAGAGACCTAGACATCGCTGAAGCCGTGGTTGAACTTTCTAAAAACACTATTGTTAACCAGGCTAATATTGCCGCGCTAGCTCAAGCTAACACTAGAGCTCAGTCTGTTCTTTCTTTACTCCAGTAACCTCTTTAGTTTTTCTTATTTCTTTCAATACAGTTTGTTACTTATTTAACATAGGTAACTAACTGTATTTTTTTCTTATTTCTTTATGGAAAGTTATTATATCTTTACCTACGGCTGCCAAATGAATAAAAATGACTCCGAGAGGATGGCGGGGTTATTGGAAAATTTTGGTTACTTAGAAGCAGCAGATTGGCAAACAGCTAATTTAGTTTTAGTTAATACTTGCTCTATTAGAGATAAAGCTGAAAGGAGAGTCTTGGGGAAATTTCATGAGCTAGATCACTTTCGAAGAAAAAATAACCTGCCCATGAAACTCGCCATTATGGGGTGCATGCCCCAGCACGCTAAAAAATTCATCCAAGAAAAATTTAACTTCATTGATTATGTTATTGGCACTAATAACATGGAAGAGCTTCCTTCTATTATAAAAGAAGGAATTCCTTTAGAAAAGCAAATTAAAAAATTACGAATTAAAAGAAGAGAAAAAGAAGTAATAAGATTTGAAGAAGAGTTCCATCATCAAAAAAGAAAAGAAGATAAAAAAGCCTGGGTTTCTATTCAGTTTGGCTGCAATAAAGTTTGTAGTTTCTGCATTGTCCCTTTTACTAGGGGAAGAGAAATTTCAAGAAAAAAAGAACATATCTTTAAAGAAATTACTAGCTTAGAGGAAAAAGGTTTTAGTGAGATAGTGCTTCTGGGGCAAAACGTCAATTCTTATGGCCTTACCACTTATGATAAATATAATTTTGCTAATCTATTAGAAGACATTGCTAGAAGATTTACCTGGTTAAAAAAAATTAATTTTTTAACTTCTTACCCTAGTGATGTGAACGAAGAATTAGTTGACGTTATCGCGAATTACGATAACATAACGAAAGAAATTCACTTTCCCCTACAACATGGTGATAATACCATTTTAAAACTTATGGAGAGAAACTACACGGTAGAAGAGTACCTAGAGAAAGTCGAAATGATTCGCAAAAAAATCCCACAGGTTAGTTTGGGAACCGATTTAATTGTAGGTTTTCCAGGAGAAAAAGATATTCACTTTGAAAATATGTTAAAGACCTTAGAGAAGATTAATTTTAGCTTTGCCAATACCGCCGCCTATTCCATTCGTCCTGGCACCAAAGCATCACGAATGGAAAATCAAGTAGATGAAAAAACTAAAAAAGCTAGGCTACTCTATTTAAATAGATTCTTAGATGGTCTTCAGAAAAAACAAATAGCTTAAATTATTCCTATTTTAATCTAATTTATTATTTTTAGAAATAAAAAAATTTTGCAAGTAAAAAAAAATCTAAAAAAATTAGGGTTTAGTTTTATTATCCCTCATCGTGAAAGTGAGAGCATCGAAAACACGATAAACGAGATAAAAAAAAGCTGTAAAAAAGCGAATATCTCTTACGAGATAATAGCTACTTCCGGGAACAACCCCTCCCTTCAAAGAAATATTTCAGTTAAAAAAGCCAAAAAAGAAAATATTTATTTTTTAGATAACGATTCTAAGATTAATGAAACTTCCTTAAAAAAAGCTGCTGAAATTTTACAAAATCAAGAAGTAACTGTACTAGGTGGCCCATCCCTTTTACTAAAGCCATTTAACTTTTTTGAATTATGTGCTCAAGAAACTTTAAGCAATAAGGCAGTTGTGGGGAAAATAGCTTCTCGCTATAGCATGGTAGGTGAAAAAAGACATACCAATGACTTAGAAATAATTTTATGCAACCTTATTATTAGAAGAAAAGAATTTGAATCTATTAGCGGATTTAATAGCAAATTATATCCCAACGAAGAAAATGATCTAATTAGCAGGCTTCTTAAGGAAAATAAAAAAGTTTATTACACCCCAGAAGTTTATATAGAAAGAAATCAACGAAAAAATTTAAACAATTTCATTAAACAAATGCTTGGTTATGGGATAGGTAGAGCAGAGCAAATAAAAATCAACACAAAAAAAAACTACTCCCCTTTTATATTTGCACTTGCTTTAATCATCTCCACTGGGCTATTTTTTTTCAATACCAGCTTGCTTCTCACCATTATAAGTAATGGCATTTTTCTTTATGCGATTTATCTTGCCTTTGTCTTTACTAAAGCTTCTGTTAAAAACCAAAAAATGCTATGGTATCTACCGCTAACTATTTTTTCTTGCCACTTTTTTTATACTAGTGGTTTTTTCTTAGGATTACTAAAAAGAAAGTTACGCTCTGAAGAGAAAGAAAGCTATTATAAGCTAAAAATAATCAAATAAGCTTTAAATAAGTTACCCTAATAAGTGTGCTAAAATAGCTTTCTGGGTAAACAAGCGATTTTCTGCTTGATCAAAAACCACCGAGTTAGGACCATCAATAATTTCACTACTTACCTCTTGCCCTCGATAAGCTGGCAAGCAATGAAGAAAAATAAAATCTTCTTTGGCTAGTTTTGTTAGTTGAGCATTTACTTGAAAGGGTTGAAAAATTTCTTGGTTTTTTTTTTGCTCCCCCATAGAGTTCCAAGTATCCGTATACACCACATCACTAGCTTTTATGGCTTCTTCGGGTTTGTCGGTAATTTTGATTTGAGGGTATTTTTTTAGTAAATCAAAGAAAAAAGGGTTGCCTTGCCGAGGTGGAATGCCTAAGGTTAAATCAAGTTCTAATTTAACCGCTAAAAGAATTAAAGAAATCGCCACATTATTCCCTTCCCCTAAAAAAGTGATTTTTAAATTTTCTACTTTTTGCTTATGCTCTAAAATCGTGAAGTAGTCAGCTATTGCCTGACAAGGGTGATTGTAATTCGTCAAAGCATTAATGATAGGAATTTTTGCTTCTGTAGAAAACTCTTCTAAGGAAGCATAATCGTCGTTACGAATAACTAGGGCATCAAAATAACGTTCCAGCACTTTAAAGGTATCTATAAAAGACTCTCCACGAGAAAATTGGCTTTCGTTATTAGAAAAAAAAACGGTCTCTCCTTGCATTTCTTTTATTCCCACTTCGAAAGAAGCTCGAGTCCTAGTGGAGTGCTTGGTGAAAACTAACCCTATTTTTTTTTTGTAAAGTAGAGTATCGAGATAGTTTTTATCTTTTTTAAATTTTTTACTTTCTTCGATAATTTTTTCTAAGTCTTGTTTAGTAATATCTTCTAAGTTTAAAAAGTGTCGGATTTTTTTCATAAGGAAATTTTAGTGCCAATACCTCCATCAGTAAACAGCTCCATCAAAAGAGCATTTTCAATTTTACCCGAAATAAGATGCACGCTTTTAATATTATTTTCAATAGCCCGTTTAGCTGATTCAAGTTTAGGGAGCATTCCTTGATAAATTGTTTTATTTTCTTTCATAGTTTTTATTTCACTAATTTTTAATTCACTAATCAGCGAAGTGGGGTCTTGAAAATCGCGATAAACCCCTAACTGGTCGCTAATAAAAATAAGTTTTTCTGCTTCAATCGCAATCGCAAGTGCCGTAGCTACGGTGTCGGCGTTAATATTAAAATGCTCTTGATATTTCTCATCAATTCCTAGAGGAGAAATAACTGGAATATGCCCTGAAATTTCTAAATGACTTATTAGGGCCTGATTAATGCGAACAATCTCCCCCACATAGCCTAAATCTCTTTTTTGGTCTTTTAATTTTTTAGCAATAATCATCCCTCCATCTTGCCCTGACAAACCTACCGCCTTGCCACCAAAGTGCTGAATGAGGGAAACTATTTTTTGGTTAACAATTCCCTCTAAAACCATTTGGGTGATCTCTAAAGTTTCCTTGTCCGTAACCCTGAGCCCATCAATAAAAGTGGATTCTTTTTTAAACCTCGCCATTACTTTAGAAATATGATTGCCTCCACCATGAACGATAATGGGATTCATTCCCACTAACTTCATCAAAACAACGTCTTTTAAAAGATCCTGGTCAATATTCTCTTCGGCTAGGACCGAGCCTCCAATTTTAATCACCATCCTTTTCCCTTGAAATTTTTGAAAATACGGGAGTGCTTCGGATAGTATTTTGGCTTGCTGAGATAAATTCTTCAAAAAATTACGCTTTTTCTAAAAGCCCACCTACTTTGATAATAAGCTCCGATAAATCTTTGCCTTTTAATAAGCCTTGTTGTAATAACCCTAAATGGAAAAGGTCTTGAGCTATCTGCTTGGCTTTATCTTTGCTTTCAGCAACTTCTAATTTACTTAAAGATTTTATTTTCTGCACTAAGGCATTGTTATTATTTAAAACTAGATTCCCAAACAAACTTTGATCTTGCTCTTCTTTGCCAAAAGATTGCAGGAAAGCCATTTCATTGAACCTTCGCATTTGCTCGTTTAAAATAAACAAACAAGGAAGCTTTTGCTCTGGGAAATCATCAAACTTAATTTCCAAGCTCTCTCGACCAATGCTTTTTTTAATAAAGTCAATTACCTTTTGATCCTCCGAGCTAGTTTTAGCTTTATCTTCTTTTTTTTCGCTGTCATCTTGTAAAAGATTAGCCGTAGTGTCGCTATCTACTCGCAGAAAACGAAGAGGCGAATGCTTCATTTCCAAATGCTGAACAAAGTGATTATCAATAGGAGAGTTTAACACTAAAACCTCGACTCCCTCTTTTGTTAAATTATCAATAAACAAAGATTGCTTTTTCACGTCATTGGTATACAAAACTTTGTTTTTAAGTTTAGGATTATTTTTTTGATAATCAGCCAAGGTAGTGGTTTTATCTTGGTGGTTTTTAAAAATGATAATCTCTTTCACTTTATCGTAAAAATCACCATCATTGATAATTCCTAGCTTAATAAAAGGACTAAGGCTCTCCCAGTTTTTTTCATACTCCTTAGTATTTTCCTTATACATTTCTTGCAATTTATCAGCAATTTTTTTGATAATATGATTGGCAATTTTGCGCACATTATTATCCGTTTGCAGGGCACTCCGAGAAACGTTTAGTGGGATATCTGGGCTATCGATAACTCCCCTTAACAAATTAAAATAATTAGGAATAATATCTAAAATATTATCGGAGACAAAAACGTTATTAGAAAAAAGCTTGATGCGCCCCTTGGCATTGATGTCAAAATCAGCTTTTACTTTTGGGAAGTATAATAACCCTTTTAGCTTGAACGGAAAATCCACATTAAGGTGAATATGAAAAATGGGCTCATCTTCATAAGGGAAGATCTTTTTATAAAATTCTTGATAATCTTTCTCTTTTAACTCGGTTGGCTTTTTCTGCCAAAGCGGATCCATATTATTAGCTTTTTTCCCGTTCACTTGAATTTCTACAGGAAGAAAGTTGGAAAATTTCTCGACTAATTCTTTGATTTTGTTTTCATCTAAAAGGTCTTCGCTTTCTTTATTAACGTGTAGAATGAGTTCTGTTCCGATTGCTTTTTTCGCCCCCACTTTTAGAACAAACTCTTTATTGCCATCTGATTGCCAATAAGCCGGCGTGCTATTTTCTAAGTACGATAGGCTGTTAATTTCTACTAAATCCGCCACCATATAAGAAGAGAAAAAGCCTAGTCCAAAATGCCCAATAATGTCATTTTTGTCGTCTTTTTGATGATGCTTTTTAACAAATTCTTCCGCCCCCGAAAATGCTATTTGGTTGATATACTTTTCAATCTCTTCTCCAGTCATCCCTAATCCATTATCGATGAAAGCTAAAGTCTTTTTTTCTTTATCTATTTGGATATTGATAAGAGGATTCGGCAAATTACCTTTAAACTCGCCTAGATCAGATAGTCGGTCTAATTTCTTAATAGCGTCATGGGCGTTGGAAATCAGCTCTCGCAAAAAAATGTCTCTTTCGGAATAAAGCCATTTTTTAATAATGGGTAGGAGGTTTTCTGTATGGACGCTAATGTTTCCTTTTTTTTCTTTTAATTCAGTTGTCATAACTATTCCTTTTTAAATTAATCATTAATAATATCAATATTAATATAATTTTTTTAGCCAAAAAATCAAATTTTCACCCTAAAAACCACTAAAATAAAATTATTATTGTCTATAAAATTGCTAAGAATAAAAAATAAAAAAGAAATTTTATAATCTTGTAATAGGCTATATAGTATAATTGCATTAACTAATGGATTTAGCACTTCACGAAAAGCATACTAGCCTACAAGCCAAAATGATTAACTTTTTTGGTTGGCAAATGCCCCTTTATTATGACTCAATTATCGCTGAGCATTTAGCGGTTAGAAATGAAGTGGGAATATTTGATGTTTCCCATATGGGAAACTTTATGCTTAGCGGGGAAGACGCTTATTCAGCTATCAATTACCTTATTTCTAATAATTTATCCAAAATAAACCCTGGTTCGGCTATTTATTCTCCCTTGCTTTATGAAAATGGCACTTTTGTCGATGATATTATCGTTTATTATGAAAGCGAGACGACTTTTTATCTGATTGTTAATGCCTCTAACATTGAAAAAGATTTTACTTGGATTAAGGAAAATCTCCAAAAAAATTCCTTTAAAGCAGAACTAAACAATTTATCGGAAGAATTTTCCCTACTAGCCATTCAAGGCAAAAACTCAGCAAAGTATATTAACGAAATTTTCCCTCAACTTACAATTACAAAACCTTTTACTTTTGAAAAAATCCAACAAAATAATGCTTCGATAATAGTAGCTAATACTGGTTATACCGGAGAAAAAGGCGTGGAAGTGCTTGTTCCTAATACTATCGTTGATGATTTTTATGAAAAATGTTTAGTTGCCAATATCAAGCCCTGTGGATTAGGGGCCCGCGATAGCCTTAGGATAGAAAAAGGCTAC
The DNA here is from genome assembly GCA_965277105.1 of Spirochaetota bacterium. Classification (GTDB taxonomy): domain Bacteria; phylum Spirochaetota; class UBA12135; order COTS27; family CAXSBA01; genus CAXSBA01. The sequence goes on along the minus strand of OZ255710.1, from coordinate 453,111 downwards.
TCTCTTTATGGCAATGAAATTAATGAAAACTATAATGCCCTAGAAGCAGGGTTAGGATGGACTATTTCTTTTGATAAAGATTTTATTGGTAAATCGGCATTACTTGAGTATCGAGAGCAATCTAGCGAAGAAAAAAAGAAAATTACTGGTTTTATTATGGAAGAGAAAGCTTTTGCTAGGACCTATCATGAAATCTATAATGAAAACGACAATGCCCTTGGAGAAGTTACTAGTGGTTGTTTTTCTCCTAGCCTTAAAAAAAATATAGGGCTAGGGTATATCCCCAAAAATTATGCTGCTAAAAAGATTAAAATCAAAATTCGCGATAAATTTTACAAGGCTGATATCACTAAAAGAGTTTTTCTCTAAAAATTGTCGACTATTTTTTCTAATCCCGATCCCTTTATCAACCGCCATATAGGCACTCTTTCCTCAAAAGCAACCCAAGCAATGCTAAAAGAAATTGGTTTTGCTTCTATGGAAGCTTTGATGGAAGAAGTTATCCCTGATGCTATTAAACTAAAAGATTTTTCTGCCCTGGAAGACGGGCATGGAAAAGCGCTAAGCCAAAAGGAATTTTTAAACTACATTACTGCTTTAGGAAATAAAAATCAAGTGTATAAATCCTACATCGGACTAGGATATTACAACTGCTTCTTGCCCCCGGTAATCCAAAGGTCACTTTTAGAAAATCCCGGCTGGTACACCCAATACACCCCCTATCAGGCAGAAATTTCTCAAGGTCGCTTAGAATCGCTCCTTAATTTTCAAACTATGATTACCGAACTAAGTGGCTTGCCCGTGGCTAATGCTTCTTTACTCGATGAAGGGACTGCTGCTGCTGAGGCTATGTTTATGGCTTATCGGATTGCTAAAGCAAACCGGAATAAGATTTTCATTAGCAATCATCTCTTCCCTCAAACTATTGACATTATCAAAACGAGAGCCCACCCACTTAAAATAGAAATAGAAATAGGAGACCTAGCCCAAGCTACTATAAACGAAGAATATTTTGCAGTGGTGGTGCAGTATCCAGCTGAAAATGGGGAAATTTATAATTACTTAGATTTAGTCAAAGAATTAAAGGAAAAAAATATTTTAGTTATAGGCCTAGCCGATATTTTATCCCTTACCCTACTAAAGCCACCAGGTGAATGGGGAGTGGACATTGCCGTTGGCTCCACTCAAAGGCTTGGAGTGCCCTTAGGTTACGGCGGACCACATGCAGCTTATTTGTCCACTAAGGAAGAATACAAAAGGTTTGTTCCCGGTCGAATTATTGGAGTAACTAAAGATAAATTTGACAATGTGGCTTTTAGGATGTCCCTGCAAACAAGAGAGCAGCACATCCGTAGAGAAAAAGCAAACTCTAACATCTGCACCGCTCAAGCACTTTTAGCCAATATAGCGGCTATGTACGTTATCTACCATGGCAGAGAAGGGGTAAAAAAAATAGCCTTAAACATTCATTACCAAACGAAATATTTAGCTGATTGTTTATCGGGGATAGGATATAGCCTAGAAAATCGTTATTACTTCGACACCATTACTATTAAAGATGATCCAAAAGTCATTACTGCTCTTCATGAAAAAGCTAATGAAAATCTCATCAATTTTAGACAATTTCCTAATAACGATAAGCTGGGAATTTCTCTTGATGAAACTGCGTCTAAAGAAGAGATAAAAACTATTATTAATCTGTTTAAAGAAATTAAAAGAGGTAGTTTTAACGAAGATAATATCCAGATTGATTTTTCTACTCCACTTCAAATTCCAGAAGCTTTGATCAGAAAAAGCGATTTTTTAACTCATGAAATTTTCAATACTATTCATTCAGAAACTCAAATGCTTCGCTACTTGAACTACCTAGAAAAAAAAGACCTTTCGCTCAACACTTCTATGATTCCCCTAGGTTCTTGTACGATGAAATTAAACGCCGCTGTGGAGATGTCCCCTATTTCTTTCAAAAATTTCTCCGAAATTCATCCTTACGCCCCTTTAGCACAAACTCAAGGTTATCAAGAAATCTTCAACTTACTGGAAAAATCTTTAGAAAAAATTACCGGCCTAGACAAAACTTCCCTCCAACCCAACTCAGGAGCTCAAGGAGAATACGCTGGTCTGCTGGCTATTAGAAATTACTTTATCGCTAAAAACGAAAAGCATCGTAACGTCGCCCTTATCCCTTCTTCAGCCCATGGCACTAATCCAGCTAGCGCGATATTAGCAGGGATGAAAGTGGTTATTGTTAGTTGCTTAGAAAACGGGGACACCGATTTAGCTGATTTAGAAAAAAAAGCCAAAGAACATAGTGAGAATTTAGCTGCTTTAATGATAACTTACCCCTCCACCCATGGGGTATTTGAACCAAAAATTAAAGAAATTTGCGATCTTATTCATCGCTATAAAGGGCAAGTCTATATGGACGGAGCTAACCTCAATGCTCAAGTCGGCTATACCAGTCCGGGAATAATCGGAGCTGATGTCTGCCACATCAACCTTCATAAAACTTTTGCTATCCCCCATGGTGGGGGTGGGCCGGGCATGGGCCCTATTGTTGTCAAAAAACACCTTATTCCTTTCCTTCCGGGGAATCCACTTATTCCTATAGAAGGACGACAAAATAACTCCATCTCCGCAGCTCCCTGGGGCAGTGCTAGTATTTTAATTATTTCACTAGGCTACCTTAAACTTTTAGGGGATGAAGGAGTAAAAAAATCAACCGCCTATTCTATTCTTAATGCCAATTACATCAAAAAGAGATTAGAGAAATATTACCCTGTTTTATTTACTTCAAGGAAAGGATTAGTAGCCCACGAGCTCATCATCGACATAAGAAATTTTATTTCTGAAAGCAATATTCAAGCAGAAGACGTCGCCAAAAGGTTAATGGATTTTGGTTTTCACGCTCCAACTATGTCCTGGCCAGTGGCTAATACTTTAATGATTGAACCCACTGAAAGCGAAGACAAAGAAGAAATCGATCGATTTTGCGACGCCCTTATTGCTATTAGAAAAGAAATAGAAGACATTAAAAATGGCAAGTTAGACAAAGAAAATAATCCTTTAAAAAACGCCCCACATTCTATGGATTACATTAGCGATGAAAAGAAACAACCTTACTCAACAGAGCAGGCTTTCTTCCCGCTGCCTTACGTGAAAAAAAGAAAATTTTGGCCTAGTGTGGCTCGAATTGATAATGCTTATGGTGATCGTAATTTTTACTGCACCTGCCCACCTTTAGAGGATTATCAATAAAGAAAATATTTTTTTATTGGTTAAAATAAAGCTATTTCATTTCGATATTTCATTTCTATAATTGCTAGTATTTTATCTCCTAATAGGTTTTTTTTTCTCCGCTTTTTTTTCGGCATGTGAAGCCACTTTTTTATCCTTAGACAAAATCCAAAAAAATAAAATTAAACGAGAAAAAAGTTTTATCTCTAAAATAAAACTAAAAATTATTGATGAATTTAATTACTTTATCATCATCATCTTAGTCGGGAATATTTTTTTTAACGTCCTGGCTACGATTTCAGCTAATACTCTATTTTTTGCCTACCTAGGAGAAAACATAAAGAGTTTAGGAGAGTACTTTGCTTTTTCTGAAGCGCTATTTGAAATTATTTTTGTTATTCTTTTTACTGGCTGTGTTTTAATCTTGTCCGAGCTTCTCCCTAAACTTTTTGCTGTGCGTTATAACTTTTGGTTAACTAATATTTTTGCCCCTTTTTTATATTTTGGTTACATCGTTTTTTATCCCTTAATTTTTTTATTAAGATTAATAGCCCACCAAGTCATCAGCACTTATGGTAGAAAAAAAATAAAAAAAAAGATTATTCTAGGGAAAAGAGAAATGATTGCTTTTATTAGTCGCGGAAGACAAATAGGTTCTTTAAAAAAAATTGAAAGCCTCCTTATGGAAACAACGATTAATTACATCAACACTTCCATTAAAGCATTTCTTATCACTCGAGAAGAAGTAGAAGGAATTGATTTAGCCAAGTATAAAAAGAAAAACCTCTTGCCGATTATTAAAAAATTTCCCCATAAAAACATTCCCGTTTATAAAAAACTAAAAGACAATCTATTAGGAGTTATCGATAAAAAAAAATTAGCCTACTCTTCTCCTCTAACGATTACCGCTAAAAACATTGATCGTTATCTTACCAAACCTAGGGTCATTTCCGAAAATAAAAACGTGCTGGAAGTTTTAAATGAAATTTTGAACTCTTCTAGTAATATTGCCGTTATTGTTGACGAATACGGAGGAATGGAAGGAATTGTCAATAAAAATGACCTCATCAACAAGGTCATAAAAAAAAAGGAAAACGAAGAAAATAATGGGCAACAAATTAAAAAGATAGACGACTACCGTTACTACGTTAAAGCGAATATTCTCATTAGCGATATTAATGAAAAATTTAAAACCGATTTAAAATGCGAAAACGCTGAAACCATTGGAGGGTATTTATTAGAAAATATCCAACAAATTCCTACCCGTAACTACGTGTATCAAGATAAATATTTTACTTATACCATTAAATCAAGTTTTAGCCATAAAATCAATAGTCTAATTTTAAAAGTTCACTGATGATTTTTTATTTAATTTTATTTTTACTAGCCTTGTTTATGTCTTTTTATTTTTCTGGCTCAGAAGCCGGTTTTGTTTCTTTTAACAAAGAAAAATTTGCCAGTGACCTAGAGATGGAAAACAAAAACGCCTTAAAAATTAAAAAATACGTGCAGAACCTAGGATTAGTTTTGGCAATTACTTTGCTGGGAAATAACTTATTCAACATCATTGCCATCACTTCTTTGAATCGAGTTTGGTCAGCTTGGTATTACAATTATTTAGAATACTTTTTACTCATCAGTACTATTATCATTTTAATATTTGGGGAAATTCTCCCTAAAAATATTTTTAGAAAATGGTCTCGCCCTATCCTTTATGAAACCAGTTTTATCCTTATTGTATTTCATAAAATCTTTGGCCCATTAATTTTTGTTATTCTTAAAATTAGTAACTTTTTTTTCAAAGATGACAACAACCAACAACCACTTGCTAAAGAAGATTTTTACTTACTCATTGAAGATGAAGTTAAAGAAGGAACCATTAAAAATGTAGAAAAAGAAATTATCACTAATGTTTCTTTATTCTCCAACTTTACTATCCAACAGCTCATGACCCCCTTAGTGGACCTCTATTTAGTCCTCGAGAATCAAAATGTTACTACTTTAACCGAAAGCATGAAAAAAGAAAAAATTGACTTTGTTTTAGTTTATCAAAAAAGGATTGATCATCTAATTGGCTATTTTACTATTTTTGATATTTTTAACCTTAAAAAGAAAAACCTAACCGCCAAGGATTTGCTGAAAGAAGCTTACTACGTCCCCGAAAACATCAGTATCGAAAAAATTTATCAGCTACTAATCGAGCATAATCAAGAACTACTCGTGGTCGTCAATGAAAAAGGAGGTAGTCTCGGAGTGATCAGTCGAGAGGAAGTGGTTAATAAAGTTTTTGGAGTTAAGCCTCATCATGCTAACGGGAAATTAGATAACTTAATTCAAAAGCATAATGGAGGGTACCGAGTTAATGCCAGTATTGACTTGGATTTTTTTAATGATTTTTTTAAAACTTCTTTCAAAAAAAATAACTTTGAAACTCTCAATGGATTTTTAATGCTACTAGAAGGAAGAGTTCCAGCTCCCGGGGAAACAATTGAATATCAAGGCTTTATTTTTAAAATAGCCAAAACCAATAAAATTTCTATTATTAGCGTAGATTTAAAAATTAAAGAAAAGTAGTCGCTTTTTGTAGATCTAGTTGCTCTAAGTTTTTTTTTCTAATAATAAAACGGAAAAACTTAGCGTCATTCAAATTAGGGGTAATGAAAAATTTATCGATAACTGACATCACGTCTTTTTCGCTTAACCAAGAAAAAAAAAGCAAGGTATAAGTCATTGGCTTTTCTCCAAGATAAACTAATGGCAGAGCCTTAAAAAAGTTATTACGCAAAAAAAGAATAAAATTTTCGTTAAATTTTCTTGCTGAAATACTGGTTAAATTAGAGTTAGGAATAATTTGAATACTAAAAAAACTATAATGCTTTTTTTCCATATATTCGAGCACATAATTTTCTACTATTGTATTTAATTTTTGATAATATTCAAAAGTGAAGAAAAAGTTATCGATAAGGGTAACGGTAGTTTGATGAAAATGTAAAAACATCTCTTTAAATAGAAAAAGCAGCTTATAAAGCACTTCTTCTTTATATAAAAAGTCAGACTTTTTTTGATAATCAATAACCGCGATGGCTTTTAACTCTGTAGAAAAAAAAGGAAAATAAATGGTGGTTAAAAAATTTTCATTAGCTATTTGACTAAGCATCAATGGAAGGCCTTTACTTAACTTTTCTTTAGTCTTAAAAGCAGTAGTTATTTCCGTTACTAACGGGTTTTTTTGATAGAGTTTTTCATTATTATTCAAAGTAAAAAAAAGAGCAAATTCATTAGGCTGGTTCCCTTTTAGATAAATCGTAAAGCGAGCATTATGAATAATATTCAAAAAGACTTTTAAACCTCTCTGACAAAATTCTTCTAAATTTTTGCAGTGAAATAAATAAGCAATGAGTTGATTGACGACTGGATTGTTTTTTAGAATTTGCCTTATTTGCTGGTTATAATTTTCTACCTGAGAAAAACTACTAACTTTTTTATCTTCTGCTAACCAAAGTTTTACTTCTGCTTTTTTGGCCAAGAAAATATCAGAAGCAAAATTAGCTTTAATTTTTTTTAGTTTTTTATTAACTTTTTTATTTTTAAAATAAAGAAAAAGATTTTTTCTTACTAGAACAAATAAAAAAAATAAACTTAAAAAAACTAAAAAGTACGTCGTCATAACTTTAGCTAATTTGTATATTATATACTAAAACTTTGAGCTAAAAAAAATCTGAAATGAGCTAAAGAAAAAAAGAATAAGTAACTAGGTTTTTAATTCGAAGAAGTGTTAATTTTCACTTCACCAATTAGAGTTTTATGAACTGGACATTTATGAGCAATTTCTAATAAACGGTTTTTTTGTTCTCTGCTTAGGTCTCCGGAAAAATTTATCTGCAAGTCAATGATAGTAGTTTGATCTGCTTTATGAGAATCTAAAGCAATAGTTGTTTTAGCTAAATCCCATCTTTTGCGATTAGCATACATCCTAAGAGTAATTGCCGTGCAGGCGCCCAAAGACGCTAGCAGATAACTCCCCGGAGTAGCCCCTTCATTACTTCCCCCTAAGGAAGCCGGCTCATCCGCTAAATAATGAAAGTTTTCTAAATAAAGATTAGTTTTATATTTATCCGTTTTTTTATTTTCAATAACTAGCTCACTTACTTGATTAATTTTTTCTAATTTTTCCTCTCTTAAATTTTCTTCTTTCAAAGGGAGGTATTTTTTCACCCAAGAGCCAATGACTTCCCCAGCGTAAAGGGCGTCGCTTTGATTGCTTAAGAGATGATCTGCTTTATCAAGCGAAACAAAACTTTTAGGATGCTTAGCCAACTCGAAGATTTTTGCAGCGTTTTCAATTCCCACGGTATTATCAATAGGAGAGTGCAGGATTAAAAGAGGTTTTTTAAGCCGGGTAATATCTTCATCAATAGAAGAGATTTTTAGATCATCTAAAAATTGCTTTTTAATAGTGAAATTCCTACCAACTAACTTAATCTCACTTTCCCCTTGCTCTACGATGGATTTTTTCTGCTCCTCGAAATGATGGGTGACATGCTCGGGATTGGCTGGCGCCCCAATTACTCCAACTGCTTTTATGGTCGGGATATGACTAGTCGCTTTTAAAATGATACTACCACCTAAAGAATGGCCTATAATGATGCTAGGTGCACTATAGTTTTCTTTTAAAAAATTAGCTCCTGCAATGACATCTTCCACATTACTAGAAAAATTAGTATCGGCAAAGTCTCCTTCACTTTGCCCTAAGCCAGTAAAATCAAAACGAAAAACCGCTATTTTTAAACTAGTTAATGCTTTGGCTATAGTGGCTACTGCTTTTAAATTTTTGCTACAAGTAAAGCAGTGAGCAAAAATAGCAAAAGTTAAACATTCCGATAAACTAGTTGCCTCGGGATAATCAATTATGGCCGATAATTTTTGTTTTTTGTGATTAAGAAAGTGAACTTTTTTTGATTGCACTAGATTTTTAAGAGCTTAAGAAAAGACGCAAGTAAATTGTAGCATGGTCATTTTTAAGGATTAATTTTTCATAAATTAATTAAACTAAAAAATTAATCCTTAAAATAATTTACAGTTTTTGCTTAAAAAAAATTAGTAGCTCAAATAACTTTTAATGCTTTCTTGCTTCATAATTTCTTTTAATGTGATTAAAGTGTTTTTTTCTATTTGACGGATTCTTTCCTTGCTTAAATTATATTTTCTCCCTATTTCTAAAAGGGTTTGAGCCTCTTGATCGTTTAAACCAAACCTTGAACGAATAATATCTGCCTCAATTGGTTTCAATTGCTTTAAAATTTTATCGATATCTTTCTGCAGGTTTTTATAAAAAAAGGTTTTTTCTACAGAATCTTCGTGGGGAATAAGATTTTCTACTTCATTTTTTTTATCTTCACCTTCTTTGTTTTTAACTTTTTGATTAATCGACAAATAAGGAGCAGAAATTCTTAGTAATTGATTGAGCTTTTGATTAGGGATATCTAAGTCTTTACCAATTTCTTTAACGTTTTGCTGGTTTAATTTATTATGGAGTTGATTTTTTTTCTTATAAATTTTGGCTAAATCGTTATTCCAATTCAAAGGGATTTTAACGATGTTAGATTTTTCGGCAATAGCTTTTAAAATGCTTTGTTTTATCCAGTGAACCGCATAGGATATAAAGTTTACTCCATGTTTAATGTCGAATGTCTCAGCTGCCTTCATAAGCCCCAAATTACCCTCGCTGACTAAGTCCATCAGGGGAATGTTGGAGTTTTTATACTTTTTGGCAATTTGAATAACAAATTTTAGGTTAGAAATAACCAGTTTCTGCCTAGCCTTTAAATCACCTGCTTTGATTTTATCGGCTAGTTTTTTTTCTTCTTGCCTATTCAAGAGGGGAATATTTTTAATTATTTGTAAGTAACTCGTTAAACTATTATCTGCATAAAACATAATTGGTTTTCCTTATAAAAGAATTTGCTTACTCATAATAGATTCAAAAAGCGTGCCAACTTTATTTTTTTTATTAATTAAGCTAAATTTTAAAATAATCGTTTTTGTTTTAATATACTTTGTTTTTTTGATAATAGAAAAGCAATAAAAGTGGAGTTTTTATTTACTTTTGTTGTTTTTTAAAAAAAATTAAATAATATAAATAATAATATAAAAAAAATAACTTTAAAATTATGGTTATAATTAAACTAAATTTAATGACAACGGTTAAAAATACTAGAGGGATTTCTTTAAGCATAAACTTTCAAACTTTTTATTTGTAGCAAAAAGAAACAAAGTTAATGTAAATTTTTAAAATTATGAGCCAAATAATTCAATTTGATTTTATTTATGAAATACACTCAACTTTTTCAAGATTAATGAGCAAACTGAAAGTTCTAAAAAAAGTGAGCTTTTTTTTGTTTTCAGACGGTTTTGAGAATTTTGAAGATAACGATGATGAGTTTTTAGATGATTCGGAAGACGACAATAGTGATTTAGATTTTGATGAAGAAATTGACTATTTTAACGAAGATGGGGAAGGCGATAGCGATGAAATAAAAGATTTCGAAGAAGAGTATGAAGATAGTTTTTCTAAGGGATATAATCGAGAATACGATAAAGACTTCGAAAAAAATTTCTATGAAGACGATGAATATAATGACGAACTAGATGAGTATAATGAGGAGTTTTTTGATATTGTCGATGAAGAAAACTTAAATAATAACGATGATACTGGTTATGATGATTTCGATGAGTAAAAAATTATCTTGATTTCTAAATTTATTATATTATAATTACCTTATGTCTTCAATCATAAATATACAAGCACGAGAGATAATAGATTCTAGAGGTTTTCCCACTTTAGAAGTAGAAGTTATGGTTTCTTCGGGAGTTATGGCGCGAGTAGCCGTCCCTTCAGGAGCTTCTGTTGGAGCCAATGAAGCGCTAGAACTTCGAGATAATGATAAAAAACGTTACCATGGCAAAGGGGTGTTAAAAGCAATTGATAACATTAACGAAAAAATTGCCCCCCTCCTTTTAGATAACTACGTTTTAAATCAAAAAAATATCGACTATAAACTAAAAGAACTAGACGGAACTGAAAATAAATCCAACTTAGGTGCTAACGCAATATTAGGAGTTTCCTTAGCTTGCGCTAAAGCTGCTGCTCGGCATTTAGGCATCCCACTTTATCGCTATTTAGGGGGGCCATTAATCGACACCATGCCTATCCCCATGGCTAATATTCTCAATGGGGGGGCTCATGCGGATAATACCTTGGATATCCAAGAATTTATGCTAATTTCTTATGGTTTAGAAAACACTAAAAAATCTATTCAGGCATTAAGTGAGATTTTTCATACCCTAAAAGTGATTTTAAAGAAAAAAAATTATAACACAGCAGTGGGAGATGAAGGAGGTTTTGCCCCTAACCTAAGGGATAATGAAGAAGCAGTTGAACTACTTTTAGAAGCTATCCATAAATCGGGGTATAAAGAAAACCAAATAGCTTTAGGGCTAGACGTGGCGGCATCAGAAATGATGAATAATTCTTCTAAAAAAAACCAGTATATGTTTTGGAAATCTTCTAAAAAAGAATACTCTTCTGATGACATGGTGAAATATTGGGAATCCTTTATTAAAAAATACCCGCAAATTATTTCTTTAGAAGACCCTATGGGAGAAACTGATTGGTCTGGTTGGCAAAACCTAACCAAAGCCTTTAGTGGGAAAAAAGTCCAACTAGTAGGCGATGATCTTTTCGTTACCAATGCAAAATATTTAGAAAAAGGGTTTAATAAAGATGTAGCTAATGCTATTTTAATTAAATTAAACCAAATTGGAACCTTAACTGAGACTTTAGAAGTTATTAGAAAAGCCAAGCATAACGGGTATAACACGATTATATCGCATAGGTCAGGAGAAACCGAGGACACCTTTATTGCCGATTTAGCGGTAGGAACTGGAGCCGGACAGATTAAAACGGGCTCGCTTTCAAGGAGTGAGAGAGTGGCCAAGTATAATCAGTTACTACGAATTGAAGAAGAATTAGATAGGTTGGCGGTTTATTCTAAAGACGTTTCTTTTGGTAAAATTTTCACCTAAAAACCAAACTTTGAAAAAATAGTTTTATTGCAATATTTTTTACTTTTATTTTTTTTTTTATCCTGCTCTTCTGTTAAACTAATCCCCCCGGAGATTAAACAACTACAAGTAAAAAGTATCAAGCTCAATCAAAATGGTAAAATAGAGTTAAATATTTTTCTAAACATTTTCAACCCCAATGAAAAAGATTTATCTTTCACCGTTACGGCTTTAAATATTTTTCGAGATGAAAAACTTCTAAGTAGTTTAGCCGAAGAACTCCCTCTAGCAATAAATAGAAAAGAAGAAAAATTTTTAGAATTTGCTATGGTACTAGAAGATGAAAATTTAATCAAAGGGATTTATAACTTTTTAACCCAAAAAAAAATTGTTTTAACTTTTACTGGGGATATCCTTTATCATCATCGACTAGGTGATGTTAAAGTTGACTTTAGTCAAGAAGAAGTTATCAACCTTCAAGACCTTTTCTTTTAATGCTTATTCTCGGTATTGAATCATCTTGCGATGATAGTGCTATTGCCTTAGTAGCCAATGGGAAAAAAGTTATTTTTAACGAAATTGCTAGTCAGCATCAAGATCATCATAAACACCAAGGAGTTATCCCCGAATTAGCAGCTAGAAAGCACCTAACTAACTTTACTGTTCTTTTAGAAAATCTTCTTCGGCAAAAAAAAATTAAGCCGTCTGAAATTGATTATCTAGCCGTTACCTACAAGCCCGGTTTAAATGGCTCCTTACTCATGGGAATAACTTTTGCTAAATCTTTAAGCCTCATTTTAAATAAACCTTTAATTGGAGTTAATCACCTGAAAGCTCACTTTTACTCTTTATTAATGGAAACAAAAATAAAGTTACCTTTTTTAGGGCTACTTATTTCTGGTGGGCATACTTTGCTAGTATTAGTTGTAACCCCCTTGGAGATTAAAATTATTGGTAGCACGTTAGACGATGCTTGTGGGGAGTGTTTAGACAAAATAGCCAAGTACTACAATTTGGGCTACCCTGGAGGGCCTTTTATAGAAAAGTTAGCTAAAAGTGGCGATGAAAACTTTTTTGATTTCCCAATACCCCAAACACGTAAAAATCCTTTCTCGTTTAGCTTTTCTGGACTTAAAACAGCTATTATTCATCATAAAAAAAAATACCAAAATCCATTGAAAAAAAGCCCTTTAAAAAAAGAACATTTAGCCGCTAGCGTTCAAAAAGCGGTTTTTACTTATTTGTATCGCCAAGTCCAAAAAGCAGTCAAAAAATATAAAATAAAAGAGGTGGGAATTTGCGGGGGAGTTGCTGCTAACCGTTACTTAAGAGAAATTTTTTCGAAAACTAAAACTATTAACGCATACTTTCCTTCCCTACCCTTATGCGTTGACAATGGAGCCATGGTCGCTGGACTAGCTTTTGAATACGCTACTAAAAGAAAGATTAATGCTTTTGCTCATTTACAAACTAACCCCTTAAATTATAAAAATAAAAAAGTATTATAAGAATAACCATGCATTACTATCGTCCCTGCTTAGACATTCATCAAGGGAAAATCAAACAAATTGTTGGCAGTACTCTAACCGATAAACAAATAAAAGCAAATTTTGTCAGTGACCAACCTGCTATAGATTACGCTGAAATTTATCATCAAAAAAAATTAACCAATGGGCATATTGTCATGCTTTCTCAAACTAAGCAAGATAAAAAAGTCGTTCGAGAAATCCTTAAAAAATTTCCTAACACCTATGCTGTTGGTGGAGGAATGAACGACCAAAACTGCCAAGAATGGATTGAAAATGGAGCTAAAAAAATAATCTTCTCTTCTTTCCTCTTTAATCCTTTAGAAACGTTAGGGCAAAAACTAGAAATGCTAAATAAAGTTTTAAAAAAAAGCCAAATAGTTATTGATCTTAGTTGCCTTGCCCAAGAGAGAAAATACTTTATCGCCATCAACCGCTGGGAAACGGTTACCTCATTTGAAATAAATAAAAAAAATTTAACCTGGCTAAGCTCTTTTGCTGGAGAATTTCTCATCCATGCCATTAGCAATGAGGGTAAGAAAAGTGGCATTGACCTTACCTTAGTGAAAAAACTTGCTGAAGTAAGCCCCATCCCTTGCACCTATGGTGGAGGGGTAACCAACTACCGAGATATAGAGTTAATTAAAAAATATGGCGATAAAAAAATCTTTTTTACTGTGGGAAGTGGATTAGACCTATTCGGTGGGGATTTAAAACTTTTAGAAGTGATTAAACACAGTAGTTTTATTGAATAAGTTTGATTAAATTAGCTTTTTTTAAAACTAAAAAGTAATATTTTTTCTCACCGCCCCTTTATCTGCACTTTCACTTAAATGAGCGTAAATGGCTAAAGCTTTAGAAACTTTTCTCTTCCTTTTCTCAGGCTTGTAAGCTAATTCTTTTTTCGTAATCATCGCCTGCTTCCGTTTTTCTAAATCTTCATTGGATATGAGAAGCTCAATTTTTCTTTGTTCGATATCGATTTCAATTAAGTCATTCTCTTCAATTAAAGCAATATTTCCTCCATTAGCCGCTTCGGGAGAAATATGCCCGATCGACAAACCAGAGGTCCCCCCCGAAAAACGACCATCAGTAATAAGCGCACACTTTGCTCCTAACCCTTTAGATTTTAAATAACTAGTAGGATAAAGCATTTCCTGCATTCCCGGTCCGCCCCTAGGCCCTTCATAACGAATCACCACCACTTCTCCAGGGTTGATTTTATTGGTTAAAATAGCTTTAACGGTTTCTTCTTGACTTTCAAATACCCTTGCCTTGCCTTTAAAATGCCAGCAACTCTTATCTACACCCGCTGTTTTAAGGATGCACCCTGCAAAGGCGATATTACCATATAAAACAACCAACCCACCATCTCGACTATAAGCACTCTGAAAGTCTCGAATGCATCCATTGGTGCGGTCTTTATCGAGAGATTCCCATCTCTTATCTTGACTAAAGGCTTTTTGTGTGGGGACTCCACCAGGAGCCGCTTCGTAGAGTGCAAGGGCTTTTTGATTATTAGGATTTAAAATATCCCATTCTTCGATTAATACTCCCATTTTTTTTTGACTAATAGTATAACTATCCGCGTGAAGTAAATTAGCTTTTTTAAGTTCTTGTAAAATGCCCATAACTCCTCCAGCCCGGTGAACGTCCTCCATATGGTAGTGAGCCACCGCTGGAGCTACTTTGCAGAGGGTGGGCGTTTTCCGAGAAAGGCGATCGATGTCTTTCATCGTAAAATCAACTTTCCCCTCATGAGCTGCTGCTAAGAGATGAAGGACGGTATTCGTTGATCCTCCCATAGCAATATCTAAGGTCATAGCATTTTCAAAAGCATTAAAATTAGCAATATTTCTCGGTAAAACTTTTTCGTCTTCTTGTAAATAATAGGACTTAGTAAGGTTAACAATTTCCTTTCCCGCTTTCAAAAATAAATCTTTTCTTTTTTTGTGGGTAGCGAGAGTACTCCCATTTCCTGGGAAAGCCAAACCCAAGGCTTCGGTTAAGCAATTCATAGAATTAGCAGTAAACATTCCCGAACAAGAACCGCACGTAGGGCAAGCTGACCTTTCATAAACCGCTACTTCTTCATCGCTAAGCTCAGAGTCCGCCGCCGAAACCATAGCATCTACTAAATCCAAACTGACCACTTCACCTTTTACCTTGACTTTACCAGCCTCCATAGGCCCACCGGAGACAAAAATAGTAGGGATATTAAGCCGCAAACTCGCCATAAGCATTCCTGGGGTTATTTTATCGCAATTAGAAATACATACTATGGCATCGGCTGCGTGGGCATTGACCATGTACTCGATAGAATCGGCTATGATTTCCCTAGAAGGCAAACTATAAAGCATCCCAGAATGCCCCATAGCAATACCGTCATCTACGGCAATGGTATTAAACTCTTTGGCGATACCACCATTTTTTTCGATTTCTCGACAAACTAATTGGCCTAAATCTTTTAAATGAACATGTCCAGGAACAAACTGAGTAAAGGAATTAGCTACTGCAATAATGGGCTTACCAAAATCTTCATCTTTTACCCCAGTAGCTCGCCATAAGGCCCGGGCCCCGGCCATATTACGGCCATGAGTAGTAATTTTCGAACGATAAGGTATCATAATAAAAAATAGTATTGGACTATAAAATATTATACTCTGATTTTCCATCAGCAGATTAGTTTAAAAAAATCAAAAATTCCAATAAGGAGTATTTAAATTAAATTTATAAAAATTTAATTGATATTATAATTGAAAAGGTTATCGAATGAAAAAATCTACTTTTAAAAATTTAGTAATAATTTTAATTAATACTTGTGTAATATCTCTTTTTGCTTTTTTAATAAGTTGTAAATCAGCTCCAACTACCCGAAAAAACTCCCCGAAAGTTAATGAGATTATTACTAACCCTGCCTATGCCAATAACGAAAGCCAAAAATCGGCTTTATATAAAGTAATTGGGTTATCGGAGATCACTGATAGTGGCCGACAAGTTGCTTATGATCAAGCACTGGAGCATGGTTTTCGAAAAGCAGTAGAAAAAGCCTTAGGAGTTTATTTAGAAGCCCAAACAATTGTCAAAAATCAAACCCTTTTAGAAGATAATATTTATGCAAGGAGTTATGGTTTTGTAGAAAAATATCAAATTGAAAAAACCTGGATAGAAGAAACGGTGCTTTATCATCGCTTGAATGCTTGGGTGGTGCTAGCTGATGTTCAGGATAATATTTTAGCTCTCGACTTAATTCAAGACCGGGCTAATCGACCTTATCTTAAAATTACCATTGACGAAACCAACTTTAATCAAGAAAAAATCAACTTTGCCGAAAAAGAAATTAGCAAAGGCTTTTTAAAGCAACAATTTAAATTAGTAACTAGTGATACTTTTTCTTCAAATAATTCTTTAGAAGACCCAGCTAATTTTCCAGCGGAAATTGCCATTAAAGGAGAGGTCGTGAGTAGAATAAACGACCTTAGTAAAAACCAGTATATAAAAAATAGCACCTTAAAATCGGTTACTACCAGCCTTTCTCTACAAGCCGTTAATCTTAACGATAAAACCATTATAACGACTTTTTCTAAAAATAAAAGTGCCATTGCCTTAAATGAAGATATAGCCCAACAAAAGGCGATTACTACGCTTTCAGTTGAAGCGACAGATTATTTAATTGATGAGATTTTAACCACTTGGGATAAAGCAAGTAACAATGGTTTTGAATATCAAGTCTTTTTTAACAATTTAAATTATCAAGAAACTTTATTACTCCAAGAGTTCATTAATCAAAAAATTCAAGGAGTGAAAAAAGTCTTTGCTAAGGGATTTGAAAATAATACCTTGCAGCTCCTTATTCGCTTTAGTGGTAACGCGACTAGCCTTGCTTCTTACCTTGCTTCTTTAAAAAACCCCATCTCTTTACAAGTAGAAAACTATAACGCTCGAGTAATTTCTTTGATAAAAAAATAACTAAAAAGGGTTAGCTTAAAATCAATTTCAAGCTAACCCTTAGTAAATTACTGAATAGTAATTTTTTTAACTTTCTCTTTTTCAATAACCTCTTCTTTTTTAGGCAAGGTTAATTTAAGAACACCATCTTTAAAGTCAGCGGCAATTTTTCCCTGCTCCACATTGTCTAATCGCCAGCTTCTCTCAAAACTACCGAAATAACTTTCAAAGAAAGAATAATTCTCTTCTTTTTCTTTTACTTGTTTTTTCTTCTCTCCTCGCACTGAAAGAAGGCCGTCTTTTACAATAATATCTACCTCTTCTTTTTTTACTCCCGGCAACTCTAAATCGATAAGGTAGCTTTTTTCATTCTCGATAATATTTGCTTTAGGAGAAAAAAATTCTTTATCCTCTAATTTAAAGTCATCTTCAAAAAAAGATGGTAAAAATGGTCTGTTCCAAAGTTTTAGTGTCATAATAATATCCTCCGTAATTTTTGTTTTTCTTATACCTATAATAAATCAAATACCGTGCCAAAATTTAGCTAATTTTTTAACAAAAAAGCTGTTTATTCTAAGGTTTTTCAGAGTTTTGAAAAAATTAACAGAGCAAAAAAGATACAAAAAAACAAGTAAAAATCATCTTTAAAAATACAAAAGCAACAGTTTTTTAAATCAATAAAAAAAAAGTGAGTAAAGAAGAGACAAAAAATATGATTTTTCCCATTGGTGAAATTTAATTTATTTATAACACTTTTTTTATAGCCAAAGCATTTAAAGTAAAAAAAAATGAAAATGTTTCTCTTTATTTCCGAATATTATATAAGTAATTCTTGGCATGCAAAATTTTAAAAATTTTTACTTCCTTTATAATAAAAAGAAAATAATAGAAAGAAAGAAAGGGAAAAAATCTTTTTTGTCTTTTTTTTTGGAGTTGTTCCCTAAAAAAAAAATCCGAAACAAAAAAATAAAAAAAACACTTTACCGGAAAATTCAATTTAAAAAACCTCAGAGAAAAATCAAAAACCATAAATATTTTCGTTTAGGTTTAGTTTATTTTTTTTGTTTTTTATTTTTCTTCCCTTTGTTTTCCCTTTTGAGTAATGGCTTCAACCAAATCAATAATACGATTATCCAAAACCATAAAACCATTAATACCAACCAAGAAAATTTACCAGAAATCGTGGTGATTGATGCTGAGAAAGATAAACAAATAGTAATTACTCAGCAAACAAATAACAGTCCTTTTACGGATAAAATTTTTAAAAAAAATGAATTTGAAAATAGTGAATCCCCCAACACCTTTATTTCGGAAGATAAGATTGGTGATTTTCTCGATGAAGATTCTCAGCAAAAAACAGTAGCAATAAATCCTTTAGTACCTAACCAAGAAATAAAAGACTTTATTCAAGAAGCAAAAAAAAGAACCCCTTACAAAATTAAAAATGGCGACAATCTCTGGACTATTGCTAAAAAATATAACGTTTCTTTAGATGCGATTATTTCTTTAAATAAAATCAAAACTCCTCATCAGTTGCAGCCAGGGAATATCATCAATATTCCTAATATTTCGGGAGTCTATTACGAGGTTAAAAAAGGGGATAGTTTATCTAGGCTTAGCAAAAAATATAATGTTACTTATGAAGAAATTAAAAAATATAATGCCCTAGGATCTTTTTTAAATGTTGGGGAAGAGCTTTTACTTCCTCAAGCCAAACTAACTACTTTTGAACGCAATTTAATTTTTGGAAAATTATTTAATAAACCAGTTAGCGGGAAACTGACGTCGAAATATGGCATGCGTTTTCACCCAATAAAGAAAAGATGGTTATTTCACACTGGCATTGATATTGGGGACAATAATTTAGAAAAAATTACGGCTATTGCTAATGGCATTGTTACTTTTGTTGGGGTCAGGGGAAATTATGGTAAATTGGTTAAAATAAAACATGCTAATGGCTATGAGTCGGCTTATGGCCACTTAAATAAAATTTCCGTAAAAAAAGGTCAACGAGTTACCCCTAAAACGACTATTGGCGAAGTAGGCAATACTGGATTATCCACTGGCCCACATCTTCATTTAGAAATTAAGCACAATGGCAAATTTATTAACCCTAAAAGGTTTTTAAAATATTAATTTTCTAAAAAAATTTTTTATTTTTATATTTCACTTTTATAAAATTCCTCTAAATTACTCATGGTAAAATTATTCGAAATGTACAAAGCAAACAATCTCCTAAAAAAAAAATTATTGGAAAATAATCTTTTTTTAGATGAAAAAGAACTTATTGATAAGTTACCCCAAATAATAAAAGACTGCCAAAAAAGTTTTCTCCTAGAAGATCAAGCAAGACCCCTTCCTATGCTGGAAAGTAGAATTGCCACTACCCTTAACCCATCGGTAGAAAAAAAAATTGTAATTGACGCTGGGGGAACTAATTTTAGGATAATGTTTATTACCCAAAAAGAAAAAAAGTTAGTAATTGAAAAATTTAAAAAATACCCTATGCCGGGAAGCAAAAAAGAGATAACTAAAAAAGCCTTTTTTGAAAAAATTGCCGACTACATCCTTCCCTTCTTAAAAGAAATGAAAGGAGAAGATAATGTGAAGATTGGTTTTTGCTTTTCTTATCCAGTTGAAGTATCTTCAACTGGGGAAGGTTTTGTCAGTTATTTATCAAAAGAAATTAAAATAAAAGGCATAACTAAAATTCCTCTTATTAAAAGTATTAAAAATGTTCTCTTTAAAAAAGTCCCTCAGCTTAAAAAAAAAAGCCTTGAATTTGTTTTAATTAACGATACAGTGGCTACTCTATTAGCCGGTAAATTTTTTAACCCAAAGAGCTATCTAAACCATTTGGGGTTAGTCATTGGAACTGGATTTAACATTGCTTTAGAAAAAAAAAATCAAATCTACAATAGTGAAATAGGCACATATGCTTACTTGCCGAAAAACAAAATTGACCGTTTCATTAACGATCAATCGGTTAGAGAAGAAGTGGGACTCGCAGAGAAAAGGATTTCAGGAAAATACTTTGACGGGATTTTTCTTTTCTATTTAAAGTTTTTAGCAGGAGAGAATTTTTTTTCTAAGGAACTCAACAACTACCTTGTTAAAATAAAATCGTTAAAAATGGTCTCTATTTATAATCAAATGGCTACGATAGATTCATCTAAGGATTTTTTAATTAATCAAAAAAAAATCACTTTTAGCGAAGATATTAAAAAACTAAAAGACTTATTCCAGTTTGTAGTTTACGCTTCTTCTTTCTACGCCGCTTTTTTGACTTTCGTCTTAATTTGTTCCATTATACCTCGTAGTCAAAAAACTGATAAAAAAAGAATCCTTATTTCTGGGACCGGTAGTATGTTAGAAAGATGCCCTTTTTACTTTGAGTATTATCAGAAAAACTTACAGAGACTATGTAGAAAAAAGGGGTATCTTTTTACTTTGTCGCTAGTGGACAACTCTTCTGCTTATGGTTCGTTCTTAGCAAAATTTTTAAATGAAACTAAATAAATTCAAGTAGTATACTGCGAATTTAAAGCTACTGATTTTTCACTCGCATCTGTCCCCCAAAAGGTTTTTGAAAAATTACCCATTTCTAAATCAACTTCAAGGGCTAATTTTTTTTTCTTAAATAACTTGATAATTTTTTGACGCTCTTTTTTCTCCCAGCTAGGCGTGCTTAATAGAATTTTTTCTTGACTATCTTGAATGAAAATTTTTATTGCTTCAGGTTTAATTTTTTTTATCTGTGTTTTGCCAATAGCCATAATAATTCTCCCCCAATTAGGATCATTGCCATAAAAAGCAGTTTTAACCAAAAAAGAATTTAAAATACTTTTAGCAATAGTCTTAGCATTTTTTAGATTATCAGCGTTCTTAATCGTAAGCTCAATTATTTTACTTATCCCCTCCCCGTCGCGAAGAATTTCTTGAGCTAAATAATGGCTTAAATGATTAAGGGCATGACTAAAGTCACCTAGAGGAACTTTTCCCGCTAAACCATTAGCAAGTAAAGCCACTGTATCGCTAGTTGACGTATCCCCATCAATGGTTAAAGCATTAAAAGAACTAGCGCAGGCTTCTTGGAGGGTCTTTTTTAAATAACGCTTTTCGAGTTTAGCATCGGTAATAAAATACACTAGCATAGTTGCTAAATTTGGCTCGACCATCCCTGCTCCTTTAGCAATTCCTAATAGTTTGCTTTTCCCGACCTGCACTAATCCCCATTTTATATAAGTATCAGTTGTTAAAATTGCTTGACAAAAATTGAGAAATTGTTTTTTGCTAGAGCCTAAGTTAGGATTAATTTCGCTAATTCCTTTTTTTATTTTTTCTAATGGAAGATAATTCCCAATTACTCCAGTGGAAGAAGGGAGCACTAACTCGTGATTAGCTAAAGATAATTCTTTAGCCGTTAATTTACAAGTTGTTAAAGCATCTTGAATGCCCCTTTTTCCAGTATGAACATTAGCATTTTTCGAATTAACCACAATGGTTTGGAGATAACCTTTTTTTAGATGATCTTTCCCAACAATAATTGGAGCACCACAAATTAGATTTTTGGTAAATAAGGCAACCGCACGACACTTTACTTTAGAGTGAATAACTCCAAAGTCCAAGTCTTTTTTTTTCAGGCCAATATTAGAGCCTAAAAAAGAAAAACCTTGGGGAGGAGAATATTTTTTAGAAATCATG
This sequence comes from Spirochaetota bacterium, assembly GCA_965277105.1. Lineage (GTDB taxonomy): Bacteria > Spirochaetota > UBA12135 > COTS27 > CAXSBA01 > CAXSBA01. Next base: position 431,632 of record OZ255710.1, on the reverse strand, counting down.
AAAATTAAAGATTATCAATAATATTTGCTTGCTGATTTTCTTTCTCTTCTTCAATAAAAGAAGTATTGCCAGTTGTGGTGATGGCTTCTTCTATCATTTCTTTGCTCAGGTATACTATCGTATTGTCTTTATAAAGCTCCATTTTTTTCTCAGCATTTTCCCAAATAGCTTTACCAAATTTTAAAGTAAAATTTTCACCGTACTTAACTTTTAGCTCATCCACTAACCCACTAAAACTATAAAAAAGTGGAGAAAGCTGAACTCGAAGAAGGAATAATTTATCGTCTTGGTTAAATTGAAACTGCATTTTATTAATGTAAATTTGAGAGTAAGTCTCTAGGAAATTACTGTCCTCTTCGATGAAATCAGTAATCAAGTCTTCTTTTAAAGACAAATAAGGGTAGGAGTTTTTAATAACTTCTTTTACTTCTTCTCTGTTCATCCCTAGCTTTATTTCTCCCCAACCTTCTATAGCTTTTTTGAGCTCGCTATTTTTTAAGGCAGTCTTGTTTTCTATAAAAGTATTAGTTAAATACTCGGTGTTATTAGAAAATAAAAATAATGAAAAACAACTCCTACTAACTAAAATAATAAAAATTACTTTTTTTAAATTCATCTTTGTAATATTTCTATATTATACTTATATTCTATAATATCGGTAATTATATTTTTGATAACGGAAGAAAATCCATTTTCTTTTTTTAAATTATAAAGGCTTTTTATGAAAATAATTAAAAAAACTTTCTTAGCTTTTTCTTTAGTTGCTTACCTTTTCATTAGTTGCAATAGTAAAAATAAAAACTATAATGAAGATGAGCTTTTGATCTCTTCTGTTTCTAGCATCTTAAATCAGTTCCATTTTTTTCGTAAAAACATTAATGACGCTTATTTTGATGAGGTATTAGAAAGTTATTTTAACGCTATTGATTTAGAAAAAAACTTTTTTTTAGAAGAAGAATACCAAAACATTAAACAGTTAAATGCACTTGACGAAGAAGGCTCCTTTACTGACATTAGAGAAATTCCTATTATAGTCGAAGAGATATTTAACCTTCGCGGAAAGAAATTAAGAAAAACTTTGATTGATTATTTAGAAAACCCTATTGATTACAACCAAGATGAATTTTACGAAACTGATTCTGAAAAAAAAGTTTTTGCTAATAGTGAAGCAGAATTAATCCAACGTTGGAAATTACGATTGAAAAATAACATTATTACTGATTTAATTTTTAACCTAGAAGAAAAAAATCAAGAGAAAAAAGCAGAAGAAAAAATCGTAATTGGTAGTGAAGAATTTCGAGAAATAGAAAAAAAAGCTCGAGAAGATGCAGTAAAATCGGTGAAAAAAATCTTTAACGAACTCATCAACCGAAAACCTCGAGACTATTTTAATATTTATGTCAATGCCCTAACCCAAAGCTATGATCGTTATAGTAACTATTTTCCTCCAGTAGCTCAAGAAACTTTTAATTTAGATTTAAGTGGAAAACTGGAAGGCATCGGAGCTCAGATCAATAAAGCAGAAGATGGTTCTATTGAAATAGTTAGCATTATTCCAGGAGGACCTTCTTTTAAACAAAAAAAATTAGCCCCTGGTGATCGGATATTAAAAGTAGGGCAAGGAGAAGATGGCGAATTAGTTGATGTTACTAGTTTAACCATCAACGAAGGATTAAGCCTTTTAAGAGGGAAAAAAGGAACTAAAGTTAGACTCTACGTTAAAAAAATCAAAGAAAAAAAAGAGGAAGAAATCATTATTACTCGTGATGTAATTATCATTCAAACTACTTACGCCCGCTCGGCTATATTTGAAAATGAAGGAGAAAATTATGGGTATTTATACCTACCAGGTTTTTATCGTGATTTTAACGATGGAATTTCTAGAAATTCTTCTGATGACGTTAAAGACGAAATTGAAAAATTAATGAAAGATAATATTAAAGGATTAGTTTTTGATTTAAGGAATGATGGAGGAGGATCCCTGCAGGATGCTGTGAAAATTGCTGGCTTATTTATAGAAAGCGGGCCAATTGTAAGGGTTAAAAGCAACCAAGAAGAACACGCCCCACTTTATGACCGAGATAATAATATCCTTTACAATCAAACTTTAGTTTTTTTGATTAATGAAAATTCTGCTTCTGCTTCAGAAATTGTAGCAGCTGCTCTGCAAGATTACGAACGAGCTATCATTCTAGGTACTGAAAAAAGTTTTGGTAAAGGCACTGTTCAAACTACTTTTGATTTGAATCAAATCAATATTTTAAAACAATTTGATCGTAACTTTGGTGGGATTAAGCTGACCATTCAGAAATTTTACCGGGTTACTGGGAAGAGCACGCAAAATATTGGGGTGGTACCAGATGTTATTTTTCCAAGTTTAGCCGAAACCATCACTCCAATAAATCAAGGCTTCCAATACGATAGCTTGGAGCCAATTCCTTTCAAAAAGTGGGATAATTCTCATAAAAAAAATTACCAATTAGCTATGGATAAAGTAAAAACTGCAATTAACCAAGATACTCACTTTGAAAAAATCAAAGAGAAAGTAGATTTGATTAATAACAATAAAGAAAAAACTAAATTAACTTTGAATTTAGAAAAAAGGTTAGCGGAGAGGGAAGAATTTAATAAAAAATTAGAAAATCTCAATGAGGAAATCACCCAGCCGTTTAGTGATTTTGTGGTTAAAGTAGACCAAAATAAAAAAGAGATTTATGGGGAAGAATGGTACGAATCTCTTAGTAAAGACATTCAAGTCAATTATGCTATGAAGTTACTAAAAGATATTTATTTAAGCTCTAATTCAAACCTATAAGAAAATATAAAAAATAAACTTTATTATTTTTTTACTAATAATAAATGCTAGTACTAAAACTTAAAAGCAGATTCTCATAGTTATTCCACCCCACTCCAAATGCTAGTTTTCCGCTATTATAAGGGAAACGGTAACCTATGTTTAAGACAGGGCTATACCCTATTTGACTTTTACCGATATCTTCACCTTCTTTAATAACCCAACCCGAGTAAATTGAAGGCTGGAAATAAAATGCTTTTAAAAAACTAGCCCCTGAGATGTAAGTAAAAGGGAAAATCCGGTACCCAAAGTCCAAAGCAACAACAAATTCTCCATTTAACGCAGTATTATAAAAAGAAACTCCTTGTAGGAATCTATAGGGAGCAGGGCTTACTTTGAAAAAACTACTTTTATTTTTAATTTTTTCAGAATCACTGGAGCGAGAAACAATAAACTTAGGGACTATGCCTATTTCCATAAAATTCTCGAAACTAAAAATATTTTCTATAGCAAAAGTATAGTCTAAAGTATAAATCTTCTCTTTAGTAAAATATTTATAATTTAAAGAGTTCTTCAGATTAACTGAAGTGTAAAAATCAGAAAAAATCAGAAAATCTAAACTAGTGTTATTGACAAACTGCTCGTCTATAATATTTTCATATTTGCCATTAGTTTCATTTAAAATATCGATGACTAAACCTAACCCATAGGCTGAATAATTACGAAACTTGACAAAAAGAAAACTATAGCCAAGATAGAGATACCCTAGATGGGTATTATTATTTTCTTCATTTTCAAGGAGGAACTGATTATCATCAATTTCAAGATCAAGAATCAACTTTCCTAAATAACCAATCGTAACAAAAAAATCAATTACCTGTAACTTCACCCCAGCCCCATAAGTAAAACTCAAAGGAAAAAGATCTACCCCTACATTAACAAAAGGAGATAAAACCAAGGAAGGAGTAAAATATTTTAAAAAAAGTCCCGTTGCAAAAGCACTATTGTCATTATTAACATCAGCAAAATCACCGACAACTTCAAAACGCGTGAAATACTTTTTTTCTAAAAGGTCTGGGGTAAACTCCGCAAAATCATTATCATTCTGATTAGCAGTTTGAGCAAGAATAATTCCCCCAGAGAAAATAAGAGAAAAAAATAGTTTTTTAGAAAGTGTCATAAATTAATTAGGGTAGGTTTTCTATTAAGAAAATTTTTCTCCAGCAATTGAATAACATCATCATCTTGGTTATTTTTTTTAGCTAGTTGAATATGTTTCCAACTCTGGGATAAGTCATTTTTTTCATAATAAAGATTAGCCAAAATAACATTAGTAATAAAAAGAGTTTCTGAGTCTTGAGTTCTTTTTAGCAGATTCTTTAAATTCTTTTTGACATTATAAATAAAAAAATAATCACTATTTTTAAAAAAAATACCATTAAGGATATAAAGTAAAAGTCCTCGATTATTTTGTTTTTCAAATTTAGTAGCTTTAAAGAAATAAATTTCTGCTTCTAAATTATAAGTATCACGTTTCTTCAAGAGGAAGTCAATAAGCCCACCTCTAACTTTTGCTAAAATAGAATTGATCTCTCCATAAAAAGCATAATACTCTTTAAGGTATTCTTCTCTTAAAGTACTTTTGCTTCTAGGAAGAGGCGGAGTGATTTTTGGTAGCAAAGAGAAAATGGATTTATCAATAGCCCTGTCCTGATTTTTTTTAAACAATAACCAAACATTAGCTTTTAATAAATTTAGATACGTTTTTAAATAGTTTTTTTCTTCAGTGCTTATTTTTTTATCTGCTTCATTTATCGCATTATCAATAATCTCCAGCTTAGCCCAATCTTTTTTATATCTCCAATAGCTATCAAAATAAAGGACTTCTCTATCACTAGTACTAAATTCGGGATTTTCTTTTACAATTTTTCCTAATTGTTTATTTTCTTCTGATTTTTTTAATTTCAAATAATCATCCTGCTCATTAAAAAAAACAAACTCAACCACTTTAGATTCTTCGAAATCAACTAAGGAATTTCTAATTTTTTCAAACTCCCCTTCCTGAGTGAATAAAAAAGAAAAAAGCCCTAAAAGCAATAAAAATAATGGCATCAATAACTCCCCAAAACCTTTAATTGTAAAACTTTTTTACTGATTTTATTAAGAGCAGTTTCTACGTTAGACTTTTTTTGATTTCCAATAAATTCGATAAAAAAATAGTAGTCAAAATTCTTTTTTAAAGATGGCCTAGAAATAATGTTATTAAGATTAATTTTATTTTCAGCCAGTATTGACAATATTTCGTAAAGTGCCCCTTTTTTATCTTTAATGAATACCACTAAAGAAGTAAAAGATTTCTTACTACTAGGATAGGGGTGATTTTCTTTACTAATGATTAAAAAGCGGGTCATGTTATTGCTGATGTCTTGGATGCTTTCTTCAAAAACTTGCAGTTTAGGATAAAGTTTAACTAGGTCTAAAGAACCAATGCAAGCAGATTTTTTAGTTTTACTAGCTATCAAGGCTGCTGCCGAAGTCGAAGCGGTTTCTTTTAGAAGAACATTTTTAAATTTCTTTTCCAACCATCCTCTAGCTTGGGCAAAAGGCTGAGGATGACTATAAAGTGTCTTAATTTTCTCGATTTTCTTTTCTTGCGAGAGCAAGTTAAGCTTTATCGACTTGTAAAAATGGGCGTAAATTTTTAAGTCATTTTTAGCTAGCAAATCTAAAGTATTATTAACGATTCCTTCAATGCTATTTTCAAAAGGCACGACTCCAAATTTTATTTTATCGTTTTGAACCGCCCAAAAAACATCGCTAATGCTATGAAAAGAATCCAACTTAGTGGCAAAGCCAAACTTCTCTAAAGTAGCAGAATAAGTGTAGGAGCCCTTAGGTCCTAAGTAACCAACAGTTAAAGCTTCTTCCAGACTTCGACTATAAGCAATAATTTCATTAAAAACACTTTTAATAATAGAAGGACTTAAATCACTTTTTAATTTCTGGCTGTAATCAATAAGTTTTTGGTAAATTTGTTTTTCTCGTTCGGGGTCATAAACCGTTAAGCTAGCACTTTTTTCTTTTAAAAGGCCAACTTTCTTTACCCAACTAATTCTTTGATTGAGAAGCTCAATAATTTTATGATCAATTTTATCAATTTCTTTTCTAAATTGTTTAAGAGAGTTTAATGCCATTACTAAAAAGTTACTTTTAAAAAACGTTATGCTTACTATTTGAATTTTTATTATATAATAAATAAAAAGTATTATCATACTATAATTCTTTTTTCAAATTAAAAAAAAATAACTTCTCTAAAATAAAAAATATTTTAACTATTTAATAAATTAATGATGGAGCATTCTTTTTTAGAAAAAGAATTAATCGAATTAAAAAAGATGGTTGCTTGGACTGAAAGCAAAAATCCTAAAATATCTTCTGCCAACGTGGGCTGGCACATCGCCCACTCGTTAAAAGTAATACTCCTTATCACCCTTAGTCTTAAAAAATCCAAGCCTAAAGATTACCGAAAGAATTTTAACTTTATTCGCATCTTTGCTTTTTGGTTTTCCTACATTCCTCGAGGGAAAGCCCAAACTTCTCTAAAAGTAATTCCTCAAGAGAAATTGACACCAAAAATACTTCTTGCACAATTTGAGCAGGTGAGAAAAGCGTTAATTACATTATCCAGTCTTCATCCTCATCAGCATTTTCGTCATTTTATTTTTGGGCAAATTAATCTTCAGCAGACTAAAACTTTTATGAAGATTCACATTCTTCATCATTTGAAAATCATCCGAGATATTCTCAATAAAAAATAAATATAATAGCAAAACTAAAAAATATTTTTAATCAAGAGTATTTTAAAAACCACTGGATAGCTGATACAGATTTTGCCTTGAACCCTTTTTAGAAACAGTTTATTTATTAATGACTTAATAATATTCAACCAACAGTTTATTTGAAATTTAAAAAAGTTTTATGATAAAGATTTTAGTTATTTAATTTTTAACTTTTTAAAAGAACAATAAAAAGTAAAAGCAATTTTATAGTAAGATTTACATTGTGAAAAATTCTTGGTTAAAAAAAAACATAGCTAATATTCTAACCCTTACGAGTTTGTTTTGGGGCTTTAGCTCTATTCTCGCTTCTATTCAAACCATTAACGATCTTTACATTAATACGGTCAATGGCGATTATAGCCAAAACTCTACCCCTGAGATTTTTCTTGGTTTTGCTGGGCTTTGCATTATTTTTGCTAGTATATTTGATTTTTTGGATGGAACTTTTGCTCGCTGGTTTAAAGTAGAATCAAAACTTGGAAAGGAGTTGGACTCTTTGTCCGACTTGGTATCTTTCGGGATTGCTCCCGGGGTTTTGTTTTATACAATTACTTTAATTGCAGGAAATTACACCCCCGGAACTGGGATATTTTATACCACCACGGGATTTACTTCCAACTTTATTTTATCTAATTTATTCCTTTTAAAAATACTCTCTTTTGTCTTCCCGGCCTGTGCTATCATTCGCTTGGCGAACTTTAATACTAAGAAAAAAACCAATTATTTTCAGGGAATTCCTTCCACTTACGCGGGAGGATTAGCAGCCCTTATTTTAACTTTCAACTTTTATCTAACTCCCATTAATGCCATTTACACTTCTCTTTTTGGCGAGAACATTCCCTTAGTGCTTGATTTTTTTACTAATCCTCTAAAAAACTTTTTTTCTAACTATTTTTTTATTGTTTTTATCTATTTGAGCCTTTCTTTTTTGATGATTTCTAAAATCCGTTTTTATAAACTCTCCATCTTGGGCGAATGGGTGAAATCAAAAAAGTACTTTTTTTTATTATTTTTTTCATTGATAACATTACTGCTTTTTAAATATATGGCAATTATTTTATGCTTCGCTTATTTCATTATGTGCTTAATTATTAATGCCCTTGATAAACCAATGAGAAAAAATTAAAAAAATCATGAGTGTCTACCCAGAAATTAATCTAACGCGTGTTCAGGAGTTTTTTCAAAAAGCAAAATCATTAAAAATATTAATCGTCGGGGACATTATGCTAGATAGTTATTTAGCCGGGACCACTAAAAGAATATCTCCCGAAGCCCCAGTGCCTATCCTTCATTTTGAAAAAGAAGATTTCCTTTTAGGTGGTGCGGGCAACGTGGCCATTAACCTAGCTCATTATCAAACCCAAACTTATTTAGCAACCGTTATAGGGAAAAATAGTCCGGAAAATAAAAAGCTCTTAAGCATCTGCCGAAAAAAAAAAATCGACACTCGCTTTATTTTACAAGACACCAATCGTCAAACCTCGATTAAAACTAGAGTAATTGCTGGCAACCAACAAATTGTAAGAATTGATAAAGAAAATTTAGAAGACATAGACCAAAAAACTATCTCCACTTTAATCGATGAAATTAAAAAAAGCAAAATACAATTCGACGCTATTATTTTTTCCGACTATGGCAAGGGGGTTATCAATCCAAAGAGTTTTAAATTGTTTTTAGATTATGCAAAAAAAAATAATATTTACGTGGCCTTAGATCCTAAACAGAGGAATTTCAATTTTTATCAGCATTTAGATTTAATGACCCCGAACTATTACGAAGCTCGAGAAGCTATTGAAATCAAAGAAGTCATTTACCGCCAAGAAAAAAGCAAAAAAGTTATTGCTTTAGGGGAAAAGATTTTAAAGCACTACCGGCTGCAGGCATTAATCATTACTCAAGGAAGTAAAGGCATGACAATTTTTAAGAAAAAAAACCAAAAAATTCTCACCCAAAGTTTCCCGACTTTTAATAGGTCTTTGTTTGATGTTACTGGAGCGGGGGACACGGTAATTGCTATTTGCGTTTTAGCCCAACTAATTTATCAAGATATTTTTACTGCAGCCTATTTAGCTAATATCTGTGCGGGTATCGTTGTCGGAAAGTTTGGCGTTTCCATAGCGGAAAAAAGTGAGATTGTAAAAGAAGTTGAATTAATCTTAAAAAAAAATTGAGCAAAAAAATCTTTTGGATTATCCTTTATCTTTTTTTTAGCATCAACTTTCTTCTACTGATAATTTATAATATAGATTATGTTTTAGAAAAAAAAATTACTATTTTTTCTTTTGATAAAATCAGCAACAACTGGTGCCAAAAAACAATAAATGAAAAATACTGGTTACAAGACCAAGAAAAAGTAATAAAAAAAATTCTTAATCAAGTGAATTTCCTCAACCAGCAAAACCTAGCAAAAACTCCTTCGACTAATTTAAGGGTGCTAAATACCTATCTTTTTTCTAACTATATTGTTATAGATTTATCAGCCGATTTTTCTTTTATTAAAGAAAAAGAAATAGAATTGTATTACATTGGGAGCTACCTTTATTTTCTTAAAGAAAACTTTTCTCATCTATTAGAAGTGAAATTTATCATGAACGGCTACCCTTTACCTCATTTAGCTGGGCTTTATTATTATGATAATTTTCTGTCGTTAAAAAACCTAGAAGAAATTATTTTCCCGAACTGTTAATTTTTTTTTTCTTGATTAATCAAAAAAACTGTTTCCTTTATTTTCCTAAAAATAAAAAATACTTTGACTTTTCGAGTAATTTCTCTTCAGAAGTATTTCAGTATCACAATGGATTTATTAAAAAAAAGTTTAAAAATTTGCTTAGCCAAAAAAACGCCTTATTTGAACCAGATAAAATAAAAAACTTAAACTTTAAAAAACTTATTCGCCAATTTCCCTTTTTAGAAAAATATTTTTTTTTTCTGATAACGGAAAAAGATTTACTCTACTTTTTTTTAAAAAATTCCATCAACCTTTATCTTGATCCTTTAGAAGAGCGATTAGGAGATGATTTTGCTCTAATCCAAAAAGAAAAATATGTCAATAGTCAGAGTAATTTTAATTTAATAAGCGATTTACTACTTGAGTTTAACCAAATCTCTTCTATAAATTTAGAGGAGAAAAGATCTAATATTCTTTATTTGAACTCTACTTTCCCTAATTTTTCACTTCTGCCCTCAGAAAATTATTTCCCTATCATCATAGTAGGTGGGAATCACCCGTGGGGATTTAATCAGTATAAACTGGTTTTAGTAAAGAAAGATTTTCCTTATTCTGCTTTTTTTACTCCACGCAATTCTGTTCATTACTATTATTTTTATAAAGCGGGAATTGAATACTATCAAAAAATTATTAAAAGCAATAACTTTAAAAAAACTCAAAAAATTCTCCTTAAAAGAATAACCTCACTTGAAAACCATAAAAGTGTACTAAAAATAGAATTCCCTAAGGACGAAAATCTTTTTTTGTATAAAATTCATCTAAAACCCAATAATCAATTATCAGCATCCCGGTCTCATGGTCAATCAACTTTAAGGCTTCAGCAAAATGGGATAAGTTTTTACTTTTTAAAAAACATTATTTATATTAATCTGCCAGTTAATATTTCTTTATCCCATCTAACTAATAAAATAAAAAAACTAGCAGAAATTATTTAAAAAAACCATCATTTTTTCGACCTTAAAAATCGTTAAAAATTAGAATAAATTTATTATTAATTAAAAAAACCTAAATTATACTATAATTTAGAAATGAAAAAGTTGTTTCTGCTTTTCGGACTATGGGGATTCCTTTACCCCCAATTCGAAAGTTCAGTTACAATAGAAAAACCTGATAAAATAGTTGCTTTATTTACCGAGCGTTTTAACACGTATCAAACTTATCAAGCCGACTTTAAAGAAATTAACAATAAAAGTTTAAAGTTTGGTAAAATCTATTTTAAAAAACCTAGCCTTATTAGAATTAAATATTTTCAAAAAGATCAAGTAGTTACTGATATTTTTGCTGATGATAACGAGCTGTTTATTCATTTCGTTAAAAACAAGATTATCTTCCAGCAAGAACTACCAAAACAAGAAGCAGAAATTCCCGGCAAAGGTTTAGACGCCTATTATCTAATAAAAAACTATAATTTCAACTTCAAACAAGATCAAAATATGGTGGAAATATTTTCTAATGAAGAAAAAAAAAGATTTTTAATTTTAGCAGAAGGGTTTGAAAATTTAGCTTACCACTTAATTTTAAGTCCGAAAGATATTGAAAATGGTTTAAATAAATTAGAATTATGGATTTCTAAAATAGGAGATATTGTTCGCTTAAAATCAATTAATATTAATGGTGGAATAGTTGATTTTTATTTTTTTAACCAAAAAATAAATGAAGAAATTGTTGAAGAAAATTTCAACTTTGTTATTCCAGCCAGCGCTAGAATCGTTAAAAATATTTTACAGAATTAAAAATGAATGAAGTCAATCCTCAAAAAATAGCTAATATTTTAAAAGACTTAAGAACTTCTCATAATCTTTCAATTGAAGAGCTATCGAAAAAGAGTTTGGTTTCTTTTAACTTTATTAAAAATCTTGAAAATAATCAGCTAAATAAATTACCTAGTTTTGTTTTTTCTATTGGGCTTTTTACTAATCTATTAGAATTTTTCAAACTAAGCCAAGAAAAAATTAAAACCTACCTTGAACTTTTTGAAAAAGAATTTTACGTGGCTAGCAAAGAAGAAAAAATAATTATTTCCGATAATCAAAAAAATCAAACTTCTGAAGAAAAAACCCCAGTAAAAATTAAATGGAATAATATTTATTTTGTTATTTCCTTATTGATTGTTTTAGTCATTATTTTATCATTTTTTTTGTGGAATAATCTTTACAGCTCAAATGAGCTGCTTATCACTAAAGGAAATCAAAAAATCCAATCATCCATTATTTACAGTTTATATGAAAATAGAGATACTTTTGATTTAAAAAAAAGTGACAAAGTAAAAATATTTTTTAGAGAAAAAATCGTTGAGTATGAACTAATAGATATCGTTGAAAATAAATTTTTAACTTTTAGAAGTTCTAGTCAAGGTGAGTTGAAAGTTTCCCTTTACCAAGAAACCTATTTGAACCTAGACGAAAATACTAAAGAAGATTTAGGAATAAAGTTTCAAAAACAATCAGGGGATATTGCCATTGTAACTTTCTCACTACTTAATGAAAATGCTAAAGAGATTGATTTTAAAACGACTTGGAATAATGTTGAAAAAATTAATTTAAACAACAATAAAGAAGAGGTTGTCATTATTCAAAATCACTATAAAGTTCCTATCCGAATTTTTATCAAGACTACTTATTTGCCAGTTCATCTTTCTTATAACATTGATGGGCAAAAACAAAATCAAATCAACTTAAGTCCCTATGAAGAATTTTCTCTCTCAGCAGAAAACCATTTAATCTTTCAAATAGGAAATTATAAATCGGTGCAACTAATCGTTAATCAAATTCCGATTAATTTTAAAACAGAAGATAACAATAGATTTGGGGTAACTAAAATTATTAAATGGGTCCCCAATGTCTTAAATGAAACTAAATTCAATTTAATTATTAAAGGAAACTAATAATGACTCGTATGATCCCCAACTTATTAACCACCGTTAGAATACTAGGTATTTTTGTTTTTTATTATTTATTATTTTTAGCAGATTTCTCCCATGAATTCATCAAGATCTTAACGGTAATCATTGTCTATACTTTTTCTGCTTTAACCGATTATTGGGATGGTCGCTTATCGAGAAAATTTAAAAGTACTAGTGAGTTTGGCAAATTCTACGATTCTTTAGTGGATAAATTTTTTATTATCACCATCTTTTTTTTATTTGCTTTAATTCCCGTGGTTAAAATAAGTTTTTTATTAATCTTTTTAATTGTGTTTCGAGAACTTTCGGTAACCATATTGAGAATTATTGCTATTGTAAAAGGGAAATCTATGGAAACAGAAAAACATGGAAAAATGAAAACCGCTTTTCAAATAACTGCTCAAGGAATTACGTTACTTATTCTTTTAATTTATAGTGTGATTTTAGATTTCTCTAGCTTTAACCAAGAAAATTTTTTAATTGCCACTATCCCTTTAAAGCAATTACAGGCTATTTTTGCCGCCTACCAGGTGCCTGAAATTTGGGTAGCTTTCTTAGAAAACTTGCCGAATATTTTAGTTTTTCTAGTAACTATTTTCACGCTTTATTCGGGAGGAACCTATTTTTATAAAAATAAAAATGTTTTTACCAAGTAGTGAAAGTAATAATCCTTGCTTTCTTAACTTTATTTTATAGCGGTTTTTCAAAGCCTTTCCCCGGGACTATTGGGTCTTTTTTAACCGTTTTAATTATTGCTATTTTAAATCATTTTTTTACTATTAGTTTTTCCATTTATGTTCTTTTAGTAATTATCATTTTTTTCTTGGGGGTTTATCTCTGCAACTACGCTTTAAGTGAAAAATTTTTTAGCGGGAAAGACCCTTCCGCGATTGTCGTAGATGAATTAGTCGGTATGGCGATTAGCTTAATCCCCGTGCTGTTTTTTATGGAAGAAAAATATCTTATGGTTAATTACTTTCTAGCTTTTATTAGTTTTCGATTTTTTGATATTAGTAAATTATCGCTTGTTAAAAAAGCAGAAACCTTGCCTAAAGGCTGGGGGATTATGCTAGATGATGTAGTTGCTGGTTTTTTTTCTTGGGGGTTTATCTTCCCCGCTTATTTTATTATAAAAGCAATTTTTTAATAATTATCGTAAATAATTATTAATTCTTCTGCTATTAGATTTTGCTCTTTAGAATTATTAAACTGTCGAAATAGGAAATAATTTTTTTTAGCGAAAAGATTTTTTTTCTTAGCTTTTAAAAAGTAAATTTTTGCTAAAGGAAGACTCTTTTCTTGAAGGAAGTAGTCTTGCTGAAAATTTTTAGGAAAATTATTTTGAAGAATAAAGTTAGTATATTTTTTTTTTGAAAAATCCCCTCCCCTTGCTTTAAAATCTACTAAAACTATTTGATGGTTTATTTTTTTAAGCAAAAAAGGAATTATTTTTAAAGGAGAAATTTCTCCACAACTCGCTAAATCAAATTCCGTTCGTAAAGTAACCAGCGATTTTTTAGCATTAAAAAAATAATAAGTATGCACCCCTACATGGCTTTTATCTAAATGAAATAGCTGCTGCTCTAAATTGATTTCTTTTTCTGCTATTAAAAAAGAAAAGCTAGTGCCAAATGGTTCAAAGCGATAATCTGATTTTTTAATAATTTGCACGTTAATTTGCTTAGTTATTTGAGTTAAAATTTTTTCAAAAAAATTTAAAGAATAATTTTTATTTAAAAAATCAAGGTAATATTTTTGCCCCTTTAGATCACGGAGATAAGTAACTTGAAAAAAGTTAAGGGTTAAAGATTCGGTTGCTATTCCTTGAGACAATATTAATCGTTTTTTTTAGTTTGCTTTTTTAAAAGAATTTTTTATAATAGTAATTTTTTTAAAAATTTAAAAGGACAAAATTAGCTTTAATATAATTTTTTTTTCTTTCTTTGACTAATAGTATAATTTCTATTATATTTTTAGTCAAAGATTATATTTTTTTTCCAAAAAAGCCTATGTTGAACATTTTAAAAAAGTTATTTACTACCAAAAACGAGAGAGAAGTCAAAAATCTCCAGCCTTTTATTAATAAAATTAATCTTTTAGAAAATGAATTTAACCAGCTAGAACCCTCTGATTTCCCTAGAAAAACCTTAGAATTAAAAAAAAGAATACAAGCAAAAGAATCACTCCAAAAAATTTTACCTGAAGCCTTTGCTTTAGTAAGAGAAGCCGCCAAGAGAGCCCTAAAAATGCGACATTTTGATGTCCAACTCATTGGGGGTATGGTGCTTTTTCAAGGTAAAATAACCGAAATGAAAACCGGAGAAGGAAAAACTTTAGTGGCCACTTTAGCCGCTTACTTGGTTGCCTTGGAAGAGAAAGGAGTCCACATTGTTACAGTTAACGATCATTTAGCAAAGCGAGATGCTGAATGGATGGAGCCTATTTATAACTATTTAGGATTAGAAGTAGGGTATGTTGTTAACGGGAAAAACCACGAAGAGAGAAAAGCAGCTTACGCTAAAGATATAACTTATGCTACCAACAATGAGCTAGGTTTTGATTATTTACGAGACAATATGGTTCTCACCAAAGAAGAGCAAGTCCAACGAGGTCATCATTTCTGTATTGTCGATGAAGTGGATTCTATTTTAATTGATGAAGCTAGGACTCCTTTAATTATCTCAGGCCCTTCAGAGTCAAATATTGAAAAATATTATTCTATTAATAAAATTATTCCCCGTTTAAAAGAAGCGGAGAAAGATGAAAAAAACAAAGAAATAGCCGGGACTGGGGATTACATTATCGACTTAAAAGATCGCAATGCTATTATTACTGAAGATGGAGTTAAGACGATAGAGAAGTTTTTAAACATTAAAAATCTTTATAGCCTAGAAAACAGCGAAATTCTCCACCATGTTTCTCAAGCTCTAAAAGCCCATAAACTTTTTAAAAAAGATGTGGATTATTTAGTAGAAAATAATCAAGTGCATATTATCGATGAATTTACGGGAAGAAAAATGGAGGGAAGAAGATTTTCCGATGGACTCCATCAAGCAATAGAGGCCAAAGAAAACGTTAATATTTTATCGGAAAACCAGACTATTGCAACTATTACTTTTCAAAATTATTTTCGAATGTACAACAAAGTTTCCGGGATGACGGGAACTGCCGACACCGAAGCTGAGGAATTTAAAAAGATTTATAATTTGGATGTGGTGGTTATTCCTACCAATAAAGAAGTGATTCGAAAAGATTTAGGAGATTTGATTTACCGAACTGAAAAAGAAAAATTTAACTCGATTATTGAAAAAGTAAAAAGTGCTTATAAAAAAGGGCAGCCGATTCTTATCGGGACTGCTTCGGTGGAAAAGTCGGAAGTATTAAGCAAATACCTTAGTCGCAGTGGGCTACACCACGAGCTCCTAAATGCTAAACACCATGAAAGAGAAGCGCAGATTGTCGAAAAAGCCGGGCAACGTGGGAGTATTACTATTGCCACCAACATGGCTGGAAGGGGAACTGATATTAAACTAGGCGATGGAGTAAAAGCAGCTGGAGGACTACTCATTATTGGTAGTGAAAGGCATGATGCTCGGCGCATCGATAACCAATTACGTGGAAGGGCTGGAAGGCAAGGAGATCCAGGAGAGTCAATTTTTTATTTGTCTTTAGAAGATCATCTTTTAAAAAGATTTCAATCTGAGCGAATTTCTAATATTATGCTAAGACTAGGGATGAAGGAAGGAGAAGAAATTGAACATCCTTTAATTTCTAAGCAAATAGAAATGGCTCAAAAAAAAGTAGAAGGTAAAAATTTTGATATCCGTAAATACCTTTTAGAATATGACGATGTCATGAATGTTCAAAGGAAATACATTTATAAAGAAAGGAATGTTTTTTTAGAAAATAGTAATCTCCAAGAAGAGATTTTTGATTATCTCCAAGAAGTTGTCGAAAACCAATGTGAATTGTTCTCGGAAGAAAAAAAAGTAATAAATGACGAGTTTTATGAAAGAGTAATTTATTGGCTGGAAACTTTTTTTTTACTCCCTAAAGATAAGCACAATTTAAATAAAGAAGTTAGTCTAAAAAAAAACTACGAGCAATTTATCAAAGAAATTATTATTCTTCTGCAAAAAGACTACACCAATAAGCGAGAAAATATCATTAAAGAACTAAATTATTCAAAAATAGAAAAATATATTTTACTAAGGACTCTTGATAGAAAATGGAAAGAACATTTACTACAAATGGATCACCTGCGAGAAGGGATAAACCTTAGAGCTTATGGTGAAAAAAAACCATTAGTAGAATTTAAGAGAGAAGGTTTTTATCTTTTTAAAGAGATGATTATTTCCTTAAAATTTGAAGTCATCGAAAGTCTTTTCCAGCAAATTAATAAAATTACCTTAGTTAAAAACGAAGCATTAGAAAACCAAAATCTTTTTAACAGAAATCCTATTAATAATCAAGAGCAATTGAAACAAGAAAGTGGTGGGAATAGAAACTTTTTTTTTAATCAAAGCGCTAACACTAACTCCCAAACAAATGTCGCGGTAACTAATCAAGTGATTAATCGCAATAAAATTGGACGTAACGATCCTTGCTTTTGTGGGAGTGGGAAAAAATATAAAAATTGTTGTTATTTAAAGAAATGATTTATTAATGATTTTTTTTAAGTTGCTTGTTTTTTTAAATTTACTTTTTCTCTCTCTTTCTGCTCAGTTAAAAACTATTAGCGAAGATTTAGCGAGTTTAGCCAAAGAGCCTCACCATAGAAAAATTACCGTCGACTATATCTCGCATAGGGCTGTTCTTAAAATTTACCAAGAAGATTTTTCAGAATCATTTAATTTATTTGAAAAGCTTTATAAAAATCAAACACCCCAAGACCCTTTTAATCTTTTTTATATGGCTATGAATAAAAGTGCCTTAGAGGAAGTAGAGGAAAGTATTTTTTTATGGAATAGTTATCTTTTAGATCCCCAGGTGATTGCCAATAAAAAAGTTTGGTTAGAATTAGGAAGACTGGTAAAAGAAGTTATCAGCAATCCAGTTAATTTTGAAAAAAAAAGAGAAAAATTTAAAAGATCTATTTTGTTTTTTTATCTTAATCAAGCACTTTATACGAGCATGCTTAATATTAATATTTATGAAAACTACCTAACGAAAAAAAACGACGGTAAAATTTTTTTAGAAGATATTAACTTTATTATTTTAATTAAAAGTGGGATTTTATCGAAAGTCGGTTATAAAATTGATGCTATTAAACTTATAGAAAAATATAAAAAAAAATACCAGCTAGACGAAACCAATTTAAAACAACTAGGGGTTCTCTATTATCAAAGAGAATTTTTTATTCAAGCATTAGAAACCTTTGCTCTTTTAAAAGACGATCAGCAAAAAGACTTTAAATATTATTACTATTTGACTTTAACTTATTCCAGTCTAAAAGATCAAACCAATCTCAATAAAAATAGGGAGTTGGCTAAAACTAAAATAATCAACGAACATCACGAAAAACTTTATCAAAAACTAGTAGCCCTACCTTGAGTCCATTTGTTGTAAAGCATTTAAAAAAATTAGTCGGTTATCAAGCGGGGGAGCAACCACTTAAAAAAGTTATTAAACTAAACACAAATGAAAATCCCTATCCTCCTCCTTTAGATATAAAAAAAACCTTAACCAACATTGATTTTACTACTTTAAAAAACTACCCTCCTCTAGCTAACGATTTAACCAATGGAAAGCTTTTAGATGTAATAGCTAAAAATTATCAAGTAAGCAATCAAGAAATTTGTCTGGGCAATGGCTCTGATGAAATCATCTCTAGCATTTTTAAAATTTTCATTGGATCGGGAAAAAAACTATTACTAAGTGAATATACTTATTCTGCTTATTTTACCTATGCTACTATTTATAACAGTAAAGTAATTAAGCTAAAAATGGAAGACTTTATGATTGATCTCCCAAAAGCTCTAAACAAAAAATTTGACGTTTTCCTTTTAACCAACCCAAATGCTCCTACTGGGATAGCAATTGAAAATAAAAAAATAATAAAAGCAATCAAAGCCCACCCTAAAAAACTATTTATCATTGATGAAGCTTATAGTGATTTTAACGACGAATCATTAGTTCCAGAAATTAAAAAGTTAAAAAATTTAATAGTAATTAAAACTTTGTCTAAGGGTTTTTCGTTAGCCGCTATTCGATTAGGGTTCGCTTTTGCCTGTCAAGAAATAATTGAAAGTTTGAAAAAAGTTCTTGACCCTTATAATATTAATCTTATTAGTCAACAAATAGCATTAAGTGCTTTTACAAAAAAAAATCAAGACTACTTTCTTAAAAATATTCAAAAAGTTATTACCACTAAACAAAAACTAGTAAAAGCTTTAGCGGAGCTTCACTTTACTACCCTGCCTTCAAAAACTAACTTTGTTTTCACTTCTCCCCCCGGGCTTAATACTTCTAAAAAAAATACTACTAAAAGGCTTTTTATTTTTCTAAAAAAGAATAATATTTTGGTGCGTTATTTTCCCGTTAAAGGATTAAACGAATTTTTAAGGATTACTATCGGAACAGATCAGGAAATAAAAAAAGTTATTCAAATAATTAAAAAATATTTTCAATCAAAAAATAACTTAACTAAATAATTATTTTTATTTAATATCTTTTATTACTTTAATCCATGGCATTAAACATTTGTAGAGTAATTTCTTTCTCTTTTCTATGATCGATAATGGGACGAGGATAAGGTGATAAATCAGTATTTTCAAAATCATGAATAGCTAAGTCCGGCTTTTCTTTCAGTTCAACAATCCATTTTTTTATATACTCGCACTGGGGGTCGAATTTTTTCTGCTGAAGATGAGGGTTGAAAATCCTAAAGTAAGGTTGAGCATCAAAACCAGTAGAAGAGGCCCACTGCCAGCTGCTATTATTAATAATCGGGTCGTAATCAAGTAAATGCCTCGCAAAAAATTTTTCCCCTAAAGTCCAGTGAAAATGCAGGTCTTTGGTTAGAAAAGAGGCGGTGATCATTCTAACTCGATTAGACATATACCCGGTTTTTAAAAGCTCTCTAATCCCCGCATCGACAATGGGAAAACCGGTTTTTCCTTGACAGAATTTTTTAAAGTTAGGGTTGTTTTTATCATAAATCCATTTAACTTTATCGTATTTAGCATAAAAATTTTTTCCTTGCATGATTTTAGGGAAATGAAAACCCGCTTGAGTAAAAAAATCTCGCCAGTATAATTGACGGACCATTGCTTCCCCACTTTTCCCTGTTAATTTTTCCTTGATTTTATAATAAACTTCACGAGGAGACACTACTCCAAATTTCAGATATTTGGCTAATTCGGTAGTTTTAAAATTGGGGTAATCACGCTCATGGGAATAATTTTCAAACTTATCTAAATTTTCTAAAATTTCTTCTACTAGTTTTCTTGGTGAATTTTCTTTCAAAATCTAAATCTTTTTTATTTTACTACTAAGTTAATTAATTTTTGAGGAACGTAAATTTCTTTAACAATAGTTTTTTTTCCCAAATGCTTTTTAACGCTTTTTTCTTCTTTAGCTAATCGGATAATAGTATTTTTATCTTCGTCTCCAGAAGTACTTAGCTTACCTCGCAATTTTCCATTCACCTGAATTACAATGGTTGCTTTTTTTGCTTGGAGTAAACTTGCATCATGCTTCGGCCATTTCTGTTCGGCAACCAATCTATTTTGATCAGCTTGGTTTAAATTCAAATCTTCAAACAACTCTTCACCAATAAAAGGAGCAAAAGGTGAAAGTAAAATAAGAAATGTCTTTATTGCTTCCCTTAATTCTTTTGCCCCATTAATGGAAGTGAAAGTAAAATCACCCACTCCATTGATAAAAGTCATTAAGTGAGCAATAGCCGTATTAAAGTGAAGACGATTAATATCAGTGTCAACCTTATAGATTAACTGATTAATTTCATATTGCAAATCTTTTATTTTTGGCTCTTCCTCTACCTTAGGATTAACTTGCAGATTTTTTATTTTATTCGCCCATTTTAGTACTCTTTGCAAAAAACGATGCGAACCCTCTATTCCTTTTTCATTCCATTCTAGATCTTTTTCTACCGGAGCGGCAAACAAAACAAATAAACGCAAGCTATCAGCCCCATACTTTTTTAAAATGTCTTCTAAAATAACGCCATTTTTTTTAGACTTGGACATTTTTTCTTTTTTAATAATAAGGGGTTCTCCCGTTTTTGGACAGAGTTTTTTATCATCAGCAAGCTCACTAGGATGAAAATATTTTCCTAATTTTGCTGAAAAATAAGACGGGGCTATAACCATTCCTTGGGTAGTTAATTTTTTAAAAGGCTCATTAGTACTAATTAATCCCATATCTCTAATCGCTTTATGAAAAAACCTGGCATAGAGTAAATGCATGCAAGCATGTTCAATTCCACCAATATAATGATCCACAGGCAAATAATAATCAGCAGCTTCTTTAGTAAAAGGAAGATTATTATTTTTACTATCCACATACCTTAAAAAATACCACGAAGAACAAGTAAAGGTATCCATCGTGTCGGTTTCTCGATAAAAAATTTTTTGTTGAGAATTTTCTTCACGAATTACTTCTTTAAAAGAACTACTAGTAGCTAATGGATTACCACCTTCCGTGAAAGCCACATCTTCTGGAAGAGTAACGGGCAAGTTAGCGAAATCTTCTCCCTGGTAATTCCCATTTTCATCGTAAAGCATGGGGATAGGATTTCCCCAATAGCGTTGGCGAGATATCAACCAATCTTTAAATTTAAAATTCACTATTTTTTTACCTAAGTTGTTTTTCTCTAAATAATTAGCAATTACTTCTTTTGCTTCTTGATTAGGTAGCCCATTATATTTTCCGGAATTAACAAGCACCCCTTCTCCTTCGTAAGAATTTTCCATTTCTCCTGCTTTAATAGGATTTTTCTCCCCTTGAATTACCACTTTTATGGGAAGGGAATGTTTTTTGGCAAAATCAAAGTCCCTTTGGTCGTGAGCTGGGCATCCCATGATAGCCCCAGTCCCATATTCAGCTAAAACAAAGTTGGCAACATATAAAGGGATTTTTTCTTGGTTTAAAGGGTTTTCAATATAAGTTTCTAGGAAAATACCTTCTTTAGTATAATTAGAATCTTGATTAATCTCTTGACATTTTTTTCTAAAGGCTCTGACTTTTTCTAGTAGTTCATGATTATTAGAATTAACATATTTTTCTAAATCTTGATGATCAAAAGCAATCGCCATAAAAGAAGTAGCAAATAACGTGTCAGCTCTCGTAGTAAAAATAGGGAAGATTTCTTCTTGAAATTTAAAATTAACCAAAACTCCTTCACTTTTCCCAATCCAATTTCGTTGCATTATCTTTACTTTTTCTGGCCATTCTGGTAAGTTATCTAAATCATTTAGTAACTCTTCAGCGTAATGCGATATTTTAATATACCACTGCTCTATTTCTTTTTTTTCAACGACTGCTCCCGAACGCCAAGCCTTGCCATCATGGACCTGTTCTTTAGCTAAAACCGTTTTATCAACCGGGTCCCAATTCACTAAAGCTTTCTTACGATACACCAAGCCCATTTCATAGAGTTTTAAAAAAAACCATTGCCCCCACTTATAATAATCACTTTTGGCGGTACAAACTTCATTATCATAGTCATAAGAAAAACCAAAGTCTTGTAGTTGTTTACGCATCGTAGCAATGTTGGAAAAAGTCCATTTAGCTGGATGAGTTTTATTTTGAATAGCAGCGTTTTCAGCTGGGAGCCCAAAAGCATCCCAACCAATGGGATGGAGGACATCGTAACCTTCAAGTATTTTATGGCGAGCAATGACATCTCCAATGGAATAATTGCGAATATGCCCCACATGAAGATTACCACTGGGATAAGGATACATTTCTAAACAGTAATACTTTTTTTTTTGAGGATCCTTTTTAAAAGCAAAAGGCTTCTTTAGGGAAAATATTTTTTTCCACTTTTCCTCGATAGTAAAATGATCATATTTCATATCTATAATCATAACATAGTCAGAATTACAATCCTTAAAAATAAGATTTAATCAGGGAATAATAAACTTGATTTTTAGAAAAATTTATCTAATTTTGGTGGTAGTGGCAGTGAAAAAATTTTTTATTGGAGAGTTCTACAATTTTTTGTTCAAAAAGAAGCTCTAAAATTTCTCGAGATAATACATTGGTTTCTATTTTTAAATTCCGAGAAAGCTCAGTTAGACTTTGGGGTTTTTCTTGAATAAGCGACATTAATTTTTCTTTCAAAGTTTTAGGGGGCATGACTTTTTTTTTATCATCTTTTAAAGGGATTTCTTGAGTTGGATCTTTTAAAAAACCTTCTGTATTTTTCAAAAGCTTAAAAGAAAAACTCGAGCTTATTTTAACAAAAAAATCATTCACACTGTAGATAGGGGTAGCTCCTGCTTCAATTAGCTCGTGATTGCCTACAAATTTTTCTCCTAGATTTTCAGAAGAGAAATTAGCGTAACTATAAATATTCTTCCCATTTTCAATGCCATAGTTCACCGTTATTTTAGTGCCACTTTTTTGAGGAGATTGAATGACAAAAATGCCCTCGCTTAAACCAGCAATAATTCTATTTCTAAGCGGGAAGCGATAACTCAGTGGCTTTTCTCCCGGTGGGTATTCAGAAATAATACACCCCCCATTATCTAAAATTTTTTTAACTAAGGTTTTGTTGCCACGAGGGTAATAAATATCTAAACCATTAGCCACCACCGCTGTAGTTGGTTTTTTAGCTAGGCAAGCCCCTTTATGAGAAAAAGCATCGATCCCCTTAGCCAATCCAGAAATAACATGCCCCCCGCAGTTAGAAAATTCATAAGCAATTTTTTCAGCAGTGAGATTCATTTCTTCATCGCTTTTACGACTACCAATAAAAGATAAATAAAGCCCTTCTTCGGGAATATATTTTTTTAACTCACCTTGAAAATATAAAACTAAAGGAGGATTGTAAATGTTTTTTAAATAAAAAGGGTAGTCTTCATCTAAAATAGTAATAATTTTAATATTTTCTTTTTGACATTTTTTTTTTATTTCTTCTTGTTTTTTTTGCAAAAGAGAAAAATCTAAAGAAGAGCCATTTTTTTTAATTAGTCCCAACCTTTTCATTTCTAAGTAAGTAAGATTAACTAGAGTTTTTAAAGGGATATAGTTAATCAGTGGGTAGATTTTTTCTTGACGAATGCTATCAGCTAAGGTTAAGGCGAAGAGATTATTGCTCGCTGTTGATGGAGAACTCATTAATTTTTTTCAAGTTTTTTTCAGCTTGACTTACTGCTTTAAGATTAGTAGGAAAGTTGTTAATAATTTCTTGATAATAATTTTTAGCTAAATTTTGATTTCCCGTTTGATAATAAACATTTCCTAAAGCAAACAAAGTATTAACATTTTGCTTGTTAAGACGATAAGCATCATTTAGATATTCTAAAGACTTTTCTAATTCGTCAAAAACAAAACCATAAAGTAGCCCCAACCCATAATAAAAAGCATCGTTATCCTTGTCTAAAACCAACCCCGTTTCGAATTCTTTTTTAGCTTGCTCTCCTTTTAATTTTTTTTCGGTTTTGTTTGAAGTATTTTGAGATAAGTGGAGATAAGAAAATCCTAAGTGATAATAAATCTCACTATCTGTGTCTTTGACGGTTTTAACTTTCTCTAGAACGTCAATGGCTTCGACAAACTTTTTATCGTACGCTAACATAATTCCCAAGGCTTTCATAGCTTCGTACTTTTCATCAAGAGCCTGTAAAGCGTAAAGAAAAGTCTCTTCATACGCATCAATTGCTTTTTTTAAAGAATCAGCATCTGACTTGAATTTAAACTGCTGGGCTTCTTTAAATTTTTCTTGATATAAAGATTCTCCACAACTACTAAGCAAGAAAAAGAAAAGAATAAAAATGCCTTTTTTCAATCGTTAACTTGCCTGACGGCCTCTTCATAATGTTTTTTAATCAAGTAATTGCTTTTTAAACTAAGGGCTTTTTTAAGCATTTCTTTAGATTTCTTAAAGTTTTTACTAACGAAGTACAACCAACCAACACTATGAATGTAATTAATATTTTCTTTATCTTTATCAAAAGCCTTTTCAATGTACCTAGCAGCTAGCTGGTGATTTTTCTGCCAAATTAAATAGTTATAACCCATATTATTATTGTGGGTAGGATTATTGGGTTGACGATCAAGGCTTTTTTGAAAAAACTCTTCAGCTTGCTTGTAGTCTTCTTCTTCATGAGCGATATAGCCTAAAATTGAGTAGACAAAATGATTTTCATAGTTTTTTCTAAGGGGAACAGTTAAATAATTTTTTGCCTTGGCGTATTCTTTTTTTTTAGTATAAATGTAACCAAGTAAAATGGCCGATTTAACGGTGATTTCAAATTTTTTATTTTGCTGAACAATTTCTTGGAGTAGAGGAATGGACTCATTTATCTCGTTTAGTTGATATAAACTAAAAGCCTTTAAATAAAACACAATAATGTTCGTGCTGCCTCGTCCTATGAGTTTAGCAACTAAAGCTAAAACTTGATTATATTTTTTTTTCTTAAACGCCTTGATGGCTTCGTCGAAAATGATTTTAGAAATGTTATCCATTGTTTTACTTTAAATTATTTAAATTTTAATTACTAATAATATACAAAAAAAAATTAATTATTATTATACATATAATCGATAAAAAACTGAAATCAATGAGTAAGATTTTTATCACGCCAAACGCCCTCTTTTTTTAATAAAGCAATAAGCTCGTTAACTGCTTTTTGAGAGGGAACATTTTTCAAAACTGGCTCTTTGCTTTTATACAAGGTAATTTTCCCCGGCCCAGAGCCAACATAACCAAAATCAGCATCGGCCATTTCTCCCGGTCCATTGACAATACACCCCATAATAGCTATTTTGACTCCTTTTAAATGCTCGGTTTCTTCTTTAATTTTAGCCGTCACTTCTTGAAGGTCAAATAAAGTCCGCCCACAAGAAGGACAAGATATGTATTCTGTTTTAAAAATTCTCTGCCTAGCTGCTTGCAAAATCTTGAAAGCAATTTCTAAATCTTCAGGATTACCGTTTTGCAGAAGAATCCCATCTACTAGGCCATCCATAAAAAGCGGCCCAAAATAACTGCTAAAGGCAACCACTTTATCTTCTTTACTAGTTAGTTTTGGTAGTTTTTCATAAGGATAAGTCAGGAGCAAAGGGAAGCTAAATCCTAATTTTTTTATGTGAAAAATAAGATTTCTCAGCACCCAAGCTGCCCTAAAAGATTTTTCTTCAAGGAGAAAAATCGTCTGGCGAGCAAAAGAGGTTTCAGTTAATGCTGATAAATCTTGATAATTAATTTTAATGATATTGATTGTTTTTAAATATAGCTCATTATTAGTAATTTTCTCTTGATATTCTTTTAACGAGGAAAAATAGTAAAGATCATTTTTTTGATCAACCGTATTCGAGTAAGAAGTTACTTGAAAAAATACTTTTAAATCGGGAGGGAGATTTTTTTTCAGCTCTTCTTCTTTAAGTTTTTTTTCTGTAATGATAAAATCAGGGGCCACATCTTTAGTCTCCCATTTATCTAACTCTTCATTTTTAGTAATTCCCCAAGGAGCCAAAATAGAAGGGCGAGAAATTTCCTTTAACGATAAAAAAACTTTAGGACTTTGAGCATCACCCAAGGTGAAAATTTTTTTCGTTTTTTGCCTAAAAAATGCATAGGGATTTATGGAAGAAGTAACGGGCTTTAAGGCAGGGATAGTCTCATCATCATTAAAATAATTAATAATCTTTTGAGCTACTGGAATTTCATAAGCGGAATCTTCGGTTAGAGAAACCCTGATAGTATCCCCTAGCCCATCATTTAATAAAGTTCCGATTCCTAAGGTTGATTTAATCCTACCATCATCGCCATCTCCCGCTTCAGTCACTCCTAAGTGTAAGGGATATAAACCCTTACCACGATTTTCTAGTTCCTTTACCAATAGCCGGTAAGCCGCTATCATAATAAGAACATTAGAAGACTTCATAGAAAAAACAATGTTATGAAAATTTTGCTCTTCTGCAATATCTAAAAACTCTAACGCAGAATGCACCATCCCCAATGGGC
The DNA here is from genome assembly GCA_965277105.1 of Spirochaetota bacterium. Lineage (GTDB taxonomy): Bacteria > Spirochaetota > UBA12135 > COTS27 > CAXSBA01 > CAXSBA01. The sequence continues at coordinate 405,211 of OZ255710.1, read as the reverse complement.
TATCTCCATAGCGGGTAACAATTCTATCCGATAAAGAACCATGATTAGCTCCTATACGAAGAGCCGTGTTATGTTCCTTGCAAATTTCTAATAAAGGAATAAATTTATCGCTAATCCTTTTAATAGCATCTTTATATTCCTGCTCATTTAAGGTAGTATCTTTAAAGTGCTTACGGTCTTGAAAATTACCCGGATTAATCCTAACTTTTTCGACAATACTAGCAGCTTTAATAGCCGCTGAAGGAGTGAAATGAACATCAGCTACCAGTGGTAAATTGCAGTTTTTTTTAACGAGTTGGTTTTTAATGTTTTCTAAATTTTCTGCTGCCTTCAAGCTCGGTACTGTAACTCTTACCATTTGACAACCAACTTCTTTTAACTGAATAATTTCCTCTGCGGTTTTTTTAGTATCCATCGTATCGCTAGTGGTCATAGATTGAACGACGATAGGGGCATCTCCTCCTAAAAAAAGGGAACCAATTTTAATTTTGCGAGTGGTTATCCGTTGAAACTGGTGATAACTTTGCTTTTTTAACATGATAATAGAAAAGTCGAAATTCTTATACTATTATATAATGTAAAAATCAATAAATGCTCGGGTATTTTACTAATAAAAAGAATGAAAAATTAAAATAAAAAAGCTAAAAAAAAAAAATTGAAACTTTTTAATGGTGGTGATGATTTTGATGATGATGATGATGATGGTTTTTAAAACTTTTTGCTCTACCCAAAATTAGCTTTTCATCTTCTTGAGTTATTTCTTGTTGATTATCTTGAAAAATAGGATCAAAAGGAACAAAGCTAGAAGTAGTTTCGTCTAAACTTTTGCCATAATTTCCACCATCCCCATTTCTACGAAAAATAATTTGTATATTATCCCAGTCGTTATAGTCTTTAAGGACTTCTTGAGTATTGGTATGTTTTGGATTTAAATTCATCCCAGGCAGAGAACTATCAATTCTCCCATCACAGTTGAAATCCACACCAGCAGAACCTGCTCTTCCTAGTCCGGAGTATTCATTAATAGGGCCTCTTTCATCAATAGTAGCCCCCGAACCATCCGAGTAGTCGATAACAAAATCATCAAGACTATGAGGAGAGTTTTGTAAGTTAAAATGATTATTTACCATAAGGCAATTATTATTATTGGGGTAATTTTCTAGATAATAACGATCTCCTTCCTTATTACCAATTGCTGGTAGACCAAAAAAATACAAATAGTTCATCACACTAAGGTAGTTAGGCTTATAGTTATTATCCTCATTTCCTCCATGGTCCAGCCCTAGGTTATGACCAAATTCATGCATAATGGTAGAGGCTAGGGTATTGATGTAAAGATTACCAGTATAGCCAAAACTTGCTAAACTAATAATAGAATCATTACCCTTAAACTCTGCTACCCCACTAGCACCACTAGAACCATCGTCTTTTAGGCTATTAGCTATTACCATATAGTAAAAAATTTCTCTTCGGTTAATCGCCATATTTTCTGCTTTAATCTCATAAAAGCTAGCGGTATTCCCCGAAGCTGTAAGCTCAAAGGCAATTCCTGGAGAAAAAGGGATTTCATTTCCCCCACCCAAGTTCATATTTTGCGGATTTAAGTCTGCAGCATTTTTATCAAATAAATCCCCTACGTCAAAATGAACCGCATAACCTTTTCTAGCAAAAGCATCTTTTACTTTTTGGAGAGATCTTCTCTCAGGGGTTATTTTATTAGCAGAAAATTTTCCCGTTCCCTGGGCCATGTAGTCAACTTCAATAAAAATATCTTTTTGCCCCGGACGAGCTCCCCAATCATACAAAGGCAGGCCAGCAAAACTCTTTCCTGGAGCCTCTGAGCTGTCAGGAATACCATCACCATCTTTGTCATTATTAGCAGTAACGTCATTAACCCCTCCCCTAGTCGAGTAACTTATTATTTCCCAATCGCTTGCCTGCTGGGTGTCAAAATAACGCAAATTATCAAAGTCAAACTTTCGAGAAATTGACTGACCATAACCTTCGGGAATAAAAGTAGAAAAAGTAGAGGCAGCAGCACCTTCCCATTCATTACTCTTTGAAGGAGTTTGAAGAGAAACACCAAATTTGACAAAATCAACAGTATCATTTTTTTCAAATAGCAATTCAAAAAAACCCTGTTTAGTAGAATAGGTAGGATAAAAACCATCATTATCCCTAATATAAATAATTTGCGAGGAAGCTTTATTTAAACTAGAATAGTTATTTTGATAATCACTACGAATAATGACATGTCCTTTAGGTTTAATGGCTTTACTAGGTAAGGGAAATTTCTTAACTTCTAAATTTTTACTAACGCCATCATTAGCAAGTGATTTTAAAGAGTAACCACATAGATTTTCTACTTTAGTACTAGGGTTATAGATTTCAATCCAAATAGGAAAATTAATATAATAAGAGTACCCAATTTCAGTTATTAAAAGAGATTTTTCACTAGAGTTAGTATCGCAGGTTTCTCCATTATTTGCTTCAATTATGGCAGGGTCCGTATTCCCATTAGTTAGGGGGTTGTCATTATGAGTTAAAGAATCTTGATAGGTCGCATTATCTAAACAACTGAAAAAGATCAACGCCGTAAAGTAACAAGCTAATTGTTTTAATTTTTTTTTACTCATTATTTTTTCTCTAAATTTTTTTAACATTTAAGGGTTGTCGGTTACAATTAAATTATCAAGCCAAGCCGCATCACTTCCCGAAAGAGAAAGGTAATCTTTTTCGTAACACCATTTCACGGTATTATTTTCTGCCTTTAAAGTATAATTTTTTCCCTGCCAATCCACTTCTCCCGATATCCTTTCTATCCTCACTCCATTAACATAAAAATTAAGAGAGTCATAAAATATTTCTGAAGAAACCTTCCAGTGAAAAGCTAATTTTTTCGGTCCATTAATGACCGTCTCTAAACAAGTATCTTCACTATCATCAATCTTCCCACTCTGAGCAGCACTACCACCATCAAAACTCACAGCATTTGTAGATGACCATAAAGCATGACCATTCATTAAAAAAGCAGAAGGATTTAAAAAAGCAGAAGGATTATTAAGTGCATCAGATATTTCTTTGCCTGCTATTTCATTAGTGTATCGATAAGCGGCAACTTCTGGTACTACTGGTTTTGGAGTTTCGACAGTTTCTTCTTTCGGGATTCCGGTTTTAACGAGAAAAGAACAATTAAAAAATAAGAAAATTAAAATGAAAATAACTAACTTTTTGAGAAGCGCTTTTTTATTCATAAGCTCACTTAATTTTTAAGGAGGTTTTGATTTTAGTTAATTTAAATTATAGTAACTTTTAAAATAAATAGAACTATCTCTATTATAACATCATTTAAAAAAATGTTTTTTCAAATGAATTGGTTCAATAAATATTTTTAAATTTTTCTTAAAAGAAAATAACAACCTCATCGATATTATAGTCAGATCTTTAGATTTTATAGTCAGATCTTTAGATTTTATAGTCAGATCTTTAGATTTTTACAAGGATTATAAATTTAAAAAAATACTCTATAAAATAAAAAGAGAAAATAACTAAAGTTAAATAGTAGCTTATAATATAATTTCGTAATAAGAGAAATAGAAAAAAACTATTATGGAAAAAATTTTCTACTATCCATTTCAATATAACATCATTCAATTCAACTACTATTTTAATCAACAAGAAAAACTACTAATGGTACTTTATACCTCTAGTAATAAACCTTGGCTTGAAAAAATTACTACTCAAAAAAAATATTCACTTGCTAAAAAAAAATCTTCATTCATCGGAAAAGAATTAAAAAAATATTTTCATAATCAACAAACCCTTAATATCCCTTTCGAAATTATCATAGGAACCGAGTTCCAAAAAAAAGTATGGCGAGAGATTAGTAAAATTCCTTTAGGCAAAACCACTAGCTATTTAAGTATAGCTAAAAAAATTCATAACCCCAAAGCTTGCCGAGCAGTAGGAAGCGCCGTAGGTAAAAATCCTTTAAGCATTATTATCCCTTGTCATCGAGTCCTCCACCATAAAAAAAATCAAGTAGGCCACTACAGTGGTGGAGAAAATATTAAAAAATATTTATTGCATCATGAAGGGGTAACATTTAAAAATGAAAATTAATCAAACAGTTGAATGGCAACAGTTAGTGCACAATGCCCAAAAAAATAAAAGCTTAAGAGAGTTTTTTCAAGACAATGAACGCTTTGAAAAATTTTCTTTAAAAAACAAATACCTCTTACTTGATTATTCCAAAAACAATATTAGCGAAAAATCTTTATCGTTAATCTTCAAACTTTTTCATAAAAGGCATTTAAAAAAAAAAATTAATGCCATGTTTCAAGGAGAAAAAATTAACTTCACTGAAAATCGTGCTGTTTTACATACTGCTTTAAGAGACTTTAAAAACCCTCAAGTAAAAGATAAATCCATTAGACTAAATATTCAAAAGCAACTGCAAGATATGAAAGCGCTTAGTAATAGCATCATCCAAGGTAAATATTTAGGATTTACAAAGAAGCCCATTAGTGACGTGGTTAATATTGGGATTGGTGGTTCTTACCTAGGGATTAAGTTAGCTTTAGAAGCTCTTACTCCTTACCGTAATCACTTGCGCTGTCATTTTATTGCTAATATTGACGGGATTGAGACTCAAACGGTTTTGAAAAAAATTAATCCGCAGACCACACTTTTTGTTTTGGTTTCTAAAAGTTTTACGACAATTGAAACTCTGACTAATGCTATAACTATAAAAAAATGGCTCAAAAAACAATTCCCCCAAAAAAATATTATGAAAAACTTTTTAGCAGTTACTGCTAACAAAAAAGCGGCGACGGACTTTGGAATTGTTCCTAAAAATATTCTTCACTTTGGGGACTATATAGGCGGACGTTTTTCGCTTTTCTCTTCGGTAGGATTCGTCATTATGCTAGGTTTGGGTTACCAGTTTTTTCAAAAACTCCTCCAAGGGGCTGAAGAGATGGATGAACATTTTAGAAGCACCCCTTTTTCTAAAAATCTTCCGGTTATTTTAGCAGCTTTAGGGATTTGGCAAATTAACTTTTTAAATAATCCTAATCAACTTATTCTTCCTTACTGCCATTACCTTAAGTTTTTACCTAACTATCTTCAACAACTCGATATGGAATCTAATGGGAAGAGTATTACCCAACAAGGACTATCAACAGACTACTCCACTGGGCCTTTTATTTGGGGCGAAGTGGGGACGACTGGACAGCATTCATTTTATCAATCTCTTCACCAAGGTCCCCATGCTTTTACAGCTGACTTTATTGGGATTAAACAAGTTAAAAATACTTTTGCTAATCATCAAAAAATCCTACTAGCTAATATGCTAGCCCAAAGCGAAGCATTAGCAACAGGACTAACCCAAGAAGAATTTTTAAAAAATCCGAATAATCAATCATTTCCTCTAGGATTAATCTCTCATCGGCTATTTAAAGGTAACAAACCTTCAACGACTATCTTACTAGAAAAACTTGATCCAAAAACACTAGGGTATATCATTGCCCTTTACGAGCATAAAATATTTACTCAGGGAGTTTTTTGGGATATTAACAGCTTTGATCAATGGGGCGTGGAGTTAGGCAAAAAAATTGCTACCAAAATAGAAAATCTACTACAAAAAAATCCTCAAGGCGACCGAGAGTTTTCTAGTTCCACTTACGGGCTAGTGCAGGAAATAAACTCGCTAAAACAAAAAACTAAAGGGAATGAAAAACTAAAGGGCTTAAAGAATGAATAACCACCTGACTAATATCGCCTTCTTTCTTGGAGTTTTTTAAAACCGGCAGAACCCCTTTTACGTAATAATCGGTAGTCCCCTTAAAAAAATCATATTTTTCCAAAGGGTAAGAAAGAGAACTATTCTGGTTATAAAAAGTAAAAGCGGTGGAATCAATCAGCTCTTCTAATACAAAACGTTGTTTAATCTCTTGGAGTTTTTTTGTATGCTTTAAGAATAACTCTTCCGATAACGCCTGCAAAACGCTTATCCTTCTTTTAATCACTTTAGGAGCAACTTTTTTTAATAATGCATTATCAGCTAACGGGCTAAGCGGGCGAAAAGAAAAAGGGAAAACGTGAATCTTAGAAAAACGACAACTTCGAATAAACTGTAGGCCTTCTTGAAATTCTTCTTCGCTTTCTCCCGGGAAACCAACGATAACATCAGTAGAAATAGAAAAAAAAGGATCATGAAGCCGAATATAATCAAGTAATGCTTTAAAATCTTTTGTTTGATAACGTCGTTTCATCAGCTTTAAAATACGATTACTACTGCCTTGTAAAGGCAAATGAAAATGGGGAAGTAAATTTTTATGGCCTAGATTTTTTAAGAAGTCTTCTTTTATGGATTGAGGCTCTAAAGAGGAAATTCGAATTTTACTAAAAGAACAAAGGCTTAAAATCTCTTCTACTAATTGCCCAAAAGAAAGCTCGTTTTTTTTATCAAAGTAGGTGCCAATGTTAATTCCAGTTAAAACAATTTCGCTGGTTTTTTTCCTATCTAACTGCTTTACCTGCTGCAAAATGTCTTGAGCAGACCGAGAAACCGGAGCCCCTCTAGCAAAGGGAATTCGACAATAAGTGCAAAAAGCATTGCACCCATCTTGGATTTTTAAAAAGGCTCGTTGGTATTTGAAAAAGCTATCTTGATCGTTATTTAAATGATGAGTGAATATCCGAGAGCTTTTAAAGGCCTCCCACTTATTGGCATAATCTGGCACGTGACTTTTATAGCCAAATTGAAGCCGGAGTATATCATCAACAATAGTCGCTAAATCATTTTTTTTACTTTGAGCGATAATAACGTTTTTATCAGAAAGCCTTTCTGGAAGATCTTTTTCCAGTTCACTATAACAACCCGTGATAAAAATTTTTTTTAAGCTTGCTTGACGATTACATTTTTTAATAACCTGCCAAGATTTTTTATCAGCTTTTTCGGTAACGGTGCAAGTGTTAATGACGACAAAATCACTTTCCTCTATTTTCCTAGTAAACTTATACCCTAACCTGGTTAAGTCCTTAGCAATTTTTTCGCTTTCAATTTGATTGACTTTACACCCTAAATTTTTATAATGAAAAAACATCAGTCACCAAAATTAAAAAAAATTATTAGAAATACTTTTTAAGTAAGAAACGATAACACTTTTTGATAGTTAGGTTCATTAGATATTTCTGAGACCAATTCATGATAGAGAACAATATCATTTTCATCTACCAAAACAACGGCCCTAGCGCATAACCCAGCTAAAGGAGAATCCAAAAGCTCTACTCCATAATCTTGAGCAAAATCACCTCTAAAAGCAGATAAGAAAGTCCCGTTTTCTACAGCAAAAGAATCGCAAAACCTTGTTTGGGCAAAAGGCAGGTCTTTAGAGATATTGATAACGATAACGTTATTAAACTTTTTAATTTCCTCATTAAAAGTTTTAACGGAAGTCGAACACGTGGAGGTATCAATTGAAGGGAAAATATTTAAGATCTTTTTTTTCCCTTTAAAGCTCGCTAAAGTGGCATTAGTTAAGTCTTTTTGCACTAATTCAAAATCGGGGGCATTATTTCTTACTGTAGGCAATTCTCCATTAGTATTTACTGGATTACTTCTAAGATGTGTTTGAGCCATAAAATTTATTCTCCTATTTTTTTATATAATAAAATTATACTATATTATTCAAACTAAATAAGGTATTAAAAAAAGCATGAGTATACTTTTATGCTATAATATAAGTTATATTTGATATCTTTTTTTATTTAAAATGAGTTCAAAAAAAAACCAAAAAAGTATCCCAATATTTGTTATTCACTCAGGCAACCAAGAAAGAAGAAAACATATTGAAAAAGAACTTGCAAAAAAGGATTTATCTTTCGAGTTTGTTCTAGATGGCAATCAAGAAGATCTAACACCTCAGGTTTTAAAGAAATATTTTTCTAACATTACTAATGAATTTATGGGAGAAGTTTCTCCCAAAACTTCTTGTGCTTATAAACATATTTTAGTTTATGAAAAAATAATCAAAAAAAAAATCAAGCAAGCAATAATTTTTGAGGACGACATTGTTTTACATGATGATTTCTTAACTTTTTTAAATAAAATCTCAGTAGAAATTAAGAAGAGGAATTTAACTAACTATTTAATTTCTTTGGAAAATAGCTCGCTTTACATTGTGACTAGGCCTAAGAAAGGTGTTTATTTATATTACAAACAATCCTCTCAAAGAGGAACTGGAGCTGCTTTAATTAGCTATGAATGTGCTCATAATATAGTGAAATATATAAAAGAAAAAAAATGTTATTTTCCTATTGACTGGATGCAGACTGCTTTAGCGAAAAAAGATTTGATTAATATTTATTGGGCTCATCCGACTATCGCTGAGCAAAATAGTTATAACGGAAAATTTGATTCTTTATTAGATCCTCTTGCTAAAAAAAGTACTATGAGAAGAGTCAACCATTTCTATAAAAAAGTTAAAATAAAATTTATTTATCTTTTTCATAAAGTAAACTTTTACTTAAGAAAAAATTTCTTCAACTAACCACTAATCAACCCTAGCATTATAAAAGTAGATTCCTTCATTGCTATGGAGAAGGATATCAAATGTCTGGCTATCTTCTTTTAGTAGTAATGGTGTAACTTCCACATAAGTCAAAAAATCATCCGTGAATTCTTTTTTCCAGACAACTTCTAACTGCTGGTTATAAAGTAAAAAAATTCTTTTAGTGAGGCCAACTAAAACCACGCCAAAATAGTCTTGGTTAGAATCCATTAAAGAGTAGCGAATTTCCTCATCAAAGTAAGGCAAATAAATAATATTTTGAGGCTCTCCGTTTTCCAAATTAAGGATATGAATATGATTATTCCTTATATCATAAAGCTTAGAATTTGATTCATCGATATAAGGAAAAGATTTTTTTCTTCTCTCAACTAAAGTTTTTTTTTGCCAAACTACTATTCCGTTTTTATTGAAAAGGGTTAAATATTCTGGTTGGAGTCCGCTAATCGATAGCAGATAATTACCGTTTTTTGAAGCAGCCACTGTTTTAATGTAATTAAATCGACTATTTTCTAATTTTTCAAAAAACTTTAACTCCCCTAAATAATTATAATAATATAACCTTCCTTCGATAGTCCCTAAAAATAAAGAACCATCGAAATGAGAAAACTGGAAGTCAGTAATTAAAGAACCTAAGTAACTTTTATCCAATAGCAAATTTTTATTAATATCGTAAAAGGAAATTGTACTGTTATCAGTACTCATTAGCAAAATAAGGTTATTTAAAGGAGAAAGATACGGATAAGAAAAAGTATTGAGTGACCATTTTTTATCTCCCAATTTATCATAAAACTCTATCTTATCACCTACCTTTTGATACAAGACGTAATACTCATCCGAAGCCGAAAAAAAATTATTATTATCGAGATTCAACTGATAACTAATTTCTCCTGCTTTGTTATAATAAGCCAATTTATCTTGGTAATGGTAATTTTTTTTTTGAAAGACAACCTCATCCACCCTTTCAATAAATTTTTCATCTCTTTTTAAAACAATATTTTCATTAAAATTTTGGAACCAGTTATTAGTCACAACTAAGGCTCTATAGCTTTGCTGGTAACCAAGAAAAAATAAAAAAAGAGGAACAATTAAAAAAGAAAAGTAAACTAAAATTCGAAAAAATAAAATCACTAAAAATTACAAATACTAAAACATTATGAGTAAATTAGTGATAGTGTATCATAAATTTAAAAAACAATAATTAATTATTTTATGTAATATAATATTTATGTAGTCAAATATTTTCTACGTACTTTTATTATTATGCATTGTTATGTTCAATAAAATAGATATTTTATGCTCCTTCGTTATAATTTTTTAATTGCTCCTGATTCTTTTAAAAACTGCTTAACAGCTAAAGAAGTAACTAAGGCAATTCAAGAAGGCCTAAATAAAAATCCTATTACCTTAAAAAATAAAACCAAGAAATTATTATTCCCTTTAAGCGATGGCGGTGAGGGAAGTTTGGAAGTTTTAAAAAATCTCGAGCAAGCTAAAATCACTTATTATCAAACTACTCATCCGCTAATGACTAAAAAAGAAAAAATGAAAGTCAAGCTAGCCATTAACTCTCAAAAAAAACTAGCTATAGTTGAATCGGCTAAAGCTTGCGGGTTAGAGTTAATCCCCTTAAGTAAAAGAAGTATTTATAACACGACTAGTTATCCTCTAGGAGAAATCATCAATAAACTTATTCAAAAAAAATACCGGAAAATAATCATCACTCTAGGTGGAAGCGCAACTAATGATGGAGGGCTAGGAATGCTTCAGGCTTTGGGGGCGAAAATAAGTTTAAATTCTTCTAAAAAAAATTCTAACCAAGTAAAACCCCAGCATTTTTCTTCGATAAAAAAAATTGATTTAAATCCGGTTTTACAAAAAATCAAAGGAGTGAAAATCATTATTTTAGCAGATGTAGAAAATCAATTACTAGGAGAGAAAGGTGCGACTTTTGTTTTCGCTCGGCAAAAAAATCACCGCCCTCTAAAAACAGAAGATCTGCAAATGGCAGAAAAACAAATGGAGCACCTAGTAGAGGCATTCCAAAAATACCCTGCTTTAAAAAAAAAGCACTTACTAAATGGTTCGGGAGCTGCTGGAGGTTTGGGTTACGCTTTGCTAATACTATCGGGGAAGATAATTTCAGGGTTTGATTATATTGCTAAAGCGGGAAGATTGCAAAATCTTATAAAAAAGAGTAACTTTATTTTCACTGGTGAAGGTAATTTTGATCAGCAAAGTTATATGGGTAAGGTAGTGGGAAAAATGATTGATTTAGTAAAGCCTTTTGACAATAAAAAACTTTTCATTGTAACCGGAAAAACCCAAGAAAAACTTCAAGATAAAAACACAATCTTACTGCCTATCCATAAAGATGATTTTTTAGAAAAAAATAGTTTAAAGACTATCCTTGCTCCTAAAACTAATCATGAAAAAATTAAAGCCATCGTTAGTGCGATTAATTTCACAGACTACCTAAAATAGAATTATTTTTTTAAAAATACTTGATTAATTAATTTATTTAATAAATTTTCACCATTATTTACGATTAATTAGCTTTAGTGGAAAAAGCTCCATAATGTCCAATATGATTATATAATTTATTCATTACTAAAACACCAAAATAATATGCTTAAAAAATCCAACACAAAATCAGAAGAGGATTATTTAAAGAATATTTTCCTGCTTTCAAGAAAGGAAAAGATAGTTGCCTTAAATGATTTAACCAAGCAACTAAAACTAAAATCTTCTTCGATTACTAGCATGTTAAAAAAACTAGAAGAAAAAAAATTAATTAAATATGAGCCTTATAAAGGAGTACGGCTATTAGAAAAAGGGAAACGTCTAGCCATTGAACTCTTACGCAAGCACCGCTTGTGGGAATGCTTTTTGTATGAAAAACTTAAGTTTAACTGGAGTGAAGTTCATGCTATTGCCGAGCAATTAGAGCACGTTGATTCTGAAAAGTTAACTGAAAAATTAGAAGAGTTTTTAGATTTTCCTAAATTTGACCCCCATGGGGACCCTATCCCCTCTAAGAACGAAAAAATCGAAACCATTGATGAACATGAACGAGAAAATATTAATTTAACCCATTTAAAAAAAGGGGAAACTGGAGTGCTGGTTAGGGTGATTACCGATAACGAAGAACTACTGCATTATTTAAACACTCTTAAAATAGCCCTTGGGAGTAAGATAAAAATTACCTCTCGAATGGATTTTGATAACTCCTTAGAAATAATTATCAATAATAAAAAAAATAGTTTTATCAGTAACAAAACCGCTAAAGCACTTATCATTAAAAAAATATAAAAAAGGCTTAGAAAAATTAAAGATTAAAACCGCTCAACTAAAAACTGCTTCTGGGTACTAAACTGTGGAATAAAAATGATAAGTCTGATTAAAAAATTTAAAGCCCTAGCATCAACTTTGCCGGGTCTTCAATAGATTTTTTAATATGGACTAAGAACCGCACCGCTTGTTCTCCATCAATCTGCCGGTGATCATAAGTTAAAGCCACATACATAATCGGTCTAACGACAATCTCTCCACTAACTACTACTGGCCTTTCAACAATGTTATGCAGTCCCAAAATGGCTGACTGTGGATAATTAATAATAGGGGTAGAAAGCATAGACCCAAAAATCCCCCCGTTGGTGATGGTGAAAGTTCCCCCACTCATTTCGGCTAAGCTTAGCTTATTTTCTCTACCTTTTAAAGCAAAATTTAGAATAGACTTTTCTAACTCTATGAAACTTTTCTTTCCCACATCTCTAACTACTGGAACTACGAGTCCCTTAGGAGTGGCTACTGCAATACCAATATCTTCATAGTTAAAAAAAATAAGTTCTTCTCCATCAATAATTGAATTAACAATGGGGAAAGCTTTTAAGGCTAAACTAGCGGCTTTCATAAAAAAAGAATTATAGCCTAACCCCACTTGATGTTTTTCTTTAAATTCGTCTTTATATTTTTTACGAATTTTCATTACTGCGCTCATATCCACTTCGTTAAAAGTGGTTAAAAGGGCTGTGTTATTTTTAGTAGAAAGTAGACGATTAGCAATTGTTCTTCTAATCTTACTCATTTTCTCTCGCCTAGACTCCCTATTTTCACTAAGAGGAATTTCATTAAAAGAACTAGTAGGGCTTGGCTTAACGACTTGGCTTTCTTCCTGCTTTGAATTATACGCAGTTAAATCTTCTTGGGTTATTCTTCCCCCTTTTCCAGTTGGGGTAATGTCTTGCGGGTTGATATTATTTTCTCTAATGCTACTTCTTACTGAGGGGCTGCTATGAACGCTTTCTTGAGGAGCTAATTCTTGGGGAGAAGAAGCAGGAGATGAATCTTTTGTTTCTGCTTTTTCTGATGACTCTACTATTTCGCCAATCTCTTCACCAATAGTCACACTGCTACCTTCTTCTACTTTAATCAATAATTTCCCGGCTTCCGGGGCCCTTACTTCCAAAGAAGCCTTTTCGGTTTCCAACTCAGCAACAACCTCATCGGCTGCCACTAAATCATTGTTTTTTTTATACCATTTACTAATTTCTCCTTCGCTGACACTTTCTCCAGCTTCGGGAACAGTTATTTTTATACTCATTTTTTTTCCTAATTTTGTTTAATAATAAAATTTTAACATGTAAAAGCTTCTGTAATTACTTTTGCTTGATTGCTATCATGAACTTTTTTATTACCAGATGCCGGAGAACTAGAAATAGCTCTAGCAACACATTGGAACTGCATTTCATCTAAGTAAAAATTAATATGCTGCCAAGCCCCCATATTTTTTGGTTCTTCTTGAGCCCATACTTTCTTTTTTATATTTTTGTATTTTTTTAAAGTTGCTTTTAATAACGTAGAAGATAAAGGGTAAAGCTGCTCTAATCGAACTAAAGCTACTTTTTTAATCTTATTTTCTTGGCGGTAACGATAAAGGTCGTAGTAAAGCTTGCCACTACAAAAAATGACTTTTTCACAGTCTTTTACGTTTATATCCGCGTCATCAATAATTTCTAAGAAATCGTTATTCGTTAAATCTGAAAACTTGGAAACAACTTGAGGATGACGAAGTAGACTTTTGGGAGACATGACGACTAAAGGAATGCGAAAAGGAGATAAGATTTGCCTTCTAAGAGCGTGAAAAAAATTAGCGGGAGTAGTAGGATTAATAACATACATATTGTTTTGGGCGCAGCACTGTAAAAATCTTTCCAACCTAGCGCTAGAATGCTCCGGGCCCATTCCCTCATAGCCATGAGGAAGTAACATAACTAATCCCGATCTTCTCTGCCATTTGCTTTCAGCAGAAGTTATAAACTGATCGATAATAATCTGCCCACCATTAGCAAAATCACCAAACTGGGCTTCCCAAATAACTAAGGCATGAGGGCGGGAAAGGCTATAACCATATTCAAAGCCTAAAATAGAATATTCTGATAAAGGGCTATTAAGCACCCTAAGGGTAGCTACTTTCTTAATACAAGATTGTAGCGGATTGTAGAGGGATTCATTACGAATGTCTTTTAAAAAAGCATGGCGATGAGAGAACGTTCCTCGAACACTGTCTTGTCCTGATAAGCGAATAGATCTTCCATAATTTAAAAGCGAGCCATAAGCTAGGAGCTCCCCCATAGCCCAATCAATTTTTTTATCTTGATAAAAAAGCTTTTTTCGATTTTCTAATATTTTAATTACTTTATTAAATAACTTAACATTTTTTACTTCCGTCGGATCAAGAAAAATTTTTTCTCCAAGGTAATCCAGCTTTTCTTGGTCTATTCTCGTGCTAATACTTTTTAAAAAATCTTTTTCTTCGCTAGGTCGGATACTCTGCCAGTAGCGATCCAAAGTATTTACTTGGACGTGAGTTTTTTTCTTTTTAGCCTCATCAAACTCGCCTTCCATTAGACTTTTTATTTCTTTTTGAATGGCCATTATTTCTGGGTTTTGATAAATATTATGGCTGATTAATTTATCAACATAAACATCATAAATAGACTTTTTCTTGGCTATTTTTTCATACATAATTGGCTGAGTAAATCGCGGCTCGTCACTTTCATTGTGCCCACGTTTTCGGTAGCAACAAATATCAATCCACACATCAATTTTAAATTCTTGCCTTATCGCAATAGCAAGTTCAAAAGCATGAACAACCTGCTCCACATCATCACCATTCACGTGAAAAATAGGGGACTCAGTTATTTTAGCTAAATCAGTACAATAAATGCCCGATCTCGTTTCATTACTCCTAGCGGTAAAGCCAATTTGATTGTTAATGACCACATGGATAGTTCCCCCGTTATCATACCCACGCACTTTACTCATATTCGCTAGCTCATAATTAACCCCCTGACCAGCAACCGCCGCATCGCCATGAATAAGGACTGAAACAATTTTTTGCTGGTCCATTTTATAATACTTTTTACACTTAGCTTTCACCATACCTTCAACAATAGGATTCACTGCCTCCAAGTGAGAAGGATTGAAAGCTAGGCTTAAATGAATCTCTTTGCCATCAAAAAAGAGATCAGTTGATTGCCCTAAGTGGTATTTTACATCGCCATCACCTTTGACATTATCGGGGAGTTTCCCTCCTTCAAATTCAGTAAATAAATGGAAATAAGATTTTTTTAAGATATTGACCAATACACTAAGTCGCCCCCGATGAGCCATTCCTAAGACATACTCTTCAATTCCTAACTCTACTCCTTTTTCAATCATTACCGCCAAAGCCGGGATTAAACTTTCTCCCCCTTCTAGGCCAAACCTTTTTTGTCCAATGTATTTAGTCTGCAAGAAATTTTCGAAAATAGAGGCTTTACTTAATTCATAGAATATCTTCTTTCTTTTTTCAATAGAATAATTCATCATTCCATTAGGCTCTAAGCGGTCATAAATCCAACGCCTTAAATTATTATTATTACAGTGAACGAATTCTAAGCCCATGGTGGAGCAGTAGGCTTGCTCTAAGTGGTGGATAATTTTTTCCAAAGAGGCACTGCCAATTTTGAGTTCTTTTCCCGCTTCAAATACCGTCGTCAAATCACTTTCTTTTAAACCATAGTATTCTAGGGTTAGTTCTTTTATTGCTTCTTTCTCTTCTTCTAAAGGGTCAATTTTAGCTTTTAAATGTCCCCTTGAGCGGTAGGCTTGAATGAGTTTAGTCACCGAAGCCTCTTTAGGCTCAACCAAATGATTTGGCTCTGATTGCTGTTTATCTAGGGCCCCAGCAGCAAGGTTATTGCTTTCTTGATTATTTAAAAAATAATCACTCCACTCCCTTGCTTCATTTACAGCGACTTCTTTTTCTTCGTATAAATCTTCTAAATATTCTTTACTAACGTTATTTGAGAAAGTGAATTTATCCATGCTTTATTTTTCTTTTATTCAATAGCTTAATCTTAAAAATTTAAATTATTATAATATGAATATAATATGAATTGAGATTTTTTAGCCAAAATAAAAATAAATGGTATTACCACTATTTGAGGATTATGACACCATTAAAAATTCTCAAATCCATTTTTTTTGGGCATATAGTATTTAATTCTCCTTTTATTTTTTTGCTACTCTTTTAATTCTCCATTGAATCTTTTAGCTTATTTTTTTAATATTCGTATCCATAAAATGAAAATTTCTATGCTATAATATTCATTAAGATTAGGTATATTTATGTTAATTTAGAAACCAAAAATACTTTAAAATTACTGAAAGTTAACATTACCCCATATCTATAAAACTAGCCTATTGAATAGCTATTTGATAACAAATTTTAAACTATTAAGTAACTTAAAAAAATTCATTATTTTCTTCTTTGGATAATCAATTCGAAATCATCATCATCGGAGCTGGGCACGCAGGTTTAGAAGCATCCTTAGCGGCCGCTCGTCTAGGCAAAAAAACGGCTTTAATCACCCTCAACGTAGATAATTTCGTCTATATTTCCTGCAATCCTTCCATTGGCGGAATTGGCAAAAGTCATTTGGTGCAAGAAATTCATACCCTAGGAGGAGAAATGGCTAAAGTAGCTGATAAATCGGCTATTCAATACAAACTACTCAATCGCTCCAAAGGCTTGGCGGTGCAGTCCTTGCGGGCACAAATTGATAAATATCTGTATTCTAAAATTGCCTATAAAACCGTACAAGAACAAGAAAACCTAGAAGTCATTCAAGACCGAGTGGATGAGCTTATCGTCCAAAAAAAAAAAGTTGTGGGGGTAAAAACCCAACTGGGGATTGCTTATAATGCTAAAGCCGTGATCCTCTGCACGGGGACTTTTTTAGGAGGGAAAATTTATATCGGTAATTACTCCACCACTGGGGGAAGATTAAGTGAAGTCAGCTCTAACGAGCTTTCTAAGTCTCTGCTAAAATTTGATTTTAAATTAAACCGCCTAAAAACTGGAACTCCCCCTAGGGTGCATAAAGATAGCATTGACTTTAGCAAAATGGAAGAAGAAAAAGGCGAAATTAAAAAAAAATACTCTTTTAGTGGAGACCTTAAACTTAATAAAAACCAAAAACTAAGCTGCTATATCACCTATACCGGGGAAAAAACTCATGCTATCATTAGAAAAAACAAAGACCTTTCCCCACTTTACTCTGGTAAAATAGAAGGAACCGGACCGCGTTATTGCCCTTCTATAGAAGACAAAATTTTCCGCTTTCAAGACAAAACTCGTCACCAACTCTACTTAGAACCAGAAGGGCTTAACACGAAAGAATTTTACGTCAATGGGCTTTCTTCTAGCATGCCTTTAGAAATCCAAGATCAATTTATTAGAACAATCCCCGGATTAGAAAACGTGAAAATTATTAAACCAGCTTACGCAGTAGAGTACGACTATATTGACCCTCTCCATTTACAAGCTAACTTAGAAAGTAAAAAATGCGAGAACCTTTTTTTTGCTGGGCAAATTAACGGAACTTCTGGCTACGAAGAAGCAGCAGCTCAAGGACTAGTAGCTGGGATCAACGCCGTATTGAAAATAGATAACAAGGCACCGCTTATTTTTAATAGAATGGAGAGTTATATTGGGGTAATGATCGACGACCTTATTCACAAAGGGGTAAAAGAGCCCTACCGGATGTTTACTTCTCGAGCAGAAAATCGCCTGCACCTTAGAGTTGACAATGTCGCCACTAGACTACTTGTCAAGGGATACCACGTAGGGTTAGTCTCTAAAACCAAGTATCAGGATTTTTTAAAAAACCAGGAACTTAAAAAAGAACTGTTAAAAAAAATCCAAAATTATAAAATTGATCAGAAAAAATGGAAATCTTTTTTAAAAGATAAAAACATTAATATTTTTACCATAGAGCACTTTTTTTCGAGAAATGATTTTAACTTTGAAAAACTTTTAACTAAAACTCAAAAAGAATTGGCCTTAGACAAAAATGAGCAAGAGCTACTATTAGAAGTAGTTGCCGAATTTAAATACCGGGGATATATTAAAAAACTACAAAGGGATCAATCTAACTTGGAAAAGAAAAAAAACCTCAAAATCCCTACTGATTTTAATTATGATAAATTACTCGGGCTAAAAAAAGAAGCTCGAGAAAAACTTAAATACCAACAGCCTCGTACTTTAAACGAAGTGAGCAAGCTAGAAGGCATTACTTCGGCTGATTTAAAATTGCTTTTTTACAATGTGGCCCGCCGAAAAAGCAAATAAATTTATTATTAAACTTATTGTAATAATTCCCACTTTAATCTTTTATCTAAAAACTGTTCGGTAATTTTTTTTCGTTTTATTTTCTCATTGCTTTTCGGGAGCAAATAATACTTTTTAGGAATTTTATATTTTTCCAAAACTAATGATAATTTCTTCTTGAGTTTAAAAGTAGTTACTTTTTTTTTTGTAGCTAAAGTAATAAAAGCTAGAGGAACTTTACCCCATTTTTTATCGGGATAGGCAATTACCAAAGCATTCTTTATTTCCTCTAAATCTAAAAGGTAATTTTCAATTTCTTCTGCTTGAATATTTTCTCCTCCAGAAATAAACTGATTATCCAAACGCCCAGTGATTCGCAGGTAACCATTTTTCACTTCTCCTTTGTCACCACTTTCAAACCAGTTTTCAAAAAAACTATTCTTAGTTTGAAAATAACCTAAAAACATGCTACTTTTTTCAATAAGAATTTCTTGTTTATTATTAGTTTTTATTTTTTTACTAGGTAAAATTTTTAACCAATTTTTTTTCTTTCCATCATAGGTCGCCACTTGCCCAAAAGATTCCGTTAGACCATAGGTAGGATAAAAAGGGTATTCCTCCACCAAATCCCAAACTACTTTAGGGATACTAGAGCCACCAATTAAGATTTTTTTTAATTTTTTTAATTCCCGCATTTTTTTTGAGGTCATTATATCAAGCAGTTGGGTCACCACTAAAGACATATGAGTTATGGGGAAATTTTCTATTTCAACAAGCCAATTTTTTTTAGTAATAGCAGGTATAACCATAGTAGCCCCAGCTATTAACCATCGAAAGACAATACTCAAACCACTAACGTGATAAAATGGAAGTTGGAAAAACCAAGTATCTTTACTGGTATAATCTAAGAAAAGATTACTCTCGTTGGAAATAGCAAAAATATTTTTAAGAGAAAAAACTGCTAACTTTTCTTTGCCCATGCTACCAGAAGTGTAAAGGTTAATTGCAGGTTTAATAAGATTAATTTTTTTTATTTTAATTTGACTACTAGTTTTTTTTTGATTTTTTTTAAAGGGCAAATCTTCTAGGGCAATATTTTTTATTTTTGAAAAACAATTATCTTTTTCTAAATTTTTTTTTCTACTAATAAGAAAATTGGTTTTACTTGCCTGAAGCTCTTTTATTATTTTAAAAGGAGGTTTATTAATATTTAAAGGAAGCAAAGTAATTTTTAAACGGTAAAAAACAATGGTTAAAATAATTCCTTGCCAAATATTAGGCAGTAACAATGCCCCTTTGGTTAATCCGTTTATTTTTTTTTCGATAAAATAATTTTCTACCTGCTGAGTAATAAGCTCTAATTCAAAGAAAGTAAATTTTCTATTCCCCGCGATTAAAGCTAATTTATTTGGAGTCTTTTGACTATAGTAATTTAAAGGGCAAATATTTTCTAAACCCAAAAGTTATTTTCTAGAAATTAAATAAATAGCGTGGCCAGCTAATAGATTAGGGAAAGCATTAATCGAAGTTTTCCAATCTCCTTTTAGAAAAAATTTTTTAATGATTTTTATTTTTTTTTTCTTGCAAAATTTCTCAAAATCTTTAATGGTCAAAGGATGAAGCTGCGGAGTGTCGTACCAGTAAAAAGGGAAAGCTTCATTTCTGGGTTTAGTTCCTTTAAAAAGAAAATTAAGCCGGTTTCGATAATAACCAAAATTAAGGAAAGAGATAATCGCTTTATCGGTGATTTCTAACATAGCCGTAATAACTTCTAAAGGACGGATGAGCTCTTGAATAGTTTTACTTAAAATCACCACATCAAAAAAATTTTTTTTATAAAACTTTAATCCATCAACAATATCTCCTTGATAAATAGAAAGCCCCTTAGTAAGGCAACTAGCTACTAAATCCAAATCTTTTTCAATTCCCCTTGCCTGGATATTTTTCTTTTCCCTTAAATGATTAAGCAGTTTCCCATCACCGCAACCAAGATCAAGCACAAAGTCTTGGTCGTTAATTAAAGAGGTGATAATCTCAAAATCTTTAGAAACACTATCTAACGTGTTCACCAAACTCATGTGACAATCCCTTTTAAAAAAGACTTAATAATAAAGTTCAACTTTTCTTTTTCCAATAGAAATGCATCATGCCCCGCATCACTAGCAATCTCAATATAACTCGCTTCCCTTTTTGCATTTAGCATAGCTTCTACCAACTGCTTACTCATATAACTAGGATAAAGCCAATCGCTATTAAAAGAAGCAACCAAATAGCGCGCTTTAGCAACCTGGAAAGCTTCTTCTAAACTATTAAAACCTTCTTTTAAATCAAAATAATTAAGGGCCTTAGTGATGTAGAGATAAGAATTGGCATCGAAAAGATCGGTAAATTTGGCTCCCTGATAACGCAAGTAACTTTCAATTTCAAATTCCACATCTAAAGCAAAACCTTTTTGATTTTTTTTTTTAAATTTCCTACCAAACTTTTTCCGCATAGAAGTGTCACTTAGATAAGTAATATGAGCTAACATTCGCGCAATCGCTAAACCACTTTTAGGGATAACTTTCTTTTGCTGGTACTGCCCTTTATGAAAAGCAGGATCTTTTAAAATTGACTGCCTAGCCACTTCGCTAAAGGCTATTGACTGAGAGTTTTGAGCAGCGGTAGTCGCTAAGGCAATAACGTTTTGTACTTTCTCGGGATAATGCACTGACCAATAAAGCGCCATCATTCCTCCCATAGAACCTCCTATAATGGTATGAAAAAAAGGTATACCTAAATGCTCCATCAAATAAAACTGAGTTTTCACCATATCGGGGAGAGTAATACTAGGGAAAGTAAGCCCGTAAGGTTTAGAATTTTTTAGCTTCCTATTAAGTGAATTAGGGCCGGTGCTACCACTGCAACCACCCAAATTATTAGAGCAAAGAACAAAAAATTTATTAGTATCCAAAGCCTTGCCCGGGCCGATTAAGCTATCCCACCAACCAGGATTTTTTTCATTCTTATAATAACCAGCAACATGATGATTACCTGTCAAAGCATGAATGACTAAAATGGCATTGCTCTTACTAGCATTTAATTTACCATAATGCTCATAACGAATATTGACATTATAAAGTTTTTCTCCGTTTTCTAAAATTAATGGTTTTTTATCAGCAAAAAAAAAATCTCGATAGCGAACGTTTTTTAAACTTCTACTGCTCACTATTATTTTTACTATTTATAATTAAATCAATTTCACTACCTAGATTATTAGTGGGGTAAATCCGGTAATCATTCATCTCTTCAGAAAAATGAATAATAAAACACCCCTTAATAGCCAAGTCGGTATTTTCTGAAATTATCTTACTGTAAAGCCCTAGCTGAAGTGAGTATTTATTAATCTCACAGTTATCTAAATGATTCAAAGGAGTTTTCATTTTTTTAGAATAAGGATTTTTATCTTTAATCTTTTTATTGGTTTTCCAATCTAAGATAGAAATTGCTCTAGTTTCTCGATTCCTAATCAAACAATCCACCGTGCCGGCTATTTTGTACTTATTGCTATAAACCATTAGCTCGGTGAAAATAATCTCATGTTTCTTATAAATCTTTTTCTCTGTCCAAAATTTATGGAATAACTTTATGTGCTTTTCTATAGGAGTAACGGTAGCGATTTTCCGGTTTTCATTTAAAAAAGTTTCAACATATAAATGAAATTCCGTTCCCCTTACAGTGGAAAAATCACGACGGATAGTCCACTGGGTTTTAATTTCATTTTGAGGAACCTTCTGCCTCTGAGAAACCTTTTTAGAGATAATTTCTCTATCAAAAGCAGGGATGAATTGCTCTAAAAAACTACTGACCGATTGATACTCTTCTTTTTTATCGTTAAAATAACGATGTTCTTCCGGCTCAAAAAAAATATTGGAGAACTTATGCTTTAAATGGTTTTTAATTTCTAAAGGACTTTTATCGTTCATCGCTTTTTAATAGCAACCTCACTTCGTGAATATTCATTTCTAAATGCTTCGCTATCTCTTTATCCGACCAGCCAATATTCGAGAGTTTCTTAATCGTCGCCATGGTTTCTTGATCAGGTTTTTTACCAGCTTCGCTCAAATTACCTTCTAGATTTTTTTCTTTAAAAAGTTGCAAGGCTAAACTAATTTGCTCGTTAAAATTATCTTTTAGTTTAAGCATCTCTTTTTTTTCTAAAAGCAGTTCACTTTTTAATCTATCAATTCCCTCAGTTCGTTTATCCAAATCCACAATGGCAAAGTCCAGTTGATCATATTTTTCTTGAAATTCATTCATCCTTTTATAATTATTTTCTAATAGTAGCGACTTATCTTCTAAGTTTTTTAATTTTTTACTCACTTTATTTTGGAGAGAATCACTCCCCTTAATTTTCTCAGAAAGCAAAAGAGAACTCTGCTCAAGTTCATCGCTTTCTTTTTTAGTGGCCCCTATTTGTTTGGCAATTTGCTCGGCAATTTTTTTCCTTTCTTCATCGTACTTCTTAGCCTGGCTAAGCTCTTTTTTCAAATTGGTAATGGTGTTTTTATGCGAACTGAACTCATTTAAAAAAGCATTTATTTCTTTTTTGGCTTTATCGATATTATTAATGCTAGTGGTAAGTTTATCCGCAACATCAATGGTATTTTTAATCTTTGTATTAATAGTTTTTAACTCTAATTTATTATCCTGAACAGCTTCCTTGAGATCTTTTATTTCAAAAACTGACTTTCTAATTTTAATTGCTTCTTTTTTGATCTTTTGAAAATTACTCAATTCATTTTTTATACTTTTGTTTTGCTCGTTATATTTTTCAATATTTTTTTTGATTTCTCTTTCAAAATGTTTGGCTTCATCAACAAATTTCGTATTCTTTAGAAAGTGGTTAATTTTTTTGTTAATTTCAGTAATGACTTCGTCTACTTCTTTTATTTTATAGCTTATCTCTTGGGTTAAAATTTCCTCACTACTCTTAACTTTTATTTTCAAACTATCGACAACCTCATCTACTTTTTGTTTTTGCTTGCTAATAAAATCTTCTTGAGCTAATTGATTTTGATTGATTGTTTGAATTCCTTGATTGATTTGATTAATTAATTTTTTCAACTCATCTTTTTCTTCTAAAAGTTTTTTATTGAAAGATTCGTTTGCTGAAGGATTAAATTTAGTTGTAATCATTAAATTATTACTAACTTTTTTAGTAAACTGCTCATCTTGTTTTTTTAAGAAGACTTTAAATTGAGCGAATAAATCATTTTCAAATTTTTTAAGTTGAATATTCATTTTATTAATCGATTCTTGATTAATAATTTTTTCTTTATTACTTTTGATAAAGTTATTAATAGATTCCAACTGCTTTTCAGCAACTTTTTTTACTTTAATTATTTCATTTAAATTATTTTTGACTAAACTACTTTCTTTAGTTAAGTTTTTATTTTCTTTTTTAAGGGTGTTAGCTAGGGTTTCATTTTCTTGAAATAGCTTTTCTAAATAGCTACTATTAATCTTCTTCAGTTTGGCGCTTTCTTTTAAGATGCTTTTCTTTTCTTGTTGGAAGTTTTTAATCAAAGCATTAATTTCTTTATCGACTTTATTCTTATATTGATTAACCCCACTATTTAATTCTTTTTCAACTTTAATCAAGAAGCGAGGAATGTTATTTTTAACTTCATTTAATTCTTTATCAAGCGATTTTTTTTCTTCCGCTAAAATAAGATTTTGATAATCAGTAATCTTTCGATTGCTTTCTTCTTTAAGGTCAGCCAATAAAGTTTTTTGCTCTTTTTCTAGATCATGTTTTTTCTGCTCTAACGCTTTAGAATATTCTTCTCGAAATTCTTCCACTTTATCTAAATATTCTTTTCGTAAAAATTGTTTGCTATCCCCAAACTCTTTTTCAAATTCTTGGTATTTCTCTCGCAGTAAGTCCTCCCATTTTTCCTGCAACTCTCCATATTTATTCTCCAGCAAGGGAATCGCTTCTTCTGACTTCTCAACTTTATCACTAAAAGCAGAGTAACTTTCTTCTACGTCTTTTTTAAACTCTCCGTATTTCCTTTCTAGTACTTCTTCCCAGCTTTCTTGCAATTCTCCATATTTATTCTCCAGCAAGGGAATCGCCTCTTCCGATTTTTTAATCCTATCGTTAAAAGTAGAATAACTTTCTTCTACGTCTTTCCAGCTTTCTTGCAATTCTCCATATTTATTCTCCAGCAAGGGAATCGCCTCTTCCGATTTTTTAATCCTATCGTTAAAAGTAGAATAACTTTCTTCTACGTCTTTTTTAAACTCTCCGTATTTCCTTTCTAGTACTTCTTCCCAGTTTTTTTGCAATTCTTTATATTTACCATCAATCAAAGGGATAGCCTCTTCCGATTTTTTAATCCTATCGTTAAAAGTAGAATAACTTTCTTCTACGTCTTTTTTAAACTCTCCGTATTTCCTTTCTAGTACTTCTTCCCAGTTTTTTTGCAATTCTTTATATTTATTCTCCAGCAAGGGAATCGCCTCTTCCGATTTTTTAATCCTATCGTTAAAAGTAGAATAACTTTCTTCTACGTCTTTTTTAAACTCTCCGTATTTCCTTTCTAGTACTTCTTCCCAGTTTTTTTGCAATTCTCCATATTTATTCTCCAGCAAGGGAATCGCCTCTTCCGATTTTTTAATCCTATCGTTAAAAGTAGAATAACTTTCTTCTAAAACTATTTTTTTCTCGTTAAATATTTTTTGCCCTTGCTGCTTCTTTTCATCTAAAAACTCAGCAAATAAATTAATCTTTTCAACAATGTTAGTTTTAGTTTCATCGATAAAAGAAAAAACCTCATTGTGTTCTTCTTTTTTCTCAGCTAAGCTTTCTTCTAAATTATTAACTTTCTTTTTTAGATTAGTTATCTGCTCTTCAATCTCGTTAATCAAATTTTTATTCTTAACTAAAACAGTGCTTTTAATTTCTTCTTGCATGGCGTTTATCTCATCCACTTCTTTATGCAGTTCTTTTTGATAGAACATCAAGCTATCGTTAAGGGTGGCAAATTTTTCATCTACTTGGACAACAACCTCTTCTTCTTTAAGTTTTAAATTATCTTCCCAAGTTGCAATATTATCCGTAAGCTCAGCATATTTCTCTTTAAGGGATAAAACGATTCCTTCTTGATAACTATTTAACTTCTCTTTAAAACCACCTAAAACATTCTCCGCCAAAGTAGTAATTTCTTCTTGCAGGAGTTTTTTACGATTAGTAAGATCTTTTTCAATATCTTCTTGCTTAAGGATAATTTCGTTCTGCCTAGCTAATTTATTATCCAGGCTTGCTTCTAAGACGGTTAACTTCTCGCCCGCATCTTCTTTCATGATAGTTATTTCGCTATTAAGGTTTTCTTTTTCGTTTTTAATCATTTCATCGAAATGATCTTTAGCTTGAATTAAAAAATTTTGATATTTCTCTTCGATAAAAGTACTCGTGTTTTTTTCATGCTCTTTAATCCTTTTTAGTTTTTCTTCAAGCAAGCTTTCATTTTCTTGGATGCTACTTTTTATGTTGTCGTTTTTATCCCCTAAATAGTTTTCTAGTTTAATAAAAGCTTGATTAGCTTTTTCTTGAAATTTATCTTCCAGCAAAATCGTGTTGTTATCAATTAAATTTTGGATGTTATTTTTTTGCTTTTCAGAAAGTTCTTCAAAAGAATTAACCACCTCTAAAAGTTGATTAATTTTTTTTTCGTTGGTAACAATATCTTCTTCAACTTTCTTTAAAGAAATAATTTTATCTTGATTTTTCTCTATCTGTTTTAGGAGATTACTATTTTGTTTATTCAAAAGCTTTACTTTATCGTCAAACATTTTAAAGGTTTTGTCAAAATTAAGTTTGCTATCATTTAGTTCTTTAAAATCTAACCTAACTCTTTTTTCTAATTCATCATAACGCTTTAAATTGACATCAAAATTAATCGAAATATCTTCAAAGTTTTCTAATTTTTTTAGGAAAAGATTCATAAACTCTTCTTTTTTTTTTTCTACATAACGAGAAAATTTTTCGATACCAATTTTAGAAGTGTAATAGTTAATAAACAAAAAAACAATTAAACTTTGTACCAGTAAAAAGGCAACAAAAAAAAGGGTGATTTCGAAATTAAAGTCCATAAAAGATAGTTAATATTTTACAATACTATTACAAAAATCTTCTTGAAATTGCTAACCAAGCACTATTTATTGCAAACTGCTTAACTTTAATTTCTCTAAATAATAATATAATTAATACAATAACTAAGATGCAGAAATTAATCAACAAACTTTATAAAGATTCTATTGAATATCTAATCAACTGGCGTAAGCACACAAAAGAATACATTTGGGCTATTGTTATTGTGCTGATTATTCGTTCTAGCTTAGGAGTTATTTACCGGATCCCTACTGCTTCCATGATTCCTACTTTTCGAGAGGGAGATATTTTAATTGGCAATCGCTTTTACTATGGGCTGAAGCTTCCTTTTGTCGATGAAAAAACTGGTTACCGCTTGCCAGCAGTTCGTTCTCCAGAAATAGGAGATGTGGTTATCATTAATGGGCCTCGTGAAGAAATATTTTATGACTTGATTGTAAGTTATCAACAAGAAGATTATGCCCTACTTCAAAAACTTAATCAAGAATCAAACTTTAAAGGGATAATTGATAAAAGTAAATTCCCGGCTTTTTCAGGGGATGACAACTATACTGTTTTAGAGTTCAGTCAAGATAAAGCCATCATTCACCTCCACCAAAACATTTATCAAAAATATGAAAAACAAATTCGAAAAGAGTTAGACATTATTTCTCAAGAAAAGAGGATCGCTGTTATGAATTACAACTTTCCTTTAGCAAAACCTTGGTATAAAAAATACTTATCTACGCCGATAGCCGGAGCTAGTATTATTGCAACGGTTCTTTTCAATAGCCCCTTTTTTTTATTATATGATTTGCTAGCTAAAAGCATAACTAATAATTTTAATCAATCCATTACTTTTTATCCCAATAACTTTATTGATAATACCAAAGAATACGTTAAGCGATATATCGCTAAAGCGGGTGATAAGGTTGAAATCCGTAATAAAATTTTATATGTTAATGACCAAGAAATTACTCGCAGTAAAAACTATCAAGTTGATCCTTACATTAGTAGTTTTAAAATTTATCAAGAAAATTTAGACTACTCAAAAAAGTCAAAAGAAGGCAAAGTTTTTTCTCATCCTTTGAGATTAGGAGAAGAAAGGGTCACTCCAAATAGTCCTTTTGCTAGTAACAATTGGCCTTTTGAACCAGAAACCCCTTATGCTTTTTTTTTTCGAGATGATTTTGGCCCAGTAATTATCCCCGAAAACCATATCTTCGTTTTAGGAGATAACCGCGATGAATCGTTGGACTCGCGCTACATTGGAGCAGTCCCAACGTGGGCTATTAAAGGGAAGCCTTTTATTATTCTCTTCCCTTGGTCAAGAAAAGGAATTGTCAAATAAATTTTTATCATGAAAAAATTATTTTTTTTTTCTCTACTAATTATTCTTTTTTATTCATTTTTATTAGCATCTACCCCAAAAGAAGCAGAAGAAAAAATTATCGTTAAAGTCGACAAACATAGCTTTATAGCCGAAATAGCCAATACCCCTAAAAAAAGGCAACAAGGTCTTATGTATAGAAAAAATCTTTGCCCTTCTTGTGGCATGCTGTTTGTTTTCAAAAAAGAACAACCTCTAAGTTTTTGGATGAAAAACACTTTTATCCCTTTAGATATCGTTTTTATTAATCGAAAGAAAAAAATTGTTGACTTCGTTACCTTAAAACCATGCGAAGAAGAAAACCCTTGCATCCCTTATCCAAGCAAAAAACCAGCCCAATACGTACTAGAGGTTAATGCCGGTAGCTTGACTAATGTGTTAGGTCAAAAAGTAGATTTTTAATCCTTCAACATTAGAGAAATTTCACCAATTTAGAAAAATATTTAAAATAAGCTATGTTATAATTGAATTAGTGAGAAGGAAGAAATTTTTACAATTATTTTTTCAATCAAGCATTTCTTTTTGGTTAACAACTAACGCTCTTGCTTGTTCTTCTAAAACCAACAAAAATCATCAAAGGAGTAATCATATGACTTTAAAACGACACGGTTTAGGCAGAATAGAAAAGCTTGTTTTATCTAAAAAAGAATGGCAAGAAAAACTAAGCACTGATGAATTTCATATCCTTCGTCAAGAAGGGACGGAAGCTCCTTTTACTAGCCCTTTAAATGACGAAAAAAGAATAGGCGTTTTTTACTGTGCTGGGTGCGGATTAGATTTGTTTACTTCTAAAATGAAATATGATAGTGGGACTGGTTGGCCTAGTTTTTTCACCACTATTCCTAATAGGTTTGAAATTAAAAATGATTATAAACTTATTCTACCGAGGAAAGAGTACCACTGCATCCGTTGTGGGGGGCATCATGGGCACGTTTTTCAAGATGGCCCCGAGCCTACTTATCAAAGATGGTGTAATAATGGAATCGCCTTAATATTTAATGAAGAAAAAGTTTAGTTCTTTTCTCCAAAAAGGGATTGTTTTAATTTTATGTTTTGCTTTAGTTGCCTATAGCCAAAACTATAGCCAAAAAAATAAGGAAAAAAAAATGAACGAAAAGTATAAAAAAATTGTTATAGCGGGTGGATGTTTCTGGTGCCTAGAACCACCTTATGACAAAATAGATGGAGTTGAAGAAACCGTTGTTGGCTATGCTGGAGGAAAGGAAAAAAATCCCACTTACGAAGAAGTAGCCTATGGACTCACTGGTCATACTGAGGCTATGGCCATCACTTACGACCCTAAAAAAGTAACCCTAGAAAAGCTACTAACTATTTTTTGGGAAAATATTGATCCTTTGGAAAAAGATGGTCAGTTTTGCGATAAAGGGAAACAATATCGAACGGCTATTTTTTTTAATAATTCAGAAGAAGAAAAAATCGCCCTAAGCACAAAAAAAAAAGCTCAAGAAAAAATTAGTGAATCAGGAGAATTCGTCACTGAGATAACGGCTTTTACTTCTTTTTATCCAGCAGAAGATTATCATCAAGAATACTATGTGAAAAACCCTTATCGCTACAAAATATACCGCTTTTCTTGCGGAAGAGATAAACGACTTAGAAAACTTTGGCAATAAGTAATTTTTTTATCTTTTCTAATATTCAAATTTAATTCCTAAATGAATTCCTCGAGGGATTTGCGTCTCTAAAACTTCTCGGTCAGCTCCTCCGGGTTTAAAAGTACTATACTCCAATAAAGATCTACCAATATCTAATAAATTATAAAAATTAAGGAATAAGGTAAAATCATGTTTGGTTAAAATAGAAAAAAGAAAAGTAAATTTAAGATCAAAAATCCAAAGGGCATCTTCTCTAGTTCCAAATTCCCCTCCATATAAAAGAATATTATCCCCACTAACATTCTCACGTAAAAGAGCGACATTGCGATTATTTGGGTCATCACTAAGATAATATCCCCACTTACCAATAGGTTGCCCATCTTGATACCTCAAAGTAGTAGTAATCGCCATAAAAGGAGTAGGCCAAATATTTACCAGCCATTTCCCCATATAGGCTCTATCGGTATCTAACCTTCCCACGTTTTTGTAAACTTGGTTAGGGTCCGCTAGATTTTCATTAATAATTCCTAAACTATTATGGCGTGCTCCATTCCCTAAAGTGGTAATGCCATTAACCAAAAAAGCATTAAAAGATAAACTCGTATAAAAAAAACTACCTTGAAGGGCTAACTTTACTATTGCTCCTAGATACATAGGACCATTGTTAAACCAATTCCGATTACTACTAGGGAAATACTCTTTTGGTAAGTTGGTAATAGTATAGTTTTTTTCTCCATAATTAGAAAAACAAACTGGTTTTTCATCAATTGTCTTGCAATAATTTTCGTTGCCAACAGCTGCCACCCAAACCTGGTTTTTAAATATGCGATAGTGTAAGGATGTGGAAATGGAAAAAAAAGGAACCACATTATTTTTAAGGTCGATATTAAAAGTATAAGGAACGTCAATGTAGTAATAATGAGGTTGTTTAAAACTACTTTTAATATCGTGATACGCTCCTCCGGAAGTGGAGTGAAGAGTAGCACTCCTTTCAGAACTTTCGTAAATAAAATTGTCGTTATTATCATCCCAAAGGTAGTTTCTAGTTGTTTGATAACCATCAGCTAAAAAAGTAGTGTAACCACTGTCAAAAGGGATATTCTCTCGACCTATCTCAATTCGTAAAAAATGGGTGTTGTTGTTGAGGATATTCATTCCTATATTGAAAAAAGGAGAAACCCGTGCCAACCCCTCTTCACTAACAACGGCAAAACCATCCAAATCCAAACCCGCCTCTCCTTCCACGTGAAAACCTGGTTTTTTAATTTTATTAATCTGAACGCTAAGTTGATTTTCTATCAAAAAAGAATGAGTTTCTTCATGCTCGCTTTCTCCCACGTACAAAGAGCGGTTATTATCTCCTGCTTCTGTTCGAAAAAAAGTAGCTGAAATAGAGTTATTATTTTTAGGAAGAGTTGCTAAAAAAGAATTATTAAGAATCCCTTTAATAGTAAAAAAGTCCTGCTCAACCGCAGCAAAACCATAACTAAAAGAGCTATTTTGATTTAACTCTACCGTAGTAATAGAAGGATAAAAAGGGTCTATCCCTTCTCCAGTTACGTTGTAAATATTGTAATAGGAAACATCGCTATTTTGTTCAATATCTTTAGTAGCAATAGTCAGCCCGTGGTTTTGCTTGAGCAAGTTGTTATTTTTATAATACATGGTTAAAGCAAACTCATCATAATTAGCAGTATTTTCTGGGTTGAAATAAAACTCGGCAAATAAATGATCCCGGTGGTCATAAGTTAATAAAAGCCCCAAAGAGCTAGTGCCATCAGGGAAAATAAACTCATTAATAGAAGTTAGATTAGCGACTGTCTCATTAAAGGTGCCAGCAAAACCTCCGTAATCAAAAAAAAGAAAATCGCGATTTTGTACGTTAAGAAAAACATCATTTAATAAAATATAGTCTTTCTCCCCAATCTTTAACGGAGTTATTAATCTCTGATAAACTTGCCCTCCTACATTAACGTTTTTAGTCTCTTCTGGGGGGTCACCAATAAAGGCCGGAGTTTCTTTAGTATAGTCATCAGTAAAAACCTTATAAAAAGGAATAGGCCCTCCTAAGCCCCCAACGGTTGTTTGCAGGTAACTAAAATTTTTTTTTCTTTCAGCTTTCTGAGCTAAAGTTCCTTTTAAAGCGTTGAGGGTCAAGCTATTCCCCAAAGCAGGGATTTTGTGATAAGTTTGCCCAGAGAAAAAAACATCGTTTATAGCGATGTCATTATAATAATATTTATTCCACAACCAAGAGTTACCTAAAAAAGAAAAAACGTAATTATCCGCAAAACTAAAGTCCCCAGTTGAGAGCAATTGATTAACCACCGGCTCATAATAAAAATCAAAAAGACTTTCTATGCTATATTCGAGAAGTTGTGTGCTAAAAAAATCTTCCGAAAAAACGGTAGGGCCGTTATAAAGCCGAACGGGAAAATTTTGATCACTATAAACCCCTTGCGTCAAACGATTATTCACATAGTCCTGGGCAAATGCTAATGAAAATAAAAACAAAAAAACGACAATTTTTTTCAACATAGTTATTCCTCTTAATTTATATTTTTCAAATATTTTTCTACTAAATTTAATAATAATTTTTTTTGATTAAGCTCGGGCTTATGCAGAACCGCATCCAGTAAATAATGGAGAATTTTCCCAATTAAAGGACTAGAAGATAGCTTAAACGAATCCATAATTTCATTTCCGTTAATTTTTAAATCCTTAATATGCAAGGCTTCTTTTTTAGCTAAAATGGTTTTTATACGATTATTAAAAATAGTTAAGTCTTGATTTTTTTCCACGGGAACGCCATACCCTTTGCCCGCTCGATCAGCTCTTCTAAGGGAAAACAAGTCCGGGATATTTTTTTCTCCCACTTTTTGGATGAATCTCCTAACTGTTTTATCCAACCAAACATCTTGATAATGAAACATATGATGACGAACTAAATGAGTAACTTCTAAAATTTCTTTTTTAGAAAACCTTAACCTTTGTAAAATTTTTTTCGTCATCCGACTCCCTACTATTTCATGCTTATAAAAAGTAGCTTCTTCTTCACTGATTGCTTCTTTAGTAACTGGTTTAGCAATGTCATGAAAGAGTGCTGCTAGTCGCAATGTTTTATCGTTTTCAATATTTTTGACAACTTCTAAAGTATGATGATACACGTCAAAAGCATGGTGTTTATTTTGACTAACTCCAAAAGTAGCATGAAGTTCTGGTAAAATTTCTTGCAGCAAATTGGTTTGACGAAGTAATTCTATCCCTAAAGTAGGGTTATTAGAGCAGATTATTTTTACTAGTTCGTCGCGGATTCTCTCCCAAGCAATATTTCTTATAAGTTTATAATTTTTCTCGATAGCTTGTTTTGTCTTTACTTCCATTGTGAAATTTAATCTAGCACAAAAACGACAAGCCCGCATCATCCTAAGGGCATCTTCTAAAAAGCGTTCTTCGGGATTACCAATGGCTTTTAATTTTTTTTTTTTTAAATCTTCTAAGCCGGAGAAATAGTCAATTACAACTTGATTTTTAAAATCATAAGCCAAGGCATTAATCGTAAAGTCTCGCCTTTCAACATCTTCAAATAAGTCATCTGCAAAAATCACTTTTTCGGGATGGCGATAATCAAGGTAATCACCGTCTTTTCTAAAAGTGGTAATCTCATAATTTTGATTTTGATAATGCAAGGTAAGTGTTCCGTGTTTAATGCCGGTAGGGATGATTTTTACTGGAGGAGAAAAAAGTTTTTTTATTTCATCTGGATGAGCGTTGCTAGCAAAATCAAAATCACTATCTTTAGTTCCAAGCAAATGACTTCGAACATATCCTCCTATCAAGTAAATAGCAAAACCAGCCTCATAAAAAGTAGTGAAAATTTTCTGGACAAAACTAGGAAGAGGCATCTTTAAAGGTATTTTTTGAGGGACGAGTATAGCAGTTTTATTCAAAATTTAATTTTATTTCTCTTCTAAAGCACTATAAATTTTCTTTCGTCCAATTTGAAGTAGTTTAGCTGCTTCACTTTTATTCCCTTGGCAAAACCGCACTGTATCGAAAATAATTTGCTTTTCAATTGCTTTAAAACTACTTCCAAAAGGGATTTCGTAAAACTCTTTAAACTCGTTATTTTTTTTTATTTCCCAAGGCACATCGTTTAAGGTGATGGTTTCATTTCGACTAAACACCACCATTTTCTCAATAATATTTTTTAACTCTCGAATATTTCCCGGCCAAGAATAATTGCTTAAAGCACTATACACCTTGGAAGAAATAATCCTTTTTTTATCGTTTTCCGAAAGATAAAAGTTGAAAAAGTTTTTGCTTAAAAGTTCAATATCGCCTTCTCTTTCTCGTAGTGGTGGGACTCGTAGATCCAAAACGTTAAGCCGGTAAAATAAGTCTTCCCTAAACTTTCCTTCCTTTACTTCTTTTTTTAAATCTTTATTCGAAGCACTAATAATCCTTATAGCAATGTTAATAACCTTAGAGCTCCCGACTCTTTCTAATTGTTTTTCTTGAATCACTCTAAGGAGTTTCACTTGGGTGTAAAGAGGAATCTCACTTACTTCGTCGAGAAAAATAGTTCCTCCATTCGCTTGCTCAAAACGCCCAATTTTATCACGGTCAGCCCCAGTAAAGGCCCCTTTGACATGGCCAAAAAGTTCGCTCTCCAGCAAAGTAGGGGTTAAAGCCGCACAGTTAACTTTAATGAGGGGTTTGTTTTTATTGGCATAATGATGAATAGAGTCGCAGACTAGCTCTTTTCCCGTGCCGCTTTCTCCATAAATATAAACATTGCCTTTAGCCGGAGCAATTAGCTTGATAGTTTCTAAAAGCTGCTTGATGGGTTTGGAATTACCTAAGATTAATTTTTCAATTTCAAAACTTTTGACCTGTAGCATTAGAGCTTTTTTCTCTTTCTCAATATTAGACACTTTTAAAGCTCGAGCAATGATAAGTTCTAGTTTTTCCAAATTAATCGGTTTAGTTAAAAAATCAAATGCACCTTCTTGCATAGCAGAAACTGCAGTTTCTACACTCCCGTGGCCAGTAATAAAAATAACCGGGAAATTTTCTTCGAGTTCGTTGATTTTTTTAAACAAATCCGTTCCCGACATTTTAGGAAGATGAATGTCAAGAATGGCTAAATCAATTCTTTCTTTGACAATTACCGCTAAAGCTTCTTTGCTGTTGGCTGCTAAAAATATTTCATAACCATTAGGAACAAGAGCTTTTTTGAGGCCTTCCCTTATGTTTTTTTCATCATCAACAATTAATATAGTTTTCACAGTAAAAAGTTTATCATAACTCTCTTAGTAATTTTTTATTGAGAGGTTCATTAAAGGTAAAAATCTGCCTGCAATTTTCCAGTTAAATCTTGAACGTTAGTCCTATTTTTTTTTAAATACTTTTGCATCTGCTTAAATATTTTTTTGCTTATTCTAGGGTCAATTAAATTCACCGTCCCTAACCCCACCAAAGTAGCCCCAGCTAAAAGGTATTCAATAACATCATCACCGTGAGTAACTCCCCCCACTCCAATAATAGGAAGGTGAGTAGTTTGAGATGCCTCATAAACTTTAGCCAGCATTAATGGTTTAATAGCTGGACCTGAAAGCCCACCAGTTACTTTGGCGATAAGAGGTATTTGTTTAACAACATCTATTCTCATACCCTTAAAAGTATTCCCTATAGTAAGGGCATCAGCACCCGCTTCTTCACAAGCCATCGCTAACTCGCTAATAGAAGTAACGTTAGGAGATAATTTTATGATTAAAGGCTGACTTTTAATTTTTTTACAAGCAATGATTAAATCTTTTAAGAGCTTTTTATCGGTAGCAAATTCCTTGCCGTGATAATCAAGGTTGGGGCAACTAACATTAAGTTCAATAAAGTCAATTTTTTTTAAAGGAGCCACTTTTTTAATTAACCCAACAAAATCTTTAATAGTAAAAGCAGCTAAACTTATAACGATAACCTCAGAAGAAAAGTTTATTTCTGGATAAATATTTTCAATAAAATTGTCTATGCCTGGGTTTTGTAGACCAATAGAATTAATCATTCCCGCTTCCACTTCACAAACCCGAGGATGAGGATTCCCCGCTAAAGGCTTGGGAGTTAGAGTCTTAAAGACTAACCCACCGAACTGCTCAAGAGAAATAAGTTGTTTAAAATCATTGCCATAACCAACCGTACCGGAAGTTCCAAGCAAAGGAGACTTTAGTTTTTTCCCTAAAAAGTTAACTCCTTCAATTTCTCCCTTATCTCCCTTAGTAAATTGCATAAATAATAGTAAATAAATTAATGTAAAAATAATATTTATTAATACGAAATAATATTAATAGAAATGTTTCCCACTGTATTTAACTCTAATATTGTAGCATACAATTTTAGCCAGATGTTTATTGATACTGAAGCCTATAAATTATTGATGGAGCAGTGAGGTTTTTTTAAAATAATTATTAATCCAAAAAGTATTTTAAATTTAATTATTTTACTAATTAAACCTATTTAAGCGATGAAAAAACAAATCTCTTAAAGCTGGGTTTTCTATCTGTTTCTCAATAATTTTTTCCACTTTAGGATAAAGGTATTTTTGAATAGTAGGTGAAAAATTTATTTTTTGATTAGTCGGGAAAAGCACTTTTGTTGGATACGAATGTGGTAAAAAATTACTAGAAAAATTATCAGCTCCTCCATCTATTATTTCAATAGTACTTTTTTGTTTGAGTAAATTAAAATGCTTTTTATACAAAACAAGTTTTTCGTCTTGAAAACCATTTTTCTCATTAAGCGCAAGCTCCTTAAAAAGTGGGTAGAGAATGTTTTCAAAAGTATGTGTTTTTTTTGTAGCACTAAAAGCAAATTCTTCTACTGCATTAGAAATAGTATGCGCTTTAAATGGATGATGAGTAAAGTCATTGCCAAGCATAATGACTCTTTCAAAGCCAAGCTTCTCTAACACGCTTACCCCTGTCAAGGTAACGCTGGCATCCATAGCTATTAAATTAGTGGGATTGATGTTCCAATTGTCAAGCAAATAGTCAAAAGTCTCCATTAAATCAAAAAAGTGAAAAACATTTTTTCTTCTACTAATAATAGGATGGGAACTTAAAGAAAGAATAAGAGGAATGGTATCTTTTTTCCAGTGAAAGTGATAGGTATTATAATAACCAGCATCGACACTAATAATAGCGGTAATGGGAATTTTTTTTCGTAATAGCAGAGAAGTTATTCCGGCTACTGTAAAAACTGGCAAGTGCCGACTAAGTGATTTTAATAAAGTA
Organism: Spirochaetota bacterium; assembly: GCA_965277105.1. Classification (GTDB taxonomy): domain Bacteria; phylum Spirochaetota; class UBA12135; order COTS27; family CAXSBA01; genus CAXSBA01. The sequence goes on along the minus strand of OZ255710.1, from coordinate 368,548 downwards.
AGATTTTTTTCTAACGAAGGACCACTAAGAACAAAAACTGCCGTTTTCTTTTCTCCTTTAACCACAATATTTTCAATAAGGGATATTTGTTTTGTTAAATTTTTCAAAGTATTTAAATACCAAAAAAGTGTGAAATATTTTTCGGTAGAAAGAACTTTCTGTTGCTTATTTTTCCAATCGTTAAATATTTTTTTATAACTTTTTCTAGTTGCTTCTAAGAGATAAGGGCTTTCGATGAAAATGGTTTTTTTAATTTCTTGCTGGGTTAGTTTTTCTAAAATACTTCCTAGTTTTCCTGCCTGATAAAAGGAGTTGTAAAAAAAAGAGCTTTTAAGTAAATCTTTTCTCCATGAATGTAAGGAAATAATTTTTTTTATAATTACCTCATAAGAGGTTAAGGGAAAATTATCTTCTGATAAAATAAAGACTTTTACTCCTAGAAGCTTTTTTTTTAGGAAATAAAGAAGATGATAAAGAGGAAAGACACCTAAAAAAATAACGACCTTACAATCTTGCCAAGATTGATTTTCTAAAATTCGCTCGGCTTCTTTTAAAGGATCATATTTAGAAGCTAAATACCTACCTTGATAAAAAAAAGTAAATCCCCTTTTTTTAGCGGGGATAATTTTTACTAGAGGTTTTTCTTCCTCCAAAAAAGTATAATTTATTTCAAAGTATCACTAAGGGTAGCTGCCATCGTAGAGGGAAAAGCAACAATCACAATTCGCTTAATAGCTAATAAATTATCAACTCCCCAAGGGCACTTGCCAATTAGAGTAAGAATCCCCGCCACCACCAATAAAGACAAACCATAAGTCGCCACTACCCGTTTAATATAATTAAAAATATGATTTTTAAAATCATTAAAACGATAAAAGTTAAAATAAACAAAAGCAGCTACGAAAAAAAAAGAAATTAAAGCAAGGATGATAATATTTATCAGTGGTAAAATCTCCCCTAAATTCCACACCTCTTCGCTAAAAGACAGGGGAATAGCAAATAAAGCCGCTCCTACAATTATCTGCATAATGTCACGCGGATGCAACTCTACCATAAGCGGCCTGATAATAAAATCAAAAATTTTACCTTTAGAATCTTTTACTTGATGGACCCAGTGGAGGTAACCATTTATTCTTCTAACAAAAGTAGTTTTATTAATTTTTTGTTGGGGATCATTAGTATTAACAATCTCCGTATTTTTATCTTTAATTGATTTAGCTACTTTAGGCTGCGATTTTTGTTGTGATTTTTTTCTCATAGAATTTTATTTTTTTAAAAAAATAAGTTAGGGAAATTATACTATTACTCCTTCAATTACCTTGACGACTTTTCCTTTCAAAAGAAATTAAATAGGCAAAAGTTTGAAAAAAATAAATCTGAAATTCATTACTCAACCGTTACGCTTTTGGCTAAGTTTTTTGGCTGGTCAACATTCCTTCCTAAAAACCAAGCAACATAATACGATAAAAGCTGCAGGGGAATAATGGTCAAAAGTGGACTAATTTCTTCTTCCACTTGAGGAATAAAAATTACTTCATCGGCTATTTCGGCAATTTCTTTATTCCCGCTACTAGCAATGGCAATAGTTTTTCCTTTTCGAGCTTTTACTTCTAATAAATTGTTTAAACTTTTTTTGTATAAATCTCCGTCAGGGACAATGCAAATAACGGGGGTTTTACTATCAATCAAAGCTAAAGGCCCATGCTTTAACTCTCCTGATGCATACCCAGTAGCGTGAATGTAAGATATTTCTTTTAATTTAAGTGCTCCTTCTAAAGCATTCGGATAATTAATTCCTCTCCCAATAAAAATGAAATTTTTTCTTTTGTAATAACGTTTAGCAATTTTCTTTATGGCTTCTTCTTGGAGTAAAACTTTTTCTATTAGAGCTGGAATATTATGGATTTTTTTTAAATAAGCTTGATAATTTTGCTTGTTTATAATTTTTTTTTTATAACCTAGCTTTAGACTAAAAAGGAATAAATTAAGCAACTGTGCTGAATAGTTTTTAGTGGAAGCTACCCCCACTTCTTGGCCAGCCTGAGAATAAATGGAGTCATCGGATTCTCGATCAATCGCACTTCCTTGAACATTGACAAAACCAATGCTCTTTAAAAAAAAACTCTTAGCTTCCCTTAAACAAGCAAGGGCATCAGCGGTTTCTCCTGATTGCGAAAGCGTTAACATGACTTCGTTCCTTTGATACTGATAATTGCGATAACGAAGTTCAGAGGATATATCAACGTCACATAAAATATGAGCCAGTTTTTCTATCCAGTACTCACCTACCAATCCCGCATGCCAAGATGTTCCACAGGCTTGAATGATAAAACGGTTTAAATTTTTAAGGGTTTCTTTATCTTCTAAAAAGTTGGAATTTTTAAAATCAATTTTGTCGTTGTTAATGTAGTTGACAATAATTTTTCTTAGGACGGCCGCTTGCTCATGAATTTCCTTTAACATAAAAAAGTCGTAATTCCCTTTCTTTGAAAGGTCATAATCCCAAGTAACTTTTTGGATTTTTTTTTTGACGACTTGGCCTTTTTGATTTAAAACTTTAACCCCTTTTGTACTAACGAAAGCTATTTCATTTTCTTCTAGTTCAATGTATTTTTTAGTATAATAAATCAGTACATTAATGTCGGAGCAAATGAAGTTTTCTTTTTCTCCTAACCCAATAATCAGCGGGCTTTCTTTTCGGCAACAAAGGATTTCTTCGGGATAATCTTCGTTTAAAATCGCTAAAGAATAACTCCCTTCTAGCTGTTTTAAAGTAGCCTGCAAAGCTGCCGTTTTAGATTTTTTGCTTAACTCATCTTGATATAAATTAGCGATTATTTCACTATCAGTTTCACTTTTAAAAAAAAAGCCCTTTTGTTTTAACTTTCTTTTTAGCTCTAAAAAATTTTCAATAATACCGTTATGAATTAAACAAATTTTATTATCTTGGCTCATGTGCGGGTGGGCATTAACGTCATTAGCTATGCCATGAGTAGCCCAACGAGTGTGGCCAATACCAATGGTAGAATTAATAATAAGATCTTTTATATGATTTTTCAAAGTAACTATTTTCCCAGATTTTTTCCAGAAGTTAATCTCATTATTGCTAATCACTCCTATCCCGCTAGAATCATACCCCCGGTAACTAAGGCGCTCTAGTCCTGAAATAAGCACTGAAGTAATATCTTTATTGCCAACGTAACCAATAATTCCACACATTTTTATTTCCTTTTAATTAAAATTATAATATCAAAAAAATTAATCTTCTTTTGCTTTTTTACTCTTACCAGAACTTTGGCTAAATGTAAAAATCATAGCAAGTGCATTGCTTCATTCGCCATTCACTCGCTATTTTTTTAGTGTCTAATTTCTTATAAAGCAACTCTTACAATTCTTACTAAAGGTATTTGCAGCTGATGAGGCCTATTTTCTAGTTTATCAAATGGGGTGCCATTCACATGCTTAGCCCCCATAAATAGTAAACCATTTTTAAAATAAATTAAATCATAATCAGAAACCACCTGCCCTTCAATAATATTAAACATAGGAAATGCTCTACCAAAAATATCTTTTTTAACGTTGGCGGCAAAAGGATATAGACTCTCGGGAAGTCCTAGATTAAGCATTTGAGCTGCCTGATCATTAAGTGGAGTAACGGCAAACCCTTCGTTAAGGAGGTAATCTATCTTCCAAGCACCCTTAGCAATTGGGTGTTCTTCTCCCCATTTTAGTTCGCCCTTAAATTCAAATTCTAACAAAGGCATTCCCCCATAATTATCTGCAAAAAGAGTAATGACTCCCATAAATTTATCTTTAAAAAAATATTAAAAATGACGCTTTAGATAAATAGGTTGCACCACTCCTTTGCCAGTTCTATCTTCAGTTGATCGCAATTCTACGCTTAAACTTTTCCATTCACCAATAGCGTAATCCTGAACTTCGGTTAAAGTTTCAGGATCTTTTTTATTTAAACTGTTATTTATTTCCCTAGTTGCAACTCCTTGAGTTTAAATTTTGTTTTATTGCAAAACAAAATAATTTTATATTTTTTATTGGCTTTTTTATAATGCTTTTTTATCCACAAAAAAAGCAACGGAAAATAACGAGGACGAACTTAGAAAAAATTAACTTGCTTATACTCTATTCAATAAAAAAAGCAAAAAAAAATACTTATAAAAATATTTTAGAATCAAAACAAAATAAGATATAATTTATTAAAATTAAATAATCAATATTTCAAAAAAGTAAAAAAAGTAAAAAAAATGAATCATATCAAACCCCATAACAATAAAAATGCAGCTATTGTTGCGGAAAATAACAAGACTATTCCTTTAGCATATTTTAACAAGGTTGTTTTAAAGCAAGGGCAAAAATACACCTATACCCTAAAAGAGCACGAATCAGTCATCGTCCTAATAAAAGGAAAAGTGGATATAAAAGTAGAAGATCTAACTTTCTCTAAAGTGGGAGGACGAAAAGACGTCTGGGATGGGCCAGCTGATTCGGTGTACATCCCTAAAAACACCCCAGCTGAAATAACTAGCCCCTATGAAAAAACTGAACTATTTATCGCTGGCGGGAAAACTAAAAAAAAGCTAACCCCTTTTAGAATCAAACCCAAGGACACGGTTAAAGTCCAGTATGGCAGTGATGGCACCAAAACTCATCGAAAAATTTTGCATATTTTAGGACAAAACGTGGAAGGCAAAGTAGGTAATTTATTAGTAAGTGAACTCTTTACCGTCGGTAAAGGAGGTTGGTCAGGCTTCCCACCCCACAAGCACGATCAAGAAAGACCACCTAAAGAAACCTACTTTGAAGAGATTTATCAGTTTCGTTTTAAGCCAGAAAATGGTTTTGCGGCTCAGTTCCTTTTTAAAGAAAAAGACTATGGCCCCGTTTATCATGTAAAAGACGGCAGCACGTTTCTAATCGATAAAGGATATCATCCCGTGGTGGTGGCTCCCGGTTATCAAATGTATTATTTCACCATTTTAGTCGGGAAAAAAGGACGGTCGCTAATTCAATATTTTCATAAAGATTTTAGTAACCAGTTAGAGACGATACCGGGAATAAAAAATATGATTAAAGCATTCAAATAAAAAATTAAAATAAGGAAAAAAAATATGAAATATATCAAAATAGGAGTTGTAGGACTAGGCCGGTTAGGCGTAAAACATGCAGAAAATTTAGCTTATAAAATCAAAGGATGTACTCTTTTAGCGGCTTGTAGCTTGAATGACCAAGAGTTAGCGTTTGCTGAAAAAGATTTAGGCGTAAAATATACTTATAAGAATTATGATGAAATGCTAGAAAATAAAGAGTTAGATGGCATTTTTATCGTTAGTAGCTCTACTTTTCATAAAGAACAAATTGTGAAAGCACTAGACGCAGATTTTCACGTCTTTTGTGAAAAACCTTTAGCCCTTACTTTGGAAGACTCCTATGAAGTAGAAAAATTAGCGAAAACCAAAAAAGATAAAATAGTGAGTATCGGATTTGTCCGGCGTTATGATCCTAGTTACCTTGCTGCTAAAAAAAGGATTCAAAGTGGGTTAATAGGAACCCCTTTTCATGTGCGTTCACAAACAGTGGATATCGATAAAACCGCTAAATTTCAAACCGAGTTTGTTAAGAGTAGCGGAGGCATTTTTTTAGATGCCAATAGTCATGACATTGATTTAGCCAGATGGTTTTTAGAATCAGAAGTAAAGTCGGTTTACAGCTTAGGGGGGTGTTATAATCATAAAGAGTTTGAAAAATACCAGGATGCCGACAACGCTACTACTTTACTGGAGTTTGTTAACAACACTATCGCTACCCTTTCGGTAAGTAGGACGGCTTTTCATGGGCATGCTACTAGAACCGAAATCCTCTGCACAAAAGGGATCTTAGAAGTAGGCTTTTCCCCCATTAAAAATCACGTGCAGATTAACGACGAACATGGGATTAGAAAAGAGTGTAATGAAACTTTTTTTGAACGCTTTGAAGAAGCTTTTTTAATAGAAGATAAAAATTTTATTAACAGCATTAGAACTGGAACTGCCCCTAATGTTAGCATAGAAGACGCCGTTAGAGCTACCGAAGTGGCCTTGGCTATTACCGAATCTTATCGTAACCGAAAAATAGTAAAGCTTTAATGATTACTTAAAAAAAGAAATAAAAGCAAGAACAATGATATAACTAGCAACATGCCGAAAGGAAGTGCCAATAAAAATCTTCACCAAGCCAAAAGCTCCAAGAAAGACGATTTTTATACCCAGCTAGTAGATATCGAAAACGAGCTCAAGCATTACAAAAAACACTTCCAGGGCAAGACCGTTTATTGCAACTGCGACGACCCCAGGATAAGTAATTTCTTCCACTACTTTTCTTATAGCTTCGAGCACCTCGGCCTGAAAAAACTCATTACCACTTGCTATCAAAGTCAAGAGCGAGATTTATTCAGCACCAACAGTAGCGAAAAAGCCATCTACCTAGAATACAACGGCGATAAGAACGGCAACCGCGTTCCCGACTTAGAGGAAATAGGAGTGCATCACTTAAAAGGCGACGGGGATTTTAGAAGCAAGGAATGCATCAAACTCCTGCAAAAAGCGGACATCGTCGTTACCAACCCTCCCTTCTCTCTTTTTAGGGAATACGTCGCCCAGCTAATCGAGTATGATAAAAAGTTTTTGATAATTGGGAGTATTAACGCTATTACTTATAAAGAAATTTTTAAACTTATTAAAGAAAATAAATTATGGCTTGGCCCTAGTATTTTTAGCGGGGATAGGGAATTTGGTGTGCCTCAAGGTTACCCTTTAAAAGCCGCTGGCTATAGAGTAGATGAGCAGGGGAATAAATTTATAAGAGTCAAAGGAGTTCGTTGGTTCACTAACCTTCCCCACAACAAACGCTACGAAGATCTTATCTTATACAAAACCTACCGAGGCAATGAGGATCATTATCCTACTTATGACAACTACGATGCTATCGAAGTGAGCAAAACCAAAGATATCCCCATGGACTACGAGGGAGCGATGGGCGTGCCGATTACTTTTATGGATAAATATAACCCCGAGCAGTTTGAAATAATTGGAATGGATAGACCTTTAGTAGAAAAAAAAACTGGTCGAGTAAGTCGTTTTAAAATTAGTAGTAAAGAAATTTACGCAAGAATTGTAATCAAAAATAAAAAACTATAAAAAAACTTATGAAAATAGAACTAAAAAAAATAACGATAAGAGAGCTTACCGACGGTTATGAAAACAACCAAGAAAAGGGAGTAAGAGGTTTTGGCGGGAAGCTGGATATTCGCCCGCCTTACCAACGGGAGTTTATCTACAAGGATAAGCAAAGGGACGCGGTGATTGCTACCATTAACAAAAACTTCCCCCTAAACGTGATGTACTGGGCAGTTAGGGAAGATGGTAGCTTGGAGATGATTGACGGGCAACAAAGGAGCATTTCCATCGGGGATTATGTTGCAGGGAGTTTTTCTTTTGATGGTTTATTTTTTTATAACTTATTACCTGACCAAAAACTTAAATTCCTCAACTATGAATTGATGGTTTATTTTTGTAGTGGAAACGATAGCGAAAAACTGGATTGGTTTAAGACTATCAACATAGCCGGAGAAAAACTCACCGACCAAGAACTAAGGAACGCAGTTTATCACGGATCATGGGTAAGCGATGCCAAAAAGTATTTTAGTAAAACTAGTTGCCCGGCCTATGATCTAGGGAGTGATTATTTAAATGGGGCGGCCATAAGGCAAGACTACCTCGAAACCACTATAAAGTGGATAAGCCAAGATAACATTGAAAACTATATGGCGAAAAACCAGCATGAGCCTAATGCTAACGAACTTTGGCTTTATTTTCAAGCGGTTATTAATTGGGTGAAAATCGTTTTTATAAAGTATCGCAGAGAAATGAAAGGCCTTGAGTGGGGGTTTTATTATAATGAATATAAAGATCAAAAATTCGACTCCCAAAAAACAGAAAAAGAAGTGACTAAACTGATGGAAGACGAAGATGTGGGAAACAAAAAAGGCATTTACCCCTACCTTTTAACCGGAAAAGAAAAGCATCTAAATATTCGTGCTTTTAGCCCCAATCACAAACGAGAAGCTTATGAGAGGCAAAAAGGGATTTGTGCTATTTCTAAAAAGCATCTTGCCATAGAAGAAATGGAAGCTGACCATATAACGCCGTGGCATGAGGGAGGCAAAACCACTTCAGAAAATTGTCAAATGATCTCTCGAGAAGAAAACAGGAGAAAGTCAGGAAAGTAATCGAGCCCTCTAAAAAAACTAGCAGCTACTATAAAATATACTGAGCTAACTTTTCATCAACAGCTAAGTTGGCTAATTTTTCCTTGACATAAGTGTCGCTAATGGTAATCTTAGAAGTAACTTGTGGGGCTTCAAATAAAATTTCTTCTAATAACTTTTCCATAACGGTGGCTAGTCTTCTAGCTCCTAAATTTTTATTACGATTATTCACGTCAAAAGCTATTTTAGCTATTTCTTTAATAGCTGGTTTGGTGAAAGTAAGCGTCACTCCTTCGGTACTCAGTAGAGCGGTGTACTGTTTAATTAGGGAATTTTTAGGTTCTACTAAAATAGCTTCTAAATCTTTTTGGGTAAGAGGCTCCAACTCCACGCGGATAGGAAATCGGCCTTGTAGTTCGGGGATAATATCAGAAGGAGAAGACATATGAAAAGCCCCCGCAGCAATGAAGAGAATATGATCAGTTTTAACCACCCCATAGCGAGTGCTAACTGAAGAGCCTTCCACCAAAGGTAGAATATCGCGCTGCACCCCTTCTCGGGATATTTCGGGGCCTCCTTTATGGTTATCCTTAGAAACAATTTTATCAATTTCATCTAAAAAAACAATGCCAAAGTTTTCGGTTTTTTGAATGGCTTGATTAATGATTTCTTCTTGGTTGATAAAGTCTTCTTGGATTTCTTCTTTTAACACTTTTCTAGCATCTTTGATTTTTAATTTTTGAGTAATTTGCTTTTTCGGCATAGAGTCGAAAAAGTTTTTAATCATCCCACTCATGTCTTTTAAATCATCCATTTGAGAAAAGTTCATCATTCCCCCACTAAAAGGGCTAGCGCTCTTTTTTTTTATGCTTATCATTATCTCTTTTTCTTCTAATTCCCCCTGCCTTAACTTTTTACGAAATTTCTCAGTAGTATTTTGAAAAGTATTTTTGTCACCTTCTTGGTTATTAGAAGGATTATGCGGGATTAAATACTGGAGGATTTTATCTTCCACCAAAACTTCTATTTTGTTTTCCGATTGGCTAAAAACTTTTTTTCTTTCATTGTTAATCGCCACGTTCACTAGATCACGAATAATTGACTCGACATCTCTTCCCACATACCCCACCTCGGTAAATTTAGTGGCCTCTATTTTAACAAAAGGAGCATCTGAGAGAGCCGCTATTCGCCTAGCAATTTCCGTCTTACCAATACCAGTATTTCCGATCATAATAATGTTTTTAGGAGAAATTTCTTTCTGCAACTCTCCCGCAACTTTTTTTCTTCTCGTTCTATTCCTTAAAGCAATGGCCACTGCCTTTTTGGCTTTTTCCTGGCCAATAATATATTTATCCAAAAAAGCAACAATTTTTTTAGGGGTTAATTCTTTCATCATTTTACAGGCTAATTGTCGATATATTACTATTAGTATAAATACAAATTTTACTAGCAATTTTCATAGACTTACTCGCTATCTCCAAAGGTTTTAATTTAGTGTTTTCTAAAAGGGCTAAAGCAGCGCTTCTAGCAAAGTCTCCCCCCGAGCCAATGGCCACAACGTTTTCATCGGGTTCAATAACCTCGCCATTACCAGATAAAATAAAAGTTTTATTTTTATCTGCTATTAATAGCATAGCCTCTAATCGCCGAAGGTACTTATCGGTTCGCCAATCCCTAGTTAGCTCTACGCAAGACTTGACCAAGTCTCCTTGAAATTCTTCTAATCTTTTTTCTATTCGTTCAAATAAAGTTAACGCATCAGCTACTGCCCCCGCAAAGCCGGATAAAATAGTATCATTATAAAGTTTTCTAATTTTGTAGGCGTTATTTTTCATCACTGTATTACCTAGAGTAACTTGCCCGTCACCAGCAATGGCTACGTTCTTTTGATTACGAACGCAAATAATTGTTGTTGCTTTTATTTTAAAGTTTTCCATTTTATAAATCCATTAAATCGTTTTTTTTAACCCAGCCAGTGCTTCCATTTTTTTCTGCCAAAACCCATTCTCCTATTTCCTTTTTCTCAGTAAGTGAAACAATAAAACCAGCGTTCACTTTAAGCACTTCTAAGCTTTCATTATTTGGCTCACTTTTAAAATTGGTCGTTTTACTCATGACTGCTTTACTTGCATTGAAATTTATTCTTCCTAATAATACAGTCGCTAAAAGTAAAATATAAATAAAAATAAAAGGTAAAGTGTTTTGGGTTTTTTTATTTTTTTTTATTATATTAAAAGTGATTATCATTAGTATAAACAAAAAAAACCAAGAAGTCAAATAATAACTAACCTGCTGCCAGAAGTAAAAGAAATGCAAAATCCTTTCTCGTAATAAAGTTTCGCTATCTTGATTTTCTTCTAGTAAATTTGTTAAATTAATATAAGCTTTTTGGTAACGTTGATTATAACTTAGAGCTTTTTTAAAATGGAAAACTGCTTTAGAGAAATTTTCTTCAGCATTAGTAATTTGGAATAAACTATAATAAGCATTGCCTAAATTAAAATGAGCTTTATAATTTTCTGGGATGCTAACTAATATTTTTTCATAGAAAACAATTGCCTGTTTAAAAGATTTTTCTTGGTAAAAATCATTGGCTTTTTGGAAATAAATTTCTTGCTCGTTTTGGGGCTCGTTAGCAATCATTATCCCTCCTAAAAAAACCAGTAAATAAAAAAACTTCAATTCTTATGCCTATTCAATTGCTCGATTAATTTTTCTAAATCCACTATGAAATTTTTTCTTTTTTTCTTATTAGGTGAATAGATGATTTTTTCATAGTCTTCTATTTTACTAGTAATAAAATTCAATAAAGAAGTATTACTTTTTTGTTCTCGAAGATTATTAAACGATGCCTCTTGTTGCATTATTTTTTTTAATTCTTTGATAGTTTTAAAAGGAACATCAATCCTTGTTCGCAAGAAAAGATAAAGTTCATCAACAGCCATTTGGTAACTTTTTTTTTCATCTTCTATAGATCTTTGCTTAAGTGATTTTTTCAATTTTTTCAATGTGCTTACAAGATGAGCTTTTTTAGCCTTAGTTTTTTTTTGATAAAATGCTAAAAAAGTTAAAAAAAAACTAGCAAATAAAAAATGCTGAACCCAAGGATTTAAAATTAGGTTACTTGATTTATTGAACGCAAAATTAGTTTCAATAAACTGCATTGGTTTATTAACAGGGTTAACTTCTTCGACTAAAGCAAAAGAGTCATCTTCTTCACCATAAAATTCTAACTCAGGAAAATCTTGTTGATAATTAATATACTTTTTTTGAACTGGCGAATAACTCGTAAAAGCAATAGGAGGAATTTGATAATTCCCTTTTTTAGAACTAATGATAAAATACTCAAAAGTTTTTTCCCCAATAAGAGTGTCTCTTTGTAGTTGCAGTTTTTCTTGAGTTTGTCCTTCTTTGATAGTCAAGTTTGGAGAGTTAAGAAGAAAAGGATATAAAATATTAAAATTGCCTTCACCCCTAACAGTCACATACAAGACAAGTGGAGTACCAATCTCAGCCCTAGTTTGATTAAGTCGGTAATTAATTTTAAAATCTCCCCAATTATTATCAAACCCTTTAGGCGGATTAAAATAGTCTTCTACTAACAGGTTCACTGAAGGGATAGTTACTTCTTTAACACGCTTACGACCTAAAAAGCCAATGCTATTTTCTACTTGATAACTCCCTTCTTTGATTGCTAGCCGACCAGTTTGATAAGGATAAAATAAGTATTTAGCTACTAATCTTTTCTTATAAATTTTGCCATTAATCTTTTCTTGCTCATCGGGTTTAACTTGCCTAGTTAGCGGGATTAGATTAATCCCCTGATGAGAAAATTTTTTACTCATAAATGCTTTTTCATAATTTACCCTAAAATAGATAAAAGTTTCGAGTATGGCTATTTCGTTTAATTTTATTTTTTTTTTACTGATGATGTTTTTAATGATGACATCCTCAAAAACGTTTTCCCAAGAATCAACACTTTTAAAAAAATTACTAACCCCTTGATTAGAAAAATTAGTATTAGACCTAGGGGCTTTAGAAGATGGTAATAAATTAGGCGTAGGAGAATTCCCTTGAATTACTTCCACAATAAATGGGCCTTTTTTTATGGCATTAATAATAACCGTAAAACTAATTTTCCCCGAGCTAAGTGGTTGCAATTTATAATAAAGAATTTTTTTCTGTGTTATTTCTCCATTGACAATAGCAATCTGACTTTGGAAAGAATATCTCCCTAAATTATTGAAATCAGTTGTAGAAATAATTACGTCTTGTTCCTCTAAATTTTCTAAAGTAATTTTTACTTCTAATAAATCATTAAGCGAAATGGTGCTAGGAGAAAAGCTTACTTCAGCTTTAGGCGTCTTAGCGAAGATAACGACATTAAGCAAGCAGATGAAAAGTCCAATAATAATTTTTTTCATTTTTACCAGTTTTTATCGATTGGAGAATTAGAACTTTTTTGCTGGTACCTTTTTTTAATTAACGCATCTTGGTGCCTAGTTTCAAATGCTTTTAAAATGGCCTCAGCGGTTTTTTTATCAATAGCTTTTCGATTTTGCTGCTGAGGGTTTTGCTTTTCGGAAGCCACATTTTTTTCGTCTTGATTAAGGGAGTTTTTTTTGCTTTTCTCATTTGACGTTTTAGGTTTTTTTTCAGCAGACGATTCGCTACTACTATTTTTCTGTTGATTTTTTTTTGGTTGGTTTTGTTTTTTTTCTTCTAATTCTTTAATAGCTAATTCTAAATTTTTTTTAAGATTGATATTTTTATGATCAATTTTTAATGCTTTTTTATAATTAGCAATTGCTTCCTCAAATTCTTTTTTATAAAAGTAACTATTCCCTAAACCAAAGTAAAGATTAAAATAGAGCTCTTTTTCTTGATTGGATTCATCGGTTTTTATTTTAGCCAAGGCCTCTTTAAAAAAACTAATAGCTTTATCATATTCATTTTTAAAAAAATGCGCATTACCGAGATTATAAATAAGTTTAGGGTCACTTGGGATTTTTTCAAACGAGTCATTAAAATGATTTAAAGCTAACTCATAATTTTTTTTTTGAAAAGCTTTTTTCCCTTTGGCATTACTTTCCTTAGAAGGATTAATCAAAGAAAACAAAAAAGCAAAATTAATAATAACAACAATAATTACTTTCATAACTACTTTCATTTTTTAAAAAAGTGGAGCATTTTTTTTATTTGATTTTTTCTCGTTGTCATCATTAAATCAAATAAAAAAAAAACCAAAGCTAACAAAAGAAAGATTTGATATCTATCTTCTTTTATGATTATTTGATCCTTACTTTTTTCTCCAATTAGAGAATTTATTTTATTATAAATTCTCCCAATTCCAGAAAAGTTTCTTTCGGTAAAAAAAAAATCTCCTTCAGTAATTTGGGCTAAAGTGATCAATGTTTTTTGATCTAACTTAGAAACAATTGGGATCCCTTGATTATCTTTTAAGTAACTCACGACTTCTCCTTGGCTATTTTTAATGGGAATAAACTCCCCATTGCCAGTTCCAATTCCAATCGAAAAAATTTTAATATTTTTTTTTCTTGCTAATTCTCCTTGATTAAAAATACTCTCACTGTGATTTTCTCCATCGGTAAAAACCAAAATCACTTTTGAGCCATTTAATTTGTTTTCTTGAAAAGAAGATAAGGCAATATCTAATCCTAAAGCTAAGTCGGTCCCTTGTTTATGAATAATAGTGGTATCGATGGTATCAATAAATTTTTTAACTGCTCCATAGTCTTTGGTGAGTGGCGCTAGAAGGTAAGCCGATCCCGCAAAAACCACAATCCCTACACGAGAGTCTTGAGTGTTTTCTAAAAAACTGAGAATTGACAACTTAGCCCGTTCCAAGCGATTAGGTTTAATGTCTTCTACTAACATAGAATTAGAAACATCAATGAGAAGAATAATGTCTGAGCCAGTAAAAGCTATTTTTTTTTTTATTCCCCATTGCGGATTCATATAAGCCAAAACAATCGAAAAAATAGCTAACAGAAAAAAAATCTGCTTGATGATAATTTTTCTTAAGCTAGTATTTTTAAACAACAAGGCGATTTTTTCTAGATGAAAATTTTTTCTTAATTTCTTTTGAAAAAAAAAATATTGCCCCCAAAAAAAAAGAGCAAATAATGGGATGATAATAAAGTAGACACCATTTTCCCAAGCAGTAAAAACGCTTTGCCAAGTAGAAATAATCGTTAAAAAATTTTCTAGCATCTCTTTTTTCTATACTGGTTTTTTATTAATGACAATGTATTTAACTAACAAATAAAAAATGATTAACCATAAAATAATTTTTATTATTAATGGATGATAATCTTTATAAATATCGTAATCGGTTTCTTTAACTTCAGTTTTTTCTAGTGCATCAATTTCCTCATAAGCTGCTGTAAAACCAACTGTATTTTTAACGTTAAAATACTTTCCTTGAGTTATTTCAGATATTTTGATTAACGTAGTTTCGTCCATATAAACTTCTATGGGCCTGAAGATTTTCCCTCGAAGCGGATCATCAAACAGCTGGTTGATAATTGATTTTCCCGGCTTGCCGATACCAATAGAATATATTTTAATATTGTACTCCCTAGCTAGATTAGCAGCAGTAATAGGATCAATTTCACCAGCATTGCTATCTCCATCAGTTAAAAGGATAATGATTTTACTTTTAGTTTCACTTTCTTTTAAAGCTAGTATTGCCGTAGTTATGGCATTGCCCATGGCTGTGCTACTTTTTATTTCTTCTAAAAAATCTACCCGAGTAATCGATGACTGCAAGAAGTCTTTATCAAAAGTTAGAGGAGATTGCAAGAAAGCATCTTCTCCAAAAACCACCAAACCCATGCGATCATTTTCTCTTATGTTTAAGAAATCATAAATTTGCTTTTTAGCTACTTCTAATCGATTCGGCTTAAAGTCTTGAATATTCATAGAAATGGATATGTCTAAAACAAACATAATATCAATGCCTTCTTTGACATTAAAGCTCTTGCCTAACTTTTCTTGGGGCTTAGCTAAGGCAATGATAATAAGACTTATTATGAAGAGGCTAATCCAGAAAGGAAGATGAACTATTTTATTTTTCCAAGTGGGTTTTATTTTTTTGAAAAATTGTAGAGAAGAATGGAGCTGTTGATTATTAATTTTAGTTAAAAGAAAAAAATAAAAAAAGATTAAAAAAGGAACAATAAAAAAAAATAGAAAATAATTAGGCTCTTGAAAAGTTAGATTCATTTAATTATTTTTTTTGCCTTATTTTCATTTTCTATTTTTTCTTGTTGAAGAATGTTTTCAAAAAACTCACGAAAATATTTATCTTTTTTTTGGTTATTTTTAAAATCGGAAAATTTTACTTTATCCGCATAATTTAAAAAATCTTCATAAAAGTTTAAATCCTGATTCTTTTTTTTATAAAGAGCAAAAAGCGTCTGCTTGGAAGTAAACCCCAATAACTTTTTATCTTGATATTTTTTACTAATAAAAGATTTCACCAAAGTGTAAAATTGAAAATAAAAGGATTTAACTTTATGAGAATCTAAAGGCAGAGAGTTCTCCTCAAATAATTTACTAGCTTCCTTAAAAAAAAAATCATAAAAAGGTTTTTTTTGGCGGGACTTTCTGTAAAAGAAAAAAATCAACGCCACTATAAAAAATAAAATTACAACCATTAGTAGATAAAACCAAATAGCTATTTGCCCATCAATATCAAACAAGTGTTCATTAATATTTAATTCATTGGTGTTGTCGATTAAACTTGCCACCGTAATCAAAATGGGTGATGTTTCATAGGTGAACACTTTTTCTTTTTTAGAGAATTGAATGATTAAAGAGGGAAGAGAAAATTCTCCTGTTTGATAAATGGTAAGGGTATAAATATTTTTCTGGATTTTTTTATTGCCTTTAATTTCATCATCAACTAACTCTAAATCAATTATCGTAAAATCGCCTAAGGTATCGACCAATATAGGGAGAATTACTTTTTCTTGGGCAGGAGTTTCTAAAGTTACTGTTAGTTTAATCTCGTCAGCAATGTTAATGGTTTTTTTATCAACTTCTGCTTGGAAATAAACAGACGAATCATTAGCTTCTAACCAAGTAATGTTTAACCAGATAAAGCAAAAAAAAATAATTTTATTTTTAGAAAAAAAAAACAAAATTTTAAAACTAACGAGAACTAGTCCTATGCTTAAGATAAACAACGTTAAGTAAAATAAAAACAGCTATGATTTGATGCAGACTAGCTAGAGGAATAGGAATGCTACTAACGGTAAGAAAAATTCCAATAAGGGGCTGGATAAAAGAGAGTAGGAATAATAGCAATAAGGCTATTTTTATATCAAAAGTATTAACTTTCAAAAAAAAATAAGAAGAAAAAACCAGCAGAACAATCCCTAAAAGCAAACCTAAATGACGATGGATAAAATGGATAAAAACCGCATTATCGCTAAGCTCTTTTAGGGAAGCGAAAAAAGTAAGGTGGTTTTTTTCTAAACCAAACTGCTCATACGGAATCCATTGCCCTAACATTTTGGGGTAGTCATGAGATATTATTCCCGCATCCAAACCTGAATTAAACGCCCCTAAAATAATTTGCCCAGCAATAAGGATAATCAGCAAATTAATTAGTTTATTAGAATTAAAAAATCTATCTTTTTTGAAAGAGAAATAACTCAGCCAAAACTTCCACAAATACATTAGCAAAAACAAAGCCAAAGACAAATGAGCAGCCAAACGATAATGACTAACTTCTGGCTCATTAACCAAACCACTTTTTACCATATACCAACCCAAAAGCCCCTGCATCATTACTAAAAACAACAGCACCGCATAATGCATGATTTCCTTAAAAGACAATTCTCTTTTTAAAAAGAAATAGAGAAACGTAAATAACAAACCTAAACCTAGTAATCGCCCTAGCATTCGATGGGCGTATTCGAAATAAAATATTACTTTAAATTCTTCTAAACTTATAAGATAGTTTTTTTCTTGGAATTCAGGATATTTTTTATAATTAGCAAATTCCTCCTGCCAAGCTTGCTCGGTAAAGGGAGGAATAATTCCTCGCAAAAGCTCCCAGTCTACCATTGAAAGCCCGGATTCGGTTAATCTAGTAAGCCCTCCGATAACGATAATTAAGAGCACTAAAATAATTAATAATCCATTGAAAATTTTTTTTCTAAAAATTACTTTTTTTCCCACTAGTTTTACTTTTTTATTAGGAAACTATTTTTGCCTTAAAATCACTTCAAGTCCCCTATAATATTGTATCATCAATAGGCATTTCATTAAAACCAATTCTGCTTTTAAATTACTTTTAAAAAAGGATTTTTTTCTTAAAGGCTAGGGTTGTCTAGGCAAGTTATAACATTTAAAACCAAGAAAAGTAATTTCATTATCACTTTAATCGCCTAGAGATTTTTTTCTTAAAATTATAATATAATATTAAATTATTACAGCATGAAAGTAGGTATTGTCGGAACTGGGATAGCAGGATTAAGTGCAGCTCTAGGTGCCTTAGAAAATAAAGATGAAGTAACTATTTTTACCAAAGCAGATTCTCTATCCTTATCTGCCTCTAGTTGGGCTCAAGGGGGGATTGTTCATCAAGGAGAAAACGATAGCCCGGAAATTTTATACCGCGACATGCTTATGGTAGGCAATGGCTTAAACTTAGAAAAAACCACTAAATTATTTTCTAAAGAATCACCTCCTTTAACGAAGAAAATTCTCATCGACAAACTCCAGGTTGGTTTTACTAAAAACTCTAATAATCAACTACAATTCACCAAGGAAGCTGGGCATAGTAAAAAAAGGATACTTTATTACCAGGACACTACCGGGAAAACTATTGTTGAATCATTGTTAGGTTATTTAACCAAAAAAAAAATTAATTTCCTAACGAATAAAATGGCTATTGACCTCATTAATATTCCTCATCACTCCAAAGACCCTTTAGCTGTTTATGAAAAAGTAAAATGCATTGGCCTTTACGTTTTTGATGTTAAAGAACAGAAAGTAAACTCTTATTTTTTTGATAAAATTATTTTAGCAACGGGAGGGATTGGGCAGATTTATCAACAAAACACGAACCCCCTAACCGCTACTGGCGATGGCATTGCCTTAGCCTACCGGGCAGGAGCTAGGGTTATCAATATGGAGTTTACCCAGTTTCATCCCACCACTTTGGCCGTTAATAAAGCCAATAACTTTTTAATCTCCGAAGCCCTTAGAGGAGAAAATGCTGTCTTAGTAGATCATCGGGGGAAAGAGTTTATGGGTAAATACGACGCTAAGGGCTCCCTAGCCCCTCGTGATGTTATTAGCCGAGCTATTTATTTAGAACAATTACAAAACCAAGATCATCCCATCTATTTGTCCCTTAAAAAAATGAAAGCCACTTTTGCTGAACGTTTCCCTACTATTTTCAAAAAGTGTCGGGAGTTTAACATTGACTTTAATCGAAGAGGAATCCCCGTTACTCCTGCGTTTCATTTTTCTTGTGGGGGAATTCTTACTAATGAGAAAGGGGAGACTTCTATCACCAATTTATATGCCGTAGGAGAAAATGCCTGCACCGGTATTCACGGGGCTAATCGGCTAGCTTCTACTTCGCTATTAGAAGGCCTTTATTTTGGTTACTTGGCTGGCAAAGAAACAATTCGCCAAGCTCACGATTATTCTCTCGAAAAAATAAAACATTGGACTATTTCTCCAGCTCTAAAAAACCCTGACCCTTTTTTCATTCGAAGTAATCTAAATAGCGTTAAGAATTTAATGTGGAATTACGTGGGGATTATTCGACAAAAGAAAAACATTAAAATTGCCCTAAGTGAATTAAGCGAGTTAAAAAAGAAAATTGAATTTCGCTACCACAATGGGTACCTTAGTCAAGATTTTCTAGAGCTTCGTAATATCATTCAAGTTGCTTTATTGGTTGCGAGTGCAGCTATTAAAAACCCAGTCTCTAGAGGTTGCCATTATCTTGAAGATTAAATTTGTTTTTCTTTTTTTTATTCTAATTTTTTCTACTTTTTGTTGGCCTCAAGTAGATGCTAACTCAAAAGAATTAAACACGTTAAGGGAATACGGGGTTTATCCTTTAGAAGACGTTACCTTAAATCGGTTACAAAAAGAAAAGACCTTACCAGCTAGTGAAGAAGAAAAGCAGCAGCTCTCTTTAAAAGAGATTGTAGTAAAATTAATCGATCAAAACGATGAAGAAATCATTAAACGATTAGCCCAAGAAATTAATCCTCAGTACATTAATAAAACCAACTTAAATTTCCTCAAAGAAAAAGTTTTGGAAATTATTAACCCGCCAAAAAATTCTTCCACACCAACAAGTACAAGTAATAAATCAGCTATTGAAGAAAAAAAGTTATTTGAAAGCCAAAAATCAACTGGAGTAGTTTTAAAAAAAACGGATATTATTGAATTAAAAGAAATTAAAGTAGGAGATAAATCTCATCAAACGGTTACCTTAGAGGGGAACGTACAAATAGACTATGAAAACGGCTCTATTGAAGGGAATAAAATTATCATTAACTTAGACACTAGAGAAATATCAGGAAGAGGGAAAATCAAGGTAACCATTGGGGATAATGTCATTGAAGGAGATGAAATTCTCTTTAAACTTAACGAAGAGCAAGGGTATGTTAATAATGCTTCTGGCTTACAGCAAGGGAACTATTTTAGAGTTAAAACATTTCGAATTAATAGTAGGGAGCATTTCACCTTAGAAGATGGGTGGGTTACTTTTTCTAAAAACGATGACCCTTTTTACCACGTCCATTTTGGGAAAGTTGATATCTACGGAACCGAAAGAGAAATCTTTAAAAACATCATCCCTAAAGTTCATAACCATGGTTTTTTTTGGTTCCCTTATTTTAATCGTTATCCTTTATCGAGCAGTTTAGATTTATCTTTTGGCGAAACTAGAAGAGAGGGGCTTTATTTTTTAACTAAAACTTCTTTTGACAATGTGCCGTTACTTACTAAGATAGCATTAACTTTTAACGTTTATGAAAAACTAGGCTATTACCTCAATGTACTAAATCAAAATACTATTGCCAATAGCGATTATAAACTGGATTTTACTGGAGTTTATTATTCAAGAAATGACGTGACGAAAGAAGAGAACAAATTAACCTATTCCCATAATATAGACTCCCATATCAACAGTCAAGATAGGCTTAGCTATAAAATAAGGTATGACCATAATTTTTCTTTAGCTAAAAAACCGGAAAGTAACATTACTAGTGATCTTAAATTTAGTATGAATAACACGAATGACCCCCTTTTAAGTAGTATTTTTTCCAGGAATTTAACCTTAGATCACTTGGATATTCAAAGGTTAATTGAGCGCCATGACCGTGATGAAGATATTTTTCGCTTCCCCACTAACCCTTCGGATACGGACTATTATAAAATAAATTATTCTCTGTCGGCTCCGGATACTAGTTTAACTGTTGATCTGAGTTGGCTCTATGGTATTTACGATGACCCCAACAAAAAAGACGATAAGCCTGAAGAGAGGTATAATAAATATTTACGCTCAGTTACTCTACCAAGTATTAAATTTAGTCATAGTGGGACTTTTGATCCTAATGCCGATAATAGCTTACTTCACTTTAATATTCCTTATTCATTGGGAGTAAATTATACCGCCACTAGCCAGTATAAAGACGGGACTCCCATCAATTCAGGTTCGGGCAATAGCACTGGTATTGAAGCCTATGCCTTAGAAAAAGAAAATTATTCTTTGAATTTGAATGGAAGTATTAGCAGGCCTTTTTCCTTTGACAAAGATGAGTATTCTTTTCTTAATTTTGGTTTAGATTGGTACTCCTGGACTATTGATCCTAGCTTATCGGTTAATTATTCGCGGAATTGGGAAGGGAAGAATTATACAACCGAGAACAGCCAGGATAAAGACAAAACCATTTTAAGGCTTAGCTATGCTGTCAAATCTAATATGGATTTTTTCAATTCCATTCCTAATTTTATTGGATTTAACTTACAAAACAACTGGTCTTTAACCGATGAAAGGACTACTTTACTTTTCGATGAAAATAGTGTAACCCCTAGAGAAGAAACGCAGAAAATTGCCTCAAATTATAAATTCAGTATGCCAATTGATTTCCCTTCTAATCGACTGAAAAATATTTGGAAAAGCTCTAATGGTTTTGAGAGCATGCTTCCTGTTTTTGACCTTGATTTTAATTACAACTTAGCCAAAAGGACTTCCCCCGATAGGGTAGATTCTAATCCTTTACTTCTTGACCTAATTGATCGGCGAGATTTTTCTATCAATTTAAAAGGAGCTCACAGTGGTTATGGGTTTTTATATATTCCTTATCTTAATTACACTTTAGCTTCTAGTGTTGGGGTTGCTTATGATCTTCTTCCGATAAAAGATGACGATGGGAATGTTACTTCAACCGACTTTTTGAGTGACTCTAACTTTTGGCGAGAAGATAGGATAAAATCTTTTTCTGGTAGCACTAGCTGGAATTTTAATCTTAATATTTCTCCGGTTAGAAACACTCTTAATAATTCTTTATCCTATGATTTTTTCGATAAGACTGAAAAAATCATAAAACCAGAATTAGTAAAATATGGGCTGAGTTATAATTTTTCCCTGTCTCCTGTGGATAAAAATAATATTTTTGATTTAGATAGTTTTTCTTTCGGTTATAAATTTAATTATTTTTTTAGAGAAGAGCAATACACTAGTGACAGCATGTCATTTACCTTGGGGACTAAGCTAAGGATATTGAACTTATTCAATATTAATATAAGTTTCACCGCCAGTAACCCTGATTCTTATTTGTATTTTAAAGACAAGGCCAATCACCTCAATAAAAAACAAGTAAACTTTTTTGATGATATTTTCAACTCCTTAGGCTTTGGTGGAGTAAATAATCAAAGAGATAGCCTGTTTAAATTAAGTAAAATTAAACTTAGCATTGTTCATGACATTGATGACTGGCAAGCATCTTTTTCTTACAGCTTTTTACCGGTTTCTTTTACAGAAGATTCTTTTCGTGGTTTTTACTTAGACCATGTGATTAGTTTTAATATCAACCTCAAACCCGAAAGAGATCCTCGTGGCCCTGAAGTGGCTAGAGCAGATCCTTTCTTTGAAGAAATCGAAAGAGACTTTACCCCAACCGGCCTTTAGGATTTTTTTTAATGATATAATTTTTTTTAGTGAAAAGAATTTTAATTACCGGAGGAGCGGGATTTATTGGGAGTCATTTAGTTAAAAAGTTAATAAAAAATAACGAAATTTTTTGCCTAGATAATCTTTTTACGGGAAGTGAGAATAACATTATTCCCTATAAAAAATTAAAAAATTTTACTTTTCTAAAGCACAACGTTATCCATCCTATTTTATCCATTAAAAAACTAGATGAGATTTATCACTTTGCTTGCCCAGCATCTCCCCCCTTTTATCAAAAAGACCCTGTTTACACCCTACAAACAAACTTCCTTGGTACTCTTAACGTTATAAAGCTTGCTCAAAAAACCCAAGCAAAAATACTATTTTCCTCCACTTCCGAAGTATATGGAAGCCCCTTAGTGCACCCCCAAAAGGAAAGCTACTGGGGTAATGTTAATCCCAATGGAATTCGCTCCTGCTATGACGAAGGCAAAAGAGTCGCCGAAACTCTTTTAGTTGACAGTAAAAGACAGTATAATTTAGACATTAGGATTGTTCGCATATTCAATACCTATGGAGAAAACATGAATCGCCAAGATGGCCGAGTGGTAAGCAATTTCATCAATCAAGCATTAGAAAACGTACCCATTACGTTATACGGAGATGGAATGCAAACGCGATCTTTTTGTTACATCGATGACTTAATTTCTGGTATAATTAAACTAATGAAAACTAAAAGTTTTTCTAAAGGCGAACTCCCGCTGATTAACCTAGGTAACCCTCAAGAACAAACTGTTAAATCATTAGCTGAACATATCATAACACTAACTCAAAGTAAATCAAAAATAGTTTTCAAACCACTGCCTTTAGACGATCCTCCTAAAAGAAAACCGGACATTAGTTTAGCTCAAAAAAAATTAAACTGGTTACCCAAAACTACTTTAGAAAAAGGACTTAAAAAAACTATTGCCTTTTTTAAAAAATTAAAACAAAATGATTGAACTAGGAAAACCTCTACCCATTTTTACACTATACAACCAAAATAATAAAATCATTACTGATAACAACTTTCTAGGTTGTCACTCTATCCTTTATTTTTATCCCAAAGATAATACCCCTGGCTGTACCAAGGAAGCTTGTGATTTTAATGATTCTCTAAACGCTCTTAACAAACTAAAAACTCCCGTATATGGAATTAGTCCCGACTCGGTAGCTAGTCATAAAAAGTTTCATACAAAATATAATCTAGGGTTTAATTTAATTGCTGACCAAGATCTCTTTTTAGCGAAAAAAATGGGAGTGTATGGCAAGAAAAAACTTTACGGTAAAGAATATATGGGGATTGTGCGTACTACTTTTATTATTGATCCTTTCAAAAAAGTAGCGTTTATTTTCGGAAACGTTAAAGTCAAAGGGCATGTAGAAAAAATTATAGAAAAATTAAAAGAAATAAATTTAAACTTTAAACAATCGGGGAATGATGCTAATTGATTTACGAAATGTCCGCTGCCCAATGAATTTCATTAAAGCAAAATTAGCTATCGAAAATAACCAGCAGGAAAAGTATTTTAAATTACTACTTGATGACAATGAAGCCATTGATAACGTTCCTCCTTCCTTAGAAAACGAAGGGTATGAGGTCATCAAAGAAACTCTTTTAGAAAATTACTGGGAAATAGAACTAAAAAATAAATAAAGGCGGTATAACAACATGAATGAAGAAACTCTATTCACAATTAAAAAAGACAACTTAGAAACTGGTCTTCGCGGTATGCCCGTAGGGTACTGCACTACTAGCGAGGTGAGGCCCCAAGAAGGGCTTTTTTACAAAGGCTATCCAGTAAAAGATTTAGCTTATAAAAATGTAGAAGAAGTAATTTACTTATTATTTTACGGGAACCTTCCCGAAAAATCAAAGCTAGAAAGTTTTAAAGATCAATTAAAAGCAAGAAGAAAAAAACTAGATTTAACCAAACTATTGGAGCATTTGAAATCATTACCATTAACCGGGCATCCCTTTAAGTGGTTTTTGTCAGCTATTAATTATTTAGGTTTGTTTTCTACTAGTGATGATGTCGAAGAAGATGGGTATAATCTTATTGCGGCTCTACCCACTATTGTCGCGGCTATTTTTCGTATACGAGAAGGCTGGGGAGACTTGATTCCTAGTGACCCTAATTTAGATTATATGGAAGACTTCGTTCAAATGCTAAACCCGCCCCAAGCTAGCGAGCACCTATTAGACTTTTTAAAAGTATTTGAAATACTTCACTTTGATCATGGAGGAGGAAATCTTTCTACCTTTGTCGGCAAGGTAATTGCTTCGGGGCATGCAGATGTTTATGAGTCAATTTTAGGAGCTATGGCTGGTTTAGCTGGACCTCTTCACGGAAAAGCTAATCAAGAATGCTTAAAGTTTATCAAACGAGTGCATAGTTCCATAAATAATGTGGAAGATGAAAAAGAAGTAGAGAATTATTTAACCAAACTTTTTCAAGAAGGCGGAAAAATTTATGGCTTTGGTCATGCGGTCCTTCGAGTAGAAGATCCACGGGCTACTATTCAATATGAGATTGGAGAGAAAATTGCCCCTAACGATGATTACTTTAAATTGGCCCTTACGCTTAGAAAAGTAGGGAGTGAGTTTTTATCAAAAATAGAAAAAATCTCTAACCCCTACCCTAATGTCGATGCGGTTTCCGGGAGCTTACTGAATGCCTGTGGTTTAACTAATGAGAATTACTATACCATTTTATTTGGGATGTCGAGAGCAGTAGGTATCACCGCTCAAATATTTTATGAAAGACTAGAAGCTAGAGGTGGAAAAGGAACTCCTATCGTTAGACCAAAATACATCTATTCTGGTCCCACTCCCAAATAGCATCAAATAAGTTAAAATCTCATTTTATTGCGAGCTAGCTCAATGGCATCAAGAATAATTTCCTTGGTAATTTCTCTGCTATTATAATAAAGCATAAAAGCATAGATAGTTTTTATAATAGAATTAAATTTCCTTAAAGAAAGGAAATTGTTTTTTGCTGCCATTAGAAATAGTTCGCGCAATAACTGATTATCTCTAAAAATCTCTTTCATAGTTTTACCCAAAAAAGGATTAGGGATAAATGCCCTACGCTTTTCTGCTTCAACTATATTACTTCTCATTTTCTCCGAATTCAAATCTTCTTTACTTTGGTATTCTTTACTATTAATTTTATTAACAAACAACACTAAATCAAAACGATCTAAAAGAGGCCCTGACAACTTACTATAAAAGCGCGTTATCATACCTTGGTTGCATTCGCAAAGCTTGGCTTCGTCTCCATAGTACCCACACGGACAAGGATTAGTACAAGCTAATAAAACAAAATCACAAGGGAAAACTACTTGTTCTTCTACACGATTAATCTGAATGCTTTTTTTTTCCAAAGGAGTTCGTAAGCTCTGCAGCGACATTTTATTAAACTCGGATAATTCATCTAAAAACAAATACCCTTTATGAGCTAAAGTAATTTCTCCCGGCTCTGGATATTTTCCTCCGCCAATAAGGGATGTCGTATGAATGGAGTTATGAACAACTCTAAAAGGAGGATTTTTAATGAGAGTTTTAACCTGATTATCCTTGCTATTATGAATTCGAGTGACTAAAAAAGCATCTTCTTCACTGAGTTTTGGTAAAATACTAGGCATCCTTTCCATAAGCATGGTTTTCCCACATCCCGGAGGACCAATTAAAAGAACATTTAACTTGCTAATAACCGACAACTGCAAAGCTATTTTAGCTAATCGATTACCCATTACTTCTTGAAAATCCAACTGATTAATTAGTCCTGGCTCTTCTGGTTTAACGTAGTTTTTTTGAAAAGAAGTTATCGTAGAAAGACAGGAAGAAGTCGTTTCTTCACTTATAATTTTTACTGCATCTTTTAAACTATCCACAGGGCAAAAACGTTCTTCTGCTTTCGGGAAATTGGCTAGATTAACGATGTTTTCTTTAGGTAAAATATAAGAATACTTTTTAGATTCGGGAATTTTCTGAAGCAGAGAAATAAAAACTCCTTCCACTTCACGAACATCGCCATTTAACGAAAGCTCTCCCGCGATTAAGTGGGAAGTTAAATCTCTTTTATTTTTTATCTGCCGAGAAGCAAGTAAAATACCTAAAGCAATGGGAAGATCGTAAATAGGTCCCCTTTTTTTGATTTTTGCTGGAGCTAAATTAACAGTGATATTACCGGGGGGGATTTTATAACCATTTTCTTGAATAGCCTTAAAAATTCTTTCTTTTGATTCTTTAATGGCAGTATCCGGTAGACCAATAATTTCAAACTTAGCAAGCCCCACAGCCACGCTTACTTCAATAATAACGTCAACTGCTTCAATCCCTTTAAGGCCATAAGATAAAATTTTTACTATCATAATTAATTACATTTAGACAAATGTAAGCAAAATAATTATGAGAAAAAATTAATAGTGAAATATATTATTAAGAGTTATAAGCTTTTTAAAAAAAGAATTAAACTTTCTCTATCCTCTAGAGATAAACTAGAGAATTTTTCTTTTGCCTCTTGAGCTTCTCCTCCGTGCCATAAAATAGCTTCTTCTAAGTCTCTTGCTCTTCCATCATGAAGATAAAAAGTATGCTGATTAACTGTAGAGAAAAGGCCTATCCCCCACAGGGGCGGGGTTCGCCACTCGCTATTTTTAATAACTTCTCCTTCCCTAGTTTTTTTATAAACTTCTAAAGGTTTTTCTGAAAGCCCTGGCCCATATCATGTAGTAGTAAATCGGTAAAAGGGAAAATTTTTTGGTCACGTAGTTCTTGTAAATATTTTTCATCATTAGATGTAACGAAAGACGGATTATGACATTTAGCACAAGATAATTCACCAAATAATTTTCTCCTTTTTGAACCTTGAGATCACTCATATTTCTTCTTACTGGAACACCCAAAAGCGAAGTGTAATGAGTAATTTTTTGTAGTTGCTCTTCTAAAAAATCTAAGTCGCTACTTTTAGCTTGCAGGCAATCCTTTGCTCCTTCAGTACATTCATCAGGGAATAAAGGATTAGTCAAACCAAGGTCGTTAAAAGCAGCAGTAGCATTCTGTTCCCTAAGACTAGTAACCGCGGCCTTCCAGCCAAAGCGTCCAATTGCTTTTCCTCCTTCCTTATTAAAAGTAACATACTTTCCTGAAATACCATCGCCATTTTTATCATCTGGGTCAGCGATTTTTTGAATATTTTCAGTAGCAATAGCCTCCAGTAATCCTAGATCTATTACTTGAGGAGCCACTCTAGCAGAAATAAACTCTCCTTCTTTCATAGGGAATTTTCTTTCAGTAAGGGTAAAGGTTGGTTTTCTTAGTTCATAAGGTTGATTATTAGCATAGACGCCTTTTTTCGTTTGCCATTCAATTTTTACTTTTGCCTCTTTTTTTACTCCGGTTATAGCTTGAGATTGGATTTGCTCTCCATATTCAGGGTGAGCAATGAGCTCTTGAGTACTATTTTTACGAACAAAAATCCTATACAAAATCGACAAATCTTTCAACTCATTTGCTAATGGTGGCCTCCCCCTGCCATCCCTTAAATGGCAGCCGGAGCAAGACGAGCGATTGAAAGTAGGACCTAAACCATCAAGGCTTTTGACACTACTAGGATGAGTTACCCAAGTGGTATTAAACAAACTATTACCAAAGAAAAAGGAGCGGAGATTTTCTTGGTGAATATTAGCAGCCGGAAAAGTAAAAGCCAGTTTATTATTTTCCAGCCTAGAAGTTTTCCCGCCTAATTCACCTGGTATATTGGGTAAATTACTTCCACCACTACTAGGATAAAACGTAGCTTGCTCACGGCTTTCTTTGACAAAAGCCGTGAGAAGAAAAAAACTTACTATTACAACATAGAAAATAATAGTAAGCCTTATAAGAAATAAGCGACGTTTTTTTTTAATAAGAGGCAATTTGATTAATATTTGGTGAAATAATTTACTCGGTGGCGATAATAACTTTGGCCCCTAAGGCTTTCCCAGCACTAGCTAATAAATTACCTAATTTAAAAAGCTGGGTATAGATTTGATCTCCTATCCTTTTTTGATAAGGGTTTTTGCTCTCAGCAATAAAACGATCAAATGGAGCCGGCATATCCATAATCATTTGTTGAGTTTTTTTAAACTCCCTACTAATTTCTTTATCTAATTGCGGGAGATTACTCTGGAGTAATTGTTGTAGGCCTTCTCCACTATAATCTTGATAAATACCGAAATAAACATTCATTACTCCTTGGAGATTAAATAAAAAATCTAAATGGGTCGTATCAGAAAAACAAGAGTGCTCATTTTCTTGGTCTTGGCTATCAATAGCCACACCTAACCGCTCAGAAGACATTTCAAAAGCTAATAAGTTTGACATACCGGTTAAAATTCTCTAATATAAGACTTTTTTTGGTAAAAAAAACGAAAAAAAAAATTTAAAAACGAAAAAAAAAATTAATATTTTTATTTTTTTTCAAAAAAACTATTTGGGTTAAACTATTTTTGGTTAAAAATATTGGATTAGAAATATTTTCTACGAGCACTAAGGAGAATCTGGCAAACTAAAAAAACCACAATACTTATGGTAGATACGACACTGATTAAAAGCATCTTTTGTAAAAAAATAGGAGCGGTAAAAAAGACAATAAAAGCTAAAACCAAAAACAAAAAAGGAGTAGGAATAAAAATAAACAACCAACTTAACAAAACCCACTCATCATCACTAGGCCAATTTTTTAGAAAAGAATAATCTTGATAATTGATTAACCAAAAATAAACCAAATAAACAATAATCAACTCCATTAAAATAATTTTAAACACCGCTGTTTTTCTCACGTAAAAAATAATTCCCATTACAACTAAGTAAAAAAAAAAGAAAGCATAATTATTAAGTAGTAAAATCCCACTAGCAAATAAAAGGAGAAAAAATCGATAAATAAAAAAAAGTCCTTGAGTTTTTTTAGCGGTAAGGAAATAAAAAATAGGCGAAAAGTAAAATAGGCTTAAAAAATCTTTTTTAATTATCCAAAAAAATAAAGCTAAAAAAAAAACTATTCCAATAAAAGCAAAGATGCTAATAATAATCTGCTGAATTTTTTTCGAATTAATTACCTTAAATTTTTGTTGGATTATATGCTGCTGGTAGGTTTTTTTATTATCTAAAAAAATCGTTGTAACAAGATATTCTCCAGTAAGGGCAGTCTTTTCAAAAGATAGTTCCCATTCCCCTTCTTCATCGGTTACTCCCGAAAAAGTGATTTTTTTTTGCTCTTGATTTTTTTCAATTCTTTCTTCTAGAGGAGGAATGATTTTTACTAAAATAGCTTTACCAGCAACTGGAATATTTTTAAGAGTAACTTGATTAGTGATAAAAATTTTTTCATTTTGCTTGATTTCATTTTTAGAAATCTTACTTTGATAATCAAAAGGGTTTTTAAATACTTCCTTGAGATCCTGGGAATCTTGAGAGTAAAGAGAAAAAGAAAAAATAATAATTAGTAAAAAAAAATAAAGACGTGAAAAAACCAACTAAACGCGCTTAGTAAATTAGCTTAAACCTAATTGGTAATTAATTTAGATTAAGCGAGGCCACCACTTTAGCAAAAACTTCTTCCATGCTTCCCCGTCCATCAATAGTGATAATAATTTTTTGCTCTAAATAATAATTAATGAGCGGATCTATTTCTTGATGAAAAACTTTTAGACGATTCTTAATCACTTCTTCATTATCGTCATTTCGTTTTTCTCCTTTGTCATCGCGACGATTAAGTAGCCTAACCAAAGCTTCTTCATCACTTAAACTAACCGAGAGCACGTGATCAATTTTCATAATCGTAACTAAAGCTTCTGCCTGTTTTTTAGTTCGCGGGAAACCATCTAAAATATAACTTTGCTCTTTATCAGCAACGTTTTTCTTAATAATATCTACCATAATGTCATCGGAAACTAATTTGCCGGTCGCCAAAATATTTTTAACCTCTTGCCCTAAAAGGCTGTTTGAATTGATTTCTTTTCGTAAAATATCTCCAGTAGAAATATGCTTAAAATGATATTTTTCTTTAAGTTGATTAGCAATGGTTCCTTTCCCAGCTCCCGGAGCACCGATTAATATAATGTTCATAATTTTTATCTCTTTTTTAAAAGTAGTTTTATTTTTTTGATAATTTGTTTTTTACTAAGGCCACATTCTTCTAACTGCTCTTCCCTACTAGCATGCTCGATTAATCGATCAGGGATTCCCCAGCATTCAATTTTATTTAAAGGAAGGCCCGCTTGATTAATCATCTCTAAAATAGCACTACCCACTCCACCAATTTTAATTCCCTCTTCCAGTACAACTATTTTTTGATAACGCTGATAAATAGTAATGATACTTTTAGCATCAATAGGTTTAGCAAATCGCAAATTGTAGAGGGCCACTTTAAGGTTATGTTTTTCTTTCAATTCTTTAATAGCTAAACTAGTTTGGTAGACCATTGAGCCATAAGCTAGGCAGCATATTTCCCCTTCTTCTTCGATAAACTCTCCTTTACCTAAAACCAGTTTTTTACTAGTAGCGAAATAATTAGCTTCTGGAATACTCGACCGGGGATAGCGAATGGCTACCGGTTTTTTTAGTTGAAAAGCAAAAGCAAGCATTGCTTGTAATTCCTTACCATCTTTAGGGGCCATTAAAACAAAATGTGGAAAAATTCGGAGATAAGCAATATCATAAACCCCATGATGACTAGGCCCATCATCACCCACTAGCCCCGCTCGATCTATGGCAAAAACAACCGCTATTTTTTCTTGGAGAACGACTTCGTGAAAAATCTGATCGAAAGAACGCTGGAGGAAAGTAGAATAAACCGCAAAAACAGGTTGCTGGCCATTTAGGTTCAGTCCTGCACAAAAACCAGTAGCATGAGCCTCGCAAATCCCCACATCGTAATAGCGCTTGGGGAAAAATTCAGCGTATTTATTTAAACCAGTTCCCTCAGCCATAGCTGCCGTGATGGCTACAATTTTACGGTTTTTTTTAGATAAGCTAATCAGTCCATCAGTAAAAGTTGCTGAATAACTTTTTTTTACTAAAGGCTTAATGTTTTGCTTAAGCTTTTCTTCTTTTTTTCTTTGACCAGGAGACAAAGCATGGGGGCCGACGATTACTTCTTTATTCATACCATCGGGGTTATATCCCATCCCTTTTTGAGTAACCGCATGAAGCAAAACTGGGCCTTTTATTTTCTTAGCCTGCAAAAGTAACTTCTTAACTTCCCCTACATTATTCCCATCAACTGGTCCTAAGTAATCAAACCCTAAAACGGTAAAAATTTGGCTAGGAGTAGTTAGGTGTTTTGCCTCTTTTAAAAAAACGTTGATAAGATTTTCTATCTTATCACCAAACTTAGGGATTTTTTTAACATTAGTTAAAAGATTATTTTTAAAATTTTGATAAATTTCTTTATGACTGAACTCTTTAAGGGCATTGGCTAGGCCTCCTACAGTAGGAGAAATAGAAAAAGAATTATCATTCAAAATAACGATAACATTTTCCTTTAAATGTCCGGTGTGATTGAGCCCTTCAAAAGCCATTCCTCCAGTCATAGAACCATCGCCCACTAAGGCAATTGTCTTAGTATCATGATCATTTTTTAAACTAAGTCCTTTTTTAGAGCCTAAAGCAGTAGAAATAGCAGTAGAAGCATGCCCCCCACGCATGAGATCATATTTACTTTCAAGAGGATAAGGATACCCACTAACTCCTTTTTTTTTTCGTAAAGTAGTAAAATTTTTATGGCGATTGGTTAATATTTTATGAGGGTAAGCCTGATGCCCTACATCGAAAAATAATTGATCTTTTTTTAAATCAAAAACCGCATGGCAAGCAATGGTAATTTCAACAGCACCTAAATTGGGACCTAAATGCCCACCGTTTTCACGAACTACTTGGCTTATTCTTCGACGAACTTCTAAAGCAAGTGATTTTAACTGGGAGGTGGTAAATTCTCTAATGCTTTCATGAGAGTTTTTTAAGGAATCTAATAGTGGATAATGAAATTGGTTTTTCATAAACGAAATTTTATTTTATCATAAAAGCAAGACAAATTAAAGATAAAAAAAAAAATCTGCTGCTAGCGATTACTTTTTTCTAAAAGAATAATTTAAGTGTAAGAAAATTATTAATATTCCAATAATTCAAAAAAGAAATCATGCAGTTTTTTACTTTTACCAATAAACTAATTGAAAAAATTACTTCGTTGATTATAGATAAAATTTGCTTTCTTTTAAAAATTACGTTATAATAAAATTATGCGAGTATTAGCCCAAGAAACGCCTAACCCTTCAGCTTTAAAATTCATTACCGAAAAAGATATGGTATTGTCGAGTAAAGTTACTATCAACTCTTTAGAAGAATGCCTTTTGGTTCCTCTAGCCAAAGGACTATTTGAAATAGAAGGGGTAGAGCAACTCCACTTTTTCGAAAACTCTATAACAGTTTCTATCAAAAAAGAATACACCTGGGATGACTTAGAGCCAATAATTACTCGCTACTTAGGGCAAAAAGGGGATCACCACGACCCTAACTTCCAAATAGTTTCCAACAAACCAGCAAAAAATCTAACCGGGGAATTAAAAAAAATTGACGATATTCTCGATAAAACCATTAGACCCGGTCTGCAGGGCGATGGAGGTGATTTGGAAATCGTTGATTATAAAAATAAAATACTCACGGTTTCCTACGAAGGAGCCTGCACCACTTGCCCTACGGCAACCTCTGGGACTTTAATGGCCATTGAAAGCATACTCCAAGACGAATACGATCCTGAGATTCAAGTCATTTCCGCTGCTCCTACTTTTTAATTAAGTTTTTAATCAGAGATCACTCTATAACTTCTCGGTAAAAAAAAAATTGCTTTAATTTAGCAATTAAATTTTCTAATTCCTTATTCCCCTGCTTAGTTGTGTAGTAGTCTTTTATCAGCTCTTTTAATGCTTTTTCTTCCTTTCCCTTTTCTCTCTTATCGATAACCCCTTCTTTTATTAAATAATTAACTAAAGAAAGGTTTTCTCTTTCGGCTGCCTGCTCCACTAAAATAAACTGCAATGCTTTTTTTCTTTTTTCTGCAATAGTTTGTTTTTCTATCACGATATACTTTTCGATAAGCGGATCAACATCACTAGTGGTAATGTATTTTTCATCGATAATGCCTATTAAAGTTTCGAAATTCCCTTGATTATTTTCTGAGGTATTACTACTAGCTAAGTAATCTTCGGTTAATTTAAACAGCAAGACAATAACCACAACATTACGCAGTAACATTTTTAAAGAAGAGAAAAAAACTTTTTTATCGCCCACTGCTTTTTCTTCTTTCCCATAAATGAAATGGAGAATGATAAGTAAGATAAAAATGGCATTATTAAGCCCAAAGGAAACCAAACATAAAGGACACCACGCCTCAATTACCACTGCCTGCAGGTAAAACAAATACCAAGAAAAAGTCGTTCCCCCTAAACTAAGTAGAAAAAAGATTAGGAAATAATTCCTATTTCGATAACGGGCTTTAAAAGCTAATTCTAAAAAACTAATGTATCCAATAAGCCCCCAAACTGAAAGCGGGAGACCTAACCACCGACTATAAGTGCTACTTAAAACTTCCCCGCAATTCCCACCTAAAACCTGACACTCACCAGCGTGAAGTAGTTCATTATAAAGGAGATAAAGGGTATCGAAAATACCCAAGGCAGCAATGCTCAAAAAAAAGAAAAAGGAATTTTTTTTAAGGAAATTTTTTAGGGAATTTTTATCCATAACTTTATAATAATAAATAATTATACTCAATATTGGAGATAAAATTAGACTTTTTCAAGAAAAAAAGAAATACAAAGACCACAGTAAAACAAAAAGCCGTATAATAAAAACCAATTATTATTATTTTTTTTAATGATATAATATATTTTAGTTTGAAAATAGTATAATTTATGATTATTGAGCCTAAAATTAGAGGATTTATCTGCACTACCGCCCATCCTCAAGGATGCGAAAAAAACGTTCAAGAGCAAATCGCCTATATTCAAAAGCAAACTAACAGTAGCCAACCCTATAAAAATGTCCTAATAATCGGTGGCTCTACGGGATATGGACTAGCCTCTCGGATCACAGCAGCTTATTTAGGGGATGCGAACACGTTAAATGTCTCTTTTGAAAAACCTTATCGAGTAAATAAACCCGCCTCCGCTGGTTGGTACAATACCTATGCCTTTGAAAAAATTATCAATCAAGCCAAACCTACGACGATTCATCAAAGCATTTTAGGGGATGCTTTTTCCAACGAAATCAAAGAGCAAACCGCTAATTTTATTCAAGAAAAAATGGGTAAAATTGATTTGTTAATTTATAGTTTAGCAGCCCCACAAAGGAAAGATCCTAATAGTGATAATACCTATAAATCCGTTATAAAACCCATTGGCGCTTCTCTCACCTCCAAGTCCATTGACCTACAAAGTGGGAATATAGCAGAAACTACTATCCCGCCAGCTAGTGCGGAAGAAATTGCTAATACGATTAAAGTCATGGGAGGAGAAGATTGGAAATTATGGATTGATTATTTAAAAGAACGAGATTTACTAGAAAATAATTTTCTTACGATAGCCTTCTCTTACATTGGCCCCCGAATAACTCAAGCGATTTATCGTAGTGGCACTATTGGGCAAGCGAAAGTTGATTTAGAAAAAAGTTGCGATGGAATAAATGAAACCTTAAAGACGCTAAACGGGAAAGCCCTTATCTCGGTTAACAAGGCATTAGTTACCCAGGCAGCAGCGGCTATTCCGATTCTCCCACTCTATTTAGCTATCCTTTATAAGGTTATGAAAGAGAAAAATCTTCACGAAGGATGCATAGAGCAAATAGGGAGACTTTTTAACGAAAAACTAAAAAATCATCAAATACAAAACAACACCATTTTCCTAGATGACTATGAAATGCAAAAAGATGTGCAAGAAGAAGTTCTTGACATTTGGAACCAAGTAAATAATGAAAACCTTAATACTATAACTGACTTTGCTGGTTATAAAAAAGACTTTGCTCGCTTATTTGGCTTTGAAGTTTCAGAGATAAACTACAATGAAGACGTGGCCATTGATTTGATGATTAATGCTTTTCCATAATCCCATTATAATTTAAAAAAGGAAAACCGAATTAATAAATAGAGGACTAGGAGAGAAGAAAAAATGATTACTCGATTATTTATGCAATATTCTTTCAAAGAATATCAACTAGAAAAGCAAAAAATTGACAAAAAAAGATTAGCCAAAAACTTTGCTAAAAATTTTAAAGAAAATAAAATAACTTATTTATACAAAGAAAAAAATAAAGTTCTAGGACTAGCCTCCCTACAAAAATTTGACGCCCTGAGTAATATTTGCAAAAGAAATGTTTTCTTTTTAAAAGACTTAGTAGTTGAAAAAAATCAACAAAAAACTTATGAAAATTTAATCAACAATCTCTTTAACAAATACCAAGACAATTTTGAATTTTTAATTAATCGTCAACCAGTTGATAACAATCCCGCCATTAATGCCCTTTTAAAAAAAGGGTTTTATTATGTATGCTCGGAGTCAATTTATACCCTTAATAAACTGCAGAAGAAAATCATAAGCGAGAATAAGGAATTTAACCATATCAAAAAAGCAACCAAAAAAGATTTACTATTTCTGCAAAAAATAGCCAGTAATAACCACAACTATAAAAGGTACCTTTTCGATAGCTTTTTCAAAAGTGTTCAAATTAAAGACCTTTACAATAAGGTTATTGAGAATAGCTACGAAAAGAAAAATCACGAAATTTTTGTTTATAAGAAAAACGATAAAATCAAAGGATTTATTTCCTTTATTATTAACCAAAAACTTTCTCAAGCGATGAAAGTTAATTACGCTAGTTTGGATTATATTACGGTCGATAAAAGGTATCAAAAAGAAGGCATTGGTTACCTTCTAAGTGAGTTTGCTCTAAAAACCTTAAAAGAGAAATTTAAAAGCGAAGTGATTAGTGTAAAAACGATGGCTAATAATTATCAAGCTATCAATTTACTAACCAAAATGAACTTCTGCAAAACTTCTGAAAGTTTAATCCTCCATTACCAAAAAAAATGAAATACTTCCTAAGAATTAGTTTAGTCATTCAAACGATTTTTATTGGTGTTTTATTATTTTTAGTTATTGACTTAACTATTGCAGAAAAACCTACTCCCCTCACAGAAAATCTTAAAACCAATGATTCCAACTTTTACTTAGAAAATCAGATTATTGATTTAAAAGTAGAAGAAAAAGTAATTCCGGCTAACCCTTACTCTTATATAGAAGCGTTACAAAAAATCGATAATAATTTAAAGGTCGTTAATTTCTACGACGATGCTTTCAAGGACAGTGAATTATCTAAAAACCTTAGTCTCTACCCACAAATAAAGGTCTACATTTTATTAGAATTTTCTCAAGACATTGATTATCAAATCCTTTATAAATTAGAAAGGTTAGGATTCTCTAAAATATTTAAACTAAAAGATGAAAAATATTTAGATAAAAAAATCGGTATTTTCTATACGTCTTTTAGTAAACTAAAAAATAGTTTTCGTTATTCTAAAATTGTTAATGGATTTATTTTAGAAAATTACACTGCTAAAGGACTTTACAAACTAGGCATTAAAGCAAACGAGCCTAATGATGAAATCACCTTTAGAATTAGTGCCCCTTTTTCTCACCGGGGGAAAGAAGCTTTAAATATTTTTAGTCGCTTTACCGAAGAAGCTAGGACAATTAATAAAGAAGTAAATGAAAATAATGGAGTTATTACCACCGCCATTTCTCCCCAAGAAAAAATAACTTTTTTAAGTGAAATAGAATATTTGGTCTCTCTATCAGAAACCCTTAATCATAGCATTTATCTTAAAGGGGAAAACATCCACCTGCAAGAATATCAAAGTATTATGCAAGAAAAAAATGCCACGCTTTATGAAGTTTTTACTCGTTACTCGGAAAAAGTTGTTCCTTCTAATTATATTAATAATATTATTAAAGAAATTGACAAAAGCCAAGATTTGGCTGGAATATGGAAGCAAATCACTAGAATTTTAAATAAAGACATCCGCTATGATTGGAAAAAAAGGGATCTTTTTTTTAACGGTAACCTTACTTATAATAACATAAAAGATATGTATATGACCGCTGAAGAGCTTGGAGAGAAAAAAATAGGAGCTTGTCCGGAAAGAACTTCTTTGGAAATTGCCCTTCTTAGAGAACTAGGCATTGCTGCTCGCAGCTCTACTAGGCTTTATCATATTTTCACGGAAATTTATCTACCAGAAGAAGGCTGGATTACTACCTCAAGCACATTAAACGCTATTCCTCTATGCCAATCTCATAACGAAAGTATGGCCTATTTTATTGATTGGAGTCCAGACCACCCCATTCGATTAAAATGGGAAGGCTACCTTTACCCTAGTATTGTGATTGACTATTTTAATTCGTCTTTTTCTAAAAGGCTAGCTTTAAAGTAGGTTATTTTTAATATTGTCTAAGTTCGCGATTGTTCATAAAAATTGTCCTGATGGCTGCGCTTCTGCTGTGCTTGCCAAAAAAGCCTTTCCCGATATTAAGATTTATCATTTAGCTCACAATAATTTAAATAATTTTTATGAAAAACTAGTTCATCGGGTTCCTGAAAATAGCTCTATCTTGTTGATTGACATTTGCTGCGATAAAGCATTTTTAAATGTTTCAGCAGAAAAGTTGAAAAAGAAAAATATTAATATAGAAATTTACGATCATCATGAGACTAATGATTGGCTAGCGAGCTTTAAGTTTTCTGACTCAGTTAAAAGCAAAATTATCTTTGATTTAGAAAAATCAGCATCTTTAATCTTTTTTGAAGCTATGCTTCCTGACCACCCAGAGCTAGAAAAGTATCGCGAGTTTGTTATAGCTATTAATGACCGAGATTTATGGTTAAACCAAACCAAAGAAGGAGTCCTTTTAGCTAAACTCCACCAATCTTTAGGGGACGCTGAATTTGTTGCTAGATTTTTTACTAACCCTAGTGTTGTTTTCGATGAAAAAGAAAATTTCTTACTAAATGTAGAGAAAAGAAAAGAAGATAAAAAAAACGAAATTTTATTAAACCGAATAAACCTTAAAGAAGACGAAAACAAACTACCTTATGGGGTTATTTTTGGCGATGCCAATAGCTCGGATTTATTAAACTTAGCCATTATCAAGTATAACCTGGCCTATGCTATCTTGATTAATTTAAACTCTAAAAAAGGTAGCATTAGAAGCAACGGGCAATTTGACTGCGCTAAGTACGCTGAAAATTTCAACGGTGGTGGGCATAAAAACGCCGCCGGATTTCGTATTGATTTTGATTTTCCGGAGTTTTAGGAAATTTTAGCTTTTATTTTTTTTACTTAATTCTTCATTGCATTTAATCACAATATCTTGATATTTATCAAAAACTTCCATAAAAGTATCCACGAAATTATCCACCGCCTTATCTCCGTCGCTAATAATTTTTTTTAATATATCTCCACTGCAGTAATCTTTTCGAGCGAGCCACCAATTATTAGAAATAAATCCATTTTTTGCCATTTCGTTTTGATAATTTAATCTAAGCTTAGCTAAATCAACGGCTTCATCAAGACGAACAATACCAAAAATTGGATCTTGAAAATTATTTTTTTGAAACTCAAAACCAAATCCTAATTTAGATTCTTTATCCTGTTTTATAGATAACAAAGACCAGGCCTTGCCATTTAGTAATCCTACTTCAACCAATACTTCCCAATTTTTCTTGTTCGTCAATTTATTTTCTAATGCAACGATAACATTCCTCAAAAAAGTTTGAATTATTTTTTTTCTAAAATTTTCATCTTGATTATTTTGAGTTAACTGCATTTTCTTAATTGTTTTATTTTTAAACTAAAAATTTTAAAGAATAACTTTACTTTATCATTATAATATAATTTAAACCTATTGAAAAATACTATGTATAGGCTAGGCTATGATATTGGAAGTTCGTTTATCAAAACAGCTTTAATTGAAGCGGATTCTTGTAAAACAATTGCTTTAGTAAAAGAACCTCAAAAAGAGATAATTATCCAAGCAAAACAAGAAGGTTGGGCTGAACAAAACCCCAATGAATGGTGGCAATATGTTTGTCTAGGCACTAAAAAAATCCTTAAAAAAACTAAGATTGATCCACAAAAAATTATCAGTATTGGTATTGCTTATCAAATGCATGGTTTAGTGTTAATAGACGAGCAAGGAGAGCTTCTTAGGCCTTCTATCATTTGGTGCGACAGTCGAGCAGTGAAAATTGGAGAAGCTGCTTTTAAAAGCATTGGTGAGGGAAAATGCATTCAAGAGCTTTTAAATTCCCCGGCTAATTTTACAGCTGCTAAACTCAAATGGGTACAAGTCAATGAGCCAGCAATTTACGAGCGTATTGATAAAATAATGCTACCAGGTGATTACATCGCTTTTAAGCTTAGCGGAGAAGTAACAACAACCATATCTGGGCTTAGCGAAGGAATTTTTTGGGACTTTAAAAAAAATGAAATTGCTAAAAGTTTACTAAAAGAATTTAATTTCTCTCAGGCTTTTTTTCCCCCGGTAAAAAATTCTTTTTCCTTCCACGGAAAGGTTAACCGGAAAGGGGCTCAGGCAACTGGTCTCGCCTCAAACACTCCTATTCATTATAAAGCAGGGGACCAACCTAATAACGCTTTAGCACTAGGCGTATTAGAGCCCGGTGAAGTAGCCGCTACTGGAGGAACTTCGGGAGTAATTTATGCAATAACCGAATCAAAAAAAACTAAGGAACATACTAAAATCAATCACTTTGCTCATATTAATTATTCTCCTAAAAATATTAGACTAGGAAAACTACTCAATATCAATGGAGCCGGGAGTGCATTTCGGTGGGCCGGACAGTTAACCGGAGAAAACAACTATGAAAAAATAGCAACCATGGCTGAAAAAATAGATGCCGGCTCTAACGGGTTACGCTGTTTTCCTTTTGGTAATGGGGCTGAAAGAATGCTCGACAACCAAGACGTGGGAGCCCAGATAATCAATGCTCAATTTAACCAACACCAAGCTACTCATTTTTACCGAGCTACCTTAGAAGGAATTGCTTTTGCTTTTGCTTTTGGCATGGAGATTATTTCTAAAGACGGAGTAAAATTAAACACCATTAAAACTGGTAATGATAACCTTTTCCTAGCTAAAGTTTTTGCCGAAACCTTGGCTAATTTGAATAACATTAGCATTGAAATCTACAACACCACGGGAGCCCTAGGAGCAGCCAAGGCATCTAAATACAACGAGCTAGAAAATTTTCTCAGTGATAACTCTCAAAAAATCGTTAACCAAAATGATAGGGTTGCAGTTATTTATCCCCAAAAAGATAATAATGAAATAAAAAATATTTATGAGGATTGGAAAGAAAGACTAAGTAGCTTTTGCTAAAAAAAAATTAAAGTTAAATATAAAAATTAGTGTAGCTTTAACTTTCTTTAGTTAATTTTTGGGCTTCTTTATACTCTTCGTACTCGCTAAAATTACCTGTATAAAAAAACAGTTCTTGCTCTTCGAAAGACAAAATATGGGTACAGATTCTATCTAAAAAATAGCGATCATGGCTAATGACTAAAACACATCCTTCAAAGTTTAGAAGAGCATCTTCCAAAGCTCGTAAAGTGCCCACATCTAAGTCATTCGTGGGCTCGTCCAATAAGAGAACATTCCCTCCTGACTTTAATAACTTAGCTAGATGCACTCTATTCCTTTCTCCTCCCGATAAGGCACCTACTTTTTTTTGTTGCTCAGGGCCTTTAAAACCAAAACTACCGACATAGGCTCGTGAGTGAATTTTCCTTACCCCTAAATCAATTTCTTCTTCACCATCGCTAATCACTTCCCAGATATTTTTTTCATTAGCTAGTTTATCGCGGAATTGATCCACATAAGCAATTTTCACAGTTTCCCCAATGCTAATATTCCCATTATCTAAATTTTCTTGCTCAGTGATGAGTTTAAAAAGAGTGGTTTTCCCCACCCCGTTAGGCCCGATGATCCCTAAAATAGCTCCTCGCGGGATACTAGCAGTAAAGTCTTTGATTAATTTTTTTCCTTCAAACTGTTTAGAAACATCTTTAAATTCAATAACTCG
This sequence comes from Spirochaetota bacterium, assembly GCA_965277105.1. Lineage (GTDB taxonomy): Bacteria > Spirochaetota > UBA12135 > COTS27 > CAXSBA01 > CAXSBA01. The sequence goes on along the minus strand of OZ255710.1, from coordinate 326,872 downwards.
CTCACCTAAACGAGGGGGGAAAGGGATGTTAATTTCCATCTCATCCACTTTTTTATTCATATCTTGATTTAGTAGATTTTCATAAGCATTAATCCGTGCTTTACTTTTGGCTTGACGACCTTTAGTAGTTTTTCTAATCCATTCTAATTCACGCTTAAGGGTTTTTTGCTTTTTAGTATCTAATTTTTTTTCTTGTTCATCCCTTGAGAGTTTTTGGCTTAGCCACTCACTGTAGTTTCCTTTAAAAGGGAATCCTTCTCCCCTATCAAGTTCTAAAATCCAACTAGCCACATTATCTAAAAAATAACGATCATGAGTAACAGTAATAACCGTCCCTTTAAATTTTGTTAAATAATCTTCCAACCAAGCAACGCTTTCTGCGTCTAAGTGATTCGTTGGCTCATCTAAAATAAGCACATCAGGGGCCTCTAATAATAATTTACACAAAGAAACCCTTCTTTTCTCTCCTCCCGAAAGATTTTGAATGGAACTATCTTTATGTGGAACCCGGAGCGCTTCCATAGCCATAGTTAAAGTTCGCTCTAAATCCCAAGCTCCTAGCTGATCAATCTTTTCCTGAACCTCACCCATCTCTTCAATCACTTTATTCATCTCATCATCGCTTAACGGCTCAGTCATTTTATTAGACAACTCTTCAAACTTAGCCAAAAGCTCATTAGGCTCTTTCATTCCCGCTTTGATATTATCAATAACGTTTAAATCAGGGTCTAGTTCTGGCTCTTGAGGAAGATAACCGAAAGTAATGTTTTTTTCTCGCACCACTTCTCCTTCCACTTCTTTATCCCAACCAGCAATTATTTTTAACAAACTAGATTTCCCCGCACCATTTACTCCAATGACTCCAATCTTGGCACCATAATAAAAGGAAAGCGAAATATCTTTGAGGATTAGCTTCCCCGTAGGAGTTTTTTTATTAATTCGAGATAAGGAAAAAATAATTTTTTCAGACATTTTTATGTATAAATTATACTATAAAAACAAGGTAGCTTTTGGAGAATTGCCTCCCGTAGATTTTTTTTCAGGATATAATTATCAATAATATTTTACTAAAAAATAATATTGCTAGTGAAAAACTTAACAATAGCAAAATCTTCTTTTATTAAAAAACTTATCACTCAAGTTCAAAAAAAAAATAAAAAAATTATATTAGTCGAAGGGGAAGATCTTCGAGTTATAACAGCAGCTAACTATTGTCAAAAAAAAAGAATAGCCAATATTACCCTTCTAGGCGATGCCAACAAAATAGAAAAAGTAGCAAAAAAACAAAAAGTAATCTTAAAAGGAGTAGAAATTATTTCCCCACAAGAAAAAAATATTTTTTCTTCTTACACCAACCTGATTGAAAAATTACCCTTAAAAAAACAAACTTTTTTACAAGAAAATACCAACAAAGATTTATCTCTAGCTTGTTTGAAACTTTTAAAAAAAGAAGTAGATGGCGTGGTTTGTGGGGCAGTCTATTCTACTAACACAACTTTAAAATCAGCTTTTAAATTAATTGGATTAAAGCAAAAGTGTCGCCTTATTTCTTCTTTATTTATTATGCTAGTTAAAAAAGAAGTGCTATTCTTTTCTGATTGCGCAGTTAATATTTCTCCTAACAGTGACGACTTAAAAGACATAGCCAATAACTGTTTAACTTTGGTAAAAGACTTGAAAGTAAAACCTAGGGTTGCTTTTCTAAGCTATAGCACAGGAGAATCAGGCAAGGGCGAAAAAGTAACTAAAGTAAAAGAAGCTTATAGTCTCTTTAAAAAAAGCCACCCAAATATCCCTAGTGAAGGGCCTATCCAGTTTGATGCGGCTATTGACCCTAAGGTAGCCAAGCAAAAAATAAAAAACAGCGAATTAAAAGGAAAAGCCAATACTTTCATATTCCCTGACTTAGATTCTGGAAACATAACGTACAAGGCTGTCCAACGTTTAACGGGAGCACTAGCCATTGGCCCAATTCTCCAAGGATTACAATTCCCTTTTAACGATCTCTCACGAGGTGCTAGTGTGGAAGATATTATTTTGACTATACTCCTAACCGCTACCCAAAGCAAGAACTAAGAAATTTAAAGAGGAATTACCATTAAAACTAAAACACTTAATCAAAGGGAACTTTGCGATTTAGAACTACTTTTAACCAAAGGCTTTGCCCCTTTAACTGGGTTTCTAACCGAAAAAGATTATCTAACGGTTTTGAAAAAAATGCGATTAGCGAATGGGGAGCTCTGGCCTATTCCAATTACCTTACCAATCAGCGAACAGGAAAAAGAGAATTTTCAAAACGAGAAAAAAATAATTTTAAAAGACGAGACGGGAATTAATCTTGCCGATTTAGAAATAAAAGAAATTTTTGCTTATGATTTAAAAGAAGAGTGCAGGCAGGTTTTTGGGTGTTATGATTTAAACCATCCTTATCAAAAAATTATGCAGGAAAATTACGCGAATGGTAAAAAATATTATGTGGGTGGTAAAATAAAAAAAATTCGCGATGTTATTCATTACACTTTTAAAGACTTAAGAAAAACTCCCAATGAACTAAAAAAGCTTTTTAAAAGAAAAAATAAAAATAAAGTCGTAGCTTTTCAAACTAGAAACCCTATGCATAAATCGCATTTCCATTTGACAAAAAATCTCACTAAAAAAGTAAAAGGGGATGTCGAACTTCTCCTTCATCCCGTTGTGGGAGTCACTCAAGAGGTTGATATCAATTATCATTTGCGAGTTATTTGCTACCAAGAAATTATCAAGCACTATGATGATTTATCGGTAACTTTGTCGCTTCTTCCTCTTTCAATGAGAATGGCTGGTCCTCGAGAAGCGATTTGGCACGCTTTAATTAGAAAAAACTATGGGGCTACTCATTTTATAGTAGGGCGAGATCATGCGGGACCTAGTTATAAAAAAGCTAATGGAGAAAATTTTTATGGGCCTTATGATGCTCAGAAAATTTTAGAGAAATATAAAAAAGAAATTGGGATAGAAATCTTAGAGTCAAAAGAAATTTGTTATGTAAAAGAATTAGACGCTTATTTAGAAAGAGATAAAATTCCTCCTAAAGCAAAAGTATTAAAACTATCGGGAACTGAGCAGAGAAGATTATTAAATCAAGGAGAGGAATTACCTGAATGGTTTTCTTTCCCTAATATCATCAAAAAACTGAAAGAAGCGAACAAGCCGAAAAACCAAAGGGGATTTTGCCTTTATTTTGTGGGTATTCCAGCTAGTGGGAAATCTACCCTAGTGAATTATCTAGCTAGTAAGCTTAATGAAAAAATCAATAATCGTAAAATCACTATTCTAGATGGAGACATTATTAGAAAGTATTTATCCAAGGATTTAGGTTTTAGTGCAAAAGACAGAAAACTTAACATAGAGAGGATAGGTTTTGTTGCCAGTGAAATTGTTAAGCATAACGGGATATGCTTAGTGGCTAATATTGCTCCTTATCAAGATGTTCGTGATGAAAATCGAGCTTTAATTGGGAAGCAAGGGGATTACTTTGAGGTGTATGTTAAAACTCCACTGAAAGAATGTATTAAAAGAGATCCCAAAGGACTTTATCAAAAAGCCATTAACGGGGAAATAAAAAATTTAACTGGCTATAACGACACATTTGAAAAACCTCAAAACCCCGAGATTACAGTTAATGGCAATAGTAAAAATATCGAAAAAGAGTTAGATAAAATCATGAAAAAGATTAAGAAAAAAGGGCTCATTTAAAAAAATGCAGAAAGCATTATCGGCTTTGATTATTTACCTAGGAACCGGCAATGGTTTCAAGGCTCCTGCGGTTAGTATTGGCCAAGAATTAATCAGCAAAAAAGTTACGGTTGAATACTTTGATTTTTTTAATGGTTTAGACTCATTTTTTTTAGACAAAGTAACAAAATCAAGTTGGCGATTTTTCTTAAATATTCCTTTCCTTTTTAAACTGCTACTTTTAGCCAGTGACAATCTATTTATTAATAAAATTATTCAGCAGCTCACTTATCACCTTGGAGGATTAGAAAAAAAAATAGCTAACCAACTTCAAGCTAAAAAACCAGATTTCATAATTTTTACTGATTTTTTATCGCATCACGCTTATAGTTTTTATATTAAAAAAAAAAAATTACCCATAAAGTTATTTTACTACAATAGCGATGTCGTCTTTGCTCATCAAAGTTTTATTAATCAACAGATGGATTTTTCTTTGGTAGCGAGTAGCGAAGGGTATGCAGAAATGATTAACCGGGGGTTAGAAAAAAAAAAGGTTATTTTAATTCCTTTTCCTTTAGATCGCAAGTATCAAAAAAAATTTAAATCTCAAAAACAAGAACGAAAAAAACTAGGATTAAAAAATAAATTTACTTTATTATTTTCAGCTGGTGGCGAAGGCATTGGTGTTTTTGATTTTATTGAAAAAATGTATGAAAATCAGATGGATATTCAAAGTATTGTGATTTGCGGTAAAAGCAGAACTACTTTTGAAAAAATAAAATCCCTCGAAAAAAAATACCCTGCTTATGATATTATCCCGCAAGGCTTTGTTGATAATATGCACGAATACCTTTACTGCTCTGACATTAGCGTGGGCAAAGCCGGGATGAATAGTATTTTTGAAAGCATTTATTTAAAAAAACCTTTTATTAGTTTGCTAGCTATGGCCAATGAAGAGAACGTTGAAAATTATTTACTAAAAAAAAAACTAGGGTGGAAAATAAGAAAGCAAGATGATTTTATTAACTTGGTAAAAAAAGTGCAACGAAATCACACTTGGGTAGAAGATTATCAAAAAGAGATTGGGAAATTTCAGATTTGTTTTTCTTCAGAAAAAATTGCTAGCATTATAATCAATAAATTAAAATCTACTCATTAAACTAATTTTATTTATTTTCTTTTATTGTATTTATTTGCCAATGCAAAATTGCCGGAATAGGGTATTGAATATTTCCTCTTGATCGGTGTTCAAATTTAACTCGGAAAAATCGTCTTTTAGTTTTCTAAATTCTTCAATGACAATTTCTTCACCCGCTAAGTTTTTTATCACTTGCTTTACCTTGCTTAATTTTTCTATCAGGCGATTAACGATAATGTACTGACGATGGCTTACTAAGGCTAACTCACCTTGAGGAATTTGGAAGTGAGCGTCCAGTATTTCTTTTAAATCAGTTATAATTATTTTTCTACTAACTTCTGGTTTTTCAATAAGAGAAAAACTATTTTTTACCTGCAAATTTTTTTCTTGTACTTTTTTTTTAATCCTTTTTAAATCTTCGCTAAGCAGTATATCAGTTTTATTAATGTACACTAAAAAATGCTTGTCCTGCAAATGGTTTTTTTCTAAAAACGAAGGAGCAATAATTTTTTCTAAACCTTGAAGACTGTCAAGTAAAATAATAATAATCTCACATTTTTTAATAATCTCTAAGGTCTTTAGAATTCCTTTTTTTTCAAGGCTCTTTTGGGTTTTTCTAATTCCAGCAGTATCCAAAAATAAAAGGGGAAACTCATCAATAGTAAAATTTTCACTAATGAAATCCCTAGTAGTTCCCGCTTCAGGAGAAACCAAAACTCTATCTTCTTGAAGGAGCGTATTTAAAAGGGTCGATTTCCCCACATTAGGGGCCCCCAAAAAACCCACTTTTATTCCCTCAGAAACGCTACTACCAATTAAAAAATTACTAGCAATTTTTTCAAAATATTCGGTAATCTCTTCTATTTTTTTTAAGTAGTTAAAATAAAGTTCTTCGCGCGATTTATCAATTTCAGGGATATCTTCTTCGGGAAACTCAATACTACTTTCCAACTCCGCCATCATGCTTTGGATTAAATTTTCTAAATGAGCAAATTCCAGACTGGATTTTTTCTCTAAAATTCTCAAAGCATTTTCTTTTAAATAAGAGGAACGAGTATGGATTAAACCATTAGTAGCCTCCGCCATTTCTAATGTCATCTTACCATTAAGGAAAGCCCGCTCACTAAACTCTCCCGGCTCGGCTAAAACTAAATCTTCTTCTAAAGCTATTTTTAATACCTCTTCGACAATAAGCAAAGAACCATGAACGTGGAGCTCTACCATATCTTCCCCAGTGTAGGAATAAGGGCTAGCGCTATAAAAAAAAATTAACTTGTCAATTATTTTTTTTTGGTGATAAAAGGAAGTATAATAAGTTTTTCTAGGCTTGATTTCTTTTAACGTTATGTGTTTTTTTAAAAAAGCTAGACTTTTATCCCCAGATATTCGAATAATATGAATTGCCCCAGTAGCCCGAGGAGTCGCCAGTTGAATAATCGTTTGACGATCTCGCAAATTTTATTGAAAAGCTTTTTTAACTATTTTTAGTTATTTCGCTTTCATTTCTAGAAGCAAATTTCTTTTGCTCTTCATGCTCTTCATTTACTGAATTATCAAAGTTGCTACTATTACCACTATTACCGTTATCGCTATTTTTATCTAAACTGATTTTAATAGCTTTCAACTTCCCAATACCATGAGACTCGCTTTTTATTCCTGAGTATTTTTTTACTTCTAAATGTAAAATTCTTCTTTTATAGGAATTCATGGGATTAAGGATGATAGCTTTTTTACTTCTTCTTACTTCAGAAATTTGTTGCCTTACCCACTGCACAAAATTATTTTCTTTCTTTTTAGCATAGTCGCTAACATTAACAATTATCTTAAAAGTATTATTATATTTTTGCAATAAGTTGTTAATAACTATCTGCAAAGCATCTTGAGTTTTTCCTCGCTTGCCAATGAAATGCTCGGGCATTTGACTTTCAATTTTTAGATAATACCTTTCCCCTACTTGTTCAAAATCCGAAACCACGTTTTCATCAATATAACCAATAATCTTTTTGATTTCCTGAAAAATGCCATCAATCTCATTCATCTCTTTATAAAAAATCCTTACCTTAGCTAACTGCTTTTTACCAATACCAAACATTCCTCTTTTATCTTTTTGTAAAACTTCTGTTTTGATATCATTTTCATTAAGTTTTAATTGCTTAATCCCTTTAGCAATAGCATTTTTAACGCTATTTCCTTCTACATCAATATACAACATTTTTTCTACTCCTATTAAGTTTTTTTAATTTTTAACTGTTTATTTTTATCATTTAACCTTATAACCAACATTTGCCCAATGGAAAATAAATTTTGAGACAACCAGAATAATATTAAAGCACTAGGCATATTCCAAGAAATAAATAAAAAGAATATTGGCAAAAAGTATTTCATAATAATAATTTGCTGACGATTTTCCGGAGTTGTAGTTTGCGGGGTCATAATGGATTGGAAAAAAGAACTAACCGTCATAATAATAGGGAGCAGATGAATCTGATCACCAATTAAAAAAATAGAGCTGTTAAACTGATAAATCACATCCGGCAACGAAAGGTCGCCAATCCAAAGAAAAGGAACCCCTTGAAGCTCCACCATACTCCTAAATAAAGAATAAAAGGCAATAAAAATCGGGAGTGGGATAAGCATGGGAATGCACCCTCCTAAAGGATTAATTTTTTCTTTACGGTAAAGGGTCATCATTTCCAAATTCATTTTTTGAGGATTGTTTTTAAAATTACTCCTAATCGCTTGCATTTTCGGGGCCAACTCCTGCATTCTCTTCATTGATTTCATACTTTTATGGGTTAGTGGTAAAATAATAATTTTTAATAAAAGAGTAATAAGTAAAATAGCCAACCCATAATCGCCCACTAATTGATAAATTTCTTGAATAAAAAAATAAAGGATACTCGACAGGATTCGCATAAACTTAAACTGATGAAAGAGGTTAAAAAAATACTCCCCTTGCTCGTCATAATAACTGTCTAAAAGATCCCTTTTTTTAGGTAGAAGATAAAAGGAAAACTCATCTACTGGGTTAGATTGGAGTTTGTAAGCAGTAATCAAATGCTCTTGCTGGTTAATATTTTTTCTTAAAAAAACAGCCTCGCTAATATCACTTTTGCTCTTAAGAGCCCTTAAATAAAAACGATTATCAATGGAAATCCAATCGGGTTTTATACTACTAATAATCTCTTGGTTTTCTTCTTGACCAAAGATGGAAAAGAAACCTCGAGAAAGAACGGTCTCGGTGTTATCACCAATAGTGTAGGCTATTTCCGTAATATCAAAAATATTTTTTTCCTTTTTAAAAACCCCAATACTACTGCCATTGCTAACGTAGTAATTGACCTTAACCGCATTTCCGGTTTCGTCGATAAACCTTACCTTTAAATTTAAAACCGAATCTTGCAGAGAATACTCTTTTATAATAAAAATAACTTTGCTTTGAATAGTTAGCCTTGTTTGAAAAACCAAGCGATTGGCTGACTGCTCGGTAACTTGGAAATATCTATTTAAAGGAGCCCCGTCCACTAAGCGAAAACTCACGTTCCCCACTCGATAATCAGGCAGACTATAATCAATATTCGGAGTTGTTACTTTCTCTTGCTCGTTGAGGTACGTTAGAAAAACCTCATCGACAACGGCATTTTTAGAAGAAAACTTAATTTTTAAATTCTCGTTTTCTAATGAAAAAAATTCTTCTTTCGTGCTGGGCTTATCGGTTGCGGTTAAAGTTTCAGTAGGATTATTATTCTCCTCATTAGCACTTTCTTCTGGAACTAAAATTCCACTGTCTAAAATATTTTCATTCTTTTCTAAAGCCTCACTAGGAGTAGGAAAAATTTCTGAATTTTTTTCAGAATTGCTACTATTTTCTGTTGTTTCTTGTTGATTACCAGAAGGTGGGGAGAAAACAGTCCAAGTAAATAAAACTATTAAGGATAATATAATAGCGACAAAATATCGTGCTTTATCTGAAGGTTCGCTCATTGGTTTTCCATTTTGCCAAATTTTTAATCTTTTATGAGAAAATACAGCTAAATTTTATTAAAAAAATTAGCTATACTTCATCAACTCTACTTTTGGCTAGTGGATGGCAACGAAGTAACCTTTTAAAGGTTAAAAAACTCCCTTTAATTACTCCTTTTTTTTGAATTGCCTGAATGGCATAATCAGAACAAGTTGGTAAATAACGACAAGAAGGTAAAGTAAAAGGGGAAATAAATTTTCTATATCCTTTAATAAAAAAAATTAAAATCTTAGACAAGAATAGGTTTAAGTAGCTTTTCAATTTTTTTTTGTTCTTCTTCATATCCCCTAACTTCGTTTCTAGTTATAACGGCTAAAATAAATAAATTTTCTTTAAATCTTAGGTTGTTTAAAATGTTTTTTAACCTTCTTTTGCGGTAATTCCTTAACCATGCTTTTCCAATAGCTTTTTTAGTAGCTGTTTTGATAATTAAATCATTGTGTTGCTTAAAAAAAAAAATAACTCCCTTAGAAAAAATTTTGTTTTTTTGTTTAAAAAGTTCTAAAAAATCTTTTTTCTTTAATTTTTTTTTATTCATCAGAAGAGGAAAGTTTTTTTCTTCCTTTTCTTCTTCGAGCATTAATAATCAGTCTTCCTGAATGAGTTTTCATTCTTTTTCTAAAACCAAATTTTCTTGCTCTTTTTAATTTACTAGGTTGATACGTTCTCTTCATTGTTTAAATAAAATATAATTTTATATTATTATACCATAAAAAATATCTTTAAAAGAATTAAAAAAAGCAAATAGCAGTTTTTTTTGTTGTTAATCAATAATTTTTAATAACTTTTTTCTTCTTTTGTCTTCTATTAGAGCTTAATACTTACTTTGTTTTTATTTTTTACAATGTTATATTATAATTTTCTTATGCAAGAAATGCAGAAAGTCATTAGAAAAGCTCACGAATGGTTATCCCCAATTTACGATCAAGAAACCCATTTAGCAATAAAAAAGCTATTAAAAAAAGAAAAAGAATTAATCAATGCTTTTTATAAGGAGCTTGCTTTTGGAACTGGGGGAGTGCGAGAAAAAATGGGAGTAGGGACTAACCGGATTAACCTTTATACGTTAAAGATTATTTCTCAAGGGGTAGTCCATTATCTAAAAAAAAAAATCCCTAGAAAAAAGCTAAAAATCGCTATCGCCTATGACACGAGGAATAATAGTGCTTTTTTTGCTAGGGAAGTGGCCGCTTTATTTAGTAAAAACAATATAGTAGTGTACTGTTTTACCAAAGCCAAACCCACCCCCCTTTTATCTTTTACCATTAGAGAATTAGGCTGCCATTTAGGGGTTGTGATAACCGCTTCCCATAATCCCAAAGAATATAATGGTTATAAAATTTATAACCAAGATGGCGGGCAAATCGTCGAACCCACTGACAAAGAAATTATTCAAGAAATTCAAAAAATAGGTAGTTACGCTCAAGTAGTAAAAATTTTACAAAAGAAAAAAACTAGCCAAAAAATAAAAAGCGTTCCCCAGAAAATAGAAAAACGCTATTATCAAAAACTAAAACCTTACTGCCCCAACCTTGAAGTTCTAAAAGGAAAATCACTAACTTACTCACCCCTACACGGCAACGGGATAAACCTTTTACCAGATTTACTTTACTTCATGGGAGTTAAAAAAGTCAATTTGGTTAAAGAACAAGCTAAAGAAGATGGGAATTTTCCCACCGTAAAAAGTCCTAACCCCGAAGAGCAATCAGCTTTAAAACTAGGAATAGCTACTTTAAAAAAAAACCAAGATGACTTGCTTTTAGCAACCGACCCCGATAGCGATCGACTGGCAGTTGTCATCCGAGAAAAACAAAGTTGCTTTATCCCCAATGGGAATCAAATTGGAGTTTTATTACTGCATTACCTCATTGAACAAAAAAAAAAGCTAAAAGAAAAACTACAACAATATTACGTTGTAACCACAATAGTGAGCACGCCTTTGATATTAAAAATAGCTGAAAAGAATAAACTAAAATGCGCCACAACCCTTACTGGGTTTAAATACATTGGAGAAATGATAAAAAAAACTACTCAGAAGAAATTCCTCTTTGCTATGGAAGAAAGCTATGGCTATCTAATAACCGATAAAGTGCGTGACAAAGATGCTGTTAGCAGCGCTTTGACTTTTAGTGAAATGTTTTACTATTACCAAAAAAAAGGGATAACTATTCAAGAAGTTTTAAAAGATATTTACTGCCGCTATGGGCATTATTTAGAAGAACTTTTTACCTTAAAAAAAGAAGGGAAATCGGGAATAGATTTTATCCAAAAATTTATGAATAAATTAAGAGAAAAATACCCTAAAAAAATAAATGGAGAAAAAGTTTTAGTCATCAAAGATTATTTGAAAAAAATTGTAATTCAAAATCAAGTTGCTCGCAAATTGACTCGTTATCCCCAAACTAATCTTGTGCAATTTTTTTTATCAGATAATACTTTAATTAGCATTCGCCCCTCAGGAACCGAGCCAAAAATAAAATTTTATATTTCGGTTAATCAAAAAGTTAATCTCGAAGATTTCACTAACTCCACCAAAGCCCTGCAGAAAAAATTAAAATCCTATCGAGAACTACTTAGCACTTGGTTATGAAAAAAATAATAGCATTAGTAGGAATGCCCGGAGCAGGGAAATCTTCAGCTGCCGAAATTTTAAAAAAAGTAGGGCTTAAAGGCATTTACTTTGGTAACCTTACCCTAGATTACCTAAAAAAAAACCAACAAACTATTACCTTACAAAAAGAAAAAGAGGCACGAGAATTTTTACGAAGAAAATATGGTATGAATGCCTATGCCCAACTAGCGTTGCCAGAAATTAAAAAACTGCTTGTAGATAATGAGCTGATTTACATTGATGGCCTTTATAGTTTAGAAGAATATGAGTACCTACTAAACGAACTAGTAGATGAAATAATTTTATTAGAAATTTATGTCGATAAGAAAACAAGGCACGAGCGATTAACCCAAAGAAAAACTAGAAGTCTCACTAAAAAAGAATGCTTCACTAGAGATATGACCGAGATAAAAACCCTCAATAAAGGTGGGCCTATTGCCTTAAGCGACTATAAAATCGAAAACCAATTAGGAATTAGCGAACTAGAAAAAAAAATTCTTACTCTCTTAAAATCTCTTAGAAAAAATAAGTGAGTAAATCTAACTAGTAGTTTTACGGTTGCTTAGCCCCGGTCATCAAAGCTACTGCTTCTTCCATAGTGGTCTTTTTGGGATCAATATCACATAGTTTTTTACTTAATCGATGAATATGCACCCGATGGCAAATTTCAAAAACATGGGGCATATTATGGGAAATAAGGATAATCGATATTCCCCGTTGATTAATGTTTTTTATCAGCTCCAAAACCTTTCTGGATTCTTTTACCCCTAAAGCAGCAGTAGGTTCGTCCAAAATAATTATCTTACTGCCAAATAAACTAGCCCTAGCAATAGCCACTGCTTGGCGTTGCCCTCCTGAAAGGGTTTCAATGGCCTGATTGATGTTTTGCACAGTTAAAATACCTAGCTCATTTAATTTTTCTTTGGCAATAACTTTCATTTTTTTTTTGTCAATTGAGCGAAAAACTTTCCCTAAAAAATTTTTTTTACGAATCTCCCTTCCTAAAAACATATTTTCGATAATAGACAAAGCCGGGGAGAGGGCTAAATTCTGATAAACCGTTTCTATCCCGTTTAACCGAGCATCCGAAGGAGAGTTAAGTTGCACTTTTTTTTCATTTAAAAATATTTCTCCTGCATCAATGGTAATTGCTCCCGACAAGGCTTTGATTAAAGTTGATTTTCCCGCTCCATTATCTCCAATAATTCCCAAAATCTCTCCTTCAAATAAATTAAAATTAGCATTATCTAAAGCCACTACTCGACCAAATTTTTTAACGATATTATTACAAGATAAAATTACTTTTTTTTTATTATTCGCTTTCATACTATTTAGCTCGCCTGTTTCCTTATCCATTGATCCAATAAAACAGCAATAATAATGAGCCAGCCTATGGCAAAAACCTGCCACAAAACATCTACTCCGGCCAACGCCAATCCCGATCTAAAAACCCCAACAATTAAAGCCCCAAACATTGTTCCCAAAATGGAGCCTCGCCCACCAAACAAGGACGTTCCTCCTATGACTACTGCCGTTATTGAGTCCAAGTTAGCGTCATAAAAACTCTGTGGGCTAACTGACCCAATCCGACCAATAGCCGCCCAACCTGCTACCCCACAAACAATACCAGCAATAACATAAACTGAAATAAGGACTCTTTGAACGTTAATTCCCGAAAGCTTAGCTGCTTCAGGATCATCTCCTACTGCATAAACATGCACTCCCCAGGAAGTGTATTTTAAAATGTACCAAAAAAGTAAAAATAACAAAATCATTAAAATAGAACCAGTGGTAAATTGAGTACTAAAAAGGCTTATTTCTTTACCGAAAATTTTCAAAAGAGGAGCCAACTTATCAATATCTTGGCTCCTAATGGATTCACTTTTAGAGTACCATAAGTTAAGTGAATAAAAAATATTCCACGTGCCTAGAGTAACGATGAAAGGAGGAAGTTTGGCTTTAGAAACGAAAAAAGAATTTAAAAAACCGCATAAGGAGGCTACCCCAACTCCGACAATAATAGCTAAAGGCACTGGCATTCCCACATAAATAGCCAATCGCCCCATTACCACGGAAGATAAAATCATAATAGCGGCAACCGATAAATCAATCCCAGCAGTCAAAATAATTAACGTCTGAGCTATCCCCAGAATACCAATGATACTAACTTGCTGGATAATCAGCGACAAATTAAACGGAGAAAAAAATCTTTCTCCAGCAATAAAACCAAAAACTACTAGCGATAAAACTAAAACAATTAATGGTATAAAATTCGTATTAGAATGAAGGAAACTTTGGATTTTTTTTAAAACAACGAAAGGCAAGGAATTATCTTTACTCATTTTATTAACCTTAGTCCACTAAAAAATGGTAGAGAAAAACTCCCTACCATCTTTTTAAAATAAATTTATTTTCTTATCCCCAGCACTCTGCAAGTCCTGCTTTTGAATTTTTTGAATCAAGCCCTGAAACTGGCTCATCCGTAATAAGTTCTACTCCTGTATTGAAAAAACCTAAGCTTGGATCAACTTCCGGTTTTTCTCCTGAAAGAGCAAATTTAACAATCGCCGAAATTCCTAATGAAGCCATTTTTAAAGGGAACTGCATAGAAGTAGCCCCGATAACGCCTTCGCCAATATTTCTAACACCAGGGCATCCACCGTCTACCGAAACAATCAAAACATCTTTTTCTTTACCCACTGCTTTAAGGGCTTCATAAGCTCCAGCCGCAGCTGGTTCATTGATAGTATAAACCAAATTGATATTGGGATCTTTTTGCAACAAATTCTCCATAGCCTTACGGCCTCCTGCTTCATTGCCATCAGTAACGTCATTACCGACAATCCTAGGATCGTTTTCATCACCAATATCGCTAGGGTCATTTAAGTCAATACCAAAGCCTTTTAGAAAACCTTGATCCCGGGCAACATCAACTGATACCTCAGAAGCATTTAAATCCAGAAGCGCTATTTTAGCATTGTTAGAGTCTGTTCCTAATTTTTTTCTAGCCCATTCTCCTATTAATTCTCCTGCTTTGAAGTTATCGGTAGCAAAAGTAGCATCAGCAGCATCGATCGGCTCTAAGGGAGTATCCAAGGCAATCACTAAAAGACCAGCATCTCTAGCTTTCGCTATCGTCGGGACAATTGCTTTAGAATCCGAAGGCGTAATTAAAATTCCTCGTGCTCCTGCAGCAATACAAGTTTCAACAGCCGCCACCTGACTTTCATTATCCCCATCAATTTTACCTGCATAAGTGCTTAATTTGACACCTAATTTATCCGCTTCCGCTTTTGCCCCTTCTCGCATTTTTACGAAAAAAGGATTGCTATCGGTTTTAGTTATTAAGCAAGCTTCTATTTGATCGTTAGCTTCTTTATTATTACTACTTCCTCCACAATTAATGAAAGCAACTAATACAAAAAAGATAAAAAAGAACTTTGCTAATTGTAATAATTTTATTTTTATCATTTGAAATAAACCTCCTAAAAAATATTTAAAAATAAAATGAAATTGTAAAAAATATTAATTTTAATTTAATGAATTTTCAAAAAAACCAAAAAAAAAATTAAATAACTTTTACAACAATACTTTATTATAATATGAGTTACTCTCACTCTTATTTTTTTTAAAAAAAATAAATTCACTAATTAACATACTATAATACTAATAATCTAATTTATTGGAGTAATAATTATGGCAAATAAAATAAAAGTTAATAACCCGGTAGTCGAGCTTGACGGTGATGAAATGACTAGAATTATCTGGAAAATAATTAAAGACGAACTTATTTTTCCTTATTTAGATATTGACTTAAAATACTTTGATTTAGGAATGGAGCACCGCGATGCCACGAATGATCAAGTAACTATTGATGCAGCTAATGCTATAAAAAAATATAAGGTAGGAGTAAAATGCGCTACCATTACCCCAGATGAAAAAAGAGTAGAAGAGTTTTCCCTTAAAAAAATGTATCGCTCCCCTAACGGCACTATTCGAAATATCATTGGTGGAACAGTTTTTCGCGAACCTATTATTATTAACAATGTCCCACGATTAGTACCTGGTTGGAAAAAACCAATCTGCATTGGCCGTCATGCTTTTGGTGATCAGTATCGTGCTTCTGAAATAATCGCTTCTGGGAAAGGAAAACTAGAGCTAGTTTTTAAGCCAGAAAACGGACAAGAAATAAGAGAAGAAGTTTTTAATTTCCCTACTTCTGGTGGAGTGGCCCTTTCTATGTACAACACCAAGGAATCTATAGAGGGATTTGCTAGGTCGTGTTTTAATATGGCAATTAGCAAAAAATGGCCCCTTTACTTTTCTACTAAAAATACTATTTTAAAAAAATACGATGGGTTTTTTAAAGATATTTTTGAAAAACTTTATCAAAAAGAGTTTAAAAGCAAGATGGATTCCTTAGGGATAACCTACGAACACCGTTTAATTGACGATATGGTAGCTGCCTGCCTTAAGTGGGAAGGTGGTTTTGTTTGGGCCTGTAAAAATTACGATGGCGACGTCCAGTCGGATACAGTTGCACAGGGATTTGGTTCTTTGGGCTTAATGACTTCCACTTTAGTGACCCCAGAGGGAGACATTATGGAAGCAGAAGCTGCTCATGGGACAGTTACTCGTCATTACCGCAACCATCAAAAAGGGAAACCTACTTCAACTAATTCCATTGCTTCTATTTTTGCTTGGACTAGAGGACTAGCTTTTAGAGGTAAAATTGACCAAAACCAAGAGCTAATCAATTTTGCTGAAAAACTAGAAAAAGCCTGCATTACTACAGTAGAAAAAGGGAAGATGACGAAAGACCTTGCTTTACTAATCCACGGTAGCAACTTAAAAGACAGCGACTATCTGAACACCGAAGATTATATCTTAGCAGTTAAAGAAACTTTAGCAGAAAACTTATAAGTTTTAATTTAAATTTTTATATTTTTTACTTTTGTTAACTCTGATTATTAACCTTACTTACTTAAGCATCCTTACTGGATTGGCTTTAACTGCTCATCACGCTTATAAAGCAAAGGAGTATAAAAAACTTTTATTGGTTTTTTTTATTCCTTTTTATGCTTTTTACTATATTTTAAAATTACCCGATAATGAGTTTAAAAAAAAAATAGCCATCATCACTATTGGTGCTTTTTGGGTTTTCTTTTTTGCTAGTATTTTAAGGATTGTTTTTACGCCGCCAGTATAAAACATAAAAAGCCATTAAAAATAATAGTAAAAATATTATTAATAAATACTTATAAAAATTACTCTCTTCCAAACTACTCTCTGTTTCTTTTAATTTCTTAGCTAATAGCGGAGAAAAACTCACCTCATAAGCGTAATAATTTTTAGCAGTTTTTGCCAGAAGCAAATAGTTATTATTTTTTTCAGTAGACAAGAAAGTAGAATCAAAAGTAACTGCTATTTTTTTATTTTCTTTTGCTTTTAAGCTAAAAGGAGATTCTAAAAAAATAAAATTTTCTATAACCCGAAAGCCTTCATCCGTTTGCTTTACTAGATTAAAATCTAGGTAGTCCAACAATTCACTAGAAAAAATCTCAAAAAAACTAATTTGATTAGCCAAATTTTCTTTATAATTAATCATTAAAGGGAAATCAATCGTAATAAAAGAAGGTTGATTATTAATGGCTATTGCTTTAGCAAAAGTTTGTAACCGTTTATTATTGTGAGAAAAAATCACCGTTAGATCATGCCTGCCTTCTTTTAGTGGAGGAAGAATAATGGTTTCTTCTTTGAGCAGGGGAGAAGCCAATTCATTATCCACTCGGACTTGAATATTTAATTTTTTCCTAAGAGTAGAATAGCGTAAAAAAACTAATTCGTTTTTAGAAAAAACCTCTTTCATAGGATAAACCACTATCTCTGTATTATCCATCAGCGACTGGATAATCATTTTTTGGTAGATTTTTTCAATAAAAGAAGAATCCCCCTCTTGATAAGTTCCATTAGTTTCCAAGGCAATTTTCTTCAGCAAACTACTATCTAGCTCTCCTGATTTTTTTTGATTTTTAAAACCAATAGTAAAAACAACTGCATTATTTTTTAATAATAATTGGTGCTCATCGTTATAAGGATAATTGGTCACCCCATCACTTAGAAAAATAACTACATTTTTTCTGTAAGAATTTTTTATCCCTTGTAAAAGACGATTAACCGCTTGTAAAGCTTCGGCAAAGTTAGTATCTCCTTGGGGAATAACCGTATTAATCCAACTCTTCTTGAAAAACTCTGGCAAAGAAACGAATGGCACCAGCACCCTACTGTTATTAGAAAATTCCAGGACGCTAATGTTATGAATTTTTTCAGAAAAGCGTTTATTGCCTACTATATTTTTAATCGCCTGAAATCTTTTTTTAGCAGGATCATTTTTTAGCATACTTGAGCTATTATCAATTAAAAAAATGATATTGAATTTATCATCTAAATACTGGAAAGCATTTTTAGAGTATTTTTGGTGCTCAGCAATTTTAATTTCTAAATCGTACCAACCCGCTCGTTCTACCTTAGGCAAAGAAAGCTGGGCCTGATATTTATTATTTTCATAATGGATTTGAGATTTAATCAAATACCTTTTATTTTTTTTTATTAGTGCAAAAGAGCTAGAAGTAAAAGCAGGGGAATAAATTTTTCGATTATCCTTATCTAATAAATCGAAATAGACAGTGACATTTTTTTTAGGTTTAGATTTAAACCCAGCTTGCTGATCACTAATAATCACGTTAGCAATAGCAGTAACTTCTTGCTTTTCGATTAAGAAAGGATTGAGATAGATATTACCCCAGATAGATTGGTGAAAAATAGCAAGGAAAATAAAAAAGTAAAGTAAATTTTTTATTATTAACAAAATTACTTTAATTTTAAAAGATTTTATCCGAAATTTAATACAAGATTTAAGCTAGTTTTATTTCACCCCCTCCTATAAAGCTAGTTTAAATCCTCTTTAGTTTACCCAATCAATAAAAACTACTGATTGGTTTTCAGCTCCCCACTTATCAATTCTTCTACGGTTAAGAAATCAATTTTTTCTTGAGCGTTTTCTTGGATAGCTGGGTTTTCAGAGTTCACAATAATTTCATCAAAAAAAGTCTTGGCTAACTCATAATCTTTTAATTCGGTATAAATTTTACCTTGGGTTAAGGTTACTTCTTCTTGCAGATAATGATCAGGGTAATTCTCCTTAAACTCTTCTAAGATCCTTAAGGCTTCGTCGTAGTTTTTATTATTTCGTTCAATGAAAGCAATCGTCAAGTACGCCTTGGGGGCAAGAAAGTGATTAGGTGACTTTTCAATAATAGTCTGTAATTTTTCCCTGCTACTGTCATATTCCTCTTGCTCTAACTCTACACTGGCGGCTAAAAACAAAGCCCGAATGCCATTTATTTTACTGGTGTTTTGTTCATAAATAGCTAAAAAATCATCCCTAATCTTGGTTAAGTCCCCTTTTATCTCATCGGACTTAATTTTTTCTTCTTCTAAAAGAACAGCATCAATGGCTAAACTAATATCTCGCTCCACTTTTTTGTCCCACTCTAAATAACTATAAAAAAGCAGTAATACAAAAAGTACGGCCCCTAACAAGTAGCCAACAAGTTTAAAATTAATTTTTTCTAAAATTTCTCTTGGTTTCATTATCTTATTAATTCAAGAACTAAATTATAATATTAAATCGCCTAGGAGTTATAAAAAACTAATTAGAAATAAAATCTTTAAAAAATTTTCCGTTATCTGGTCTTTTTAATTTCGATAAAGTTTTATTTTCTATCTGCCTAATTCGCTCTCTAGTAACCTGAAAAAGGCTCCCAGTTTCTTCTAACGTATGCGGGCAACCATCTTCTAATCCATAACGCATTTTAATAATATCCCTTTCCCTTTCAGGAATTTTATTAAGGATTTCTCTAATTTCATCTTTCAAGAGATTACTCATAGTGTTATTACTAGGATTAACCGCCTTGCTACTCTCGATAAAGTCCCCTAAAGAGTTATCGCTATTTTTGTCGTTAATCGGCATTTCTAGTGAAATAGGCTGTTTAGAGACATTTTTAATCATGTTAATTTTTTTCATTTTCCATTCTAATATCTCGGAAAGCTCGTCATTACTTGGGTTCTTACCATGCTTTTGAAAATAAACTCTGCTTTCTCTAGAAACTTTATTAATCTGCTCAATCATATGGACGGGAATACGAATATTCCTGGACTTATCTGATATACTTCGCATAATAGCCTGTTTAATCCACCAGGTAGAATAAGTAGAAAATTTATAACCTTTCTTATAATCATACTTTTTTACCGCATTCATCAACCCAATATTCCCCTCTTGGATTAAATCAAAAAAATGCAGACCACGATAAATATATTTTTTAGCAATACTAATGACTAAGCGCAAATTAGCTTTTATCAATTTATTTTTATTAACGTTGATGATAACATTAGCTTCTCGAATAATATTTTTCCATTCTTTAATCTTCTCATAAGGGGCTTTTAGTTTTTTCAACCAATAGTCATAAGTATTATTAAGTTCAATAAATCTTTCAGCTACGGCAATTAAATTTTGCCGACTTTTAATCTTTGACTTGGTTTTAAATTTTAGAAGAGTGTCTTTATCGTCTTTATTTTTAATAATACTAGTAAAATCCTTAACGGTA
This sequence comes from Spirochaetota bacterium, assembly GCA_965277105.1. Lineage (GTDB taxonomy): Bacteria > Spirochaetota > UBA12135 > COTS27 > CAXSBA01 > CAXSBA01. The sequence goes on along the minus strand of OZ255710.1, from coordinate 306,719 downwards.
AGGCTGTAGTACTCCTTCATAGAGTTCATTTTATTTTTACTATTAGTGAGCTCTTTTTCTCCTTTAAAAAGCTCGTCTTGAACATGGCGATAAATACTAGAAGAAATTTTTTCTTTGTTAAATAAAGTAATGAGTTTTTCTCTAGCTAGCAGAAATTTTTTATTAGCTTTATCCCCTTTAAGTTTTTTATAACAATCACTATAATCCTCATACAACTTAGCAAATCGCTTTTGAAATTTTTGATAACGTCTTTTCATTTTCTGCTTTTCAACTATAGCTACGTTATAAATCCGAGGGGGGGTTAAAACATTGAAAATGCTTTCGTCATCAAGGGTTTCATTGGCTTTTGCTATCCGCCGATTAACTTCTAAAACCAAAAAATGCATTTCTTGAAGGGTTAGTTTAATGGTTTGATACTGCTCCTCCATCTTCTTAGCAACTTCTCGCTCTTGCTTTCTATTGAGTAGCTTGATTTTACCAATTTCTTTTAGATATAATTTAACTGGATCCTCCAACCGCCGATTGTCCTCCATATGCTTTTGGAGAATTTTTTCAATGTTATGGATATTGTCTTTTTCAATTTTTAGATGAAACTCATCAATTACCTCCACCCCTTCTTCGTTAAGTAAAATAAAAATATTATCCATAAGGTCTTCATGATTAAATATTTCTTTGGGAAGTATTTTGGCGATAGTAGAGAAAGCTAGCTCTTTTTCTTTTATTCCAATTTTTAAAAGCTTTAAAACATCTGGATGGCTTTTTAAATCAAGAAAATTGTCGTAATTGTTCAATTTTTCGAACCCCTTTATTTAAAAATTTATTATTTAAAAATTTAATAATTTTTGGAAATTATTTTTTAATAGGAAAATTTTATATACACCCAATTTATATATAAACTTAGTAGTTATCAATTATAATCTAAAAAAAGCAAAAAATCAAGTCTTTATTAAAATATTTCGACAGTTTTTTAGTTTTTTTACTATAAAAATCGGTTAACTAAGTATTAAAATTCAAACAAGTAGATAAATATAGTTTTTAAAATTTAATCAATAGCTTTAAAAACTTTTTAAAAAAAATTATCATTTGAATTTTATAATAATTTATAATAAAGTCATCATATGAAAAAGTTACTTTTAATTTTTATTTTTTCCACTTTTGCTTTTTTATTAGCCAATGTATTAGACAATGACAAGACTAAAAAGGCATGGGCGCTTTTACAAGAGGGCGGCAAAGTCGTTTTTATCCGACATGCTTTAGCCCCGGGCAATGGAGATCCGGAAGATTTCGATTTAACTAATTGCTCTACTCAAAGGAATTTAGATAAAGTGGGGATTAAACAGGCTAAAAAAATCGGTGAAGATTTTAGAAAAAACCAGGTGCCCATTGAACAGGTTTTGACTAGTGAGTGGTGTCGTTGCCGAGATACTGCTCATCAGGCCTTTAAAGATTATGAGGAATTCTCTGCTTTAAATTCCACCTACCGCTACCCTTACACTAAAAACGAGGAAAAGCAAATAAAAGCACTAAAAAAATACGTAAAAAACTGGGAAGGCAAAAAAGGCAATTTAATTTTGGTGACCCATTTTTCAATGATAACCGCCGTTACTTCAGCTTTCCCTAGCTCTGGGGAGATTGTTATTACCGATAAAAAATTCAAAGTATTAGACACTATCCCGACCTTAGAATAAATTTTTATTAGCAATAATTTTTCTCTAAAAATAGAAAAAAAATCCACTATAAAAACCAATTTTTTCCGAAATTATAAATAAGGTTTTTTCGAAAAATTTAACCTTATAAAAAATTAAACAAAAAATTACTATGAGAAAAATCTCTAAAAATCCTTATTTTTTAACAAGCCTACTTTCTAATAATTTTAAGATAATTATAATTATTGCTATTCTCATAACAAGTTTTACTACTAGTCAAGAAAGTGAAAATTTTAATGAAGAATTATCGCAAAAAATCATTATTTCGCTTAGGCCTATGGAAAAATCTTATCACCTAAACAGTCCTATTACTTTTCAGTTCACCGTTCATAATCTTTTTCTAGAAAGCAACTTTAACTTTAATCATTTCCCTAATAGTTTCATTCAATTTGAGCTTACCATTAGAGAAAAAAACTATCAAAACCCTTATAATACCATCAGTTGGGATGCCTACCAGTACAATCGAGATAGCAGTAACCTAACTTTGATTAATAAAAAAAATTCCAAAAGGGTTTCTTTAGGATTCCAAGAAAGCTTTTCTGGGGCAATAGACGTAAATGATTTCTTTGAATTTACTAAACCAGGAGATTACCTCGTTGAAGGTTTTTTCTACCCCTTAGGCAACTTAACCAACCCCAATCAGCAATATAAAATAGCCATTAAACCTTTCCAATTTACCCTAAAAAATCCTTTGTTCAATTCGCTTCACGATAAAACCTTATTGAATGAAAATAAAGAACAAAACACCTTGCCGTCATCCACCAGCTTTAATAAAATGCTCGATCGATTCCCTAGGGCTTTAATGGAAAAACATATCCTTTCCTTAAAAGAAAAAAACTGGGAAAACTATTTGGCTACTTTAGATTTGCCTGCTCTACTAAAAAATAGTTACAACAATACCATTTTTTATGAAAGGTATGTAGGAGCATTAGCCGAAGAAAAAATTCACATTTTAGAAGATTTCAAATATTTCTTACTGCAAGATGTAACCTATGAAATAGACGAAGATATGATTTTAAAAACCATCATCGACAAAAATGAACTAGGCGAAGTGGAAGTTTATTATTCGCTTAGAGACGCTTTTGAAAACCCCGGCACCATTTTAAATAAAACCACTGATCAACAAGAAGAGGCTTGGATTAAAGAAGATGAAAAAAAATTCATAAAAAACTATGTTTATACTTATAGCCTAAAAAACGATAATAATGGCTGGAAAATTACCGCTATTGACGTTAGGATAGCAAAAACGCCCCCCAATGAAATTAATCAAACCCCTACCCCACTACAGTCAGTAGAAGAGTTAAATCGACTAGAGCTACTAGGTAGTGTTTTATTCCCTTCGGGGATTGATGCTATCTCTCCAGAGTATTTTGAGTTTTTAGATAACCTAATTTTATACTTAAAGGCCAACCCTTTTTACAAGGTTCATTTAGAAGGGAACGCGGATAATATAGGGGAAGCTGCGGATAATTTAGATTTATCTAGGAGAAGGGGGTTAAGCGTTTACCAGTATTTGGTGAATAACGGAGTGGAAGCAATACGAGTTAGTTATAGTTTTAATGGGGATACTAAACCTATTACTGCTAATAGCACCGAAGCAGAAAGAAGCCTTAATCGCCGAGTGGAAGTATTCCTTTTCCAATAGAAATTATTCCTCTAACACTCTGAAATTTCTTTAACTTTTTTAATTAAAAATTTTCCTTACTTGAAATTTTATCTAAATTTTAAGTTCCTTTACCTTTATAAAGCGTGGAGAAAATATAAGGAAAGTATTGAAGGTATTATGAAACAACTAATATGAAATAGCTGAATAAAGAATTAAAAAAATTCACTCAATCCTAAAAAATTTATTGCGAGAAATTTTTTGTTGAGTTTATTGTGAGCTATAAGGGAAATGGGGAAAAAAAGAAGAAAAAGAAAGCTCTATTACCGAAGTAATAAAGCTTTCTTAAGATTAAAAAACAGTAATTATTTACGATCCTGCTAAATCAAAGGCAACTTTCAATCTCATACCTAACTCAATGTCAGTAGCAAAGTTGTCATAATCTTTACTTTCACCTTCAGGCTCAAGCTCACCACCTAAGTCATTAAGACCAATGTTAGCATAGAACTCAGCTGACATTCCAGAAGCTGGCGTCCAAACGATAGTAGGCTCAAACTCCAAATTCATGATAGAAGAAGACTCATCACCATCTGTGTTAACAGCAGAACGGAAATTAGTGAATTCTTTTGAATTATATAAGTCATACACTACATTTTCTCCCACCATAGAAAATTCAATAGGAAGTTTGAAAGTGAATTGACTAATGCTGTAGTAAGGAGTAACTTTAAGCTCAAACATATCCGCATAAGTATCGTCATCAAGCTCTTTTAAATCACCTAAAGCATGCTCGTTAGCTGGGTTATCACCTGCATACACTAAACGATAGCTAACTCCAAAACCAGTGTCAGCGATATCTCCACTGTCACCATAAGCAGTAACTTGGTAAAGGATTTCCTGACTTGCTTTTTGATCTTCTACAGCTGATTTGTAAGATCGGAAAACATCTGTTGTATAAGCACCAGTAATAGCTGCTCCAAACTCAATTTTTAAAAGGCCAGCTGATAAGAATTTTAACGCATCAACTCCCACACCAATGTTCGCTAGAGCGATAGCATTATCTTCAAAACCAGTTCCACCACTAAGTTGGTCAAACGTTGCACCATCTTTTACGTACTGGGGAGCGTTATCGAAAAGGAACATCCCAAAATGAAGCTCAGCATCGATAACTTCTAGGCTTAAATTAGCCCCCACGGTAATCGCATGAATATCCGATTTTAGGTTATCTCCATCTCTTGCAGTACCAGAGCCAGCAAAAATTCCATCAACAGTAGCATAATTAGCAGCTTTTGCCTCATCAGCCTGAGCTTTTTGCTCATCAGTAGGATTGGCAGGAAGATCCGCATCTATTTGAGCATTAGCCGCTTCTACTAAGCCAATGGCCCCTTTTACAGCACCACCAAAAGTGATATTTTTCACCCCATATCCTACGTAGAAAGATAAAATGTCGATAGGCTTGATGTGAAATTTAATCCCGTTAAATCCTGCATCGGGTAAAAGGCCTTTGTTATCACCTTTAGCGAAATCAATATCGAAAATATTAACGGTAAGAAGACCGTCAAATAGGTCAGACACAGTCATCTGAGCGCCATCAAAGGCTAAAGCTTCGTCACCGTTATCATCAAACTCGACATATGCACTTACGTTATCTACCGAAGCGCTAAACTTCAAGGTAAGATCGTCAACGTCTGGTGATGTAAAACCTTCACCTTCGCCTAAGTTTTCTGCAATCACCCTAGCGTCCGCACTAAAACCAGCTTTGTAGTCTTGGGCAAACAATAAAGCAAATGATGAAAAAATGGCTAATAAAATTAGTTTTAATTTATTCATATTTTGTAACCTCATATTTGTATAAATTTTTAAATTTTTTAGGCTAAAAAAAAAATTACTTGCTTTATAAAAAAGAAACGCCTGTATAGTAAGTGAAACGTGCTATAAACATTTTCTTTTTTATTTATTTAATATTTATATATTATCTATATTTAAGTAATATTATATATATTTAAGTAATTTTTTTGTTCAGCTTAAATTAGTATATATTATATCATTTTTTTAAGATATGTCAAATTTATTTTAAAAAAATAAAAAATTATTTTTTTATAAAGAGTTCAAAATATTAATGTAGTTTCTATAACGGATGGGGTGGATTACTCCCTCGGCTAGTTTTTCCTTGATAGCACATGATGGTTCGTGAAAATGCTGGCAGTTTTTATAAAAGCATTTTTCTTTAAACTTTTGAAATTCGGGATAGTAGTTTTTTAATTCACTAGGAGCTAGGTTAATATAGTCAATTTCTTTAAGACCGGGCATATCGTAAACCGCACCCGAAAAAGTGAAGTCGTGCTTCCTGATCCTCGTGGTCGTATGCCGTCCCCTAGAAGTAAAGCTAGAAACTTCAGCCACCTTTTCATTAAAAGTAGTATCAATCTGGTTTAATAAAGTAGTTTTCCCCACCCCCGAGTGCCCCACTACCGCGCTAATCCTCTGCCGAAAGATGTGATCAATGAAAAAATCTCGATTTTTTAGGGCTAAATTGTTAATAGCCAAGCAAGTTACTGGGACATTATGATAAACTCCTAAAGCTTCGTTTATTTCAGCTTCACTCCCTAAGTCAATTTTCGTAATAATAAGAATGGGTTTAACGTTATAAAGAAAAGCTAAAACCAAAAAGCGGTCCACCAAACCAGAGTTGAAAAGTGGATTTTTTAGCGAAACAACGATAACGAGCTGATCGATATTTTCAATGAGATTATTGATATAAGCAATTTTTTTATAGGCTACTTTCTTCCGAATAAAACTAGAACTTTTTTTCCTTCCCCCTTTTAACGTTTGCTGGTTAGCCGAAAATTTTAAATGGAATTTTTTCTTTCCCTTCAAATTTTTCGGTGAATAATCCACTTGGCAGCTTCGTCTAAGTTACTCGCCACAAAGTCGGGGGTAACCGGAAATTCCTTATCTCTTCCGGCATGTCCCGTTTTTACTAAAATCGTAGTTAGCCCTAAATTTTCTCCTGCCTTAATGTCACTAGTTTTGTCTCCTATAATGTAACTAGTATTAAGATCCACATTAGCTTCCACACTAGCTCTTTCAAAAAGTAGCCCCCCCGGCTTCCGGCAAGAACAATTATCGTTTTTAGAATGTGGGCAAAAATACACCTTGTTTAAGATAATATTTTTTTTACTCAGCAAACTTAACATTTTTTTGTTCACCTTAAAGAAATCTTTTTTATCGAAATACCCTAAACCAATACCGGCTTGAGTAGTAATGACAATGAGCTTAAAGCCATGGTCCATAAGCTTTCTTAACCCTAAATAAACATTCGGGAGAATTTTTAATTCGCTTTCTTGATGTAGGTATTCCACTTCTTCGTTAATCACCCCATCCCGGTCCAAAAACACTGCAGGAGTTTTTTCTAGCGGGATTTTCTCCATTAACGGCCTTTCATCGGAGTAAGCAGTAAGGATGTTATCAATAATCTCACTAGTAGAATTCCTTTTTTGATGAGGGAGTAAAATGGTCTGCCCTCCCCATTTTTTCATGATTTTACTAGAAGAAAGCTGTTTTTCTTGGTATTCATCGGATTTGAAATAAAAATCAGGCTCAATAGCCGCGACGTTTAGATTGTTATTCGTCTTAGAAAAAAGAAAAGTTAGGTCAACCATTTTAAGGTTAGTAACGATTTTAATTCTGTTCCTATCATGGATAATTGGCCTTTTACTCCCCTTGTTAGTTTTTACCGATTTATCGCTATTGATAGCAACGACCAATTTATCGCAGTATTTTTTGGCTTCTTCTAGATAAGTAATATGCCCAATATGCAGTAAATCAAAAACCCCCGAAGTAAAACCAATGGCAAGGCCTTGATTTTTCCACTCTTTAACAATGGGCAGGGCATTCTCTAGATCAAGCGCCAGCATTAAAAATTACGAAGAGAGGAGTTTTTTTAACAAAGCATTCACTTTTTGAGGGTTAGCCTGCCCTTTAGTCGCTTGCATAATCTGCCCAACGAAAAAACCCATAACTTTTTGGCTACCTTCTTGGTACTTTTGCACAGCCTCAGGGTTTTTATCAATAATTTCTTGAATAATCTTTTCGATTTCCCCGTCATCCGAAACTAGCTGGATGTTCTTTTCTTGCATAATCTTTTCTGGGGGTAAATTCTTTTCTACCATATCTGGGAAAATGGTTTTAGCAATTTTTCCGGAAATAACTCCCTCATCAATGAGTTTGACTAGAGTGCCTAAATGCTTGCTTTCTAAAGGAAAATCGTTTATGCTAATTTGCTTAAAATTAAGAATAGAAAGCACTTCAGTGGTTACCCAGTTGCAGATTTTTTTAGCTGCTGGCGGATAAACGGCTACCGCTTTTTCGAAATACTCTGCCAAGTATTTATCATTCACCAAAACCCAAGTGTCGTACTCCGAGAGCTTATAGTCTTTTAAAAAACGAGTGAATTTTTCTTGGGGTAGCTCTACCAAGTTTTCTTGAATTTCTTTAATCCAACTGGGTTCTAGTTTAATGGGCATAATATCTGGATCTAAAAAATAACGATAATCTTGAGCCTCTTCTTTACTCCGCATGGGCTTAGTAACTAATTTTTTCTTATCAAACAAAAGAGTTTCTTGGGTGATTTTCTCTCCTTGATTTAGCAAATTAGTTTGCCTTTTAATCTCATACTCGATAGCCTGCTCCATGCTTTTAAAGCTATTAAGATTTTTGGTTTCAGTTCTAGTTCCTAGTTCATTACTACCCGCAGGCGAAAGCGAGACATTAATATCAGCCCTTAGCGAACCTTCTTGCATGTTGCCATCGGTAATATCCAAGTAAAGCATTAAGTTACGCAAAGTTCTCACGTATTCCACAGCCTCTTTGCTGCTATTAATTTTCGCCTCCGAAACAATCTCTAAAAGAGGCGTCCCTGCTCGGTTAAGATCCACATAGCTTTCGGGAATATTTTCATCTTCCGAGTGCACTAACTTTCCTGCATCTTCTTCAATTTGAATACGATTTAAGGGAATGCTTTTGGTGTAGCCCTTACCTTTTTCGTTAATATTAATAGAGATCTCTCCCCCAGTGCAGATAGGTTTTTGCAACTGAGATATTTGATACGCCTTAGGATTATCCGGGTAAAAGTAGTTTTTCCTTTCAAAATAGGATATTTCATTGACTTTCCCCCTCACCGCTAAACCTAGTTTTACTGCTTTTTCAACTGCTTTTTTGTTAGGAGAAGGCAATACGCCTGGATAAGCTAGGCAAATAGGGCAAGTATTTTGATTTTCTTTTGAGCCAAATTTATTAGGGCAATTACAAAAAAGCTTAGTTTTAGTATTGAGCTGGGCATGTACTTCTATCCCAATGGTAGGTTGCCAGTTTATCTTTTTCACTTTAATTTTGGATTTTCACTTCTAGAGGATTATTTTTTTGATAAATATGGGCTAAGTTTAAGATTTTAGCCTCTTGAAAGGGAGCGCCTATTAACTGAAAACCAATAGGAAGGCCATTACTATCAAGGCCACAAGGAAGTGATAGAGCCGGGATGCCGATGACGTTAGCGGGAACGGTAAATAAATCGCTTAAATATAAGGTTACTGGGTCATTGATTTTTTCCCCTATTTTAAAAGTGGAATGAGGAGTAGTGGGAGTCAAAATGGCATCGTACTCTTTGAGTGCTTTTGAATACTCCGCCTTCATAATGCTTCTAACTTTTTGAGCTTTTACATAAAAGGCATCGAAATAACCAGAAGAAAGAACATAAGTCCCAATCAGCATTCTCCTTTTAACCTCTCGGCCAAATCCTTGATTCCTAGTTTTGAGGAAAACATCGCGAATATTTTCCGCGTCTTTACTTCTAAGCCCATAGCGAATCCCATCAAACCGAGCTAAATTAGAACTAGCTTCGGCCATAGCCAAAATGTAGTAAATACTAATGCCATAATCACTATGAGGAAGCGAAATCTTTTCTATATTAGCGCCATTTTCTTTATAAAAGTCAATAACCTTGCGAACTTTTTCAATTATCTCGGGGTTGGTTTTATCACTAAAATACTCTTTAGGAATAGCAATTTTTTTCCCCTTTAAAGAATTTTCTAACATACTGGGGTAATCGTCTATTTTAATATCTGCTGAAGTGTTGTCTTGTGGGTCAGGTCCAGCAATCGCTTTCAAGATAATAGCTGCATCTTCGACTGTTTTCGCCAAAGGGCCAATTTGGTCGAAAGAAGAGGCAAAAGCCACTAACCCAAAACGAGAAACCCTGCCATAAGTAGGCTTTAAGCCCACTATTCCACAACAAGAAGCCGGCTGGCGAATACTTCCTCCCGTGTCACTCCCTAAAGAAACCAAAGAATGGTTAGCTCGAACACTAGCAGCCGATCCTCCCGAAGAACCTCCAGGGATATAATTACGATTTATGGGGTTGCGCACCAATCCGTGAGCAGAAGTTTCATTGGTAGAGCCCATAGCAAACTCATCCATATTACTAGAGCCCCAGATAACCCCTCCGTTTTCCATAATTTTTTTAGTAACCGTAGCATTATAAGGGGATATGTAATTTTTAAGGGCTTTTGAAGAGCACTCCACCGGGAAGCCAACCACATTAAAGTTATTTTTTACAATAATGGGAGCTCCGGCTAAAAGGCTATTGGAGTCATTAGCATTTTTTAGTTGCTTTTTAGCAAATTCTAAGTTGTGATAAACAATGGCGTTGATTTTATCCGTTCGCTGATTGTCTTCTTCTATTTTTTTTATATAACTTTCAATAACCGCCAAGGTATCGATTTCTTTTTTCCTACTTAGCGTGATAAAATCTTTTAAAGTTAAAGCGCTTAAATCCAATTTTAAAATCTATTTTATTAAATTTGTTATAACATTTTTTTTAGAAAAAATATGTAAAATTATACCATAAGGAATTTTTCTTCAACTAAAATTAAGCCTTAAAAAGGGCACTCAGCTAATTTTTAAGAGAAGAAATTAACAAGAATAAAAGAAAAAAAAGCTGCTTATCTTTAAAAAAAGTAAGTTTAAAACGCTTTTTATTTTAATGAAAATTGAAAATTAAAGTCAATTGAGTTACCTTCAAAAAGCTCTGATTGTTTAATTGGGTAACTACTTGCCCCATATGGCAAAACAAATGACACAGAAACGATAAGAACATTTGAAGTATCAGAATCAACTTCTAGTAGACGAAGCTCATAGATTCCTCCTACTGTTAATAAACCACAAGTATTTTTAGGGGTGAAAATAACAGGGGGGTTACTTGAAGAAGCATAAGGTATTGGAGCAGTAACTTCTGGAGATTCGCAAATATTTGCAGAATTTTGTAAATGTTCAATTTCAATAAAAAAACTGTGCTCTTCATTAATTAATTGTGTTTCATTGTCAGCCTTTACAGTCATCGTTACGCTGTTTAACGTATAGGCATCTTTGTAGCTAATACTTGCAAAACTAGAAAAGCTAGAACACCCACTAGCATTACAAGCCTTCACTTTATAGTAGTACGTCCCAACACTAGTACCATAATCATTATAGGTTGTCTCTGTCAAAGAACCACCTGATATTTTTTGATAACCACTACCTTCCGATGTTGAGCGATGCACTTGATAACTGTTTGCTCCAGTTACACTAGCCCAACTTATATTTATTTCGCTAGAACTTATTCTGTTAGTAGAACTTTTTACAGTAACAGTAGGTTTTTCAGGAGATTTTGGAGTAGTTGTATCACTTGCAATACTAGAAAAATCAGAACAGCCATTATCATTACAAGATTTGATTTTGTAATAGTAGGCAGTTCCAGCATCAAGTTCAGTATCATTATAGTTTAAACTAGTTCCGTCATAACTTTCTAGTTTACTATAATCACTATCTTGCGATGTTGAGCGATGCACTTCATAACTCGTTGCTCCAGTTACACTAGCCCAGTTTATAACTATTCTGCTAGAGCTTTTTGCCGAAACAGTAGGTTTTTCAGGAGATTGTGGAGTAGTTGTAGCATTTCCAGGATCAGAAAAACCAGTACAAACAACTTGACCACTGCTATCACTACAGGCACTTATTTTATAGTAGTAGGTAGCTCCAGCACTAAGCCCAGTATCACTATAGGTTGTCTCTGTCAAAGAATCACCTGATATTTTTTGATACCCACTACCTTCCAATGTTGCGCGATGCACTTCATAACTCGTTGCTTCATCTACCCTAGCCCAGCTTATATCTATTTGACTAGAATTTTTTACAGCAACAGTAGGTTTTTCAGGGTTTTTTTTTGGTGCGCCTTCAGGATTAGGGGTATTAACAACTACGTAATTAGAAAAATCAGAACAGCTGACATTATCACATGTTTTCAATGTGTAGTAGTATGTTGTCCCTGGTTCAACCGTTTTATCCCCAAATTTTATTTCATTTCCATTATATACTAAATCAGGAGTATCATCATCTTTTGACGTTGAGCGGTACAATTCATAACGAGTTGCTCCCGCTTCTCTTCCCCAGCTTATATCTACTTGATTAGAGGTAGGATCACCATCAATAGTGAGAACTTCAGGCACAGTAATGGATCCAGAATCTCCATTACACCCGATTAACCCAATAAATAAAAGAATGAATAAGTAATCAGTAATTTTCTGCATTTTTTTTATATCCTTAATAGAAAATTGATTTAGGAGTTTAGGCTTTTGATAGTATCCCATAATTGCCAAAATTATACCTTTATACGTACAAAAGAAAAAGAAATTAACGAATGAGTAATCAAAAAACACTTAAAAGAAGTAAAATAAAATTAAGTCTCACGTCCAATTAGTACTACTTGGCTGAACATGTTACCATGCTTACACCTGTAGCCTATCGACCTTCTAGTCTAGAAGGAGACTTTAGTCTAGGGCGAACCCTAGAAGGGATGTTTAATCTTGAAGTTGGCTTCCCACTTAGATGCTTTCAGCGGTTATCCATTCCCAACTTAGCTACTGAGCTTACTTCTGAAGAAATAACTCATACACCAGCGGTTGGTTCACTCCGGTCCTCTCGTACTAGGAGTAAATCTTCTCAAACATCCAGCGCCCACAGTGGATAGGGACCGAACTGTCTCACGACGTTCTGAACCCAGCTCGCGTACCACTTTAATTGGCGAACAGCCAAACCCTTGGGACCTGCTCCAGCCCCAGGATGTGATGAGCCGACATCGAGGTGCCAAACCTCCCCGTCGATATGAACTCTTGGGAGAGATAAGCCTGTTATCCCCGGAGTACCTTTTAGCCGTTGAGCGATGGCCCTTCCACTCAGAACCACCGGATCACTATGACCTGCTTTCGCATCTGCTCGACTTGTAGGTCTCGCAGTTAAGCTAGTTTGTGCCATTGTACTCTACACATGCTTTCCATACATGCTGAACTAACCTTTGTACGCCTCCGTTACTTTTTAGGAGGCAACCGCCCCAGTTAAACTGCCCACCAAACACTGTTTCTGTTGCCAGATTAGATTCTTAATAAGCTAAGAGTGGTATTTCACCATTGACTCCCTGAAAACTAGCGTCTCCAGATCATCGTCTCCCACCTATCCTACACATAGATTACCAAAAATCAATGTTAAGCTGCAGTAAAGGTTCCGGGGTCTTTCCGTCCTACTGCGGGTAACCAGCATCTTTACTGGTCTTTTAATTTCACCGAGTCTACAACTGAGACAGCACCCAGATCGTTACACCATTCGTGCAGGTCGGAACTTACCCGACAAGGAATTTCGCTACCTTAGGACCGTTATAGTTACAGCCGCCGTTTACTAGGGCTTCAATTCAAAGCTTCGCTTGACAAGTCAAGCTAACCTCTCCTCTTAACCTTCCAGCACCGGGCAGGTGTCAGACCCTATACTTTACCTTACGGTTTTGCAGAGTCCTATGTTTTTGTTAAACAGTCGCCTGGGTCGTTTCACTGCATCCAAAAATAAACCTCCAGGTTGCCCTTTTAATCCATTTTTGGAACTCCTTATCCCGAAGTTACGGAGTTAATTTGCCGAGTTCCTTAGTTGTAGTTGTCTCGTACGCCTTAGAATACTCATCCCACCTACCTGTGTCGGTTTCGGGTACGGTTTGATAGACATATGCTTAGGGTTTATTTCTTGCTAGTATGATTATGCTCTCTTCAGCTAACCGTAGCTCGCTTGGCATTCAATGCTCAGCTAATGGCTATCTATTAAACAGCCCATGCCTTACACTTTAGACCGAGAATTCGTCACCCGGCAGAGTTTCACCTCCTAGGTCAACCCATCACGCTATCTATCAAGTAGAGAAATATTAATCCCTTTCCCATCGGCTACACCTTTCGGCTTTGCCTTAGGGGCCGACTAACCCAGAGCGGAAAATCCTTCCCCTGGAAACCTTAGGTTTTCGGCGAGTAGGTTTCTCACCTACTTTTTCGTTACTCATGCCTACATTCTCACTTCCAATATCTCCAACAAAGCTCACACTTCACCTTCAACGACTTATGGAACGCTCTTCTACCATGCATTGCTGCATCCGTAATTTCGGTTCTATGCTCTAGCCCCGTTACATTTTCGGCGCTCAGACACTCGACCAGTAAGCTATTACGCACTTTTTAAAGGAATGGCTGCTTCTAAGCCAACCTCCTGGCTGTTTAAGTGTTTAAACTTCCTTTCCCACTTAGCATAGAATTAGGGACCTTAATTGACGGTCTGGGCTGTTTCCCTCTCGACTATAGAGCTCATCCCCTACAGTCTGACTCCTTAGATATTAAGTTATGCTATTCGGAGTTTGATTGAGTTTAGTACCCGGTTAAAGGCCCTCACCCATTCAGTGCTCTACCCTCATAACTAAACTCTAAGGGCTATACCTAAATATATTTCGAAGAGTACCAGCTATCTCCAAGTTTGATTAGCCTTTCACTCCTATTCACAGGTCATCCAAAACCTTTTCAACGGTTACTGGTTCGGTCCTCCATTTGGTGTTACCCAAACTTCAACCTGCCCATAAATAGATCACTTGGTTTCGGGTCTAATATAGGTTACTAAATCGGGCTATTAACCCTCGCTTTCACTGCGGCTTCGTTTCAAAAGAAACTTAACCTTGCAACCCCTATTAACTCGTAGGCCCATTCTGCAAAAGGTACGCAGTCACCTGCTAAAGCAGGCTCCTACTACTTATAGGTATAAGATTTCAGGTTCTATTTCACTACCCTCCCGGGTTACTTTTCACCTTTCCCTCACGGTACTAGTTCACTATCGGTCACCAACTTGTATTTAGCCTTGGAGGGTGGTCCCCCCAGATTCATACCAAATTCCACGTGGATGGTACTACTCAGGATACTTCTAGAATTTTAAATTAATTTCGCATACGAGACTGTTACTCTCTTTGGTTGTCTTTTCCAAAAACATTCTACTATTATTTTAAAACTCACGTTGAAGTCCTACAACCTCCGCCTAAGGCGGATTTGGGCTATTACCCTTTCGCTCGCCGCTACTAAGGCAATCTCGTTTGATTTTTTTTCCTTCAGCTACTTAGATGTTTCAGTTCACTGAGTTCGCTTCTAACTATAAATAGTTAGATATATGAGCATAACCTCATATGGGTTCCCCCATTCGGAAATCTGTGGGTCAACACTTGCATGCAATTAACCACAGCTTATCGCAGCATACTACGTCCTTCATCGCCATTTGGTGCCAAGGCATCCATCTTATACCCTTTCTGTCCTTAACTTTATTTTTTTTGTTACTTCTTTTCTTGACAAGTATTCTTATCTTGCTTCTTCGTTAATTCTTTTCCTTTTATATCAAAAAACCTATTTGTAGAAAAATAGGCGAGAATAATTATAGCATAAAAACGATAAGAGTAAATATTTTTTTTACTTTTTTTTAAAACTTTTAAATATTTTTAACATTTTTTAGATAATTCTTGGTTATTCTTGCTAGGTTTAGCTTTTTTTGGCTTTTTATCGTTAATTTATTTGGCAAATCAAATTAAATGGCTTAAAAAAAACAAAAAAGAATTTAAAAACGAGTGATTTAGTTTCTTTGGGAGAAAACTAAAATCTTTAAAAATCACGTTGATTTTTTTTAAATATTTCTACAAATTTTAGATATTCTGCTTTATTAAATTCTTGAAGCCCACTTATACTTTCACCTAAAACTTCTTTCATAATACCTTCATCAACTTTTCTCTTGATCATTTGATTATATTCTAAATAATGTTTTTTATTATACTTTTCATAATATTTACTCGGAAGCTTTTTAAAAAATTCATAGATTATTTTTAAATCTTCGATAGTAATGTTCTCCAAGAACTCTTTCTTATCAATTTCTTTAGGTTTTAAATAATCACCTAAATAATAACCTAAGAAATTTAAAAGATAATAAGGAGAGGGAGATTTGTTATCTTCACTTTTTTTCTTATCAAATTCTGCTTTTTTATAAAGCAGGATAATGTTAATCATGCTCTCAGTTATAAAAAAATCATTTATTTTAGAGGAAAAATATTTATATTCGTTACTATTTGGTTTTAATAAAGATGATTTTTTAGTATAAGCAAAATGGGCATTTTTTTCAAAAGCACCAATGATTTGTATTAAAGTTTCTAGATTTATTTGAACATCAGGAATTTTTTTAAAATCATAAAAATCTTCACTGGAATTTTTATTAGCTTTTTGAATCAGCTCGCCTTTTTTCTTTTTATCATGGTATTTTTTCGCAAACTGGAACTTATCACTTTGTTTAACAGTTAGCAAAAAGCCTCTTTTTTCAAAGATTTTTTTGTATTGTAAAAAATGGCTGAAGCACAGCACCAAAAGCTTTTTCATTAATAGCATTTTGACTATTAGTATATTTAACTATTGTCCTATAAAAATCTTTACCTTGTTCATTTAAAACAATAATTTTTGTCACAACATAAATCTCTTCAAATTTATCTTCAGCCTTTTTATTTTTTAATACCTCAGCTATTGAATTAACTGTTTGACAACCATTGACCACTTGAGGATTTTTCACCTTAACTTCTTGGGCATCTGCTTTTGCTTCATCGCAGATAATGGTAATGCCGTTATTGTAGTAAAAAAAATTAACTCTGTCTTTTTCATCTTTTAAAGTTTTGATAATTCCTTTATTCACCTTTCCTCCCCCGCCCAAGTATTCCCTTATGTTTTCTTCAAACAACTCATAATCATTTTCATTAGCTTTTTTCCAAAGATCATAAATATCACTGACCTTAGAAGTAACATAAAAAGTCGGTACCATATTCTCTAAACCATATTCTGGTCCAATAGCTAAATAAGTTCTTTCATTTATTACTTTAAAGGCAAAATCCAGTTTTTTATTTTCTTTAAATGATTCCCCATAATATTTTTCTTTAATGTCCTTTAAGTAAAAAATTTTAGCAACAGCAACGTTTTCATTCTTGTAATCATTAAAAAGGTTAGTGACATCTTGATTTTTAGAATCGTTAGTCACATAAAAATGCAAGAAAATTTTATAGTTTTTATCTTCTTTTGCTTGGTCATAAATTTTTTGGAGTTCAGAGTTTTTATAAACCCCTTTGTTAAGAGTAGCAATAGGTCTAGCTAAAAAATCAGACACTTCTTTGCTATTTAGTTTAGTATTTTCAGCGTAATATTTATTTTGAATTAGATACAATTCCTTGTCTTCTTCATAGTGAACAAAACAGTCAATGCCTTTATCCTTATATTCCGTTATGTTATCACTACACGTTTCTTCAGCAAGGCTATAAATATTGCTTAAAACCCAGTAATTAAAAGCATATTCTTCTCTCTTAATATTTTTATCCCAAGCTAAGTTTTCCTGCAACAAAGCTATATCTGATTCCATTTGCTCTCTAAAAATATCGTCTTTTCTATAATCTCTCTCTTCCATAGTCAATTTCTCCTTAATTTAAATTTAGAATATAAAATCTCATTTTACAATAAAAGCTTTATTTTATATCTTTTTTAAGGAAACTAAAAATTAGCTTATAAACAAATCAACTATTACTAATTAACTCTCATTATACCCACTAACTATATTGTTTTCTTTTCCCTAAGTTAATAATGGCCTTAAGGCTATCTTCTCGCTCTATCCGGTTAATGTACCAGTCGCTTAGCAGGGTTTCAATTAAACCGATGAGAAGATCCACTTCTTTTTCTTCGATATCAGCAATAAGATTAACGTCTTTCCCCATATGAGCGCCGATGTTACCGACTCTCCTCACGGCATCTATGGCTTTCCAAGTCAGTTTATCCACTTTGTCTTTTATGGCGTCAATTTCATCAATTAGTTTAGGTTTCTGAATTTTCCAGCAATCTCTAATAATCCCTTGCAGGCATCGCCTACACAAAGTTGCAGAAGCTTTGGGGCTCAATTCTTTTATCAGGCATGCCTCTTGATAATCGGCCCTGATTTGCTCAGGGATATAACTCGGGAAAGGTTTGGCGTTTGATGGCGGGATTAATGACCAAGTTTTATCATCGTCGCAACTATTTTCAACTACTTTATTATTACTACTTATTATTTTATTTTCTTCATCGCTTTTTTTAAGTTGCGCCGTAAGGGTGAATTTTTGGCATTGCGGATTAGGGCAAACGATAAAAATAGTTTTTAAAATATATTTCCCATAAGCATTAAATTTTTCGAAGACTATTTCATTCCTTTGGAAATTATTATCCGTTATCGTAGCATCCCTTAGGCAATAAGGGCAGGTCCAACTAAATGTAGAGCAGTCGCTGTTAAAAGCCCAATCTGTCCAGTTAAATTCATCTTCTATTTTCATATCCCGCATCTCCTAAAAGGATTATATTAATTAAATAATTAAAATTTCAGCCATTTATTATTAAATGCCTATTATATAAAACTAAAATTTAATAAATTATTACTTTATTTTTATGATTTATTTTTAATTTATACTTCAAATTGAAAGGAGTCTAAAATAAACTAACAACGTTTTTTATTAATTAATTTCCTAAAAAAAGCAATATTTTTTTCATCTCAAATTGTTTTCATGCTATAATATGTCCTATGAATACAACAAGTATTTCTAAATTTGATATTCAAAAAAAATGGTTCCTAGTAGATGCTAGTGATATTACTTTAGGGAAAGTTTCTTCTAAAATTGCTCACATTTTAATGGGCAAGCACCATACTACTTTTACGAAGCATATGGACGATGGTGATAACGTGGTTGTCATCAATGCTAGCAAAGTAAAATTAACGGGGAAAAAGTTAGAAAATAAAAAGTATTATTACCATACTGGTTATGTCGGGCATCTTCGAGAGCGAAGTTATAAATACCTCTTGGAGAAAAAGCCTAGCTTTATTATTGAAAAAGCGGTAAAAGGCATGCTCCCCAAAACCAAGTTAGGGAGAAAACAATTTTCTCATCTCTACGTTTATGCCGATGAAAAGCATAAGCAACAAGCCCAAAAGTTGGAAAAATTAGAAATTGATTAAGAAAAAAAACCAAAAAACTATTTTAGTCGGCAAAAGAAAAACGGCCATTGCGAGAATCCAGTTAAAACCTGGGAAAGGTGACATTAAAGTTAACAACAAAGACCTAAAAGCTTATTTTCATCGAGAACTTTTAATCGAAAAGGTTATTTCTCCTTTAAAAATAACCAATCAAGAAGGGAAATTCGATATCGTCGCCAAGTTAAAAGGTGGAGGATTAACGGCCCAAGCAGAAGCCCTTAGGTTTAGCATCGCTAAATATTTACGAGAACTAAACGAAAAATTTAGACTTCCGCTAAAAAAAGTAAAGCTCTTAACCCGAGATCCTAGAAAAGTGCAGAGAAAACTTTTTGGCCATAAAAAAGCTCGAAAAAGCTTTCAATTTTCTAAGCGGTAATTTCTCTCCCTTTTTTTTACTTTATTCTTCAATTTAACTAGAAAAACTAGAAAAATTTTTAGCTCGTTGTAGATTAAAAAAAAATTAAAAGATTCTTGGATAAGTTAAAATTTATCTATAAAAAGAGTTGCTAATTTGTTGTTTTAATTAGTTAAAAATTTATAGAAAATATTATAGGTGATTTAAAATTATTCTCCCCTATAATTCTTCAGCAAAAAAACTAAAGAATTATAAGAGAGAATAATAAGTGGTTTAATTGCCTACTTGAAAAACACTGATGCCATCATCACTAAACCCTGTAACAAAAAGAAAAGTTTTCCCGCCTACTACCGCAGTATGAACCGAATTAGCTCCTCTTAATTCAAGACTACCACCATCACTAATATTCTCGACATTATCTAACTTACCACTGTTACTTACCCTAAAAACACTAACCCCATTGTCAAAAAGAGCGGACACGAAAAGATAAGTAGAACCATTGATTTCCGCAGTAGTAACGGAACTAGCGCCGTTTAGATTATAGCTAGACCCAACATTATCTTGATCTCTATCATCAACGGCATCAGTATAGCTTAAACTACCATTACTATTTACCTTAAAGACAGTAACCCCATTGTCTAATTCTCCAGCAACGAAAAGGTAGGTATTACCACCAACTTCGGCAGTAGTAACGGAACTAGCTCCGTTCAACTCCGTACGGGAATTATCTCTATTGCTTTCATCATAAACATGCTTTAAAATACCGCCAGTAAGCACTTCAAAAACACTAACTCCATTATCAGGAGATCCAGCAGAAGCAAAAAGATAAGTAGTGCCATCAACTTCCGCAGTAGTAACGGAACTAGCTCCGTTTAACTTGTATCGAGGATTTTCACTATCAGTAACATTATCAACATTGTTATCCAAATTACCATCACTACCTAGCTCAAACACGCTTATCCCATCATCTACCCCACCGGAAACGAAAAGATAAGTAGTGCCATCAACTTCCGCAGTAGTAGCAGAACTATCTCCTGATAAATAAATATCGTTACTATCACTAATATTGTGAACGTTTGTTAGCCTGCCTTCACTACTTAACTCAAATACGCTTACTCCACTGTTAGATTCTGACTTCCCTTCTCCAACGACAAAGACATAAGTTTTTTCTCCTATTGCCCTAATAGTAATAGAGGTAGGAAGATCAAACCTATAATTCTTGTTTAAATAATTATAAGCATTATGAGTATAATTCAACTGACCACCATCACTTACTTCAAATACAATCAAATTTCGATCGTTTTTCGCAACAGCAAGCAGAAAGGTTTTCCCATCTACTACCGCAGTGGTTGAAAAAGTAGTCCCATCTAATCGATAGTCTATCCTGTTATTGGGATCTATTCCGTCTTTAACATTATCAGTATTAACAATAAATTTAATGTCAAATGCTATTTCTTCTGTGGTAGCCACGCTCCCTTGATAATCCCCCGTACCAGTAATCCTTACCTTAAAGTTATATTTGCCTACATCTAAGCCTTCAAGCACTGTTATATTACCACTTTGATTATCTACATTTATTTTACTATTTAAAGCATTATCAGAAACTTCAATGATAGAGAACGTCCCCTCTGATCCATTAAGCAGGCTAATAGCGCCAAGAGTAAAATCAGCATACCCAAGGAAATATTCATTTCCTACTATTATAGATGTATTAAAACTTATTGGGCGTAGGGTGATGTTTAATGATAATTCTTCCGTTTTCTTGCTTCCGCTGTAACCTTCCCCGTCCTTCGCACTCACTTCTACTTTAAAACTATAATTCCCTACTCCTAAACCGTCGGCTACCGTTATGACTCCATTTTCATCTACAGTTACTTTCCCGTCTAAGGCAATGTCAGACATATCAGTAATAGCAAAGTTAACCTTACTCATATCCCCAGTAAAACTAACATTCCCATAACCAGTATCCGTGTAAGCATACTCTTTGCTACTCCCTTCGCTGCTCGCACTAAGCTCCAAATCCGTTAAAGCTTTCGCTCCAATGTTTAATAATAATTCTTCCGTTTTCTTGCTTCCGCTGTAACCTTCCCCGTCCTTCGCACTCACTTCTACTTTAAAACTATAATTCCCTACTCCTAAACCGTCGGCTACCGTTATGACTCCATTTTCATCTACAGTTACTTTCCCGTCTAAGGCAATGTCAGACATATCAGTAATAGCAAAGTTAACCTTACTCATATCCCCAGTAAAACTAACATTCCCATAACCAGTATCCGTGTAAGCATACTCTTTACTACTCCCTTCACTGCTCGCACTAAGCTCCAAATCCGTTAAAGCTTTCGCTCCAATGTTTAATAATAATTCTTCCGTTTTCTTGCTTCCGCTGTAACCTTCCCCGTCCTTCGCACTCACTTCTACTTTAAAACTATAATTCCCTACTCCTAAACCGTCGGCTACCGTTATGACTCCATTTTCATCTACAGTTACTTTCCCGTCTAAGGCAATGTCAGACATATCAGTAATAGCAAAGTTAACCTTACTCATATCCCCAGTAAAACTAACATTCCCATAACTAGTGTCCGTGTAAGCATACTCTTTGCTACTCCCTTCGCTGCTCGCACTAAGCTCCAAATCCGTTAAAGCTTTCGCTCCAATGTTTAATAATAATTCTTCCGTTTTCTTGCTTCCGCTGTAACCTTCCCCGTCCTTCGCACTCACTTCTACTTTAAAACTATAATTCCCTACTCCTAAACCGTCGGCTACCGTTATGACTCCATTTTCATCTACAGTTACTTTCCCGTCTAAGGCAATGTCAGACATATCAGTAATAGCAAAGTTAACCTTACTCATATCCCCAGTAAAACTAACATTCCCATAACCAGTATCCGTGTAAGCATACTCTTTACTACTCCCTTCACTGCTCGCACTAAGCTCCAAATCCGTTAAAGCTTTCGCTCCAATGTTTAATAATAATTCTTCCGTTTTCTTGCTTCCGCTGTAACCTTCCCCGTCCTTCGCACTCACTTCTACTTTAAAACTATAATTCCCTACTCCTAAACCGTCGGCTACCGTTATGACTCCATTTTCATCTACAGTTACTTTCCCGTCTAAGGCAATGTCAGACATATCAGTAATAGCAAAGTTAACCTTACTCATATCCCCAGTAAAACTAACATTCCCATAACTAGTGTCCGTGTAAGCATACTCTTTGCTACTCCCTTCGCTGCTCGCACTAAGCTCCAAATCCGTTAAAGCTTTCGCTCCAATGTTTAATAATAATTCTTCCGTTTTCTTGCTTCCGCTGTAACCTTCCCCGTCCTTCGCACTCACTTCTACTTTAAAACTATAATTCCCTACTCCTAAACCGTCGGCTACCGTTATGACTCCATTTTCATCTACAGTTACTTTCCCGTCTAAGGCAATGTCAGACATATCAGTAATAGCAAAGTTAACCTTACTCATATCCCCAGTAAAACTAACATTCCCATAACCAGTATCCGTGTAAGCATACTCTTTACTACTCCCTTCACTGCTTATAGCAAAAGGGATATCTGCAATTTCCGTTCCAATTTGCAAATTATCAGAAGTAGCACTATCGTTGCAACTAAAAAAAATAAGAATAAAAATAAAAATATAACTAACCATACCTTGGGGTTTTTTATGTTTAGTTATTGTTAAATTTTTATTTGAATTTTCTTCATGTATTAGTCTCATAATTTTTTTTATCCTTCATTTATTTTTTGAATTATTTAAATTCAAAAAATAAAAATTTTAGTTTTCCGACAATATGATAATCACACTTAAGTTTTTTTAAACAAAAATTTAAAAGAATTAGCAATATAAATTTTTCACCTTGTAATTTAGAAAAAATGTCCTAGTTGCTAAAAAATTTAGAAAAATTAAAAATTTATTAAGAAAAAAACCGTGATAATAATAGTTTTTTAAAAAAATGATTTCTCAATACTAACTTTTTAGAGGAAAAAAAATAGTGGATTAAAAATTCAAATTAACAGCTTTTTTTTAAAGCTGCTAATTTGAATAATGAATTTTTTAATTTATGGAGGTACTTTTTATATAGGTTTTTTATTGATAATTTTCAACAATTTTAGCGACAATACTCGGATCAGCTAAAGTCGTTATATCCCCAAACTCTTCTTTTTCCCCTCCAGCAATTTTCCTTAAAACCCTCCGCATAATTTTCCCCGAGCGAGTTTTAGGGAGCCCAGGAACCAACTCTATCCGCTCTGGTTTCGCAAAAGCACCTATGGTATCACGAAGGTGTTGATTAATTTTATCTTTAGTAGTTTGCGAGTCAATATCTTGTTTTTGGGGAATAGCAAAGGCATAAATAGCTTCTCCTTTAATATCATGAGGAACCCCAACCACAGCCACTTCAGCAATTTCTCCTGAAGAGACAATTGCGCTTTCGATTTCCGCCGTTCCTAAACGATGCCCCGATACATTTAGCACATCATCAACTCTGCCCGTTATCCAGTAGTATCCATCTTCGTCCCTTTTAGCCCCATCCCCACTAAAATATTTTCCCGGAAAATCCGAAAAGTAGGTTTTTATAAAACGCTCATGATCGCCATAAACCGTCCTCATTTGCCCCGGCCAAGAATGCTTAATGCACAAACGCCCTTCCACACTATTTCCCTCTATTTCGTTCCCTTTTTCATCTACTAAACAAGGCTGAATTCCAAAAAAAGGACGAGTAGCCGACCCAGGCTTAGTTTCAGTCGCTCCCGGTAGTGGGGTAATCATAATCCCCCCGGTTTCAGTTTGCCACCAAGTGTCAACAATATTACACTTTTTTTCGCCCACCACATTGTAATACCACTCCCAAGCATCTTTATTAATCGGCTCTCCCACACTTCCTAAAACCCTTAAACTGCTTCGGTCATATTTTTTAACATAGTCATCCCCTTCTTTAGCAATAGCCCTAATAGCGGTTGGGGCTGTATAGAAAATATTTACTTTATATTTTTCTACTATTTCCCAATATCTTCCAGCATCAGGATAAGTAGGAATTGACTCGAACATAACTGTAGTGGTGGCATTAGCAAGTGGCCCATAAATAATATAAGAATGACCAGTAATCCATCCTATATCAGCAGCGCAGAAATAAATGTCATCGGGGTTAATATCAAAAACATATTTATGAGTAAGACTAGCATAAAGGATATACCCTGCCTGGGTATGCAAAACTCCTTTGGGCTTACCGGTAGAACCCGAAGTATATAAAATAAATAAAGGATCCTCACTATCCATTACCTCAGCTGGGCATTCGTCGCTTACCGCTTTCACTTCTTCGTGATAATAAACATCCCTTCCAGGGACCATATTGACATCTTGGTCAGTTCTTTTAACTACCAACACTTTTTCAATGCAGTCTACCCCGGATAATCCCTTATCAACCGTTTCTTTCAAAGGAACCTTTTTACTCCCTCGAAGCCCTTCATTAGCCGTAATCATCATTTTACATTTAGAATCCAGAACCCTAGTCCTGATAGCTTCTTGGGAAAAACCTCCAAAAATAATCGAGTGAATAGCGCCTATACGTGCGCACGCTAGCATAGCAAAAGCCAACTCGGGGATCATCCCCATATAAATAGCTACTCTATCTCCTTTCTCAACTCCATTTTTTTTCAAGACATTAGCCATCTTACTTACTTCTGCGTGTACTTCTTTAAAGGTGTATTTTTTACCGGCTTTGCCACTATCATCTTCCCAAATAATAGCCGTTTTATCTCCATGCTTTTCTAAATGGCGATCAAGGCAATTGTAACTAACATTAATTTTGCCTTCTAAAAACCACTTAATTTCCGCTTTGTAGTAATCAAAAGAAAAAGTTTTATTCCACTTCGCAAACCAGTGCAAATTTTCTGCTTGCTTGCTCCAAAACGCTTCTGGATTTGCAACTGATTGATTGTAAAGACTTAAATAATCTTCGTTATTACAGTTAGTTTTTTCACTAACATTACTAGGTATAGGGTATTTTGTCGTCATTGTAAATTTCCTCGTTATAAGTGTTTTTTTTATTTATACCATAAAAAATGGATTGTTAAAGTAAATTTTACTCTTTTAAAGATTTAAAGCAAAACCAAAAATAGCAACTACACTACTAGTTATACCACTAGTTTTTTTACTGACAATAGTTTTTAGGAATTGTTTTTAGGAATTAATTTTCTATAAAATAGTAAAAAAAAACTTGGTATTCATTGTATCATTATTTTTAATAAATTTAAACATGGCATTATTCAATAAAAAAACAAGCGATTATAAAGTAAACGAAACCGTTATTTCTAAAAACTGCTTTTTTGAAGGCATTATGGAAGCAGCCGATATTGTGGTTATTGAAGGGGGGTATATCGGTAATAACCTTAAGGCAGATAAAATTGTTATCGCAGAAAAAGGTTTAGTTAAAACTAATATCTATGCCAATATTTTAGTACTTCAAGGGACCCTCATTGGGAATGTCCATGCCAACACTCGAATTATTCTAGAAACAACAGCAAGGTTAGCTGGAGATATCACATCTCCCGAGCTAATTAGCTCAGAAGGGGTTTTTTTTGAGGGGAATTGTAAAATTATTAAAAACAATGAAATTCTCCAGAACAATGAGCCTATCTCCAAGGTTATTCGAAGGAACTTTCACAACGAATTAAATACTTTCAATAGCCTTTTATCAGAAGAAAAAACTTGAGTGAGAAAGCGATTATTATTTCATCGGGAGACCCTTCAGGCGTCGGCCCAGAAATTGCTTTAAAATTTATCGCTGACTTACCCACTCACCCTCTTTTAAAAAAGTTAAAGCAATTACTAAAGAGCCAAAAACTAAGCATTACCCTATTAGGGGCAAAAAAAGTTTATAGCTGGTATAAAAAGAAATACCATTACGCTTTTTCGTTTAAGAAAAATCAATTGCTAACTTCTAAATTTAATTTTTCTTTTATCGACATCCCTCTTGCTTCTTTTAATGCTAATTCATTAGGGAAAATCAACCAGCATAATGGAGAGCACACCTATGCCTTACTCCAAAAAAGTGTCAGCTGGTTAAAAGAAAAAATCCCTCACTCTTCTCCTAAATCGCTTGGCTTTATCACCATGCCGATTAATAAAAAAGCCATTAGCTTAACCCATAAAAGCTTCAAGGGGCATACGGATTTTTTAGCTAAAGCTTTCAATCTAAAAGGGGAAATTTCTATGACTTTTTTTTCTCCTTTTTTCAATTTGATTTTAACCACCGACCACATCCCGCTTAAAGAAGTGAGTAAGGCTCTAAATGGAAAAAACATCCAAAGAAGCCTGCAGCACAGTTTAGAAATTAAAAAGTTCCTTGGTAATGAAATGCCCATTTTGATTTTAGGGCTTAACCCTCACGCCGGGGAGGATGGGGTTTTAGGAAATGAAGAAAAGATCATTGAAAAAATTATAGAAAAATCATTTGACCGTAAAGATTTTTTAGGGCCCTTACCGGCGGATACCGCTTTTTTAAAAGTAAAAGAAAAGCAAGCAAAAATTGTAATTGCCCAATACCATGATCAAGGCCTAATCCCTTTAAAAACTTTTGCCTTTAACGAGGCCGTAAATACCACTTGGGGGCTTCCTTTTATTAGAACTTCTGTAAGCCACGGTACCGCCTACGAGTTAGCCGGCAAAAACCTCGCCAACCCCCTTTCTTTTTATCATGCCATTAATCAAACTTTAAGGCTATTAAATCTAACTTAATCGCTAAAAAATAAATGTCGGAATTTCGCAAGCATTATTTTTTGGTGAAGAAGTGCCCCAACGATGAGTGTAATTTTTATATTAAAAATACTATGAAAAAAACTTGCCCTCATTGCTCTTCTCCGCTACAAAATTTCTATAACCTATTAAATTTTTTTTCTTTAACTAGAGATTTTACTAAGGAAGAATTAAAAGCTTCTTTTAAAAAACTAAGTTTGTTTTTTCATCCCGATATAAAAAAAAACACTAGTGATGATTTTATTTTCTTAAAAGAAGGTTATGACACGTTAAGAAAAAATAAAGAAAGCTACATAAAAGAACTAGACAAAATAAACGAACTCCTTTTAAAAGGAGAAGTCATCGATGAAAAAAATTTAAATGAGACGCTTGCCCCCAATACCCCCGAACCTCCAGAAGCCCCACCCCAAAAACCCAAGGAGGGATGGATTAAAAACAACCCACTTTTTTTTATTAACTTATTAAGTAGCTTTTTTTTTGGTTTATTGGGTTTTGGACTAATTTATTTTTATAATAAAAATGTTTTACTGGGCTTTATGAGCCTGTGTTTTTTCTTAGCTTTAGGTGGGGTTTGGAAAAATGCCGTTATTTTTTATCTTATCATTATAGAGCTATTCTGCCTTATCCTTTTTTCTTATTTCATTTACCAACAAGAATTTCTTTTTGCGTTACTTTTACTCCCTCTACTTTATTATACTTTTAGGTTATTTAAAAAAATTGGCAACCAAATAGAGGAAAATTATTAAGCCATGTTTTTCTTAAGCATTGCTAAGCAATCCTGGAAAATATTTTTTTCCTTAAGTAAAATCATTCTCCCCATTATGATAGTTTTAGAGATCTTAAAACTATTAGGGTTTATTACTATCTTAGGAAAAATCTTAACCCCGATTATGCTCCCTCTAGGGCTTCCAGGAGAAATGGGCTTGGTTTGGGCGACCACCCTTACCTTAAACCTCTATAATGGCTTGGCGGTTTTTTTTGCTTTAAGTTCAGAAATTGAAAAATTAACCTTAGGGCAAGTAACCGTTTTAATGAGCATTATGCTAGTAGCCCATAGTCTTCCCGTCGAACAAAAAATTTTGCAAAATATTGGCCTTAAAATTATCCCTAGCACTTTATTTCGCCTACTCTTAGCCTACCTTTATGGTTTTTTACTAAGCTCACTTTACCGCTACTTTGATTTTTTCAATACGATTAATAACGCTAATCAAATTATTACACTTCCTCAAACAACTAGTTTATTTAGTTGGGTAATGAATACTTTTAGATTTTTGGTTATGATGTTTATCGTTATTTTCTTGTTAATAACTTTATTAAAAGTATTAGAAAAACTAAAAATCGACAAGGCCATTGCTCGCCTACTATCAAAACTTCTCTTCCCCATTGGAGTTAGTCCAGTTATCATGCCTTCTATGATGATTGGCGTGCTTTTAGGAATTTCTTATGGCGGGGGACTTTTAATTGAAGAGATTAAAAAAAACCAAATTCCCCCTTTAGAAGTTATTAAAGTAATGCTTTTTTTAAGCCTATCTCACTCGCTAATTGAAGATACCTTGATTGTTATGACCACAGGAGCTCACTACTCAGGGGTGCTAATTGGTCGACTAGTTTTTACTTTTCTCATTATGCTCTTTTTTAATTTTTTAATTTCTCGCGAGTCTTCGATATTAAAGCAAAAACTAATAAGACTTTTTTATCGTTAACTGTCGTTAAATAAGGCAGAAATTACTTTTGTCTAAATAGCCATTTTTTAAAGAAAAAAAAGTTAAAAATGGAAATAAGAAATATAACTACGATAGAAGCCACAATATAATAATGCCCTTTTAACAAAGAAAAAAAAGAGACATTAGCCATGACTTGCTCTAGAAAATCTCTAAGCTTCACAATAAGCGGGGTTACCACTAAATAAGAAGTCACTAAAGAATAAATGACGAAAACAACAAACCTTCTTTTATGTTTTTCTGTAGTTTTAAAAATAAATAAACTGTAAAAAATAAAATTATAAAGCAAATTGAGCGTTTGCCCTGCAATTATCCCAATAGTCGTTTCTTTCAAAGAAAAAGTAAAAAGCAAATATTTTTCTTCAGTTAGAATAAAAGCGACTAAAAACCAAGCAGTGAATAAATTGATGGCGACACCAATTCCCCCAGTAAAAACAAAGTGAAGATATCTAGCTCGATATAAGCGATTAATGATTTTTAAGATGATTGACAAAATATTAAAAATCGGGCATACTGGATTTGAACCAGTGACCTTCAGACCCCCAGCCTGACGCGCTAGCCAACTGCGCTAATGCCCGAAAAATTATTTGTGTGATAAAAATTATACTCTAGTTTTTAATTTATTAGCGATTTCTTATCGAAGATTTTTTTATTTTTTCGCAAGAGAAAAACCACCATTAGTTTTTTTATTGCTTTTTCAATTGCAAAAAACATTCTATCATCACAAAATTAAACCGCAGTTTTAACGAAAAACTAGAATTTACTTTTTAGATAAACTAAATAATTCATTTAAAAGATAGCTTATTTAGTTCATTTTTATTTTTTTAATGAGAATCTTAATAATTTAATATTATAATTTAACCATATTACCAATACAATTTAAAAAAAGTTATAGCCTACTTACCAACTGGTTTGTTTTTTCTATTTTTTAAACAAAAGTAATTATTTATTTACTTTTTGAAATAAAGCAACCCTTAGAGAGCTAAACTCTAAATTTAGTGTATTTTTAGTTCAGGAAATATGAGTAAAAACTATTAAAATTTTTTTCTATTTTTTATAATAAAGGGAACAATAACTATCGTAAGATAAAAGCTTTTCATCGTTATGAAGTCACTGAAAAAGAAAAAATAATTTAAAAAATAGGATTACCTTTAAACCTTACTATTTAACAGTCTGCACGCTTGCTTTTATTGCTTTGAGTTGGCTTTTAGTCCCTACCCGCATTTCCGGCAAATGAACTTTACTTATCTCTCCTAAAAAAGATACCTCATATTTTTCTATCACTTTAGCATTTTGAATCCCTAAGCCTTCAACTAAAAGCCCAGTATCTTCTCCTTTTCTATTTCTAATGTTATTTTTCGATTTTCCTATGGGGTTCCTTATGCTAATATTTCCCGTAGAACTATTAACGCCATTGTAATAACCAAAAATTTCGATACCATTTTTTTTTATAACTTTTATAGCATCCTTTTTATAAAAACAGCAAACGAAATTATAATTATAATCCATAAGAATCCACTCTTTTTTATTGCCTTGTTTATCTTTGCCGGGAACTATAGCTCTATTGGGAAGCTTTGCTTTTATAAAATCGCCCACGTAAATCGGAACTAAATAATATTTTTTAGTCTTTTCATGTTGGAAAACATCTATTCGAACCATAGTAGCTTTCTTCGCTAAAGTTTTTCCTTGATTAAGCCTAATAGGATACAACCGACTAACTCCTTCTAAGATTTTACTGCTTATCTTTTTTTTATCAAAAGATCTGCTTTTATAACGTCTCTTTTCAGAGTTGCTGCCACTATAAAAGGTATCCTTATGAGCGGCTCCTGTTGCTTTTCTATTAGGCGAAAATGAAACAAAAATTTTCTTGATTTTTTTTTCAAATTCTTCTTGGGCAAAAGGGGGAGTAATTTTTAATTCACTTTTTTTACTATCATCTAAAAAGCGAGCGTGTATAGTGGAGAATTTTTTTAATTGGTTATTAGTAGAAAAAGCAACAATAATAGCATTTTCAGCATAACGTAGATGATTAAATTGATTTTTCTCACTTATTTTCCAGGCCTGTTTTAATTGATTAATTAGAGCACTACTTGTTACCTTGACTCTCTTTTTTATTTTAAACCTTTTTTGAAAAGCAAGATTATTCTCTATAAAATTTTTAACAAATTTTGAAAAAAAACAAGTATCATTAATTTTTTTAGCAAGAAAACTATTTTCATTTTCTAATTCATTTTCAGCTAGAGTATCTCGTGATTTTTTATTTAGCGTAATGTTCAATAGATTTTTTTTTTTTAACCCTGGCAAACTCATAGAATTAATACGCTGTTTAAATTTACACCATTTAAGATTTTCCTCATTTCTATTAGCAATCCATTCAAAAGGAGTTTGATTTTTTTTATTATGAATAAAAGTCGTTAAAGCTAAAATTTTATTATTAAATGAATCATCAAAAGAACGAGAAATTGGCAATATATGATCTATTTCCGTATAACTATCGTCTTGAAAAGCCCTATTATAATCAATTACTTCGCCACTATAAAGGCATATTCCATTTTGCATATCATAAAGTTGCATTTTGACTAGCTGTTGATTGGTTGAGGGGAGATTAAAACTATCTAACAGCTTATAGCGCAGAGCTTTTTTTATTTGTCGAAATTCATTTTTCCCCCTCTGAATATCATCACGCTTTTTTTTAGAATTTTTTAAATCTTGATTGAGTCTAATGTGAATAGCATCAGGAGAGTTATATTTGCGCACAAGAGCATTTAATACCTTACGAAATTGGGAAAAATTTCTTTTAAAAATTGGACTGGTTACTTGATAATTTTCTTTTTTACTTAAAGGCCTTAAATAAGTTTTTAAAGCACTTTGGGATTGAGAACTATTGGGATAAACCAATTTGACCGCCTCGTTATAGCTTTGGCCATTTTTCATAAAAGGAAGTAGGGCATTAATAGCTTTCAAAGAAAGATGGTTGAAGTTGCTAAATCGAATATTTTTTAACTTCTGCAGGCAATCATTTTTTTCGTTGCTATTGAAATTAAATTGCTTTAATAGGTTTTCTAATTTTTCTTCCGTTTGCTTAATGTCTTTGTAATAAGTTAAAATCGCGGCTAGGTTATCAAATTGTCTTTTATCGGCAAATAACTTTTCGAAAGTTTTTCTCCTTAACGCATTTTTAATTTCGTGATACCCCGTTAAAGAAGGGAGCTCTTTTTCTTCAGGGTTTTTTTTGTATTCGTTTTTTAGTCCTTGAAATTTTATCCCGTTTTCTAACTCCAAATGCTTTCTTAAGTCAGCGTAAGTTCTCAAATAAGTATGGAGCATGGGACTTTTTTCTTTAGGTGAAATATAAAATATTTTCTCTTGATTTTTTCGTGTTAGAAAAAATTCTTCTTTTAAAAGTTTTTGATAAGCCGGCAATTTTTTTTTTTCAGAATCAATTTGATAATTAATAGCTTTAAAAAAAACGTTTTGCGGCAGTTTTAGTTTTTTTCTTAACGTGCTATACTTTACTTTTTTTTGCTTATGAAATAACTGAAGAATTTCTTCTAAAGTAGATTGTTTAAAAAGTGGAAATTCTTTTTCAATTTTCCCGGGAATTTTTTCTACAAGGATAGTCTTTAAAAGAGCACTAACAATGACGAATAACTCACTGGAATAACTCTGCTTAGGGGCCCTTTTCTCTTCTTTTTCAAAAGGACAAAAACCTACCATCTCTTTAATATTTTTTATAGACCTTTGATAGAAAGCTATTTTCTCGTACTTTTTTTGAAATTCATCTGGAAGCTTCATCCCTAATTTTCTTTGTGTTTGAAAAATAATTTGAATTTCTTCTTGCAACCATTTCCTTAAAACAGAATTTGAATAATCGTTTGCCGTATTTCTAACTTTAACAAAATTTCCTTTTGCTTTTCTTGCTAATCTTTTTTGAAAAAAAAACTCCCCAATGGTAGTGAAATTTTTCATTTCTTTTTCCGTTTTCTTTAAAGAGCTAATTACTTTTTTTTTTTCATCAGATTCTTCTTTTAAACTTTCTTTTTTACTGTTGGGGAAATAGCCTCGCCTTTTCGCTATGTGAGTTAAAATTCTACCTAATTCTTTTGCTGATAATTTTCTAGTGAGTACTTCTTGACGAAGCAACCAAATATCTTTTTTATCCTTTTCTCGGTAAATAGTTTTTACTTGATCATCTTCTGTTTCAAATAAGTCGATTTCTCTAAGTTTTAAATACTGAATTAAAAGATCTTTAACGGCTTTAAGGCGTCCTCTTTTTCTTCTTAAATTTCGCCTTCTACTTCTAGCTTCTCTTCTAGGCTTAGCCAAAGAAGATCCATCTTTAGGGATTGCCCCTTTAGTAAAAATTCTAACTCCAGCATCAATGATTTTATTACTTGATTCATTACCAGCATTTGCTTCAACGACAGCCCATCCTACTGAAGAAAGCCCTAAATCAAATCCTAGTATTTTCATCGTTTTTAAATTTTTTTAAAAAATTAAAAATAAAAACTAAAAAATTAAATTTTAACTGTTTTTTTTATTCCAGTAAATTAATTCGATTTTTTTTTTTTCGTCTTCGACTAGAGCACTAAGTGACTCTACCCAATCTCCCGAGTTATAATAATAATAATCATCTATTTTTTTAATAGCTGGAATATGCGTATGCCCACAAATAATTCCCGAGTACCCATGATTTCGACATTCGTAGATTAAAGACTTTTCATATTTCGATAAAATTGCTACAGCTTTTTTTATTTTTTGCTTGATATATTTCGAAAAAGACTTCTGCCCAACCAAACCTAGCTTTTGCCTGAAAAAGTTAAATATTTTATTAATAAAAATCAACACGCCATAAAGCTTATCGCCAAAAACCGCTATCCATTTTTGATAACGGGTCACTAAATCATACTGATCACCGTGAATGACTAAATATTTTTTGTTGCCAGATTTGTAAACGTATTTATTTTTAATGTGAAAATTTTCTATAACAATTTTTTTATGCAAGAAGTTCCTTAAAAACTCATCGTGATTACCGGCAATATAAATAACCTTACACCCTTTTTTAATGATTTTTAAAAGCTCTATCATCAAATCAGTATAAACACTTTCCCAGTAAAATTTTTTTCTTAGCTTCCACCCATCGAATAAATCACCAATAATAAACAAAGTTTTACATTGATTATGCTTAAGAAAATCAAGAAGTTCCTTAGCCTTAGCTCGTTTTGCCCCCAAATGAACATCGGAAATCCAGATGGTTTTATACTTTTTTATTTTCATCTATTTGATTAAAAACAATTTTTGTTTTTTTTTTATTTTTATAAATAAGGGATAAAATTTTTTCTTTTTGATAAATAAAATTATAACCTAACTTGATTTTATCTTGTAAAAATAAAAAATTTCCATTCTTTACTAGATTTAATTCATCATCATTTACCTTAATAGAGTGATGAATAATTATTTTATTTAAAGGGATTATTTTTTTTTCTACATTTTCTCTTTCTGCGATATCGCTTGTTAAAAAAATACTTTCACTAATTTTTAGTTCTCCAATTTGTAGTCTTACTAATTTACTAGCAGTAGCTAGGCTCCCCAGCGCATACCCTAAATCCCTAGCTAAAGAACGGATATACGTTCCCGAACCACAAACTACTTTCAAAGTTATTTGCTGCTCCTCCCTATCCCATTTTTCTAGCTCTACTTTTTTTATGGCTATGTTTCTTGCTACAAGATTAACTCCTACTCCTTTTCTAGCAAGCTCATAAGCCCTTTTCCCATTAACTTTTAAAGCAGAATAAGCAGGAGGAAGTTGACTAATTTCTCCAACAAACTTTTTCTGCAATATTTCATTAATTTCTTTTTTTGCTAAAGCAACTTTTTGAAAAGTTTTTTTAGTGGTGAACCCAGTGTTGTCTAAAGTATTAGTTTCATAACCAAAGTTAATTACTACCCGATAAATTTTAAGGAAATTTAAAAAGTAATCTTGTAATTTAACTGCTTTTCCTAATAAAACAATCAGCAATCCTTCGGCAAAAGGATCTAAGGTCCCACAGTGCCCTATTTTTGTTTTAGGAAAATATTTTTTTAATTTACGAATTTGCTCATAAGAACTTTCTTGAAGAGGTTTATGAACAAGTAAAACTCCTGGAAACATTTTTTGAAAAAAATATTTAAACTATAAATCTTGCAGATTAATTTTTTTCTTAAAAATATCCGCAATAACTTCAGGATAAAGAAGATGCTCTTCAGCAATCACTTTCTCATTCAAACTATCTTTTGTATCTTCTTGAGTAATAACAACTTTTCTTTGCCTAATAATCGGACCCGTATCAATACCTAAGTCCACCAAGTGGATAGTGCACCCCGCTTCTTTTTCTCCAGCAGCTAAGGCCCGGGCATGAGTATTAAGACCAGGGTATTTGGGAAGGAGTGAAGGATGAATATTAATAATTTTTCGGGGGAAAGCACTAATAAATTTTGCTTTAACAATTCGCATAAACCCCGCTAGACAAATAAGATCAACTTTTTCTTTTTTTAACTTTTGAATATAATTTTCTTCTGCTTCCCCTACGAGTTTTGTTTTATAATCACCGGGGTGAAGGTAACAATTTTTAATGCCTAACCTACTAGCTTTTTTTAACCCACCAGCATCCGGCCTATCGCTAATAACTAAGGCAATTTTCACTTGCGGGAAGCGATTTAAAGAAAAATAGCGAGCAATTGCTTCCATGTTTGACCCCCCACCTGAAATTAAAATAGCAATATTAAAATGTTTTATAAACAAGTGAGCCTACCCTTAAAAAAAAATTAATAATTATCTTCAACGAATCGAAGGAATTTCCCCTCAAAAGTTAATCTTAAATTTCCAGTTGGGCCATGCCGATTTTTAGAAACATAAAGGTAGGCCGTAGAAGTGTCGGGGAACTGATTAGTAGTTGCCTCTTCTTCCACTTCTTCAATAATCCCCTTCTTTTTTTTCTTATCATCGCGATGAATAAAAAGCACTAAATCCGCGTCCTGCTCGATGGCCCCTGACTCTCTAATGTCTGAAAGCCGAGGAGTTTTATCTTCTCTACTATCAGCCGAGCGGTTAAGTTGGGTTAAAGCAATAATTGGAATATTTAAAGTCCTTGCTAAATTTTTTAATTGCTTAGAAACGGAAGATATTTGTTGTTCTCTAGAAATTTGATTATCCTTTTCGGTAATCAACTGCAGATAATCAACAAAAATTATATCAATACCATCCTTAACCATTTTTCTAGCTTTACTAGTCAACTCCCGAATGTCAATTCCCGGGGTATCATCAATTAAAATATTGGTTTCTCTAGCATCATCTACTACCGTAAGTAAGGACTGCCAACGACTATCATGAAAACTAGCATCTTTAAATTCATTTAGAGAAATACTGGCTCGATTAGATAATATCCTCATACAAATTTCAGTTTTAGACATTTCTAAAGAAAAAATACCCACCCCTAATTTTTTTTTATCAGTGACAGTAGAAACAAACGTCATTCGCTCAATCATATTTAGGGCAAAGGCGGTTTTCCCCGTACCAGTTCTTCCCCCAATAATAATTAAATTAGACTTTTGAAAACCAACGATTAATTCATCTAACTTCTTATAGCCCGAACTAACCCCCACAAAACCTTGCTGGCGATAATTACTCTCAATAATCTCAATGGTAGCATCTAAAGACTTTTTAATGTGCTCGTAATCTTTGTATTCCTCAAAAGACAAAGTAAAATATTTCTGCATGCACTTATCTAAAACATCGGAAGAAAAATAACTATTACTAGCCTCGTCAATGGTTTCTTCACTAATAGCGATAATTTTACGCAAGAGAGATTTTTCAAAAACAATGTTAACGTAATTTTTAATGTTAGTAGTCGTGGGCACAGAATCCACTAGCCCATTAATGTATTCTAATCCCCCGCTTTTTTGGAGAAGATTTTTACTTTTTAATTCTTCACTAAGAGTAATAATATCAATGGGAACATCGCCTTTAGCAATACGAAAATCGAATAAAACCTTAGCAATAATTCTATTTCGTCCGTCGTAAAAATCGTCAGGGTGAAGTTTATCGAAAACGTTTTCGAAAAGCTGGTTGTTGATTAGGAGCGCCCCCAAACAAGCTACTTCTGCGTCACTACTAAAAGGCAGACTAGTTTGAGGCAATTTTCTATTTTCTCTGTTTATTAATGATACTTAATAAAAATTTCCTCAACAAAAGACTAATTTTCTTTAGGATGAATGATAACTTTAAGTTTTGTTTTAAGCTCTGGTTTGAAAACCACATCCACTTCGTGCTCACCTATGATTTTAATAATATTACGAATAATGATATATTTCTTGTCTAACTTAATTTGAAACTTTTCTTCCAATAGCCTGCTAATCAAAAGAGATGAAACTGAACCAAACAGCTTTCCTTCTTTACTAGCTTCCATAGTGGATTCTAAACTTTCAATGCTACTAAGTTTTTCTAAAATTTCATTATATTCTTTATTTTTTTCAACAATTTTTTGGGCAAAAACCTCTTTGTTTTTTTCAACAATTTTTAAAGCGTGCGGAGTTTTGTTCACGGCTAATTTGTTAGGTAGCAAGTAATTTCTAGCATAACCTTTTTTTACTTTAACCACATCACCAGGATTCCCTAATTTATAAACTTCTTCAATGAGTACTACTTCCATAATTTTTATATTTATATATTTTTATATTTATATGATCTTTAAAACTTTGTAATTTTGTATTTCTTATAATTACTATAATTTTAACATAAAAAACGGATTATTATACTAGCAAACCTAGAAAAAAAGTTAAAAAAAGAAAATTTATTGAGAATAATGCTGATTAGCTGGATTTACCCTGATGAGCAACTAGACAACTATTTAGCGGTAAAACCGCCATCTAAGAATATAGTTTGCCCAGTAATATAAGCAGAAGCTGGGGAGGCTAAAAAAACCACCAAACCATTAATGTCGTCCATTCTGCCATTTCTGCCAATCGCTGTTTGTTGGGCATTTTTATTTTTTACTTCCTCATTTTGAAAAACAACTTCGGTAAGAGGCGTTGGGAAGAAACCAGGGGCTATCGCATTTACCGTGATATTATAACGCGACCAAGCCTCGGCCATGGCTCGCGTAAGCTGAGAAATCCCTGCTTTAGATGTACCGTAGGGCATGGAATTAGCGAAAGCCCTTGCTGATTGTAACGAAGCCAAGTTAATAATTCGCCCAAAGTTATTATTAATCATCTCAGGGACTATTGCTTTAGCCAGAAAAAAAGGAATCGATACATTAAGATCCAAGGTCTTCTGCCAAGAAGCAAGCGAGACCGCTTCCCAGGATTCTCGTAGATTGATTCCTGCATTGTTAACTAAAATATCAATATCAGGATGCTCTTTAATTAATTTTTCAAAACTATGTAAACTAACTTCATCTAGTTTAAAATCAGCTTGAAAAGAAAAAAATTTTCTTTTAAACTCTTTTTGAAATTCCTCAGTGACCGCATTTAGTTTTTCTTTTTTAGTTCCATGAAGGATAATTTCAGCTCCAGCCTTCGCTAAACTAAGTGCTATCTGTTTACCTAAACCAGAACTAGATCCAGTAACAAGTGCTTTCCTTCCTTGAAGAGAAAATAAACCTTCTAAAAACTTATTTTCTGACAACTTCGTTATTCTAATAAAAAATCTTCATTGGGGAAATATTTTTTTAGACGAGCATCGGCTGTTCTTGCATGAGCTTCCATTCCTTCATAACGAGAAATCCGAGCAGTCGCTGCCCCTACTGTGCGATTAGCTTCCTTCGACATTTCTTGCCAGGTTAAAATCTTAATAAATTTTTGAACAGACAAACCCCCGGTGTATTTAGCTGCTTTTCTAGTGGGAAGTATGTGATTAGTGCCCGAACACTTATCGCCAAAAGCAACCGTTGTTTCTTCTCCGACAAAAAGCGAACCATAATTCGTAAGTTTTTCTTTATACCAGTCATTCTCTTTGGTCTGAAGTTCTAAATGCTCGGGCGCATATTCATCACTTATTTTTACTGCCTCTTCTCTTGAAGAACAAATAACTACTTCTCCATAGTCAGCCCAAGATTGCTTAGCTGCTTTTTTATGATTTTCTGGAAGTTTTTCAATTACTTCTGGGACTAGCTGCACGACTTTTTCAGCCACTTCTTTTGAAATGGCAACTAACCAAGCAGGAGAGTCAGTTCCATGCTCAGCTTGTCCGACTAAATCTATTGCTAGCATCATAGGATCAGCTGTCTCATCAGCAATAATTAATATCTCTGTGGGACCAGCTATTTGATCTATACCAATATCACCAAAGAGTTTCCTTTTAGCTTCCGCCACAAAACGATTTCCTGGCCCTACAATAAAAGAAACTGGAGGAGAATCAAACAGTCCATAAGTCATAGTAGCAATAGCCTGCACTCCTCCTAAATTTAAAATAATATCCGCTCCCGCAAGTTTCATAGCATACAAGATAGCAGGATGCATACCTTTTTCATTATAAGGAGAAGAACAAGCAATAATGTTTTTTACCCCAGCTACTTTAGCAGTGACTATACTCATAATAGCTGACGCAATATGCGCGTACCTTCCTCCCGGCACATAGCACCCAACAGTTTCAATAGGTACTAATTTTTGACCAGCAACTAAACCATCTTCTAATTTTACTGAAAACTCGCTCAAACTTTCTTTTTGCTTTTCAGCAAATTTCTTTACGTTGTTGTAGGCAAAATGAATATCTTTTTTTAGCTGATGAGAAAGGGAGCTAGTAAGTTCTGCTATTTTTTCATGATCCACCACAATCACCCCTGAGTAATTATCTAACTTTTTTGAGTAATCTAAAACAGCGTTTTCTTTGTTTTCTCGAACATTTTTTAAAATATCATCCACTACTTTTTGGGTGTCATTATCTAAAGAAGTTGGCTGATAAGAAGCTTTTTTTATGTATTCCATATTTTTTTAATTTCTATAAATATTTGTAAGCATTAAGCACTACGATAAAGTTTAGTCATGACAAATTCCACATGCCCTAAAGTCTCAGCGCAAGTATTTCTCCCATTACTCACTCGAAGCACATAATCGAAAAGCTTATCTCCTGCTTGGTCTAAATTCATCTCTCTTCGAAGAAGTCCAGTCACATCTACATCTATGTGTTCTCCCATAGTTCGAACCGTTCTTGGGTTAGCGGAAATTTTCACCACTGGCATAATTGGATTACCAATCACATTGCCTTGCCCGGTAGGAAATAAATGAAGAACATAGCCAGCAGCCGCCTGCAAAGTACAACACTCAGCCGCAGCAGAAGAAGTATCCATATAATAAAGGCCAGGCCCTTTTGTTGGGGTTTCGGCTGGCTCTAGGGCGTCAATGTATTTTAAATTACCAATTTTTTGAAAATTACCCATTGCCTTTTCTTCGATAGTACTTAGTCCCCCTTCGATATTTCCTTTGGTTGGTTGTGATTCCGACAAATCATTAGTTTTATGCTTGTCAATCATTTTAGCATAATCATCAAACATCGC
This sequence comes from Spirochaetota bacterium, assembly GCA_965277105.1. Lineage (GTDB taxonomy): Bacteria > Spirochaetota > UBA12135 > COTS27 > CAXSBA01 > CAXSBA01. Next base: position 266,616 of record OZ255710.1, on the reverse strand, counting down.
CTGAAATTTTTTAGCAACTTCTGGCGTAGACGCTCTTTCTGATACTAAATTTTCTGCTCCGGTAAGTTCGGAAGTTTCCCCAAAGCAAGAGGTAATTCCCAGGCCCACTGACTTTTCCAAAAAATTTCCTACTGTGGGGCAAGACCCCAATCCCGAGGTGGTATCCGATTCCCCACATTTTGTGGCTATCCAAAGATCAGAAACCGGGCAAGGAACTTTAGCTAATTCGGTAGCCCATTGCACGTATTCTTTTGCTTTTCTCGAAGCCTGAGCAATGGTGTCGATATCTCCTGTTTGCTCAATAGCAAAACCGGTTACCGGCTTGCCCGTTTTAGCAATGCCTTGCACAATTTTATTAGTCCAACCCGGCTCAATGCCAATAACCACAACCGCAGCAACGTTAGGATTAACTCCGGTACCAATCATCGTTCTAAAATGTAATTCTAAATCCTCTCCAAACTGCAAACGCCCATAACTGTGAGGAAGAGCGATAGTTCCTTTAATGTTATTTGCTACCCCAACGGCAGCAGCATTGGAAATGTCGTCCACTGGCAAGACAACGACGTAGTTCCTTATCCCAACTCGGCCATTCTCTCTTTTATATCCTAAAAATTCTTTATTTTTCATATTTTTCTCCTACCATCTTTTAGTTTTTAAATTATGCACATGAAGATGATCCCCTTCTTTTACGTTGTCAATCAAGCGGCCAATGACTACCCCATATTTAATAATATCAGAACCTTTTTCTAAATTTTTAAGCACGACCTTGTGCCCAATAGGGATATCGTGGCTTACTTTTATTTTCCGAGTTTCGTCATTATCCATAATCCATACTTCGCACCAATCTCCCTGTTTAATATTTTCCAGGACGGCAACTGCACAATCATCGTTTTGATGATGAGTTATAAAATGTGGTTTATTCATAATTGCTTTCTTTAATCTAATAAATTAAATATCATTATATCATTTCTTACCAAGAATTAAAAAATTTACTAAATTTTCTATTTTTAAAATAAAACAAAAATTATAAAAAAAATTACTATAATTACTATATGAATAAATCAAGTCAACTAACAAAAAAACAGTTAATCAATAAATTGTCGTTAGTTCTTTTCTTATGCTTTTTAATTAGGGGAAACGCTTATCACTTATTCGCTGATCCTTATAAAAAAACCCTTGATGTGGACCTTGAACTATTTAATAACAGTTACCGCTTATTAACTGATAAAAAATTTCATAAGGATATCGATCAAATTTTTGCCAACGAGCCATTTTATACCAACGTTAATTTTTCTATCACTTATGTCCCTAGGTCAATTATTACCAAAATGTTTAACGACTTAGAATACACCGCGGAAAATGGCAAGAAATATGGCAATAGCCCTTATGTCGTAATCCAACAAGATGACTTTTATAAAGTACGAGTCCGGGATTACTCTACTGCGGAAATTTACCTGCCCTATGTCAACAACCGGATTAATCGCTATATTTATTACATTGAAGGGGCTATAGATACTTTTGTTACTTTGGAGGGGAAAATGGTGGTTGATATTGAATTCAGGCAAGTCAACCGCAATGTGTTTTTTAGCTTTAAGGCATTTTTAATTTTAACCAATCCCATCTATTGGAACTTATTTAAAAGGGTAAAGAATTCCAAAGAATTTGGCAAAAGAGTTGATCGTTTGATTTCTAATAACATTAATTACATCATTAAACTAGGAAGGGTGACTGCTAAGGGGATTTACCGCGATTCTAGGAATAAATTTAAATTTTAACTTTTTTAAATTTTGACTAGAGTAACGAATTAGGCAAAAAACTCTCGGCTATTTGGAAATAGTCTTTTAAATCACTATTAAGCGTTCGATTATTTATCGCATTAAAATTAGAACTAGGAATAGTAGTTAAAAGCCCTAATTTATCTTTAATGCTAATAGCATTGATAAAATAATTTAACGAATCTTGAAAGTCTTTTCGAGAAATAATTTGATTGTTATCCAAGGCTTTTTTTAAATTTACTACCGCTAAATTATTATAAATATCCGACAAAACATAAAGACGATTTTCTAAATCGGTTAAAGGGCCAGGGCCTTCTTTCCTACTCTGATAGATGGTGTAATTATTTTCTAATTCTTCAAGATGGAGTAACAAGGTCGCTTCGGCTAAATCATATTTTTCTAAATGCAGATAAGCAAGCGACAATCCATAATCCACTAAATAATCTTTATCCTTAGAAATATTTTCCGATAAGTCAGTCCAATAGTCTAAAGCTTTCGTGAAGTTATCTTGAAATTCTGTTTGGCTATCGATTTTTTCTTTGCCTAACAAGAAATTCAAATAACCTAAATTATAGAGAATATCTAAATGTTGCGGGCCATTTTTTACTTCTTGCCAGTTGTTTAAAGCCCTTTCGAAAAAAGCTAGAGATGCTTGGTAATTATCAGGTTCTAAGGCATTAATTTTCCCTAAATAATAATTAGCTAAAGGGTTGCTTGGATTATAATCTAGGGCATTTTCGAAAAAATCAACTGCTTCGAGAAAACTTTTATTTTCATAGCTTAATTCTCCTAAAAAAGAAAAAAGCTCATCGGGAATGGGATTAGTGAAAGGATCCTCTTCATATAGTCGCAGTGATTTTAAGGCTAAAGCCACTGCTTTATTATCATTGCCAGTATTTTTTTCCCACTTAGCTGCCTCCAAAAAAACACGAGAATTATCCGGGTAAGCACTTTCTAATAGTTCTAAAATCGTGGTAATTGAGCTCACTAAGTACTCGTTTTCTTCACTTAGATTTTTTTGAACAAATTCCAAATATTCTAAGCTCTGGTAATTTTTAAACGTTTCATTTAAGAAATCAAGATAATCAAGGTAAGGCTCCAAAAAGATTTTTTCTCCAGCACTAGCTTCATCGTTTTGAATAAAAAGGTAAAAAGCCTTAGCTTCGTTATAGTTTTTAGTAAGGGCGTTAATTTGCAGTAACTTGGCATAATAAAATAATTTTTTATCGGGATTTTTTTGATGTAAATTATCGTAAATATCTTTTGCTTTAGTAAATTGATTAGGATCTTCCTCTCCCCACTTGATGTAATTTACCCCAAGCCTTTCTAAAAAAACCACTTGGGATTCATCAATTATTTCACTCAAAGAAAAATCCGAAGTATTTTCTAAATACTGGCGATACACCACTTCCGCTTCAGCGTATCTTTTCTGGCGAAAAAAAAAATCTCCATAACTAAGTAACGTAGCAAAATCGTTTTTATTGAGCGATAAAGCAAGCTTAAATTTTTCTTCAGCCCGTAAGAACTCTTGTTTTTTTTCATAAAGCTCAGCTATTTCTCGTGTTTTAACGATATTAGGTTTTAAAGAAAAAGCATCAAAGAAATACTCTTCTCCCTTAACAAAATTATTGCCTTCAATATTTTTTTCGGCTAAGGCATAAAGGCGATAACTTTTGATATAATCTCTAGTAAAAAAATAAAAAGAAAACAGACTAACGACTAAAATAACTAAATAAACTAATTGCCTAATAAATAAAAAATATTTTCGCTCTTTAAAGAATTCGCTAAATATTTTTTGCTCTTGATTAAGTAGCTTTTCTCTTCTTTCCGAAACTTCAAAAATCGATTTATTAATTTGCCTTTTAGATATTTTTTCAGCAATGGAATTCTCATTTTTATCAGCAAGGATTTCATCAATGATTTTTTCTAATTCGTCTTCGGCAAAAGCGTCAAAATAAAAAGCATCATAAAAAATCTTTTTATTTTTTAAAGAAAAACTTTCTATTTTTTTTAAAGCCTTTTTATACCTATCTTTTTTTTCTTCATCGGAAGTAGGGATAGAGCTAAAGTCCAATTCCTGTTCATCGGCTTCTTCTCTCAATAATTCTTGCTCTTCTTCTTGAAGTAAGCTTTTTTCTAAGGGAACTAGTTGATTAATTTCATTATCTATTTCTTCAGAAGATTCTAGTAGATCTTCTTTATTAAGACCGCTTGAAGGAGAAGCAACTAACTCTTCTAGTTTTTCTAATTGCTCCTTTTGCTCTATTTCCGGTTTTCGAGCTGGCTCAAAATCATTTTCTTCTGCCAGAATAGGAATGCTTAAAATATTATCTTTGGCGACTTCTGATGAGACTTCTTTTTCTAGCTCAGCTTCTTCTTCCAAAAGAAAATCGTCTTCTTCGTTAGTAAAATCTTCTGAGCTATTACTAGGAATACTCTCTTCATTTTGCACAGAGTCCTCCGCCTTTTCATCTAGAATATCATCTTCAGTAGTAGAGTCATCTTCGCTTTGCTTTTCTTCTGCTTTTGAAAAATTATCTTGATTATCTAGTGGCTCAACATTTAACTCTTTTTCCGGAGAGTTGTCTTTTTCCAAATCCAATAACGCAGCATTTTCTTCAGCACTAGGCAAGTTATCTAAAGAAGGAAGATCAGGAATTTCTTCGTTAGAATTATCCTGTTCTAAATCTGATAAATCTTTATTTTCTTCGGGAGATTTTTCTTCATTAATTTCTCGAATTTTAGTTGTTTCAAAAGGCTCAATGGGTTTATTGATTTTATCTTCAATAAAATCTAAAGGCAGTTCTTTTTCTAGATCGGCAATTTCTTCTTCGGTGATTTCTTTAAGAGGCTTATCTTTTCGAAATTGGTTAATGATAGCACCTAATTTTTTTATTTCTTCTTCTTCGCTAGCCATTAGAATAATTTATTAAGTTTAATTTATTATTGCATTAAATTTTCGGCAAAGTAAGGGATAAAATTACCATCTTCATCATTCTGCTTCAAGAAAAATAGCCTCTAATAATTCTTGGGTTTTTTCAAAAGTAACTTTTTCTTCAATCCCCTGCTGCAAAAAAGCATTAACTAACTCCATTTTTTCTAATGCTTCGTCCAAAACAGAGTTATTCCCACTCACGTACGCTCCGACATTTACCAAATCTTCCATTTCATTATAATTCGCTAGCCATTGTTTGATTTTATTAGCTTTAGCTAAGTGCTCGCTAGTGGTTATGCTCGGCATTAAACGACTAATGGAATTAGGAATATCAATGGCTGGGAACAAGGCTTTTCTAGCAATTTTCCTCGATAAAACAATGTGTCCATCTAAAATTCCCCTTACCGCATCGGTAATGGGCTCGTCTAAATCATCTCCTTCAACCAAAACCGAATAAAACGCAGTAATACTCCCTTTTTTAAAATTTCCAGCTCGCTCCAACAAAGAAGGCAATAGCTCGAACAAGGAAGGAGGATAGCCTTTCGTCGTCGGTGGCTCTTTTAAATAAGTCCCGATAATCCTTTGAGCCTGAGCTAACCTAGTTAAAGAGTCAACCATTAGAAAAACATTAAGCCCTAAATCACGAAAATACTCTGCTATAGTGTTAGCTGTAAAAACGCTTTTTACCCGGCTAAGAGCCACGTCATCGGAAGTAGAAACAATGACAACGCTTTTTTTCAGCCCTTCTTCTCCAAGGTAGTTATTGATAAACTCCTTTACTTCCCTCCCTCTTTCTCCCACTAAAGCAATGACATTAACATCCGATTGATTATTCCTAGCAAGCATGGATAAAAGAGTCGACTTCCCTACTCCTGAGCCAGAAAAAACTCCCATTCTCTGCCCTCGTCCTACGGTTAACAAACCATCAATGCTTTTTATTCCTACACTTATCGGAGTATCAATAATTTCTTTAGTAAGGGCATTGCTATTAAAAGAGTAAATATTTCTTTTATTCCCTGTGACTAAGGGCTTATTATCAATAGGCTCCCCCATGCCATTTAAAACTCTACCTAATAATTCCTTCCCTACTTTTACTTCTAAAGAGTTCCCCAAAGGACAAACCAACGTTTGCTTGCTAAAAGAAAAATCTTTTTCTAAAAGCATCAGCTTAATGGTGTCTTCAGAAAAACCGATAACCTCGGCCCTAGCACTACTTTTATGATTTTTTAATTGGCAGAGTTCTCTCATCTTAGGAGAAAATCCTCGACTTTCAATCAGCCCACCTTCTAAAGCGGTAACTTTCCCCCAGATTTTTATCGGATCGGTTTCTTGAACTACGCTTTTAGTTTTAAAAAAATCATAGCCCATTATTCATTGTTAAAGCACCTTTAACGGGCTTTCATTTTTTATTACTTCTTCAATTTTATTGAGTTGACTAGCAATATTAGCGTCAATAATCGTGTAGTTACTTTCAACTAAGCAACCCCCTTTTTCGACCATAGGGTCTTCGACTATTTCCACTTCTTTCAAGTCAGCAATATTATCAATGATTCGCTTTTTGAAATGGTTCACCACCTCCAAATCTTCGCTATTTAGATGCACGACTACTTTCACCGCCCCTTTCAATTTTTTCAAAGCACTTAAAAGGTTATTAACCACAATTCCTTTTTGCTCTTCGGTTAGCTTTTTAACCACTTTCCTAGCAATGAGTAAAGCAATATCTAATAAATGGCTTTCGAAGTGCTGGATCATTTCGTCTCTTTTAGTAATCGTCTCTTGGAATACTTTTTTTAGTAAGGCATTGATTTTATCTCGCTCTTTTTCGCCCAAAGCAAAGCCTTTTTCAAAACCTTCCTGATAACCAGCTTCTTTCGAATCTTCAAAGACAACGTTTTTCTTATCGTCCACTTCAGCCATATTTTTTTGCTTCATTGCCTCGCTTTCTTCTTGTATATTACGGCTTTCTGCCTTAGCGTTATCGATAATTTCTTTAGCTTTCTTCTGTGCTTGCTGAATGACTTCTTCTACTTGTTTTTCTTTTTCTTGAATGATTAATTCAACTTTTCTTTTTTGCTCATTAAGGCTTTCTTCTTGATTTTTTTTTATCGCTGCAATGTTATTCTGCAGTTCCTTCTCCTCGCCTTTTAATTTTGCTAAGTTTAGTTTTATTTTATCTATTTCACTTTGATACTTGTGGAGCTTTTCTTGATTATTAACGTAATTAATAGCTTTAGATTCGATAATTCTTATAGTCATTTTTTTTATTTAATAAATTATATTAAAACGTTTTCTTGCCCACTATGAACAATAACGACTTCTCCTTCCTCTTCTAGCTTTCTAATAATAGTAACAATTTTTTGTTGGGCTTCTTCGACATCAGTTACCCTTATTGGGCCCATAAAGTCAATATCTTCTTGAATTAAAGAAGCTGCTCGCTTACTCATATTTTTGAAGAATTTATCTTTTACTTCTTCATCAACTGATTTTAAAGCTTTAACTAAATCAGCGTTATCAACTTTTCGAAGCACTTTTTGAATGGATCGATCATCCAAGATAACCACATCTTCAAAAACGAACATCCGCTTTTTAATTTCTTCAGCTAGTTCAGGATCTTCTTCTTCCAAGGTTTCAATAATGCTCCTTTCCGTCGTACGGTCAGCTAGGTTTAAAATTTCAGCCACACTACCTACTCCCCCAACAGTAGTAATGTCTTCTGAGTCAAAGGTGGAAAGTTTTCTCTCTAAAATACTTTCTACTTCTCGAATAACCTCGGGGCTAGTTCTATTCATGGTAGCGATTCTTTTAGCAATATTAGTCTGCATCTCTACTGGAAGCTGGGATAAAACTTCGGAAGCTTTTTTTGGCTCTAAATAAGACAAAATCAAAGCAATGGTTTGTGGGTGTTCTGATTGCAGTAAATTGATAAGATGCTGGGGGTCGGTTTTTCGAATAAACTCAAAGGGCTTATGAATAGAAACCGAAGTAAAGCGATTAATAATATCAATGGCTTTTTCAGCTCCAAAAGATTTTTCTAGAATTTCATTCGCGTATTCTATCCCTCCATTCAAGATAAACCTAGAAGCAGCTAAAATCTCATAAAATTCTTTTAAAACTTTCTGCTTTTCTTCCGGAGTGACATTGGCCAAGCGTACTATTTCAAAACTAATGAGCTCCACTTCATTATCTTTCAAGTGTTTCATAATTAGTGAGCCTAATTTTGCTCCTAAACTTAAAATAAAAATAGCGGCTTTTTTACGGCCAGTTAATTTTTGCTCTTTATTTTTACTAACATTGGAAGGCATTTTTTTACTACTCCTTAATTATCCTCATTTATCCAAGAAGCTATCACCTTGGCTGCTTGATTGGGTTCTTCTTTGACCAGCGAATTAACTTCTTCTTGTAGTTTAGCCGCATCTTTTTCTTCTTCGGTAATTCCAGAGTCAATCACTGCTGTTTCTTCTAAGTCTTTTAATGCTTTTTCTAACTGCATTTTTCTTAAAACTCTTTCTGCTTCTTCTTTGCGTCTCCTTCTTTCTTTTAATTCTCTCGAAACAACTCGGTAGATAACAAAAATAATAAATAAAGCAAAAAACGAAATAATCGCTATAAAAACAATATTGAAAATTCTCTGTTGCCGAATTATTTCTCGGTCTTCTTCCAAAAATTGAGCTTCCCTATCAAAAGCAATATTTTTAACCACAACAATGTCATTCCTTTTATTGTCATAATTAATAGCGCCCTTGACAATGTCTTCTAACTTTCTAAGGTCTTCAGGAGAAATCGGAATATACTCTCTTTCAATGCGATCATTTTTAATGATTAAATCCCCATTCTCATCATACTTCTTGCGCCATACTCCATCAACGTTTAAAGATATTGATTTTCTTTCAATTTCCATAGCATCATCAATCTGCTGAATTTGTTTTTCTCCGTTAAGGAAATTATCTACTTCCTCATTTTTACTGTACTTATTTCGCCCATCTAAACTTTCTTTATAACCGGGAGGAAGATTGGGCTCTTGCCCAGGAGGCCCTTCGGGGATAAATCCCACTCCTTCAAAATCTTCAGTGAGTTTTTTCCTGCTAACTTTCACACTTTCTTTTATCACCGAATCATCATAAGGAAGACCGGGAGTTTTTTCTTTAATTACCACTGGCAATATTTCTTTTTGGTTTAATGTTTTTCGATCAAAATTAACCTCTAAATCAACCGCCACTTTATACCTATCCAAACTATAAACTCCGATAAGCGACTCTTCTATCTTTTTTTTGATTTTCCTTATTTCACGATCTTTTATCCTGTTTTCTTCTACTGCTTGTTTAATATTAGTCTCATATTCCGTGCTAGCAAAGTCATTTAATTCATTTCCGTTATTATCCGTAATGGTGATATTATCTTCCCCAATTCCGTCAATTCCGCGCCTAACAATATTTTCAATCCCTTGAATGAGTTTTTTGTCCTTTAAATTTTCATAGTAGCCTTCCTTAGGAGCAATGCTAACAGCAGCAGTTACGTCAAGTTCTCTTTCTGTATAAAGGACTTTTTGAGGGACAGCAATAGATATCTGAGCACTTTCAATCCAATCTAACGACTCCAAATGCCGTTGTACTTCTCCTTCAATGGCCCTCCTTAATTTCACATTTCTATCAAACTCAGTCGTTGTCCAGCTTTCCATATCGAAAAGTTCCCAGCCTTTTATTCCCGATGGGAGGATATTGTTTTGAGCTAAGGTAGTTCTAATTTTTACCCCCGTTTCCTCGTCTTCAATTAAAATATACTTCTCGTCTAACGTTTTATAGCTAACGTTCATATTATCTAATTCAACAGTAATTTTACCATAATCCTCAATACTTAAAGGCTTTTTGAAAAGATAAACGTAGCTTTTCTCGGTGGTGATAGTAAAAGAATAAATAATTAATCCTAAAAAGACAACAGCCCCAAGAATAATACTAACTTTTTGAGCGGTTTTTAGTTGCGGAAATTTTTTAAAAATATTTTTTAAAAAATCAATAATCTGTCTTATCATCATTCCCCCTAAATGATTGCTAATGGCTACTTATAATTATCTAAAAAAACAGGGTGTAAAGAGTAGCCCGTATTAACCCCTAGTAGATTATCGAACTTATTTTTAAAAAGTTTAATAAAAAATTAAAAAATAAATAAATTTTTTATTTATTCAAGTTTTTGGATTTTATTTAAATATAATTTTTTTAGAAGGCAAATATTGACAAGGAGTATTCTTAAGCTAAAGCAACTAAATTATGCATTAGCAATAAAATGGTTTAGTTGCTATTTTAGTTGCTATAACAGGGATTAATGAAACTAGTTATTAGTAATTTTTTTATTTCCATAATAAGCTATAAAGCTTAAAATAATTGCTAACGAAGAAACAATCGTCATAATAGTTCCTGGGACAAAATTAACATACCCACCTAAATCAAGAAAAATAAAATAACCAAGATCAGCCAACCCGCCTATCATTCCAGTAACAAAAATAGCAATAATGCTTTTCCGCCAGATGAACGCTCCTCCTAAAATGGTAACCACCCCAAACCACAGCAAATTCCACCCATGCTGATTAATAATTCCCCCTAATGCATCGGGATAATTCATAGCTAGAGAATGTGAATTAACTCCATCAGCAATACTCTGAATAGCCACTGCAGTGTCTCCACTAATAACCATAACTCCAGCAAGTGCGTGAACTATCCCCCAGATAACCCATAGCACAGCTGACGTTTTTAATAAAGTTGTAGTATTCATATCGATATTATCTTTTTTTTTAATTTGTAAAAAAAATAACTCATGCCAAACCAGTAGAATGAACTATTGATAACTAATTAAATTAAACATAGTACAAAAATATTTAAAAATCAAACTTTAAATATCAATTCTGATTTTTTTAAGTAATTATTTCTCGATAAACACACTAAGTTATATCCTTGAATCCACTCGTCATCAAAACCATTAGTTCCATTATAAAAGCTTCGACTACAACCAGGTTTTAAATCCTCATGGAGCTCAATCACTATAGAATTTACTTTCTTAATCCAAAATGAGGTATCTTGAAAAACTTCTTTTTCCGCTCCTTCAATATCAATTTTTAGAATGTCAATCTTTTTAAGATTGAAATCTTTCATTATTTTATCAACCGTAATTCCATTTACTTCATCGCTTATAATGTCTGACTCCATTTTAGAATTTTTACCATTAACCGCGAACCCCTATTCTCCAAGTCCTGGATCGAGGAGATTAATTTTTTCATTTTTATTCCATAGAACAGCTTGAATAAGAAAAATATTAGAATAAGGTGAGACATTTTTTTTAAGAATTGCGAAATTCCCTTTTTCTGGCTCAATGGCAATAATCTTTGCCTTAGGATATTTATTGGCAAAATAAATAGAAGCAAGGCCTATATTAGCTCCAGCGTCAATTATGACCTCAGGTGATTTTTTCACTAAAAATTCATAGTGTTGCTTGATAAATATTTCTCTATACACTAGCACATCTGAAGAAGCAACTCGTAAAAAAAAAGGATAACGATAATTTTTCCTGTATGCTTTGGTAAGAACTGGAGTAGTTGAATTGGTTAATTTAACTTTTATAGCTTTTAAAAGTCCTCTAAACCCTAAGTTGCCAATATGCCTTTCGATAATTTTATATAAACTGTTTTTTTATGTAACATACATTATACTTATACACTTTATTTTTAGAATGTTTTTTATTTTTTAAAATAGGAGAAAACAAAAAAAATGACTTATATCATAAGATCTTTTTAGTAATTTTATAATTAAAACTACTGTATTTTTTGGTGAAATTTTTAAATGAATAATGAGTTTGCCCTAAAAAAAATAATTGTTTTTTCACTAGATTTTTTTAATTCTTTTAGCAAAAGAAGATAATTTTTCTTTATTATTTCTTTTAAAGCAAAACGGCCATCGGCATAAACTAAAGGCTCTTTTAGATGAAGAAATTTTGTATGTTTTAAAATTCTTTTCCACAAATCCCAATCTTTTACTAAAAATCGCCAATACTTTTTTTACTAATGTTAATCATTATTTATATTTTTATTTTTTTTTTGAAAAAAGAATAACAACTTTTAAGCACAAAAATAAATAATAACAAAATACTTATAAAAAGTGCTATAAACCCTAATGGCAGGAGCCAGCTTTCTTGAAGAAAACCCTCTTCATTAATATTTTGATAAAAAGTATATTCTAATATTAAAAACACCGCCCCAAATAATCCAAGGAGTAGGCTATAAAGCAAAAATTTGTTTTTCATATTTTGATTATAATATAAAAAATTTTCAAATGTAAAATTAAATTAAAAGTGTTTATTTAGTGCGCCCGTAAATGATGTAGTTGATAGCGTATTTTACAACTAAAAAAGTGATCAAGGGAATTAACGATAGCACTATAAGAGTGGTAATAATAAGATAATCCGTTTGCTCTAGTTGGTCTAGTTGGCGATTCATCAATGCGATGGCAAGCCCGAACCCGGTAAAGAGCGGGAGTAAAAGAGTAGCAACAAAAATAACTTTTAAAAAGCGCTTAAAGGCATCTCGGATATTTCGATATTTTTCTAAATTATTCAAACTTCTTAAAATATTTGATTTTACTTTGCTAGTTGTTTTTATTGATATAGGCCTGGGCCGAGGGAGACTTGCATCCTACAATTGCGGGAGCTTTTTGAACGAGCTCATCATTCTCCAAAGCTTCCACCATAAAAAGGGCGAAATCAATTCGTCGAGTTAGATTGCTTTTAAGGATAGGGTCGCCTATATGATTACTCCAAACCGGCAAGCCTTCGCTTTTGCCTTCTACTAGGTCGCTTCCTCTAACTACTGTCCATTTTTTATCACTAGAAAATATTCTTCTACATGCTTCTACTTGATCGGTTAATTCAGCAAAGCGGAGTAGTCTAGCGAGAACTGAGAAAACTCCGACAAAAATCTTAAATCCCCAAGAATAAACATCTTTCCCATCTAGGCTAATGTGCCATCCGCAGGAAAATATTAAACGGGCATTAGGGGAAGAAAAATCCATCACCGCCTGCGCAGTTCCCGAAGAATACTTTTTTACTCCCCATGGCACTAATACAGTCAATACTCCATCGCATCCGGCAACAGCACGTTTTATAACCGCAGGATCATTCGTATCTCCGGGGATGATCGTTATTTTATCTTTATAATCATCTAACTTAGCCACGCTTTTCTCTCGGCAAACCCCAACCACTTCATAGCCGCGATTTAACGAGTGCTGGATCATATACTGTCCTAACTTACCCGACGCTCCTATAATGCTAACTTTTTTGATTTTTTATCTTACTATTACTTATAATTTATTTTAAGGAAGATTATATTTAGAACGAACGGAAGTTATGATAAAAATGGGATTATAAACAACGCTTTCAGTAGTAGGCTTTTCTTTAAAGGCAATAATAGTATTGGAAATGCGAGGTTCGGAAGTATAAAATGTTTCTCCTCCAGAAATAGTGGTGGTGGCAGTAGTTTTCTTACCAGAAGTATCCGCTGTATTTTCAACTCTAACAGGAGTGGTATAAACACTTTCTTCTAAATACTCCGTGGAATCTGTAATAATAAAATATTTAAACCCCTTTTCTACTGTTAACTCGGCGCTGCGAAGCAAGGCAAAATCAGTCGCTCTTTCTCTAGAAGTAGACCCATTGCCCGCGAAACTCACAGTAAAGGTATTATCGCTTATTTGAATACTAGAGTAACCTCCACTAAAACTCCCCCTAGGCTTATAACTAGTAGCACAACTACTAAGTAAAATGATTAATAACAAACCAACTGCTATGGTGAATGATTTCATTTTTTATTTTTCCTTGCTAAAATAATTTTTCTCTTATAATTTTACAATAACTTTAAAGAATATTCTTAGGATAATAACTATTTTAAAGTAGCACTATTTTAGATTAACTTGATTAGCTCGCAGTAGTTACGGGGCTACAAAGTTTAGGAATAATTGAAAAACCCCAACAACGATAATTAGTCGTTGTTGGGATGAATTATTATTTTTATTTTTTATATTGAGTGAACTGCACTAATCAAATTTAGTTTTGCTTTGTATTCATCATCAATATTTTCAAAATTTTCAATTATCATATCAGCTAACTGAGTAGCACCAAATAAAATAACTCCTTTTTCTTCTGCATCTTCTACTGCTTTAGAATCTAGATTAGCTGTGGTTACAACGACATTTTTAACATAAGGGTCACTATCGTCACTTTTGGAAATTTGGTCCACTGCATATAGATTTTCATTTCCACTATGTTGTTTTACTTGAATGTTAAGCTGTAAGCTTATATTTAACCCCTCAAGATCAAGATTAATAGTTAAATCTTTGCCATCTTTGGCTTCATTTTTTTGACTATTCATCTCTCCTGAAGCCCCCGGATAGTTTAACTCAAAGAGATCCTTGATAAAAACTTCAAATTCTCTATCTTGAAAACGTAAATTTCTACTAGACAAATGCTGAGCTAAATCTTTCTTTTTTTCGTTTTGTAGTTCTTCTTGTTTTTGAAAATACCTATCTGTTATATTATCAGACTCACTTTTAATTATATTTTCAAATTCTTCTGCATACTTATGCAAATCAAGAAATGTTCCTCTAAATTTTAAAGAACTTTGTAAATTTGATGGCAAATTATTACGCGGATAGTTCTTTTTTAACCATTCCACTTCTAGAGTACTTGGCCAGTCAAGGTCTGTTCTCAATTTTTGACATTTTACTCTTCCAATAGCAATTGTTTTAGTACGTGGCATTATGACTATGTCATTTTCTTTAATATAAGTAAACTTTACTGCCATTTTTTTAGCCCAAGGATGCTCTTGCACTACTTCTTCCGGCGTCTTGCCAATTAACGTTATCTGCTGCCAACCGCAGTGAACAAAACCTTCTTTTAAACATTTATTTGGTCGTTCTAATCCATACCTAGTGGTCACTCGAAACATCCAGTAGTTTCTATCTTGCTTTTCATCTTGTGTCATATTTAATCCTCCTGTATTTTGATTTATTATTTTTTTATAAAAAGTCACTATACAATACTTTCGCTTTATTGTCAAGATAAAAAATACTTTTTAAAAAAACAACTACTAAAAGTCAGTAAAAACTATTTAGAAAAACTAATGATTAAACCGCTTAGCTCCATAGCGGACAAGGGGAATAAAAAGCAAAATAGAAAGAGCATAGAGGCTAATAGAAATAAACCCTACTTTTTGGGGGCCTAGTTCGTAAAGGGCCACTAAACCAAAGAGGGGAGAAATCACCATTCTAACTCCCGTAAAAGCCACATGCACATTCATATACATGCTCACCTTATCTGGGGGTACAATCTTATTCACCCAAAGTTTCCAAGCTATACTCCCGCCAGCTCGTCCCAGTCCATAGCAAACCATGCCAATTAAATGCATGGTAAAGGAGCCTCCCAAAAAGAAAAAAATACCATACAAAAGAAAAAGAACATTAAGCCCAATTCGCATAACGATAAAATTAAATTTATCAAATAGGTAAGCAAAAGGAATATTAAAAATAATAAACAACATTTCGGGGAGCACCACGAGTAACAAAAGGATGATTGTCTCATTATACTGAAAACCAAAACTCTCTTCAGCTAAAAGGTTAGTCCGGTAAGGAAGTATCCAAAGGTTAGCTGTTCCGAAGATATGCCAAACAATTAAAACGTACAGGAATAATTTATCGTTTTTGATGATATAAAACAAATCCTTTAAATGTGGTTTTTTCTTCCCAGAAAATTTTAAAGAAGGCAGCGGGAGGGTGGAAATGCCGGAAAACAAAACAGCAAAGGCTGTGAGCAGGAAAATCAACTCGTGATTATAGGTATCATTTTTTAAAATAGCATTATAAACAACCGCAAAAATAATTGAGCCGGCAAAAAACGCCATATTAGAACTAACGAACTTTTTGCCCCGACTGGCTTGAGGGTACAAGTTGTAAATCTCAGCCACTAAGGGGTTGGTCCCTGTAAAAGGGAAAACCATAATAGCAAAAAGAAAAACTAAAACAATAGGATTTAACGGGAGCAAGGAAAACAAAGAAGCAACAAAAGCAAATAAAGTAAAAGCAAATAAAGCTAAGTTTAAGTTAAACTTTTTTCTAAATAAAAAAATCGAAATTGGCACACCAATAAAAAAACCACTTTTAAGAGCAAAAGCTAATGAGGTTTTAGCTAAAGTGGAGGCCTGAAATTTTTCAATAAAAAAAAGCATGGCCACCACTTCGACAATAGGCGAAAGGGAGCCTAAAAAAAAGTTTCGCCAAAAATCAAAAAATTGAATCCTTCGGTAATAATTTTTAAAAATCAATTTTCCCCACTTTTCGAAGTAGTTGCTCATGAGCTTGTTGGTTGGTGAAATTATCTACTTTAATTTCTAAAACAAAAGCACTCGAAAGCTCATACGCTTCTTTTAACGTTTTTTGAAGTAGAGCCATTTCGCTGATTAAAAAATAAGGGAGAGAAAATCCTTTAACTACTTGCTTAAAAGAAAAATCATGCCCATAAAAAGCCAGCTTTTTTTCTCGTTCACTAAAAAAGTTGCTAATAGGTAAATTTCTAAAAATAGTTCCTTCTTGATTATTGATAACAATAATGCCTAAGTTATTAATTTTTTCCCGTTTAATAAGGCTAAGGGAATTAAGGTCATGGAGGAAAGCTAAATCCCCCAACACCAGCAAGGTTTTTTCTTGGCTCCGCCAAGCATAACCACACGCACTAGCAACAAAACCTTCTATACCACTCGTTCCTCGATTAACGATAATATTTTTCACTTCTCCTTTAAAAGCAACGAAGTCATAATCCCTTATCACCATACTATTGCCGAGATAAAGATGAGATTTATTAGCAAAAGAAAAAATCGTTTGGGCTAAAGTTAATTCGTTTAAGGTTTTTTCTTTTAAAAAATTATTAATAATTGTTAAGCAACTTTTTTTAATTTTTTCCAGTAAAAAAGGAGAAGCTGTTTTTGGTGAAAGTGATTTTTTAGAGTTTTTTTTACAATACTTTAAAAAGGCACCAGCAAAAACATTAACATCAAATACTAATTTTTCATCGATATTAAGCTGAGGATTAAAAGGTAAAGTTAGCTTATCTACTTGATAATAAAAAGCATCTATTTCTTGGAGTAGCCCTTGGAGATCTTTACTAATAACCGAAGAGCCCAAGTGAAGAACGAAATCAATATTTTTTTTAAAGTAATTTTTAATTTTATCGTTTTTTAGTAACAAAGGATAGTAGTCCACTTCTAATGGGCTATCCACTAATCCCCTTAAACCAGAGGCTATGTCTAAAAAAAAGGGAGTATTCAAATAATGAAGCAACGCCTTAATAGCATTTTTTTCTTGGGAGGCTTCTAACTTCCCTACTATTATTAACGGGAACTTGGCAGAAGAAAATTTTTTTATTACTTTGGTGAGATTAAGCGAAGGTATTTTTTTTTCAATTGGAGTTAATAAGTACTTTTTACTTTTTTGATGACTAATCGTTTTTTTCTCCAAAAGTGGTTCATCAAACTGAACATTAAAATGCACCGGTCCTTCGAAAAGTTTGCTAAGCCCATAACTCATTTGAAAAAGATGATGATTATTAGAAAAATTATTCCCGATAATGAAATTTTTATAATAGCGGACAAACCCATTAAAAAAATGATGCTGCGTAATGGTTTGATTAGCGTTAAGGTTATGGAGTGCTTCTGGGCGATCAGCGGTAATAACCATTAACGGATAATCGTTGTAATGCGCCTCTAAGACCGCCGGATAAAAATTGGCAATGGCTGAACCAGAAGTAGATAGAATAACCGCCGGTTCCCCAGTTTTTTTTACCTTCCCCAAAGCCAAAAACCCTAAACCACGCTCATCGAAATGGCTAATGGTTTTTGCCTCCTTGCTTTTAATAAGCGAATAAATAAAAGGGCTATTCCTAGCCCCGGGAGCAAAAAAAAAATGCTTTATTTCGCGTTCAATAAAAAGAGCTACCAGCTCTTCGGCGAAAGATGCGTTTTGCTTCATTTCTTTCCAACATAAAGAGTGCAAATCCCCCAGCTTATGGGATAAGCTTTAATTTGATGAAATTTCGCTTGTCCCATAAGACTAACAATTTTTTTTACCGATGGAAATTTTTCTACACTTTTGTTTAAATAAAAATAAGCAGAAAAATTACCCGTTACTAATCCCCCTAGAAGAGGAAGAATATAGCGGAAGTAAAACAAGTACATTGCCCTTAAAAAAAAATTAGTAGGCAAAGAAAATTCTAAAATAATGGCTTCTCCGTTGGGCTTTAAAACTCGCTGCATTTCTTCAAGGGTTTTTTCGACATCCCCGGTATTGCGAATACCATAAGCGATGGTGACGTAATCAAAAGTATTATTAGGGCTAGGAAGAGCAAGAGCACTCCCTACTTTGAAAGAGACTCTACTAAAATAATCTTCTTTGAGCATTTTTTTTTCGGCTAATAAAAGCATTTTTTGAGCCAAGTCTAGGGCAACCGCTGATTTCACATTAGGACGCTTATCAAGAATAGTTTTTAGGAGATCGCCAGTACCAGTTGCTAAATCAAGGATACTAATTTCTTTTTCTTTGGAAATAAAAGAGACTACTTTTTTTCTCCAAAGCTTGTCAATACCTAAGGAAAGAATCCGGTTGGTTTTATCGTAACGAGAAGATATTTGATTAAATACTTCCCAGCTTTTATCTGGAGTAATTTTTTTCAAATTAAATAAAAGTTAACCAATCAAAAATATCTTCTGCTCTACCTTCAACAATATCAAAAAAGTTTTTTTGTAGTAAAGTAGTAATTGGCCCTCGCGTGCCTTGGCCAATAACGTAGTGATCCAGTTTAGTTACGGGAGTTACCTCTGCAGCCGTACCAACGAGAAAAATTTCATCAGCTAAATACAAAAATTCCCGAGGCATTTTTCTTTCAACAACTTTTATTTTATGCTCTTTAGCTAAAGTGATAATACTATGACGAGTTATCCCGGGCAAGATGGATTCGCTATATGGCGTAGTATAAATAATCCCATCTTTGATAACGAAAATATTTTCTCCCGACCCCTCAGCAATATAGCCATTAGTGTCTAAAGCAATGCCTTCTTGAAAACCATTAGCCAAAGCTTCCATTTTAATTAACTGGGAGCTGAGATAATTACCCGAAGCTTTAGCCAGAGCGGGCATGGTATTGGCGGCCAGGCGATGCCAAGAAGAAATACAAGCAGAAATACCTTTTTCCAATCCTTCTTTACCCAAATACGTCCCCCATTCCCATGAGGCGACCATCACTTCCACCGGGCAAGGAAGTGGGTTGAGCCCTAACTCTTTAAACCCACGATACACTAGAGGCCTAATATAAGCAGTGGTTAAATCATTTTCTTTTAATGTGGTGATAATGGCTTCGTTAATCTCTTTTTGAGAATAAGGGACTTCCATCTTATAAATCCGAGCACTGTCAATTAACCTTTTTGTATGATCATCTAAACGAAAAATGGCACTTTTTTCACCAACTCGATACAAGCGAATCCCCTCAAAAACCCCACTGCCATAATGAATAACATGCGATAAAACGTGAACGGTAGCATCGTGGAAATCAACGAGTTTTCCATTCATCCAAATTTTTTTTATGTCCATATAAATATTGTAATATGATTTTAAAAGCAATAATTTTAAAAATAAATTTGGATGATAAATTTAATTAAATATATTATTTTATCCCAAAATAAAAACCGCTTTTCACATCCCTTTTTTTTTGATTTGCATCTAGGCATTTCTTTAAATTATCTAACTGCCAACATTGGAACAAAAGATTTTTTTTATATAATTTTCATATAACAGTGAGCTCTATTTTTGTTGGACTGATAATAGAAAAAAAATGCTTTTGGGTTTTCTTTAAAAGTGGCATGGATAGGTTAGTGCTTGTCTACATCAAAGCCGGCATTTACTTTCGCTTTTAATTTTGAACTAAATTTAATTTAATGCTAGAATTGTTTAACCCTTAATGAAGAAATTTAAAAATAGAAAAAATATTAATTGAAAAAAATTTTAATAAAAACATTAATAATAGCAAGCCTAATAATTTTCACTCCCTTATTTAGTCAAGAAGATAAATTTTATTACACAAAAAAATGGCACACTGAGATATCAGTAAGTGGTCCTTTTGGAATTTGGGGGAATTTATTATTGGAGTATCGATTCTTTAAGTTTTTTGCAACGGGATTAGAATTAGCTTTTTGGCCTGTTTCAAACGAAGTAATCCTTTACCCAAAAATAAGAACCGCTCTCCATATCCCTTTTTTTGTTTTTGATTTGTATTTGGGAATTTCTGTCAATTATCTAGTTGCTAATATTGGTACCGACGATTTTTTTCATATGCCGGGGGGCACTCTTTTTACTGGGCTTAGAATAGGAGGAAAATTTTTAGGGATTACTTTAGAAAGTGGGATCGATATGCCAATGTTTTATTATGCAAAAGTCGGCATTTACTTTCGCTTTTAGTTTTTCACTAAATTTATTTTTGATTTAATGGAATAACTTTTAACAAAAAAGCGTGAAGATATAAAAAGTAAAATTTTATTTCCTGTTAGAAGTTATATTATAATTTATTTTAATACTGCAAGAATTCAACAAAAAAACAAAAATAAAAAATCAAACTAAAAATGACAGAAAATCAAAAAAAAATTTACGACATTCAAGACATCATCCAGAAACTTCCTCATCATTACCCCTTTTTATTATTAGATAAAGTTGTTAGTGTAGAAGAAAAAAAAGCAGTCGGGATTAAAAACGTTACTTTTAACGAACCATTTTTTCCAGGGCATTTTCCTGGCAATCCCATTATGCCTGGGGTTTTACAAATCGAAGCATTAGCTCAGTTAGCTGCTTTTCATTATCTCACCACCAACACTATTAAAGAAGCCAATATTTATTTCGTCAGCATCGATAAAGTAAAGTTTAGACAAATAGTAAGGCCCGGTGACACCCTAACTTTATCAATTGATTTTTTAAAAGAAGCCAAAGCCTTTAAAAAATACAGTGGGAAAATCACCGTAGAAGAAAAGCTAGTCTGCGAAGGCGAGTTCATGGCGACCATGCAGTAGTTTTTTAACGATTGATTAAAGTTCTAATATCTTGTTTAGAAGTTTCCGCCGATCACATTATCGCTTTTTTTATTCGCTACGTTAACAAAAATCACCCTAACTGTTTCCAGTTTTTTTGCATTGCCGGCGAGGAAGTTAAAAAAATAAAAACTCCTAATGTTCACATCATTAATGACTTAACTACGATTAATAGCATTGGGATTTTTGAAAATCTAAAAAATTCTTTTACTTATTTAAAATTTATCAGCTGGTTTAAAAACTATCTAAAAAACCAAACCATAGATATTTTTCTAGCCGTAGATGGGCAGGGCATTAATATTCCACTAGGAAAAATTGCCCAAAAAAAAAATATTATTACTGCCTATTTTTTCCCCCCACCAGTTTTTACTTTTGGGCGAGGTGTTTTAAAAAAAATGCACTACTTTGATTTGATCCTCTGCCCTTTTAAAAAGATTATCACGTCTATAAAAAAAATAGTTTCCCAGCTTTTTATGTCGGGCATCCCTACTCTTTTATTTATCAAAAAAATCTTTTCCCCAAACCACCTGCTAATAGCACTTTAACCAAAACTTTAAACAAACGATTAAAAACCATTGCTCTGTTTCCAGGTAGTCGCTATTTAGAAGTAAAAAAACACACGCCTATTCTTTTAAAGACAGTAAAAATGATTTTACAAGAAAGCAAAGATTTCCAGTTTATTATCTCATTATCTCATAAAGAATTTGAACCATACATTCAAGAAGAATTAAAAAAACTCAACTTAGAGCTGCCAATTTTTCATGGGTATTCTGATTTTATTATCAAAAAATCTTTTTTTATTTTTGCTACTTCCGGGACCACCACATTCAAAGCCAGTCTACTCCACACCCCGCATATTATTACTTATCAGCTAAGTAGTATTTCTTATTTTTTATATCAAATTTTTATTCGATTAAAGTTACTTATTTATACGCCCTATATCGGGACTATTAATGTTTATGAAGAAAAACTCATCACTCCAGAACTGATGAACTATCATTTTAATCCAAAAAAACTCAAAAGTACTTTTGAAAAATATAGCAAAAACCCCCATTTTTATATTAATAAAAAAAAGCAGCTAGCAGAAATCGCTAAAAAATATGGGGAGAAAGAAAATGCTTTCGATAAAATAGTTAAAAATATAAAAAAGATCTCTGATTCACTTCCAAAATAAGGAATAATTTTTTAAAAAAAATTATCGGTTTTTAATTTTTTTAATTTTCTTTAACTTGGAAATAAAAGGCATTAATCCCATCCTCATAAAACCCCGTAACGAAAACGTATTTAAGATCGGGATAATAAGTATCACGATGTAAAACCACTTCTGAAAGAGCTATTGAACTAGCCCCGTCTAAAGCAAAATTGCCATCTTTATCATCAACACTCGTGATATAATGCAATTTCCCGGTAAACCCCACTCGAAACACACTTATCCCATCATCAAAATATCCAGCAACAAAAAGATAATTAATATTCCCTATTTTCGTGATAGCTAAAGCATAAGCTTCTTTCAATTCATATTTAGGATTAGACTTATCGCTAACACTGTGAAGCTGGCTTAATCTTCCTCCTTTCCCCACTCTAAAAACTGTAATTCCATTATCCAAGCGCCCAGCAACAAAAATATAGGTACTATTGCTAATTTCTGCACTGACAATTGAGTAAGCTTCATCTAACTTATAAGTCTCATTTCCCCCATCATCTTTATCGTCAATTTTAGCCGCATAAGTTAATCCTCCATCATTACCAACCTTAAAGACCGTCACCCCATCTTCTGCACTTCCAGCAACGAAGAGATACGTGTCACCATAAGCCACTCCAGTAGCAACTGAAACAGCCCCGCCTAATCTATATTGAGGATTACTTTTATCATCAACGCTAGCAACATGGGTAAGAGATCCATCGCCACCCACATTAAACACGCTAACCCCATCGTCCAAACGCCCAGCAACGAAGAGATAAGTTTTCTTATTTATTTCAGCAGTGATAACCGAACTAGCTCCCTTTAATTCATAAGTAGCGTTATCACCAACGCTAGCAACGTGGGTTAAATTGCCATCTTTACTCACCTTAAACACACTAACCCCATTATCGAAATACCCCGCAACGAAAAGATATGTAGTCCCGCTCACCATAGCAGTAGTACTAGCAATAGCCCCGTCTAAATTAGAAACATCGTTATCCCGAACACTCATAATGTAATCTAAATTATAACTACGCTCCACATCAAAAACACTAATTCCATCATCATCATATCCAGTAACGAAAATATAAGTATTGCCATCTATAATCGCACTACTAACCGAGCTAGCCTGCTTTAATTGATAACTAGAATTATCGCGAATACTGTGCCCCCCATATATCCTAACTTTAGAATTCTGGCTAAAAGCATTTATACCATTATTTGTCGTTTCAGCAATAAATAAGTAACTAAAAAAAACTACAGATAAAAAGTAAAAAAAGCAACTAACACTTTTATTAACTACTGAATTTAATTTTTTGCTACTAATTATTAGAATGATTTTTCTCATAAATTAATTCTCCTTAAATCATTATTACAAGTAAAAAAAACTATAGTACAACTATCATACATTGATTTTAATCAAAAATTTATTTTTTTTCAAAAAACAAATATAATATTTTTAATTTCATAGTATATTAGAACGATAAAAAAATTTGTTTAAGTTATTTATCATAGCATTTTAAAATAACTTTATATGAAGTAAAATTATAGCAAATGCAAATAATGGGGATATTTTTGACGTGGGTTTAATTGGAGTTATTATAAATAAAAATGGAAGAAGAACAGCAATTTACGTTCCAAAAGCTTTAAATTTGACTATGATTAAATTTGTAAAAGAAGGGGTGCTCAACACAATATGAAAAATGCAACAAAAAGAATTATAGGGCTAGGACTTGGCTTAGCACTTTGTGCTTGTAGTTCAGCAACTACTCCAAATGTAGTTGATAAAAATGAAATTAAAGAACTTCAAGGTTTGAATCTTTATTTTAAAGGAGGACCTCTGAATAAATTTCTAAGAGTTCAGAATTATATAAATTTTGAGCCTCCTGATGGATCATCTCCGTATTTAACGGATCAAAATTTTACTCCTCAAACTTATGCAGACCAAACAAATATTTCTATGTATAAATTTAACCCTAAAACTCATATTGCTCCAGGTGAATATGAAATAATGTATGAAAATGGAAAAAAATTTTTTGATATGAGTTTAGTTGGGGTTATTTCAGATAAAGATGATCAAGGTGAAGAAAATAGAAGAGAAACAGCAATTTATGCTCCAAAGTTTTTAAATTTAAATATGGATTTCTATAACGAATTTATAGAAAACAACTGGGAACCTGGTACTATAGTACATCAGCTTAGATCTCGTGCTACAACTAATCATTATGATGCAGATATTTATCCTAGATTTAATGATGAAAGATCAAATGGACTGTATAAGGTTTCTGCTGAACTTCTTTTTAAAGGAATTGGAACGAATCAAGACAAAAAAATTAAAATCGAAATTCCAGTTGATCTTGATTCAATATGTCCTGATGGATATTTTGCACTTTTAAAAAAGACTTTAGATGGAAAAGAGGTTGTGGTTGTTTTAAATACTTGTTACCCAGGAAAAAGAAAGTAATTAATATTCAAAAATTACAACTAAAAAGTTTTACAAACTTTTTAAGTAAAAAAAATTCATAATTTCTTATGAAAAAAATATTTTTATTTTTAGTGAAGTGGAAAATAAAATAAATAAAATTGAAATTTCTGGTTTATTTCATAGTGGAAAAGATGATACTTATATTTTTAAAAAATAATGCAATAATTCCTTTAGTTTTATGGTATAATAAAAAGTGTTTGTTGAAACCTATACCTATGACGATATTTTACTTGTTCCCAACAAGTCCAACGTCTCTTTAAGCAAAATAAATTTAAAAACTTCGTTAACTAATAAAATCACTATCAACGCCCCTCTCATTTCAGCGGCTATGGACACAGTTACTGAATCTGAGATGGCTATTGCGATGGCCCAGCAAGGTGGCATTGGGGTAATTCATAAAAACTTAAGTATTCAAGAGCAACTTGCCGAGGTAGAAAAAGTAAAAAGAGCCGCTAATGGCATTGTCTTAAACCCCGTTACCTTAAAAAAGTCATCTACCCTTAAAGAGCTTTTAAAACTAAGTGATTATTATTCTCTCACTTCTTTCCCCGTAGTTGATGAAAAAAACCAGGTAGTAGGGATTATCACCAGTAGAGACATTCGCCTAGAAAAAAACTTTGACACTTCGGTAGATAAGCTTATGTCCAAAGATTTAGTCAAAGTAAGTAAAGAAATAAGTTTAGCTGAGGCTAGAGAAATCCTTAAAAAAAATAAAATAGAGCAGCTTATCTTAGTTGACAAAGAAAATCACCTAAAAGGCCTTTTTTGCATTAAAGATATTTTTAATGATATTAATTATCCTGAAGCTAGTAAGGATAAAAAAGGGCGCCTTATGGTAGGAGCTGCTTGTGGAGTAAGCGACAATGAACTCATTAGAGCTAAAAATCTCATTCAAATAGGAGTTGATGTTTTAGTTGTCGATACCGCTCATGGTCACCATAACTTGGTTGCTGATATGGTGAAAAAGATAAAAAAAATCTCTAATCAAGTATCGATTATTGCTGGGAATGTAGTGACTCCTGAAGGGTGTTTAGACTTAATCAAAGCTGGAGCTAATGGCGTAAAAGTAGGAGTAGGGCCTGGTTCTATTTGCACCACGAGAATTGTCACGGGAGTGGGTTATCCCCAGGCAAGTGCGATTAAAAACTGCTACCAAGTAGCAAAAAAACATAAAATCCCTATCATTGCTGATGGTGGGATAAAGTATTCAGGAGACATTGCCAAAGCCTTAGCTTTAGGAGCTTCTACAGTTATGATTGGTTCTTTATTTTCTGGGACCAAAGAAGCCCCCGGGGAAGAGTTCCTTTATAATGGAGTTCTTCATAAAAGCTACCGAGGGATGGGAAGTATTGGAGCTATGCAGAAAGGATCAAAGGATCGTTATTTTCAAGAAGACAAAAAAAAAAGCGATAAATTAGTTCCCGAAGGAGTAGAAGCAGCGGTGCCCATCAAAGGAATAGTAAAAGACGTCTTTTATCAACTAATAGGCGGGTTAAAATCTTCTATGGGCTATGTCGGAGTTGATAACTTAAAAAGTTTTAAAAGCAAAAGTAAATTTATTAAAATAACCTCAGCTGGGTACCAAGAGTCGCATGTTCATAACGTTTTAATGACCAAGGAATCCCCCAACTATAAAACAGATAAAAATTAAAGGAAATAAAAATGAAAGGTTGCTACACCGCTATTGTTACCCCTTTTAAAAACGGGAAAGTTGATTACAACTCGTTAGAAAAATTAATTGAATTTCAAATTGCCGGAGGAATGGATGGAGTCGTGCCTTGTGGGACTACTGGAGAATCTCCTACTTTATCTCATGAAGAACACCGAAAAGTAGTAGAGTTTACCTGTGAAATTGTCAACAAAAGAATAAAAGTCATTGCTGGTTCGGGAAGTAACTCTACTCAAGAATCAATTGAACTTAGCATATTTGCTGACGAATTAGGAGTAGACGGACTTTTAATAGTTTCCCCTTATTATAATAAACCCACTCAGTTAGGGTTACTAAATCACTATCAAAGTATCGCAGAAAAAGTGAAGGCAGAAATTGTCATTTACAATATCCCGGGCAGAACTAGTGTATTAATTGAAAACCAAACTATAGAAGAACTATCTGCCATCCCAAACATTACAACGGTTAAAGAAGCAACGGGAAATATCGATGTGGTTAGCGACCTAATTAGCCGCAACCCTAACCTTCATATTTTATCAGGGAATGACAGCATGAATCTCCCTATTTATAGCATTGGCGGGGTAGGATGCATTTCGGTTTTATCTAACATTTTTCCTAAAGAGCTAAAATCTTTATATGATAACTATCAAAAAGGAAACTATGACTTAGCTAAAAAAATGCATTACCAATTATGGCAACTAGGGAAAGCTTTATTCTTAGAAACTAATCCCATTCCAATTAAAGCTGCTTGTCATCTAAAAGGGATAATTGAATCCCCCGAAATTAGGCTACCCCTTACCCCTGCTTCCAACAAGGTAGTTGAAGAGATCACTAGGCTATTAAAAAATTTTAGTTGAAACGAAGCGAGTACTTTCTCCCCACCCTTAAAGAAAACCCTAGCGACGCAGTTGTAAATTCTCATCAGTTGATGATTCGCTCTGGAATGATTCGCAAAACTGGAGCTGGTCTTTATTTATATTTGCCTTATGGGCTGGCCCTGTTAAACCAAGTCGAAGAAGTCATCCGCCAAGAAATGAACTCAGCTGGAGCCTCGGAATGCAAAATGCCTCTCCTTATCCCTAAACGTTTTTTATTAAAAAGTAATCGCTGGGCTATTTTTAAAAATGAATTATTTCGGATCAAAAATGAAAAAGCAGAAGAATATGCTCTTTCTCCCACCAACGAAGAAAATTTCACCCAACTAGTTTTAGAAGAAATTTTTTCTTATAAAGATTTACCGATTAATCTTTATCAAATTAATCATAAATTTCGCGATGAAATTAGGCCTCGTTTTGGAGTTATGCGGGGCAAAGAGTTTGTTATGAAAGATGCTTATAGCTTTGACTTTGACGACGATTCACTGGAAAAAAGTTATCAAAAGATGAAAAAAACCTACACCACTATTTTTACTAAATTAGGATTAAACTTCGTGGCCGTTAAGGCGGATAGTGGGGCTATGGGCGGGCAAGACTCTGAGGAGTTTATGGTACTAACCAACATAGGAGAAGAAACCATTATTAACTGCAATAACTGCCCTTATGCAGCGAACATAGAAACCGCAGATGAAATTCCATTTCCTAGAGAACCCATTAATTCTCTAGAAGACCAAGAGTTAACGAAAGTAGCTACTCCTGACACCAGAACCATCAAAGACGTTTGCCTTTATTTAAAAAAAGATGTAAAAGATAGCGTGAAGGCTCGGGTTTATTCTTATCAAGAAAAAGAAAATAAAAAGTTGGCTTTAGTTTTAATCAGAGGTGATTACGAAGTCAATGAAACCAAGCTAGTTAAGGTTTTAGCCACTGACGAAATTTTTTTAGCCGAAGATGAAGAAATAGAAGAAAAACTCAAGACAAAAGTGGGATTTATTGGAGGGATCAACATCCCCCAAGAAATAAAAGTAATAGTTGACGAAACTATTCACCAGGAAAAAAATTTAGTTATGGGGGCCAATGAAAAAGACTTTCACTTTACCGGAGTAAGCATTGAAAGAGATTTAACCAACTACCTGGTAGCCAATGTTTATACGGCCAAAGGAGAAAAAGGCTCTGCTTGCCCTAACTGTGGGGAAAAGGCATTAACTCATATGAAGGGAATAGAAATTGGTCATATTTTCAAGCTAGGGCAAAAGTACCTTCGCGACTTTAAAGTAAAGGTAAAAAATCCCCAAGGCAAAGACGTTTATCCCACCATGGGATGCTATGGGATAGGGGTTAATCGATTATTAGCCGCGATCATTGAGCAAAGCCATGACCAAGAAGGGATAATTCTACCAGCAATCATCGCCCCTTTTAAGGTAGTTGTTTTAATTATGGACGTAAAAAATCCTGCTTTAGTTAGCTTCGCCGAAGAAATCTACGAAGAATTAAAAAAAACCAACTGCTCCCCGCTATTAGATGATCGCAAAGAAAGTCCTGGTTTTAAATTTAAAGATGCTAACCTTATCGGGATACCTTATCAAATTATCGTAGGCAAAAAAAACCAACTAGCAAACCAAGTGGAGTTCGTGGAAAGAAAATCATTAGAGAAAAAAGTTATTGCTCGAGAAGAAATTATTCCTACCCTTTTAAAAAAAATTTCTCAATAAAATCCTAAGTTAACTTATGCAGACTCCTTTCCCTCAATCCATTACTTCGAAAGAATTACAATCAGTTTATGAAAAAAATCAAGCCCCTTTTTATATTTACGATGAAAAAATTATCCTAGAAAAAATCCAAGCACTGCAGGAGGCTTTTTCTCCTATCCCTTTTACCTTGCGTTACGCTTTAAAAGCAAATCCTCATAGTTTTTTCTTAAAATTATTTCATAAAAAAAAAGTGCATTTCGATGCTAGTTCGCTTTTCGAAGTAAAGAGATTAATCCAAGTTGGAGTTCCGGCTGAAAAAATAATGCTAACTAGCCAAGAGTTTTCCGATGACTTGGAGAATTATTACGCCTCTTTAAAAAAGAAGTTTTTTTTTAATGCCACTTCCTTGTCTCAGCTTACTCGTTTTGGGAAGTCTTTTCCAGAAGAAGGCCTTAGCATTAGGATTAACCCTGGAACTGGATCCGGACTCGCTGGGAGAACCAAAGTTGCTGGTAGTAATTCTAGCTTTGGCATCTGGCACGAAGACTTAGATGAAATAAAAAAAATAGTAAAAAAGTTAAATTTAAAAATAACTAAAATTCATACGCATATTGGTTCGGGAACTGATCCCAAAATCTGGACGGCCGTAGCCAAAATGAGCATTCGTTTTTTAACGGAATTTCCTCTAGCTAAGGTTATCAATCTAGGTGGTGGGTTGCCAGTAGCTAGAGCCTACAACAAACCCGAAGCCGATATCCCTTTAATCGCTAAAGAGATTATGAAAACTATAACCGATTTTAGCAAGGAAGAAAAACAAGAAATTCAATTAGAGTTAGAGCCTGGAACTTTTTTAATGGCGAATAGTGGATTACTAATAAGTAAAGTGAATGACATAGTTGCCACTAAAAAGAACCAAGCAAAATTCCTTAAACTCAACATTGGGATGAACGACTTCCTTCGCCCAGCAATGTATGGGGCTGAACATGCTATGGAAGTTTTAAATCAAACGAAAAAAAAAGAAAAGTATTTTATTATTGGGCACTGCTGCGAAGAAAGTGACACGCTAGCAACTTATCCTAATGAGCCCAGTAAGAAAAAAGCTATTTTATTAAATCAAGCTAAAATTGGCGACTTGTTTTTAATCCACGGAGTGGGCGCTTATGGGAAAACCATGGGGAGTCATTACAACTCTTTTCCTTTTTTAGCAGAATATGTAAAAACTCTAAATGGAAAAATAAAGAAAATTAGCAAGCAACAAAAACTCAATGAGCTACTACAAAACGAGTTAGTTTAAAATTTCTTTTCTTAAAATTTCCAACTTAAACCAAGCTTATTCAAAAACTTATTAGAAGTTAAATACTTTTTTATTTAATTATTTTTAATAATCAAATTTAATCAACAATAAAAGGGTATAATTTAGAAAAGTAAATTATTAATTGAAAGAAGGTCATTATGGCAAAACTAAATGAAAAACAAGAAAAACTCTGCACAGAATCAAAATGGGATTTCTCTAACTTAAAAGCTTTGTTTTTAAATTGCACGCTTAAAAAAAGTCCCGAATTATCCCACACTGAAGGGCTCATCACCTTAGCAAAAACCATCTTAGAAAAAAACAAAGTTGCCTGCGAGATCATCAGACCAGTAGATTATGAGATTGCTTTTGGAGTTTATCCGGATATGACAAAAAAAGGCTGGGTTAAAGACGAATGGGTAGAAATTTATCAAAAAGTAAAAGCTGCTAATATCCTCATTATAGGGACTTCTATTTGGCTAGGGGAAAAAACTTCTATCGCTACCCAAGTGATGGAGCGCCTTTATGCTAGCTCGGGGGACCTTAATGAAAAAGGGCAATACGCTTATTACGGGAAAGTAGGGGGGTGTTTGATTACGGGTAATGAAGATGGGGCCAAGCACTGCGCTATGAATATCCTTTATTCATTGCAACATTTAGGGTATGTCATTCCTCCGCAAGCAGATGCTGCTTGGCTGGGAGAAGCTGGTCCGGGGCCTAGCTACTTAGATGAGGGAAGTGGGGGACCGGAAAATGACTTTACCAATAGGAATACTACTTTTATGACCTGGAACTGCCTTCACTTAGCCAAAATGCTAGCAGATAATAAGGGTATTCCTGCTCATGGGAATCAAAGGAGCGAATGGGATGCTGGCTGTCGTTTTGATTATGAAAATCCCGAGTATAGGTAAACACCATGAAAAAAATTGGCATCCTACTTTTCTCTGACTTTGATCTGATGGATTTTGCTGGGCCTTTTGAGGTTTTTTTAACCATCAATCGTTTGCTAAAGAGGGAAGGAGAGAAATCTTTCTGCGATATCAAACTAATTGGACTAGATAAAACCACTACAACTGTAAAAGCTTATGGTGAAATGGTAATGCATTATCAAGAAGACTATACCAGCATAAAAAAGTTAGATATTGGATTAATCCCGGGAACCATTGACGTAGAAAAAGCTTTAAGTAACCCTACCTTAGAAAAAGCAGTAAAGCATTTGAGTGTAAATAGTGCATTAATAACTTCGGTTTGTACGGGAGCTTTTTTTCTAGCCCAGGCGGGATTACTCCAAGATAAAGAATGGACCACCCATTTTGAAGATATAGAATTACTTGAAAAAAAATTCCCTCTATTAAAAAAAGGCACCCATGCCCTGTGGGTAGATAGTGGCAACGTCATCACCTCGGGGGGAATTAGTGCTGGGATAGCCATGAGCATTTATTTGGTAAAAAGATTTTTAGGACTAGAGTGGGCTAAAAAAACTGCTCGTCAAATAGGTTATCCTATCGATTTATCATAAATTATTTATCATAAAAAAAAATCAAAGAAATGATTAAAGAATACCGCATTGCTGGTTTCGTTCAAGGAGTAGGTTATCGTTATTTTGTCAAGGAATTAGCCGACAAATTAGGACTAAAAGGTTTAGTCGAAAATTTAAATAACGGTGAGGTGAGGGTTTTGGTTAATTTTCACGACCAAACTGAAAAAACCAATATTACGGAAAAGAAAATTATTAATGCTTTAAAAAAAGGGCCGAGTAGAAGTAAGGTAACGGGCATTACCATTAGTACTGGGAAAGAAAATTCTCGCGATTTAAGCAAAGATATTTTTATAATTAAATACTAAAAAAAGTAAGACTAATTTTTTTGCCAGTTTTTCAGGGTTTCTCGGACCATCATTGAATCAGGATTTTTAATCAGCAGACTAGCTTCTTTGACCTCTTCAATAGTAAAGAAAGCATTGGGGTTATGTTTTCTCACTATTTTAATCAGCTCTTTTAGATTTTTCACTTTAACCGTAGCAAACAAAACTTTAACTTTAGAAAAATTACTCCTAGCATCAATGTCCGTTACCCGAAACCCTACTTTTCTTAAATTGGCCAGGAGAACATCGGCTTCTTTTTGAGTAATAATTCGCACCATAACCAACCCTAAAGCTAGCTTTTTTTCTAGAATAATTCCCATATAACTTCCCGTCGCCATTCCTAGGGCATAAGCTAACCCATTTAAAATATTAGACAGATTAGTAAGCACAATGGAAATCGCCATTAACCAACTCACACTTTCTAAAAAACTAATGATAAACGCTGCTTTTTTGTACCCCTTAGCAACGCAAATTATCCTTATCGACATTAAAGTTAGTTCGATAAATTTTAAGCCAAAAGCAAGGAAAGGGAATAAGTAAGGAGGGATGTCTTCCATATTTCAAGTAATTTTTATTACGCCTAAGCAATTAGAAGTTAATTTTTTGTCTTGTTTTAATTCTTTAATAAGGATAGCGGGAGTTAAGTCACCTAATAAGATTAATTTTTCTTTGATTACTTTCACCATTTCTTTTTTTAATAACCTGTCAAAAAATAAAAAGAGATTCTGCTCATCTAGATTATCCCAAGAGTAATTAACAAATTCAATTTTAGAATTAGAAGAAGTGGGAATATTGCAAGGGGTTTTATTAGTTACCAGTTCGCCGGTTTTAAAGCTAAAAGAATAAACATGAATATTTTTGCTGCTGATTATCTGTAATTTATCTTTATCACTTTTAATATCTAATAAAAAAAAATGATCGAAAAAATCTTTAGAAAAAAGAGCATTATTTTGTAGAACCAGTAGCTGATTAATTAAATCTTCTAAAGGAAAATAGCTACCTAGGCAATATTCTAGATTTTTTTTTTGATAAAGCAAAGAGTCATCTTCAATCGAAAAAGTAAAATGGCCTAAACGATTTAGTTTAAAATTTTTTTCTGGTAAAGTTACACTACTTTGCAGAAGATCTTTGTCCAAATCATTACTAATAAGCATTTCAAGTTTCTTGGTTTTGGAAGAAAAAAAATACTCACTGCTAGTTTCTAAAGCAATAAATTTTTTCACTAAATGCTTTTGAAAAATTTCTCGCCAGTTGATGACATAATCAATTTCCCAATCATCGAAATAATCATTAACTTTTTTTTCCAAATAAAAAACCACATCGTCTTTTTCATTCAAAGGAAAAGCAATGACTAAAGAAGAAGGTATTTTATAATTTTTAGTAGGGAGAATAGATAGTTCTTCTAAGTAGCAATTTTCTTTAGATCTTTTCAGTTTTTCTAAATCAATTTTTTGACTAATTTCCGCAGGAATCTTTTTGCTAGTTAAGGGAAATAATTTTTTATCTTGCTGGAGGAAAACCAATAGCTTATTAAGGGAAATATTTTTCACCATTTCTTTTTTAATGCATTTCAAAAACTGCGGCAAAGTATGAATCTCTAAAATATTCTCATGAATAATTTTTTGATTTTGGGTTTTAAAATAATCATAAGAAAAAAGCACTTCTTCAGTTAAATTAGCCAAAAAATTTTGCTCTTCTTGATTAAGGCTTTTACTAGCAACTAAAGAGAAGACATTTTTTTTTTTGAAAGCAATTGGATAAATAGAAAAATACTTTTCTTGAGAAGAGAAATTATCTTTAAGAAAATTTTCTAATACTTTGTCAGTAAAATTAAATTTTTTTTTGAGCAGTAAACCATAAAAGTATTCTTGCTCCACTGGATTAATCTTCACGAGGTTCTTATAGGCAAAAACATGGTGATTAATAGAAGCAGAACAATAAAAAATAAAAAACTGGTATGGGAACTTATTTTTTATAATTCTCTTTAAAGAACTGTCTAAATTGGCTAACTTTCCATCTTTCTTAAAATTCTGAATAAAAAAAGGAATATCACTATTCATTTTTAACTAAAAAAATTAGTCTTGCTCTGAATCATAATAGAGAATCCGCGAGCAAGAAGGACAAAAAACAAAATCTTCTGATTTTTTGACATTGACCGCAGTTTGCTTAGGGATAATCGCATAACAGCCGGTACAACAAAAATTTTGAACCTTAGCTAAAGCAGTTAATTCGTTATTTTTATATATGCGATTAAAAATATTAATAAGGCCACTATCTATTTCTTTTTCTATTTTATCTTTTTTCTGCATTTCTTTTTTAATGCTGTTTTTTCTCTCTTTAACGCTTTCTTCTAATTCTTCTTGTTTAGCTTTTAAATTATTTTCAATTTCTTTTAGGCTATCCTCTAGCTTTTTCATTTTTTCTCGCTTGTATTCTAAACTCTCACTTTTATCTAAAAGCTGATTTTCCTTAATACCATTTTCTTGACTCAAATTATCAATTTCTTTATTAAGCGCTTTAAACTCTTTAATGGTTTTAATTTTTTTCTTTTTTTCCTCGCACTTTTCTACTCTTCTTTTGATATTAGCAATTTCTTCGGTTATTTCACGGTATTCTTTTTCCGTTTTTTCTAGGAAAGGAAGATTTTTATTGTACTGGAATTTCCTACTCTCATACTTGCTTTCCTCTTTTTCCAAATCTTTTTTAATGACATTAATCTCTTTATTAAGGTAATCCAGATTTTGTCTAATTTCCTGGAGCACTAGTAATTTTTTAATGTTGTCTTTAATCTGTTGTTTGCTAAATTTAGTAATATTTTGTAACATATTTTAAAAGTCCTTTCGATGAGTTTTTAAATTCTACTATGAAAATAATAAAATCAGAATAGATTATGAAAAGCTTTAATTAGCTAATTTTAGATTAACCCATTTAACTTATTCTTGGACAAAAAGCAATTGATCTTCATTACTTTCTAATTCCGCTCCACTACCATTTTGGATATCAGGAACAAATGGCAAGAGCAACTCTAAAGTAGAAGAACTTTGATGATTTTCTTCTTTAGTTTTAGGATCGGGTAAATAAATAAGCCCATTATACTTTCTCCTAGAAAAATAAAAATAAATTTCAAAAAAATAAAAGTTTTCTGGAGAAATATAAGGCGACCAATCTACTTTTTCAAAAAAAAACTTCGGTTGAATAATTTTGATTTTCCAAGGAGCAATATCGACGTTAATGGTACCAGAAAAATATTCCCCTAAATCCAATCCTTTTTTTAAGAAATGCTTTTTTTGCAAAGCCAAAGTTCCCTCAGGGTAACGTGACTTTTTTGCCTTACCAGAAGCAACTTTATGCCCCGGGATAACTTTAACGTTTATCTTCATTTTTTAAAAAAATTTAAAATAATAATTAAAAAAACTATTACGGCTGCCTAGGGAACTTAGAAAAGTCTGGCTTTCGTTTTTCATTAAAAGCGTCTCTTCCTTCTTGAGCTTCTGGGGTCATATAGTAAAGGAGGGTAGCGTTCCCGGCTAATTCTTGTAAACCAGCTTCCCCATCGCAATCAGCATTCAAAGCTGATTTGAGGCACCTAATTGCTAAAGGAGAGTGCTCTAAAATTTTCTTAGCCCAAAGAACAGTTTCTGTTTCTAAATCTTTTAAAGGAACAACCTTATTGACTAAACCCATTTTCTCTGCTTCGTGAGCACTGTATTGCTGGCAGAGGAACCACATTTCTCGAGCTTTTTTTTGCCCAATAATTCTAGCCATATAACTCGCTCCAAATCCCCCATCAAAAGAACCCACCTTAGGGCCAGTTTGCCCAAAAATGGCATTGTCCGCAGCGACTGTAAGATCAGCTAACATATGGAGGATATGCCCTCCACCAATCGCATATCCCGCAACCATAGCAATAACTGGTTTAGGTAAATTGCGCATCTTTTTTTGAAACTCTAAAACATTTAAATGATTCATCCCCTTTTCGTCTTTATACCCTGCTTCTCCCCTAATTTTCTGATCCCCACCCGAGCAAAAAGCTTTCTCGCCTTCACCAGTTAAAATCACCACTCCTATTCCTGAATCCAAGCGGCTATCTTCCAAAGCTTCGATCATCTCGTTCACCGTTAGCGGGCGAAAAGCATTCCTCACTTCTGGCCGGTTAATGGTTATTTTAGCAATCCCTTCCATTTTCTCGTACTTTATATCTTGATAGCTTTTAACGGTTTTCCAATTCATAACAATTTTATCCTTTTATAAAAAATTTAAATTATAATTTTTCAGCCTCCCAAATATACTTTTTTAATCATGGGATGCTTAATAATTTCCTTGCCTCCAATAAGCTTTATCTGCCCATTTTCTAAAAGGCAGGTAGTATCAGCTAAAGTAATAGCACTGCGAGCATTTTGCTCAACAATTAAAAAAGCAAGGTTTTCTTTTTTCAAATTAGCCAAAGTAGCAAACAGCTCTTTTTGCAAAATCGGGTTTAGTCCTAAAGTTGGCTCATCGAGGAGCAGAATTTCTGGTTCTTGGATTAACGCCCTGCCTAAAGCTAATTGCTGCTGTTGCCCACCGCTAAGGGTGATAGCTAATTCCGACTTTTTCTTCGCTAGAATGGGGAAAAGGGCAAAAACTTTTTCTAGTTTTTTTTGAATTTCCTTTTTAGAAGAAACCACATTCCCAGCTAACTCCAAATTTTCCCCAATAGTAAGGTTAGGGAAAACTACTTTACCTTGATTCAAATAAACAATTTTTTTCTTGATTAAATTAGAAGTCTTTAATCCTACAATATTCTCGCCTTTAAATTTAATTTCTCCTGAGTAAATATTCGTTAAATTAAAAATAGATTTAATAATAGTACTTTTGCCGGCTCCATTAGGGCCAATCAAAGCTACCATTTCATTTTTTTGGATAGTCAAATCAATATCGAAAAGGATCTGCGACTTTCCGTAACCGGCTGATAATTTATTAATTTCTAAGAGAATATCTTTTCCCATTATCTACCGAGATAAGCCTTAAGGACTTTTTTATTAGCCAGTATAGCTTTTTTATCTCCTTGTAAAATAATTTCACCGGCATCCATTACGATAATCAAATCCGAAATGTTGATCACAAAGTTCATATCGTGTTCAATAAGCAGGATAGTTTCCCCTTGTTTTTTAAGATTTTTTAAAATCTTTTCTATTTCAAAACGAAGTTTAGGATTAATCCCAGCTACTGGCTCATCCAATAGTAAAATTTCATGTTTTTTAGCAATATTCATAGCAAGGTTTAAAAGTTTCGACTGCCCATAGCTAAGGTCTTCTCCTTTTTTTTCTAAACTCTGTTTTAGCCCTACTAATTCTAAATATTTTTTAATTAATTCATCACTTAAAACTTGCGGAGAAAATAAATTTTTTAAAATCCCTTGATGATTATCGCTTAGAGCTAGTTGCATATGCTCACGAATGGTAAGGTAGTCGAAAGTCCTAATTTCTTGGAAAGTCCTGCTAATTTTATCTTGGGTTATTGCATAATCATTAGAAGCAGTGATGTCTTTATCTTTGACATAAACTTTTCCTTCATCTTCTGGGAGCAATCTAGTAATAACATTAAATAAAGTTGATTTGCCCGAGCCATTAGGTCCGATGATAGAGGTGATTTTATTAGCTGGGATACTAATGCTCACTCCATTAACGGCAATATTACCACCAAATCTTTTAGTTAGTTTCTTAGTTCTTATAATCATCTCAAGTCTATTCTCCCAAAAAATCCACGAGACTTAAAAAGTAGCATGCCTAATAAAAATAAAGCATAAATAATCTGCCGAGTAGGCCCTAAAATACCTTGGGGAATATCGAATAACCGGATAATTTCTGGTAAAGAAATAATGATAACAGTAGCAACAACTGTTCCTCTTAAAGACGCTAAACCTCCGATAATAACAATCGTAAGCAGTATAATAACCTCATTAAGATAAAAAAAGTCAGGATGAATAAACCCAATAAAGTGAGCCCAGAGTCCCCCAGCTAAACCAGCAAAAAAAGCAGAAATAGCAATGGCTTTAACCTTGAGCTGAAAACTATTTTTCCCTAAAGAACGCAAAAGGATCTCATCATCCCTTACCCCTTGAAACATAATCCCTAGAGGGCTTTTCAGGAGTTTATTCATAAAATAAAGGCAAACGATTGTCAGCGCAATAATAAAGATTAAAAAAATAAGATTATTGTCCAACCCCCAAGGTCGAGCAATCCCAGTAATCCCTTGGGTCCCTGAAGTAAGGCCATCTAAATTAAGGAACAAACTATGAATAACAAAAATAAAGCTAAGGGTGGCCATAGCGAGATAATCGCCTTGTAACCTTTGAATAAAATGAATAAGCCCATAACCAAAAAAAGCAGCAACTATTCCGCCTAAAAAAATATTAGAATAGATCGGCCATCCTTGCTGCCATAAAATAGCCGAAGTATAAGCCCCTATACCATAAAAGGCAATATGTCCTAAATTAATTAGCCCGGTAAACCCTAAAGAAAAATTAAAACTAGCAGCTAACAGAGTATAAATACTGATTTGAATAAGGATAATGATTAAAAAATCAACACTCATTTTTTAATGCTCGCTTTTTGTCCCAATAAACCTTGTGGCCTAAAAATTAGGAATAAAAAAAGAAGGCCAAAAGAAATAGTTATTTTAAACTCTGAAGGGATATAAATAATCGAAATATTTTCAACAATCCCTAAAAGATACGCCCCTAAAATACTAGCCGGAACAAAGTCAATTCCACCAATAATAGCACTAGTAAACCCTTTGATAATTAAATTGACTCCTACGGTGGGGAGCAAACTTTGTTCTAAAGCTAAAAGAGAGCCTGCTATCCCTGCAATAAAAGAACCAATAATGAAAGACAATTCTTTTACTCGTTTTTCATTTATCCCGATAATTTTAGCTAATTCACTATTATTGGCTACTGCTCGCATGCTTTTGCCTAAAATAGTTCGATGGAGTAAAAGATAAAGCAAAAAAAACAATGCAAAACACACTGAAACAATGATTATCTGCACAGGGGTAATAACCGCTCCCGCAATTTCAATAATCTGATTATTTTCTAAATTAATAACCTTTACTTGTCCTCCATAAATAATTTGAATGGTATTTTGAATTAAAATAAGAAGCGCAATACTAGAAAGGAGTAAAATAACATTACTAGCGTTTTTATTCTGCAACCTGCTATAAACCAAACGAAATAAAATAATGCTGATTATAGATAAAAAAAATCCAGCCAATAATCCCGCTAAAACAAAAGGAACATTAAGAAGAGTTAGGGAATAAAAAATATATCCCCCCAAAAGCACCATATGCCCGTGAGCAAAATGCATGAACTTGTTGGTATTGTAAATAACCGAAAAACCACTAGCTACTAAGGCGTAGATGGAACCTGAAATAATCCCATTAATGAAAAATTGAAGATAAAGTTCCATAGTAAATTACCAGCTTCTTAGAAAAAGAAACTGGTAATTTTATTTGAAATAATAATTATTTATCGCTCGACAAATTCACCATTTCTAACCACATAGATACCGTAGTTTGCCCCAACTTCGCCTTTTTTATCAAATTTCACTTTCCCGGCAGCTCCATTAAAATTAAGCTTATAAAGAGCATTTTTCACTTCTTGACCAGTTTTTGCTCCACCTTCAATAGCTCGAGCAATGCTTTCATACGCATCATAGGCTTGAGCAGAAAAAGGACCAGCAGCTTCACCAAACTTTTTTTCGTGGGAAGTATTAAATGCGGCAGTCCCTGGGCTTACTGAAGTAATAATAAGGCCATCGGCTCCAGTGGCTGTGCTAATGCTTTTCGACTTCAATCCTTCTGATCCAAATAAACGAACTTTTAAATTTAATTCTCTAATTTGCCTTAAAGCAGCTATAGCGGCATTAGGTGAATTAGAAATTAAAAATAAGGCGTCCGGTTTTTTTGCTCTAATTTTCGTTAATTGAGTTCGTAGGTCTGTGCTCCCTCTCTCAAAACTTTCATCAGCAACAATCTTAGCGCCTCCGCCCTTAAAGCTTTTTTTTAATACTCCGTTGAATCCTTTCCCGTAATCTTCGTTAGGGTATAGCACAGCTAATTTTTTCACCCCTTCTTTTTTCATTAGGTTGGCAGCAAAAACTCCCTGCTTAGCGTCCGAAGGGACTGTTCTAAAAATATAATCACCAGCATCAGCTATCACTGGGCTAGTAGAAGCAGGGGAGATTAAAACCACTTTGCTTTTTTCAGCTATGGGGGCTACTGCTAAAGTGGCACTTGAGCAAAGTTCACCAATAATCGCAACCACTTTTTCGACATTGATGAGTTTGTTGATAGCATTAACGGCTGTTTTTCCATCACATCCAGAATCTTCTACTACTAGCTCAACCCCTTTAACTTTTAAATTATCAAAAGCTAAATCAACACCTTTTTTAGCCCCAATGCCATAGGCAGCAGCATCTCCAGTTAGTGGGAGCATAAGTCCTACTTTAATTTTTTCATGGCCATCAGCATAAACCAATGAGATACTTAGAAATAATAAGCTTATTCCTAATATAATTTTTTTTATAATTTTTTTTATAAAAATTTTCATTTTTCCTCCTATAAAGCTTGTTTAAAATAAAATAAATATAGGAAATATTATACAATGCTTTTCTAAAGATATAAAAAGAGAAATTAAAAAAAGGGGAACTTAGATAATAAAAACTAATGTTACACTTGTTATAATTTTTTTCAAAAAATGAATAAAATTATTTATATTTGCTTCCAGCAAAATGGCCCTTTTTTACAGCAAGGGCGAACGAATTATTTGGCTTTAATAAATTTTTTTAGGAATTTTACCGGCGATGATGCTTTAACAATTAGCCAAAAAAAAAATAGCAAGCCTAAAATCATCAGCCAAAATCCCTTGTTTTTTAATATTTCTCATAAAAGGAATTATTTCCTTATGGCTTTTTCCTCCCATTTTCCAATTGGGGTTGATTTAGAAATCACAGGAGCGAAAAACACTACTGCTTTATTGAATTTAGCTAAACGTTTTTTTCATAAAGAAGAATATGAGCTTATAAAAAAAGATAAAGATATTCAAAAAAAATTTTATGATCTCTGGACGATGAAAGAAGCTATTTATAAATTACCAGAAACGAGCATCAGTAAAAAATTTTTCAACACCCTTAAACAAAACACGAACATTTGGCAAAAAGATTTATTTGTGAAAAAATTGTCTCTAGGCAAAGGATTTTTTGCTCATTTAGTTGGGAATAAAAATGCAACCCCGAGAAATAAAATAATTACTCGTTACCTATAAAAAATGTCTCAGATAAAAGTATTTGTTGTTAATCTAAAAAGAAGTAAAGATAGAAGAGAGCGCATCCAAAAACTATTAACTCCCTTAAACATTCAATACGAAATCTTCGAAGCAACTGACGGTAATCTTTTAAGCGAAAAAGAGTACCAAACCATTAGGGAAAGAGGGAAAAATATTCTCCTAAAATATCCCGGCCGAGATCTGATGAATAGAGGTGAAATAGGATGTGCTTTAAGTCATCTAAGGCTTTATCAAAAAATAGTAAAAGAAAATCTAGACTATGCCTGTATTTTAGAAGATGATATTGCCATAAACGATGTGGAAAACTTACAATACTGCTTGAATAAAGAAAACCTTCTATCCCTCAAAAAAAAATGGGACTTTATTTATTTATATTGTGACTATTTTATAGATAGGAAATATTATTATTGGTATCGACTTTTTGATTCACCTAATAATTTAGGAATGAAATGGGGTGGAGAAAAGATAAAAGAAAACCTTTATGTAAAAAAGTTAGCCGTATTAACTTTTTGGAGCACGGCAGCTTATATCATTAATCAAAAAGTGGCTAAAACGTTTCTAGCGGATGGGTGGCCAGTAAAAAAACTAGCGGATGTTTTAACTGGTTCATCGGAATACTTGGGGCTTAAACAGTATATCATCACTCCTATGCCATTAAGCCCTGATGAGAAAATAAAAGGGACTATCCCTCATGATATAAAAATACCTAAAAACAAAAAACCACTTAAACTAGTCAATAAGATTAAATCAATAAAAAAATTTAATTGGAAGAATTATTTTACCAAGTTAATTAAATTTTCTCCTGTTTATCCTTTCTTATTTATAGCTATATTTTTTTTACGAAAAACTGGGGTACTTAGTTTGAAGAGAATCGTAAAAAGAAACATTTATTACGATTAAACATTTATTTACTTGCAATTATAGTTTATTGCATTAAATAGTAATAAAGCTTATAATAGTTATAACTATGCTATAATTATAGCTATCTTAATTGTCGGAAAGATATAAGAAAAACTTTAATTCGGAGAAAAAAAATGATTATCAATAACAATATATCTGCTATCAACTCAGCTAGAGTTCTCAATAACCGCTCTAGTGTCATCGATAACAACATTGAGGCTCTATCTTCTGGCCAAAGAGTCAATAAAGCCGGGGATAACCCCACTGATTTAGCGGTCTCAGAAAAGTTTAGAGTTCAAATAAGTGGCTTGAAGGCAGCCAGCAGGAATGCTAACAATGGCATCTCTTTCGTCCAAACAACTGAAGGGTATTTAGTAGAATCGCAAAACTTACTTAAAAGAGTAAAAGAGTTAGCCGTCCAAGCCGCTAACGGTATCTATCAACAAGAAGACCGAGAACTCATTCAACTAGAGCTTAACCAACTCGTATCAGAAGTAGATCGGATAAGTGAAGTGGCCAATTTCAACGGGCAACCTTTACTTGATGGAAGATTTGCTCAAGCTAACAACGAAACCGTTCCCCTAGCCTCTTTGTATATGCATGTGGGTGCTAATATCGATCAAAGGATTCAACTTTTCATTGCTACTTTTAACGCTGCTTCTCTTGGTTTAGATCAAATCTCGGTTAATTCCATTGAAGAGTCCGAGAGATCTATCGGTGTTTTAGAGGAAGCTTTAAATAGGGTTAACGCTCAAAGGGCTAATTTAGGAGCTTATCAAAATAGGCTTGAAAGTGTGATGAGAACAGTGGATTTAGCGACCACTAACTCTGAAGCCGCTGAAAGTAAAATTAGAGACCTAGACATCGCTGAAGCCGTGGTTGAACTTTCTAAAAACACTATTGTTAACCAGGCTAATATCGCCGCGCTAGCTCAGGCTAACACTAGAGCTCAGTCTGTTCTTTCTTTACTCCAGTAACCTCTTTAGTTTTTCTTATTTCTTTCAATACAGTTTGTTACTTATTTAACATAGGTAACTAACTGTATTTTTTTAGGTAAAAACACAATTTATTTTGAATATTCTACTAGAAAATCGCGAAAAATTAACTTTCCACCAAGAGCCAATCGTATTTTATGATGGGAAATGTCCTTTATGTAATCGAGCTGTCAACTGGATTATCGAAAACGATAAAAATGGTATTTTTTACTATAAAAGTCTAGATAGCTTAAAGCATCCCTTTACTTTTCAAGGGAATACAATTGACTCCCTTGTCCTTTATGAAAACAACAAATATTACATCAAAAGCAATGCAGTTATTATGATTTTAAAAAAATTGCCTAAGCCTTTTTTAGCTTTTTTTTTACAATTATGGCCGTTCTTTATAAGGGAATTTATCTACGATAAAATTGCTAAAAATAGGCATTTTTTTTTCAAAAAAAGCTGTTCATTAGACCATTCCCAAAACAATAACAAAAGCGATAAATTTATTTAAAAAAAAATGGTGTAATTTATAAGATTAATTAGAAATTATCTATTTCTTATAATTTTAATTTTTTACTTGAAAAAAAATAAAGTCGCACCTATAATCTCTTTGTATAATATAATTGGACTAAATTTGTAAATAAAGGGAAACTAATATGGAAAAATTAAAAATATTAAAAAATTATGCTTTGTTATGTGTAACGCTCTTATTTCTCATTAGCTGTTCTAAAAGCAATGCATCAAATAATAATCAAAGCAGTAATAACCAAGAAGGGAAAAACGTATCTATATCAGGTAGCCTTGCGTTAAAAAACTTTCTTAAGTTATCGAAAGTATCGGGAGAGGTTTATATCCGAAGGGGTAACGAGCAATTTAGGGGAACTTCTGATATTGCCTTAGAAGTGAATGACACTATCGTTACTGGGGCGAGGGGATTTGTTACTTTAATTGCTTTACCAGAAAATTCAGTTATTAATATAATGGCTAACTCTAGATTCTCTGTTAAAAATTTTTTAAAAGAAAGTATCAATAGCAAGTCTTTTTATGAATTTGATTTTAAAAGAGGAAAAGTCATTAGTTATATCAACAATAAACTTAAAAAAACTGATGTAAAAATAATAAGTGGCAACAGTATCGTGGGAATTAGAGGGACTGTTTTTATGCTGGAAAGAGAGGGGAATAAAAATTTAGTTGCTTTGAAAAAAGGGACTTTAAATATTTACAATAAAAATAACCCTAACGAGAACTTTATTCTAGAAGAAAACAAGTATGCAGTTCTTTCTGATACAAAATTTAATAACTATAAAACTTACAATAATTTGGATGCCCTAGGGCTAGATTATGAAATTGAAGTTATGCTAGATGGTTTATCTAACCTAGAGGAAAGCAATCTACAGGCAAATGCTGATAATTCCCCAAAAAATCAAGTAGTTAACGCTGAAACAAAAATTTCTCATCAAGGCAAAGGAACTATTGAAGATCCATTTATTATCAATAATAATGAAAAGTTACAAGCAGTCGGTTCTCCAAAAAATCTATCAAAGCACTTTAAATTAGGAGCTAATTTAGATTTGAAAGGAA
Organism: Spirochaetota bacterium; assembly: GCA_965277105.1. Taxonomy (GTDB): domain Bacteria; phylum Spirochaetota; class UBA12135; order COTS27; family CAXSBA01; genus CAXSBA01. Next base: position 221,916 of record OZ255710.1, on the reverse strand, counting down.
GTGGTTTTACCCCTATTGGAAGTAGTAGCCAGCCATTTACTGGCACTTTTGATGGCAATGGCTTCATTATTAAAAACCTTACGATAAATACTGATTCTTTAAAGTTAGATCAAAAAGATGAAATTTCTATTGGATTATTTAGCTTCGCTGGGAAAAATTCTATTATTAGAAATGTTAAGCTAGAAAATGTTAATATAAAAAGTGACTATAATAGGACCGGTGCTTTAGTAGGAGTAAACAATGGTTCTGTCCTAGATTCTTTTGTATCAGGAGTAATTACTGGACCTAACGATATAGGAGGACTGGTAGGATATAACCATAATCAAGGGCAAGTTATGGGATCTCTTTCTAAAGCAAGGGTAAATGGGGATAGTCAAATTGGAGGATTAGTTGGCTACAATGGATATGGAGGATATATTAAAAATTCCTATTCCCAAGGAAAAATTGAAGGTGATAACAGAATAGGCGGATTAATTGGCATTAATGATAATGCTGGGAAAGTTGAAAGTTCTTACTCTATTAGCCAAGTTTCTGGGCGAGAAGAAGTAGGTGGACTAATTGGCTATGCCAATAAAGCCGGAAGTGCAGTAAATGCTTTTTGGGATACCGAAGTTAGTGCCATCACCAAATCATCAGGAGGAACTGGAAGAAGAACTAAATTTATTCAATCAGAAAAAGTAATCTCTCATTTTGGTTTAGATGAAAAAGTCTGGAAGATCCAAGAAAACAACTACCCAAAATTATTGTGGGAATAAGTTATTCAATTTTTTATAAATAGTAATTTTGAAATACCTTCTAAAATCTAAAGTTTTTTAGAAGGTATTTCCCCTTGTAAGTTTCTCTAAAATTTTCTCCTCCCCCAACAGCTTTTAAATTATTTTTTTAATATATTTTCTACTATAATTTTCCCATTGTAAGAATTCTGTAACCTAGATTTTTAAGAAAAACCTATCCCATGATAAAATTAGAATAGGTGAATAAAAAAAATTTATGGCAAAAATTGGGAGTATTTATTTTATTTATTGCCTGTAATTCTACCAATGATGATTTAATTTCATTACCAGCTATTGATAATTATTACTTTTATAACAATAAAGAAGTTGCCTTTGTAAGTGAAAACCAACTTTTTTCATCAGGGAGTAGTAGTTTGGTTCCTAACCTAGTTGATAGAACTGAAGCTAACGATTATTTTGTCTTTTATCACGAGCATCGCAATCCCATCCACTACAATCCTAACTTTTTTAATACCACCAATAACTTTAAACTTTTTGATTATAAATTTTTTATTGAAATAACTAACTTTAATATTACTACTAACGAACTAGCCTATACTAATTCCGACCTTACTGATGTTCATTTTTATTATTACGAAGTGTTAAATGCCAGCCAAAGTGCCAATCAAAAAATTGTCGATAATGCTTCTTTATACTTTAAAAAAATAAATGAAGAGGAATGGCAAGTTAGCGTAAATTACCAAAACATTAATTATAAACAAAACTTCATTAAAAAGCAATGATTACTATAGAAAAAATTGGCGGGACCTCAATGTCCCAATTTGGAAAAGTCTTAAATAATATTATCTTAAACCAAGATAATTTTCTTAATGACAACAATCCCTATAATCGGATATTCGTTCTTTCAGCTTATGGCAATGTTACTAACATCCTTTTAGAAGATAAAAAAACTGGCAAAGAAGGGCTCTACCATAAGTTCATTAAAAATAATGGCTTTAAAAAAGAAATAAAAAACGTATTAGAGTTTTTATTAAACATTAATAAAAAGTTAAAGGAATTAGGATTAGATTTAGCTAGCGCAGAAAAGTTCATCCTTGAGCGAATCGCTAGAGTGGATGAGCTACTCATTAATCTTAACAATTTATTATCCTCTGGTTATATTATTAAAAATAACCTCTTCGCGGTAGCTAGGGAGATTATTGCTTCTATAGGCGAATCTCACTCAGCGTTTAATTCGGCGAATATTTTACAAAACCTTGGCTACAATGCGCTCTTTTTAGATTTAAGTGGCTTTAACGATAAAAAAAACCTTACGATTGATCAGCGGCTGGGCTTCGAATTTAAAAAAGTAAATATTAATAAAAATCTTCCTTTTGTTACTGGTTATGTGAAGGGGATAGATGGCATTATGCGGCAGTTTGATCGTGGCTATTCCGATATTACTTTTAGTAAAATAGCGATTATCTTTAAAAATAAATTCAAAAAAACTATTAAAGAAGCCATTATTCATAAAGAGTATCACTTGTCTTCTGCTGATCCTAAAATTGTCGGAGAAGAAAATACTTTTCCAGTAGGCCAAACGAACTACGATGTAGCCGACCAACTTGCTGATGTGGGCATGGAAGCCATCCATCCTCGGGCCTCTAAGCCTTTAGAAAAAAACGATATTAATCTAAGGGTGAAAAATACTTTTGAACCTAAACATCAAGGCACTTTAATCACCAAAAGCTACATTGGTAAAAAAGCAAAAATTGAGATTATTACTGGGACCAAAAAGGTGGTTCTCATCGAAGTGCATGACCCCGAAATGATTGGCAAAGCGGGTTTTGATTTAGAAATAGCTAAGATTTTAGAGGAGCAAAAAATTAGTTTTATTTTAAAAACCACTAACGCTAATAGCATTTCTCAGGTAATCTGGGAAAACAAATTAAACAAAAACCTACTGACTAAATTGGAAAAAAAATACTATAAAGTTAGCGTTGAGAAAGTAGCGGTGATTTCGGTCATCGGCACTAATATTAGTATCCCGGGGATCTTAGCTCAAACAACCAACGTGCTAAGTAAGGCTAATATTAATATCAAATGCATTTCCCAATCCCTTCGCCAAGTTAATATGCAATTTGTTATTGACCGAAAAAATTACAACCAAGCAATTGCTAATTTAAATAGCTTTTTCTTCTCTAAAAAATGACTGACTTAGAAAAAATTGAAATTATTCCTAACCTAGAAAAAACTTATAACAAAGTAATTATCATGTTGCATGGGTTAGGCGCTAGTGGAGATGATTTTTTAAACATTCCTAATCTTTTCAACTTCCCAGAAGAATGGAAAATAAAATATATTTTTCCCCATGCCCCCATCATCCCGGTAACAATAAATAATCACCTGGCCATGCCAGCATGGTATAATATTGAAAGTATTAATTTCACAAGAGAGTACCAAAAAGAAACTTTGACTTTTTCACTTCACTTGCTAAAAAAAATAGTTGAAAGCGAAATTAATCAAGGAATAAAAAGTGAGAATATTATAATTGGAGGATTTTCCCAAGGGGGAGCAACTAGTTTCGCCTTAGCTTTATTTTTAAACTTACCCCTAGCCGGAATTTTTATTTTATCTGCTTATATTTTAAACCAAGAAAAAACAATGATAGAATCTAGCATCGTTCAAAAAACTCCTATTTTTATGGCTCATGGGAAATATGACAATGTGGTTGATTTTAAACTTGCGGAGATGAGTAAAGACTTTTTATTAAACGAAAAATGCTCGTTAATTTGGCGTACTTATGACATTGACCACAGCATTTCTAATCAAGAAATAAAAGATTTAAATAACTGGATGATTCAAAATTGGAAAGAATAAAAAAAACAATCGCTTCGATTAATAAAGAGATTAATGTTAATAGTTTAACTGCCGAGCAGTGTCATATTTTGTATTTTTTTTATACGAAAAGTGAATTAAGTAAAATTGATTCTACTAGTTTTTTTAAAGCGAGTAATTTAATCCTTAGCTTTTTAGATGAAGAAGATTTAAAAAAAATTATTCAAAATAATCAACGAACCCAAGAGTTAGATAATACTACTGCTAATTCTCAAGCTCAAAATACTCCAGATGAAAATCCTTCAAAAAAAAATGATGAAAAAAAAGTAGCAACTTTTAACTTATCTCAAAAAGAGCTTATCGAAAAATTAAAACAAGCTTCTTTAATTCAAAAAAAATGGATAGTAGAACACCTAATACTAATTAAAAATAAAGCTTTTTCATTAGATTATCTTAAAAAGCAAAAAAATAATTTAATGGGCTTAATTGAGCAAAGGAAAAAAAACATTATTTTTTTTAACGAGTACCTTAGAAAAGGCAAAAAAACTATAGAGCTCTTAAATGCCAAGTATTTCATTAATTTTAAAAAAGAAGTGAATGAGCTATTAACTTTTCTAACATCTAAAAATATTGCAAACCAGGAAGAATTTTTTGAAAATTACTACGACCAAAAAGGTAGCGAAGAAAATAAAACAGAAGAACTTACCTTTTTAAGGATGCTTTACGACAGCACTAAGGAAAATAAATTAAAAAAAATAATTTATTTAGCTTATAGTAATTTCCCAGATAGGGACTTAGAGCAAATTAAAAACCATGTCTTAAAAAAAATATTATCGAGGTAAAAAATGAATCAAACTTTAGCTATTATCAAAACAGATGCCGTTACCAATAATGTCATTGGTGCTATTCTAAAAATTATTGAAGAAAATAACTTTAAAATTACCCACTTAAAAAAACTCCAACTAACTAAAAAGCAAGCCGAGAAATTTTATGCTGTGCATAGCCAGAAACCTTTTTTTCAAGATTTAATTGATTATATGACAGAAGGAGAAATAGTAGCAGTAGCTCTTTCTAAAGAAAATGCAGTAGAGAATTTTCGAGAACTCATTGGTGATACCGACCCACAGTTAGCTCAAGAAAATACCATTAGAAAATCGTATGGCACTTCTAAAGAAAAAAATGCCATTCATGGCTCCGATAGCGATGAAAACGCACAAAAAGAAATTGACTTTTTCTTTTCATCATAATCAAATACAATAAAAATGGAAGATTGGATAAAAGAAATATATGACCAAGTAAATGAAAAGCAAGAAAGTTTAGACCCTCAACCTCAATAGCAAGGCTAGGGCCGTTTTTCTAAGTCCCGTAATTTACGAACCTGATCTCCTACTAATAGGAGATAACCTAGGAGGATGTTCAGAAAATCCAGGTCACTGTCATGATGCCCCTCCAGAGAAGCATGATCTTTTTAGCGAAAATGGGTATTATCGATTAGCAAAGAAAATGAAAGAAATATTTCCTGGGGATGGGCTAGAAAAAAAATTAAAAAACAGTGTAATGATTAATAGGGTTTTTTTCCAATCTAGTGGGATTGGGAGTTTTTATGAACAAAATGGCTGGAAGTGGGAAAACGCAGAAAAGTTTTGTCTTCCCTATGTTAAAAAAAATTATTGAGAAAATTAATCCTAAAATAATTTTTTCTTTATCTATAGGAGCATCCCATTCCGTCTGCACAATTTTAAAATCCAGTAACTATCAAACATTAATTTCAGAAAAAATTGGAAGAAAAAATATAAGATTACTTTATTCGAATAAAGCTCAAGATGGAAAAACACTATTAGGCACCAGTCATCCAACAGGGACTAGAGGTATTAAGAAGGTCAGTGATGAACAATGGAGGACAGTTACCGAAAGATTAAAAGAAATACTAATTGAAGGAGTTGATCCTTACCATTAGATCAAGCATTTTTTACTTCTTGTAAAATTGAGCTTAAAACGCTTGCAATTACTTTTTGATTTTTATTTAATTTTTTTTGATAAGTATTTTCCTTAAAATTAGCCAAGTTATTAAGAATAATCGTTAAGTCATTTTTAAGGTTTTCGCTACTAGAGAAAAAAAGCTCTTTTCGAAAAATTTCCACTAAATCAGAAAAATGCTCCATATAAGGCCCTAGAATAATTGGCTTATTTTCTCTAATCGCTTCTAAAAAATTATGCCCACCAATGGGGATAAAACTCCCTCCCATAATAACCAAACTTGCTTTTTGATAAAAGGAAGCAAGCTCGCCATAGCTATCAATAAAAAGATGATGGCGGTTATCAATAACTCCAAGGGAACTTCTTAATTTAAAATTTATTTGTTGGCTTTTTAAAAAATTATCCCATTTTGCTTTTTCTAATAAACTTCTAGGAGCAATAAAAAAAACGTACTGAGGATTTTTAAAAAATTCTTTAAGAGAATGAAAAATAGCTTTGATTTCTTTGAAATGAAAAGAAGCGAGGATGATAATTTTTTTAGAGGTAGAAACGTTAAAAGAAATTTCTTTGCTTTTTTTAGTATTATTTGCTAATTTAAAATTACCTCCTAAAAGCAACTTTTCTGATTGCACACCTAAAGTTGAAAACCTTTCTAAAAAACTCGAGGAAGTGGGATAAATTTTATGATAAAGATTAAAAAGTGTTCTAAAAAAAAATCTCAACTTTTGATAGCGGTGAAATTCTTCGACAAACAAAGCAGCATTAACTAAAAAAGTTTTTTTTCTAAAAAACCGTAACATAAAAAGAAGCCCCGGCCAGGATTCTGCCTCAGAAATAATAGTGTATTTTATGCGGTAAATTTTAATCATCAAAAAAAGGGCTAAAGGATTTTCTAGGGGCAAAAAAAAGCACTTATCTACGAGATTACTTTCTAAAATAGTGCTACTTAAATCTTGGTTGAAATAAGTGATTAAAATATTTTCTTTAGTTTTTTTCTCAAAAGCAACTAAGAAAGGTAAAAAAGTATTCCATTCTCCGATAGAGCAAATATGTATATGAACGTAGCTTTTTTTTGCAGAATTTTCAAGAGGGATAAATCCTAGTTTTTGAAAAAAATTAGTAAAAGTTATTTTATTACTAATAAAGAAAAACAATAAACTAACAAAAGCCACAGGCAAAAAAATTAGAGTATAAAAAGAGTAAAGTAAAAAATGAAAAATAATATTCATAAAAAAAATCTCATTAAAAACTTAAAAACAATGGTACAATATAGTCATGGTTCCTCGATAGCTCAGTTGGTAGAGCAGTTGACTGTTAATCAATTGGTCGTAGGTTCGAGTCCTACTCGAGGAGCTTTTTCGCTTCATTTGTTGTTTCAACTAACTTTCTATTTAATTCAATAAAGCCCCTTGGTAATTTATTCTTTCTTTTAAGCTCCCTAAGTAACTACCAGCACCCAATTCACTGTCACTAACAATAACCGATTTTATTTCAATCTCTTCATCTCTCTCATTACGAAATGACCATAAACTATGAATATAATAGTCTCGTTTTTGATAGCTCCCTAAAAAAAGCATGATGTGATTAGGCTTAGCTAAAAAAGCTATTTGAGGGTAGTGATTTTGATTAACCACTTTTAATTCTTGGTTAAAAATCTTTTTTTGGAGATTAGAAGATCTTGGCAGCTCAATTCCAAAAGTATTAAACACCCTTACTAAAAACAAAGAGCAATCAACCCCGTTTTCATCCCCTCCCCAAGCATAGGGAATGTTTAAAAATTTAAAACTTTGGTGGATAAGGTTTTTCGTCGTTAAAGGTAAATAACTTTCATGAAGGTATTTTTTTTGGATATAAACTTTTTTAAAGGCAAGATTTTCAGAAATACTTTTATAAGGCAGTAAAATATTAACCCAATCATCAGAGGCAAGAGTAGCAAAGTATTCAAGCGAAAAATCATCGGCTAATCTAAAACTTACTCCCATGGGAATTTTTTTCACTATTAAATTACTAACATTTTTATTTTGATACACGGGATTTTCTACTTCCACTGTAATTACCGATTTTTTTTCTGCTAAGTAGTTTTTCAAATCAGTCATAGTCACTAAAGCAACTTTTTCTTTTTTCAACCAGCCTCGAGTGTATTTACTTTCCACAAAATACCAATTACCATCTTTAGAAGTATGGATAATCGCCACTGCATTATTGAGACTCAGAAAGCTTTTCTGCATAATATCGAAATGAGTATCCGTTTTTTTTCTTACATAAATTTTATCCGTGGGGAAAAAACGAAGATTAGCATTACCCACTGTAAGGCCATACTGCACCTGAACTACTCGCCGGGTTAAAACACCTTTTAAATCGATTAATTCAGTTAAGTAATTTTTAAAACTAGGATCCCGGTAACGATTGCCGGCCAAATCATATTTAATATAGCGACGAATAAGGGCTAAATCTTCGTCTAAATAATTAAGCACTAAACGGGAACTAATCCTCTCCCCTAAATTTAAAGGATTTAAAAGATAACCTCGTTTAATGATTTTTTGATTTAACTGAGCAATAGTAGGATAATCTAAAATTTCTTTATTGGGAAATTTTTGCTGATTAATCCAAAATTCTTCATCTAACAGTTTATTCTCTTCACCAATAATCTCAATTTGCTGGGCAAGGACTTCTGGTTTTGCCTTAGCATACGCCCCAAAAACAATAACAATAAAAAAAACAATAATTATTTTTTTATTTAATATTAATGCCAATAAAAAATTAAAATTTTCTTTCTTTCCTAATTTTTTCATAAGCATCCGAAATGGTTTTAAATTTCTCTTCAGCGTTTTTCCTGATCTCTTCTCCTAGGTGAGCAACTCTATCAGGGTGATATTTAAATGATAAGTCGCGGAACCTTTTCTTAATAGTTTCAATATCATCTGCTTGTTTTACTCCTAAAATGGCATAGGCCGAAGTGGTATCACTCTGCCCATACATGGCCTTTATTGATTGAATAACATTAGGGGGAATATTTAAATAGCGGGCTATGTCTTCAATTACTTTTAATTCTTGAGGATGAACTTCGTTATCTGATTTACTAATGGAAAATAAAAAGTGGAGGATATGAATTTTTTCTTCTAAATTCATATTGCCATTAATTTGCTCGCAAACTTCACCCAGGGAATAACTCCTATTCTGAATCTCTTTTAAAAAAAGCATCATTTCTTGAACCGATGAAGCGGGAAAATATTTTAAAAGAAAACTCTTAACAAAATCTATTTCCGACTTAACAACTCTATTATCTGCTTTAATAACTTCCGAAGCTAAAATAAGGGTAGCCACCATAAAATCAGAAGAGGTACTTTGCGAATTTTGGTTACGACTAAAAAAATTTTGCTGATTTGATTGGTTGCCAATTTTTCCAGCTAACCACCAGCCTAAAATTCCTCCTATCGGACCACCAAAAGCCCAACCAAGTCCTGCTCCTAAAAATCGTTTTAACATATTTACTCTCCTTTTGTTTTTTAGTTTTCTTCTTTATCGGGTACTGCGTTATTCATAATTTCCATTTCAATCCTTAAAATACTATTCCCTCTTTTTGCTTTTACTTTAAAATTAATGTTATTCTCTAAAATACTCTCACCTTTTTTGGGGACATAACCAAAGCAATTTATCAAATACCCTGCAATAGTATCAGCCTTTTCATCTTTTAAAGAGAGATGTAAGCTTTGATTAATTGTGGCTAGATCAGCACGAGCATCAATAGAGTAAATTTTATCAGCGACCTGGATAATGTCTTCCTTTTCAGCGTCACTTTCGTCTTGCACATCACCGATAATCTCTTCTAAAATATTTTCCATAGTGATAATCCCAGAAAAACCACCATACTCATCAACGACTATGGCCATTTGTTGATGCATCTGCTGCAAGTCTTTTAAAACATCAATGATTTTTCTAGCTTCCGGGATAAAAAAAGGATTAGTCAAATGCTTTTTTAAATCAATATTTTTTTCCCCCGACAATAAAGCTCGAAGCAGATCCCTAAGATGAAGAATCCCTTTAATATCGTCAATGTTCTCATCATATACTGGGATTCGTGAGTGAATACTCTGAGTAGCTAAATCGTAAATTTCTTTTTTTTTGGCATGTAGGTTAAGGGAGATAACATCCACTCGGGGGATCATAATATCGCGAGCGGAAAATTCATCAATAGAAACCACCCCTTCAATCATAGAAATTTCATTCTCGGAAATTTTCATTCGATTAAGAAAGTCATGAACTTTCCTAATTTTTTTGGCAACTGAAATTTCTTTACTTATCAAATTTTTTATAAAACTCATACACAATTTTGTTATTTAAATTAATTTTATTTAGAATGCTTTCTTGCAACTTATAAACTTTGCTGAGAGACTTGCTAGAATAATTATGGGTTAAACCAAAAATATGGAGAAAACCATGGAGAACTGTTTCGTAAAATAAGAAAGCCAAATCTTTTTTATAGTATAGCATATTTTGATAAATCTCTTCTAAACAAATGGCGATATCTCCATTAATGCTATTTTCTGCTTCGTCAACAAAAGTCAAAACATCGGTTGGTTTATTTTTATGCAAAAAATCTCTATTCAAATTTTGGATGCCTTCGTGACTTAAAAAAAGGATATTAATAGTAGAAACGTCCTTAGATAATTTATTATATTCTTTTAACAAGAATATTAAAATTTTATTTATTTCTTTTTTTAACTGCTGTAAATTAATCGAAAGATCTGTTTGATTAAAAAGATTTAACACTAAAAAATTAAAAGATTAAGAAAAATACCCCTTCTTCCTAAGCTGCTTTTTTATTTCACCAAAACGACTATTTAATTTTTTTCGATCTTGATAGTCTAGAGCTAATTGATTATTCCATTCTTTTAATAAAGAAAAAACCTCTTTCCTTTTTTCGCCTTCGTCTTTTTTGTGTTTAAACTGACGATTATATTCCCAAATATCTTTTAGTTGACTAGGGTCAAATTCTGCATTAGCCGTTAGCTTTTTATCCACATCTAGGCCGATTAAATAATTCAAGCGGTCTAATAATTTTTTTTTAATTAAAAAATTATTTTTAAAATTTTCTTTTTGCCCTTTTAGATTTTCTCTTAAATTTTTATAAAATAAATTAACATTTTTTTTAAAATCAATTTCTAAATCGGGGGAAAGCCTAGGGGGGATATATTCCAATTCATTCCATTCTTGATAAAGTTTTTTAACTTCTTGGTTATCTTCTTTGGTAAAACTTTTTTTATCATTAATAGCAATTATTTTTTCTAAAATAGTTTTTTTATGGGCTAGGGCTTTCTCCTTTGCTTCTTTCAATAACTCTAAAGAGCTTTGGTTTTTAGCCATAAATTCTTTTTTTAATTTTTCTACCGCTTCTTTATAAAAGTTGTAGTCTTTTTGAGGAAGAAAACTATTTTGCAAGCTTTTAAAAAAATTATTAAACAAGTTAAGCCTTTCTTGCAGCTCTTTAGTGCTAGCTGGTTCTCGCTCTAACAGCTTTTCTATTTGCTCTTTTTTTAGCTTTAAAGCATCTATTCTTTTTTCTAATGGCTGGGAATTCTTAGTTAATTCTTTTTCTAAAAAATCAAAAAATTCCTTGTCTAATTTTTGATTTTCTAAAAAAGGGTAACCTGCTTTTATTCTGAGCCAAAGATTTCTTTGCTCTTTTAAAAGAATTATCTTATCTTTAAAATCTTTTTTCCCTTCTAAAAGCTTAGGGAGAGTAGTAATAATAGCTTTCTTTTCTTCTAAATTTCTTCTCTGCAATTCTCTCATTTCCAACTGAATGCTTTTTTTTTGCTTATGAAAAAAATTTAGTTTGTCTTTGAAAGTAGCATTAAGCTCGCGGTCATTAAAATGGGTATAAATGTAAATACTCTTCCACTCTACTAAAATTTTGTCAACCTCTAAAATAGTTTTTTTCTCGATACTTTTATTATCACTAATTGCTTTTAATTCAGTCAGTAATTCTTTCTTGCGATTAATTTTAGCTTCTTGTTCTTTTTGAAAATCGTCATATATTGCTTTAGTTTTTTCTTCGCATTTTTTTTTAAGCGCAAAATAACGATTTTGGGATTCTTTGAAATAAAAATTATCAATTAAAGGGATCCTATGCCATTTTTTATTTACTTCAAAAAGGGCTTCAAGAATTTGCTTTTGATCTTCTAGTGCTAACAGGCCTTCTAAAACTTTACATAGAGATTCTTTTTTATCTAAATAGCTTTGGATTTCTCTAAATTCTTTTTCTTCAATTTCTTTTTTGGTTTCTAAAATAATTTTTTTGTGACTAGCGAGTTCTTGATTATCTAATTTAGTATAATTTTCGTTAAGTAAATCATCCCACTCTTTCAATTTTGCTTTTAAATTCTCACTTACTAATTCTTTATCAGCTAGATCCAGACCAACAAAAAATACTTTTAACTCTTGAAGCTTTTCCAATTTTTTCTCTTGATTTTCAGCTAAGAATATAGCTTCTTTTTTTTTCTTTACTTTTTTAGTTAGCTCACTCATGCTTTTCTCCCAAAGGAGGAAATTATCTAAATTTTGATAATCAGAGTTACTTAAAGCATCGTTTTTTTCTTTTTGGAAAGTGGTTATTTCCGCCAGTAAAGAATCAGTTTCTTCTTGATCTAATCTTTTTAAATAATTATTCGCTTGTTCTATAAGCTCATTAATGGTTTTAGTTTTTTCTCTTTCCTCTGCTTGCAGCTTTTCTTTTTCTTGTTGCTTTTTTAAAAAAGTTTCTTGTAATTTTTTTAACTCATTCAAATTTTCTAAAAAATTATTTTTTACTACAGCTTGTTCCTTTAAGTCTTCTTGCAAGTTGTTATAAAAGTTCTCTAAAATATTTAACTCTTGATTTATTTTTTCATTTGTTTCTTCAAAATTAGAGAGAAAGTTATTTTCAAAATACTTTATAGTTTCTTTTTGTTGATGAAAAAAATCACTAGCCCGACTTAAAGCATTTTGATATTTTTCTTTTTCCTGCTTAGCTAAATATAGTTTTTCATAATGGTTAACCTTCTCCACTAGCGAAGAAGACAAAGGCAGTTTCTCGCCAAACAAACAGTATTTTTCTTCTACTTTTTTTTTAAAACTGTCTGGCAAAATTTCTAAAGCAATAATTTCATTTTCTACGAAAGTAAGAACTTTTGTTTCTTGTTCCTGCAGGATTTTATTTTTATAAGTGGAAAACAAATCATCACTTTGCCTTAAAGCCTCGACTATTTCTTTTCGAAATTTTTTAGCAATTCTCTCCCACTCGCTGTCTTCCAATAAAGGAACTAACTCTTCTTGCCCACTTAAACGAGTGATGATAAATTTAATAACATCTTTTTCACTTTCTGGTATTTTTTCTAAAATCTTTAATAAATTTTTTAGAGGAGTAACCTTATTAATTAATTTTTTTTTCTGATTGAAATTTTTAACTTGAAAAAGCAAATCAGAGAAATCACTTTGCTCTAGGAAATCTAAATATTTTTCGTCTTTTAATCTGTTGGCAATATAATTTTTTTTAATAACGGCAATGAGGCTTGTTTTAATTTCTAATTTTACGTTTTCTTCACTAGTTGCTGCTAAAACTTCGATAAGCTTTTCTTCGTTTTCTATTTTCTCAATAGCTAACTTTCGCAACTTAGGAATTTTTTCTTGGTTTAAAATCTTAGCAACAATCTTTACTAAGTTATCATTAGCGTCTAAATTAGCAATATAATTCAACCTAACTTCTTCACTACTTTTTTTCCAATCGGGCTTAAGATAATCGGTAATTTTCATAGCTTATTTTTTAACTATTTTTCTCTAACCATATATTTTTTAAAAGCAGGACTGGCAAGGCCTACAAAACTATTTTCTTCTTGATAAATAAAATAGGTAGCCAAATTATTTTTTTCGGCGAAATCGCTACCTTCCTTTTTCCCCATTACTAAAAGTGCAGTCGCTAAAGCATCTGCTGTTTCACAATTTTCACTCACCACACTAACCGAAGCCAAGTTATGCTCAACTGGCGCACCGGTGGTGGGATCAATAATATGCGAATATTTTTTGCCATTTTCTCTAAAATAATTTTGATAATCTCCTGAAGTAGCAATGGCGACGTTATCTAAAGAAGCGATTAACGAACCTAGGGAAGAACTCGCATCAGGAGAAATAATGTAAATTTGCCATTTTTGATTATTTTTATTCCTTCCCTTAGCTCGAATTTCTCCACCAATTTCTATTAAATAGTTTTCTAATCCTTCTTTATCTAAAATTTCTTTCACCAAATCCACCGCCTTCCCCTTAGCAATCGCCGATAAATCAATCTTCATATTTTCTTCAAGGTAAACAGTAGCGTCATCTAGTTTTACTTTTTGATACCCCACTGCCTTCTTGGCTTCAGCAATTTCTTGGCGATTAGGCACATTTCCTTCCTTGTTATAAAATCCCCATAAAGCAACCAGTGGAGAAACAGTTGGATCAAATTTCCCTTTAGTAAATTCGCTTAAACCAAATGCCGATACTAGTGCTTCTTGCATTTTAAAAGAAATAGCAACTCCTTTTTCTCGATAAGCTTTTTCATTGATAAAAGAAATTTCCGAATTTTTATCATAAGTAGAAAATATTTTATTATAATCTACTAAAAAATCATCTATTTTTTTCTTTAATAATTTAATAAATTTATTTTCTTTGGATGTAATGATTTTTATACTATATGTGGTCCCCATAGTCTCCCCCGCTAGCTCTACTTGCCTCTCGTTAGAAATGGAGCAGGAGAGAAAAAAGAAAAAGAAAAAAAAAGCTATTAATCTAAAAATTATTATCCCCCAAAATCATCAAAGGCAATGTTTTCTTCTTCCACCCCCAAATCAACTAAAAGATTAGTTACCGCATCATTCATCATAGGAGGACCGCAGATATAAAATTCACAGTTTTCCGGAGCTGGATGATCTTTTAAGTAATTTTTATACAAAACATCATGAATAAACCCCTCAAAACCCTGCCAGTTATCTTCCGGCAGTGGCTCAGAAAGCGCAATATGCCATTTGAAATTATCATTTTCTGCCTGAAGGACATCAAAATCTTCCTCATAAAAAACTTCTCTTTTACTTCTAGCTCCATACCAAAAAGAGATTTTTCTGGTACTTTTAATTCTCTTAAGTTGATCAAAAATATGAGAACGCATAGGAGCCATACCTGCCCCACCTCCCACAAAAATCATCTCTTTGCCAGTTTCTTTAGCAAAAAATTCGCCGTATGGCCCGGAAATAATTACCTTATCCCCTGGTTTTAAGTCAAAAATATAAGAAGACATAATCCCCGGAGGGTACTTTGTATTCGGCGGAGGAGTTGCTATTCGAACGTTTAACATAATAACTCCCTTCTCCTCAGGATAATTGGCCATAGAGTAAGCTCGAACTACCTCCTCATTTACTTCCGATTTATATTGCCAAATATTTGAACCATCCCAGGCATCGCGGTATTCTTCTTCTATTTTAAAATCTTTAAAATCAATTTTGTGAGGTGGGCACTCTATTTGAATATAACCCCCAGCACGAAAATCCACGTTTTCGCCAACAGGCAATTCTAAAACTAACTCTTTAATAAAAGTAGCAACGTTATGGTTGGAGCGAACCGTGCATTCCCATTTTTTAATGGAAAAAACTTCAGGAGGCACTTCAATATCTAAGTCTTTTTTAACCTTTACCTGACAGGACAAACGACACCCTTCTTTTATTTCTTTTTTGGATAATAAGCTTTCTTCCGTGGGCAGAACATCCCCGCCTCCTTCTTTTATTATCACCTTACACTGGGCACAAGTACCACCTCCACCACAGGCAGAAGAGACAAAAATTTCACTATCAGCAAGGGTATTTAAAAGGGTTCCTCCGGCATTAGTTTTAATGATTTTATCGCTGTCATCGTTAACAGTTATGCTAACATCTCCCATTTGCACCAATCTACTCCTAGCCAGTAAAATAGCGGTAACTAAAACACCAACAATGAAAGTAAAAACAAAAATTCCCGAACCCACTGCAATCCAATCAAACATTAATTATTCTCCTAATATTTTTTAAAAAGCTTATTATAAATTAATCCCACCAAAAGACATAAACCCTAAAGCCATAAGGCCAGTTATGATAAAAGTAATCCCCAATCCCCTTAAAGCCGGGGGGATTTTGTTATACCTTAATCTTTGCCTAATCCCCGCTAAAGCTACGAGAGCCAAAGCCCAACCAGTTCCAGAACCTAACCCATAAACTAAGCTCTCAGAGAAGTTATAATCTCGTTCTACCATAAAAAGCGAGGCTCCTAAAATAGCGCAATTAACCGTTATTAGCGGAAGAAATATCCCTAAAGAATTATAAAGAGAAGGGATGTATCTGTCTAAAAACATCTCTAAAATCTGCACCATAGCAGCAATAACTCCAATGTAGGTGATGTAGCCTAAAAAAGACAGGTCCAAATTAGCTAAACTAGCAATACCAGTCCAAGCAAGAGCACCTTCTTTTAAGAAATAATTGGTCGCTAAATTGTTAATCGGAGCAGTTATTCCAACAACAAAAATAACGGCAAAACCTAGACCAACAGAGGTTGAAACTTTCTTGGAACAAGCTAAAAAAGTACACATACCAAGAAAAAAGGCCAAAGCCATATTTTCAATAAAAACCGCTTTAATAAACAAAGAGATATAATATTCCATTTTAAAAACCTTTATTCTTCTTCATTTTGTTCAGGCTTCCAAGTCCGAATAGCCCAAATAATAAAACCAATAAGGAAAAAAGCAGAAGGAGAAAGTAGCATCATTCCATTAGACTGATACCAACCACCATCGGCTACTGATTTTAAAACAGTAACTCCAAAAAGACTCCCCGAACCAAAAAGCTCCCTGAAAAAACCAACTACCAATAAAACCGCAGAATAACCCAACCCATTACCTAGTCCATCAAAAAGACTATTGACCGGGCCATTTTGCATAGCATAACCTTCTGCCCGCCCCATAACAATACAGTTAGTAATAATAAGCCCCACAAAAACCGAAAGCTGCTTACTGATTTGGAAGGCATAGGCCTTTAAAATCTGATCAGCAATAATCACTAAGGAAGCGATAATCACCATCTGCACGATAATCCGAATAGAACTAGGAATATAATTACGAATGACACTCACCGAAAGATTAGAGAGACTCATCACTGCAATAACCGCCAAACTCATCACAGAAGCGGTTTTTAGATTATTAGTAACCGCTAATGCCGAACAAATACCCAAAACCTGTAAAGCTATCGGGTTATTATCGAAAATTGGGTCGAAAAGATTTTTTTTAATTACCTTTAAATCACTAGCCATTTTTTATCCTTTTATTTATTTTTAATTAAAAATATTTTTAGCTAAATATTTGCCATAACCTTTGTCTTGGCCTAGCCAGAACTGAATCATATAATCTATCCCATAAGTGGTAATGGTAGCTCCAGCAAGCCCATCAATTTGAACATTAGAATCAAGTTTAGCCGTCCCACCTTTTAGTACCCTTATCGCTACTTCTCCATTGTCGTTGTAGGCGGTTTTTCCTACCCAACTTTTTTTCCACTTGGGATTATCCACTTCTCCTCCCAAACCAGGAGTTTCAGCATGCTCATAGTAAGTAATACCTTTAATTTTTTTTCCACTTCCATCCAAAGCTAAAAAGCCATATAAAGTGGACCATAAGCCATACCCGCGAATAGGGAGAATAATAGTTGCTACTTCGTCTCCTTCTAAGACTTCGTAAATAGGGCCTTGGTTCTCTCTTCGCTTAAGCCCGGCAATGTCTTCTTTTTTGGTGAGAGAAACACTAAGAGCTAAATCTTTACTAGCTTTTAATGGGTCATAATTTTCCGGGACATCTTCAACGACATTACCCGTTTTAAAATCAACAATTTTTTCTTTAATGTTTTGGAATTCTTTCTCTACTTCTTCAAAAGTAACCCTTTGCCCTATTTCAATAATCCCAGCTGCTTCTAGAATATTCCTTCTTTTTTCTAATAACTTGTTTTGTTCTTCTAAGCTTTTTAGGGAAATCGCAATAAAAGAAACGATAAGCGAGGCAACGATGCAAAGAGAAAAAGTTACGATAACAGTGTTTTTAATGCTGTCTTTATTAAATTTTTTATTGGGGTTGCTCATAAATTATTTTTCTATTTAACTTGTTTTAATTAGTTTTTTTCTTAAACCATAACCAGTTTTTCTGCGATTAATATTGGCTTCCAAAACATAATGGTCAATTAAAGGAGCAAAAACATTCATAAATAAAATAGCTAGCATTATTCCTTCAGGATAAGCGGGATTAACATTACGAATTAACACCACTAGAACACCAATTAAAAAGCCATAAAAAAATTTCCCTTTATTGGTCGCTGTCGCGGTTACTGGATCAGTTGCCATGTAAACCAAACCAAAAGAAAAACCACCTATCGTCAAGTGCCATAACGGGCTAAGAGTAAACATTGGATTATCCGAGAAACCCTGGATAAGATTAAAAAATAAAACAGTAACTACCATTCCTATTAAAAGGGATAACATTATTCGCCAAGAACCAATCTTAGTGGTTAAAAGTAGCCCTGCTCCCAAAAGGATAGCTAAAGTCGAAGTTTCGCCTATTGATCCTGGGATAAAACCCAAAAAAGCATTTAGGATAGTATATCCACTTTCTTGTAACCCCTCTACTCCACCAGCAGAAGCAACGCTAAGGGCCGTAGCTTTGCTAACCCCATCAACTGCCACCCAAACGCTATCTCCCGATATTTGAGCGGGATAAGCAAAGAACAAAAAAGCCCTAGCCGATAAGGCGGGATTAAGGATATTAAAACCAACTCCACCAAAAATCTCTTTAGCTACAATCACGCCAAAAGCAGTACCAATAGCGACTTGCCACAGGGGGATAGTAGCAGGCATGGTAAGAGTAATGAGAAAACCACTTACTAAAAATCCTTCGGTGACTTCATGCCTCCTTAGCAATGCAAATAAAACTTCGCAAAAACCACCAACTGTAAAAACCACCGCAGCAATGGGAACAAAATAAAGAATCCCATAAAAAAAATTGCCTATAACATCTTGCGGGTCAAACCCTATGTTTAAAAGGCCTAAAATCGTCGCCCGCCATCCTTCCACGTCCAATGCAGAATTTTGGATAATGGTGTTGGCTTGATAACCAATGTTGTAAATCCCAAATATCATCGGGAAAATCATAGCAATCACTACGGTTATCATCATCCGCTTTTGATCAAGCTTGTCACGAACATGGCACTTACCACTAGTTGTCGTACCAGGGGTAAAACCAATGGTGTCGAACATTTCGTAGACGGGGTAGAAAAACTTTAATTTTCCATCCTTAACAAATAAAGGCTCTACTTTCTTATCGATAAATTCTCTTACTTTTTTCAATTGTTTTCCTTTTCAATTTCATAAAGAACGTTATTAAGGGCTTTCCCTATATCGTTTTTTCCCGGGCAAGCAAAGGTGACTAAAGACAAATCTTCTTCATCCAACTCTAAAGCACCCAATTTCTCAGCCGTTTCTGTATCACCTGACAAGAGTGAGCGCACTAAATAAGATATTTCTAAATCCAGCGGCATGACGCTTTCATAGGAACCTATAGGAACCACGTCTCGCACACTCCCGTTAAGGAGGGTGCCAAAAGAGAATAACTTTTTATCGCCAAGTAGCCGAGAGGCCATAATAGGTTTGACGGAAAAATCATTGAATCCTGGAGTTAAAAAACCATGGAAAAATCTTCTACGATCTTCTTTTAAAACAGAAATTGTATTAGTAAAATTTCCTAAAAAGCCAACTGCCGCAGCACTGGCCGGCTCTCCATATAATGGAGAACCTGAGATAATACGATTTTCCCCCTCTAGGAGCTCCCCTTGGGTCAGTTCTAATAAATTAGCCCCTTTACGAGTCTTAATAATACGAGGTGATGCAACTTGTGGGCCAGCTAAGGCAACATACTTATCGAGGAATAATTTCCCAGTGGAGAACAGTTTCCCAATAGCAATAACGTCCTGGTAACCAATGTGCCAAACTTCGTCATTTATCGTAATAATTGGATCAATATGATGGATATGAGTGCCGACTAAACCAGCTGGGTGCTTCCCTGAAAAAAAATGGAAAACTATGTCATTATTTTTGCCATGAGGAATAGTTAGATTTTGCTCTTTTTCTGGCGAAACACACACGTGGACAGGAGTGGTTAGTTTAGCTATAATATCAAGTCCTAAACTAAAGGATTCTTTATTTTGCTGAATAATCAACTCTGGTCGAGGAGCGAGAGGACTAGTATCGATAGCTGTGACAAAAATAGAGCGAGGAAAATTACCAGTAGGAGAAGGGATTTTGGAAAAAGGCCTAGTCCTAAAAAAAGTCCAAGCTCCTGAATCGATTAATTGCTTTTTAACAGCATCTCTACTTAAAACTAAGGCTTCTTGGTAACTATAACTATTAAACTCTTTATACTCTTCCTTTTCACTTAAAGCAACTTCAATAGAAAGGAGCTTTCTTCTCTCCCCTCGATTAATAGCTTTGATAGTACCACCAGCTATGGAAGTGAAAGTGATTTTGGATTTATTATCGAGAAAAAGAGGATCCCCCACTCTCACTTGGCCCCCTACTTTTACGTCTAAGAGTGGTTTTAGATAAGGATAGTCAGCACAAATAAGGCCTACACTATTAATTTTTTTACTGCTTTGGTCAATTTTTTGGTGAGGACTACCAGTAATGGGCAAGTCCAAACCTTTTTTAATATTAAATTCTCCCATATTGATTAATTATAAAATAAAAAAAAATATTTTCTCATTTTTTTTCATAATTCTTATTCTTAAAAAAAATTACTAAAAAAACTATTATTTTAAATAGTTTTTATTTTTTTAAAAATCAAAAAAAATTAGTTAATGCCAAAATTTATTTTAAAAAAAAATTAAAAATGCTATTTTTTTTAAAAAAAATCAAAATTCACTATAAAAAATTTTAAATTTTATTTTAATTATATTAATATAAGAAGAATTTATACTTTTTCCCAATTAAAAAATTTTTTTCAAATCAGATAAATTAGCTATTACTTCATTTGGGACAATTTTATCAAACAACCCTCGATTATCAACGTGCTCTTTAATAGCAACATGCACTCCCAGCATTCCCCATTTTTTAGCCAAAGCAATGTCTTGACCCAATCTATCCCCCACTAAAGCGCATTCCGCTGGAGAGCAACCATAAAAATCAAAAAAATGCTTTAAAAATTCTTTTTTTGGCTTGCGTATTTTAAAATCCTCCGAGACATAAACTTTATCAAAAAAGCTACTAAGAGAAAATTTTGCGAGAATTTTATCAGTTAGTAACCGAGAAACGTTATTGGTGATGAGAATAAGAGTGTATCCTTTCTCAATGAGGTATTGTAAAATTTCTTGGTTATAAGTAATAGGCTCTGCTAGTTTAAGCTCGGGGATAATAAATCTTTCTTCTAAATCACTTAAAATTTCCTCGTTTAAATCTATCTCCTTTTCTCTTTCGAAAAAATTTTTCAACTGCTCTTTTAAAGGGAATTCCTCTAATGTTTGCTTAGCTTGAATACGTAACTTTTTTTTTTGCTCGACAAAACCCTGAACTAAAGCAAGAGTTTTTTCATTAGGATACTTTCCCAAAAGATTTAAATGGCGGATAACTTCTTCTATCCCTTCTTGATTAACTTTACTCCAAATAGGCTCAATAGGAATGTCAATAAGCGTGCCTACTAAATCAAATAAAATGTAATTTACTTTTCCCCTATTCATTCCCTGCTATTTTTTATAATATCAAGTAAAAAAAAATGCCCTGAGCAATTAAAAAAATTATAAATAATTATTTTTAATAAGGTTTTCTTTTATTCGGTCTTGGATATTGCCTACTTTCGCCTCAAATTTTTTATTGGTAATTTTTTCATATAAAAGGATATACCGTTTCGCCAGCTCAATAATGAGGTCCTCAGGTGGTGGGGGAAGTTCTTTATCGTTATACGGGTCAGTGTTTTCTTTAAACCATAGCCGCAAAAATTCTTTGTCAATGTTTTCTGGCTCTTGCCCATTAGCGATTCGTTCCTGATAAGAATCTTTTAGCCAGTATCTAGAGGAATCTGGGGTATGAATTTCGTCGGTTAGGTAAATATTACCGTCTTCATCTTTCCCTAGCTCGTACTTGGTGTCGACTAAAATCAATCCATTTTTAGCCACCAACTCTTGGCCAAAGCGGAATATCGCTAAAACTTTTTCCTTACAAAACTCCCACTCCTTTTCGCTCATAATTTTTTGTTCTAAAATTTCTTGGGGGGTGATTTTTTCATCATGGATATCGTCTTTGGTGGTAGGGGTAATGATAGGTTCGGCAAAAGGCTCGTTTTTTTTCATTCCTTCGGGGAGTTTATTACCGCAAAAATCCCTTTCCCCTTTTTCATAAGCAGTCCAAACTGAAGTAGAAGTAACCCCAGTTAAAAAACCACGCACCACAAACTCAATAGGGAAAATGGTTAAATTCTTGCACACGAGAACATTTGGATCTACTTGCTCTTGTTCCAGCAAATGATTAGGAATAATATGCTGAGTTTCCTTAAACCAATAGTTAGAGACTTCTGTGAGGACTTGGCCTTTAAAGGGAATGCTGGCAATATGGCGATCAAATGCGGACTGGCGGTCGGTCGTGATAAAAAACATTTTATCGTTTTTAAGGTAGACATCCCGGACTTTCCCTTTTAGTTTTTTCCCTAAAGTTTCAAAGTTGGTTGCCTGTAAAGTATAAGGTATTTGCTGTTTAATGGTTTCTGCTAATGTTCTAGTCATAGTTTTTTATATTGAATTAGTTTATATATTTAATGTTTTTTTATTTTGTATTTTTGTATATAAGTTGAAAAACACTTGGAGGCTTATGCTTAATGTTGTTTAATGTTGATTACTGTATATTACAAAAATTTTAAAAGGATTATATACTTGCTTATAATATTATCATAATAGCAATTTTTTTATGAGTAAATTTCATCAAAATTCTCTAAAAAGTAAAGCCTACTTTTAAATAAAGGTAAGGCGTTAAGTTCAAGTTAAACTCATCAGCCGGGGAGTTAAAAATCAGAACAGAGTCACTACCGTTATCGTCTTTTGAAATGTCTTCAAACTTTAAGATCTTCCAGTGAATCCCCGAAGCAATAATAAAGTTTTCTAATTTCACTAAAACCTCCAGTAAGAAATGTCCCCCATGCGCCTGACTAGTAAAAGATTCGACTTGCTTATTTTTAAAATAATCACCATTAGAGTTGGCTGTGCTACTCTCTCTTATAAGATCAATTAGACCTAAATTAAAATTGTAACCAGCCCCTAAAACAATATAAATATTATTTTCTGGGGTTTGTTTTAAAAGCGGGAAGCGGTATAGAAAAGAAAAAGCAAAAGAATGCCCGGACATTTCGTAAATGTGCTTGAGATAATGATCTTCGTAATTATCATTAGTATCATTTTGGCGAATAGCTGTTTCGCTTTGGAAAAAGTTATTAAGGCTATAAAAAAAACCAAAACCAAAATTATGATAAAAAATATCAAACCCAAAGTTAATCCCATTAGGTAAACTATTATTATTTAAAGTTGTTTTATAGTAGTCAGGAGAGCTTGCGTTATAAATTTGTTTAAAACGATCAGACTCGTTTTTTATAGTGTCATGACTATTGGGTTCAGAAAAAAAGCTAAACTGGGTACCGAGATAGAACATAAAGTCGACATATTTTACTAATTTTAAATTTTGATACTCTTCTAATTCTTCCTCATAGTTATAATCAACATACTCCTCATTAATAAGCAAGGGATTATTTTCATTAGTATTGGAAGTAAAATTCTCTTCTTGCCCCCATAAACCAGCAAATAAAATCGAAAAAATAATAATAAAAAATAGGAAACGCATGGATAATTGTTACAGTATAATTGTATCATAAAATGTATCGTATTGGTTTGGGTTATGACAACCATCGTTTCGGCAAAAAAGCCGACTTTTTTATTTTAGGGGGGATAAAAATCCCTTTTTCAAAAGGGATTGTCGCTCACTCGGATGGAGATGCTCTCTACCATGCGCTTATTGATGCTCTTTTAGGGGCCAGTGCTAAAGGCGATATTGGTCAGCATTTCCCTGATAACGACCCCCAGTATAAAAATATTGATAGTGAAATACTCCTTAAAAAAACGCTAGTGCTAATTAACGATTATGAAGTGGTGAATATTGATGCCACAATTATTTTAGAAAAACCAAAACTAAAAGAATATTTAAAAAAAATCAAGGAAAAGCTTAAAGTCATTTTAGGTGACATTCCCATTAATCTTAAAGCAAAAACCAAAGAAGGACAAGACTCGGTGGGAAGGGGCGAAAGCGTCGAGGTCCAAGTGGCTTGCTTGTTAAAAGAAAAACTAAAGAAAAAACTAAACTAGTTAATGAATTAGATAATTACGAATAAGGTTATCGATATTCTTAAAAATAGGCAGCAAGCGATGAAGCTCGTCTTGCACCAATTTGGGGACATTAGCGAAGTAAATCAAATTGTCAGCCTTTTCTCCTAGCGATAATTTTTTCAATTGCTCCCTTAAAACTATTTCTAAACTCATAGCGTGAATCCGAATAAAAACATCCATCTCATACTCGTTTAAATCAAGAACTTTTTGGCTTGCTCTTAAGCGACTAGGAGTGGAGTTGTTATCTTGGTAATTAATCTTTAACGCTAAAAGCCTAGCTAAAGAATTAATCGGGAAGAGATAATTTTTTTTAAAATCAATAACGTTCCTCCTATCGGTTTTTAATTTCCCTAAAAAGTTGAAAGGGTAAGGGGTGCTTTCAATAATGTTCTCCCCCATCAGTTTAATAAAGTTGTCTTTCGAAAGGCTACTCATTTCTTTTCTAAGAGCAGAAGAAAGTTTTTCATTACCATAAATGGGTTTGAAGTCTAAAAAAATATCAGCGTTGAGCATAGCTCCTTTGCTGGCTGCCGAAAACCAATGGCGCACTTTCCTCTTCCAATCACCAAGCGACTGGCACCAATCGAGGTTGCTAATCATCACTTTCCCCTTACAGTAAGGAATCCCAATTTCATTAAGGTAATCGTTAATATGCTTTCCTAAAGTTAAAAACCATTTTTGATTTTCTTGGTTTTTATTAGATTCTTCAAAAATCAAGGCGTTGTCTTGATCAAAAGCTAGTAATGATTCTCCCCTTCCAGTAGAACCTAAAATAAGGATGCAAAATTCCGTTGGTGGAGGAGATTTTAACTGCTTCTCGGTTTTATGAAGAGCAAAGTCAATAACTTTCTGCGTTATACTGATGGACTCTTGAGCTATAATCGCTGCAATCTTATTAGCTGTAATTTTTTCTTTAAAAAGCTTTTTAGTCAAAACTGGCAACTGCAAAAAAATATCCACTAGATCTTGGTGGCTTTGAGCTTTATCGATATTTTTTTCATGGTAATACAAATCTTTAATTCGCCTCTGCATCAAATCGCGGTAAGATAAAATTCCCACAATTTTATTTTTCTCTAATACCGGCAAGTGGCGAATATTTTTACTCTCCATTAATCCTAATGCCTGATAAATAAAGTCATTTTTATGGCAAGTGATTAATTCTTTTCTTTTTAATTTAGCTAATGGCAAATTTAGAGCAGATTGGTTTTTACTCATAAGCGAAACAAAATCCCTCTCGCTAATAATCGAAAGATATTCTCCTTTCGCGTTTTTTATTAGGAGACAACCGATGTTATTTTCCTGCATTTTTTGGACGGCTTGCAGCAGAGTTTTTCGCTCTTCAATGCTAATAATTTTCTCCTGCATAATATCACTCACATTGTAAAGGAAAGGGAAAGGATCAATTTTTTCGATGGCTTGCCACTTTTTTTGATCAAAAGAAACCATCTTTTTACTAGTAGGTGGTTTGGGATAATACCAATCACTAGAATAACTGAGATTAATAAAACCCAAATTGTCAAAAATAAATTTTTCTGCTTGAGCTAGCGTTTTAATATCTTTAGTTTTTAATAAGGGGATTAGATTTTTATAAATCTTACTAGTAATTTCCGCATCCCCTAAAGCTGAATGCCTTTTGACAATGGGAATTTTAAAATAATAAGAAAGATTTTCTAAATAAAGTTCCCGGCCAGGAATATCAAGCAAGTTGCCCAAGAAACGAATATCCAAATGGCGGTACTCTTTTTTGGGAAGTTGATAGCGCTCCATTTCATTTTGCAAAATAGCTAGGTCAAACCCAATGTTAAAACCAATGATGATTCGATTTTCTAAAAAGTCATGGAACTCTTTCTGGATTTCTGGGAAAATGGGTTTGCCTACTACATCTTGATTGCTAATTTTATGAATGTCAGTTATTTTTTGGTGAATGGGAATTTGGGGATTAATCAAGTGATTAAACTTCTTCTTTTCTACCTTCAGCCCATTCATTTTAATCGCTGCTATCTGCACTATCCTATCGGTGGCCACATTCAAGCCAGTGGTTTCAAAATCGACAATGACGGTTGGGAGTTGGGTTAAAGGAGTTGTGCTATTAATCATAATTTATTAAATCCTATCTCATTATTTTTTCAATAAGGGATTTCAACAGGCATTAAAATAATAGTATAATTTTATTATGATTATGGAGAAAAAATCATCACTACCTAAAGTTGGGCTTATCGGTTGGCGAGGTATGGTTGGTCGCGTTCTGTTAAATAGGATGCAAGAAGAAAAAGACTTTGCTTTGATTGACCCTTATTTTTTTTCTACTTCCCAAGCAGGACAAGCTAGCCCACAAGTAAAAGAAAATATCCCTTCTCTTTTAGATGCTTTTTCTATAAATGAATTGAAGGAAATGGAAATTATTTTATGCACCCAAGGTAGCGACTATACCAATAAAGTATTCCCTCAGCTTCGCCAAGAAGGTTGGGCTGGTTATTGGATTGATGCAGCTTCTTCCCTAAGGATGCAAGAAGACGCTTGTATTGTTTTAGATCCCATTAACCGCAATGTTATTGAAAAAAAACTAAAAAACGGTTGCAAGAATTTCATCGGAAGCAACTGCACAGTAGCTATTATGCTAATGGGAATAGGCGGCCTTTTAAAACAAGGGCTAGTGGAGTGGGTTAGTTCTATGTCTTATCAAGCCATTTCAGGTGCCGGGGCTAAAGCCATGGAAGAGTTACTCCAACAAATGGACTATTTGTCGAATAACCTTAAACAAGTAACCTTTGACCCAATTTTAACGGAAAAAAATTTAAAAAACTTTATCAATAATGATACCTTCCCTAAGGAAAATATTGGTCACCCCTTAGTGGGGTCTCTTTTGCCCTGGATTGATCAAGAAGTAAGTGATGGGCAATCAAGAGAAGAACGAAAAGGATTTTTAGAAGCTAATAAAATTTTAGATCTAAACCCTCCCTTGCCTATCGATGGTATTTGCGTTCGCGTGCCTACTATGCGGTGCCATAGTAAAGCATTAACCATTAAGCTAAAAGAAAATTTAAGTTTAGAAGAAATAAAAAAAATCATCTTAGATACCCATGAATGGGTGAAAGTTATTGATAATAAAAAAGCAGAAACTCTAAAAGAACTCAACCCTTATGCCGTTTCCACTACCCTTAAAATCCATGTGGGTAGATTAAAAAAAACCAACTTAGGAGAAAAGTATGTTAATGCCTTCGTAGTTGGCGATCAACTGCTTTGGGGAGCAGCCGAACCCCTTAGGAGAATGCTGCTTATTTTACTAAGAAAAATTTAAAAACCGAACACAATATGATTAAAATCATTGACCTTCATTTCCAAGACGAAACTCATTTGATAGCTGCCTTTCTTATCAAAACCCAAACTGGGGGAATCCTCATTGAAACCGGGCCTTATAGCTGCCATCAAAGTTTAAAAAATGGCTTAGCAGAAAATGGATTGAGCTTAGGAGATATTGAAAAAGTACTTGTAACCCATATTCATCTAGATCATTCTGGTGGTGCTTGGGCTTTAGCCGAAGCAGGAGCAACTATCTACGCCCATCCCATTGGAGTTCCTCATTTAATCAATCCAGAGAAATTAGTAAACTCTGCTGGGAAAATTTATCAAGATAAAATGAAAACTTTATGGTCGGATATAAAAGACATAGAAAGAGAAAAAGTCAAGGAGTTAAATGACGAAGAAACCATTAGTTTTATTAATCCAGATGGAGTAGAAAAAAAAATCACTGCCCATTATACTCCAGGCCATGCTAGCCATCACCTAGCTTTTCAACTAGATAAAACCCTTTTTGCTGGAGATGTTTTAGGGTTAAAAACTGAAGATTCTCCTCTGCTCCTACCTAGCCCTCCACCAGAGGTCAATCTAGAACTTTGGCGAAAATCTTTAAAGCGAATCGAAACCATCAACCCCGAAAAAATTTTTTTAACTCATTTTGGAGAAATTAATGATCCTTTAGAATATTTAAAACAGTGTTCTTATTTCTTAAACACTTTAGAAAATTGGTATTTTGATGCGATAAAAAATAAATTACCCACCCCTGAAATCGAGAAAAACTTTCTAGCATTTACCCATAAACTTTTTCAGGAAAATAATCTTACTGCTTCATTAGAAAATAAAGTAGCTTTAGTTAACCCTCCGCTAATGACCGTTTCTGGGTTTTTAAGGTACTTTAAAAAATACCGCGGATTAATAAACGAATAAAATAATTACTAAAAAATAATATATGGCGTTAGCAATTTTTGACTTAGACGAAACCATTTTAGACATCGATAGCGATTACGCTTGGACTAAATTTATCTATAAAAAAAATATTGAAACTAATCTTGATTTTTATGAGAAAATGAAGGAGTTTAAACAAGATTACATTAATGGGACTTTAGATATTTACAAGTACATAGAATACTGCGTCAAACCCATTACTCGTCTGCCATCATCTCAAATAAAAAAACTCCAAGAAGAATATTATGAAAAAGAAATAAAAAGTTTTATTAGAAAAAAAGCAGTAGACCTGATTAAAAAGCATCAAGAAAAAAATGACTTTTTTTTAATTATTACGGCTACGAACTCTATAGTCACCTCCATTATTGCCCAAAATTTAGGAGCTGATGACCTTATCGCCACTGAAATAGAAAAACAAGGAGATTTTTACATCCCTAAAATAAAAGGCATTCCTAGTTTTCAAAAAGGGAAAGTAACCCGGTTAAAAAGTTGGTTAGAAAAGCGCCCTGAGTTTGGTCTCAAAGGGAGTTATTTTTACAGCGATTCTTTTAATGATTTGCCCTTACTTCAATTAGTAGATCACCCGGTAGCAGTCAACCCCGACAAAAAACTCCACCACTATGCCCACGAAAAAAACTGGCTGGAATTAGATTTAAAAAATTAATTTTCTCTTCTAACTCAACTTCTTTTTAAAAAAGCTAGGGATAACTTTATTCACTTTTTTTTGATAATCTTGGTAGTTAGGATATTTTTCTAAGGCAATTTCTTCGGTTAGCTCTGTGCTATTGGCAAAAAGAATAATTAAAAGGAAACATCCTGCAATACTCCAGTTGATAAAAGAAGGGGTTACCAAGGCACTAAACAAATAAATCGTAACCCAAAAAGATTGCTCAGCAAAATGGTTAGGGTGACGAGAATACTGCCAAAGGCCATCTTGGATAAACCCTGCACTAAAACGCCCCACGAGAGTATCACCCCTAGCCAAAAATTTTTTTTTAGCTTTTCTAAAATAAAAAATTTGATTATCAGCGATCCCTTCAAAAACAATAAGACCAAGACCTAAAAAGAAAAGCAAGAAATCAAAAATCCCCAAAGGTTTTGCTCCTTCACCTAAAGCCACTAAAACCGGCAAACTAAAAAGAAGAATTAGAATGTTTTGATATACGCTGATAAAAAAGAAATTGAAAAAAGCAAAAAAAATTTTATTATTAAAGGGCTTTCGCTTGCGGATAATTTCCCAGCGATAATCCTCGTAGCCCTCCCAGATTTTCCAAGAGTAACCACCATTCCTCCAAAAATTATACGTGAGTCTAGCTCCCCAAAGCGTGATTAGTAAGGCCATTAACAGCACTCGCTGGTTAAACCCACTAATGATTAAAACCGTCCAAGCATAAACTACCGGCAATATACTCCAAAGTTTATCTACTTGACTGTAATTTTTGGTTATAGTAGAAGTAATAAAAACTAGCAAAGTAAAAAAAAAGCACATTTGAATAAGCACCTTTAAAATCCCCCACTGCTCAGAAGTCAAAGGGGTTTTAAAATAAAAAATGCCTAGGAGAACAACAATTAATGATATGGTTACTAGTAAAACTTTTTTAAGCATAAAAATCCTTAATAATTAAATTGAAAAAAATTATAACATAAAAGAATTAAATATTTTTAAGCCTTAAATAGTTGGTGTATTTAAAATAAACTAGCATTAAAATTCATTCTCAATAATAGAAATAGTAGTAATGGCTAAATCTAACCCCCACTTTACAAATAACCAAGCCCCTTTTAAAGAAAAAGTTAAACTAGTAAAACTCTTACTCCCTAAGGTAAGCAGGACCTTTGCTTTAAATATAAAAGTCTTAAAAGAAAAAGATTATCTCATTATTGCTACCGCTTACTTAATTTGTCGTTATCTAGATTCCATTGAAGATTCCCCTATCATAAAAACCGAGCAAAAAATAGCCTGGCTAGAGCAAATTGCTAAAACGTTTAAAACTCCTCCTGATGAAAAATGGGTAAGATTTTTTGACAACCTCCACCCCTTAAAAAAAATAAGCAATTACCACTATGAAAATCTACTCTGGCAAAAGTTTGCTATTATCATTGAGCTTTTTCTTAGCTTTGATAAAAAGCATCAAGATATTCTTATACCACCGATTATTCGAATGACTGAAGGAATGAAATATTTTATAACTAAATACAAAAATAGTAAAAATAAATGCCTAAAAAACGAAGAAGAACTAGAAAAATACTGCTATTTCGTTGCCGGCACGGTCGGAGAGATGCTAACTGATTTTTTTGCCTTAAAAATTCACGATGCCTCAACGTTAGCAACCCTTCATCAATATAAAAATAATTTTGCCCTGGGCCTTCAAATGACCAATATTTTAAAAGACTTATTTCAAGACAAAAAACGCGACTGGATTTATCTACCAGAAGAAAATATTAAGAAAAACAACCTAACCATTGATGAATTTTTTTCCTATAATTTGAAAAATAGAGAAAAAATACTTAGTATTTATCATGAATTAATCAAAAAAACTAACATTAATTTAGAAAAAGCACTAATTTATACTTTATCAATTCCTAAAAAACTAGTTCGTTATCGTATTTTCTGCTTAATTCCCTTATTATTAGCCGTTAAAACTAGTAGTTTTTTAAAAAAAAGCAAGAATATTCAAAAATCTAGCAAAAAAATTAGCAAGCAACAAGTTTTCATCATTGTTTTTTTTTCTTTTTTGGTTGTTTTTAGTAATTTTTTCATTAAAAAATATTTTAAATCCTTAAAATAAGAATAATTTTTTAAATATAAAAAAAAAAATTGTAGAAAAATTTATTTTTTTATATTATAATAATTCAATCATAACAATTTTTTAGATAAAGCTTAACAAAATATGAAAACTGGTGCAGAAATTTTAATTAAATGTTTAGAAGAAGAAGGGGTTGAGTACGTTTTTGGCTATTCTGGAGGGGCAGCTATGCCCATTTTCGATGCCATTATTGAATCAAAAATTAAACTCATTTTAACTCGCCATGAACAAGGAGCCACTCATATGGCCGATGGCTATGCTAGAAGTACAGGCAAACCAGGAGTAGTCCTAGTAACTTCAGGCCCCGGGGCAACCAATACTATAACCGGAATATTAACCGCCCACATGGACTCCGTTCCTATGATTATTTTAACCGGGCAGCAGATAACTTCGGTTTTAGGCAAAGATGCTTTTCAAGAGACTGATATTTTGGGAATTTCTATGCCGGTAGTCAAGCATAGTTACTTAGTCAAAGACACCGAGCTAATACCAAGCGTTGTTAAAGAATCTTTTATTATCACCAGCAAAGGTAGGCCTGGACCAGTTTTAATTGACTTGCCTAAAGATGTTACTGCTGGGGATTACCATGGCAAAAAAAAGTTAGAAATAGATTTGCCAGGATTCCATACAAAATCTGACGTCCAAACTAATGACATCAAAAAGGTAGCCGAAACCATTAATCAAGCCGAAAAACCCTTGCTTTTAGTCGGGCACGGGGCTATCATCGCTAAGGCTCATGAGGAAGTAAAAGAGTTAGCAGAAAAACTAAAATCTCCCGTAACCAATACCCTGCTAGGGAAAGGAGCTTTTCCTGAAACCAACCCTTTATCCGTAGGAATGCTAGGAATGCATGGGACTGCTTATGCTAATAAATGCCTTATTGATTGTGATTTAATTGTTTCTATTGGCTCTCGCTTCGATGACCGAATAAGTGGCAACACTGCTAAATTCTGTACTAAAGCGAAGAAAATTCACATTGATATTGATAAAGCAGAAATTGACAAACTTATTCAAACTGATCACCACCTAATAGGCGATGCTAAGGAAATATTAAAGGAATTGATAAAATTTGTTAGGCCACTTAAAACATCTGCTTGGTTAAAAACTATTGCCAAAAATAAAAAGAAATACCCTCTCCGCTACAAAAAGAAAGGAGGACTAAAAGCCCAAGAAGTTATTGAAAGCATTTATCAGCTATCGAATGGGAAAGCCATTGTTACTACTGACGTTGGTCAGCATCAAATGTGGGCTGCCCAATTTTATAAAACTGATTATCCAGATAAATGGCTTTCGTCTGGTGGAGCTGGTACTATGGGGTATGGATTCCCTGCAGCAATTGGAGCACAACTAGGCAAACCTAAAGAAATGGTTATTACCATTGTAGGAGATGGCGGTTTCCAAATGACAATGGCTGAGCTTTCTACAGCTAAACTCCAAAAACTACCAGTTAAAATACTTATCATTGACAATAAATATTTAGGAATGGTAAGGCAATGGCAAGAATTATTCTACGAAGATCGCTACTCGGGAGTGGATTTAGAAGGCAACCCTGATTTCGTTAAAATAGCTCGAGCTTATGGCATCAAAGCCTTTCGCATAAAAAAAGCTCACCAACTAAAAGCGACTTTAAACCAAGCTTTAAAATACAATGATGGGCCTTGTATCATCCATGCAGAAGTGATTAAAGAAGATAATGTCTTCCCGATGATCCCTTCAGGTGCGTCAGCTGAAGAAATGATTATCGAAGCTCCTAAAAGAAAAACTAGATTAGCCAAGCCTGTTGGTAGCACCTAAAATATACTTTTTATAAAGACAAGAATACCTAAAAAATCATGAGTGAAAACTATACCCACCTTAATAAAAATTTAGAAAGACTTCACACTATAGCTGTTTTTGTGCAGAATCAGCCCAGCGTTTTAAGTAGGATTGTTTTGATTTTTTCTAGAAGAGGATTTAATATTGAATCTTTAGTGGTTTCCGCGACTACTGATCCTCGATTTTCGACAATGACTATCACG
Organism: Spirochaetota bacterium; assembly: GCA_965277105.1. Taxonomy (GTDB): domain Bacteria; phylum Spirochaetota; class UBA12135; order COTS27; family CAXSBA01; genus CAXSBA01. The sequence continues at coordinate 188,848 of OZ255710.1, read as the reverse complement.
GTTGAAGGCGAAGAAAAAGAAATAATTCAAGTGATTAAACAACTGGCAAAACTCGTTAACGTATTAAGCGTAAAGGAATACCAACGAAGTTACCAAGTTATTGAAAGAGAGTTAGCCTTAGTTAAAATAAAAATTGAAAAAAGTGAGAGGAGTAATCTCCTCCAGATTGTCGACCACTTCAAATCACACACCATTGACCTCACTGGTGATTCGGTAATAGTTCAAATAACTGGAACTACTGAGAAAGTTGATGCCTGCATTTCTCTTCTAAAAAGTTATGAAATTATCGAGCTTATTCGCTCGGGTAAGATTATTATGAAAAGAGGAAAAGAGAAAACCTAGAATTTACAACTACGAATCTTCATCACTAACTAAAACACCATTAGCAATAATAAAAGGAGCGTATAACTCTCTAAATCTGTCTGATTCTTTATCCATAACTGAGAAGCTCTCTTTCGTTAACCTAGTGAGTTTTAGAATTCTAAGCGCTTCATTATCCTCATATAAAGTAGTGACTAGTTGCCATAAATAATACAGTTTTTCTCTTTTATAACTAGCAACATCTAAATTAGTTATTGAAGCATGTTTTAAGTTGATCAACAAATCGAAAGCACTAACCAAAAAACTATAAGTTAACCTTCTTTCTTCTTTGCTAAAAGCATAAGATATTTTATTTTTATTGTCTCCTAATATGTCTTCAAAAGTATGGATAGATTTTTTTAAGTTCTTGTAACTGCCTTGATAATAATAGACTATAGCTAATAAATATTTTAATTCATATATAGTATTTCTAATAGAATTAAACCCTAAAGACGCATTAATAAAATCGGCTTCTTGCTCATAAACGTCGTTAATTCTTTCTAAAAAATTAATGCTTTTTATTAAAAAAAAGTTAAAAGAAATTTCATTTTGAACAGCTTCATAGTAATTTTTTTCAAAAGACGAAATGGTAAAATGCTCAATTCCTGATCTATTGTAAATATCATCAGCACTATTTTTAACATTTTCCATTTTAAACTTTAAAGAATTTAGATAATCTTTGGTAATGAAAATACTTTTTTTCATCGCATCAAATAATTTTTCTTCAAAATCTTCATCGGCAGAATAAATAGGAGTGCTATTAATGTAATCGCTAAATTGATCTATAAACTCAAGTGCGTTTTCCTGTTTATTTTCATCACTCTGGCCAAAAGCAAAGCCAAGAAAAAGGAATAAAGATAAGATAAGTTTTAAAGTTGTTATTTTTTTCATCATTATTTTTCTCTTTTATTAAAAAGTATAATTAAATTATAACATATACTTTTATGCACTACTTATATTGTCGATTATCGTAGTAAGCAAGTTTAAACTATAAAATTTTTTCTCCTATTTGAAGTGACTAATTTTTCTTTTGAATAAAATCACTTACCGTAAACCTAGTACTATCGTTTTTAAAGTACTGTTTTATGTCTTTCTTTTCTTGTTGCTCTAAGTAATCTTTTCGCGAGAGCCTAAGGACTTTCTTTTCCTCATTAAAAGATTGAACGGTAAAGTTATAGTAGTCGTCAAGTTTAACTTCTTCTTCTATGGAAAATTCCTTATCATCTTGATTTAAAGTGAGCTGACTTTTATGGCAAAAACCTACTAACCCTTCAAAAATCTCCACTGAAACCCCATTATCCGCTATTTCTTTTATTTTGCCTCGCAGGACCACCTCTTTTCTAAAGCTATTCGCAAAATCTTTCCAAGGGTCATCGCTTTTTTCTTTTAAAATAAGCTCTACTCTTTTTTTACTTTTATAGACGCTTTTAACGAAACCAAATACTTCATCGTTTTCTTTAAATTTTTCTTTTAAATCAGTATCACTGGCAAAATGAGTATCACTTATATGAATAAAACCTTCTATTCGATTATCAATTAATACATAAATTCCTGATTTAATAACCGAGAAAACTTTTCCAAAGACTACCATCCCAGCGGGATAAACCTGCTCCATAGCTCCCCAAGGATCTGGCTCCATTTCTCGAAGCCCAAGGGAGATTTTTCTCTGCCTGACATCTATCCTTAAAATTTTAACTTTTAAATCTTGTCCTTTTTTTACTATTTGATTAGGATGCTCCACTTTCCGGTACCAGGATAAATTACTCACATGCAGAAGCCCGTCTAAGTCTTCGTTAAGACTTAAAAAAGCACCAAAACTTTCAATTCTTCTTACTTTACCATCTATAGTATCGCCTTCTTTATAAACTTCAGAGAAAGCAATTAATGGGTCGGGGTCTAATTCTTTTTTCGAGATCCTTACCCTCTGATTCTCTTCATCAATCTCTATAACTTTCACTTCAACGCTCTGATTTTTTTCGAGTACTTTACTAGCATTACTAATATAACGCCAAGAAATGTCGTCGTTACGTAAAAGCAAAACTACTCCTTCTTTAATCTTAAGTAAAGCCCCACTCCTTAAAAAGCTAACAACTTCGCCAGAGATTATCATCCCTACTTTTAGTTCTTTAAAAAACTCTTTTTTGTTTTTATCTTGAATTTCTTGAACGATTTTTTTCCTAGAAAGGATAATTTTTTTCCCTTGAAGCTCTAAGATATTAAAATTTAAAACTTTACCCACTTGCTCTTCGCTATTTATTTTTTTAATATCAAACTCTGAGTAAGGGCAAAAAGCACTGTTCTCATCAATATTAATAATAAAACCGCCCTTAATAACTTTTTCTACTTTTCCAGTAATTTCTTGCTTTTCTAGAAAAGCTTTTTCGATTAAAAGCCTAGTTTTATTTTTATCAACGATTAACTTAGAAACCTTAATGCCTTTTTGCGAAGTTTCTAAACGAATAACTTCTAACTCCTCACCAATTGCTATTTGGTTATCTTTTAATAAAACCTTACTTTCTTCATTCTCGATATAAGCGTCTATTTTCTCACCAATATCGATAATAATTTCATTGTTTTCAATTTTCACTACCTTGCCTTTGAGAATTTTAGTAGTGCTTGGATTTTTTTCTTGAATAGAAGTTTCTAAAGCCTGAAGGAAGAAATTATTTTTATCGCCATCTACATCAATATTGATTAAATCCAACTGCTCATTATAGTGGTCAATCATTTTGGTAAGGACTTCTTCTAAACTTAGATGAGAAGAGTCAATAACTACCGCGTCAGGAGGAATTTTTAAAGGGGATTCTTTTCTCGTTCTATCAATATGATCTCGTAAGATAATTTCTTTTTTTATTTCATCTAAGGTTTTTTCAGAGTTGTTTTTACTTAGCTCTTCAAATCTTCTTTTGCTTCTCTCTTCCACATCAGCGTCTAAATAAAACTTGCAAAACGCATCGGGGGCAACCACGCTACCAATGTCGCGACCATCCATAACACAGTTGTTTTCAGCGGCAAATTTCCGTTGAATGAACTGGATATGCTTTCTGACGCTTTTAATCTTCGCATAATTGGCTACTTCTTTAGTAACTTCATCTGATTTTAAAAATTCAGTAATATTTTCAGCGTTAAGATGAATTTCGCTATCTTTTAAAACCAAGTCCAAAGTAGGTATTTTTAACTCTATATTAGCCTCATCTTTAGAGGATATTTTTTCTTTAATGAAAAAATAAGTGATCGCTCGATACATAAGTCCTGTATCGAAATAGTTGAAATCAATTTTATCGGCTAATAATTTTGCAATGGAACTTTTTCCTGACCCAGCAGGGCCGTCTACGGCTATTGTTTTACTCATAATTCAGTAAAATATTATAACATAATTTTTTATTTCTTTGCTCAAAATCAAAATATTTTTTATAATTTTATAGATTTTTTTTATTTTATAATTAAGTAAAGTACTTTTTAAATAAAAGTTCGCAATTTTATAAGCGAGTATAAGATTGAGGAAAGTCCGAACTCCACGATACAAGGTGCCAGATAACAACTGGACTTTTTTTAAAAAAAGATGGAAAGTGCAACAGAAAAAATACAGCTAGCAACCTTTTACTATTGTTTTAGGTTGTTAGTAATGGTGAAAAGGCGGTGTAAGAGACCCCCACGGTTTTAGTAATAAAACTGGTATTGTAAACCCCACTTGGAGCAAGAACAAATGAACCATTCCTTCACAGGACTACTAGTATCAAGTAGCGGTTAGGTAGTTCGCTTAAGTCCGTTGGTGACAATGGAAAAAAGAGAAATGAACTTTGGAATTTTTTTCTACAGAATTCGGCTTATAGTTTGAAAAGTACTTTTTTCGATAAAGTAATAAAAGGATAATGAAAAATGAGCGAAAAAACTGAGTTATCAAACGGCAAAGAAAGCATCGCAGTAGCAACTGAAAAAAGCCTTATTGATGCAGCCGAGCAATTAGGCGTGCCTTTTAGTTGCACCGAAGGGAAATGTGGCACTTGCCTTTCTAAAGTAATTTCCGGCATGGAAAATTTAACTCCGATTAATGAGGCAGAAGAAATGTACGGAGTAGATGAAGGCGAACGACTTTTATGTCAAGCAAGAATTTTGCAAGGAAAAGTAGTCATTGAAAACTAAAAAAATTCTTAATTTCACCTGCGGAAAGGATAATCTATAATAAAAGCTTCTTCTTGACAATGGGGAAAACTAGGGCAGGAAGCACAATCTTTAAATATTTTCTCGGGGAGTTTTTCTTTAGGAATTGCTCGAAAACCCATATTTAAAAAGAAATTATTAGCTTTAGTTAGAGCAAAAACCTTTTTTATTTTTTTTTTAAAAGCCAAATCTAAAATACTATTTATCAGTTTTCTCCCTAGTCCATTATTCCTTTTTTCTTTTATGACCCCTAGGCTTCTTATTTCTGCTAAATTTTGATTGTAAATAAACAGCGAACAAATACCAATTATTTTTTTTTCGTGGGAAACTACGGAAAAGCAATCGATATTAGCAGTAATAAAAGGAAGGGAAACTGGAAGTAAATTGAACGAAGCCGAAAATTTTTTAACGAAAGAATAAATTTCTTCTGCTTCTTGTAAAGCTGCTCCCCTTATTAGAAATTCATTCAAATATCTGCAAGATTACTTTATTCGTTTGTTAGGCTCAAGTATTTGAGTAATTCGAATTCCAAAATTTTCATCGATAACGACCACCTCTGCTTTCGCAATAACTTTCCCATTAACGAGTAAATCAACGGGCTCACCAGAAAGTTTTTCCAACTCCACAATAGAGCCAATGCTGAGATTGAGGATTTCCTTTAAACTTCTTTTGGTCCTTCCCAACTCCACTGAAATAACCATAGGAATATCGAAAAGCAAGTCCATATTTTTATCGCCATCGTCTTTTTGATTATTGCTAGTGCCACTAGGAGTAGTATCAGCTGATCCAAAATCAGGAAATTCTATTTTCTCTGCTTGCTCGTTACTTGAGTTTGGCGTATCATCCAGCTTCATTTCATCATTATTTTCATTAGGTGATGGGTTATCAAAAATATCATCCAATTCTTCATCTGATAAATTAGGGTTTTTTATATCATCCATTTTTTTTCCTTATTGATTTATAGATAAGACTCTTTTTCTGTTTCAATAATATCTACAATCTTTACTGCTATTTTTTTATCTCGCACACCAGGAGTAACGATAAACTTTTCTTCTTCTTCTACTCTCATAACAAAATTATCGGTAATTTTTTTATCCAAGTGGATATAATCCCCCACTTTTAAATCGAGAATTTCCTCAATATCTAATTCTATATTTTTTATTTCTACCGATAAACTAGCTTCTAGATTAACCGCATGCTTCTTAACTTCAACGAAGCTTCCTCCTTGATTTTGGTTATAATTAGCATAAACACTTCTCGCCGATAAGCTGTTCATAATTGTCTCTAACACGATATAGGGCAAGCAAAACAAAATGCTTCCTTCAACGTTACCAATTTTAGTATTCAAGTTTACTAAAGCAACCGTGTCGTTAGGGGGGAGTATTTGAAGGAATTGAACATTTCCTTCTAGTCTTTCTATTTTAGGTTTCAAGTCAACAATATTAGCCCAAACTTCTCGCAAGTTAGCTAAGAGGCGGCTAATAACGCTTTCTAAAACAGAAAACTCAATATCCGTTAATTCCCGAAAATCTCTAATCACACTCCCTTCTCCACCAAAAAGCCTGTCAATGAAAGCAAAAGTTATCACTGGGGGAATTTCCAAAATAGCTGAACCCGCAAGCGGATTCATATCGATAATCGCGAGGGTACTAGGCGTGTGAACTGTTTTGGTAAATTGCTCATAAGAAATTTGCTCAATGGAGGTAACGCTCATTGAAGTAAACTTTCTTAAAAAAGTAGAAAGGGTCGTTGAAACCGAACGGCAGTAGTTCTCATAAATAATTTGAATAGTCCTTAACTGATCTTTAGAAAAGCGGTCAGGGCTTTTAAAATCGTAAATTTTAACCCGATAATTTTTATTGAGAATTAAAGAATTGTTTTCATTAATCGTACCATCTTGCTGCTCTTCTTTCTCGTCAAAAAGGCTTAAATCATCGTCTTCTTGTTGGAGATTAGATAATAAATCTTGAATGTCTTCTTCAGAAATAAGTTCAGTCATTTATTAAATAAAAAAAATTAGTGGATAGTGAATTCCTTAAAAAAAACATTTTCTATTCCCGGCAACCTAACCAAGCGTAAAACAATAGTGCGAATCTCTTCTGTGAGAATATTTTGATTATTAATGTTTTTTAATTCCAAGTATTTTCTTGCGCTAATAGCTTTTCTAATTTCTGCTTGAATTAAATTTTTTCGATTTAAAACAGCAGCTTCCAGTTCAGGATTTTGGGCTTCATAATTAATAACCAAAACCGCCCGGACAAAATGATTAGCAAACTCATCAGCAGTGTTGATAAGCATTTCTTCACTTACCCATTCTTTAGTGTTTTGAACTAAACTGATATTTTCTAAATCTTTATTATCAATATTCCTTATTTCTTCTAAAGAAAATTTTTCTTGATTTCTCCCTTCTAAAAAATAAATAATTAAAAAAATAAAAAAAATAACAACTACAAAGCGTAAAAGCTCTTTTAATAAACTATCTGCTGAAATATCTATCGGTAGTTTAAACCTACTTTTTTTTTTTTGGTTTTCTTGGTTTTCTTCTTCCTGATTATTCTGCTTTTCTTGATTATTATCTTCTTGCTGTCCCATAGTATTTTTTTTACTTTATTTATTATAATATGATATTATTGCCTACTATTTTAGATTATTTTAATTCCTTTTTAAAATAATATCAACCCTTCTGTTATACGACCTTCCCTGAGGAGTGGTGTTATCTTCAATCGGCTTATTGCTGCTTAGTGACTTTAATACCACTTTTCTTTCATCCAAGGGAATAATCGAAGGCAAACTTTTAATAGCGTAAAAAACATTTAAAGCCCTATTCATTGACAAATCCCAATTATCTGTAAAGCGCTCACCTGAATAGGGGATACTATCCGTATGCCCTTCAATAATAATGTCTCCTTTAAACTGCCTAGTTTCTAATAAAATCCTGATATTTTTAATAACTTCTTTAATGGCATCAAATTTAATTTTAGCGCTACCTTTTTCAAAAAAAACATCACTAAAAAGCGAGATAGTAATGCCGTCTTTATTTTCTACTACTCGGATTCTTTTATTTTCTTCAAAAGGGCTGAAAAGCGCTTCGGCTTTGTTGTCGGCTTTATCTAAACTGTCCTGCATTTCAGAAGAAGGAAGTGATTCAATTGCTGCTCCTAATGATTCAAACTCTTCGCTAGATTCTAAAGTTAATCCACCTTGTAAAACTCCTAGACTACCAGAAAAAGCCGATAAAATAACCCTAGTTTTAATAATCTGCACATCCCCAAAAGCTATTAGGATGATAAAAAACACTAGGAGTAACGTCATTAAGTCGGAATAAGTGGTTAACCAGGAATCCCTTCTTTCTTCTTTTTTTTTCAATTTTTTGCTTTTTCTTGATCGTCAGATTTAAAACTATTCCTTTGCATAATAGGGAAAAAAGATAATAGCTTCTGCTCTAATATCCTCGGGTTATCCCCAAACTGTAAAGATAAAATCCCTTCAATAATAAGAAATTTATCAAACACCTCTTCTTCGGTTTTTCTTTCTAATTTCTTAACCATGGGTCCCCAGATAATATTAGCCATAATCACCCCATATAAAGTGGTTAAAAGGGCTAAAGACATTTGCGCTCCTAAAACGCTAATATCCCCACCAATAGAAGATAAAACTCCGACCAGTCCTATCAAGGTTCCAATTAAACCAAATGCTGGGGATACCGTTTCTAAGAATCTTATCATATCCACATTCTCACCATGACGGTCTCTAATAGCATCAATTTCTTTACTAAGAATTTGCTTAACCACTTCAGGGTCGGTTCCATCAATCACTAACCTAACCGCATTCCTAAAAAACAAATTATCCATCACTTCGACATCGTCTTCTAAAGAAAGTAAACCTTCTCGTCTAGCTTTTTCAGAAAAACTAATCATAGTAACTACGTTTTTCTTATAATCGATATCTTCTTTAAAGATAAACTTCCTTAGTAAAATAGGGAAATTTCGAATAGTCTCTCCTTTTTTAGCGATAATCATAGCCCCAATGGCCCCTAAAACGGTAACTAAAAAAGAAGACACACTAACGTAGATAAAGATATTACCGGCTAAAAGAATCGCAACTATTAAAACTGTAAAGACAAAGAAAAAACCAAATACTGCACCTCTATCCATAATAATTATATTTATTTCTTACTTTTAATTTATGTTTTTTTATTATTATCGATATTTTTCTTTTTTTCTAAATTAAATGCTTTATTCCAAAAAAGGGTTATTTGATTATCGATGTCTTCTAAACTATTTTTAACGATATATTTTTTATCATTGGTAAGGGTAATAATCACGTAGTTATTAATTTCTATTCTCTCAATATGAAAAGGGTTTAAATAAAACTCTTCTTGGTTAGCCCTTACTAACTTAATCACAACTATTCCTTAACTGCTACTAGGGAAATCACATCTCCTTGGTTGGTTAATTGGAAAAGATAATTAAAAACGTCTTGCCATGGCTTCCTCGGGGCTGGATACCCTCCATAAGTAAAGTAACGAATAACTTTAAGCCCACTCCGCTCACATAAGTCCAGCAGGCGCTTACGGCCAGGGAGCCACCTATGCGAAGGCAAGTTGCACCGCCAGGCATTTAGATTTCTTTGTGGGATAAATCCTTCGACATTAGGGCAAGTAATGGTTAACTTACCATTTTTTTTCAACCACTTTTTAGCTATATCTAAAAGCACAATAGGATTTTCTAAATGCTCAAAAACGTGATAAGAAGTAATGACATCAAAAAAGTCATTTTTAAAAGAAGCTTTTTCTAAGGTCTTATTCACTACTTTTTGTTTTATCGATTTATCTACTAGTTTTAATTTCTTTAAAGTTTCTCTATACTCACTAGGAATAGGCTCTAGCCCAAAATAATTCCCTTCTCCTTTTTTATACAACTCTTCTAAAAAATACCCCCTACCGCACCCCACTTCCAATAGATTTGTATTAGGCTCTAAACAAAAGTCCCATAGTTTTAATTTTTTAAAGTTGTTAATATTCACGAGTAAGTTACTCCCATCATCCATCATTTCGGTCATAGGAAGATTAAGATCCACCGCATCTTGATCGTTAAACGGGACTTGAGCTAACATATAAGGGAAATTTTTATTCTCGGACATCTTGATAAAATTTTACAACTCCTTCTTTAATATTACTACCAACTCGCATGGTTAAGTCTTTGAGTTGAGTCATTGCCTGTTTCCCTTGGGGAGTAATGATAATCCATTTTTTATAACTAGCAAAAAGCAAAAAAAAAACTAGAAAAATTAATAAAAATAGTATTTTTTTCAAAATAAATTAATAATTAAAGGCAAAGCCACAATAGTGCCAATAGCTGAACCTAAAGAAGAAAAAATAAAAACTAATAAAATTTTAGTTAATCTGTTCTTCCACCAATATTTAAAATCGGTAATTTTCAAAGAAAACCCCTCAAAATCTTTTACCTTAGGCGGGGCAATCAAAGTTTGAACTAAACTAACCACCATCCCGGCCCCAATAGTGGGATTTAAACTCGTGATGGGAGCAGCGACAAAAGCCAAGAGGATAGTAAGTGGATGAGCCAAAGCAATAGTCGCCCCCAAAGCACAAAAAAGCCCATTAGCTAAAACCCAAACCCCAAACGACTCATAGACAACATTTTCATTGCTCGAAAAAATAAAACCTAAGGAAAACACAGCTAGGATAATCCCCAAAAAAAGGAAAGGGAATAACTTGCTAAGCCAGCTTTTGGGAGGTATGGTTTCTAAATCAGCTAAGTTATATTGTTCTAGTAGCTCCGGGTTTTTAAAAAACTCTAGCATTCCCGGCAAGTGCCCAGCACCAACTACGGCCACGTTAGGATTTTTTTTGCTTTTAGTGATTACCTTTAAAATATTTTTCGTCATATAAACGTCGCGTTCATCTATTAAAACTTTTTTGATAGTAGCAAACTTAGCCCCTAACTCTTTGATGACTTGATTGACAATATCTTTACTTATTAGTTTTTTATAATCCAAATCATCGTTTTTTTTAACCACTTCTTCTTCAAAAGAAAAAAAAGAATAAAATAACCTTAGCTTTTCCCTTAGCTTTAAACTTCGATAAATTCTCTTCAAGGTAGTATTCGCATTGCGATCAACTAGGAAAATAGTGGCCTTGATTTTTTCTCCTTCTTCGATAGTTTTTTTAAACTCTTCCCCCGGAGCACTACCAGTTTTTTCCGAGAATTTTTTTTGGAGGATGGATAAAAACAAATAGGACAAAAAAAATAACGTTCTCTTAGTTTTAATAATTTTCAGGATGTCAATTTCTTTAATTTTTTGAAAGAGATTTTTTCTTCTTTCAGGGTCTAATTCTACAAAAATATTTTTAGGTTTTTTGCTGGTAATGGTTCTACTAACCAACGCCACTGATTCAGGAGAAATATGGACGGTGCCAATGAGATAAAGGATTTGCTTGTTGGGGAAAATTAGCTCAAAAAAGTTGTCGCTTTTTTTTATTATTTTTATTTTTTTAACTGATTTTTTAACCACTTTTTTCATAATCTAAATTTTACTATGTCCCATTAAGAGAAACCCAACTTTTTTAGAAAAAGCTAAATTAAAAAGATAAAGCGAGATTTTTACTTTACTTCTTTTTATTCTATCCGAAATTGTAATGGAGAAATTATAAAATTAAGGATAAAAATTATGATTAGAGCTTTTTACACGGGAGCTAGTGCAATGGATGCTCGAGTTAACGACATCAACGTTATTTCCAACAATCTAGCCAATGTCAATACCACTGGATTTAAAAAAGACTTAGCGGTCTTTAAAGCTCACCCAGAAATGGTAGTAAGAAGAACTAATGACGATGGAGTTAGAATTATGCCTATTGGTTCTCTAGATATTAGGCCGGTAGTTGGTCGGCTAGGCACTGGGGTGGAACTTAATGAAGTTTACAACCAAAAAGAACAAGGAAGTCTAAGACAAACGGAAAATCCATTAGACTTTGCTATTCAGGGCAAAGGCTACTTCAGCGTTTTAACCGAAAAAGGAGAAAGGTATACCCGTAATGGCGGTTTTGTTATTAACAATGAAAATTACCTTACTACTTTAGAAGGTGATTTAGTTTTAGGAGAAAAAGGGCCAGTTAAAATCAAAGATGGGAATTTCATCGTTAATGCTAAAGGAGAAATATTCATCAACCCCAATTTCCAAAATCCAGAACAACTTCCCGTCCAAGGGAACACCAACGGTTTTGAAGATAATGAACTATTAGACCGGTTAAAAATAGTAACTTTTCCCAGAGAAAGATATTTGGTCAAGGAAGGAAATTCCTTCTACCGCACCAGCGAAGAATCAGGGGAAGCTTCTTCGGCCTACAAAGATTTAGCTAATCAAAATCTAAAAGTCACTCAAGGCTTTAAAGAAAACTCCAACGTTAATCCCGTGGTGGAAATGGTGAATATGATTGAAGCCCAACGCTCTTATGAGGCATCACAAAAAACCATTACCTCCAGTGACACGCTTTTAGACAAACTAATTAACAGCTTAGCCAGGGTTTAATTGGAATTATTGAAAAACCAGAATAGTGCTTGCTAAAAAAATTTTTTTAAGCACGATTTTTACTTTTTTTATTTTTGTTCTTCACTCCGTTCCTGTTCGTTATAGCGCTAAGGAGCAAGCTTTATTAGAAGCAATTCAACGTGAAAGCCAGCAAGAGAAGAAAAATTACCAAGACTTTAATCTTAGAGAAGAAAAAATTATTCACTTAGGAGTAAGCCCTAACCAAGAAAAAATTTTATTTTACAAAAAAATTCGCATTAAAAATAAGGTTCTGCGCGAATTACTTTTACTGGATCCAGCCGATAATATTTTGGACCGTTATATTTTAGAAAACGTTAAAAATTATCGAGAGAGAAAAAAAGCATTGGTAGAAGAAAACAATATAGTTTTAACTTCATTCTCGCCAGAACCAGTTAGAGGAAATATTGCTAGTCTTTCCCAAAGAACGATTAATATTCTCATCAACTACCACCGAGAAAAACCACAAATAACTTTTTATTTAGGCGAAGAGAGAGAAAAATATATCTTAGGAAGTCGGCAACTAAAAAATCCTTTCATCCAACAAATGCAAGTAGATAAACTCTATTCGTTTTTTAATGACACGGTAATTGTTTTTATTATTAATTATTCTTATTTGCAAGACAATTTATTTTACGTTTATCAGCAAAAGCTTATGCCTTTAGTTTTAAATGAAAAAAGCCTGCGTCAAGCTCGAAAAGTAACTAGCGAAAATAATTTTGCCCTAAACGGAAGTATCGTATCAACACCTTTTTTTCAAGAAAATTATTTTGATTTTCAAGATAAAAAAATAAGCGAAATAAATTATTTTTTTACTGGAGAGCAAAAAGAAGAGCTTGTAGGGTTTAGTCCTATTTACGCTTTTTTTAGATAAGGTTTTATTTTTTATTAGGTTTTTTTATATTTTTTATACTCAACAATATAGAGCATAATCATTAAAAATAAAAACTGGGCCACCATATAAGCCACTAAACTATAAGCCACCCCGGAAATGAAGCCATAAGAGTGTAGTCCAATTCCCAGTAAATTAATTCCAAACCAAGCAAGCATAACCACCGGAATACCAATAATACTCCCAGCAGCAAACCCTAAATCTTTTACAATTCCCCCAAAGCGAGCATGAAATATAAGCGCACTCCAAAGCACGATGAGCAGGGCCCCGTTTTCTTTAGGGTCCCAACCCCAAAACCTTCCCCAAGATTGATCAGCCCAAATTCCTCCAAGCATTGTTCCTAAAAAAGTAAAAATAATACCAAAAGCTTGAGTGGCATAAATCATTTTAGTAATATTTTTTAGTTCGGTTTTTTCTGGATTTTTTTTTAAAAGTTTAAAGAAGTAAAAATGAGCAATTACCCCCGATAAAACAACTCCCCCATAACCTAAGTTAATGGTAATGACATGGGTTGAAAGCCAAAAATTACTCCTTAAGACAGCCACTAGCACTTCTAAGGTATCCCCATTGCTAATAAAGCGGTTAGAAATTAAAAGGAGAGTCAAACCGCAAAGGGCTGCCGAAACTAAACCAATTCCTTTTTTATTATAGCGCTCTAGTATTAAACCAATAAGCACCACAATGAAAGCTACAAAAACAAAAGTCTCAAAAAGATTGGTAATCGGTGGGCGATAAGTGATCAGCATCCTTAGGATAATCCCTAAGGTATTAAAGAAAAAAGCAACTATTAAAGAAACGCCTGAAAACGATTTAAGGTAATTTTTATTGGTTAAGAAATAAATTAAAATTAAAAGCAAACTCAATCCATAAAAAATACTAGCTCGATAAAAAGGGTCTAACTTATTGTAAAAAACTTCAACTTTTGCTTTAAAAGGAACTTGACTAAGGAGGGGTTCTTCTTTCATCCCTTCAGTGACAAAACTAGTGAACGATTGCAAATTATCATCAAACAAGGCTTGGTCGTTTTTAGTGTAAGCTAGTGCTAAATTATTAAGGTTTTCAATTCTAAAAAAAACAGCATTTTGCTGTTCAACCTCACCATGGACCGATAAAATCTCCCAGACAGAAAACCACTTGGTTTCCGTGTCAATAACGGTTGGGAAAAACTTGATAGGGTTTTCTAAAAAGCTTTGAGGAAAAATGGAAAAATTTTCCGCTAAGTTAAGGATAAAAATTTCTTCAGCTTTTAGCAAATCAAACGGCTTTTGATTAATGTCGTTTACTAGCGCCATTAGCCTACCTTTTACTTGAAGGATTTCAAAATAAGAAAATCTCTTCCTTTCCGAAGAAAGCCCTAAAAGCGCAATAACTTCTTGATTATCAATAGAAAACTTGTCAATAGGTTTAGCAAAAATAAAGCTATTTAAAACTTGCCGATAAAGGCTAAAATTTTGGAATAAACGAATAACTTCCTTTTCAAATGCCGAACGCTCATTTTCTTGTTTACGTAGAGCATTACTAGCTAGAGAAAAAAGGGTTTGCCCTGCTCTACTTAGTTCGTTAAAAGAATAGCGACGACTTTCATCGGGAGCTAATCCCAGAGCAAATAAGACTTCGTTAAAGGTCGTTTTGAAAACTCGGTCATCTAAAGTCGCTTCGGGAGTGAACATGGCCTTGGCTAACCACTCTATAGCTGTTTGGTCTTCAAAACTGGCCTGGCCGTTTAAAATGAGTAGTACCTGCCTAGCATAGGAGTCAAAAGGCTTAGCCCTCCCCCCTTCGTGGATAACTAAACTTCCTAGCCCACCCACCTTTATTTGGTTGCCCACTGGGAAAACCAATGCGAATAACAAAAAAATGCTTAAATAAATTTTCTTTTTCATCATTTTACTTATTTTATTTTTTTAATCTTCTACGAAACAGCATAACCAAAAAATGAACAATCAACCCAAAACTAATCACCAAACTAGCAATATAAGGAAGATAATAGCCCTGATTTTTAACCGTCGCTAAAACACTACGCTCATAGCCACTTTCATCTACGGAAAAAGAAGATTGGAAAAGGGTGTAACCATCGCTACGAAAAGGTTGATTCATTGAAATTAAAGCCGGGAATTGACTAGCGGACTTTTGATAAATAACCTCACTTTGATAGCTTTTAGCAATGGTCGTTCCCAAATGCTCTTCTTTTTTAAAATCTATTAAAGAGATAGTAAAAGGCAGTGGATAATGCTTCCTTTGAACTTTAAAATAAAGCGTTTTGTTGGGAAGATTAACTGCTAGGGCTTCGGCTTCGCCTTCCCATAGTAAAACTTTTTTTCGATAATTAATTTCTGGTATTTCCAACCAAAAAACTCCACCAGGCAAAGTACGTTCTCTTTCTTGCGGGAGCGGAACAAAAATTAATCCATCAATCCCACTAGCATTTTCCACTTCATCAGGAAAGTTACCAGGCCGACTATTTTCGTAAAAATAAACTGGGGTTAAAGAAAGAGCAAATTTTTTTAAAAAAACTTTTTCTCCCGCTACTAAATCTTTAAAGGCATAACTAGCAATTTCTTTCACACCATTTTTTTCTTCATAAACCGCTATTTCAGAGTTGTAATAATCTAAACTATAATTAAGCGTCTCCCCTTCCTCTAAAACCGTGACTGTTTCTAAAGAAAAATAATGAATATAAAAAGAACTAAGGATTAAAAAAAGCAAGCCATAATGGATAATAAGTATTCCTATCTTTTTTAGTTTGTACTGGTAGCGCAGGGTGGCGGCTAAAAGGTTGATGAATAAAACTAGAAGTACACTTTTAGCCCCAATAAAAGGAACAACATCCCAAACTAAAAAAAACCAAGAATAAAAAAACTTGTGCTGAGCAGCATAAAGCCCGTAGTTATACTGATAAAAAGTTCCCCAAAGGGTTAAAATAAATAACAAGAGAAGACAAATTGTCGTTATTTTTAAATTAGCTAACTTGAGAATATTTTTTTTAGTGATTATTTTTTTTAGATTAATTGCTTTTAAACTAGTAATGATTTTCATAAAAATTTTGTTTTTCCTAACTTTTTAGCTATCTAGGGTAATGGAATTAATAAAGTTTATGAATCGCTTTTTTTCTTTTTGCACGATTTGATTTTGCCCCATAAGTTTGACGAAAAGAATCTCGTCTTTAAATAAAAAAATTCCCACCACAATGTTCGCTAAATTCTCTTCCCTTTCTAAGTTGACCAATTCTAGAAGATTAATATACAAATAAGGGAGCTCTTGCGCATTATAAGAAATGCTTAGGGTTTCAATAAAGTCAGCTAGTTTTTTAGGATCCAAATTTAGATTAATTTGCCCAGCCCAGCGATTGACATTAGCCCGGATACCTCCCGCTTGATTAGGGAAATGGACTAAGGTAATTTGCAGAAAATCTTTGGTGAGAAAAGAAGCCAAACGGAAATCTCCTTTCTCGCCCACATCCCAATTGTCTGGTTTTTGCCAATTAATTTTTTCACTTAAAAAATAATCTATTTGAATTTCTTTTAGCAATTTTCTCTCAACATTAGCGCTAGAGCCAAAGCGTTCGCCTCCTTTAGCAACAATTCGATATTCTCGATAACTTTCCTCTTGGTTATTAGCACAAGAAAAAAAGATGGCCATAAAAAAAATAATCAACACCTTTGTCTCACATTTGAATTTAAAGAAAAATCTGGTAAATTTTTTGGGCAACATTAAATTAATATTATTTAGAGATAAAGATAAAAAATTAAGATAAAAAGGTTAATCAAGGATAAAAATTTAAACAAAACTTACCTTATTATTATAATATAAATTACCTTAAAAGTCACTTATTTAGAATTACTATGAATAATTTTACCGTAGCTAGCAAAAAAATAAAAGTATAATTTAAGGCAAGATTAAAGGAAGTTATAATATTTTTTCAAGTGCAAAAACATTTTTAAAAACCATTAAAAACAATATGCGTCCGTAGCTCAACTGGATAGAGCATCAGGTTGCGGTCCTGAAGGTTAGAAGTTCGAATCTTCTCGGACGCGAAAATTATTTCAACTATGCGAATGACTATTTTTTTTATTGCTCTCATTGCTTTATTTATTTATGTAAGCAAAAAAGATGATGAAAAAAGTTTCACTAAAAAATTTTATGACTTATATATCGTGGATGCGGTTAAAGATTATAGCGTCAGAGAAAAACTAACTTCCCCATTAAAAATAAAAAACTACGAAATTCAATCTGGAGATTCACTCTGGAACATTGCTAAAAAATTTGATGTGGGAATTGAAACTATCATTTCTTTCAATCAAATTAAAAACGTTCATCTCATCCCAGAAAAAAAACAAATAAAAATCCCTAGCCAAAATGGTTTGTTTGTAGCCCGGAAAAACAATGAGTCACTTAACCAAATGATTACGGAGTACGATGCTAATTATAGGAAGATTAATTTTTTCAATATCAACCCATTTAACGATGGCTTTTTTTTAAACGATGTCCAGCTTAGTTTTAGCAAGCGTTTAGAACTCCTAGGAGCGGAATTTTTAAAACCCCTATTAGCCATTTCCGTGTCTTCTCGTTATGGTTTTAGAATTCATCCCATAACGAAGAAACGATCTTTTCATCATGGGGTTGATTTTCGAGGGAGAATTGGCGACAAGGTATTTGCAGCGAAAGGCGGGAGAGTTGTTTTTGCTGGAGAAGCAAGTGGGTATGGCAAGGTAATTTACCTTAAACACAGTAAAGGCTATCAAACCATTTATGCTCACCTTAATAAAATCTTAGTCAGAGCGGGCCAACGGGTCGCCAACCAACAGGTTATTGGATTATTAGGGAATACTGGGTTTAGCACCGGCCCTCACCTTCATTTTGAAGTTTCGCAAAATGGGAAGATTATTAACCCCTTAGGGGTTTTAGATATTTATTGATATAACCCTTTAAGGGCGCTTTAAAGAAAAGAAATTAGCTTGGTTATTCCGAGAATATTCAGCCCCACCACACCTAGCCACCGCCTCCAATAAAGACTGTTTAATAGTTAAAGTTTTCGGCTCAATAACTTTTTTATTAAAATAAAATTTTTTTACTTGACAGAGGAATAGGAAAGCATTGTTAGGTGGGTATTTAGGAAGAAGGGGGACAGCAATCTCCTTCACCTCCTCACCCAACCAAAGGATTTTTTTTACTTTTGCTTCCATTGCTACTAACGCTTCTTTCACTCGAAAGGGCTTGACTAATTCAGATGGAACAGGAGTGAGCCCTGCTTCAGTAAATTCATCTTCCTCAGGGGAAAATTCCTTAGCGGTGATGTTCATCTTTTCGACAAAGGAAAAACTCACTAAATTAAAAACCACTTCTTTAGTAGCAATCATATTGTTAGCACTGTCTTTAAGTGTGCCATTTCTAGTAACCGAAACTGAAACCCCAAAGTAAGGCGGATAAGAAGCCAATGCATTAAAGAAAGAAAAAGGAGCTAAGTTACTTATCTGCTTTTCGGAAATAGTTGAAATAAAACCAATTGGTCTAGGGATAATGCTTTGGGTTAAAAGACCATAATTTTCTTGAGCGCTTAAATCTTTGGCATAATAGGTAATCATATTGTGGTTGTTATCTCCCTCATTTTTCATCTAAAATTTTTTTTAAATTGTGCTGCTCTCCCGAAAAAGAGCTAATAATAATTTTATCATTTTCTTGAATTTTTTTAACTTCTTTATCTTTTTTAATAAAAACTTCTCCTTTTCTACTCAAAGCCACAAAGTCCAAGGTAGAATAATTTTGCATAATTTTTTTGATATCCTGACCAATCCAACTAGAATTAGAATTAATTTCTTTAGTAATGGCCCTAGCTTTATTTCCTTTTAAAAGTTGGAAGTCTTTTTTGATATACTGATTAAAATAGCGAAAAATTTCTTGAGCGGCTAAAAAAGGGAGCGAGATAATTTGGTCAAACTTAAAACGACGAAATAGCCTCATTTTATCATACTGATTAACTAATGGAATAATCTGAGAAAAATCAAGGTCCTCGGCATTTAAAGAGTAGGTTAGATTATCAGCATCGTTTTCGCTAGCACAAACGAAAACCCCTTCTTTATGAAAATTCAAATTATTGAGCTTGTTAAAATCGCTCGGGTCAATATTGAGCACCCTGATTTTGTCATGCTTTTCTTCAATCCTTCTACAAGTCTCTAAATCTTTATCGATAACCGTGATGTACTTTAACCTATCTTGGAACAGACTAAGGGCACTTAGCACTGCCCTAGAAGCCCCGGCTAAATAAATATGATGATTTTTTTCGTGAATGTCAGAATAAATCTCTGAGATGAGCTCCACCATTTTTTTGTTTTTGCCTACAATAATGATTTCGTCGTTCTCTTGGAAAACTAAATTTTGATGATTAACCACCGCATTATTCCTAGCAACCTGCAGGAGAGCAATATTTTTATTACTAACAAAAACATTGCTTTTTTTACCTAAAAGCTCACTTTCTCGACTAATAGTTATTTGCACTAAATCTAGGTGAGCATCAAAATAACTATCGAAAATCAATTCCTTATTATCAAATAAAGCATACGCCAATTTATACCCGGCTAAACGGCTAGGAGAAACCAACCAATCAATTCCTAAGTATTTTTCTAAATTATTCACCTCATCGTTTTGCGGGAAAATCTCTTCCGAATAAACTCGAGCTATGGAGTGCCGGGCCCCTAATCGCTTGGCTAACTGGCACGCTAAAATATTATTGCTATCAAAGTTAGAGGAGGCAATAAAAAGCTCACTACTCTGCACATTAGCACTTCGTAAAATAAAGTGCGAGAGCATATTTCCTTTGATAACTAAAACATCAAAGTTATCTTGAATGGACTTGATGATTGCTTCGTTATTTTCAATCACTACAATATCTTCTTTTTGCTCTAAAAAACTTTCTATGAGATATTTCCCAACATTTCCCGCTCCTGCTATGACAACTAACATGCGTATTTTATATCTCTTTTAACTTTTTAATTTCCTCACTAGTTAAAAACCGCCAAGCACCTACGGCAAGTTTTTTAGTGGTAATATCAGCAAAAGCCACCCTTTCTAGTTTGATGATAGTGTAGCCTAAATGCATCAACATTCTTCTAATGATTCTTTTTTTTCCACTGTGGATTTCTAGCGTGATCTCTTTATTATTTTCTGGAGAAACTAAAATCTTATCTACTTTCATTATTCCATCGTCAAGCATAATGCCTTTCTGCAGCTTGCGAATATCTTGACGAGCTATTATTTCTGTAGTAGTTAGCTGATATTTTTTACTAATTTTTTTTCGTGGGTGAGTTAATTTTTCGGTTAATTTCCCATCATTAGAAAAAAGCAAAACCCCACTAGTATTTTGATCCAGTCTTCCTAAATAATGTAATTTGCGGTATTTTTTTGGGAGCAAATTATACACTACTTTTTTATGGAAAGGATCCTTTGCTGAGGTAATATAGCCTATTGGTTTGTGAAGTAGAAGATAAATATCCGCAAGTGGTTGAACGGTCGCAGAAAAATTTTCACTTCCTTTTACTAAAGAAGAAACCCCATTAATTGTCAACTTATCTTTTGGATTTACTGCGAAGGTGAATTGCTCAACAATTTGATTATTAACTTTAACTTGCCTATTTTTAATAAGCTCATTAGCTTTTCTTCTCGAAGCTAAACCTAGTTTAGCAATTAATCTGTTAAGTTCCATTGCGTCTAAAAAAACATTTTATGGGGATTTTTTTTCTTAACCTTTTTATCCACAAAACTAATAATGGTCTCGCCAATTTCTTCCACTGTTACTTTTTCGGTATTAAGAATTAAATCGTAATTATTAAAATCATATAAATCAACTTGATACAATTTTTTAAAACGCTCTACTTCACTTTTTTGGCGTTCTTCAATAGAAACCAAAGCATCTTTAAGCGTAGTATAATACTCATTTTTTCTCTCCTTATCGTGGAAAATCCTCTCGGCAGCGACTTGGTGCTTCAAGTAGAGAAAAACTTTAAATGAATGAGGAATAAAATGCCAAGCCAGCCTAGAGTCGATAATCAAGTTTTCTTGGCTATGGCGAAGGCTTTGGGTAAAGCCATCAATCTCATCATCAATTTCTCGATTTTTTTCTGAGAATAAATTTAGTTCTAACGTGCTCATGTTTTTTCTTTGAGCAATTTTTCGCTGAATACTTCCAGTGGAATAAAAAATAAAACCTAACTTATCTTTTAGATATTGCCCTACTTTACTTTTACCACTTCCTAAATTACCCGTTAAAGTAATAATAAAATTTTTTGATTCCACGTATCTAAAATTATACCACAATAAATTTTTTCAAATAATAATAAAATTATTTTTTATTTATAAGCAAAATAATTTCAACCAAACATTTAACCCTTTAACACCGAAAATAAAAAAGAAAAATAACTAAAAAATAATTATAGAATTCAGAATTACCACCTATATAAAAAAGAACAAAACTTTTATTTTTATGCTAAAATTTAAAAACAACTTATGTTAGTTCTTACTAGGAAACAAAATCAAAGCATTATTATTAATGACGAAATTGAGCTCATCGTTATTGAAATAGGAGCTGATTCTATCAAGCTCGGAGTAAAAGCCCCGAAAGATATTATTATTCATAGAAAAGAAATTTATGAAAAGATAAAAAAAGAAATGGAAAGTGCTTCTAAAAGTCCATTGCCAGAAAGTCCACCATCAAATATGGATAAAAAAAATAAGTTATAAAGAAAAAAAGAAAATTTTATGGATAGTGAAAAAAATTGGTTAAAGGAAATAGAAAAAGAGTTTTCCAAGGCAATTGTTGGCCAACAGCATTTATTAGAAAGTCTTTTAATATCCTTGCTTTGCGAAGGGCATATCCTTTTAGAAGGAGTTCCCGGAGTAGCAAAAACTTTATCAATTAAAACATTTGCTAAAATTATTGGGCTTAATTTTAAAAGGATTCAATTTACTCCTGATCTCTTACCCGCTGATATTTTAGGAACGGAAATTTACAATCCTAGCCAAGGAAAATTCACTACTAAAAAAGGCCCTTTATTTTCTAATATTATTTTAGCAGATGAAATCAACCGAGCTCCTTCTAAAGTGCAATCAGCCCTCTTAGAAGCTATGCAGGAAAAACAAATTACCTTAGGCGAAAAATCTTATGGGTTAAATCTTCCTTTTATGGTTCTTGCCACGCAAAACCCTATTGAACAAGAAGGAACTTATAATCTCCCGGAAGCTCAGGTAGATCGTTTTATGTTTAAAACCAAAGTAAGCTACCCTGAAAGGGAAGAAGAAAAAGAAGTTATCCAACTTAACCTAACAAATGAGAATTTAGAAAAAAACATTAATACTATTCTAACCCTTAGTAATCTTAAACAACTTGTTAAGGAAAGAAAAAAAGTTCATATTGAAAATAAAATTATCGACTATATCGTCGACATTGTTCAGACTACTCGTAGCCAAAATCAAGATGTTTTAAATTTTGGAGCTTCTCCTCGAGCTTCTATTTTTTTAGCCAAAGCCGCTCAAGCCCACGCCTTTTTGCAGGGGAAAGATTACGTAAGCCCTGATGATGTTAAAGAAATTAGCCACTTGGTATTAGAGCACCGATTAATCTTAAGTTATGAAGCCGAAGCTGAGGGGCTTACTAAAGAGAAGGTGATTGATGATATTTTAATTCAAGTAAAGGTTCCTTAAACAGAGTTATCTACTAATAAATTGCGAAATTATTTTTGTGGAACTTCCTACCGAAAATCAAGAAATTATTAAGAAAATAAAAAGGCTAAAGTTAAAAGTTACTTTGGCGTCCAAAAATTATTTCGCGGGAAGTCATAAGTCCTTTTTTCGTGGCTCCGGCCTGGAGTTCGATAACTTACGGAAATATATAGTTGGCGATGACATTAGAAGCATTGATTGGAAAACCACCGCTAGATATAATGATTTATTTGTCAAAATTTTTCACGAAGAAAAAGAATTATCTTTCTACGTTTTTTTTGATATTTCTTCTTCTATGCAATTCTCGCTGGGGAAAATATCCAAGTACGATATGGCGTTAGAAATTATTATGGTTTTTATTTTTATAATTTTAAACAATAACGACAAACTAGGCTTGTTACTTTTTAGCGATATAATCGAAGAATATATTCCCGCAAAAATGGGCAAAATTCATAGCCATAAAGTCCTTAGTAAACTTTTTAACTATCAACCTAAAAACCAAAAAACTAATATTGAAAAGGCCATTGAGTACTTTTATCAAAGGCAAAATAAAAAATCTTTCCTGCTTTTTTTTTCTGATTTTTTATTTTCTAGCGAAAAACTTTTAGCTTTTAAAACCATTCATAAAAAACATCGAATTATGGTTTTTCATCTACAAGACCATTTAGAAAAATCTCTTCCCTCATTAGGGTTAGTTGATTTCCAGGATAGTGAAACCAGTGAAAGTAGTTTAATCGATACCAGTTCGAAATATTTTTCTGGCCACTACCAAAAAGAATATCAAAAACATTTGAACCAAATTAATCAGCTATTCCTTAAGCTCCAAATAAAAAAACTTACATTATCTACTAATGAAGATTATTTAAAAAAAATGTATACTTTTCTAAACCATTATGCTTGAGCTTAAAAAAAAATTTTGCTCTTTTTTACTGCAAAACCAAGTGCTATTATTTGGAGACTTCGTTACTAAAAGCAAAAGGAAATCTCCTTACTTTTTAAACTTTGGGAACATCTACACCGCAGCCAGTCTTCGAGAGCTTGCTTATTTTTATTTAGAGATTATCAAAATCAATAAACTGCAACCCACTAATCTTTTTGGACCAGCGTACAAAGGCATTCCCATTACCCTAGCATGCTCTTTATATTATCAAGCACCTCAGGCAACTTATTCTTTTAATCGCAAGGAAGAAAAAAAGCATGGCGATAAAGGTATTTTGGTAGGAAAAAACATTGACGCCCAAGACAAGGTTATTATTTTCGATGACGTCATTACCGCAGGAATTTCTTTTCGAGAATCGGCAACTATGCTTCAAGAAAGAGGGGCAACTATTATCGCTGGAATTATTGGCGTAGATAGAATGGAAAAAGGGCGAGATAAAAAAGCCACTGCCGAAATTAGCGAAGAATTTGGTTTTCCAATTTACTCCATTATCACCATTGAAGAAATAATAACTACTTGTTATCAAAATCAATGGTTAGATCAAGATAAATTTAATCTTATCTCTAAGCACTTAGAAGACAAGAGAAACTAGACTTAGATTTCTAAAATAATTTCTTGATCGTTTTGATAGACCTGATAAACTTTTTCTAAAAGCTCTTCGCCAAATTGATTATAATAATAAGCAAACGAAAGTATTCGACTAGCCGGTTGATTATGAGGAAAATATTTTTTGCTTAGTTTTTCTAAATTAGATAAAATAGTTTTATTTTTTTCGGTTAGCTCTTTTCTTTTAGTCCCCCCAACGTGCTTGTTAGCCGAATAAATTTTTTTCTCGATTTTTTTATAAGGAAGATTTAATTTTTTTAGTTCTTGAATATAATCTTTTTTTAACTGATTTAAATTATTCACAACCTTTTTTTTATCAAAATTTTCTCGCTCTTGTAAAACTTTTCTTTTCAATTGATAAAAAGGAGTGCGAAAAATCGCATAAGTATCGAGATGCTCTTGCAATAAAAAATCCTTGTCTTTTTTTTCTATAATTTCTATTTGGGCTCGTGGCAGTACTTTAGCTGGAGTAACGTCATGGTAACGATATTGTTCTTGCATTTTGGCAGAAAGCAAATAAGCATTTTCACTCTCCCCAGCTAAGTAATATTCACTATTTAAAAAGGCGTCTTGGATAACACTACGGGTATAGAGGTGTGGGAGTAAGGTATGCTTTTGGAGTAAAACCGGCTCACCACTTCGCAAAACAAAACCATCTTGCTTTTTAAAAATGGCTTCCCGCCTTCCTGCCTTTAAAACAAAAGCAGCTACTTGTTCTCCCCCTAAAGTTTTTTCTGCTTCTTGCAATAAATAGCCTTGAGAAAAACGAATAAATTCTTTGTTTTGCTGTGGATCAAAAAATTCTATTGGATAATTTTTAAAAATTTGCTGATATAAAATCCGAGTTGCTTCGGCCAAAGTTTTTTTTAATTGATAACTATTAAATAAATACTCCTTTAGTTTTTTGGTATGAGGAGTAACGGAAATATTTTGCAAAAAAAAATCAATTCCTTTCAGCAAAACATTATCAACTAGTAAATGGCCTAGGGGTTTTCCCGCGCTATTAATCTCCCAAGTAAAAGAACGCAATTTTTTTTTTTGATCAATAAAATAACTAGTTTTAACTTCATTAAAATCTGCGTCATTGGTTTCAAGCCAAAAAATTGGTCGTAATTTTTTTTCTTGAGCAGTTTTAATAACTCCCATAATTTTAACTAAAACAAAAAGCGGACCTCCTAAAAGTCCAATTTGTTGCCCGCTAATAATTGAAGGTGGGTTCATTTTTGTAGTAAAAAAATTACTCTAGGCGACTTTTCTTCTTGATACAAATCCCCGTTATAATTCCCCATTACTTTTAGGATAGTAAAATCAAGTTTTTTAAAAAAGTCATGAAGCTCTGGCAAAGCGTAAATTCTTAAAGACTCAAGATAATGTCGTTTAGTTGATGAGGATAGTGATGCAATTTCAATTTCTTTAATAACTCGATTCCCTTTTAGATATTTCAACTCGGTAACTTTTTTATTGTTTTTCGAGATAAAAATATTTTTTTCTTGATTTTTTATTTTTTTTAAAAGATAAGGGTTAACATAATCAAGCCAAAAAAAACCTCCTGGTTTTAGGTTGTGGTAAATATTTTTTAAAATAAGGAAGTTATCATTATCTTCTTCATAGTAGCCCCAGCTAGTAAACAAAGAAAGGATAAGTTTGTAATGCTCTTCTTTTAAAAAATTTATAGCATTAGCTGTTTGGAGATCTAATGCTGGATTTTTTTCTTTTCCTAACTTAATAAGTTTTTCAGATAAATCTATTCCCGTTATAGAGTAGTTTTTTTCATGAAATAATTTTACATAACGACCAACTCCACAACCCACATCTAAAACAGCATCTTCTTGATTAAGGGGGATAATTTTTAGGATAATTTTTACTTGCTGCCTAGCATCTTCAGTGTTACGATGAGCATAAACTTCTAAGTAGTTTTCATCAAACCACTCTTCAAACCAATTCATAAAAACTTATAAATAATAATATTTTTTTTCTGGAAAAGATAAAGCATATTGTTTTTAATCACTAAAGCAAAAATTTCTTCTGTTTTGTCTGGCAGAGTAATTTTGGTAAAAAAGTTCCCTTGCTGGTCAAATATAGCTACTTGATTATTTTCAATAATAAGGAAAACCAAGTACTGGTAAACAAACATTCCTTCAATAACCACTGGCTTATTTTGAAAATCTTTAACAAAAGCAGTGATTTTTTGGCTAGGGAGATGATAAAGTAAAGCTTCTTGATTGTTTTTTTCAATAAACAAAATAGTTTCTGGACTTAAAAAAAAGGCCTGACCTAAAGCTAGATTAGTCAAAGCATTTTTTTTAAAAGACTTTAAATTATGAAAATCAACGGTTGCCAAAAGACTAAGTCTTTGATTGCCGGAAAGCTGATAAATTAAAATTTCTTTTCCTTGATTAACTAAAAGCATTTTATTTGCAAGCCAATCGGAAAAAATAATTTCTGCAGAATTATTTAGGGACAACTCCGATGAATGATAAAAAGTGCCTTCCCAAAAAACAAAGTCTTTAAAAGAAGCAAGTGGAAAAAATATTTTTTTACTCAAGAGGGAATTTTCTAAACTAGTAAAATCGCGATAAAAGATTTGTTCTACTGGGTTTAAATTGTTATCTAAAACTATTTTTATCGACTTGGAAAAATCATTAATAAAAAAATAATCTTGATTATAATCCAGCCCAGAAAAAACAATATTTCTCTTAGAAGAGTATTTTTTTTTAGCTAAAAATTTTACTCCCTTAGCTACTTGAGGGATTAAACTAATGGGAATTGTTTTATTTTGCTCTACTTCGATTTCTTGTCGGTAAGTAAAATACTGAGGATTTTCTACTACCATATGATATTTCCCTTTAATGAGATTTACTTGCTCATTTTGGGTTTTGGCTACTAAAGTAGTTCCCTTAAAAAACATCGTCGTAGTGCGAGCAGGAAAACCAATCAATTTTATTTGATAATTCTCTAGCACTAAGGGGATTAAACTAACGTTAATATTTTTAGGGCGAAATGAAGTAAAAGAAAATACTAAATTTTTCGTTTGATAACCTTTTTTTTTAAAAGTAAATTGATAAGGTTCGCCGACAATAATTTTTTCTTGATAAGGAAGATGGCCAATCATTAAATTATTATAGTACACTTCTACTTCGTCTAAAGCACTAGTTAAAGTAAAGCTTCTACTACTATTAATTTTTTTTAAATTTAAAGCAATATTTTTAGTGTCTTTAGTTATAGTAATTTCTTCCACTAACGGATGAAAGCCTTTTTTGAAAATAGCAAGCTGGTATTTTTTTAGATTTAAATCTAATAGTAATTTTTTTTCATTCCTGCCCACTAAAGATTGGTTAAGATAAATATAATCCGCTAAGTGAGAAAGCTCTATCTCCACTGGAATAGTTAGCGGGACTAAATCAAAGGAATTGATGGCCTGAAAGGAATAATTATTTTTAGTAAAAATGTGGTAATTATCTTTAATAAAACTAATATTCACTTTCGGATCTTCTAGCAAGTAGGAATAAAAAAGAGGAGTCTCTCCTACAAACTCGTTATTAATAAGTACTTTTGCTGAACTAGGCGTAGTTTCAATGGTAGTGTAGCGATATTCTTTTTTCTTAATGCAGGAAAAAAAGCAACCAGCAATTAGAAGCAATAAAAAAGCAAAAAAAAAAAATTGGAGATACGATTTTTCATTGAATTTTAACAACAATCCTCCCGCAAATTTCCCCTTTCTCCATTTTCAAAATATTTTCTGACAACTGATTAAAAGCAATCTCTTGATATAAATCCTCAATATCGGTTATTTCCCATTCATTAACTATTTTATTCCAAAGGGCTTTTTTAACCATTAAGGGCTGCTCCGCACTATCAATACCAATGAGCTTTAACCCTCGTAGAATAAAAGGGAAAACTGTTGTATTGAGATTAGCCCCCGCAACCATCCCACAACAACTAACCACCCCACGATATTTAATGCATTTTAATATATTTCCTAAAGTAGCTCCCCCAACGGTATCAATCGCTCCATCCCAAATGCTTTTTTCTAATGGCTTTTTAGGGTTAAGGCTTTCTTCCCATTCGGTTAAAGTAATCGTTCTACTGGCACCAACGATTTTTAAGAAATCATCATTAGTTTGGCTACGAGTTAAAGCGGTTACTTGATATCCTAAATGAGCTAAAATCTTTACTGCCATAGTTCCTACTCCTCCACTAGCTCCACTGACTATTATTTCTTGTTCACTAGGGGCAGTAGTACTATCCTGATATTTTTCTAAAGCCTCTACCAGTTGAGCCGCTGTAAAACCAGCAGTCCCCCAAACCATGCTTTCTTTTAGAGAAAGTTTCTCTGGTAAGGGCACCACCCATTCACCTGGCACTACCGCATATTCACCCCATCCTCCATCAGTATTCATTCCCAGATCATAACCGGTTACTAATACTTTTTGCCCAACTTCTAAAGCAGCGGAATTACTCTTTTCAATAGTTCCCGCTAAATCAATTCCCGGCACATGAGGATAGTTTCTCGTTACTCCCTTATTTCCCATAGAGGATAAATAGTCTTTATAATTAATCGAAGAATAAGCGACCTTGATTAAAACTTGATTTTCTATAACTTCGGGGATAGTTCTAATTTGAAACTCCCTAGTGAAATTTCCGTCGGCTTTTTCGGTTACAACATATGCTTTATAGTTACTCATTTTTTATACCTTTTTAGAAGTTATACGTATAGTTTTCATCACAGTTTTGACAAAAATCCCAACCGTTTAAATGCTTTTCAAAATAGGCTTGCCCTTGGTTAAAAATAGCTTGAATATCATCTTTGAGTAAATTACCTAAAACATTTTCTTGATTAATGTCTTGCTTGCAGACCCACACATCACCATTTTCATTTATTTTCATATCTCGTTTTAAATGCCAGCAATCTATTTTTTCAAAAGGCTGCATGGGGTTAGTCCTTCTCTCCAAAAGATGCCCACGATAAATATTATACTTAGAAATAATAATGTTTTTAGTAAATTTTTTAAAATATTCGTAAAAATCATTTAAGAAAGGGAAAGTCTCATTAGTTTTTACTGCTTGCAGATAAACATTGTCTCCATAACGTAATAGATAATATTCTATCTTCTCTAAAATAGCAGACAAAGGGTAATCATTCCCTCTAAGGTCGCCATAGAGTTTTTCATTCAAAGTATCCACAGTAAAAATGACCGTGAGCTTTTTATAATTATCCCAACCTTGGATGCTATCACTTAGTGAATTATCCCAAAAAACTCCAGTGGTTTCCAAAATACAGGTCACGTTTTTTCTCAAGGTGTGCTGGACAATGTCTTTCCATTCAGGGTTGCTAGTCATTTCTCCAAAGCCGTTAAAAGAAATAATCACCTCGGGGGAAAAGCGAATAATCTTATCTAAAATAATTTTATAGTTTTCCAAACTCAGAAAATTTTCCTGCGATTGATTTTCTTTTTGAAAAGGATAGTAAAGATAAGGTTGCACCACTTTATTCGTTAAACTTATTTCAAAAAACTTGGGGATGGTTCTAAGTTCTTTACGATTATCAATAATACCGTTAGCCAAATCGCTAAAATTACTAGTGACTAAATCAGTATTGGCTGGTAAAAAATTTTTAATTTTATTAATCAAAAATTGATTTTGAATATTGCAAGAAAAGAAATCCAACCTTAAAGTCCTTAAATTAACTTCGGTATAAAGATTTTCTAAGTCAAAAAGATTAACGTCAATATTGATAATGTCTTGGAAAAAGCTTCTAGTAAAAGCTAGTTTGTTTTGCTTGCGAAGATTGTCAATGATGGGGAAAATTTCTAGATTGACAATTTCCATCACCACACCTTGAGGGTAATTTTCCCCAAAACCAATATCGACTTGGTAATTGATGAAATTATTTAATAGTCGCTTATTTTCTGGTAGGGAGTAAAATTCGCTATCATCAAAACCAATAGCCACTGCTTGATAGTCTTGGTACTTTTTAGCCACACTAAGTAAAAAATCATCATTGATGGTTTTGACTTCTTCTACCAAAGGGATTTGAAGTTCGTGAAAAACTTTTTTAATACTCACGTCCCCTTGTTTAAAATTATTGCTAAAAGCAGAGATAACGATGCCGGCAATTTTCATGATTAATATTATACCATTTTTTAAATAGCTAAAGAAAAGGAGAATAAACTAGAAAATTAACGGGTGTTGTGCTCAAGCCAAAGCTCTAATTTCCCTAAAAATTTAGTGAAAGCGAAATCTTTAATTTTATCTAAATTTTGATTATAAGTATCTTGATTAACTTCTTCCAAAAAAACAATAAACTCACTTTTTAGTGATTTTTTTTCCGGCATCTTGTCTAAGACAATAACCCCTTTTAAGAAACTATCGAGAAAATCAGTAGAGTTAAACGCCATGGTTAATTCTTCAATAGCAATAGTCAAAATGTAATCAGCTTCTCGATAATTAGCGGTATAAACGAACTCCGACTGGCTATGAAAAAAAGCAAGGGACGCTTCCATCATCTCATTTTCTAAATTGGCAAAACTAGTATGGTTAAGAATTTTATTAAGGTGAATTTTTTTAGGGGGATTTAAAAATAAGTTTTTATCACGCTCTACTTGCTTACCAGCGCAACCAATAAAAACAAAAAACCCAAAAAAGATAAAAAATAAACGCAATAAACTAGCAATTAATCTTTAATAATTTTTTTAAGGATGTTATTAATAGTTACGTCGGAACTAATTTTTTTTTCAATGTCGTTAACCGAATAAAGAACCGCCGCGGCTGTTTTATTGCCTAAATAATCACCAATTTCTTTAAACGACTTTCGAGTATTTTTTCTTAAAGCGTACATAGCTATTTTCCTTATTTGGGTAATTTTTTTATTTTGCTTCGTGGACTTTATTTCTGCTAGACTAACATTCGTCACCTTAGCTAATCGAGTGATAATTTCTTCGGGGGTTAATCTTTTTTCTGTTTTTTCTTTAGTCAGGTGTTTTAAATTATTTAAACAAAAATCGACATCAATTTTTTTATTATAAATTTCTTTAAAAAACAGTAGGCTCTTCATAGCTCCTTTGATTTTTCTAACATCACTTGCTAAATACTCTCCCAAAAACTCAACTACTTTTTTATCTAAGTATAAGTTTAGCTTTTGATTAAAAAACTCAATAAGCTGGCACTTGCTTTTAAGGGAAGGGGATTGCAACTCAAGGATAACCGAAGAAGCTAACCTGCTTTTTAAACGCTCATCAATTTTACCTAAATCATGAGGCTCGCGATCACTACAAAAAATCATTTGCTTGTCGGGAGTAAAAATGGCGTTAAAAATATCGAAAAATTCCTGGGTGCTTTTTTCCTTGCCAATAAAAAACTGAATATCATCAATGAAAAGGATATCTAAAGAGCGATAATTAATTCTAAATTGCCTATCTTGTTTGACTTTTAACGCTGCCGTATATTCGCTGACAAAATCATTAGGATTAATATATTTTAAAGAATAGAAAGGAAATTTTTCCTCGATTTCTTGATAAATAGCTTGAATTAAATGGGTTTTCCCTACCCCAATTTTTCCATAAATAAATAAAGGATTGATATAGCCAATTTTATTAATGACTTTTCTAGCAAAATCAAAAGCTAATTGATTTTCTTCATAAACCACATAGTTTCTAAAATTATTTTCTTTTAAAATATTATTCTTTTTTCGCAAATAAGGTTTTTTCTTAAGGCCGTCGCTATTTTTAACCGCACTGCTTGGAAGAGAAGGAATCGTGGCAGTTGATTTTTCATTTTTAACATAGGTAATTTCCACTCGTTTCAGGTTCTCAATATAACCTTGAGCTATCGCAAAAATAAGCTTTAGGTATTTTTCTTCAATTTTTTCTTTCTTAAACAGGCTAGAAGTGGATAGTTCAAGGGTTTTTTCACTATCGTGGTATTGAAGCAGGCGAATATCGGCTAGCCAAATTTGATAATCTAGTCGCGGGAATTTTTTTTGAATTTCTTGTTTAATGTGAGTAAATAAATCCATTATTATGAACTCTAATTATAATTAAATTCCCTGCAGGAATAGAGAAATATTTGAGTTATTTTTATTCTTAAAAAAAATTAAAGTTATTGATCCGGTAAATTGCCAAAAATTCCCAAATCTTCTTTTACTTTTTTTTTAAGTTTGAATTTTTATGAATAATTAAAAGTTGTAAAAAACTTGGAACGATTATAAAAAATTCAAAAAAAATTCATTTAGATAATAAAAATAAAAAAAATTAATAATTAATGTGCTATCCAACCGGTCATAAACCCCCCCGTGCCCTTTTAAAAAAGTCCCCGAATCTTTCACATTAACTGATCTTTTATGAATCGAGGCGATTAAATCTCCTAAAAAACCTAATGCAAAAATAATTAGAGAAAAAATCGCCACCCATAAAGTACTTCTATTATAAAAAAAAGTGAACTGGAGTAGTTCTGGGTGAAAAAACAAAATAATCCCCTTATAAGCATAAAAACCAGCGAATGAAACAAGGACCCCAACTATTAAACCAGACCAGGTTTTATTAGGAGAAGCCTCCAAACCTAGTTTTTTCCCACCAATTAGTGTCCCTCCAAAAAAAGCCCCCGCATCAATTGACCAAGAAATAAAAAAAGGGAAAAAAGCATAATACATAACCAGTAGCTCACTTTGCCGGTCTAGCGCAAAAATTCCATCTCTATACCAAAATAAATGCCTTACTTTAATCAATTGAAAAAAAACAACAATTAGATAGAAAAGGACGAAAATTTGTTTAATAGTTCTATTTAAGGATTTTTTAGTTTTATTTTTAAGAATTAGAAAAACCGAATAAGAGAAAAAATGGAGAAAAATAATAAAAATAGTAACCTTATCAATATACGAAGGAGGCAACTTATAAAAATAAATTAAAAGGATGCTAATAAGAAAAAGATAAAGGAACGTTAAAATAAAAATAAATTCCCGCTTTTTAATGTTTAAAAAATTAGCAAACTCTATAGCCAAAAAAGTGGTGAAAACTAGAAAATAAACATTACTGATGTAAAAATTGTTGGAAAAAACATAAAGGGAAGCCATCAAGATGCCTAGAGCACCATAAATAATCCTAGTAACCATTTCTCCCCCCAAACCTCCTTTCTCTTCTAGAATAATAACCCAAAATCTTATCTAATTCGTCGGTAGAAAAATCCGGCCATAAGGTTTTAGAAAAGAAAAACTCTGTATAAGCAATTTGATATAATAAAAAATTACTAATGCGCATTTCTCCTCCCGTGCGGATGAGCAAGTCAGGGTCAGCTATCGACCCACTATCTAGATATGATTTAAAATTTTCCTCATTTAAATTTTCTACTAAGCTATTATCTCGATCGGCATTTTTTATTAACTTTTTAGTAGCTCGAATAATCTCATCTCTTCCCCCATAACTAAGGGCTATTTGCAACAAAAAGTCATCGTTCATTTGAGACTTGGCTTCAGCTTCGAAAATAGTTTCTTGGATTTTTAAGGGAAACTGCTTTACATCTCCAAGGACTTTAATTTTAGATTTTTTTTGAATAACCTTATCTATCTTATTTTGAAAATAGTATAAAAGCAAATCAAAAAGAATTTCTTTTTCCTGCTGGGATCTTTTCCAATTTTCGCTAGAAAAAGCGTAAAGGGTAATAATTTTAATTTTTTTTACAAAGCAGTAATCTAAAATGCTTTCTAGGTTTTCTAGCCCAGCTTTATGGCCTTCAGTTATGGGTAAGCTTTTGTTTTTAGCCCAGCGACCATTGCCGTCTAAAATAAATGCAATATGCTGAGGGGGGTTCATTAGGGGAAAAACTTGCTCTAATTAAACTTCTAATAAATTCTTTTCTTTATTTCTTAAAATTTCTTCTATTTTTTTTACTTTTTCGTCTGTTAAGTTTTGAAATTTTTTAAGCTCTTTTTCTAGTTCGTCTTCACTGAGTTCACTATCCTTGTTAAGTTTTTTTAAACTATCGTTAGCGACTCTCCGTGAATTACGGATAGAAATTTTAGTAGTCTCAGCTTTGGCTTTAGCGATTTTAGTGAGTTCTTTTTTTTTCTCAGTAGTTAGATTGGGAAGAATAATTAGAAGTTTGTTCCCATCAATTTTAGGGTTCAAGTTAAGGTTAGAAGTGCGTATGGACTTGTCCACTATACTAACGTTATTTTTATCCCAAACGTTAATCGAAAGGGTGCGATTATCTATCTTGGTTACATTACTTATCCCTTTTAAAGGCATTTTCTGTCCATAAACATCCACCTTTAAATTTTCTAACAAACTAGGATTAGCCCTTTCAAAAGCCAAATTTTGAAACTCCTGCAAAAGAGAATCAATTGCTTTCTCCATATTATTTCTAGCTTCTTGATAAATAGCATCCACCATAGTTAAGCCTTTATCCCCCTATTTGAAATCTCTTGAATTGCTTTATCTTAAAAGGCACTTTTTCTTGTTCGCTTATTTCACGCACTAAGTCTTTTACTTTTTTCTTATCTTCTTTTATTGATTCCATTTCTAAAAGGCATTGCTCAGAAAAATACTTGGTTACTTTCCCTTCTATTATTTTATCCAAAATATTAGGGTCCTTTTTTTCTTTTTCTAATTGCTTTAAAAAAATACCTTTTTGCTCTTCTCGGAGCTCTTCACTAATGTCTTCCAAACTAATCGCCACCGGATTCATCGCCGCTACTTGCATGGCCAAGTCTTTAGCAAAAGATTGGATTTTTTCATTACCTTCAAGCGCCTCTTTCTGGGTAGCATCTTGGGCTACTAGTTCAATTAAAACCCCAATTTTTTTATTACTATGAAGGTAATGGCTTATAATTCCAGTTTCCGAGGCTAGATGGAGGGGATCTTTAATTTCTATTTTTTCCTTAGTTTGGGCTATAGTTTCATTTAAAACTTTCGAAAATTCTTCGTCTTTTAGAAAATCAGTACCCTTTTGAACGAAGTGCTCGCCGATTTGCTCGACTAAACCTTGGAAACTTTCGCTTTTAGCAACAAAATCGGTCTCGCAATTAACCTTTACTATCCAGCCTTGCCCTTTCTCGGCCTTAACAAAAACCACTCCTTCATTAGCCGATTTATCTTTCCTTTTAGCAATAATTGCTAGCCCTTTTTCTTTTAAGATTTTAATGGCTTTTTCTTTATCGCCTTTGGCCTCTACTAGAGCTTTTTTACATTCCATCATTCCAATATTTGTTAGTTCGCGTAGCTCTTTAATATCACTTACCTTAACCGCGTTATCTGACGAGTTTTCTTTATTATTCATAGTTGGTTTATTATTCTCTTTATTAGCATTGTCTTCTGGTTTAACAGTTTCAGTAGGATTTTCTTTTATTTCTTTTTTATTTTCTTTTTGTTTTTTTTCACTTTTTTTAATTCGGTCATAGTCCTCGGCTAAGTCTTCTATTTGCTGATTTTTCTTAAAAATTTTTTCACCTTCTTTAATGGCTTTTACGATATTAGTAACGAAAAAATTAATCGACCTAATAGCATCGTCATTACTTGGAATGACTAAATCAATACCACTAGGATCACTATTGGTATCCACCATAGCGCAAGTAGGGATCCCCATAATTTTTGCTTCTTGCACACAATTTTTTTCATGAAAAGCGTCAACAATAAAAATGAGATCCGGGAGTTTATCCATATGCAAAACTCCTTGAAAGTTCATTTTCAAACGATCTCTTTCTTTTCTTAATTTTAAGATTTGCTTTTTAAGGTAACTTTTTTGTTTTTCTTCATCCTCTAAAAAATCATTAAGCTCTTTTAAACGGTCAATTGATTTTCTAATAGTTTTGTTATTCGTCAAAAGCCCCCCAATCCACCGGTTGGAAATATAATAATGACCAGTTTCAGGAACTTCTTCGTCAATAATAACTTTTGCTTGTTTTTTCGTACCTACGAATAATATTTTTCCACCATTAGCACAGATATTTTTAACGTAGTTGTAGGCTTTGTCGAACAGGAGAACCGTTTTTTGTAAATCAATAATATGCACGCCATTTCTTTTGATAAAAACATATTTTTTCATATTAGGGTTCCAAATATTGCTTTTATGGCCAAAATGAACCCCTGCTTCTAGAAATGTTTTCATCGACTTTTCAAATTCTTTTTTTTCCAAATTTTTTCCTTCTAATTAAAAACTTTTACATATTTTAACCTAAAAAAGGTTAATTATTCCAATTTTTTTTGAAATCCCCTAAAAAAATGCCTTAAAATGAATAAACTTATTCTTGATTACTAATTTAATTGGATTATTGAAAAATTACTTTTATGCCAAAAAAAAGAAAAATAGTGTATAATAAATATCATTAATGATATAAAAAAATAATTATAACTATGAGCAAAGACAACAATTTTAAAATTTTGAAATATTTAGATGAAAAAAAACTCAAGGGTTACTGCGAGCTTTTTGATAAACACAACCTAGAAGAACTGCGAGTAAATGAAGATGGCATTGAAATAAATTTAAAGTCAAAAAAAGCTGAACAAGTCGCTCTTAATACCAGTGTTGCCGCTATTCCCGCTAACCCCACAGCATCAGTGTCTCAAGAAGTAAAAGCAAATGAAAACGAAGAAGTCTCAGAAGATAATTACATCAAAATAACTTCGCCATTGGCCGGGACTTTTTACGATTCCCCTTCGCCCGACTCTCCTGCTTTCGTTAAAGTAGGGGATAAAATTAAAAAAGGGAAAGTAGTTTGTATCGTAGAAGCTATGAAAGTGATGAATGAAATCCCTACCCAAGAAAGTGGTGTTGTCCATAAAATTTTAGTCAAAAGTCAAGAAGCAATAACTACCGGGCAAGTGTTAATGCTCCTAAAATAGTTTTTTTGATTGCTTTTTTTTAAGGCTTTATTCTTTTCCTTTACCGCTTTTTTTTTTTTATTCTCTCAAATTAATTTTCCCACTCCCAAAAATTTAATTGGCTTTCGCGAGTGGAAAAATATTACCCCGGCAGTAAAGATTATTTTCCCTACCGACATTGCTTTCGATCCTAAAAAAGCTATCATTTTCATTAAAGATATTCCAAGCATTGAAGAGATCCTTATCAGTAACTATCCGGATTTTCGGGGGGCTCAGTGGCAACCTTATGCTTCAAGGATTAACTGGCTATTAAACGATGAAGAACTAAATAGCGTTTACGTTATTTTAAAAACCTTCAACCAAACTAGAAGTCGTCATGAGATAAGTGCCGTTCTCCACGATACTATTGACCAAAAAAACCTTGATCATAAAATCATCATTAACCCTTTTGGTTATCATAACTGGAGTCTAAATGAGCTAGTCTTTGAAATGGAAGATGAAAAAACGCCCAATAATCAAGGGGGCAGTTTAGCATGGCAAAAGGAAGTGAGAAACTATTTAAAGATCAATGCTCTAAACATCATCAATGAACTTCCCATTTACGCTAATCTTAAAATAAAAAATTTAAATAACTCAACCAAGTTGGGGTTAATTCCTTTTTTAAATCAGCATTTAAAAACTCTAGCTATCAATTATTATGAGAATCCTGATAGATTATATTTGAAAGAAAAAATAAGTTTAGCGGCCATTTCTGAAGAAAAAAGCCTTTATGGTTTAGTAAAACCACTAGAGCCACCCATAACAGCTACCGAGCTTTATAACGATAAAAAAATATCCCGGCTCATCATCGATACTCGCGGGAGTTTTTTTAAGCCAAGGCTTTTTCTTAAAGTTAAAGGAGAAAAAGGGGAAACAATTATTAACCCTAGTTTATTTAATCCCCAATCCCCAGCTTTCGTTCGCTATTATAAAAGTCTAGAAAAAATCACAAGAACAGATAATAATACTTTAATTGTCAATAGCTTAAAAATTAATCAAGAAAACAATGAAATTATCCTTGCGAATCGCTTTGCTAAAACGCTATTAAATGACATTAGAAATTTAACTTTAATTGCTAATGGCAACTTTTTCATTCTCGTCGATTGAAAATTTTTCTTAGTAACCAGCCCGAAGCCCTTCTCCAAAAGCTCATCACCAATTTAGCCAAAACTAACAGTAGTTTCACCCAAAAAAAATATTTTCTCATTCAAAGCCAAGCGATGGCCCATTACCTCAAAACCCAGTTAGCCAAAAAATTAAAAATTGCTTTTAATTTTCACTTTTTTTTCCCCATTTCTCTTTTAGAATACCTCCAAGAAAAAATAATCTTTACTCTTTATCAAACCACCCATCATTTTTCAACACCTAATCGTTATAGGGCTAACCATTTATTTTTTCTAATAGTTCATTTACTAAAAAATTTGTCGGCCCCCGAGCTTTTAATTTTTAAAAACTATATTGGAAGTTCTCTTAGAAAACGATACGAGTTAGCCTTAGAATTGGCTAAATTATTTGATCATTATTTTTTTTATCAAAAAGATTTATTTGATATTTACCAGGATTATTTCCATCAAAAAAAGGGGAGGTTTTTAGAATATTTTCAAGCACAAAAAGTTTTATACCAAGAAGTGTTGAAGGAGTATCCTTATGATTTTCCCTTTACCACTAGCGAAAAAATAATTGACTTTTTTGCTAACGAAAAAAAAACAGATTTTTTAAAAAATGCTATGCCGGAAGTTATCAATGTTTTCGGAGTTTCTTTTTTGCCTCCTTATTACATTGAATTTTTAAAAAAACTAGCCCGTCATTTTACCATTCACTTTTATTTTTTCGACATCAGTAATGCCAGCAGCATTCCTACTTCTAAACAGTCTTCATTTCATTTTATAAAAAATCTCTCTAGCCAAAACTATAACTTCTATCATTCTTTAAGGGGGAATTCTTCGAAAGAACATTTGCCACCTCTCCAAGAGCAAACTGAAAGGACTAGTTTTTTTGACCAACAAGCAATAAATTTACTAGCATTAATCCAAAAGCATTTTTACCCATTAGTTAATCAAGAAAAAATAAAACCAACCATAAGAGCTAAGCTAACGGAATATTCTTCTCCTTTTTTTTCTCCCACTAAAACTTACCCCAACCTCATGATTCAAGCCTGCTCTTCTTTATTAAACGAGGTAGAAAATTTAAAGGATATGATTTTAAATATTTTAAAAGCTAATGATTATGAGATCAATCTAAGTGATTTTTTAGTCGTCGCTCCTAATATCAATCATTACCAACACTACATTACCAGTGTATTTAATCAAGAACCAATTTTAAAGTATTCTTTAAGCGATTTAACCAATAGTAAGGAAAACCAAATTTATTCTCGAATAGAAAAACTACTGAACCACTTAGAAAATGATATCTTAGTGAATGATTTTTTAGCCATTTTAGAAATAGAAGAAATTAGAGAAAAATTTACCTTTTCACTAGAAGAAATTCAACAAATAAAAATGTGGTTATCAGAAAGTGAAATTAGATGGCTGGACAGCCCCAACAAAACAAACCCAAAAGAAAATAGTTGGGAGAAAGGAATAAAAAAAATTGTTTATTCTTATTTTATGACAGGAGAGCCAACTAATCTTAATATTAATTTGCTTGCAGAAGAAACTAAAATAGAGAAAGAATTACTCAGCAAATTTTTATTTTTTTTTCGAGAAATAGAAAAAATCCAAAAAACGATAACCCAAGAAAAACCCCTTAGCAAATGGTTGGATTTTTTGCTAGAAATTATCAATAACTTTTTCATCAGTTCTCAATCAAAACAAAACAATGAGATTTTTTTAAAAATCATCACCACTATTCAAGAGGAAGCCAGTATTGTTCAAGAAGAAGAGCCCATTAATTTTACAGTTAGCAAATTGATTTTTTCTACCTATTGCAAAAACACTTTTTTAACAGGTGGGTTTTTAAGTGGAGGAATAACTTTTGCTTCTCTCCTACCGATGCGAGCTATTCCTTTTAAATATATTTTTATCTTAGGGTTGGAAGAAGAAAATTTTCCCCGCCAAGAAACATTAGTAGATTACAATTTACTCCTAGCTTTGCCCGAAGAAGCTCAAAAAGGATTCCGCTCGAAAGAAAAAGATGATCAGCTAATTTTATTAGAAAATATTATTTGTGCTAAAAAATTTTTAGGATTATCTTTTGTGAGTAACGGCTTAAAACTTTTAGAAGATACAAATTTATCTTCGTTAGTGGTAAATATTATTAAACAGTTAGCTAGCGATTTAAAAATACCTCCAGCTGATTTATATGCTAAAATAACTTGTTTTCATAAAGCACAAAAATATCAAACTAGTTACTTTTCTAAAGAGAACTATTTTCAAAGTTTTGATAAAAGTTATTTCGAAAGTTTTTCTAATAATTATATTAACGATAAAAATCAAACTTCATTAGAGAAAAATCATTCTTCTTTTTATCCTTATTTTGAAAAAATAACAACAATCACAAACAATTTTATTGAAGAGTTATTAGAAAAAAATCACTACCAAAAAAATAGGATTTACGATTTTCCTTTAAGTAATCTATTTGCCTATTATCAAAATCCATTAAAATATTATTTTAAAAATATTATTAAAATGGATTTAACTATTTCTTCTAACTCTCTTGCTAATCCTAGTTTAACTTTAAATGAAGATAAGCTCAAAGAAAAAATAATGATAAGCAACGCCCTTAAAAAAGTTTTAAATCAGAAAAATTTTTTCGACTACCCTACTATAAAAAAAAAAGACATTTTGCCAATAGGAAATATGGGCGAAGTGGATGTTCTTAGTCTCAATCAATTTCTGCAAAAAAACACACAAGAAATAACTGCTTTTTTTTATCAAAAAAAAATCAGGCTAACAGAAGATTTAAAAGCGAAAGAAAACCAAGAGTATTTTTTTACTCAAAAAATTATTAATACGGAGTTTAATTTTACTTTTTTAATTGACGATTTTTTTGACAAAAAAAATAGCGCAAGAATTACCTCTAGTTTTAAGTTGAAAAACTCTGATTTTATGAAGTTATACTTAGAGCACCTACTCCTTCATTTAACCGGAGAAAAAATAACAAGTTATATTTTTGATTTAAATGATAGTAAGATTTTTTCTCTAGCTCCTTACTCCCGTAAAAAAGCACAAGACCATTTTCATATAATGCTATTTTTTTACTGGCAAAAAGATGAGTTTCCCCTGCCTTTTTTACAAAAGCTTACTTCGCTTTTTACAAAAGGAGAAGAGAGAACGGAAGCAGAATTAAAAAACCAGTTTTTTAAAACGATAAAAAGCCTAGCCGAAGAAAGCGATGAAAAAAATTATCCTTTAGAAGAATATCAAGAATTGTTTTTATTTGATGAATATTTTTTAAAAGGCAAACTACCAGGAATTTCGAGTAAAAAAATTGACAACCTATGGTCGGTTTATCAATTCTTTTTTAAGTTTTTTAGAGAAAATTTTAAATTAGAAAAAAACAATTAATAGCTTCATGGGAAAGCATTTAGACAACCCTTTAGATTTAACCAATATTCCTACTAGAAAAACGAACGGGGATAATTTTATTTTCATTGAAGCCAATGCTGGTACTGGGAAGACTTATAGTTTAATTGAGATTTATCATCATTTTCTTCAAGTTAAAAAGACCCAACCGCAAGCCATCTTAGTCATCTCTTATACTAATAATGCCGTAGCCGAAATTAAACTTCGAATAAAAAAAAAGCATCCACAAATTAATTTAAAAGATCTCCAAGTTTATACCTTCCATGGGCTTGCTTATAAAATAGTCAATGACTACAATGTCATTACTGGAGAGCTTTTAAAACAAACTATTGCTAACGAAAAAAAAGATGAGATTTTCGAGGAGGCCTTTACTTTTTTTTATAATCAATATTTTTTGCAAGAAGATAAAATTTTTTTGCATTATCTAGTTAAAAGTGGTTATTTTAAAAAGTTAAAAGAATACACCAGGACTTTAAATGAAAAATTTCATTTAAAAATTCATCCCTTAGTCAAAAAGAAAAAATCTTATACCACTGTTTTTTATCATAAACAACGGAATAAAGTAAAAGACATTTTTGCTTCTCATTTTAATGAAATAAAAAATATTTTAGAAGAAAATAAAGAAAATTTAAATGGAACTAAATTTAGAAACCCAGAAGACAAGTTAGCTTATTTGCGCGACTTTTTTCATTACCCTCAGCTCTATTCTCTTATTCCTTTTTATAATCATAAAAAAAATGATAACAATAATTTGTTAATTTTCTTCAGCCTAGAACGCATGAAAAATAATTGTAAAAAAGGGAAAGAACTGGAGATTAACGAGCTATTAATTACTTTTTTGCAAGAGCTAAAAAAATATCAAGAAATAACGGGTGATTTAGAAAATGCTTTTAAAAATAATTTTCATTACTACTGCCAACTAGGAAAAAAAGTAATTGATGAGCACAGCCAAAGTATAAAAAACCAACAAAAGATTCTGCTCTACAATGACCTAATGGAGAAGATGAGTAATCTTTTAAACAAAGAGAAAGTTATTAGCATTATTGCCGGGCAGTACCAGGCTGTATTAGTGGATGAATTTCAAGATACCGATGAAATTCAAAGTAAATTCCTCCAAGCCCTTCATAAAAGCAACCCCCATATCAACATTTACTGCATTGGAGATCCGAAG
Source organism: Spirochaetota bacterium (assembly GCA_965277105.1). Classification (GTDB taxonomy): domain Bacteria; phylum Spirochaetota; class UBA12135; order COTS27; family CAXSBA01; genus CAXSBA01. Next base: position 146,073 of record OZ255710.1, on the reverse strand, counting down.
CAATCCATCTATGGTTTTCGTAATGCCAACCTTCATATTTATCTTAACAGTCGGCCTCAAATTTTTTATACCCTTACTGAAAATTTTCGTAGCTCTACTATGCTGATTAATGCTATTAATTTTTTATATCAAGGCATTCCACATCCTTTTAGCGACGAAAGAATTAATTATGAACCTAGTAAAAAAGGCGAGCGAAAAACTCCCGAGCTATTAAATGATTATCCAGTAATTATTACTAAGGTAAGCAAAGAAGAAAATCAAAAAAGTATTAAAAAAAAAATTATACAAAATTTAATTGCTAGAATAAAAGGCATTTCCCACGAAGACACCGCTATTTTAGTGCCCAAAAATAAAGACGTTTTCTTAGTTAGCCAGGAACTTTTAAGCGAACGCATTCCTTTTACCATTATTGGGAAAGAAGAAAATCAAGTTAAATTCCTTAGTAGAGAAATCATTATTTTGCTGGAAGCCCTTATCCATAATACGCAAGCAGAAAAAATCAAAGCGCTATTAGTCACTTCTTTTTTCAATTACTCTCTAGAAAAAATAAAAAACTTACCATTTTATGAGCTAACAGAATTAATGAAAATTTTAAAAAAGCATTATCATTATTGGGTAGCTAAAGGGGTTTATTATGCTCTTTTTTCTTTCATCAAAAATCGAGAGAATAATAATTTACTGAACAATATTGCTCACGATTCATTCAAAGAAAATAAATTTTTTGGCATGCTAACACTCTTAAACATCATTCACCTTGAAGAACAAAAAGCTTATTTAACGCCCTTAGAATTACTAAATTATTGCAAAAATAATCTATCGACTTTACCAGATGACGCCTTAGAAAACGCTACTTCTGTTAAAAATACAAACATTAAAGTTATGACCATCCATAAAAGCAAAGGCTTGGAGTTTAATAATGTTTTTCTTCCTTTTAGCGCACTGGATGGAGACAACTCTCACCAAGAAACCATTTTCTACGAAAAAAACAATTACTTTATTGATATCGAAAGCGATGAAAAAGATGCCAATCAAGAAAAAAGCAAAGAAGAGAAAAAACAAGAAAAAAAGCGATTACTCTACGTAGCTCTCACTAGAGCGAAAGAGCGATTATTCCTCTATTTCCCAATAGAAAAAAAAATGAAAAACACGGTTTTTAATGAGCTGATAAATCCGGATAAATTAGTTAGCAGTGATTTTTTTAAAATAGAAAATTTAGAAGACTTCGATCATCAACCAGCTACCTCTTCAGGGAAAAAACCAATAGAAGAAAAATCATTAGTTTTAAACAAACTAAGTAAGCCATTAATTTCTGAGGGATATTTAGCTAGTTACTCTTCTATTAAAAGCAATATTAACGATTTAGATTTCAGCAATCAAAAAAACTTTTATTCATCATCTGCTTTTTTAGCTCCCACTCCTAACTTAAAAAAACCAAATCCCGACGCTACTTCTACGAGTCTATTTAATCTCTTAGATCTTCCTCTAGGGAGCAATACCGGAAAATGCCTCCACGCTATTTTAGAAAAATGGGATGGAGAGAAATATTCTAAACCTAATGATTTTTTAGTAGAAACTGAACTCAAGAATTACTTGATTGATTTAAAATTTAAAAAAAGCATTTTGGATTACCTCTCTTCGCTCGCCATTACTCACCTTAAAACTGATAATAAAAAAATCACCATCAATTTTTCAAAGACAGCTAAGGAAAATAAATGGCTTAAAGAAAGTGAATTTTATTTAGCAATAAAAAGAACGAAAAAAAAAATCATCCATAGTTTTTTAGAATTATTAAAAAAGCATCATTACCTTTTAGAAAAATTTGTTTATCAAGAAAATTTAATCAACCCAACCCTCCAAGATCTAACCATCGAAAATGGATTCCTTAAAGGATTTATTGATTTAGTGATTGAAAAAGACAACCAGTACTTTATTATCGATTGGAAGAGTAACTTTTTAGGAAGTAACGAAGAAGATTATCAGCCCCATTATTTAAAGCACTATTTATTAGAAAAAAATTATTTCCTCCAAGGTTTTATTTATACTTTAGCTTTGGACGTATTCTTAGAAAAAACCCTGAAAGAAAAGTACTCTTACGAAAAAAACTTCGGGGGAGTTTTTTATATTTTTTTACGTGGGTTTAAAAGTCAGGAGAAATCTTCTAACGGTCATTATTTTTTTCGTTTTGATTACGCTTTACTAGAATATTTTAAAAAACAATTTATTATTTAATTATTTAAATAACTTATTTTTTTTGAAAATAATTATCCACTAGTTTACGCTTGGAAAATTTCTCTAACGTTAGGGAAAACTTATTTCCTCTATAAAACTGCCCTAGAAAATCTTCAGCTGATCTAGTAATGTCCCATTCCCCTTTTTTTATAAAATTTCGTTTTTTAGCATAAAGCAGCAAAATATTTTTTTCACTAAGGGAGGTGTCTTGAGGTAAAGATAAAAATTCTTTTAAAAATTCTTCATCGAAATTTTTCAAATAATCAATCAGCTTTTCGGCTAAATTCTCTTGCCCATAAGTTTTGTTTTTAATACTTCCCACAATAGTAAGAAAAAAAAAATCTTTTTCACTTAATTTTTCTACTAGTCCCGGAGTATCGATAAGATTTAAAAAATTATTTATCTTAATCACCTGCTCCGCTTTCGTTACCCCAGGAGTATTCCCTACTGAGATTTTTTTTTTACCAATGAGCTTATTAATAAAAGTAGATTTGCCCACATTAGGCATCCCCAAAACTAAAAGCCGGATAGCTCGCTTGCCATACCATTTTTTGCTTTTCATAGCTAGCTTCGTTAGCTGGTTTAATTCTTGCAGTAATTTTTCTCGAGCAATGGATTTTAAATTAGTCGGGATAATCCAATTAGCTAAGTTCTTTTTTCTATAATACTCTAACCACTTTTGATTTTCAACTTCTTCAGCTAAATCAGCTTTGTTGAAAATAATAATCCTGGGCTTTACCTTAGTAAGCTGGTAAATTTTTTTATTCCTACTAGCTTCTGGGCTCCGGGCATCGATAATTTCAACGACCATATCACAAAAAGATAAGCCTTCGGCAATTATCCTTTTAGTGCGAAGCATATGGCCCTGCAGGGCTTTTTTATTGGACATAAGTTAATACGTAGTTTTAATGTGATGATGGACTAAACTTATTATGCCATAACATAAGTAATCGGCTTATAATTTAAACGATTTATAGTTTTTTAATAAACTCTTAATCAAAGTAGGAAAAGCAATATTTTTCCCTTTAACTTTCACAACTACTTCGGAAAATTCTTTTTTACTAAGGTATTTTTTACGCAAAGCAAAAAACAGTTTTTTTTTTTTTACTTTACTTACTTTCCTAATAGGCCCACTTTCTTTTAATAAAAGCGTTGTTTTATTTAGCTCTAAAATTTCTTCTAAAACTATTTTTATGGCTGTAGGAATTTCTTCTGCTTTTTTAGTCGAAAGCGCTGGGACTTCAATGATTTTTTTCGATAAAATTTTTTGCTTATTTTTATCCTCAAACTTTAAGGGATAAGGAATTTTAAAATAATTGACAAAATCAAAAAATACTTTTTGGCTACTTCCCCATTTGCTCTTAGTAGAGTAACCAGCAATATGGGGCGTGGCTAACCAAGCGTAGCTAAGTAAAAAATTATCTAAATACGGCTCATCCGGCCAAACGTCAAAAGCATAAGTGATTCTTTTTTCTCTAATTTTTTCTTTTAAATCTTTTAGTTTAAAAATAGCTCCCCTAGAAGTATTAATTAAAAGAGGAATCGCATTCCGAGAAGATGGTAAAATTTTTTTAAAATAATTTCCATCAATCATTTCAAAAGTAGCATGCCTCCCGTTTTTCGTAAGCGGGACATGGAAAGTAACCACCTGAGCTTTTTTCAAGGCAAGAAGATTTTTGGGATTACTATAAGCAGGAATAAACGGGTCGTAAATGATAGTCCTAATACCCAATTCATTTGCCCTTTTACCTAGAGAAGAGCCAATAGCCCCGAACCCAATTATTCCTAAAGTGATTTGAGGAATCTCTAGTTTTTTTTCAAAGGCATAACAAAGAATAGTCGCTAAAATATAATCACCAACCGCTTGTCGATTAATGCCTTTAGCCGAAGCCAAATGAAGGTTTTTTTTTGTTAAAAAAAAATCAGCAATATGATCTAATCCGGCGGTGGGCGAAGCAATAAACTGGAGCGAAGAAAAGGGGAAATTAGTTTTTGTAATTTTAGTACTAGAGCTAACAAAAAGCCCCTGATATGATTTTACTGGCAGTTCTTCTAGATCGTCAAAATAAATTACTTCTACCAAAGAAACTATTTTTGCAAAGAAAAAATCTAAATGAGCTATTTTTTTATCGATAGCTACTATAATTTTTTTATCGATTAATGTCATTAGTTTTTAAGATTTAAAATAAATTTTTTATTTTAAAGACTAAATAAATTAAAGGAACCGCCACCCCATAGTCCACCGTTTAAGTGGGCGTTCCTGGAATTCAATGGTTAGCAAGAAATATTTTTTTTTGCTACTGGCTGGTAGTTTAGGAGGAAGATTATTTAATTGATAGATTTGCGGGATAGCTTTCCCGGCTAAATAATTGAAATAAGGTTGGGTGCTAGAAAGTAGTATAACTTTTTCAAAACGCATAATTCCCTCACTACTAACAGAGCCCAAAGAACGAATTCTGTCGGTTTTAATATAATGATAATTAAGCGCTCCTCCACTGTGGATAAAAGACTTTACCCTTTCAGTAATAATATTTTTAAACTCCTCATCAAACTTGGTTGCTTTAGCCGTAGCGGAAACTTGGAGTTGGTTATTTTTATCATACCAAAAATGAACTTCTAATGAGTTTTTAGTTTCAATCCCTAAGACGGCAGAATTTTCTTTTTTCTCTGCTTGAGCTTCTTGTTTTTTTTTGGCTAATTTTCCCTCATTCTTCTCAGTAATTCTTTCGCTATTTTCTTTTATCAGCTTTTCTTTTTCAAAGGAAGCCGAAAAATTTTTTAAAGCATAACTAGTGCTATTGTTATTAACTTGAGGGTTGAAGTTCCCAGCAACGTGCTGCTGTTTAGTTGGGCTTTGAAACAAACGCCCCAAGCCCTCATAGTTGTAGAGAGAAATCACTCTCTTTTCTTTGCTTTCTTGATACTGTGGATTTTTAAGATCAATTAAAAAATAATTATCTTCTTTTTCGACTAGGGCAATTTCTTGAAACTCTTTTTGCTCAGCTAGATATTTTTGATAAAGAAAAAATATTAGTAGCAAATGGAAAAGCAGAGAAAAAAAAAACGAAACATTCCAGCGAGTAAATATTAAAAAAGGTATTTTTTTTTTCATCAGAGATTACGCTTCTTGACTAAGAACTTCTAGGATTAATTGTACTATACGCGCAACTGGCTCACCAGCATTAATAGTGAAAATTTTCCGTTCATCTTTTTTTTGTAAAAAAAGGATAGCTTCTAAATAACGATTTTGAATTTTTATTAATTTCTCTTTTTCTTCATAATACTCTTTTTCTTCAGCGCGCTTTTCAATCCGTTCTAAAGCTGTGGCAATATCAAGCTTTAAAAAAAAAGTAAAGTCTGGGATTAAACTACCAGAGTTCTCAAAGGATAATTGATCAAAAAGAGCATACTGATGCTTTTGATAAATAGTTGCAAAATCTTTAAGAAGGGTTTTTTCATTAGCTTGGTAGGCGTAGGTGGAAAGATCATAACGAGCACAAAAAACATTACTGCTAAGTAATTTTTCCTTAATTTTTTTGGTATGTTCAATCCTGTCGGCAATGAACCACTCTAAGAGTAAACCATTATTTTTTTGTTCGTTACTTTCTAGATGCTCTTTAATTTTTAAAGCAGGGACTGAATTTATAGTTGGCTCAAAGGTAGAAAAAGCCTCTTTTTTAAGCCAAGCTGGGGTAAGGGGATTTTCTTTATTTTTAATTTCTTCTAATAATCTATCAATTAAGGTATTTTTTCCAACTCCATCAATTCCTTCAAAAACGATTAATTTCCCAGTCATTTATTTAATTGTATTATAAAAATTAATCGAAGATCGAAGTGTAAAAAACTTTTTTTAAAACAAGCCCTTTAGCTGGAACTCGGTTTTTTGCTAGCAAAGGATTTTTAGCCAATAACCACGCTTTAAAAGTTTTCACCCCTAAATTTTTTCTACAAGCGAATAAACTATTCCCCACTATAGACCGAATCATACTCCTTAAAAAAGCGTTGCCATAAATATCGATTAATAGGAAAGGTGATTTTTCAATGACATCAATTTTAAAAACTTTTCGAACTTTATACCTAAAAGAAGATTTTTGAGCAGAAAAAGTAGTGAAATCATGTTCCCCTTCTAGGCAGGCAAAATATTTTTTTAAATGATTAATTTTGATGGGGTAAGGGTAAAGGTAGAAGTGATTCAAATGAGCCGATAAATAACGAGTATCGTTGACAATCATAGAATAGCGATAAAGCCTTACTTTAGCTTGATAACGAGGATGAAAATTTTCTTCAACCACTTTAACCCAATTAATATAAATCCCCGTAGGCAAAGCGTTATTCATCACTCTCTTTAAACTAGTTAAAGGCATTTTACTAATAAATTCGTCCTCTACAGTAAAAACCACCACTTGCTCATCAGCATGGACTCCCGCATCAGTCCGCCCTGACCCTACTACGGCAATGGGGGTTTTAAAGAATTTTTGAATTTTTGCTTCTAAAATGCCTTGAATCGTTTGTGCCGCTCCTTGCTTTTCTTGCTTTTGAAAACCATTAAACTCTCGACCATTATAAGAAAGGGAAAAGGCTATTTTCAAAAAAGTGGTAAATTAAAGATGGTTAATCGTTAAGCAGGCAATTCTTCGGCTAGTTCTTCAATTTTATTTTTTAAAACTTCATAAAAGGCCCTTGAATTTTCCAAAAAAGGAGAAGGATTTTTCTTAGAAGAGCGACCTAGACCAAAAATCTTAGCTAGAGTAATTTTGTTCCTATTTAAAACTTTGATTTTTTCTTCTAAAGGAGAAACCGTATCGACAAACTCAAAAGAAAGGTAAATAAAAATGTACATAAAAGCCTTATACCCATAATCGTAATCAATGTCCGGTCCATGATAGTTTATTTCAATAAATTTGCTTTTTTTAGGGCTATAGTATTGCTCGTAATAGCTAGAAAACTTCTTGAAAGCCAAAAAGCGAAAGTATTCTTTTAAGTATTTCATTTTTTTAGCATCATGGCTACTGTTTTCAATAATATCATCAATCACCCAGGAAGCCCTTAGCGCCAAAAGGGCAATTTTAGCGGTTTTTAAAGAAAAACTATGATAATGTTGATAAGAAGCAATCGCTAAAAAATGGCTAATTAACCCACTTTCTAAATTCCTACTTTTAGCAAAATTAACTTCAGGGAATATTTCTTGGGCGTGCGCTTTCCTCGCCTCAGAAAAACTTTTAAGTTCATCCAAATCATATGTTGGCTTTTTAGCATCAAAATAAAAGTCTTCCGGAAGAGCGGAAAACCAGCATTCCGGGCAAACAATATTATGATAAATAAGGGGATAAACCATCCCAAATTTCTTAGTAGGGGAATAAAGCCTTCGAAGATCGTTCGTCAGACCTTGGCTATTCAGTCGCCCCTGGCCGGTGAAATGATTTTCTAAATGAAACTTCGTCCCACAAACCGGACAACTAATTTTATCTTTGTTAAAATAAGATATTTTATTGTTATTCACTTTTTTTGACTAACTCTATTATCTCTAAGCACTCCCTTTCTAAAAAAGCAGTAATTGCATTAATCCTTCTATAAAAATAATTATAAAATATGATACTAGGAATCGCCACGCTAAGCCCCAAAGCGGTGGTTATCAGAGCATTGGATATAGCGCTGGCTAGGTTACTACTAGCAATGCTTTGGGCATTTAAACTAAAAAAAGCTTCAATCATTCCAATAACCGTACCTAATATCCCTAATAAAGGACTAATGGAAGTAATCGTATTTAAAATCACAAGTCTCTTTTCCATATTATCGTAATATTCTTGTAATTTCCTTGTGGTTTTTTTTTCTATAGCAGAAAGAGTCGTTTTTTTTTGTTGAATAATAAAAGCAATAAGAGAAAATAAAACCAAAGAAGAAGCTATTTCGCAGAGTTTCTTTGAAGTAGTGAAGTCTTCTACCTCTAAGCTTTTTTTGATGGTTTTTAAGGTTTTTTTTTTAAAACGAAAACGATGAAGAAAAACCAAGCGATCGATAACAATACTAAGCGATAAAACGGATAAAAAAATCAACACAATAATAATAGCATTTTGTAGATAATTAAAAATCATTTTTTAATGCCTTTTTTTTAGTAATTATTTCTTTTTTTAGCTGAGTAATCGCCGCAATAATCTTGCTTTTTTTAGAGTTTTTCTTAATCGTTTTTTTGTTGATTTCCTTGTAAGTTAATTCACCTAGTTCTTGAAAAGCATGTTTTATCTGAATTTCTAAAAGTTCTAAATCAATTTTTGCAATATAGTTTTTTCTAGATTGGGCGCTGGAAAAGTGAGGAGTTTCAAGAGAATTTCTTTTCTTGAGAGATTGGGGAAAATTATTAGTAATTTTTTTAAGAAAAGATTGAAATTTCTTTGCCATAGAATTTTTTAATTTTTTTCTTTATTATAGAATATAATTTAATTATACTATACGGATCATAGGAAAGAAAAATGGATGATTTTTTTTATTCAGCGAAATTATTAGAGTTTGAAGAAAAAGAACTAAAAGCGCTACAAGATTCCATTATCAAAAAAAATAAAGAACAAGATAAAAAAAATTTTCAAGAAAAAATCAAAAAGATTTATACAGGTATTTCTTTTTGGGAAAAAACTCTCATTGCTCGCCACCCGAACCGGCCACATTTTTTAGATTACATTCAAACGGTTTTTAGCAACTTTATCGAACTCCATGGCGATCGCTATTTTGGCGATGACCGAGCCATTATTGGAGGGTTGGCAAAATTGGATAATTACTCGGTTATGCTAGTTGGGCATGAGAAAGGCAAAGATCAAGAAATGATAAAGCATAATTTCGGCATGGGAAACCCTGAAGGTTACCGTAAGGCGCTTAGGTTATTCAAGTTAGCCGATAAGTATCGTATCCCCATCATTACTTTAATTGACACCCCGGGGGCGTATCCAGGGATAGGGGCTGAAGAAAGGGGGCAATCAGAAGCCATTGCTAAAAATCTTCAAGAAATGTTTAACCTGCAAGTCCCCATTATAGCCGTAGTCACGGGAGAAGGAGGAAGTGGGGGAGCCTTGGGGATAGCTATTGGTAATCACGTGGCAATGTTGGAACACTCTATTTACTCGGTTATTTCTCCAGAATCTTGCGCTTCAATTTTATGGCGAGATCACACAAAAAAACAAGAAGCAGCAAATGCTTTAAAAAACGATGCCACCAATGCTTTAAAAAATAAGGTTATTGAAGAGATCATCAAAGAACCCTTAGGCGGGGCCCATCGTTTGCCGGAGCAAATGACTCAAAGTTTAAAAAAGAGTTTATTGAAAAAACTAAAAACCTTTGAAAAAATTAAAGAAAAAGAAATCATTACTCAGCGAGAAAAAAAATTCGCTACTATTGGACTTTAGTCTTTAAGTGACCTTCCAAGAAATCATTCAAAAACTTAATCATTATTGGGCTGAAAAAGGTTGCGTCCTGCAAGAAAGTTATGACGTAGAAAGTGGGGCTGGAACTTTTCATCCGGCTACTTTTTTACGAGCACTGGGCCCTGAACCTTACTTAGCGGCTTATACCCAGCCTTGCCGTCGGCCTGCTGATGGACGTTATGGGGAAAATCCTAACCGCCTGCAAAAATATTTTCAATATCAAGTCATTTTAAAACCTGCCCCTTTAAATATCCAGCAACTTTTTTTAGATAGCCTAGCTTACTTAGGATTAGACTTTAATAAAAACGACATTCGCTTTGTTCATGATGACTGGAAATCACCTACATTAGGGGCCTGGGGATTGGGCTGGGAAGTGTGGATTAACGGGATGGAAGTAACCCAGTTTACTTATTTTCAGCAAGTAGGCGGGCAACCTTTAAATCCTATCACCGGAGAAATCACTTATGGACTAGAAAGAGTGGCTATGTACCTCCAAGAAGTAGAAACCATCGCTGAAATCCAATACAACGAAAAATTAACCTACAACGACATTTTTGGCGGAAACGAAAAAGATTTTTCTACTTATAATTTTGAGCTGATTAATCCCCAAAAATACATTAATCTTTTTCAGTTTTTCGAAGAAGAAACCAAATTGCTCCTAGAAAAAAATTGCACTGTCCCCGCCTATGAGTTCGTATTAAAGTGCTCCCATACGTTTAATCTTTTAGATGCTAGAGGAGTTTTATCCATTACCGAACGAGAAAACTACATTGCCAAAATTCAAAGCCTATCAGCCAAAGTAGCAGAACTGTATTTAAAAGAACGAGAACAACTGAATTACCCTTTATTAAAGAAATGAAAACAGCAAGTAACTTTTTACTAGAAATTTTTTTAGAAGAAATGCCTCATGAAGAAATTGTTCCAGCTAGCAGAAAACTAGTGAATCTTTTCGAAGTGGAATTTAAAAAACAATCTATCTCCTTCACGAAAATTACCCCTTACGCTACCCCTAGAAGATTAGCTGTTTTAATCACAGGAATTCCTACTATTTTCCCCGCGAAGAAAATCATTGAAAAAGGGCCACCAGTAAAAATTAGTTTCCAAGGCAATAGCGCCACTCCCGTCTTGCTAGGCTGGACTAAAAAATTACAACTTCCTATCCCCGAACTCTCTAATTTAACAGTCTTACCGACTAATCCTCCAGCATCGGGAATTTATCTAAAACAAGAAAAAAAAGGAGACGCTTTAGTTTATTTTCACACCATTCCTGAAAAAAAAACTTCTACTTTCTTAGCGGGTCTTTTACCTTCGTTATTGGCTAAACTTACCTTTGAAAAAATGATGTACTGGAAAGAGCAAACAGGTCCTTTTTTGCGTCCAGTTCATTCGCTATGTGCTTTACTGGGAAATGAGATTATCCCGTTTGAAAAATGGGGAATTACCGCAGATAACTTCACTTGGGGGCACAGCCAATTAAGTCCTGAGAAAATTGTTTTAGCTAAGGCCGACAAATATGAAGAAAAGTTATTAGATCATAAAGTTATCGCTTGTTTAGAAAAAAGAAAAAAATTAATTACTGAGCAAATAGAAAAACTAGAACAGGAAAAAAATATTTCTGTTTTGGAGCAAAAAAAAGTAATTTCTTTAGTTGCTAATTTAACCGAATATCCTTATCTTATACTTGCCAAATTTGATAAAGAATTTTTAGACTTGCCAGAAGAATTGATAATTAGCGAATTAGTAGAGCAGCAAAAATATTTTCCCGTGGCTAAAAATGGAAAGCTCATTAACCAGTTCGTTATTACCAGTAATATCCAAGAGAAAGAAGAAGTAAAAAAAGGCAACCAAAGGGTTCTTCGCGCCCGGCTTAACGATGGTCGTTTCCTCTATCAAAGCGATTTAAAATTAGGGCTGCTAGCCATGCATACTAAACTAAAGAAAGTTATCTTTCAAGAAGAATTAGGAACATATCAAGATAAATTAGAAAGGGTTTTAAAGGTAGCACATGCCCTCAATGCTCATTATACTCCTGCTCTTGAAAGTCACCTGTTAAGAGAGGCAGTTGATCTCATAAAAAATGATTTAACTTCTAGTTTAGTGCAGGAGTTTCCCCACCTGCAAGGGGTAATTGGCTACTATTATGCTTTAGTCGAAAAGCGAGAGCCTTTAATTGCTCAAAGCATTAAAGAACATTATTACCCTTTTAATAATCAATCCCCCCTACCCCGTAATGATTTAAGCATTATTTTGTCTTTAAGCGATAAAATTGATAATGTCCTAAGCCTGTTAACCATCGGCCTAGCACCAACAGCTAGCCAAGATCGTTATGGGTTAAAACGACAAGGATTTGGGATCATTAGAATTCTCATTGAAAAAGAATTGGATTTTGATTTGTTTGCTTTTCTAGCTAATCTTAAGAAAGAATATTCTTCTTTTGCCAAGCCTACCACGAATACTCCTGCCACCTCTTGGCGTGAAACTATGGAGGATTTTTTTCGAGTTAGATTCACTCATTACTTGCAGGAAAAAAAAATTAAAAAAGAGAATTGGTTAGCCATTAGTAAGGAAAGCCAATTAAACCCTTACCAAGAAATCAAGAAAATAAAAGATTTAGAAAAATTCCAAAACTCTTCTCATTACTCAGATTTTCTTCACCTATTTAAAAGAATAGAAAATATCATCAAGCCTGTAAAAATAACTAACGACAATTTAATCAAGGTAATAGAAAAAAATTTTTCTACTCCAGAAGAAAAAAACCTTTATAATTTTATGGTAGAAATGAATAAGATTTTAGCTAGTGATATTTCTTTTTACGAAATGCTCGCAAGTTTAAAAGGATATCAACAACCCCTACAAAATTTTTTTAATAAGGTTATCGTTAATCACAACGAAGAGGAAATAAAAGAAAATCGTCATAATTTACTAAGAAAAATTCACGAGCAAATCAAGAGGGTTATCAATCCAAGCATTTTGTACCATAAGCAATCATAGAGAAATAAATAGTAGTGAAAAAAGCTAAAAAAGATACCTGTAAATTTCAATCCATCGTTCTCAAACTAGTGAGAGAAAAACTTAATCTCATGGTTAGTGAGGTCATGCAGTTAAAGAAATGTGACATTAATAAATGCAACCTTGAAGATCGGCAAGACAAAGAGGAGCTGGTAAAAACCATTCTCATTAAAATCGCCGAAGGCAAAGTAAAATCCGTTCATATCCATAAAGACGAAGCTAAAGAATATCTGCAAGCATTTAACGACATGAATATTCGTCAAGAAGTGGAGCCCCACTTTAAAAGTGACGGCAAGAAAAAAACCATAGAAGAAAATAGCCCTTTTAAGGAAAGTCCTTTCCATTAATTTCCAGCACTAATTAACCATTCTTGTTTGCCTCCTAAGGATTTCACCCCTTTCTTTTCCGTCGTTATTCCGACTTATAATCGCTTAAACCAGACTAATCTAGCATTAAGAAGCGTATTAAAACAAATTGCCCCTTGTAATTTTAAAGGACTTTTTTTTGATTGCTGGATCATTGATGATGGTAGTAAGTCCGCTTATTTTCTAAGCTCTGCTTTGGAAAAAGAATTTACTCAAAAAAAAATCCCTCTTTATCTAAAACGAATAAAAAAAAATCAAGGGGTCTCTAAAGCTCGTAATTGGGGAATAAAACTAAGCAAAGGCCAGTGGGTTGCTTTTTTGGACAGTGATGATGAATGGAAAGAAAACAAATTACAAGAACAATTTTATTACCTTAAAAAAAACTCCCATTACCTGATTATTCAAAGTGAAGAAATTTGGATTAGAAATGGTAATCAAGTTATTCCACCCCAATCTCACAGGAAAACTAAAGGGTTTCTTTTTAAAAGAAGCCTTGAGCGTTGCCTGATTACCCCTTCTAGCGTTATTATCAAACGAGAGCTTTTTTATGATAATTACTTTTTCGATGAAAAATTACCGGCTTGCGAAGACTATGATTTATGGTTACGCATTACTTTAAAACAAGCTGTAGGACTAGTGCCCAAAAAACTACTGATTCGTTATGGGGGGCATGCTGATCAACTTTCTACTAAATATCCTTTGATGGATAAATTCCGCTTAAAAAGTTTAATTAAGGTAAAAAAACTAGCTCGAAAAGAAAAAAAATTTGTGGAAGAGAAATGGATTGATGAAATTTTTTTTAAGAAAATTAACATTATTTTACAAGGGGCTCGGAAAAGGAAAAAAATTTTTCACTACTTCTATTTTTCTTTTTTAAAAAAAATCTATCGATTCTTATAATTTTTTCTGTTATAAAACTTTTAAATTAACTTAACTACTTTTTTTAAAAAAACAATACTAATACTATAATTAAATAACCTTATGAATTTAGCAACTGAAACAATAGACCTTTCAAGCGACACGATAACTAGGCCCACACCTCCCATGCTAAAGGCAATGCTTGCTGCCCCAGTAGGCGATGACGTTTATGAGAAAGACCCTACCGCTAATGCTCTGCAGAAAAAAGCAGCAGAACTATTTAAGCAAGAAGCTGCTTTGTTTTTCCCTTCAGGAACGATGGCCAATCAGACAGCTATTAAACTGCATACTAATCCGGGAGATAGTTTGTTCTGTTCAGAACTTGCTCATATTCACCATTACGAAGGTGGAGGGATTGCTGCTAACAGTGGGGTTACCACGATACTATTAAAAGGGGATAAAGGGAAATTTACAGCCGAAGAATTAGAGAAAAATTTAACCACGAGAGGCGATATTCATCTTCCAGTGCCTAAACTAGTATGTATTGAAAATACTACCAATAAAGGAGGAGGAGCTTGCTGGGATTTAGTCGAGCTAAAGAAAATAAAAGCAATTTGCCAAAAATACCAACTAACTTTTCACCTAGACGGAGCTCGCTTATTTAATGCTTTAATCAAAACCCAGACCTCTGCTGAAGAGTACGGTGAAATTTTTGACACTATTTCTGTTTGTTTATCGAAAGGGTTAGGGGCTCCTATTGGCTCTTTGTTGATTGGTAATAAAGAACACATTACTCAGGCGTTAAGGATTAGAAAAAGGTTAGGTGGGGGGATGCGACAGGTTGGCTATCTCGCAGCAGCTGGTATTTTTGCTTTAGAGCGCAACATCACTAGGTTAAAAGAGGATCATCAAAGGGCCAAAGTAATTGAAGAAATCCTTAAAAGCTGTCCTTGGGTTAACCAAGTAGAACCTGCTGAAACCAACATTATTATTTTTTACCTTAAAGAAAAAAAGAAAAATAGCTTCTTGCAAAAAATGGAAGAGAAAAAAATTCTTTTTACTAAAATGGACACTCAAAAAATGCGAATGGTGACTCATCTTGACTTCAATGATGAAATGCTAGAAGAACTAAAAAAAAGGCTAGAATCATTAACTTAAAATTATTACTAAAAATTCCAGCGACTAATTACTCCTAGTGGTTAAGCCGGTAAATCATTCTCATTTTCTCTACCATGGGAAAATAATCCATACAAGAGTGAGTCCTAAAAAGCATAGCTTTTATTATAATACTTTTATGGCTTATCTTGATTTAGATGAGCTTTATAAAAATCCTCAAAAATTTTTCTGGGGGATTAATCGCTCGCATTTAATTGCTTTTCATGAAAAAGATTACTGGGATAGAAGAAAAGGTGACCTACGTAAAAGGATAACAAACTTCCTTCAAGAAAAACATCAAATAACCATTGCCGGTCCCATTACTATGCTTACTCATCTGCGCTACTGGGGTTTTTGTTTTAATCCGGTTACCTTTTACTATTGCTTCACTAAAGCTAAAAAAAAATTACAAGTGATTATTGCTGACATTAACAATACCCCCTGGAATGAAAAATATGCTTATGTACTAAAAATCAGTGAACCAAGTCCGAACTACTCTTTTTCCCAGCTGAAAAAAGAATTTCACGTTTCGCCTTTTTTCCCTATGGAACAAATGTATCAATGGAGTTTTTCTTCCCCCGAAGCAGAAAATTTAAACATCACGATGCATAACTTAGAAAAAAAAAACAAAGTTTTCTCTGCATGCCTACATTTAAAAAGAGAAGTTTTTTCTCCCTGGAAAATTTTTCTTTACTCCCTCAAATATCCTTTTATCACCCTTAAAACTTTTTTAGCTATTTACTGGCAAGCTGGGTTATTGTTTTTAAAAAAGATTCCTTTCTTCGCTCATCCAGAAAAGCATTAAATTTTTAAATTGATATTTTCATTTAAGAAAAAAAGGATGATGCTATTTAGTTTTTCTTCATAGGTCATTTTAGTTTCTGGTAGATTTTTTTTGAAAGCAGAAAGGGTGATTAAATATTTTTTTCTTCTTTTAGCAGGCAAAAGTTTAATTTGTTTTTCCAAAATGCTATAAGTCTTTAAAAAATCTTTTTTCACTCGCCATTTTTCTAGATTAATTAAGTGCTCATCGATAATTTTCTTCACCTGATTAACCTCGCCAATCCGCTTTTGGTAATTTTGATTGACAGTCCCTTTGAGGTCATCTAAAGTATAGAGAATAGTATCTTCTAAGGTTTTTATCTTAGGGTCAATATTACGCGGAACTCCCAAATCAATAAACAGGCGAGGCTTAAAGTTGCTTTTCAATTCATTAACATATTCTTCATAATGGACAACATAGTTTTTAGTGGAAGTGGCGGCTATAACAATATCGCATTCTCGCATAATAACTTTTTTATTATTTAAATTAATCCACTCAATTTTTTCTTCTGCTAAAAAGTGGTCGTTCGTTTTATTCGTCCTCGTAGTGATGTAAACTTTTACCTTTTCTAAATTTAAATTTTTAAGATTATTTAAAACCTCTTGAGCAATTTCTCCAGCACCAAAAACCAAAATCTTGAGCTTTTTTTGGTTGGGGAAAACATTTTTAATAATATCAATAGTAACCGACCCCAAAGAACTCCCCCCACGATTAATCGCAGTTTTCGAACGAGCTTTCTTGCCTACCGTAATGGCTTCTTGAAAAATTTTATTAAAATAGGCAGGCAATTGCTGATTTTTAAAAGAGAAATTATACGCTTCTTTTATTTGCCCTAAAATTTGATTTTCCCCTAAAATCATACTGTTAAGCCCCGCGGCTACTTTAAACAAATGGTAAATAGCTTTTTCGCTATAAAAAATATAAAAAAAATTCATGATTTCTTTTTTAGGCAACTTTTTATATTGCAATAAAATAGTAATTAATTTATTCGTTTGCTTTTTAAGTTCGCTATGGGTAGAACTTTTTTTTTTGAAATAGATTTCCGTTCGATTACAAGTAGAGAGAATAACAAAGGGAAAAGGCATATGAGATTTTTGCAGCTCAGCTATTTCTGCTTGAGTAAAGTAAAACTTCTCCCTTAACGTAAGGGGAGTATTTTTATAATTAATCCCAACGACAATCATTTAGTATAAAAATAAAAAATAAATAACCAAGAGCCCATTTCCCAAATAAATCCACCTAAGGTTAGATTTAGAATGCAGCCAACTTTTAAGTCGAAAAAAAATAATAATCATAAAAAAAGCAAAAATAAAAATAATCCCTAAATAATGAAGTAACGTGCTTGCCTCTGTAATAAAATACTTTTGCTGACTAAAAAAATAGCTTAAAAAAATAATTTTTAATAGGAAAAAAAAGCTACTAAAAAGTAAATTAAAATCAATTAAATTAGATATAACATCCAAACTAGGAACTCGGTTTTTTAAAAAATTACCTTTTTTAAATTGATATTCTAACAACAAATAACGGTACAAAATCGATAGCATCAAAACGTAGAAAAAGCCGACAACGCCCAACAAAAAAAAACTTTCAATTACGTAGTTAAAAAATATTTTAGTGGTTAAGTTAAAACTAAGGGCTTCGGTTTCTTGCTTTAAAAAATAAAAACCTAAAAGGCTAATATAAATAATGAAGGGAAAGTAAAAAAGCGCCATTGGCTTTTTCGATATAAAAATTTCTTGTAATAAAAAAAAAACTAAAAGCAAAAAAACTAAAAAAAGATAAACTTCAGAATAACGATTAAACGAGAGATTTCCTTTATTTAAAAAATAAGTGATTAAAAAAAATATATAGATCCAAAGCAAAGAAAACAAAATGAAGATTGTTTTTTTAAAAGAAGAATTTTTTTGAATGAAGCTAAAAATCACTAAACCGTAAAAAGCAAAAAAAGCAATGCTAATGATTAATTTGAAACTTTCCATAGCGAAAAAACTAGTTAAAAAAGTCTAGTTGGAAGTCATTTACTTTAAGTAAATTAAGAAAAGGAGCAATACTAGAACTTGCAAAATAACTTTTCAAATAAGGATAAATTTCTTTTTCTAAGTAGTGAAAGTAATCTAGTTTATGCTCTAACAAAAAGTCTTGAGTGCTCGCGTTTTCTAGAACCGGGAAAACTCCTTTAGTGGTATAAACATAGGCAATATCCACTTTAGTGATTCCTAGCTTATAGTATTTCTCCAATTGCCCGGTCATTTTTTTAGCAGCTTCTACTACTGGGGTATTTTTATTTTCTAGCTCATCAATTTTTTTATACAATCTTTCCCGGTAGATCAATGCTTCATCCCATTTTCTAGCGAGCAAATCTTTTTTGAATTCTTTTAAAAAAATCTCTATTTTTTCTTGTTGAAAAATTTTAAGAATGATGGCTTTTTTAATCTGATTTAAAATGCTTAAATCATTTCTTTTGGTAATGTTTTCAGTAATTTCCCCTTCATTATTTTGAGCTAAAAGTTCTAAAGTCAGCACTTCCCTTTTTTTAGTTTGCTCGGGAATAAAAATATTATTATAAAAAAAAATCTCAGAAACTTCCGCTAATTTTTTTTGAGGGAGAGCCTTCGCGAGTTCATCTTGCAAAAGATTTTTAACCTTCTCTTGATCTTCTAACTTAGAATAAATATTGGATTGCAAAACCATGGTAGACTGATTATAATAAAGGACTTCATAGTTATAAGGTTTTAACTGACTGATTATTTTTTCAATGATAAACAGGGCATTGTTATTAAGGCAGTCGTAGAGGCCAGGCAAAAAAAAGCGAGAATGAGTATTAGCTAAAGAACTAATAATATTTTTAAATAAAATACTAACAGCCTTTAAAGTAGCTTCCTGCTTTGCTTTTTTTGCTTGCTTTAAAATCTCTCCAAGTTTAACGATAAGGTAAGGAAGAATATGCTCTTTTTGATGGAAGGAAAAACCTTTGGGGGTAGTTTGAATAGGTTGATTTTCTAAAGTAGCTCTAATCATCCCTAAGGGATCCAAATGATAAGCAGTAATAACATCTTCTAAAAGGTAGGCAAAATTAATTTTCCAAACGCTTCGATGGAACCCTGCTTGATAAGGAATATCCTGGTGATGAGAAAAATTAATTTTCTTTTTTAATGGGCTGTAAGCGGCATAATATTTCTTATGGAGAAGAGGGAGATAAAGGCGTTCCAGCACTTCGTTAGGGGTTTTTAAACGCTCTAGTGGGACTCCCGAAATTCTTGAACGCTCCAGCATTAAATCTATCCCCTGAATTTTTTCAATGATCTTAAACACTAGTTCGGTATCTTTAAAATTATAAAGGGCAAATTCTTCCGGCTTATTCTGGTAGAGGAAGTCAATTTCCTTAATTTTTTCCCAGCCTTTTTTTTCTATGGTTTTG
Source organism: Spirochaetota bacterium (assembly GCA_965277105.1). Taxonomy (GTDB): domain Bacteria; phylum Spirochaetota; class UBA12135; order COTS27; family CAXSBA01; genus CAXSBA01. The sequence goes on along the minus strand of OZ255710.1, from coordinate 126,807 downwards.
GTTTGGTTCAAAAGCACCTCCGAAACATTAGCTAGGCTATAACTCTTTAAGTTAGGATAAAACAACTTAACCACTTCCATCCCCTCAAGGAAAGCTCGCCCAGGAATTTTAACGATGGCTTGCCTGCTTTTCTGTCCGATAAACTTCGTGGCTAATAACCCATTAACCCCAATAGCAAAAGGTATATTGTGCTCTTCTAACTTTTTAGCTAAAAAACTAAAGTCAAACCCCACGACATTCCAACCCATAATTAAATGGGGATCTATTCCCTTAATCGCCTCGATAAAACCAATTAGCAGCTCTTTTTCTGAAGAAAAAAATTCTAAACCAAATTCACTCCCTTTAGGTGCGAAAGGATGACCAACCATAAAAACCTTTTTATAATCGCTATTATAAAAGGCAATGGAATAGAGCACATTATCTTCCACTCCTACTTCAATGTCAATTGAAACCACCCTCAAAGATGGGAAGTTGGCAAAAGAAAAATCCGCTTTTTGGAATTTAGGATTATCAAAAAAATAAATATCATTTTTTATTTCCGGCTTGCTTAAAAATTCTACCTGAGTTTTAATTCCCTCGGCCATCAAAAACTGATTGATTGGATTAACGTCTTTTTCTTGAATATCTAAATGTGGATGCTCTTTTTCTAAAGCTAATAGATTTTTTTTACTAGAAAAAAAATAGCAAGTTAGCGGGGTACCCCTAAAGTTTTTAAAGCGATTACTGATTTTTTTTTCATAGTACTTTTTATCGATTGCTTCTTTTAAGAAACCCAAATAAAAAGGTTGATTAATTTGCCAAATGAAATTTTTCCCATTCTCTAAAACCCCTAAAACCAGGTAGTAATCCGCTTCTCTTTCTTGAAAATACACTTCATAATTGATAATAAATCCCTTCATTTTTATACAATTATATCATTGAGAATGGGCTTAATAATTGGAATTATCCAAAGCAGCCCCTTAAACTAACACTAACTAGAAAATAACAATAATTTAAAATGAACTCAGTTAAGAAACAGCGGCCAAATGCCCTTTAACGAAAAGCTCAGCCGCTCGGTAAGAAGACCTAACCAATGGCCCCGCAGCTACAAACAAAAAACCTTTTTCTCTAGCAATTTTCTCTAAACCCTTAAACTCTTCTAAAGAGTAATATTTTTTAACCGACAAATGCCTTTTGCTCGGCCTTAAGTATTGGCCTAAAGTAACAATATCTACCCCTGCTTTTCGAAGATCTTCCAAACTAGTTTCCACTTCTTCCATAGTTTCTCCTAGTCCTAGCATTATAGAAGATTTAGTTAAGAGCTTAGGCTTTTCTTTTTTTGCCGCCTCCAATAAATTTAACGATACCCGATAACTAGCTCTTCTATCTCGAACCATCGGAGTTAACGCTTCTACGGTTTCAATATTATGGGCTAAAACATCCAACCTAGTTGCCGTTATTTTTTTTAAAGAAGAACTACTCCCGCGGTAATCAGAAATTAACGCTTCCACTTTAATAGTGGAATTTTTTTGTTTAATATTTTCTATGGTTTCAGCAAAGATGCCAGCTCCCCCGTCAATTAAATCATCGCGATCAACGCAGGTTAAAACCACGTAGCTCAACCCACTTTGAACAATTTCCTCAGCAACCCGAAAAGGCTCGTCTTGATCGACCACTCCTTGTGGATTACCAGTTTTAACATTGCAAAATTTGCAAAACCTAGTGCACGTGTCACCCAAGATCATAATGGTAGCTGTACCTTGCGACCAACACTCGCTAATGTTGGGGCACTTGGCTTCTTCACATACGGTATGCAGATTTTTTAGATTAAGTTTTTTCTTTAACTTGAAAAATCCATTGCCAGTAATTGGCTGCATTTTAATGTAGCTAGGTTTTTTATCGAGAAGGATATTTTTATTATTCATTTGATTTATCAACTAATTATTCTTAATCACTAATGTTGTTTTTGACACCACGTCATGCCAGGCCTGCCCCTTTTTTACCAAATAAAAAAAGCTAGGGAAAATGATAATGGAAAGGAAATAAAAGTTAATTCGAAGAAGAATTTGTTTAAAAGTGGGTTTTTTCTTATCAAAACCAACTACTTTTATCCCTAGTAGCATTTGCGACAACGTTGCTGAAAAAAAGTGAGAAAAAACCAAATAATAAAGGAATATAGCAAAGAGTTTAATCCCTAAATTGGAGTAAGATATAACCGTGCCTTGATCCAAAGCCAGGTAAATACCGTAATTTTCTCGAAAAATAAGATCAAAAAGAATGTAAATAATAAACCAATCAAGAGTAGAAGATAAAAATCTTGTTTTTAAATTCATGATAAAAGCATACTTTTTATTGCTTTAGCCATTTTTTCCTTACTTTTTATTAATCTAAAAAAAGGCTTTAAAAAAATCCTTAAAAACTACTTGATTATAATTTATTTACCAGTTCTTAATTTTTTAATTCTTCTTTTTCTTCTAACTTTTTTTTTATTAAGTTTTGCTTTACTTTTTCTTCTTTTCAAAAATTTATTGTTCCTTCGGTAAAATATTATAATAACAAAATCGGAGTAACAGGATTTGAACCTGTGACCCCTTGGTCCCAAACCAAGTGCGCTACCAACTGCGCTATACTCCGAAAACTAATTCAAATTCTATTATGAAGTTGACAAAATATGATTTTTTTTTGAATTTTTAAGAACTTTTTTTTTTTTTTGTAGAAATCAGGTTAATAATTAATTTTTTTTTGCTAGAAAATTAAATGATATTTTTCCTGTTAGAAACAAGATTTGCTAATATTTCCTTTATTTTATCTTTTTTAGAAAAGTCAAAAATAAAGCGTCCATTTAAAAAACTTCCTAACCCAATCAAAATGAATTTATAATATAGTATATCACTTTATTATGGCACAATCGATATTGAAATAAACGTTATTTTTTATCGATTCATATAAAATCTAAATATAAAAAGGGTAAGGGGGAAAAAATTGAAAGCACTAATCGACAGTATTATCAAAAGGAATGGTGAGCGAGTTTCTTTTGACGGGAACAGAATAAAAAACGCTATCAGAAAGGCTTTTTATAGTCAAGGCTACTTAAAAAACGAAGAAATAGTTGAAAAACTAACGAAAGAAGTTGTTTTAGAAATTAATCACCAATTTGACAATAGGGAGAATTATCCCGATGTAGAAGATATCCAAAATATTGTAGAAGAAATATTGATTGTTAACCAGTATGTTGATGTTTCGAGGGCTTATATTCTTTACCGTGAAGAACACAAAAAAATCAGAGAAGAGAACAACTTAAAGCTGATTAATAGCAAAAAACTAAAAATAAAACAAGAAAATGGGGGAACTTTTTATTTTAGTAAAAAAATTCTTTTAGATAAAATAAAAACCATTGCCAAAGGGCTTAAAAACGTTGATATTAACACGCTAGTAGATAATATTTGTCGGGGACTTTACGACGGGGTTCTTCAAAAAGAAATTAACCATCTAACTTTAAAAGAAGCTGAGAGTAATATTGAATTCCATTATGACTATTCTTCTCTAGCAGCGAGAATTTTACTAGATAATCTTTATAAAGAAATTCTTCACTGCAACATTACTTCTAAAGATTTAAGCAAAAAATATAAGGGAAACTTCTTAGAATACATTCATCTAGGAGTAGAAAACGAGCTGCTTTCACAAAAATTAAGGGATTTTGACTTAAAAAAAATCGCTGATGCTTTAGTTGCTGAAAGGGATTTTTCTTTCTATTACTTAGGTATTCAAACCATTTATGATCGCTATTTATTAAAAACTCGTAACAAAGACGCCTCGAAAAAAAAGGTATTTGAACTCCCGCAATGGTTATGGATGCGAGTGGCTATGGGGCTAGCCATCAAAGAAGAAAATAAGGAAGAAAGAGCCATTGAGTTTTACAACGTTTTATCAAAACTCTACCTTACGTGCTCTACTCCTACCCTATTTAATAGTGGGACTAATTTCATGCAACTCTCCTCTTGCTATATCAACACCGTGCAAGATTCACTTCAAGGGATTTTCAAAAATTTCAGTGATAATGCCCAGCTTTCAAAGTGGGCCGGAGGAATTGGGACTGATTGGACACGCGTTAGAGCTTCTGGTTCAACCATTAAGGGGACTAATGGGGTTTCTTCAGGGATTATCCCTTTTGTCAAAATATTTAATGATATTGCCATAGCCGTCAACCAAGGAGGGAAAAGAAGGGGCGCTATGGCGGCTTACTTGGAAAATTGGCATTTAGACATTGAAGAGTTTATTGAACTAAGAAAAAATACGGGTGATGAGAGAAGAAGGACTCATGATATTCACCCAGCTGTTTTCATTTCTGATCTTTTTATGAAAAGGGTGAGAAGTGATGGCAATTGGACTTTATTCTCCCCTGATGATACCCCCGAACTGCACTATTTATACGGTAAAAAATTTGAAGAAAAATATATAGAATACGAGAATAATCCCCCTGTTGTCCATAAAGTGATTAAAGCTAGGGCTTTTTGGCGAAAAACCCTTACCATGCTTTATGAGACCGGTCATCCCTGGATAACTTTTAAAGATGCCGTCAATATTCGCAATCCTCAAAGCCATGTAGGGGTGGTCCATTCTTCTAATCTCTGCACCGAAATCACCCTAAATACTTCGAATAACGAAACCGCTGTATGCAATTTAGCTAGTTTGAATTTATCTAATATGATAGTAAACGGGGAACTTGATGAAAAAAGAGTAAGAGAGACTATTAACACTGGAATTCGTATGCTAGATAACGTTATTGATATTAACTTTTATCCTACTGAAGAAGCTAGAAAATCTAATCTTACCCACCGCCCTATTGGTTTAGGGCTAATGGGATATCACGATGCCCTTTTTAAATTAAAAATCCCTTATTCTAGTAGTGAGCAAGTGGATTTTGCAGATAAGTCAATGGAAATGATTTCCTATTATGCTATCTTGGCTAGCTCAAAACTTGCTAAAGAAAAAGGAGCCTACAACTCTTTTGAAGGGAGCAAGTGGGATCAAAGGATTTTGCCTTATGATAGCTTAGAGATCTTAGAAAAAGAAAGAGGAATAAAATTAAAGGTAAATAGAGCCATCCGAATGGATTGGGACAAGGTGAAAGCCCATATCCAAAAATATGGTATGCGTAACTCCAACTGCATGGCCATTGCTCCAACAGCCACTATTTCTAACATTACCGGGGTCACTCCTTGTGTTGAGCCTTGTTACAAGAACATTTATATGAAAGAAAATCTTTCGGGGAATTTTTTCATTATCAATCGTTATCTAATTGATAGGTTGCAAGATTTAAACCTTTGGAATAAGCACATTATCGATCTTATCAAGCTTAACGACGGTTCTATTGCTAATATTGATGAAATCCCGGAGCAGATTAAATTTGAATTTAAAGAGGTTATGGATATCGATCAAGAGTGGCTCATTAAATCAGCTGCTTGTCGCTCTAAGTGGATTGACCAATCAGCCTCAACGAATTTGTTTTTAGATACGATTGATGGAAAGCGAGTTGATGCAATTTATCAATTAGTTTGGGAAAGTGGGTTAAAAACCACTTATTATTTAAGGACTAAAGCAGCATCACAAATAACCAAAACGGTAGGGGTAAATAAAGAAAATTTGGAGCAAAATACTCTTCAAAAAGAGCCTAAAGCTTGTCTTTTAGCTGACCCAGAATGTGAAGCTTGTCAATAAAAAATAAAAAGGATACAAAAAAAAAAAATGTCAAGTAAATTTGAAAAACTCTTAGGAGAATTTAAAGAAACTAATTTAACCAACAGGGATATTATAAATAAACGAAGGGTAATTAATGGGATAGATGATGGGCTTATGCAAGTATCCCCGTTAAAGCACCCCTTTGCTGATGAAATTTTTAAAACCATGCTCCATAACAACTGGGTACCCCAAGAAGTTTATATGGGAAAGGACCTAGAAATGTGGAACGATAAAGACGCCCTCACAGAAAACGAGAAAAGGGTCTTTAAAAGAAGTCTGGCTTTTGTTTCCAACCTTGATGGTATTCAAACCGATAATATTATTTCTAATGTATTACGACAAATAACTTCACCAGAAATATCGCTGGCACTTATCCGACAAGCTTTTGAAGAAGCCCTCCACGTCCATAGTTACTCAACTATGGTAGAAGCGCTTAAATTAGACCAGGAAGAAATTTATGGGATGTATAGAAAAGATCAAGAACTTTATGAAAAAAATAAATACGTTTTAAAGTCACTAGGCAACATCACTGGGGATAATTTCAAAACAGGGACATTTAAAAATGACCAACTTTTCCTCGAAGCCTGTGTTTCTAACATTATTCTAGAAGGAATTTATTTTTACTCAGCTTTTTTAGTTTTTTATACCCTCAAAAGGAACGGGAAAATGCCAGGTAGTGCAGAAATGATTCAATTCATTAACCGCGATGAGGACATTCATTTAAAATTATTTATTAAAATTGTTAATGAAATTAAAAAAGAACAACCAGAACTATGGACAGAGGAATTAAAAACCACTTTAATCGATAATATCAAAGGAGCAGTAGAGCATGAGAGTAGCTGGGGGAAATCGTGCATTCAAGAAGGGATTTTAGGGCTTACCCCCGAAAATCTTACCAAATACATCCAATTCGTAGCCGATATGCGACTAATTGCTATTGGGTTAAACCCCATTTATAATGTAAGCAATCCTTTCCCTTGGATTGAACAATTTACCCAAGGGTCCATGATTGAAGTAAACTTTTTTGAAGGTACTGTTCGAGAATATGGAACTGGTACTCTGCAATGGTAAAGGCATAGTTATGTATCCTAAAGAATTAACCGACCCCATCAAAGAAGAAATTAAAAGTAACGGCGTTAAAAATCTAGAAACAGCTGAAGCAGTAGAAACATTCATAAAAAATAGCCAAAAAGACAATTCTGTTCTTTTGATTAATTCAATTTGTGGCTGTGCTGCCGGGATTGCTAGGCCCGGGCTTTATCAAAGTTTTAGTCATAAACTTTCCCCCATAAAAAATAACCACGTAGCTAGTGTCTTTGCTGGAGTAGATACCGTGGCCACCGAAAAAGCACGCGAATATTTTTTAGGATATTCCCCATCCTCTCCTAGCATCGGATTTTTCCGAGAAGGAGAATTGGTCTACGCTTTAGAAAGGCACAATATAGAAGGACTAGAATTAACCATGCTCCAAGAAGTAATAGAATCCATTTATTTGAAATTTTTTGATGAAGAAATTAAAGAAAATTTAGAGGTGGTTGACCCCTGGAAAAAGTTGGAACTAAATTATCCAGAAATTAATCATGAGTTTGAAATCTTAGATTGTCGCAGTGAAGCAGAAAGAGAGGCGGGGTTTATTCCCAAGAGTGTTTTATTGGATCAAGAATTAGCTGATGAAATTATCGGTAGCTGGGATAAAAATCAAAAAATAGCTTGTTATTGTGCAACTGGAAAAACAAGTATGCAGGTGGTGATGTATTTCAAAAAGCACGGGTTTAAAAATATTTTTTCTTTAGCTGGAGGATACCTTGGCTATCAAAAAAACCATCAAGCATAAGCCCTGATTTAAAAAGTATTAACGAAACTATAATTTGATTTTTTATTGATTTTTTTTATCAACTAACTTTTTCATAAAGTTAGTTAGCTTTTATAAAAATGCTAAAATACCAATATAATGAGGCAAAAAAAAAAGAGTTCCTTAGCTTTTGGGGGATGGGAAGTATTAAGGGATGGGAGACTCTACAAAAAAATTTTAGTCTTATTTTTCTTAAAATAACTACCTTAGATTTAGCAATAAAAAATTTACTTTCTCATTTAATCCAACAAAATTTCTTAGAAGAAGGGATAACAATAAAAGAGCAATTATTATCTTTTAAAGAAAAGACATATAAAATAAATACTACTTTATTAGAAGGGAATAGTTTATTATTCGAAAAATTAGATACGTATAATATCATTACCTTTACCAAAAGTAATCCCCTTAAAAAAGATAGTAGTAGTGAATGGCAATGGGAAAAATGGTTTGCGACTTTTTTGACTAACTTCCCTTTTTTTAAAACCAGCCAAGAAGTTTTTTCTTTTTTAAGTGAGCAAAAAACTCTAGCTAAAGTAACAAACCTTACAATAGAAGAAAAAAATATTTTAGCCGTTATTTTTGATGATGTGTTTTTAGAAAATAATCATTTTTTAGAAAGCAAAATAAAGGTAGCCTTAAATAGTCTTTATGAGAAAAAAATTATTGCTTACCTTTTTTTACAAACAAAAGAATCTTTTACTTGTAAGATAACTATCAATCCTCTTTTTTTAAAATCATCTCAAGCTAATTTTCTTTTTAAGGGAATTTCTCTACAGAATAAAACAAGTGTGATTTCCTTGCCACAGGCACTCATTTATTTGGATCAATCTTTATTTGAAGCAGAAACCAAGGCTAAATTAAATTTACTAGATAACTCATTAAAAGAAAATCAAATAAACTTTTTAGATAATGCTCTTCTCCATTTAAAAAAAAATCAGCAAGATAAAAAAAAGTATCTGCAATTTTCTTACCAGGAAAAAGTTCTTTTTTTGATTAAACTTACTCTCCATGATTATTTTTTTTTATTAGAAATATTAATAAATCTAGAAAATCCCACTTTTACTAATGAAAAAGAGTTCCTATTTTTTATTAAGAAAACCTTGTATGTAAATTCTTCTCAAAAAAATTATCCCAAAGATTTTTCTTGGTTAGCTGGTTTTTTTTATCTGGGGATAGTAAATAAAAAAAACAATACCATTGTCATTAATAAAAATTTCAAAAAACTTTTCCAGCAAAAAGACAAAGAAATTTTTCCGGCTAAACCTGCTTTAATTATTGATATAGATATGTCGATAACGGTTTTTAAAGAAGATCTCAATGAAGAGCTGGACTATTATTTAAATATTTTTTGTCAAAGAAAAAGTCATACTTATTCAATAAGCTTTGAAATTGACCAAAAATTTTCAGCCTTTGCTTGGTTCTTAAATTTTGATTATCAAAAAATGATTAAACTTTTTGAAAAACATCAAAAGGAAGAATTAGCAAAAGAATTTCGAGAATACTTAAAGCTCTTTTTCGAAGGATGCGATTACTACCGAGAAGAAAAATACCACGCCTTCAAAATTGCCTCCACTTTTCATTATAATCAATTCAAGTTTTATTTAACCAAAAAAAAACTTGATTCTAAAGTTATTTTTGATGACAAGAAAAAAATAGTGATTTTTTTCTCCTCTCAGGATTACGAAAATTTGTTAATAGAAAATCAAAAAGAAAAAAAAATCAAGTTTTTTTAAGAAGAAATTACTCGAGTCCAACTAGCTTCATAAGCTCGGTTTACTTTTTCTCCTAAATATTTCGTTCTCCATAATTTTTCTAAAATAGCATCAGGGGGGAAAATAGCTAAGTTCTTTTGATAACTTAGAGATGTTAATTTTCTAGCCGCAGCATTAGGAGTTGCATACCCAATAAACTCGGCAATTTCTTTTCCAGCTTTAGCGTCTAGCAAGTAGTTGATAAAACGGTAAGCATTTTCTAAGTGAGGAGCTCCTTTAGGGATGCAGAGGGCATCTTCCCAAATAAACCCACCATCTGTAGGGATAACGTAATCTAGGTCATCGTCTTCTTCCATAACTTGGACAATATCACCACTCCATTCTACAGCAATATCCACATCTCCGGCTAATAATAAATCCTGCCCATTATCTTCAGCAAAAACCTTGAAATTATCTTTTTGACGAATGAGTAATTCTTCGGCTTTTTTTAAGTCATTAAGGTTGGTGGTGTTAGGATCTAACCCTAAATATTTTAAAACAATCCTAAACATACTAGAAGGCTCGCTAATAAGGGCAATCCTATTTTTAAAAGCAGAAGAATCCAAAATCCACTTAAAAGAATCAAGTTTCCCTCCTTTCAAAATTCTTTTAACCGCTGATTTGCGGTAACCAATCCCAACAGTCCCCCACATATAAGGGACGGAAAAATTTCTATTTTTGTCGTATTCTGAATTAAGAAAAAAAGGATCCAAATTTTTGAAATTAGAGATTTTAGATTTATTGAGTTTTTCTAATAACCCAGCACTAGCCATTCTTTCCACAAAAGTATCCGAAGGGACAATAATGTCATAGCCTGGATTTCCTTTTTTAAAGCGAGTGAAAAGCTCTTCGTTGTCGGCAAATAAGTCCATTTTAACCTCAATGCCACTAGCTTTTTTAAAGTCATCTAAAGTAGTTTCTCCGATATAAGTATCCCAGTTATAAAAATTTAGTTTTTTTTGGTTTTGAGCAAATAGCCCTTGGCTAGCTAGGGATATCCCCACTAAGTAAGCGGATGATCCTTTTAAAAAACTTCTTCTATTTAAAGATAAATTGGAATTTTTACGTTTCATAAAAATTTCTCCTTTAAAAATACTCCCTGTAAAAACTTAGAGGAAGCTAAAATTAGTTTGCCTTCATAACGGCAGTTGCGCTATAGTTAGTTTGCGGAATAATAGCGAACCTCATTATAAAAAAAAATTAACCTTTAAAGATAAGAAATCTTTATTAGTTCATAAAAAATTATACTATACTTTCAATTTACTTTTTAGAAGAAATTTCACCTAGTAAAAAAAATTAAAAAAACAAATATTATATTTTTGTTGTAAAATGTAAATGATAAAGATTATATCGTTATGAAAAAAAAATTATCGAAATTAGAAAAGATTAATTTAAGAGAAATTTGGAAAAACGAAAAACATGATTTCAGCAACTGGTTATTTGAAGAAGAAAGCATTAATATTTTAAGTGAAGAATTAGGAATAGCTATTAATCCCAAAGAGAAAGAAGCAAATGCCGGCAAATATTACATTGATATATTAAGAAGACGACAAAGAAAATCCTATCATTATAGAAAATCAGCTAGAAAAAACCAATCACGATCATCTTGGTAAATTAGTAACATATTCTTCTTTTATAGACGAAAAAGATAAATTATTTGTCATTTGGATAGTGAAAGAAACAGAAGAAGAGCACAGGAATGCTATTGATTAGCTAAACAAAATAACCAGTTCTAAATATAATTTTTTTTTATTAAAAATAGAAATTTGGAAAATTGGAGCTTCCGAACCCGCTCCTAAATTTGAAATAATTTCCCAACCTAATAATTGGCTGAAATTACTCAAAGATAATAGGAAAAAAGATAAACAATTATCTGAGGAAGCTATAAAGAAAATAGAATTTCTCTATAACTTTACTAGTTTTTATGAAAAAAAAAATAAATTAAAATTAAGAAAACCCAAGCCAAGTACACCTTCTTACTATTCTGCAACTGGCTTAAAAAAGCAGAATGGTGATATAATAATTAAAATAAACTCCCAAAAGAGTATTTTAAAAATTGGAATTTATACGCTAAAAGAAGAATTTTATAAAAAGCTCAAAGAAAATAAACAAGAAGAGATTAAACAAAAATTAAATAATAATGTCATTTTTAATGATATTGAAAACGGCAAAGGGTTTCTTATCGAAAGTGAAATTTTATTTGATGTTGATGATTATCAAGAAGAAATTTTTAGCGAACTAGAAAAATTGTTAAACGCGTATATTTCATTTAATGAATAGGCAAATACCCCTTAATATTAAAAGTAATTTAAAAATAGTATTTTTTCAAAACATCGGGAACGGTAATAGTCCCATCTGCTTTTTGGTAGTTTTCTAAAATAGCTACTAAGGTTCGACCAATAGGTAGTGCAGAACCATTTAAAGTATGAACGTAATCTAGTGAATTATCTTTTTTACGGAATCTTGTCTTCATCCTGTGAGCTTGGAAATTACCACAGTTTGAGCAAGAAGATATCTCACGATAAGCCTGTTGCCCCGGCAACCAAACTTCTAAATCATAACACTTTTTAGCACTAAATCCAGTATCTCCGCTACAAAGAAGCACAATTCGATAAGGGAGTTTTAAGTTTTGCAGAAGATTCTCAACATCACTTACCATTTTTTGATGCTCAGTTTCTGAGTTTTCCGGATGAACTATTTTCACCAACTCCACTTTAGCAAACTCATGAAGCCGGATAAGCCCTTTGGTATCTCGACCAGCCGAACCAGCCTCTGAGCGGAAGCAAGAGGTGTAAGCGGTAAAGTTAAAAGGGAGATCTGCTTCTAAGATAATATCTTCGCGATACAAATTAGTCAAGGGAACCTCAGCAGTAGGGATTAATCCAAAATGGCTAAAATCTTCTCCTAAGAAAAAAATATCTTCCTTAAATTTAGGGAGCTGTCCCGTTCCTTCTAACGCTTTATGATTAACAATAGAAGGTGGGCTGATTTCTAAATAGTTTCTTTTACTATTTTCTTCTAAAAAAAAACTAATAAGTGCTCTTTGAAGCTTGACTACTTCTCCTTGAAGGATAGCAAAGCGAGCTCCAGTAATTTTAGCGGCTTTTTCAAAATCAGCCCAATTATTTTTTTCTAAAATAGCCACGTGGTCTAAAGGAGAAAAAGCAAACTGTGGAATATCTCCCCATTTTTTTATTTCTTGATTATTTTCTTCGCTTAACCCAACAGGAACTTCTTCGTTTAATAAATTAGGTAAGGAAAACGCTAAGTCTTTCATTGCTTTTTCTGTGGCTCTTAGTTTTTCGTCAATGATTTTAATTTCATCACCTAAATTCCGCATAGCTGCTTGCTTTTCTTCCGATAGCTTTTCCCCTGACTTTTTAGCCACACCAATCTCTTTCGCAGTTTTGTTCATTAGGGCTTTTTTCTCTTCACTAAGCCGAAGAAGCTTAAGCCTTTCATTTTCTTGGTTAAGGAAATTTTTGCTATCAAAAGGAAAATTTCGCTTTTGGCAATTTTTTTCAATTAGAGCTAAATTTTCTCTTATGAATTTTAAAGGGAACATAACTTTATACTCTTACAAAATCCCAATTTTTTTTTTTAAGGCAAATAAATTTACCTTAGCCACTTCTCTAGCTTTCTTAGCTCCTAACTCTAACGTCTTTTTCAAATAGTCTTCATCGTCTTTAATCGCGTTATACTTTTCTTGAAGAGGAGCAAAGTGCTCTTGGAGTTTTTCAAAAAGGATAGTTTTGGCTTCTCCCCAACTCATCCCTCCCCTTTCGTATTTTTCTCTTAAAGTCTGCAGTTCTTCTGTATTAGCAAAATTCTTATAAAGGGAAAAAACATTACAAGTATCGGGATTTTTGGGTTCATCAATTTCCTGAGAATTGGTAATAATTTTCATCACTGCTTTTTTAATTTCTTTTTCTTTCCCAAATAAAGGGATAACGTTGCTATAGCTCTTACTCATTTTTCTACCATCAGTTCCTAAAATAGTTTCAACGTTTTTATTCACTTCAGCCATAGGCAAAATAATAGTATCCCCATAAGTTCGGTTAAAAGCTTCTCCAATATTTCGAGCTAGTTCAACGTGCTGGACTTGATCCGGGCCAACTGGCACAATATCTGTATGAAACATAAGGATATCCGCACTCATAAGTAACGGGTAATTAAAAAGCCCCATATTAACGTTTTTATCAGGATCATTATTATTGTTCAAGTTTTCCTGAACCACTGCTTTATAAGCGTGGCTTCGATTTAAAAGCCCCTTAGAGGTAACATTAGCAAGGATAATATTCAACTCAGCAATTTCTGGTATACTAGATTGGCAATAAAAAATATGCTCTTCAGGATTAAGCCCACAAGCAAGCCACACGGCCGTTATTTCTAAAATGTCGCTATAAAGTTTTTTAGGATCTTTAGTTTGATTTAAAGCGTGATAATCTGCAATAAAAAAAAAAGTATTGTAACTTTTTGCTTTGGCTAAAGCAGGCTTGATTACCCCTAAGTAGTTACCCAAGTGTGGTCGCCCAGTGGGTTTAATACCAGTTAGTAAATTTTTTTTAGCCATTTTTTTGCTGACGAGGGGAAAGAGAAATAAGTTTAATCTTTCGTCATCTCCACTGCTTTATCGTAAGCCGCTTTTACTCCTTGATGAATGCTTTTTTCAAAACCATTTTTGCTAAGGGCTAATAAACCATCTATAGTAGTCCCACCAGGAGAAGCAATTTCATCACGTAAAGCATAAGGGTGTTTACCGGTTTTTTCCAATAATTTACTAGAACCCATAACCATGGCAATAACGCTTTTAAGGGCTAACTCACGAGACATTCCCGCTTGTACCCCGGCATCAGCTAAAGCTTGAATAAAGGTAAAAACCCACGCCGGCCCCGAACCAGTAAGGGCGGTAACTGCACTCATTTTTTCTTCTCCCACTTCAAAAAAAAAACCTAGGGTAGCCAACCAGTTTAGGATTAATGTTTTTTCTTCGGAGCCTATTTCCTTAGAAAAACTCACTCCACCTACCCCCGCCCCCACTAAAGCTGGAGTGTTCGGCATAACCCTAACTATTTTCGTAGCTTGAGTTTTTTTTTGGATAGAATTTAAAGTTACTCCCGCCATAACGGAGATAAAAACGTGCTGGGATTGCACTCGAAATTTAATACTATCAGCTAAATCGGCAAAGTCATTAGGCTTAACGCAAATAAAGATATACTGAGAGTGGGCAAACATCTCTTCTAACGAACTTACTACTTTCGCTTTTTTAGAAGCAAGCGATTTAAGTTTAACCGAATTATAATCATACAAATAAAAAACTTCTCCTGGTTTTTCCACAAGATTTTTTATTTTTGCCATTCTTTTAAATAAAGCTGAACCTAAATTACCTAAACCGATAAAACCAATCATTCTTATTCCAATTATAATTTTATCATACTTTAAATTTTTATTTTTTTAGAAGGGGGTTTTTTAGCAAAATCTAATAACTCTTTTTTGGTAGGAGGATTAGCCCCTTTTTGGGTGCAGTTAAAAGCAGCTGCGCCATTAGCTATTTCGACTATTTCTTTTAATTCTTCAATGGTTATTTTTAAAAATTTTTTCTGAGTAGCAAAGTCGTTTTTTAACAAAAGATGCAAAAAGCAAGCCATAAAAGTATCACCAGCTCCAATCGTATCGCTAGTTTTTACTTTAACTCCTTTGGTTTTTATTTTAGTATCACCAAAATAAATTTCTACCCCACTACTCCCTAAAGTATAAATGATGATGTTATCTTTTCGTAAGTATTGCTGAACAAATGCCTTAATATCATTCCCAAAGCTCCAGCTTAAATCCTCATCGCTTAGTTTAATAATGTGGGCGCTTTTTAAATTGCGATTAATTTTTACTAAGACTTCTTTTTTATTCGGGGTTATTCGAGGGCGAACATTGACATCATAAGAAATAAGGCAATTTTTTCTAAGGTCACGGGCAATTTTGTGATAATAATCAGCTTTTTTTCCTAAAACACTATTAAAAGAACCATAATGAAATATTTGAATTTCTTGAGAAATAATTTTTTTTTGATTAATCACTTGAGCACTGGTTTTTTCAATATAAAACTGGTAATCCAAATTATTTTTATTCTGCACAATAAAAGCTAGAGCAGAGGGCGCATTACTCCTTTCAACAAACTGAGTATTGACGTTATTTTTCTTAAGAACGCGATAAAAAATCTCCCCATTAAAATCAGTTGACAAAGTAGCTAGGTAAGCCACTGGGCTTTTAAGTCGCCCTAGGCCAATACTAACATTAAAAAGCGATCCTCCGGGGTGACTTTCAAAAACATTTTTTTCCCCCTTAACTAATTTATTATCAACAATTGTTTCTCCAGCAACCAAGATATATGGTTTTTTATTCATCGTTTATTTACAGCCTACAGTTATTAATATTCATTTCAAAAATTCCACTAGCTCCAATTTCTTCCAACTTATCCATAGCCTCGATGATATCTGATTTTTTAATCATAACTTTAATTGCTACCATTTTAGGATCATCTAAGTGCGCTATCGTAGGAGCATCTAAACCAGGAGTAATTTTCTCGGCTTTTAAAAGGGATGACTTTTTAATGTTGTACTCTAAAATACTATAGTGGCTAGCAATGATAATCCCTTTTAGCCTTTTTAAAAAAGCCTCAACCACTTCGTTTTTTTTAAAATCTTTTCGGCTGAAAACTGCGGCATAGGATTTTTCTAAAACTTCCCATTTTTCTAGATTGTTATCTTTTAAAGTATTCCCCGTTTCTACTAAATCGACAATTGCATCACAAACATTGAGTTTCAGCATAATTTCAATAGAGCCATTTAAAGTAATGCATTCTACTGGGATATTTTTCTTCTGAAAAAAAGTTTTAGTTAGGTGTGGGAAAGAGGTAGCGATTTTTTTGTTTTTTAATTGGCTCAAATTATCGAAAGAAATTTCTTTGGGTCCTGCTAAAGCTAGCTCACAGTTCCCCATTTCTATATTAAGTAGTTCTTGTAAATCAAACTTTCCTTCCTTAACCAAATCTCTCCCCGTAAATCCTAAGTCCACTTTTTTTTGGTCAATTAAAGTAGGGATGTCATCAGTCCTTAAAAAAATAAAATCAATAGGCTGATAAACACAATGCGCATGGAGCAAATTATCATCTTGCTTAAAAACATAGCGTGCTTTGTTAAGCATTTTGACAATGGGTTTTCTAAGCCTTCCTTTTTTAGGAACGGCAATCTTGATCCGTTTAGTAGCTGTCATTTTTTTAGCCGATTTTTTTTTTCTACTAAACCACTAATACCAGTTCTTGCAAGCATTTCTTTTTCTATTTCCCTATACGTTATGTTTTTATGCTGGAGTAAAACAAAACTATGATAAAGCAAGTCGGAAAATTCTCGAATGACTTCTATTTTTTTTTTAGCCTGAGTCAATTCAAAGGCTTCTTCCATTATTTTCCGGTTGATACCCGCATCGCCTTTTTGATATAGAGAAGCAGTGTAAGATTTTAGTGGATTAGCTTTTTTTTTCTCGCCTAGAAGATTAAATATTTCTTTTAAATTGGTTATTGCTTTGCTCATTTTTTAAAAAAAATTTTATCATTGAATAAGAGAAATTTTATAAAAATAACTTACGATTTTTAATTTAAAGGTAAAGTATAAAATTAATAATAAGACAATTGAAAAACTAAAAAGCTATTTTCAACTGTTTAGCAACTTCCACGGCACTTTTAAAACCGTCTTCGTGAAAACCGTTATACCAATAAGCCCCACAATAATAGGTATTATTTTTCCCGTTAATGAGCGGGAGCATTTTTTTAAATTTTTCTGATTGCACAGAAAACTGTGGATGAGCAAATTCATTCGTGAGCAAAACTTTCTCTGGCCTAATCAAAGCCTCGCTATTTAACGAAATAAAAAAAGGATTTTTAGAGTTATAAATATTTTGAATTTTTTCTAAGTTATAGGTGACTAAAGTTTTCGATGCTAGTTTTTCTTTCACCAAATAATTCCAACTAGCCCAAGCCCTCTTTTTTTTAGGCATAATGGTTTGGTCATGATGAACTAAGATATTACTTCTTTTATAAGGGATTGCTTTTAAAATTTCTTCTTCTAAGGCAGTAGGTTTAATCATCGCCAAAGCTTGATCGCTGTGGGTAGCTATAATCACTTTATCGAAATAGCTTTCTTGCTGATGATTTTTTTTATCGGTGACCACAACCACTTTATCTTTTTTACGAGTGATTTTTTTAATCGAAGTTTTCAGAGCAACTTTATTCTCCCACCCTTTAATAATTTTTTGAATATAATTTTTCGATCCCCCTTGAATGCATTGCCATTTAGTTTTGCTAAACAAGTCAAGAATGCCATGATTATTAAGGAAAGTGTAAATCAAAACCACTGGAAACGTTAAAATGTTTTTATAATAACTAGACCAAATAGCCGAACATATAGGGAGAATAAGTCGGTCAATAAATTCTCTAGTAAAATTATTTTGCTGTAAAAAAGTTTTTAAATCAAGGTAGGGACTCAGTGAATGGATATTCCTACTTAAAGTTTTTTTAAAGCGAAGTAATTCAAAAAACATTTTATAGTGATTCCATAAAAACAAATTCCTTTTTTGGGCAAACCAAGAAAAAACATTAGTAGCCTTATATTCAAAACCACTTTTCATTTCTTTAATACTAAAGCTCATTTCCGATTCTTCAGTGAGTGTTCCTAGCTTTTTTAGTAGTTTAGTGAATAAAGGATAATTCCTTTCGTTAAAAACCATAAAGCCTTGATCTAAATGATATGCTTTATTTTTTTCAACAATCGTACTAGTTTTAGCATGCCCTCCTAAGTAATCATTCGTTTCAAAAAGAGTAATGTCGTGGTGAGGATGAAGGAGATAAGCACAGCCTAATCCAGAAATCCCGCCTCCAATAATTGCTATTTTCATTGGGTGTAAAAAAAGAAAATCATCAAGCTAATATAGAAATAATTTAAACTAGTTAGAGCTAGCATCTTGTTTAATTTCTCTTCTCTTAGAATAAAAAAAATAATAAAAGGAGCAAATAAAAAAAAAGTTAGAAAAAAAATATTTTGCTGATGCACTAATAAATAAAAAAAAATATTGGCCATTAATAGGAAAGAAATGATTAAAACTTTAGTCCAGTTTTTTCCTAAAATAACCGTAAGAGTCATTTTTTGATTATTGCTATCGTTGTCGTAATCCCTTAGATTATTAATTGCTAACAGCACCCAAGCAAAAGAACCCGCACCTAAAGCTAGGGGGTAAATCTCCGAGAAAGAAAAAAAAGCAGACCAAGAATAAAACAAAAAAAAAGGGACAAAAACAATAACTGGTCCAAAAAAAATAAAAGCTAGTATTTCTCCCAAGCCTCGATAACCATAAGGATTCTTTCCCCCAGTGTAAAAAAAAGCAGCCAATAAAGAAAGAATGGCAATAAAAATAACCTCTACACCATAATAAAAAGCCAAATAAATAGCACCCATTGCTGGTAAGATAAAAGTTATGACGATAGCTTTTAAAAGGCCATTATGAGTTATTTTCCCTTTTTGCAGCATACGAATAGGCCCCTTCCTTTCTTCATTGTCGACCCCTCGTTTGTAGTCGTAATACTCATTGGTAAAATTACAAGCAATTTGCAGGACTAAGCAAGAACTAGCATAAATCAAAAAGTCACCAAGATTAAAATAAAAAGTATCTCTTAAAAAAGTATAGGCGATTATTAAAGGAGCAAAAGTAACTGATAAAGTTTTTACTCTAATAGAAGCCATCAAAAAAACGAAAGAAGTAAAAAAAGATTTTAGAAACAAGGATTTTTATGCTTTTTTATTTTTCAAACAAGCATCTAAAAATTGTAGAAATAAAGGAGACGGATTTTCTATGCTAGAAATAAGTTCAGGGTGGAATTGGCACCCTAAAAAAAAAGGGTGCTGCGGGAGTTCAACAATTTGCTTTATACTATTATCCAAAGTGCTCCCAGAAAAAACTAAACCATTTTTTTCTAAGGCAGGGACATAATCATCATTCACTTCATAGCGGTGACGAAACCTTTCTCGAATTATTTTTTTTTTATAAATTTTTCTAGCTAAGGTTTTTTCTTGAATCAAAACATCCTGCCCTCCTAGTCGCATAGTGGCGCCTTTATAAGAAACTTTTTTTTGTTCGGGAAGTAGGTCAATAACAGGATACGGCAAATCTTTTTTTTTAATTTCACTAGAGTTGGCTTTCGTAAGCCCACAAACATTGCGAGCATATTCAATAACGGCTAACTGCATGCCTAAACAAATACCTAAAAAAGGGATATTATTTTCTCTAACCAAACGAATAACTTCCACTTTTCCTTCCATTCCTCTAATGCCAAAACCTCCTGGGATAATCACCCCAGAAAATTCACTAATTTTTTCTAACAAATTTTCTTGACGGATATTTACCGTATCGATAAAATCAATACTCACCCGTAATTTAAGCATATGAGCAGCATGCTTTAAAGCAGCCACCACACTAGCATAAGAGTCTTCTAATTCTACGTACTTGCCAGCTAAAACGACTTTAAGAGTAGGCTTTTTTTTCGAAACAATCGCTCTTTTTTTAAGCGGGGTAATCTTATTAAGTTTTAGTTTTTCTTTAATAATTTGTCCTACTTTCTGCTCTTGTAAAAAAAAAGGCAGTTCATTAATGTCTTTTAAATCCAACACTGAAATAACTTTCTCATCTTCTAAATTGCAATGCAGGGCTATTTTTTCTTTAAGGTTATGACTAATTTCATCTTTCGAGCGACAAACTAGCATATCTGGATAAATCCCTTTTTGATTCAGTAGCTTAACCGAGTTTTGAGTGGGTTTGGACTTATATTCATTACTCCCATAAATGTAAGGGATATAAGTCAAATGGATAAACATCATAGTGCTCGGTTTTTTTTCTCTTTTCATTTGGCGAATCGCTTCAATAAAAAGCTCGTTTTCAATGTCCCCCACAGTTCCTCCCACTTCAATTAAACCAATTTCTGCTTTTTCTTTACGAAGGATTTTAAGTAAATTTTTTTTAATTTCTTCAGTGGCATGAGGAATCAGCTGCACAGTCTGTCCTAAATAGCGCCCCTCTCTTTCTTTTTCTAAAATATCTTGATAAATTTTTCCCATAGTAATATTCCACGTTTTTTTAGTGGTAATATTCATAAAGCGCTCGTAATGCCCAAAGTCCATATCCACTTCTCCCCCATCATCTAAAACAAAAACTTCCCCATGCTCTTTGGGGTTCATTGTCCCTGGATCAGCGTTGAGATAACCATCACATTTTATGGGAATAACTTTGAAATTTTTTCGTAGTAGTGAGCCGATACTAGCTCCTAAAACGCCTTTACCGATGCCCGAAAGCACACCCCCAGTAACAACAATTAATTTTAAATCGTCCACCTTTACTTAAAAATTGTAACATTAAACGAGACTAAAAAAGAATAAAAAAGCAGACAAATAAATGATAATTTTTTTAAACTAAAACCAGAAAAAAGCAACAAGGAGTAGCTAATTTTTTTTTCTATTTTTTCTAGCAAAGAAGTTAATTGAAGGGAAAAAATTAATCATCACCTTTTTTATTATGAGAAGATAAATTAAAATAAGAACTCTAAAAAAATGAAAAAAATCTTGCTAAAGCAGTTTAATTTTAAGATTCTTTTCAATCCACTTCCTTATTCGAAGAGAATTGTATTTTTCAAGATTTTTTCGCAAAGCAATTATCTCTTGATAGAAATTTTTCGTAATAGAAAAATTTTCTCTAATTTCATAAATATTTGGATTGATCGTAGGAAAAATTTCATCGTTTTTATTATAGAGTTCTTCGGTTAGTTTTTCTCCAGGCCTTAAACCAGTATAGCGAATTTTCACATCGCGATTCACGACGTACCCTTGAACGCTAATGAGTCTTTTAACCAAGTTGTCAATCTTCACTGGATCACCCATATCGAGCATATAAGTTTCGTTACCTCCAGATAAAGCAACCGCATTAATGACTAGAGAAGCCGCCTCAGGAATAGTCATAAAATACCGCTCCACTTCTGGGTCAGTAATCGTTATCGGGCCCCCTTTGCTTATTTGCTGATTAAAAAGTGGGACCACTGAACCTCGACTCCCAATCACATTGCCAAAACGGACAACGCAAGTAAACAATTTATCGTTATGAGAAAAGTAGTTGACTAAATTTTCCGCTAACTTTTTAGATGCACCCATAATGTTTTTTGGATTAACTGCTTTATCGGTAGAAATAAAAACAAAATCTTCTAATTGGTATTCTTTGACTAATTGCAACAAATTGAGAGTAGCAAAAACATTATTTTTAATTGCTTCTTTTTCATTTTCTTCCATTAAAGGGACATGCTTATGAGCTGCTGCATGGAAAATAATATTAGGTTTTTCATCTATGATAAGTTCTTTCATTTGCTCATAATCTTTCACATCACCCAAATGATAGTGAATAGGAATATTATTTTTATTTTCTTCTTGCAGCAATCTTTTTAAAAGATAAAGAGAGTTTTCTCCCCGACAAACGCAAACTATTTTTTTTAAAGAATAATCCATAAGCTGGTAGCAAAGAGCACTTCCAATTGTCCCACCAGCGCCGGTAATTAAAATAACTTTGTTGTTGAACTTTTTTTTAATGATGTTTTGGGTTAGAACAATATTTTTTCTGCCGATAATATCTTCTGCTGAGACCTCTCTAATTTTATCAAAAGTTATGTTTTTTCTAAGGTATTCTCCGGGAGCTGGGATGATTTTGATTTTAATTTTCAGCCCGCTAGTGTTATCGATAATAAACTCCAATAGTGATTGAGAGATTTTCTCAATACAAATAACGATAGTGCTAACCTTATAAAGATCAATAGTTTTTTTTATATCTTTAATTTTCCCTAAAACCCGAACATTTTTAATGGTTATTTTTTTTTTTTCTTCTAGGTCATCTAAAATACCAACAATGGTTATTTTTTTTTGAGTTTTTTTAATGTCATCAATAAGCTCATAGGCCGCTTCTCCAGCACCAATGAGTAGATGATTATTATTGCTAATCTTCTTCATCACTTTGATAAATTACTTCTGCTTCTTTAAAAAAGCCTTCCAGTTTGTAATACTCTCTACTATCGGGTAAAAAAAAATGAATAATTAATTCCCCATAATCTAAAAGCAGCCAACTATTATCGTTCTCTCTAGTTTCTTTCGTAAGGGCAAAAGGAAGAATCTTTTTTTTCCGCAGTTCGTAATAAACATTTTTTCTTAGGCTTTTTAAATGAAGAGCCGACAAACCACTTGCGATGATAATAAAATCCGCGTAATCTAATTTTCGATGGCGAAAAGCCACTACTTTTTCGGCTTTCAAAGAAGCTAGTAGTTTGCTAATGGCAATAATTTTAGTTTTGTTCATTTTCTTGGGTGCTTTTAATTCCATAAAAATCTTTTCCTAAATAAATAGAGAAATCAAACTCCTTAGTGTAATCAATTAAATAATAAACATCTTCTATCTTGCTTACTTTTTTAATATAGTTTTCTTTAAGTGGAGAAAAAATATAACTAACAATGACCGAATTATTGAGTAAAAAATCGGAGTTTAAGTACTCATCAATGTTTAGCCTACGATAACGAAAAATTCCCGTAGTTCTAGTAGCAAGGCGATTGATGGTGGTAGCATTTTTAATCTGCACAGCAATAGGGAAAAGCTGGTACTTGATTTCTTGATTAACAAACTCAGTGAGGGTTTGATTAATTTTCCCTAAATCGTACTTCCCATTATTTAAAGGCACTAAGTACTCTTCTCCAGCTTGTTTAATAGTATCGAAATTCATTTTGTCGTAATTGATAATAAAATTACTATTTTCTTGAAGGAAAGGATTAAAAAGCTTAAGAAAACTTTGGTAATTAATATTGATATTCAATAAATTAAAAATTCCTCTTAATTGCTTAAGGTAAGCCTCATTAGCAATAACATTATCTCTAACGTGAAATAGTGCATTGAGCCAAATGCTAAGTCTGGTATTTTTACGATTATTACTATTTTCAATCCCATTTAAAAACCGCTGGTAATTCAAGTTGTCAATAAAAACCTTCCCCAAAGGAAATGCCTCAGAATGAAGGTTGATGAAATTGATTCCCCCCATAATATTAAAAATATCTTCTTTAAGCCCCTCTTCTAAGTTAATGGTAAAATCAAAATTTCTAATGGATAACAAATCTTTAATCCTATTTTCAAAAAAATTTTTATCTTGATTTATTAGTTGGTATTTTTCCTGATAAAAAACATGATGCTGGGGATGTATTTCAAACAAATGAAAATAGGCAAAAGGGTAATAATAATAAAGCACCCAAGCATTGGCAACTTTTTTTTCTTCTTCTGAAAAAATTAAAAAAGTATAAATTTTTTTTTGATCGTTAATCGAAATATAAAAAAAAAAATAATAAATTAAACCAACGATGATAAAAAAAAAAAGAAATATTTTTTTAGGGATTTTCAAATAAAAATTACAATAAAAAAATAGCTTTAAAACGCCTTAGAAGCTAAAACTGATTTTTTTTTAGTGAGAAACTCGTCAACGGCTAGCGCACATTCTCTGCCTTCACTAATAGCCCACACTACCAAAGACTGCCCCCGCCGAGCATCACCGGCAGTAAATATCTTAGGAATATTGGTTTGATATTTGTCTTTTTCGGTGAAGACATTTCCTCTAGGGTCAGTTTTAATCTTGAACTTTTTTAGTAACTTAGGCTCCGCGTGCAGAAACCCCATTGCCAAAAAAATCAAATCAGCTTTTAAAAACCCTTGCTCTTTTAAGGGGATAAACTTTTTTTGATTAGGGTTCCACTCCACCTTAGTGTAATCAATTCCCTTGACTTCTCCCTTAGTGTTTAAAACAAAATCTTTAGTCGCAATAGAAAATTTGCGCACACAGCCTTCTTCTTGAGAAGAAGAGACTCGAAATATTCTATCATACTGAGGCCAAGGCATAGTGGCATCGCGCTCTTTAGGCGGTCTAGGTAGAATCTCAATTTGAGTTACCTTATTAGCCCCTTGCCTAATCGAAGTGCCAATGCAGTCGGAACCAGTATCCCCTCCCCCTATCACTAAAACTTCTTTGCCTTTGGCATCAATAAGAGGTTCCGTAATATTTTTTTTAAGTACCCTTTTAGTATTTTGACTAAGAAAGTCCATAGCAAAATGAATGTTCTCTCCATGACGATGGGCCAGTGGAAGATCACGAGGAACTGTGGAACCAATAGCTAAAACAATGGCATCAAACCTTTTTTCTAATTCTTTTACCGAGATGTCTTTGCCTACTTCAACATTTTTTAAAAAACTTACTCCTTGTTTTTTTAAACGACTAATATGGCGGAAAACTACTTCTTTTTCTAGCTTAAAATTAGGAATGCCATAGGTCAGCAATCCCCCTAGTTCATCTTCTCGCTCATAAACAACAACTTCATGTCCAGCATAGGCAAGTTGATCCGCACAAGCAAGACCAGCAGGACCTGAACCAATAATTGCTATTTTTTTATTAGTTTTTTTGAGAGTTTTGGTAGGAAACCAGTTGTTTTTAAAAGCCTTTTCAGCAATAGAATATTCAATAGTTTTAATGGCAACCGGGGGTTTATTAATCCCTAAAACACAAGCCGACTCACAAGGCGCCGGACAAACTCTTCCAGTAATATCAGGGAAGTTGTTAGTAGAAAAGAGAGTGGCAAATGCCGATTCCATATCTCCTTGATAAACCAAGTCGTTAAAATCCGGGATGATATTCCCCAAAGGACAACCACTTTGACAAAAGGGGATACCACAATCCATACAACGAGCCCCTTGTTTTTGGAGTTCATCTTTTTTTAAAGAGACAACAAATTCATTAAAATTTTTTTTTCTTTTCTCTACCTCTTTGTAAGGATGAGTCTGCCTTGAATATTCTAAAAAGCCAGTTGTTTTTCCCATTATGATAATTTCTTTAATTTAAACTTAAACGACTAAGCGATTTTAATTTTCTTTTTTCCCATACTAGCAATAATTTTTTTATATTCCTTAGGGATCACTTTTATAAAATTATCTACTTCTTTAGAGAAGTTATCGATAATCCATTGAGCCTTTTTACTTTTAGTCGAAGAGAAATGATTTTTTATTTGCTTTTTAAGGTAAAGAATTTCTTCTTCATTATGGAGTTTTTCAATTTCAACTAAACCCTTATTGATTTTTTCTAAATTACTTTTTTCATTATAAACATAAGCAATGCCCCCGCTCATGCCCGCAGCAAAGTTTCGCCCAATCTTCCCTAAAATAATAACCCTACCCCCAGTCATATATTCCAAGCCATGCGCCCCCACTCCTTCGATAACAATTTCTGCTCCAGAATTTCTAACGGCAAATCGCTCACCAGCGATTCCTCCGATATAAGCCATTCCCGCAGTAGCTCCATAAAAAGCAACATTACCAACGATAATATTTTTTTGTGGATCAAAGTTAGCTTCTTCGGGGAATCTCACAATTAAACTAGCTCCCGATAAACCCTTAGCAAAATAATCATTAGCTTCTCCTACTAAAGTGTAATGCATCCCGTGACAAGAAAAAGCAGCAAAACTCTGACCAGCACTTCCCGTTAAATGGAAAGAAATTCGTTTAGCAGGAAGGCCCTTTTCTCCCTTGGCTTTCGTTATGTGATAAGAGAGCGTACTACCAAAAGCCCTATTAGTATTTTTTATGGCACCTTGAATAGTAAGTTTTTTATTGGTCTTTAAACTTTCATTTACTTCTTTTAAATATTTATAATCTAAATTAGTTTTATTAATTAGAGGCTGGGGGACACAGCAAAATTGCTCGCTTAATTTAATTGCTTTGGAAGGATATAATAAATTATCCAAGTTAATATTAGCCCATTTAGGGTTTTTTAAATTAGGTTTCTTTTTAAGTTTGTCTGTTCGTCCAACCATTTCCGAGATGGTTTTAAATCCTAGTCCTGCCATTATTTTTCTAACATCCTCAATGAGAAAAGTGAAAAAGCTCACTAAATGATCCACTTCCCCTGGGAATAATTTTCTAAGCTCTTCCCTTTGAGTAGCAATCCCCACAGGACAAGTATTCAAATGGCACTTGCGCATAATAATACAGCCCATCACCACTAGAGCAGCAGTGGCTACTCCCCATTCTTCCGCTCCTAAAAGGG
This sequence comes from Spirochaetota bacterium, assembly GCA_965277105.1. GTDB lineage: Bacteria > Spirochaetota > UBA12135 > COTS27 > CAXSBA01 > CAXSBA01. The sequence goes on along the minus strand of OZ255710.1, from coordinate 100,295 downwards.
TAGCAATAACAATATCTCGAGCGGTTTTAATTTGCCCATCGGTTTGCAGGCGAGCTCTATTCCTCAGTTTGTTTAAAACTAGAGTTTGGTGAGTTTCCGCTAAGCCCAACTCCCAAGGCAAGCCAGTATGCTTAATAGAACTAAGTGGAGAAGCCCCAGTGCCTCCATCAAAACCAGCAATGGTAACCGTGTCGGCATAACCCTTAACTACTCCAGCCGCAATCGTCCCCACGCCAGCAGAAGAAACTAGTTTAACGCTTACTTTTGCTTGAGGGTTAATGCACTTTAAATCATAAATTAACTGAGCAAGATCTTCAATAGAATAAATATCGTGATGGGGAGGTGGGGAGATAAGCTCAACCCCAGGAGTAGAATAACGGACTCGAGCAATAATTTTATCTACCTTATGCCCTGGCAGCTGCCCGCCTTCTCCCGGTTTAGCGCCTTGAGCAATCTTAATTTGAATCTCATCGGCGTTCACTAAATAGTTAGCAGTTACGCCAAAGCGCCCTGAAGCTACTTGTTTGATAGCTGAGCGCATGGAGTCTTTTCCGGGAGTAACAACAAAACGAATAGGATCTTCTCCTCCTTCACCGGTATTGCTTTTTCCCCCTATTCTATTCATCGCTTTAGCCAAAGTAGTATGCGCTTCCCAAGAAATAGAACCAAAAGACATAGCGCCTGTGACTAACCTTTTAAATATTTCTTCTTTCTTTTCTACTTGGTCTAAAGGAATAGGTTTTTGATTAGTAAATTCTAAAAGCCCTCTTAACGTAAAAGCATCTTCGTTTTGATTATTAATCAAAGTAGAGTATTTTTCAAACAAAGAGTAATCTTTAGTCCGACAAGCTTGCTGCAAAAGATGCACAGTGTTAGGATTAAATAAATGCTTTTCCCCACGAGAGCGCCACTTATATTCTCCTCCTGGCAAGTAATCAGCTAAATTATTCGTTGAATGAGAAAAAGCATTTTGAAAATGAGTAAGGTAGTCTTTTTCTATTTCTTTTAAGCCAATCCCCCCTAACCTACTACTTGTTCCCGCAAAACAAGTGGCAATGAGCTCATCGCTAATCCCTACTGCTTCAAAAATTTTAGCCCCCACATAACTACGGATAGTCGAAATGCCCATTTTGGAAATTATTTTTAATAAGCCTTGATTAACCGCATTCACATAGTTTTTTTCTGCGAGTTTAGAGGTTAAATTTTCTTCCAAAACTCCTTCGACAAACAACCAAGAAATGCTTTCGAAAATCAAATAAGGATTAACCGCGTTAGCCCCATAACCTAAAAGTAAAGCGATGTGATGAACTTCTCGAACTTCACCACTCTCAACCACTAAACTACATTCTGATCTAATTTTTTTTTCTACTAAATATTGATGACTGGCCGCTAAAATCAAAAGAGAAGGAATATACATTTTTTCTCGGCTTAATTTTTTATCGGAAATGATAATTATTTCGGCTCCATTTTTCACCGCTTGATAAATTTCCTGCACCACTTTTTTTAAAGCATAATTTAAATTTTCTATTAAAGGGGAATAAGTGGCATCGATAGTCTCAACTTTCACAAAGGTGTTTCGGAGGGCTTTAACGTTGGTTAATTCTGCATTGGTTAAAATCGGAGTTTCGCACTCAATGACTTGGCTAGCAGAAGAATCTTCTTTTAAGGAAAATAAATTTTTCTGTGCCCCTAAATAAGTTTTTAAACTCATGAAGTTTTTTTCGCGGATAGGGTCAATTGGTGGATTAGTAACTTGAGCAAACAACTGATAAAAATAATTAAAAAGGGCGACTGGTTTTTTAGATAAAACGGCTAAAGGGATGTCTCTGCCCATAGAGCCCACTGGCTCTTTACCCCCATTACACATAGGGCCAATAATGGTTTTGAAATCTTCTTGAGTATAACCAAATGCCTTTGCTTTGACCTTAATTTTTTTCTGCTCTTTTATAACGGAACTAGGAATTGATTTTAAAGAAGCTAAAGGAGTAATGCTTTTATTCCATTGTTTATAAGGAAGGTTCGTCGTAATTTGTTTTTTTATTTCTTCGTCAGAGATAATTCTTTTTTCAACTAAATCCACTAAAAGCAATTTCCCAGGCTCGAGCTTTTTATTAAAAACAATTTCTGAAAAAGGCAAGTCTAGAACACCCCCTTCTGAAGCCATCACCAATGTATTGTCTTCATAAAGGGTATAACGAGAAGGACGCAATCCATTACGATCCAAAGTACCCCCGACATATCTGCCATCACTAAAAGCAATGGCTGCCGGGCCATCCCAAGGTTCCATAAAGCTAGCATAAAAACGATAAAAATCCCTTTTCGCTTCATCCATAAAAGGATCTTCTTCCCATGCTTCGGGGATCATAATCATAATGGCTTCAGCTAAACTTTTGCCACTCTTAATAAAAAAATCTAACACCGAATCAAAGTTCATCGAGTCAGAGTTATTTTCTAAAGCAATAGGTTCGATACTTTTAATTTGCTTCCTAGAAAAAACATTAGAATGCAATCGACTCTCACGTGCCTTTATCCAATTAACATTCCCTTTTTTGGTATTAATTTCTCCATTGTGAGCAATTACTCGAAAAGGATGGGCAAGTTTCCAACTAGGAAAAGTATTCGTAGAAAAACGGCTATGAACTATCAGGAAAGCTGACTTAAGCTCTTTATCTTTTAAATCTAAAAAGTAATCCCCCAGTTGATTAGCCGTGAGTTGCCCTTTATACACCATGGTTTTACATGAAAAGGAAACTGGGAAAAAGGCTTCTTTATCTGGAAAATCCGAGTTAAAAATTTTCTTTTCAATTACTTTTCTAAAATAGTAAAGTTGCTGCTCAAAAACAAGGTCATTGGCAAATTTATTTTCAATAAAAACTTGCTCAATAATTGGCTCGCTTCTCAAGGGAGTTGCCCCTAGCATTTGGTTGTCGGTGGGAACTTTACGCCAAGCAATAATGGGGAGTTTGTATTTTTTAATTTCTTCTTCGAAAAATTTTTTAATTTTCAGATAGTTTTGCTTTTTTTTAGGGAAAAAAATTTGCCCTACTCCATAACTAGCTGGTGCTCCTAACTGAATTTCTTTTTTGGCTAATTCTTTTTTTAAAAAGGTATGGGGAATTTGCATAAGGGCTCCCGCTCCATCGCCCGAGTTTGGCTCACTTCCCACAGCTCCTCGATGATCAAGGTTGCGTAAAATCTTTAAACCTTGATTAATAATTTTATGGGACGGCTCACCTAAAATATTACAGACAAAACCAAAACCACAAGCATCATGCTCGAATTGAGAATCATATAAACCTTTTTTAGTAGGATAAAACATAGCTTCTATATTATAAAATGAGATAAAAAAAAATGAGTAAAAAACTTGTAAATAGGGAAGAATTTTATAGGCTACATTGTGATAATAATTTTCTCTTTATGCTCTCCTCTATCAAAATTCTATTAAACCGGAAATCGCTTTAAAAGAAGAAGGCCCGTCAATCAACCGCTTTATTTAATTTTAGTAAATAAATTTTTTGTTTGGATTTTCTTTTAATTTTCAAATCAACCGATGGAAGTAAAGCACGATTTTCAATAAAATATTTTTTTCTAATACCTGGTGGGTTTCTGCTAAATGGGCAGACGAATTAAGGAAAGAATTGGCTTTAGCTATTTTGGCAAGGCTTATTTTAATCCTTTTTTTTTGATACCATTCTGGATTTTTTAAATATTTTTTAATGGCTAATTCAATTAAAACAATAACTTGCAAAATACCCTTTTTACTCTTTTCAAAATAAAAAATTTTTTCTGCTACGCTTAGTTTTTTATTGAGTAATAGAGTAAGGATATCTCCCTTTTCTTTTTCTTGAAGAAAGTCTTCAATGAACTCTGTTAAAGACTTAACCAAAGAGCTAAAAGGATAATTCTTAGAAATTTTAAAATTTTCTTCCATAATTTTACTTATGGAACCTTGGAGAAAATTAAAATCAATAATTAACGAACGACTTTTAAGCGGCTTAGCGACGATAGACTCGCGATTAAAATTTTCAGTTAGCAAAATAAAATAAACATTTTCTGGGGGGTCTTCTAAAATTTTCAAAAACTTGCTCATAGTTATAGCGCTCATCATTTCTAGGTTTTCAATAACTACTATTTTTGCTAACTGGTTTTTGGTCTGACTCCAACGTAGTATTTTCTGAAAACTATCTTGAGGAATAAAACTTCGATCTAAGGAGTTTTGTAACAAGTGCATGTCTTTAAAAAATTCTTCGCTAATAAAATAGTCAAAATATTCTTTAGGCTGCGTCATTTTTTCATAAATTTTATGAAAAAGTAGAAGCAAATCTTTTTCTTTAAGCACAACCCCTACTGGATAAGATTGCTTAGTTCTCATAAGTAAAGGCAAAAATTTATTTTTATGACGATTTAACAAACTACTTATCTCTAAAAGCAAAAGCTCTAGAATAAAATCAGGATCTTGGGACAATTGACTTTTTAAAATCTTTTGATAGAAACTAACTACTGGCAGACGGTCACTTGAAGTAAAAAACAAAGTGTTGGAAAAAGCAAAATGATTATGACCTCGACAAAAAGAACATTCATTACAAGCCAGGGCGTTTTTTTGATTGCGACAAAAAAATGTTTTAGCCAACAAAAAAGCAGCAGTTAATTTCCCTACTCCCTCAGGACCTTGTAAAATAATGGAATGATGCATTTTCTTTTTTTTCAGCATATTGACGAAAATAGCCCGAGCGTGATTTTGGCCGATTAAATAATTGAAGTTATGCATAAAATAGTGGATTAATTTTTTAAAACAAAATAAGGATATAATATAAATTATACAAACGCTATATGAAAAATATTATCATCAAAATTTTTAACTTACCTCAGTTTCTCAAATATGGTTTCGCTCGTAAAAATCCTTTAAAAAGATGGGACGCTAAAAACGATTTAGATCTAGAGCTTTACTCTAAACTTTTTGCTTATGAAAATCTCCACTATGGTTTTTTTAAAAAGCCTACCACTGATTATAAAAAATTAGCTTTTGCCGATATTGCAACCGCTATGCATGATTATAACGACTTTTTATTAAAGAAGTTAAAGCCCTACCAAGTTGTATTAGACGTAGGGTGTGGGAATGGTACTCTTTTAAACCTACTAAAAAAAAATAAAAAAAAAGCACAAGGAGTAACCCCTAACTTAGAACAATACCATCACATCCAAAAAAATTTTCCCAGCCTTGATGTTATTTGTAGTGGTTTTGAAGAAGTTATTTTTGAAGAGATTAAAAACTATCTCAAGCTAGATGTCGTTTTAATGGCCGAGTCTTTTCAATACCTTCCTTTAGAAAAAACTATCCAAAAAATGGCTGATTGGTTACAAAAAAAACCTCATCTCACCTGGGTTATTTTTGACTATTTTAGAATCAGCGACCAAACCCAAAACCCTTCGGGGCATACGTATCGAGACTTTAAATCTCTCCTAAAAAGATATAGCCTCACTGTCAAGGAAGAAAAAGACTGCACCGATAACGTATTGCCAACTTTGGGTTACGTCTATTTTTTAGTAACAACTTTTACCGCTCCTCTCCTCACTCATTATAAAAAAAACCTAGCTTTCACTCATCCTTTAATGCACTATCTTTTTTCTGATACTCTAGGTGAGCAAGTAGATAAGATTAACTTTGAAGTGGTCAATCCCCAAAAATTTAAAAAAGAAAAAAAATACTTATTTTTAAAAATAAAAAAAAAATGAACCAAGCAAAAGAATATCGAACCGAAGCCGATTCTTTAGGGGAGCAAAAAGTTCCCATAGACGCACTATACGGAGGACAGACGAGTAGGGCTTTAGAAAATTTCCCTTTAAAACATTACCCGATTAGTAATTTCCCCCATTTTATCAAAGCTTTAGCTATGGTAAAAAAAGCTACAACTAGAGCAAATTATCAATTAAAATTGATCAATAAAAGCAAGGCGGTATTGATAGAAAAAATTTGCTTAGAAATTATGCAAGGAAAATGGCATGAGAATTTTTGCCTTGATTTTATTCAAGGGGGAGCGGGAACTTCTACGAATATGAATATCAATGAGGTTATCGCCAACCGCGCTTCTCAGATAAAAAACCAACCATTAGGTAGTTATAAAGTTCTTCACCCGAATAATGACGTGAATTTATCTCAATCCACAAATGACGTTTATCCTACCGCTAGTAAGTTAAGCGTGTTATTAATTTTCAAAAAACTTTGTAATTCTATAGAAAATTTATCCCTAACCTTTTTAAAAAAAAGCAAGGAGTTTACTCATATCATTAAACTAGCTAGAACCCAACTCCAAGATGCTGTTCCCATTACTCTAGGGCAAACGTTTCATTCTTATTACACCGTCTTTAAACTAGAATCCAATAACTTGAAAAGAGAAGTGGAATTATTTCGTCAAGTGAATTTAGGCGCCACGGCGGTGGGAACGGGAATTAATACTCACCCACGCTATAGTAAATTAGCCATAGCCGAGTTGCAAAAAATTTCTAAGACCAAACTTTTTAAAGCCTCGGATTTAATTGAAGCCACTTCCGATATGGGCGCTTTTGTCAGCTTTTCTAGTAGCTTAAAGCGTCTAGCCGTCAAGCTTTCTCGTATCTGTAACGACTTACGACTGATGAGTAGCGGCCCTCGAGGGGGATTAGGCGAGATCAACCTACCGGCTAGGCAACCTGGATCTTCTATTATGCCGGGAAAAGTTAATCCAGTTATCCCCGAAATTGTTAATCAAATTGCCTTTCAGGTTATTGGGCGAGATTTATCCGTTACCCTAGCAGCTGAGGCCGGGCAGTTAGAACTAAACGTTATGGGGCCAATCATAACTTACAATACACTAGCTTCGATTAATTTATTAATCACAGCTATGGATACCCTAGAAAAACTCTGTGTCAAAGGGATTACCGCCAACCCTGAGCGTTGTCGAGAGTTAGTAGAAAACAGTACCGGACTCATAACTGCTCTCAATACTCACTTAGGGTACCAAGTTACTTCTAAAATAGCCAAAGAAGCACTAGAGAAAAACAAAAAAATTATCGATATTGTGGTTGAGAAAAATTATCTGCCTCGAGAAAAAGCAGAAAAAATCCTTGACCCTTTTAAGATGATTAAACCTAATTTAAAATAGTTGGTTAAATAATAAATTATAATTAAATAATGAAAATTACTGCCTTAGATTTAAAAAAACAATACACCCTTTATCAAAAAGAAATTGACTTAGCTTTGAAGAAAGTTATTGAGAGCACATCTTTCATTCAGGGCAAAGTGGTAAGAGAATTAGAAGAAGAATTAGCCAAATATTTAGAAGTGCGAGATGCAATCGCGTGCTCTAGTGGGACAGACGCTTTATTCTTATCCTTAGCAGCCCTAGGCATCAGGGGAGGTGATGAGGTTATCACTACGCCTTTTACTTTTATTGCCACAGCAGAAGCGATCAGCTACTTAGGCGCTACTCCAGTGTTTGTTGATTGCAACGCGGATGATTTTAATATTTGTGACCAAGACATTAAAAAAAAAATCACTCCTAAGACCAAGGCCATTTTGCCCGTTTCTTTGTTTGGGGCTCCAAGCAATATGAAAGCCATTAACCAAATAGCCCAAGAGCATGAGCTAGCGGTGATTGAAGATGCCGCCCAATCCATAGGCGGGAGTTACTATGATAAAAAATCTGGCAACCTCTCGTCAATAGCAGCTACTAGTTTTTTCCCTTCTAAGCCCCTAGGAGGATATGGTGATGGGGGAGCGGTTATGGTTAAAAATAATTCTAAATTAGCCGAAAGAGTACGCATTCTTTTAAATCATGGGCAGACAAAAAAATATCATCATACCTTTATTGGGATCAATGGGCGTTTGGATAGTCTGCAAGCGGCAGTTTTAAAAGTGAAATTGCGCTATTTGGATGAAGAAATAACCAAGCGCAATCAAATCGCTACCGCCTACAAGGAAAAGATTAATCCAGATTTTTTCACACCCCAAAAAATTGCTGACGGGGTTTACTCGGCTTACGCTCAATTTTCTCTAATTGCCAAAAAACCACGGAAAAAACTACTAGACTATTTAAGTGAAAAAAAGATACCTTGGGCGATTTATTATCCCATTCCTCTGCATCTGCAAAAAGCGTTTAGTTTTTTAAAGCACAAAAAGGGAGATTTCCCCAATGCTGAGAAAATTGCTAAGCAGATTTTTTCTCTACCGATTCACCCTTTTCTATCGAAAAAAGCAACCGACTTTATTATTAAAACTATTAATAATTTTAGTTGAAAAAAATAAATTATTATATTAACATAATAATTTATTTAAGATTTAATAGACGATATAATAAACTCTAAAGGTGGAATAAACTCATTACCAATTTTAATCTGATAAATAAGCAGTGACTCCTCAGAGTTCTCGCCGAGAATTTCTCCTTTCAAAACTTCTTGGTCTTTTTTAACGGAAACTTTTTCTACGCCGTCGTAATAGGTTTCAATCCCTAGTTTATGTTTTAAAACAATCAAGCTCCGATTATTTTTCCCCTGCTCAATACGAATAATTTTCCCTTTAGCCGTAGCAAAAATATTGGACTTTTCTTTTAACATTAAAACAACATAGTTTTTCCGCTCTTGAATTTTATACAGATAATTACTCGCAACCGGGAATAAGAAAGGCAAATACTCTAAATTATTATTTTTATTAACTTCAAAACTGTCTGTTATTTCATTAAAAAAGTTGATGCTTTTATTTAAATAGGCGGAGTTGTTATCAAACAAAGCAATTACTTGCTGATTGTCTAAACTTTCTAAGGCATTTTTTTTCTTCTTAACCTCATTTGCTTTAATCCGGTTTAAATCAAAATCTAGTTTTATTTTTTTCCCCCCTAATCCTTCAATAGGCTCCGGCATTTCTCCCGTTTCAATAAAGTGCTTACGAGCGGAGTCTCCTCCAACCAAAAAGTTGTTATCTAAATAAAATTTCATTATTTCCAACTGGGAGAAGTAATCTTTATAAAAATTAATATAAAGATCTATTTTTTCTTTTTGGAGAGCATTGCTACTTTTTAATTTTGCTATTTGGTATTTGGTGATTATATTTTTACTAGAAAAATAAATAAAAAACAAACTAACAAATAAAAAACAAACGACAATACTCCAAAACAAAAAGAAAGGAATTTTAAAGTTAATTGATTTTTTATTGCGGGAATAACTGGCTATTTTGATAGTGTAGTTTTTTTTGAACATATAACAGAAACTTTTTAAATTAAATTTTATTTAGGGAATTTATGTTTATATAAGTGGCTAACTCTTTCTAAGAATTTTTTTTCTTCTTCCGTTAGCCCTTTAAGTCCTCTTAAAGAAATTTTATCTAAAAGCTGGTCAATTTTTTCTTCTATTTCATAACTAGACATTTTAGTTTCATCAATTTTTTCACTATAAGAAAAGTTACGATTAAATTTAACCCCACCACTAGTAGGATCAACCTTCTTTATTTTAGCTGGGAAGAGAAGTTTTTTAAATTTTTCCCACCCCTCTTTAATGGCATAAATGCAGTAAAAATAAGTTTGGTTTTTACGATAAAAAAAGAAATATAAAAAACCCGATAATACCCCTCCGACATGACCAATATTAGATATACGCATTCCGGCAAATAACAAAGGAAATAAAAAACTAATCCCTAATGACAATAAAAGTAAATTTTTTGCTTTTATATTAACGGGTAAAATAAAAAAAAGAAGCAGGGTAATTCTTCTTTCACTAAACAAAAGGGAGTAAGCCAAAAGCAAGCCAAAAATAGCCCCACTTGCCCCTAACGTGTAGCCTAAATTGCTAATAAGTGCCGGGTTAATTAAAACAATAGCACTGTCAAACAAGAAAATAATAATTCCCGCCCCAACGCCAGTGGCTAAGTAATAGCGAAGGAAATGCTTAGTTCCCCATTCGCGCTCAATTTCACTCCCCAAAAAATATAAGGCGAGCATATTAAAAAGCAAATGCCATAAGCCCCCATGAAGGAACATATACGTAAAAATCTGCCAAAATTTGTACTCGTACAAAACTGATAAATAATGGAGAGCAAAATTAAATTCTAAAAAATTATTAGCAATAGTGATAGAACTTATAACCTGCACTAGGTAAATGGCAACATTAACGACTAAAAGTGCTTTAACGGCTGGGGTAATTCTCTGGTAAAAAAACATAAGTATTATTTATTATAGCGGTGATGGTGAAATATTAAAAGTAGTATTTATGATTAGGCATTAATTAATAATCGTAATAAATTTTAAAAAATTCAAGAAAGATTATGAATGATATTATATTATACCCTAAAAACAGTCTAAAAAGCAAAAAAATAACTTTATTAGTTAAATTATTTAAACCACTTCATCTATTCATCTATTTAGATTTTATGTTTATTCCTTCATCAGGATTTTTTAAATTTTTATTAAAAAGTAAATTTTAAATAAAAATTCGAAAAAAAAAATTACCTTAAAAAAATATATTATATAATATTAGCACAAAATTTAGCGCAACATTGTTGCATTAAATTTTAGATTAAATTAGTGATGGGGAAAAACAAAAAAAAAATAAAAATTCTTAGTTTTTTAAGAGGTAAAGGGAAGAGAAGGAGTAAAGTCAGGGATAAGATTATCGATATTTTAACCGAGGAAAAGTGCTTGCTAAACCAAAAGGATTTGGTGAAAAAACTAGCAGAGCACAATCTCCACCCCAATCGCTCAACTATCTTTAGAGAATTAGTTTTATTAGTGAAAAATAATCTTATTGTCAAAAATAACATTTTAGGGTTAGATTATTACGAGCTACCAGAACACAATCATCACCATTTAATCTGTTTAGAGTGCCAAAAAATTCAAAAATTCAATATAGCTGATGATCATCTCCAAGAGCGAGAAAAGAAAATAATTCAAAAAAATGATTTTCAAATCAAAAGTCATATTATGGATTTTTATGGGTACTGTAAAAAATGTCAATAAATAATAAGGAAAACATTATGACCCAATCAAAAAATCAACCCAAAAAAATTAAACCAATCTATGCTTTTCTAGTTATAGGTTTAGCTTTGCTCATTGTTTTTTTTGCTATAACTCAGAATAGATTTTTTAAGATTAGCCCTTCGCAAGGGGAAAAGCCATCGGTGGTAGTCACCCTTTTCCCTTTCTTTTCTTTAGCTAAGGAGTTAGTCTCTGAGGATATGGAAGTTGCTTGGCTAACTTTAGGCCAAGATGCTCACAGCTTTACCCCGCAACCCCAAGATCTAGAAACGTTAAAAGCGGCTAGCGTTGTAGTTTACACTAGTGAAGCAATGTCGCCTTGGATGGATAAAGTAAGCAAGAATCTTTCATCCAATACTTTAATAATCAATTTAAGCGAAGGAGTAGAAGGAGACTTACTAGCCCATGATGGCCACGATGAACATCACGGCGAACATGAAGGTCATCACGATGATCACAAAGAAGGGCACCATGACGACCACGACAAACATCACGACGATCACAAGGAAGGACACCATGATGAACACCACGACGACCACGCTGGTCACCACGACAAACATCACGACGATCACAAGGAAGGACACCATGATGAACACCGCGACGACCACGCTGGTCACCACGACAAACATCACCATGACCATGGAGAATTTGACCCCCACTTTTGGTTAGACTTTTCTATTACGAGTAAAGCGATTGATTACCTTAGTGATAATTTAATCCAAGCATTCCCCGAGCGAAAAGAAACCATAGAAGCTAACAAGCAAGTTTTACAGGAAAAACTTTCAGCATTACACGAAAAATATCAAACTAGTTTAGCTAGTTGTGGGAGCAAAGATTTTTATCTTCTAGGACATAATGCTTTTTCCTATGTAGCCGAGCGCTATGATCTTCATTACACCCCTTTTATTGATAACCTTTCTTCCCAAGCAGAAATGCGCCTAAAATCTTTTATGGGAATAACCTCCGAGATAGAAAAAGAAAAAGTAAAATATGTTTTTTATGAAGAAACGGAAAAATCTCCTAAAAATCGTAGTTTAATGGAGAATGCTAAAGTTGAATTACTTCCTCTTAGTAACGCTAACGTGCTAACTCCCGAGCAAATCGACCAAGGAGTTAGTTACTTTGATATAATGGAAGGCAATTTAGCCAGCTTAAAAAAAGGACTTGACTGCCAATAAAAATTTTGGGAGAATCCATTCTTGCCACTCAAAATTTATCAGTCTTCTTAAACACTAGAAGAATCCTAAAAAATATTACTATCGCCATTAACCCAGGAGACTTTATCGGTCTAACTGGGCCCAATGGCGGTGGGAAATCCACTCTAATAAAAACAGCGCTAGGGTTAGTCCCGTATGTAGAAGGGAAAATTAGTTTATGGGGAAAAAATAGAAAAAAATTTCAAGAGCATCATAAAATTGGCTATCTCCCTCAAAAAAATTCTAACCTTAATCAATTAATGCCCGCCAACGTAGAAGAAGTGATAACCACCGGGATAACCAGTAAACAACTTTTTTTAAGCAAAAAAATAAGGCAAAATAAAATTACTAATATTTTAGATAAACTCAAGATTAATCATCTAAAAGAAAGGATGTATAGCGAGCTCTCAGGCGGAGAACAACAAAAAACTCTTTTAGCTCGAGCGTTAATTAATACTCCTACTTTTCTCATTTTAGATGAGCCTTCCACCGCTTTAGATGTTGAAAAAAAAAAAGATTTTTTTCTTTTATTAAAAGAACTCCACGAAGTACAAAAAACGACTATCCTTTTAGTTAGTCATGATACGGAATATATCCAAAGGTATGTCAGCAAAGTTCTCCACCTCAATGAGCAAGTGGATTATTTTGGCAATGTGAAGAATTATCGCGCTTGGTTAAAAAAAGAACCTTCCACTAAGCACTAACTTAAAATTATTCTTTATGACTCTCCTTAGTAATCCTTACGCTCAAAAAGCTCTTTTAGTAAGTATCTTGGTAGGGATTGCCTGCTCCCAGATTGGTATTTTTTTAGTTTTGAGAAAGATGTCTTTAATTGGTGATAGCCTAGCTCACGTTGCCTTAGGGGCTTTGACCGTAGGGGTTTTTGTGGGAGTGTACCCTCTCTATTTAGCCGCTCCAATAACGGTGAGCATTTCCCTTTTTATTCTCCGTATTAGCAGGAATCGTCGCATGCACCTTGATGCTGCTCTAGGCATTATGTCAGCTATTGGGGTTTCTCTAGCAGTTATTTTAAGTAGCATTTCAACTAACTTCACCATTGATTTAATGCATTTTTTATTTGGGAGCATTTTATTTATTAGTAATCAAGACGTTGTTATTACCATTGTTTTAACTACCATTATTCTAGGAGTGGTTTTTATTTTTTATCAGCAGCTATTTTCCATTACTTTTGATGAAAGCTTTGCCCAAACGAGAGGTATCAAGGTAAACTTATTAAACAACTTCTTTATTATTTTAGTTTCCCTTAGTGTTATTATCGCTATTAGAATAGTAGGGGCTCTTTTAGTTTCAGCTTTAATTATCTTGCCAGCAGCCACCGCTCTCCAGCTAACCAGCAACTTCCGCCAAACTCATTTTTTAAGTGGTTTAATGGTTGTCTTTACCGTATTTTTAGGGATAGTTTTATCCTTTATTTTCAACCTTCCGCCTGGATCAGTGATTGTTCTAGTAAGTGTGTCTTTTTTTTTAATAGTACTTTTATTTAAAAATTTCTTGAAATAGTTTGTCTATTTTTTTACTCCTATCATCTAATATAGGATTATCGAAATCTAAAAAACTAACAAAATTAATTATAAAAATAAATATAAGAAATAACTATTTCAACTAAGTTTTTTGGTTTTTTTTATTTTTTAAAAACTGGAAAAAAAAAGATAAAAGGACTGCAACAATAACGTCCCATATAGGGGCAACTGTAGGAAAGCCAAAATTCCATAAAATAACTAATACCAACCAAATAGACCAGTAACCACTTACGTACTTGGTGAAATCCATTTTGCTAATTTTTAAAAATAAGTAGGCTCATTACCCGCTTGCCACTTTATATTACAGCCTAAACTAGGTTTTTGTTTATTCAAAGGAGGTAATTTTTTTATCAAATGATCCACCGCCTGTTGCAAATCTTTCCCAGTAACTGCTATCTCATTCCCCGGCCTACTATCGTCAAATTGCCCGCGATAAACTAGCTTTTTATTTTCATCGAAAAGAAAAAAGTCGGGAGTGCAAGCCGCTTGATATTGCTTAGCTACTTCTTGATTTTCATCAAATAAATAAGGGAAAGAATAATCTTGTCGCGCAATCTCTTTTATCATTTTATCAGGGCTGTCTTCGGGGTGACTTTTTACATCGTTACTATTAATTCCTACAACCAAAATTCCTTCTTGAGAAAATGTTTTAGTTGCTTTGCTTAACTCCTTAGCAATGTGCAGCACATAAGGACAATGATTACAGAGAAAAATAATTAAATAACCTTTTTCTGCTACATTTTCTTTTAGAGAAAAAAGCTTGTTTTTTGCCGGCTCTAAGAGTGTAAAATCAGGAGCTTTATCACCTAAATTTAATTTCATTGTTGATAATGTTTTTACCATTTATTTTTCCTTATTTTTAATATAAATTCATTTATTATAATACTATGTTTTAAAAAACTACCTAGTATTTTTTATTTTAGTGATTCCATTTTAAAAGCGAAGGACGAAAAGTATCCGGTGGTGCAAAATTCAATAACTCTAAAGTAGTGCTAGCAATATTACTTAAACCTGGGTTATCCACCTCTTGCCAGCTATATTCTCCACTATAAAGAGGATCAAAAATAAAAAGGGGAACTTTGTTCGTGGTATGCGAGGTTTTTTTGAGAGAATTCCCTAAATCGTCTTTTTTAGTGTTTTGGTTTTTATCGATCTGATACATTTCTTCACAGTTTCCGTGGTCAGCTAAAATAATCGCTACCCCATTTACTTTTTCTAAAGCTTTTAAAATTCTCGCTAACTGCCAATCAACGGCTTCGACCGATAAACGAGTAGCCGTAAGTTCACCAGTATGCCCAACCATGTCGCCATTAGGAAAGTTAATCCTCCCACATTGATATTTTTCACTTTGAATAAGCTCAATAGTCTTATCAGCTATTTCAGCACTTTTCATCCACGGCCTTTCATCGAAAGGAACGTTATCACTTGGGATTTCAAAATAGTCTTCTAAGCTTTCGTTAAATTTATTAGAACGATTACCATTCCAAAAGTAAGTAACATGCCCATACTTCTGAGTTTCTGAAAGGGCGAATAATTTCACTTTATTATGCACGAGATATTGCCCCATGACTTCAGCAATTTTCGGTGGGTTAATAAGAAAATTTCTAGGAATTTTTTTATCGGGATCGTATTCCAATAGCCCAACAAAAAAAATCTTAGGGTGCTTTTTTTTCTCAATGGTTGGCAACTTCTCGTTTTCTAATGCTTGACACATTTCAATAGCCCGGTCCCCTCGGAAGTTAAAAAAAACCACACTGTCGTTATCATCAACTGTAGCTAATGGGGCATTTGTTTGCGGGTCAGCTACAATATGAGGAGGGATATATTGATCATTTAAATTAGGATCATTTTTTTTAATCTCTTTTACTTTTTCTAAAGCGTCCCAACATTTCTCCCCTTCGCCTTCTACGATAAGCTGCCATCCTTTTTCAATCATAGACCAATCCGCTTCATAGCGATCCATAACGATAATCATCCTCCCTCCAAAGGAAGCAATTTGCGGCAGTATCTGATATTTTTCTTTAACCCTAGCAAAAAAAGCCTGCAAATCAGCTAAGTAATTCAGGCTAGAATGAGGCTCGGTATCGCGGCCATCCAAAAAAAGATGGAGGAAAATATTCTGCACTCCCTCCTTAGCTGCGTTTTCTACTAAATATTTTAAATGGTCTAAATGAGAATGCACATTGCCATCCGATAGTAAGCCCAAAAAATGGAGCTTAGAAGACTTAGTTTTTACTTGGTTAATGGCTTTTTGCCAGTTCGGATTGCTGGGTATAGCATTTTGTTTAATAGCTAGATTAACCAACTTTGCCCCTTGAGGATAAATATTGCCAGCACCTAAAGCGTTATGCCCCACCTCAGAGTTCCCCATATCATCATCAGTGGGAAGTCCAACATGCGTTCCATGAGCAAAAATTTCTCGATAAAGGGTATTTTTTAAAAGTTTGGTTAAGGTAGGGGTATAAGCTTGTTTAAAGGCATTGCCTTCTTCCCTAGGAGATATCCCTATCCCATCTAGCACAATGGTAAGAATAAGCCCTCGATTTTTTAAATTATTTTGTTTTGGTAAAATAAACTTATTTTTCATTTTATTTTTATTAGTGGTTGTTTTATAACAATAATTTTATTATATTATTAGAATAAACAGTATTTGGGTAAAAAGATTAATAATCTTACTTATTCCTTAACTTTATAATTTTTCAACGACAAACTAAATGAAAAAAAATACTATTTCCCTTAAACTCTCTGCTTTCCTATGCTTTTTTTTTCTCTTTAGTTGTTTAGAAAATAATAATGTTATCAGCCCCAACCCCAATAATGAAAATCCTAATAATTCCAACGCAGACGCTGGAAGAGAATTAATATTAAAAAACTTATACGAAGACATCAAAGTAGAATACTACTGGTATGATCAACTAAAAGAAATTAGCTACAGCGATTCGAAATATTATGATAAAAACCTTTTCCCTTATAATGCTAGTGCTGCTAACGAATATTTTAACGATGTAAAATATAGTGAAGATAAATGGAGCTATGTAGGGCCTATACGTATTTATAGCTCTTCGGGTAATGGGGCATTATATGGATTTAGGTATAACACTGAAGAAGAAGAAAAAGAAGAAGATAATTTAACTTTAAGGATAGTTTATGTTAATCCGGGCTCTCCTATTGACCGAGCAGGAATGAAACGGGGGGATAGAATTACCAGTTTTAAAGTAAATGGAAGCACCAAAGCAACGTATTATAAAGAAGTTATCGATACAACTCTCACCAATAATCTAGCTTTATACCAAGAAGAGATATTCTACTCTACCTCTGGCACTTTTACCTTAGAAGGGCCCAATGGGGAAAAAACCATCTCATCTAGTAGAGAAAAACTGGAACCCCACTATTTACTTAACATTAACCAAGAAGATGAAGAAAAAATAGATAAAAGATTTGCTCCTACCCTTATTTCTCTAGCGAATAGTCAAAAAAACTTAACAAAAAATATTGGCTATGCTATTTATACTGAATTTGATGAAGAGAGCGTGGTAGATCTTTTGAATATGTTTTATTTCTGGAAACAAAATAATGTTAAAGACGTGATTTTTGACTTACGCTACAATGGAGGAGGACGAGTAGATGTTACCCGATTCATTACCAGCATGCTCATCAATAACTTTGGAAAAGACTTCGTCAAACTGGATTTTAGAGAAGTTAGCTATTATAAAGATGAAATTCAACTTATAGAAAAAATTGATTCTGCTTTTCTTAGTGAAAATTTTGACATTAGCACTAAAGATTATCCCGCTAGTAATATTGTTAATCTATCGATTAAGTCGGCCTACTTTCTAGTAACGGAAGACAGTGCCTCCGCTAGCGAACTCCTCATTAAAGCATTAGAGCCGTATGTTAAAGTTATCGTGGTTGGGGAAAATACCCGAGGCAAAGGATACGGGCAAATCCCAAAAACAAATTTAGCACGGGGGTATTATCAGAGTATTATTAACTTTAGGTACTTTAATGCTGATGATGAAGGAGTGGAATTCACGGGAATTCCACCTACGCCGGGATTTGAAGGAGAGGATGATATAAACCAAAATTGGGGGACCGGAGAAAACTTATTTGATTTAGCTATAAATGATTTGCAAGCAAAATTAGAAGAAGAACAGGTAATTCGCTCAGGGTATTCTCCTAGTGCTTTTAATAGTAAAATAGATAATACCTATTATTCTTTTTCGATTAATGCCCCAAAAGAAAAAATAGAAATTCCTTATGAAAGAAATTGGCAATAATGGAAAATCTAAAAAGAAATCTTTTTTTTTTATTTTATTTTTAACTTCTTGTATTGCTACTATTTATGAAGAAGTTCTCGTAAAGCGATCTGATTTTTTACAGCACCTTTATCAAGAAGAATTATTAAAAAATTATTACTGGCAAGACGAAGTAAAGGCCTCGTATGAAGATGATTATTATAAAACCGATAAATATTACGATCTAAATAAATACTCCACCACTGAGGCAGCTGCTAATGGATTAATTCAAGACGTTAAATATTCTCAAGATAAGTGGAGCGAAGTAAAAGTAATTTCAAACTCTGAAGAAAATATAGAAGCCAATGTTATCGATTGCCTAAATAGCAAACAGAAAAACCAATTTATTAACAACATTAATTATAATGAAGAAAATTATAATAGTCGCTATGCCAACACCATTTTAACCATTGATTCGAAAAAAGTTGGTTTTTTAGATTACTGTGAATTTGACGAAGATAGCGTGGTGGAGTTAGTTAATTTATTCAACTACTGGTATTCTCATAATTTAACAGAAATTATTATTGATTTAACCACGAACTCTGGCGGGAGAGTAGACGTTGCTTGGTTACTGGGAAGTTTGATCTATTACAACGATGCAGAAAATAATCAAGTTTTTACAAAACTAAACTATCACGAAAATAGTGATTTTAAAGAACAAATTTATTACTTTGCTAGTTTGGAGACTATTTTAAGGGAATTTAAAGGAACTAATGACTTAGAGAATTTACAAAACAACTCACTTAATATCAAAAGAGTTATTTTCCTCACTTCTTTTTTCACCGCTTCTGCTAGCGAAATGCTGATAATAGGGATAAAGCCTTTCATTGAAGAAGTTGTTGTTATAGGGGATAACACGAGCGGGAAAGGATATGGGAAAAGGGAGTATAATAATTATGGTTTTACTATTTCATTAATCAACTTTCGTTATCTCAATGGTAATCAAAAAGGAATTGATTTCTCGGGGATTATTCCAGATGAAAAAATATCTAATTGCTCTGAAAAAAATAACTTTTTTCGTTGCTCAAGTGATGCTAAGGCCAAAGCTGAAAAATACATAAAAAGCCACCCTTTAGCGAAAATCAATCTTACAGCTTCATCAAAAAAAGGGCTACCCCCAGAAAGGCATTTAGAATCACTTTCTAATAATAAATACATTCATTTTGAAGTAACCCTAGATAAGGATGGGCCGGTTTTTTATTAAAAAATGATCCAACTATTTATCGCGGGAGGAGGAAGCGGGGGGCACGCTATTCCTTTGCTTAGTTTAGTCCAAGCTTTTAACCAAAAACTTTCTAAAGAGGATAAGAAAATCTTTTGCTTTGGGCGAAAAGCAGGAATTGAAAAAACATTGTTAGAGCAGGAAGTGAATGTTTACTTTTCTATTCCAGCAGGAAAATTACGGAGATATTTTAGTTTAGAAAATTTCATTGATATTTTCAAAGTTTTTTTTTCGTTTTTTTTGAGCTTTTACTTTCTTCTAAAATACAAAAAAAATAGTAAAAAAAATATTTTTTTAAGCACTGGTGGATTTGTCGCTCTACCTCCAGCAACTGCAGCTTACCTTTTGGGTATACCAGTTTTTCTTCATGAGCAAACGACGAGAAGAGGATTAGCCAATTATCTAACTACTTTTTTTGCTAAAAAAATTTTTCTCTCTTTCGCTGAATCAAAAGAATATTATCCACCTCAAAAATCTATCGTTACCGGTTATCCTTTAAGAGATGCTTTTTTTACCAAGCATGATAAGAAAAATTTTTCTCAGGTAAAAAGAAAAAAAATTTTAATCACTGGCGGAGGTAATGGTTCTAGTTTAATCAATAACTGGGTTAAGGAAAATCTTAAACAACTTTCTGAAAAATATTTTGTTGTTCATCAAACAGGAGAAAAAGATTTTGCTAATTTTGTAAAATTGAAAAATAAAAATTATTATCCTTTAGCTTTCCTTCGTCAAAAAGAATGGGTAGGATTTTTAAAAGAGGCTGATTTAATTATCACTCGAGCAGGTGCGGGGATAGTCAATGAATGCCTTTTTTTCAAGAAAAAAGTTATTTTCATTCCCTTAAAAATAGCCCAAAAAAACGAACAGTATTATAATGCCTTAGCTGCAAAAAAAATGATTAATGCTACTATCATTTTAGAAAATCAATTAACCGATCTCTCCCTTAACTTAATCAAAAAAAAAATAAACCTAAAAAACTCAATCTCAAGCCTAAAGCCCAAAAAAGATATTCGAAAGGAAATCATAAATCAAATCACAAGCTAAAATTGCAACCTTGACTTTTCAAATAAAAAAACTTATTCTTTGAAAAAAGGAGATAAAAATGAAAACTATTTTTCACCCAGCTAATGAACGCGGAAAAACTGAGTTAGATTGGCTTAACTCTAAACATAGCTTTAGTTTTGGTAATTATTATGTTCATAACAAAGTAAGCTGGGGAACTTTATTGGTCCTTAATGACGACAGCATTAAAGGAGGTACTGGATTTGGGGAACATGGACATAAAAATATGGAGATTATCTCTATCCCTTTAAAAGGCAAATTGATTCACAAAGATAGTGCTGGGAATGAAGGTACCCTATCAAATAAAGACGTCCAAATGATGAGTGCTGGCTCGGGGATTCGTCATAGTGAATTCAATGGATCTCTCAGCGAAGAATGCGATTTTTTACAAATTTGGATTGTCCCACGAAAAAAAAATACTCCCCCTCGATATGAGCAAAAAGAATTTGACTTCACTAAAAAAAACAACCTACTCCCTTTGGCGAGTAACGGGACTATCTCCAAAACCGTTAGTATCTTACAAGACGCTTTTATCATTTGGGGAAACTATGAAGAAGGAGAAAGCATTACTTACACCAACAATATTAAAAATAATTTGCTATATGTTTTTAACTTAGCTGGGAAAATTACTATTGGGGAAAGGGAATTGCAAAAACGAGATGCCTTAGCTATTGATTTTCAAGAAGAGGAAAATCAAATTATTTTAAACGCGAAAGAAAAAAGTAACTTCCTTATTTTTGAGATTCCTCGGCAATAATTTCTTCTTAAAAACCAATTAAAACATATCCTAAATTTTTGCTTTGATTTTCTAAAAATGTTTTTTTAGCTTTTACCATAGGAATAGGGAAAAGATAAGTGGTATTTTTTTTCAGCGTCTTTCTTTTGCCTTCTAATAAAATAGCTATATCAGTACTCAAGTTAAAAATAATAATTTCTTTTCTAACAACTTTGAAATACTCAACAATATTATACATTTTAATTTGTTTAAAAAAAATTTTATAAACTTGAAAATCAGAAAAGGCGACGCATTTTTCAATGCAAATATCATCATTATTTTTTACAATATTTTTTTTAGGCAATTGAATATTTTTTCGCATGACTTGAAAAGCCTTAGTAATGTTCCAATGATTTTGAGTAAGGACTTTTTGTGGGTAAGCAATAATCAACCTTTCATAATGAGGAGTTTGGAACTCTATCGCTTCCACTCCTCCTTGTAAGGCATGCGGGGTTTTAGCATTAATAGTAACGACGTCTCCTACCTTTAAATCTAGATAGTTACTAAATGATTCTAATTCTTCTCTTGCTTTTTTTTCTGATTTTTTTTCTACTAAAGGGATTTTTTTAAACCACTTTTTTAGATGATTAAGATAGCTTTTAGGATCATTTACTGCTTGAGGATAAGGAATTTTTTTATCAATTTGAAACCTAATTTTTTTATAAGCCCAAGCTGCTTTTAATTTAGCTTTTAAAAAAAGTTGGAAGTTTTTAAATTCTTTTAATTTGTTTGGATTAAACCCTAAACGAATTTTGCCAACACCCTTAGAATAAATTTTTTTATTTACTTTACTAATAATATAGACTTCTTTTTTTTTTTCATGAAGCTCATAATAAAGTTGACCATAAATTTTATCAGGTAGCGGTTTTAGGATTTTTAAAAGCAATGGGACTTTGTCTTTAATATAACCACCATGTAGGAAAGTAAAGCATTGATTGACAAAAAGCACTTCATCTAGAGGAACAAGTTTAGTAGAAAAATTACTTTGAGCCCAGCTTACTCCACGCTTTTCTATACCCGTAAACCAAATCTCTTGGCCCCAAGGTTTTGCAATTACAATTGGTTGAAGAAAAAATCCGCTTAAAGGATTAAATCCAGGGAATTCTTTTCTCAGTTTTTTTTGGCATTCATTAAAATTCTTTTCTGCAAAAAAAAAAAATTTAAAATTTTGCCAATAGCTTTCATCACTAGGTAAGAAAAAAAAATAGCAGTTATTTAGTTGGGAAGAATTATAAAAGCTAACAAGAACTCGAATAGTTTTATATTTGTTATTTTTTTTAAAAAAAAGAAATTTGAAAACTAAAAAACCATTACTTTTATTTTTTTTATGAGAATGATAAAAGTAGTTTATTTTTTGTGATAAATTAAAAAGTGAATTTTTTTTATTAGAATAATCGAAATACTCTAAAAAATTAGGCATTCAATTTTAAAAAAGCTCGAGAATAAACTTTTTAAAAATCAATTAGTTCAATTTCAAAAATCAAATGCGCATTAGGGGGAATGACATTCCCTGCACCTCCCGCTCCATAAGCCATATCTGGTGGCAAAAGTACTATTCGCTTTTCTCCTTTTTTCATTTGCGCAAGGGTTTCTTCCCAGCCTCTAATCACTCTTCCTTCCCCTAAAACAAAACTAAACGGCTGATTCCTCCGATAAGAACTATCGAATTCTTGGCCACTCGTTAATTTCCCTGCATAATGAACGCTAAGACTTTTACCCTTAGCTGGAGGATTACCAGTCCCTTCTTGAAGGATTTCATAATAAATTCCACTTGCACTTTCCTTTGCTTTATTTGGGTTAGGGAAAAATTTCTTGATAACTTTTTGAATTTTCTCAGCATCTGCTTCTTGATTTTTTTGCGTAACTTGTTTTTTTAAGTCATTAAAAAAATTCTGATCTACTTTAAAATTTTTAGCAGCTTTTCCATTCCGTAAAACCGTAACTTTTTGGATAGTGTCGCCTTCTTGAATTTTTTTAACCACTTCCATTCCTTCAACCACTTCGCCAAAAATGGAATGCTTATTATCAAGCCAAGGCGTCTCATTTAAGGTGATGAAAAACTGACTCCCATTAGAGTTAGGCCCGGCATTAGCCATAGATAATATACCTGCTTTTTGATGCTTTAAATCTGAGTGAAATTCATCAGGGAAAGAATACCCTGGACCACCAGTTCCATTTCCTAGAGGATCTCCTCCTTGAATAACAAAATCATCTACTACCCGATGAAAGGTAAGTCCATCGTAAAAAGGTTTAGGGGATTTCGTCGAATCGATAGTCCCTTCTGCTAAGCCAACAAAATTAGCGACAGTAAGCGGGGCTTTTTCAAAGTCTAGCTTTAAAAGGATATCTCCCTTACTCGTTCCCATAACTGCATATAAACCGTCTTTTAATTCTTGATAATTGTTTTTTGAAAGTAAATTACTCATAATGATAATTGTGATACTAATAGCAAAAAATACTACTAAAATAAACTTTATTTGATTTTTTTTTTGACGCATTCTTGTTGTTGAAGAGTTTATTAAAAACTAAATTAAAAGAAAAATTACTTTGAATAAAACTCGACAATAAATGATTCGTTTAGCAAAAAAGGATAAGAAATATCTTCGCGTTCTGGCTTTCGCTCCAGCTTACCAGACAAAGTATCTTTAGAAAAGGTAAAGTAATTAGGGATAGTCCTTTCAGGGTTTTCTATATGCTCTTTCACTAAAATTAAATCTTTTGACTTTTCTTTTAAAGTAACTTCACTTCCTTCTTGAACCAAGTAAGAAGGCACATCTACTTTTTTGCCATCTACTAAAATGTGCCCATGACTAACGAGCTGCCGACTGGCAAAAATAGTAGGTGCTAAATTAAGCCGGTAAACCACCACATCTAAACGCAACTCTAGAAATTGCAAAAAAGTATTACCAATGTTGCCACCCTTTTTTCTAGATTTTAAATAGTAAAAACGAAACTGTTTTTCACGAATTCCTCCGTAAAAATATTTTAACTTTTGTTTTTCATCTAAGCGAATTCCATATTCTGACTTTTTTTTACCAATCTTTTTACGCTTACTCGCAACAATGGGATTTTTATTTCTTCCCCATAAGTTGGTGTTAAATCTTCTAGCAATTTTATTTTTAGGACCAATATAACCCGACATAGTAGTGTAATTATACTATAACTTTTAATTTTTATTCAAAATTTATCTAAAAAAATAAAGAACCATCATCCACGTAATAAAAGATCGTTAGTGGAGTTAGGATTTTCGTTAATCTGCTTTAATCTTCCCTTTAGCTGTTCCAATATATTTGTATTAAAAATTTGCTCTCTTAAATTTACTGGGACTACCTGGTTAATTTCTTTATGATAATCAACTAAGTTATACCAAGGGATAACAAAATTAAGGTGATGCTCAAAGTGCAGACTAATATTAAATGGCAGAAAAAAATTCCTTAAAAGGAAAAAACTAGTACGAGAACGTAAAAAAGGATTTTCATGAAAAGCAACTTCCCCACCATGCTCTAAAGAACCTTTGATTTGATTAAAAATCATCAGCACTTGAAGAGCAAAAACATAGGTAATAGCCACAATCCAATGAATAAACAAACTAGCTGTCACGATAAGAGAAATCCAAAAAATAAAAAAACATACCTGCAACCAGTTATTCGTATGACCTTTTCTAGACTTTTCTTTATTTAAGTAACGAAAAACATAGGCATAACCTGGAATAAAAGCCAACCCCAAGATAGTTTTGAAAAGTTTTTTACCAGTTAAACGATTATAAGCCTGAGGATCGCTTTCTTCTAGTGGCCTTAAGTGGTGCTCTAGATGTCCCTTTTCCCAGTGCTTTATATAGTTCACAGCTAAAGGAATGCAGACTAACCAACCCGAAAGACGATTAAGAGAATGTTGTAATGACGAATTCCGACTAAGTAAGTACATATTATGAGAGGCTTCATGGACGATTAAAATAAATAAACCAAAAGCAGCTTGCCCCAAGATAATTCCCCCTAAAACAAAATAAATAATTCCCGTTGTAATCGTAACTTGAAAATATAACGGCAAAATAGTAAGCACAGCCATAATAGCTAGTAGAATAAAAGTACAAAAAAGGTTAATGGCATTGTGGAAGAAATGATTTTTTGTTTTGTAATTGAATTTTTTGCTGATCTTCAAACACTCTTTAATCCATTCTGGTTGTCGTATCATTTTTATATTATTTCCTTTAATCAACCTAAAAAAAATAAAAACAACTAAAAATACTCTTTTTATAAAAAATATAAAAAAAAAGTATGTTTTGTATTATTATAATATAATATATATCACGTATTATATAAAAAGAGTAAAATATTCTCAACCCTATATTTGCTTTTTTTTAAAAAATCTTCTCAATAAAGAAAAAAATAATGAACAAAACAAAAAAAATAATTGCAAATTGGTTATGGAATGATGACCAAAACACCGTTTTCAGTAAAGACGATTTTAATAAAATTAATTTTATTCGAGTAAGTCCTTTTATCCTACTTCACTTGGCTTGCATATTGGTCTTTTGGGCTGGCTGGAGTCCATTTGCTCTTCTATTCTGTTTGGGGTTTTATCTTATTAGAATGTTTGCTATTACTGGGTTTTATCACCGCTACTTCTCGCATAAAACTTTCAAAACCAATCGCTTTTGGCAATTTATGTTTGCTTTACTAGGAGCCAGTTGCGTGCAAAGAGGCGCGTTATGGTGGGCCGCTCATCACAGGCATCATCACCGCCATTCTGATACCGAAGAGGATTTTCACACCCCTAAAAAAGGGTTTTTATGGAGCCATGTTGGGTGGATTTGTAGCAATGGAGCCTATCCTACGAAATATGAATTGATTCAAGATTTTGCTAAATACAAAGAGTTGGTTTTTTTAAATAAATTTGACTCTCTAGTTCCTATACTAACCGGTTCTATTATATTTTTTTTAGGTTATGGCCTAGAAGTTTATTTCCCCGGCCTAGGGACTAATGGATTTCAACTACTCATATGGGGATTTTTTATCTCTTCG
Organism: Spirochaetota bacterium; assembly: GCA_965277105.1. Lineage (GTDB taxonomy): Bacteria > Spirochaetota > UBA12135 > COTS27 > CAXSBA01 > CAXSBA01. The sequence continues at coordinate 74,186 of OZ255710.1, read as the reverse complement.
GTTTTGCTTTTTCACGGAACAGTTACTATTAATTCACTTTCTCATATTTGGGGGAAGAGAAGATTTAAAACCAATGACGATAGTAGAAACAACTTTGTTTTATCGTTAATTACCTTAGGAGAAGGGTGGCACAATAATCATCATTACTACCCTGGCACTGTAAGGCAAGGGTTTTATTGGTGGGAACTCGATCCTACTTATTATGGCCTTAGAGCATTAGCGGCTTTGGGAATTATTTACGATTTAAGGCCAGTCCCTAAGAAAATTTATCAAGACGTCAAATCAGAAAAACTATCAAAAAAAAAACAAGGAAAAAAAGAACAAATTAAAAAAGTGCCAGAAAACACCTTAAGCTAATTGACTAATTTAATTTTAAAAATTTTAAATAACTAATAAATGTTTAATTTATTGATAGTTACATCATATGTTAGAAAAAGAATTAATAAAATTAGCCGGGAAAAGTGTTCATTTTAATTTTTCTTTAGCAAAAATATCCTACCTCCAATTAGGGGGACCAGCAAAATATTTCATTACCATTAATAATCGAGAAACTTTCTTAAAGTTAGTTTCTCTTTTAAAATACTACGATAAAAAATTTATCGTTATTGGGAAAGGTTCCAATGTCTTAATCAATCAAACTACCATTGACCCGGTGGTTTTGATGAGGGGACAAGAACAACCAAAACTAATCGATGAGAACACCATTGAATTTCCCGCTAGTATGCCTCTTAACAAAGCAGTTACTTTCGCCCATAAAAATAATTTATACGGATTAGAATTTTTAACGGGGATTCCCGGGAGCATTGGGGGAGCCGTAGTGATGAATGCAGGGACTCCTGAAGGAGAAATAAAAAACTTTCTTCATGAGGTAGAAATTTACCGAGATGGGAATTTAAAAATAGTCCCTACTAAAGATTTAGCCTTAGTTTACCGTGGATCTAATGTAAAAGAAAATGAGTTTATCTATAGCGCAAAGTTTGTTCTCCCAATAGGAGATGAAAAAACGATAATAGCAAAAAAAAAAGAGTACCAACTAATTTTAAAAAATAGGAAAGCCAAGCAACCACTTAATGAACCTTCTTTAGGCTCTACTTTCAAGAACCCGTTACCCCACTTTGCCGGAAAATTGATTGAAGAAGTGGGATTAAAAGGAGAAAAAATAGGCAATGTTTCTTTTTCCAAGAAGCATGCTAATTTTATCATTAACCACGGGGAAGGCAAGGCTGAAGACATTATAAAACTGATGGAACTAGCAAGAACAAAAGTTTACCAGAACAAAAATATTATTCTAGAAAGGGAAGTCAAACTTTTCGGCTTTTAAAAAATAATGCAACAGGATTTCTCATCTTTTTTAGATTATCCCCAAAAAACATTAATCCAACTTCTAACTAGCATTTTTCAGGCCGGCAAAGCTATTAATTTACTCCTTAGAAAAGAAGGAAACTTATTTCAAGAAAAAGGAGATGTGAATTTTTTTGGAGAAAAGCAGTTAGCAATTGATTTACTAGCCGATGACATCATTCAAAAAAATTTATTGGGGACCAACTTAGTGAATACTATCTTTAGTGAAGAAGTAAAAAGCAGCATTAAAGTTGATTCTCAGGCCCCTTATTTTGTGGCTTATGATCCACTAGATGGGAGTTCTTTGATGAAGAATAATTTGACTATAGGCTCTATATTTGCCATTTGGGAAACTAATGATATTATTAATCAAAAAGGGAAAGATTTGCTAGCAGTAGCTTATATGACTTATGGGATTAATTTAAATTTCGTCATTACTATCAGAGGAAAAGACGCCCTTTCTTTTAGTATCAAAAATAACGGAGAAATAATTCCAGAAAAAATTCAAAAACTCTCACCGCAAAGCAAGAACTTCTCTTTTGGTAATTTTCGTGCTTGCGCTCAAGACCCTAGAATAAAAGAAGTTTTGGGTTATTTTATAAAAAGTCAAAAAACTTTGCGTTATACTGGCTGTTTAGTTGCTGATTTCCATAAAATTATTTCTGACGGACAAGGAATTTTCCTTTATATGGCTTCTCCACTACAAAAAGACAAACTACGATTAGCCTTTGAATGCGCTCCTTTAGCTTTTTTAATTAGTGAGCAAAATGGACTAGCGGTTAACCAAGATGGCGAAAATATCCTAGATATTCCGATAATTAATTATTTCCAAACTACTTCTATTATTATGGGTTCCCTAGTAGAAGTAAAAAATGTTTTAGCTATTTTAAACTAATGAGCACAAATACATCAACCGAAGCAAGAGAGAAAATTTTCGAAGACAAATCGCACAATATCCCGCTTTACGCTATCAAAAGTAATATTTTCAAAAGGCAGGCAATTATTAGAAAATTACCTTTTTCTAAAACGATGAGCACCATTTTTGATGAAATGTGTGATTACTGCATTCAAGAAAAGGTCAATAGCCCAGTAATTGATTTAGACTTATTTGAAGAGTTTTATTTTGAAAAAAAGCGAAATATCAAACAAAAAGATTTTCGAGATGCGGTCTCAGACATTATTAATTTTTTAAGCGACGAAGGAGTTCAGATCATAGAAATATTATCTTACAAAGACGACAATACTCCTCAAACCATAAAGTTATTAGAAGAAAAAAAAAAAAACTTACAGCATTTTAAAAAAATCAAGAAATTTGTCAGTGAAAACTTTGAAATGGTAAAAGCTAGTAAGGCCAAAATTTTCAAACTAGAAGAACTAGCCGAAACCATTGGCATCAATATTTCCATAGTAGAAAATTATGGGATTGAGATCTCTTTTAACGACATCAACTTAGATAACTTAGAAAGTTACTTTCAAAACCGAGAAGATAAATTATTTTTTATTTTTGTCATTAAAAAAGGATTTTCCGGGAAAATTATCCTGCCTCTACTTTCTTCTATCGAAATAACTTATTCACTAATTAACTTAATTAAAGACTTTTATAACGATGAAAAAAATCAAGAATTTAAAGTATTCGTCGCCAATAAATTAGAAGAAAAAAAATTAAGCCCAGTAAAAGTTTACTCGGTTTTAAATTCAATGCGCATCCAAGATCCTTATTTCCTTTATTTCTCGCAAATCTTTCAAATAATTGTCAAAAATATTTATGAAAAAAAAAGGAACCAAAATAATCAAATTTCTTTAGAGCTTTTCAACCAACTAATATCGGCGATTTTACTTTCACAAATAGCTTATAATCATCGAGAAAAAATTCGAGAAGAAGAAAAAGGAAAAGAAGAAAAACAAGAGCACTTTAAAAAGGTTTTTATTAAAGCTTTAAAGCATTCCCAATATATTAATAATCAACCTATTTTTTTTCCATTCAAATATAGTTTTATAGACAATCTCAATCTAGCAGAAGAAGAAGAAAAACCATTAATTTTTAATAGTCTTTATAAGAAAAAAGATTTTATCAAATACATTGAAACCAAGAACGAAAAAGAAAATCTTTTCAAGGAATTTTTATTATTTAAAATAAAAGGGACTATTTACTACCTTCATCGAACAAGGCTAATTTCTTGCTTTTTAACATTTACTAGTAGTGAAAAAGAAAACATTATTCAAAAGTTAAAAAATAAATATAGGGGAAACCACCAAAAACTTTTTTCTCCTAACTACTTAGAAGAGTATAACTTTATTGTAAGAAAATCTATTTCTCCTCTTTACTCTACTTTGTACTATTTCATTTTAAACTCTTTTAAGAAAACTCGAATAGATCTTTTGCATTTAAAACAAAGCGATATTAATTATTTAATTGATAATTTATTTTTTAATGAAATGGAAGCAATAAGCTATGAAAAATTGGTCCCAGAACTTTGCATAAAAGATTTTTCGAAGAAAAAAGAACTACTACTAGTTTTTTTAAAAAGTATTTTCGATGAATTTGGTCGTATAAAAAAAATAGAGGAAATTTTCGATATAAACCCTATAGAAATGAGAGAAAAATTTTTAGACGACCTAGGTGTGAATTTTTTTGTCATTATTTTTTATACTACTAAAGAATTTTTGCAAAATTTTTTCTCTTTCTTAGTTAGAAAAAATCCTAACGAACCTAAAAAAAAAAATTCTTTTTTAAAAGAAAAATATCAAGAACTAAAAAATTTATTTAAAAAAACATTTGCTAACAACCAAGAAAATTCTAAAAACCTTCCCTTAAAAAAAACTAACAGTACTTCTACCAAGCCCCCTGATAAAAAATCTTTATTAATTAAAAAATTCCCCGAACTAAACAACCCAAAAAATTTTAAAAAAAAAATCTTAAATTTTTTATATGAATGGAATGACAATGAAGATGAAACTAAAACCCAGGAAAATCTTGAAAAAGTAAATAAATTGATCACGCAAATGGTGAATACTTTTTCTATAGAAGAAATAGATGAGAGCAATATAGATTTAGTTTATAATAAAATAAGTGAGAATAATCCTTTTTTATTAGAAATACCCAAGCAAGATTCTTTAAAAAAATATATTTTTTATAAAATAATTGAAATTCAACATGAAAAAGCCATTAGCTCGACCAGCTAATAGAGTTTTTCCCTACTAATGCTTTTCTTGAATGGCTTCTTTTTAGGAGCCAGTCTCATTATAGCCATTGGCAGCCAAAATGCCTTTGTTCTTCAGCAAGGTATTTTAAGAAAAAATATTTTTTTAGTTTGCCTTATTTGTTTTCTAAGTGACTTTTTGCTGATGACTTTAGGGGGCATTGGAATAGGTTCTCTTTTTACTAAGAATAGCCTTTGGTTAAAAATACTAACCTGCTTAGGAGCTATTTATTTGTTTGGGTATGGCACTCTAAAACTTAAGGCATTCTTCCAAGGTAAAGAAAGTATAAAAAGTATTTCTTCTAAACCGTCTTCTAAATCTTCTACTATAATTCACACTTTATCAATAACTTTCCTAAACCCGCATGTTTATCTCGACACGGTAGTTTTAATCGGAAGCGTGGCTGCCCCGTACCCTTTTAAAGAAAAAATTACTTTTCTTCTTGGTTGCTTCACCGCTTCTTTATTCTGGTTTTTTGGCTTAGGCTATGGGGCTAGTAGAGTAAGCCCTCTTCTTCAAAAACCAACTGCTTGGAAAATAATAAATTTAGTTATAGCAGTCATTATGTATTATATTGCATTTACCCTCATTTTAAAATAACAGTTTTAATTTTTTACAACACAAAACTGGCAACCAGTAGGGTAATTTATAGAAATTTTTCTAAAACCTTGCTCAAGCAAATCAACTTGCAGAAGGGCATTAACTTGCAGATTTTCTTTTTTCAAAGCAAAAAATTTTAGCGCCTCACTAGCCTGTAAAGCTCCTAACACCCCCACTAATGGAGAAAAAACCCCATCACGAGCGCAATTACCCGAAGCAGAAAAATCACTTAAATCATGAAAAAAGCACCTCAGACAAGCGGTCTCACCGGGAATAATAGTAAGTAGTTGCCCCTTAAAGCCCAATACTCCTGCATGCACTAAAGGTTTTTGATGACGAACAGCTAAATCGTGAATGAGAACTTTCTCCCGAGTGTCATCAACGGCTTCTACTATTAAATCATAATTTTGAGTTAGGTTATAAAAATTTTCCTGATTTATTTTTTGAAAATAGGGCGTAATTTTAATCTCTTGATTTTTTGCTTTCAAGAGTTTTTCCACAACCGCTGCTTTAGGTTTTTGTAAGTCATTAAGGGAATAAGTGATTTGCCTTCCTAAGTTGGACAACTCCACTTGATCGTAATCACAAATGCCCAACTCGCCCACCCCACTATGGGCTAAATAAAGAGCTACCACACTGCCAAGCCCCCCTAGTCCAACTACTAATACTTTTGCTTTTTTTATTTTTTCTACACCAGCTAAACTAATTTCTTTTAACACTAAATGGCGTGATTGGTAATCAAGGAAATGATCCGAGAAGTCATACGGCATAATTTATTATTTTAATTTAATTAAAAATATTTTTTAAAGCTAAAAGATTTTTTTCATATAAGGTGGCATCGAAATAAAGTTCGTCATTTTCTAAGCGGAGAGAACTAGGGAAATTATTCTCATAAATACTCCCAGTTCCTAAGCCTTGAATTTCTTTAGGTTTCAAACTGGCTACCCACTGAGCAATATAACTAAGCCCCCAACTACTTTCTAAAGCAGAAGTAGCCCACCACTTAATCCCTAATTTTTCAGCTAAACTAATCCATTCAAGACAAGCAGTTACCCCTCCCAATAAACTAGCTTTCAAAACCAGATAGTGAGGCTGGATTTTTTCTAAAAGGCTTTTTTTAGCAATTAAATCGTGAAAGCCAATGAGTTCTTCATCAAGGGCAATGGGGATAGGGCTTTCTTTAATAATTGCAGTTAAAAGATCTAAATTATTTTTTTGAATGGGCTGTTCGATGGAGTGAATTTTTAATTTTTCTAATTGCTCTAGCTTATGCATTATTTTTTTCATTTTAGTTAATGTCGGCTTCTCCTTCCCCCAGGCTCCATTAGCATCTAAACGAATAATAACTTTATCATTTCGCTCGCGAATCATTTTTATTAAAGCTAACTCTTGATTAAAATGCAGTGCCCCTACTTTAAGTTTAATGCAACGAAAAGATTTTTTGAGAAGTTCATTAATTGCTTTTTCCATGCTCGCATAATCTCCTATCCAAACTAAACCATTAATAATAAGAGGCGAATCGGGAACCCCACTAGCACTAGGGTTATTCCAAACTGAAGGATAAAGCACTTTAGGAAATTGTTTTAGTGAAATAAAAGCCATTTCTAAACCAAAAACAATAGAGGGATAATCAACTAATGCTTTTTTTAATTTAGCTTCTCCTAGATGAATATTTGCTTGCAACCATTTCAATTTTTTTTGATAATAACGCTCATTATCAAAACTAAGTCCTTGAATAAAAGTGCATTCTCCAATTCCAATTTTTTCGGTTTTTTTATTTTTTAAAAGTAAAAGATAAACGGTTTTTTGAGTTAAAACGTCGCGAGAAGTAATAGCTGGTTTTTTGAAAATTAAATTTCTTTTAACGATTTTAGCTATAAGCAATTTTAAAAAAAGTTATCCTGCTTGTTGTTTTAAATAGGAGTAAATAAACTCGTCAATTTCCCCGTCCATTACTGGCCCAATATTACCCGTCTCAAAATTAGTGCGATGATCTTTTATCATATTGTAAGGATGAAAAACATAAGAGCGGATCTGCGAACCCCATTCGATTTTTTTCTTTTCTCCAGCGCTACTACTTTCTTTTTTTTGTTTTTCTTGCTTATAATGCTCATAAAGTTTAGCCCTCAGTATCTTCATGGCTTTCTCTTTATTTTGATGTTGGCTACGCTCGGCTTGACAAGCAACCACAATATGAGTGGGGAGGTGAGTAATCCTCACGGCCGAGTCGGTAGTATTGACATGCTGCCCCCCGGCTCCGCTAGAGCGATAAGTGTCAATGCGCAGATCACTAGGATTAATATCCACCACAATGTCGTCTTTTATTTCTGGGATAACACTTAAGGAAACAAAGGAAGTATGCCTTTTTTTATTGGCATCAAAAGGGGAAATTCTCACCAAGCGATGAACACCATTTTCTACTTTCAAAAGTCCATAAGAGTAAATCCCCTCAACTAAAAGAATAGCCGACTTTAAACCAACTTCTTCTCCGCTTTGGTAATCGATAACCGAAATTTTAAATTCCTTTTTTTCAGCCCAACGAGTGTAAAGACGGTAAAGCATCGCCGCCCAGTCGCAGCTCTCTGTCCCCCCTGCCCCCGCTTGAAAGATAAGGTAGCAATCAGTTTCATCAATTTCCTCTTTAAAAAAATGCCTTTTCTCGAGAGTATTTAATTCATTAGATAGACTAGTGATTTTTTGGTTAATTTCATTTAAGTAATCTTCTTCTTTTTCTTCTTCCGCTATTCCAATTAAAGTAACGAGGTCTAATAATTCGTTTTTAAGATTTAACCAAGGATTGATTTTTTTTTCTAAATTTTTTACTTTTTGATTATGATCTTTAATGATTTTAAAATCTTGATTGAAAAAATCAGGGGTTTTTTGCTTGACTAATAATTCGGCTAATTTTTTCTTATTGGTTAAAAAAGAATCGGTTTCTAAAGTGGTTTCTACTTTACTTAGAAGGCTACTAGCTGTTTCTTTTACTTCAGCAAACATAAATAAAATTTAGGAGAACAGAAAATTAAAATTGATTAGAAGATTTTTTAACACTTCTATTATTATAGTATGAGTAATGAGTAGTGAAGGCTAACTTAATAAAAACCATAATAGAAAAACCATAATAGAAAAACCATAATAGAAAAACCATAATAGAAAAACCATAATAGAAAAACCATAATAGAAAAACCATAATAGAAATGGTTAAGCAGATTAGAGAATTTTCTAAATTAACTTTTTGGATAAACCTCTTTTAATACATCATCCAAGTAGCTATAATTTCTTTTTAGAATTATTTCACTAATCACTTTACTAATAACTTCTCCTACGCCTTTTATTGTGGTTAGATTTTTGCTCTTAATTTTTTCTTGCCAATCCGCAAAAGGTAATTTATTAATGTTAAAAGCCGCGTAATAAAAACTTTTATTTTTCTCATCTTTTTCCAAAATATTTTTATAAAAAAAAATATAGTAAAGGATAATAGTTACTTCGTCTTTCAAACTTACTTTATTACAAAAAAAAGCATGCGGGATTTTAAGGGGGATATGATTAGCAATTATTATCTCGGTTAAAGCCTTAGCCACTTGGAGTTGATAGCGCTGATAATTATCTCGACTAGCAAGTATTTTTTCGAAAAAGTTTTTTTCTTCTTCTTGAAGTAACGGAGATAGTTTTTCGCTAAGACGTCCTAGTCCAGCAGTATCTAAAAAATCGACTAGCAGAAAATCAAGATTAAAGTGCTTGAGAGTTGCAATAATATCTTTCCAGTTGTTTAGATCATCATTTACCCAAGGGATAATAGGGGACAAAAAAATTCCCAGCTTAAACCCTGCTTGCTTTACTTTTTCGATAATGCCAAAATCAATAACCGGAATATCTTTTTCTAAAAGAGCGTGAAATTGGTTAGATAAACCACTGTAACTATAGATAATAATTGGGAATTTCCCCTGGGGATATTTCTTCCAAAAGTTTTTAGTAGCTTGATAAAAAGCTGCTAAATTTTTAGTCATTATCACTGGTTGATAATTTTCGGTAATGAGCAAATCAATAACTTCTAAAACTTTTTGGTTTTTTTCTTGATTGAACGAGAAAGTTTCATTGACACCTCCCCCTATTCCAATTAAAGAACCTTGGGGAATAGGAGTTAGCTCTTTTTGAAGTTGAGCTAAAATATTTTTTTTATAAATAATTTTTTTTTCTTTTCTCCAGTTGGCTCGGCAATAAACGCAAGAATACTCGCAGCCACTAAAAACATTAAAAGAAAATTTCCAAGGAAACCAGTGATCAATTAAAGTGTGCTCTTTGATTAATTTTTTTGTATTTTCAGCTAAAAGAAAATCTTCACCTTTAAAATTCAAAGCTTCTTATTTTCTTGATTTTTTTTTTCTTGTTTTCTTTTAAGCAAGTATTTTAATATTTCTTTTAAGTTTTTATTAAACCGCTTTTCGAGTTTTTTTACGTTTTCTGGATTAGCGAAAAAATCATCGATTTCTTTTTGCTTTTGCTTCGGCAAAACTGCACGAGGAGTAGGAGAAGTAGTAGATGCACTTTTAGATAAGTTTTCGACTTTTTGGTTGATTCTATCCACACTCGCTTTTTTACTAATTTGAAATAAAATTTCAGCCGCTCTTTCTTGATGAAATTTTTCATCCATAATAAGTGCTCCTTAGATTCTTACTCTCTAACCATTCCTTTAAAAATAGCTTCCATAGCATTAAGTGTTTTATTAATATCTTTTAAAGAATGTTTTTGATTTAAAAAAGTAGCTTCAAACTGAGAAGGCGGGAAGTAAACTCGCTTTTCTAAAAGTTTATTAAAAAAGTAACTAAACTTTTCTACTTGGCTTTTTTGGGCTTGAGAAAAATTAGTGACTTCTTTTAAAGGATTAAAAAAAAGAGTAAACATACTCCCTACTCGATTAAATACGATAGTTAAATGATATTTTTTTATTAAAAAACGAATCTGCTTTTCCAAATAACCTGCCTTTTTTTCTAAATCGTCATAAATGTTTTTCTCAATCAAACGCTCCAAAACACTAATGCCAGCAGCCATAGCAACGGGGTTGCCGGAAAGAGTTCCTGCTTGATAGACGGGACCTTCAGGAGATAAATGCTCCATCACTTCTTTTTTGCCGGCAAAAGCACCTACGGGAAACCCACCACCAATTACTTTCCCTAGGCAAATAATATCGGGATAAATTTTAAACAGCTCACTAGCTCCCCCTAAAGCTAAACGAAATCCGGTCATCACTTCATCAAAAATAAGGAGAGTATTATTTTCTTTAGTGATTGCTCTTAATTTTTGCAGAAATTTTTTTTCTGCTTTAATGAGCCCCATATTGCCAGCGACTGGCTCAATAATAACCGCAGCTAAATCGTTTTTATATTTGGCAAAAATTTCTTCCACTTCATCAAAATTATTATACTCCGCTAACAAAGTTTCCTTAGCCACACTTGGAGGTATTCCGGGGCTATTGGGCTTGCCTAGAGTAAGGGCCCCTGAACCAGCAGCAATTAAAAAGCTATCGCCATGCCCATGATAGCAGCCCTTAAACTTTAAAATTTTATTCTTTTTAGTGTATCCTCTCGCTAACCTTATTGCGGAAAAAGTAGCTTCTGTTCCCGAATTAACCATCCTTACCTTATCAGCAAAAGGCAAGCATTTTTTAACTAGCGTGGCCATAGTAGTTTCTAAAAGCGTGGGAGCTCCAAAACTACTACCCAAGGCTAAACGCTCAGTAACTTTTTTTTGAACACTTTTATCTGCGTGACCTAAGATAATCGCCCCCCAAGAGCAAATATAGTCAATGTACTCATTGCCATCTAAATCAATTATCTTTGCTCCTTCAGCTTTTTCAATAAAAACAGGAGAACGATGGACTGCTTTAAAAGCCCTAGCGGGAGAATTTACTCCCCCTACTAAGTGTTGATTAGCATTTTGAAATGCTAGATTGCTTTTAGAGAATAACAAAAATTAAGAATGGAATTTTTCGTTTACTACTCGCCAATTTACCACATCCCAAAAAGCATTAATGTACTTGGGGCGGCGATTTTGAAATTTTAAATAATAGGCATGCTCCCAAACATCTAATCCTAAAATAGGTTTTCCGGCATTTACAATTGGCATTAAAGGATTATCCTGATTCGCTGTCGAAATAACGGCTAAACTCCCATCTTCTTTTTTACACAGCCAAGCCCAACCACTTCCGAATCTAGTAGTAGCTGCTTTGGCAAATTCTTCCTTAAAGTTAGTAAAAGAACCAAAGGCTTCATCTATTTTTTCTTTTACTTCATCTACTGGGGCATTCCCTGGTCTATCTTTAGGGTCTAAAATTTCCCAAAATAGCTTATGATTGTAATAACCACCTCCATTATTCCTTATCGCAGGGGAGGCATCTTCTTTACTAAAACGATTACCGTTTACTTTTTCTAAAATTTCTTCAATGGAAAGGTCCCCATATCCTTCACTGGCAATAATCTTATTTAAATTATCGGTATAGGTTTGATGATGTTTAGTATGGTGGATCTCCATTGTCTTAGCGTCGAAATGGGGCTCTAAAGCATCATAGCTGTAATTTAACTCGGGTAATGTAAAACTCATAAATCCTCCTACAAATTTATTTTAAATAAATTATATTATGATTTTTAATCATCTTCATTATCATAATAGCCTGTAAATATTTAAGTAAATTTAAAATTACCTAACTTAAGTTTTTGATTTTAAAAAAATAAAAATTATTTCATATTATAATTAAGCTTACTATATTTTTATAAGAGGAACAGCATGACAACATCTAATTTTGACATTATTAATCTTCCGATTTTATTAGCCCAAAGCGATGGAGGGCAAGGGATTCTTCCTTCTTTTTTACCGCTTATTTTTATTTTTCTTATTTTCTACTTTTTACTCATAAGACCTCAATCAAAAAAGCAAAAAAAACTTAATGAAAAAAAAAACTTAATGAAAAAAGGCGATAAAATCGTCCTAAACGGAGGAATTTATGGGAGCGTGGTCGGATTCAAAGGGCAGCAAGACGAAGTGGCTTTAGTAGAAATTGCTAAGGGAGTGAATGTAGAAGTGATTAAAGCAACAATTTTAGACGTGGTCATCAGCGAGGAAGAATTTAATAAGCGGGCCAATAATAGCACAGGGAAAGGAGCAGCCAAGGATAAAACTGCTAATACTAAAAAATAATTTTTAATTAACTTTACTAATGTCTAAATCTTTTCGAGCTTTTGTTATTTTATCCATTTTAGGGTTATCCGCTTATCTCCTCTATCCAACCATTATTTACTATTTTTTTTATTCCCCCGAAGAAAGAGCTTTATCGGAAACGGATGTGCGATTTAGAGAAGGGAAAGATTACTCTGCTGACTTACTAAGCCGAGCAGAAACCGCTGATGAGTACCGAGAGAGTGCCATCAAACTAGGCCTAGATTTACGCGGGGGGATTAACATCATTTTAGAAGCAGATTTTCCTCGATTAGCTGAGCTTACCGATAGGGATGCTGCTAGTTTTACCGATGAAGAAAAAAAAGAATCGCTTGAACGAATTATCCGACAAATTCAAAACCGGATTGACTCGGCTGGGGTCTCAGAAATATCCATTAGGAAGCAAGGCGTAGAGAGATTAATTATCCAACTACCCGGGGAAACTAGCTCTAAACGCATAGAAGACATTATTTCAACAACTGGAAATTTAGAATTTTTACTAGTTAATGACGATGCCACTGCTAACCTTAACTACAACCGAGAAGCTGACCAAATTCAAAATGCTGATTCTTATAGTAACGATTATCATATTTATTTTGAATACCAAAAAAACGAGTTAGGAATAAATGAAAAAGCTATCCCTTACGCCTTAGAAAAAAATGTATTAATGAATGGCGAGCGCATAGCTACGGCCAATTTTGCTTATGGACAATATGGCGAGCCTCTGGTTAGTTTTCGCTTAGACGCGCAAGGAGCGCCAATGTTTGCTGCCATTACCAGTACTAATATTAATCGACGAATAGCCATTGTTCTAGATGGGCGAGTTATGAGTGCTCCGGCAGTTCGAGAAACCATCGCTGGTGGAGAAGGACAAATCAGCGGGAATTACACCCCTGAAGAAGCCAATGATCTAGCATTAATCTTAAAATCTGGGAGCCTTCCCGTTCCTATAAAAATTATCTCGAAAAACATTATCGGGGCTAAAATAGGCGAAGATCTCCGAGAAAGGGGGATAACAGCCCTTTTACTAGGAATGCTAATGGTTATTGGGTTTATGCTGGTACGTTACCGCTTAGCTGGGATTATTGCTGCTCTCGCTCTTACTTTAAATGCTATTATCATCATTGCTTTTCTTACTTCTTTTAATCTAACCCTCTCATTATCGGGGCTTGCTGGTATTCTTCTCACCATTGGGATGTCAATTGATGCGAATGTGATTATTTACGAAAGGATAAGGGAAGAAATTACTCAGGAAGTCTACTTAAGCGATGCCATTAGAAAAGGCTACCAAAAGGCTTTTTGGACTATTTTCGACTCAAACGTTACCACAATGATTTCCACCTTTGTTCTCTTTTACTATGGCGAAGGCATTGTTCAAGGTTTTGCAACTACTTTATTTATTGGGATTATCATTAGCATGTTCACCTCGCTATTTTTAACTAGATTTTTATTTGATATTTTAATTGACATCAAACTCATAAAAGGCAAAAAGTCTAAATTAGTTATTTAAGAATGAAAATTAATTTTTTAAAATATTACAAAGTCTTCTTTACTGTTTCCTTAGTCATTATAGCCATTACCCTTGTTTTAACCTCCACTAAGGGGTTAAATTTAGGAACGGATTTTAAAGGTGGTTTAGAAGCCGAAATTAGTTTCCCAAATAGCGCTACCACTAAAGAAATCATTGAAGAAAAGTTAAAAAATAGTAGTGGTATTAGCCTAGAAGTAGAAGAAATTCTCTCGAAAGAAAATACCTACATTATCAGACTCCCTTTGATCGATAACGACGCCCTTAAAACGGAAGCTTACCTAAACGAGCAACTAGAAAATAACACTCCTGATGCCAGTGTGGAGCAAGTTCGCATTATTGGTGGTGTTTTGAGCTCACAAAATCAATCCAACGCTTTCTGGATATCTCTTGTCGTTATCCTTTTAATCACCCTTTACCTTACCATGCGTTTTAAACTAAGCTTTGGGGTGGCCGCCATGTCGGCAGTTATTCACGATATTTTTATTATTTTCTTTTTCATTTCTCTTTACGGTTTAGAAGTGAACACCTTAGTTATCGTAGCGGTTTTAACTATTTTTGGTTATTCGGTAAATGATACTATCGTACTTTTTGTCCGGATTAGAGAAGTTATTAGCCGAGCAAAAGAAGATAAAATTGATTTAAAAGCCACTCTCAATAGCTCAATTAATCAAATTATTTCTAGGACTTTAATCACTTCTCTAACCACGCTTTTCGTAGTTTCTTCTTTGTTTGTAGCTACCGAAGGAGTTTATCGCGAGTTTGCTCTCCTTTTAATGATTGGCATTGCCAGTGGGACTTATTCTAGTATTTATGTCGCTTGCCCTACCCTTCTTATTTGGGACAAACGTGTGAAGCCAATTACTATTACTAAAAAAAGTTAAGAAATAATTTATCCATATCTATTCTAGTCAAATACTATATCAATGGGTTTATACCATTGGAAGAATCTATCATTATTGATTGCAGAGGGTTATAGTCCACTGGGCAGGACATAATACATTTGTCGAATTTTATAAGGAAATATAATGAAAATAATAGATAGCGTCTTAGTGATCTTTGTTGTTGTTATTTGGGGATTTAATTTTGTAGTTATTAAATGGGGAGTTGAAGATGTTGATCCTTATATTATGACTGCCCTACGTTTTCTTTTAACTGCTCTGCCTGTAATATTTTTTGTTAAAAAACCAAATGTAAATTTAAGTATTTTGGCACTCTATGGCATTATTTTTGGTGCGGGTCTATGGGGTGTAGTAAATTATGCTATCTCTTTAGGAACCCCTTCTGGACTCTCATCATTGATATTACAAGCGAGTGCATTTATGTCTGTTATTGCCGGGGTTTTGTTATTTAAAGAAAAAATATCTAATTATAAAATTATAGGCGTCATATTAGCGCTGATAGGATTTCTGCTCATTATTTATTACAATTATGATGCAGATGTAGAAACATCACTGTACGGCATATTACTTGTGTTATGTGCAGCATTATCCTGGACAGTGTGTAATATGATTATTAAAAAACACAAACCAGACAATGTGATTGGTTTTACTGCTTGGTCGAGTTTGTTTGTTCCTATTCCAATACTTATACTTGCCTATATTGATTACAGAGATAACTTTGCATCATTATTTACCAATATTGGTATACAAGGCTATACTTCTATATTATTTCAGGCATTTATTACTACTTTATTAGGATATAGCATATGGACATATGCTATTAATAAACACGGTCTTTCAGTTGTTGCTCCATACTCACTACTAGTACCTATATCAGGTTTATTCTTTGGGTGGTTAATATATGGAGAAACACTCAGCATTATTGAGCTTATAGGGTCTTTAATTATTTTTATAGGATTGATATTTAATACTGGAATTATAAAAATAAGTAAAAAATGGATTTAGTAGGTGCGTTTGTTGATAAATAAAATACATAAATTATTTTTGATATTATGAGCAAATTAATCTTACCAATACTCTTTGTTATACTTTATGGTAGTGGGTTTGTTGCTACCAAATACGGACTACCGTATGCGTCTCCATTAAGTTTTTTGACATTAAGATTTTTTATTGCTGGTGCACTTTTTGCTTTAGTAGTAGCAATATTTCAATTACCTATTCCTAAAATAAAAGAGGCTATACATATTGCAATAGCAGGACTACTAACAGTAGCCACTTTTTCAATAGGCGTCTTTATCTCTATAGATTTAGGTCTTTCGCCATCATTATCGGCAATGATTATTGCCTTACAACCTATTTTAGTTGGCGTACTTGCGGTACAACTAACACAAGAAAAAATCAATATTTACGGCTGGATAGGTCTATTTTTAGGATTTGTTGGTGTGTTTTTTATAGTCTTTCAAGGGGTAGATTTAAAATCTGCTGGAATATTATCAATAACCATGTCCGCTATGGGATTACTTGGCTTAGCCTTGGGAAATTTATATCAAAAGAAATTCTGTGCGGATATGCATGTGATTACCGGAGGTAGTATTCAATCAACTTCTTCGGCATTTGCTTGTCTATTACTACTATTACTATTTGATGATTTTGATATTGTATGGCATGGTGAGTTTATTGCTGCATTATTATATATGTCCATTGGAGTATCACTTGGAGCACTGAGCCTACTCTATATGATGATTAGTAGGCAGGAAATTAATAAAGTAGCAAGTGTGTTTTATTTAGTACCAGTATCTGCAGCAATAACTAATTATTTACTTTACGATGAAATTTTTGATATATATGCAATTGTAGGGTCATTAGTGATTTTAACAAGCGTGTACCTAGTAAACAAAGAAAGAAAGGAATGAACCAACTTATAAATATAGTGATATGTTAATTAATAAATGCGAAACATCTCATGGAGTCAAGCAAGTTAAAGGTGGGCATCGAAAAACACTAGTGTTTTTATTAAGTTTATCTCCATTAGAAAAAGCTAATACAAGCAATAACCAGATATGATGAAAAAAAATATTTACCTGAAGCGTATTTTCTTGCTTTCATATCAGTAGCTGCTTTTGCAGCAACCTTGCCATTGGCAAAAAATTTAGTAGGAGATTTATTTGGAGTGCAAATTGGTATTTATCGCTCTTTAATTGCAGCATTATTTGCATTACCTATAATATTAATTTGCAAGACAAGATTAGATTTACCAAATATAAGTCAGATTAAAAGCTTATTCATAACATCAATTGGTATTATTTATGAATTTCCCATACTTACAGCTGTTGGCATGGAATACGTACCTATTAGCCATGGTGGGGTGGTATTGGCTTCTTTGCCCATATTTACCTCATTATTTGCTAGAATTATAACCAAACAAAAACAATCAACAACCTTTTGGATATTTGCCTTAATGGGATTTTTTATTGTTTTTAGTTTAGTTATATTAGTTATGTTAATGGAGAATTACAATTTCATATTGGAGATATTGCTCTTATAGGGGCAGCAATATTAGCAGGGCTAGGCATACTGAAGGAGAAGCACTATCAACAGAAATATCTGGCTGGAAAGTAATACGTTGGGTATTAGTACTAAACCTACCCACACTAA
Organism: Spirochaetota bacterium; assembly: GCA_965277105.1. Lineage (GTDB taxonomy): Bacteria > Spirochaetota > UBA12135 > COTS27 > CAXSBA01 > CAXSBA01. The sequence goes on along the minus strand of OZ255710.1, from coordinate 56,750 downwards.
TTATAATTTCTTTTTTTATATACGATCCTACTAATATAACTTTAACATATAATGGGTGGAGTTTGTTGTTATTTTTTGCCCTTATAAATTCATTATTTGGTTTTTTTAGTTGGAACCGTGCTTTAGCTAGATGGTATTGCACAAATTAGCCAAATACAACTATTACAAGTATTTATTACATACGTATACGCTGTTTTATTTTTTATTGTCAGATAGTCATACAATAAAAGATATTAGAGCATATCAATATCCCGCTTAATGTTATGTCATTGCCAAATTTAACAAATTGATTGCCCATGTAAAAAACCCTATATAGAAAATGTTGTTTTTTCTGCTAATTTAATAGAGTTATTAGAACAAGGGTTTAGAGAATGTAAGATTTGTAAGCCATTATCTTCAAGATTTCAAAATCATAATTAAACTATACGAAAGTATGTCCAGTGGCTAGAGAAAAATATCCCAGATAAATCATATAAAAACCACCCTATAAAGAGCGTGCAAGAACTAGAGAATATTAAAAAAGCATTTATTGATACCATCAATTGTTCACTGGGCAGATATATTAGAATAAAACGCGTTAATACTATTCTTATCAATGATAAAAAATCAGAAAAATATCATCACAAAATAATATTCCATTATATATCTACACAGCTTGGAACAATGGTTGCCTGCTACACTAATAATGCATTATGCTTACTAGAGTTTATCGATAGAAAAATGCTAGAAAGGGAACTTATTACTGTTCAGGAAAAATTGCAAGGATATTATAGTTATAACAATAAATTAGATATTTGTCATAAAGTAAGCACACAAATAAACGAGTATTTCTCAGGGAAAAGACAAAAATTTTCCCTACCCTTATCTCTTACTTGACAAGATAAAAACACCAATAGGATTTTTTACCGAGTTAACTGGTAAAAACTATTGCATTTATGGGTTGAATTTGCTTATACCTAAATTAATCTTGTAACTTTTGAATTAACTTATAAGGATAAATCCCCGAAGTATGCCCGTCGCTCCAGTTAATCGATAAAGCATAGTTTCCCAAGGGGGTAATTTCTACTGGCTTTATGTCTTTAGGGATACTTTTAGGGTCGATTTTTACCTCGCCAGTCATTTCGTCTTTGCAAAGAGCGCACCCACAGTTACTTCTTAAAACAAAATGACTTACTTTAAGTTTTTTTTCGGGGTAATGGAGGTAGATAAACTGTTCGTCTTGGGTTACCTCTGGGGGTTGCTCTAAACCAGTGCTTTTTTTACCGATAATTCTGACAATTTTATCACAGAGACTTTTACTAGGCTCACTACTCGTAAAGGGAGTAAAGGTAGTTTGGTCTTTTTTTAAAAAAGGGAGTTCTATAAAATCTTCTACGCCTAAATTTTCTTTAAGCGAAGTTTCCCCAAAAAGGTAATTCTTCTCACCACATTTATGACAAATAAAATAGCTCATATTCTGCACCACGCTTAAAACAGGGACATTAACCTTTTCAAACATAATCATCCCCCGTTTAACATCCACTAATGAAAGCAAGTGGGCAGTAGTTACCATCACCACTCCAGAAATCGGCATATTCTGCGATAAAGTAAGCTGCACATCACCAGTGCCAGGAGGCATATCAATAAAAAGATAATCCAACTCACCCCACTCTACCTTATTCACCATTTCTACAATATAGTTAGAAACCATCGCCCCTCGCATGATAGCAGGATTTTCCTTCAAAAGAAAACCAAAAGACATGACCTTCAAGTTGTCATTTATAGTAATAGGCTGAATAAAATTATCTTTCATATAAACCTGCCCATTAAAAAGATTAAACAAAGCTGGAAGAGAGGGACCAAATATATCAGTATCGAAAAGCCCCACCTTAAAATTTCTAGCACTTAATTCACTAGCCAAAAGGGCCGCAATAGTGGATTTTCCTACCCCCCCCTTACAAGAAGCAATTCCAACAATATTAGCTATTTTCTTTAAATGAGGATTATTGTTTTGCCGAGTGGAAGTGGCTGAATTAGCTTTTTTAGCCGTCATAGTTACTTCCACTTTTTTTACTGAGGGTAAAGTCCCAATAGCATCTTCTGCTTGCTTTTTAAACTCTTCTTTAATCGGGCAAGCCGGAGTAGTAAGCTCAATGGTAACTTGTACTATTCCTTTATCAATAGACAAATCTTTGACAAAACCTAATTCCACAATGTTTTTATTAAAATCAGGATCAATAATAGCTTCGAGTTTTTCGAGAATAGTTGCTTTATTTAACATAGTTGAGATAATTTATCAATAATTTTAACAGGGATTTATATTATTTTTTTAGAAAAGTTAACTTATTAACTTAATAAGTTTTAACTAATATAGTATAACCTAACTAACTCATATCTACCTGCTATTTTTTATACTAATTTTTTTAAAAAACTTTAAAATAGCTAAGCCATCTTCAAAGCTAGAAAAATTCTTATTTTGCGGCTTCTCCAAAAGACCAACAGCGTGTTTGTGCATATTTATAAAATAGCGAGTTTTCTTAAAAGGCTTTTCTTTCACTATTTTTAACGATTTTATACCTTGATACAGCTCACTAGGTCGAGCTTCTTCTATTTTAAAAATGCCGTTACCAATACTTACCCTAGCCTGAGAAAAATTAAAGATCAATTCAAAATGAAAATGTTTTTTATCGCTACTAAGTTCTAAAAATGCGGGAGTTTTATTCAAAGTAAAAGAAAACTGCTTTAAATAAGCAGAATGGGTTTTTAATGGGCTAACTAAACTTAAATTATCTCCTAACAAAAAAAATAAAATATCAATTAAATGAGTGCCATCATGAAATAAAATTTTATTAGGTGGAGTTTTAGTATTTGTATAAAAATAGGCAGAAACGCTATCTAACTTACCCCAAGTAGCCTTTTCTAGATTTTCTTTTAAGTAGCGATAATCTTCAGCAAATCTTCTTTCATGATTGACTACTACCCTTGATGTTGATTTTTTTATCCGCTTAGCTAAAAGTTGGCATTTAGAATAGTTGTTCATGGTATCCGTAATGGGCTTTTCTAGGATAATTAGAGGAATTTTATAATCTAAAGCTTCGCTTAAATGCTTTAAGTGCAAGTAACTAGGCGTAGCAATATGCAAGATATCAATTTTTTGATTTTTCATCATACTCGACAAAGAAGGGTAAGTGTTTGAGCATTTCCATCTAAGAGAAAATGTACTTCTTTTTTCTTCCATGAGATCAACCCCAGCTACTAAGCGAGTTTGGGGATGCCGTTTAATTACCCCTGCGTGGGTACAGGGCTTCTCTCGTAAAGGGTCATCTTCTAATGAAGATGCTATCCTTCCTAGTCCTAAAATAGCTGCTTGGTACAAAAAAAATTATTTCTTTAAAAAAAATTTATTTTAAAAATAAAGTAAAAGTGAGCTGAAAAGTGGGAATTGAGCATAATTTAATTATAATATTAGTTGTAAATTTCTTATTTTTTAAGAAAAAATTTATGACCATTTTCCCATAAATAAAAGTAAAAAAAATCTACTTTTATCCTTAAAGTTTTAAAAAATTACCTATAAATCTAAGTTTTCTAAAAAATAATTTGAAAAAATTAATTTACCAAATATAAAAAATTAAAAAAATAACATTAAAATTTGACTTTTAAAAAAAAATAAATTATATTTTTGTTAAATGAAAAATAAAATTAATTATTTCATTCTTCTAAGCAAAAGAGTAATCAAAGGGTTAGCGAAAAAAAATCAGTTTAATGATTGTTTTCACCGCACTTCCTAGCTTATTACAATTTCTAAAATCCATTAAAAAAAATAATACGGGGGAGTGCCCCCTAATGAATTTGTGGTTAATAAACAGCCATAAGTTACAAATTTTTTAATCTTTATCATAACAAACAAAAAAATATATTAAATACAGGAGGAAAAAGATGAAAAAAATTATAAATCTACTTTTAATTTTAATTTCTGTTTCAATTTTCGTAGCATGCGGACAAAAAGCTAAAGTCGAAGCCATTAATGGGGCCGGAGCTTCTTTCCCTTTTCCGTTTTATTCGGAAATATTTGAAAAATACTATAACGATACAGAGATTAGAGTTAATTATCAATCTATTGGTTCAGGAGGTGGTGTTCGTCAAATAACAGAAGCAACTGTTGATTTTGGAGCTACTGACGCTTTTATCAATGATAAAAAATTAGGAGAAATAGAAAGTAGTACAAGTCGAAAATTGTTACATATACCAGCAGTTTTAGGGGCAGTTTCTATTACTTATAATATTGATGGGAATATCGATCTTCAATTAGATGGAGACGCTATTGCTAAAATCTTTATGGGGAAAATTACTAAATGGAATGACCCTGTTATCACTAGCTTAAACCCAGGACAAAACTTGCCAAATGCTGATATCATTGTAGTGAGAAGATCTGATGGATCAGGAACTACTTTTACTTTCTCGGACTTTTTAGCTAATCAAAACGCTGAATGGAAAAGTGAAATGGGAGTAGGGAAATCTTTAAAATGGTTTCAAGGAAGTATTGGCTCTAAAGGAAACGAAGGAGTAACTGGTTCGATTAATCAGACAAAAAACAGTATTGGATATGTTAGTTTAAACTATGCCTTAGAAACTGGTTTAAAAGTGGTTAAAGTAAAAAACAACAGCGGGAACTTCATTACTCCATCAGTAAAAGGAGTTAGTTTATCTGCTCAAGCTGATTTGCCAGCAGATACGAGAATAGCATTAACTTCAGTAAAAAGAACTGACCCTAATGCTTATCCTATCTCTACGTTTACTTGGATTGTTTTTTACCAAGAGCAATCTTATAATGACAGACCAAAAGAACTAGCTGAGGAATTGAAAAAATTACTTAGCTGGATGGTGAGCGAAGATGCTCAGCAGTATGCTGCTGGATTATATTACGCTCCGCTTCCCGATGCTGCTAGAGCTCAAGCGTTAGAAATTATTGACTCGATTACTTTCGAAGGATCATCTCTTTAATTAAAATTTATAGATAAGGAAAGGAATTTTCTAATTCCTTTCCTTTTGTAAAATTACTTTTTCTTTAGGAAAAATTTTCTTAGCTATACGATGAAAAATTTCATTGTCATCGTTAGTAATAATCTCAATTTTTCGTTTTTTTTCATTTAATTTTTTATCTTTAAACATAATAAGAGAAGCTGTGGTTTTAGCAGAATCCACAATAATGAGCTGAGGATAAATTTTTTGAATAAACGGCTTTAACAGAGGGTAATGAGTACATCCTAAAATAAGAGAGTCAATTTTCCCAATTATAGGATCTAAGTAGTTTCGAATAATAGCTTTAATGATTTCTTTATCCTTTAATCCTTCTTCAATAATCGGAACTAATAAAGGACTAGCTACTTGATATACTTTAGCTTGCGGCTGGCATTCTAAGATTTTATCTTTATAAGCTGAAGAGATAATAGTCCTAGTCGTTCCTAGTACGCCAATTTTTAATGTTTTACTTTGCTTTAAAACTTCTTGAACACCTCCTTCAATAACCCCATAAATGGGAAAAGAGAATTTTTTTTTAAGGGGTTCGATAGCAATAGCAGTAGAAGTATTACAAGCCACCACAATAATTTCACACTTTTTTTTTCTTAAAAATTCCACATTAGCAAAACTATAGCGAAGGATATTTTTTTTGCTTTTATTGCCATACGGTAAATGAATAGAGTCCCCAAAATAAACAATGTCATCATAAAGAAATTTTTTAGCGATTTCTTTGGCAACGGTTAGCCCCCCTACTCCCGAATCAAAAATACCAATTCTCATTTTACTAATTTATTTTGCTAAGTAAATTTCCTGCATAACTTTAAGCGAAACCTCCTTTCCAGTCCAAACTTCAAACTGCCTTCTAGCTTGCTCCAAAAACATGGTTAATCCAAAAATAGGAGTAGCCCCTTTTGCTTTAGCATCTTTTAATAGTTTAGTACTTAAGGGGTTATATACTATGTCGTAAATAAAATGTTTTTTATTAATAAGCTTTTTAGACAAAGGAGAAAAATTACTTTTTGGGGACATCCCTATAGGAGTAGTATTGATAATGATATCGAAGTCCTTTAAATGAGTAGAAGAATTAATAGAAGAAAATTCGTTTAACGGGATTAGCTTAATCATTTTTCGCCAACTGCTAGGCACTTGCTGAAGGTTTTTTTTTGCTTTAGGCAGATTACGAACAGCTAAAGTAATTTTTTCACTAAAAGCAAAGTGGTGATAAAGCGTAAGGAGGATTCCTTGAGCAGCTCCTCCAAAACCGAGCAAAAGAATTTGTCTAGTTTGCCAGTGAGGAATTTTAAGGATAGGCGCCCAAGCCGCTAGCCCGTCAAAGTTATAGCCCTTTAATTTTACTTGAGTTTGGGTATGCTTGATGCTAATGGTATTGACACAGTTTAATTTTTTAGCTAACGGGGCTAAGTCCGTTAAATAAGGTAAAACTTTTTTTTTAAAAGGAATGGTTATCGACAAGCCATGGAGATTAATATTTTTAATATTTTTCAAAAAAGCTCGCAGATTTTGAAGTTTATCTTCTACTGGGAAAAAGTGATACACTGCATTAATTTTATACTTGGCAAATAATGCATTAAAAATTCGTGGCGAATGAGAATGGGCTACTGGATAGCCTAAGACGCCATAAATTTTCGTTTGAGAATCAATCTTCATTTTATTTTTTTAGCTCTTTTATTTTTTCTAGAAAAAAATCTGGCAAAGGCACTTCCCAGATTTGCTCTTCTTCGGTTATCGGATGACAAAAAGTAATTTTTTTAGAACATAAATAAAGATACTCTTCTTCATTAAACTTATTTCTTCTAAGGTTATACCATTTATCACCAACAATGGGAAAGCCGGCATGAAAAAGTTGCAATCGAATTTGATGAGTACGCCCACTAAGAGGACGAGCCAAAACCAACGTTTTATTCTCAAAAAAGTCTAACGGTTCGATCAAAGTAGTAGCTTCTCGTCCTTCTTGTTTTTTAGAAATCATTTTCCAAGTACGATTTTTTTTATGACGAACTAAATAATCCGTTAATGTTTTAGGGTTATAAATTTTACCATGAACTAACGCTTGATATTCTTTAAGGACTTGTCGCTGTTTAAACTGCTCTTGAAGTTTTTCTAATACAAGAGAGTTTTTAGCACAGATCATTATCCCACTAGTGTCTTTATCTAATCGATGAACAATTCCCAAACGAAGGGCCTCTTTATCATTTAGCTTAAGAGAAGTAGGGAAATCAAGCTTGTCTTTGATAAACTCGCTAACGGCTAAACCATTTTGCCCTGTATAATTTTTATGAGTATAAACCCCCGCTGGCTTATTAATAATTAGCAAACTCTCATCTTCAAAAAGAATAAAATCCTGCAAGAAAGTTAAAACTGATTTTGGAAAATTCGTTGAAGTGGGGCTCGGTTATTAATAATCTTTCTTCTAAAACTCTGATAAACTTTCGGGTCAATAGCCCTTTCGACAAAACTATTAATCGCAATACCAGCGGGCCACACAGTGGTATTTACCCATAAGGCAATATAGTAAGGGTTACTCACCGTTTCATATGCTGGCTTATTTTCTCGATTATAACTAAAATTTCCTCCTCGCAATTGACTTCCTCTTACCCCATCAAAATAAGCCGAAAAAACCGAACCATAGGGCATTAAAGTATAAAGGATATTGGTAAATAAATAAGCAAAAGGAATAGAGATAAAAAAAATCGCTTCGGTTCTTCTGACAAAATTAACCGAGGTTGATTGCTCATAAAATTCTAAGGGGTTAGTAGGAACAAAATTGTCTTCATAAAAAATAACATTCGTCAAATTATCGTTGCTTTGGTTCTGAGTGTAGGCAAAATGGGGGAAGAAAAAGAAAACAATAATAATTATTTTTATACTGAGTTTCATTATTAAAATCAATTAATTTAAATTGACTAAATTGTAATATGAGTTTTAATTGATTCTTTAAACATTTTTTTTAATTTTTCTAAAAGCAACCCATTTGCTTTTCGGGGCGATAAAAACGGATAACAATAAAAAAAAACCTAATACAATTAAAATAGTGCCCGCAATCGAAAAATTATATAAATAAGCAATAATATAACTAACAATCACACTCATCGAAGCCACTAAAAAACTAAGCATTAGCATTTTTTTCAAACTTTTAGCCCATAAAAAACTAATGCTCGGCGGTAAGATAAAAAAGCCAATGACTAAAATGCTTCCCACTGCTTCAAAAGAACAAACCGCTGTTAGACTAGTGATAAACACTAAACCATAGTTAATCTTTTTATAACCAAGCCCTAAATCACTGGCATAATCTTCTTCTAAACTAACCAAAGAAAGTTCTTTAAAAAAAAATATAGTTAGGAGTAGATTAACTATAAAGTTGAAAAAACTAATAACTAAAGCTTTGGGGATAGTAAAAAGATTAAAGGCATCAAACCCCACTAAAGGAATAAAGGCCAGTCCACCAGTGATGACCGTGTCTTCATCTAAATGAATATTACTAGCAAAAACGTTAATGAGAATAATAGCAATAGAAAATAATAAAGGGAAGATAAGCGCCACTGCTGCTTCTCTTTTAACTTGCTTAGATTGAATGAGTTTTTCGGTTAAGAAAAACATAATAAACGCACTTAACGCTGCTCCCAAAAATAAAAAAGGAGAATAAAGATTTTTCACTAAAAAATAACCGAGCACAATCCCTAAAATAACGGAGTGGCTAATAGCATCACTCACCATAGATATTTTTTTTAACACTAAAAAATTTCCCGGCAACAAACAAGCAAAAGCCACCATAAGCGCAACTAAAATAATTTGTAATTCTAAACCCATATTAAAAAATTCGCTTTATCATTAATTTAGTAAGCAAAGAAAATAAAAACCCTAAAGAAGCCACCATAACGATAATCGGCCCGACAGGAATCTCAAAATAATAAAGGCTAATCCCCGTTCCAATCAAACAGTAAAGCCCTCCAACTGCTCCACTTACAATAAGGGTAGAAGAAAATCTTTTAGACCATAGTTTAACAGTCGTAGCCGGAGCAACGATTAAAGAACTCATTAGGATAATCCCAATGCTTTTAATGCCAATCATCACCGCTGCCCCAATTATTAAAGTTAATAAAAAATCTAATTTCTTAACCGGTAAATTTAAACTTTCAGCTAAATTAGTATCAAAAGTAATAGTTTTTAATTCTTTATAAAACAAGCTTATAGTTAAAGAGATAACTAAAAAAAATCCTATAATCAAATACACATCGCTATTTAGCAAATTAGAAGCATTACCAAAAATATAGTCCCATAGTCCTGCCTGAGAAGATTCGGGAATTTTCTGAACATACGTTAGTAAGGTAATCCCCAACCCAGAGAAAAAAGCTAAAGTAGACCCCAAAGCAGCATCGCGGTCTAAAGGAGTGTTATGATAGAGGAAGCGATACATAGAAAAAGAAAGCAATCCACTAATGGTTGCTCCTAGAATGAGTAGATTATTGTCTTTAATGAAAGTAAGCATAAAAGCTAGAACAATCCCCGGCAATGCAGCATGCCCCAAAACATCGCCGACTAAACTTTCTCTTCTAAAATAAACAAATACTCCAATCAACCCAGCTGTAATCCCAATAAAAAAAGTACCTAAAAAAACAATAAAATAAGTATACGTAAAAAACATAATAATATTTAATTAGAATAGGTTTGGAAAATATTTTTAGTGGTAAAAACTTTTTGAGTGGGACCAAAAGCAATCGGCTTTTTATTGAGCATAAGCACCCAGTTAAAATATTCTCTTACTTTCGAAAGATCATGATGCACGACGATAATTGTCTTGCCTTTTTTCTTTAAAGCTTTTAGAATGGTTATAATATTTTTTTCACTTTTGCTATCGATACCTTGAAAAGGCTCATCGAGAATGAAAATCTCGCTATTTTGTACTAAAGCTCGAGCAATGAAAATACGCTGCTTTTCTCCGCCAGACAATTCTCCAATCTGGCGATTTTTTAAATCTTCTATGGCTAACTCTTGGAGAACTTCATAAGTTTTTTGTTTCTCTTGCTTACCTGGTCTAGTCAACCAACCCAACTGCCCATAACTTCCCATAAGGACAAAGTCAAAAACATTAATAGGAAATTCCCAATCTAACTTTTCTTTTTGTGGGATATAAGCTATTTTTTTTTTTACATCTTTATACATCTTTTGAAAAATAGTAATTTCTCCTCCCGCGTTTATCTTTACTTTATGCAGAATACTTTTAACCAGGGTCGACTTGCCAGCACCATTAGGACCAATAATTGCCATCAAAATGCCAGCAGGAATTATCAAACTATCAATAGCTAAAACTAGTTTTTCTTGATACTGAACTGCAATATTTTTTAGAGTAATAATTGATTCTTGCTTCATTGATTTAATCCATAAACAATTTGTTGTATGTTTTTTTCAAACATGCTGATGTAGGTATCCGCCTGCTCTTTTTTATTCCCTAAAGCATCTGTATAAAGCTCCCCACCAATAATGAGCGAACTGCCATTAGCAAAAACCGCCGACTGGACTGCTATTATATTTTTTTTAGAAATAGAAGTTTCAATAAAAATAGCAGGGATATTTTTTTCAATAATAAAATTAGCTAAATTATTAATATCACCAGCACTAGCTCTAGCTAAGGTATTAATCCCCTGTAATCCCAAAACTTCAACATTATAATATTTCCCAAAATAGGCAAAAGCATCATGCCCTGTAATTAAAATCCTTCTATTAGTCGGAATCCCTTGAACAGCTTGGCGAATTTTTTTATCTAAGTCTTTTAACTGAAGCCGATAGTTTTCATATTGCTGTTTATAATAAAGTTTATATTGAGGGTCGATCTCTGCTAACTTCTCGTAAACATAACGAGCTGCTGCTTCCCATAAATCCACAGCAAACCAAAAGTGCGGATCGTAAATTCCATCTTCTACCTCGATTAACTTATTTTTATTCAAGCCATTAGCTAGCGCAAAAACTTTTTTTTCTTCAGAAAGTTTTTCTAAAATAGTAGCAAGTTTAGCTTCTAAGTGAAGTCCGTTATAAAAAATAACTTCCGCGTTATACAAAAGTCTAGCATCAGCTTCTTTCGCCCGGTAAGCATGCGGGTCAATTCCCACTCCCATTAAGCTAGTCGTAATAACTCGCTCTCCTCCTATTTGCGCGACTAAATCATTAACAATAGTAGTTGTCGAAAGAATCACTAGTTTTTTAGTAGAGCGGATAATTGCTTCTTGTTCTTTTTGTTCTTTAGCTTTTTGCCCACAAGCTATGATTAAAAAAATAAAAAATCCAAATAATATAGTAAAAGTAATAAATTGTCGCATTAGCATTCTTATCTTAAATCAAAATTAATTTTTAGACGCATTTAAAAAAAAAATTAGTTATGCTTAAATTATATTATAGTCTTAGAAAAAAAGCAAGATTTTAAAGTAAATAAAAAATCTATAATATAATTGATTGAATATTTTATGAACTTTAAAGTTATTGAAGAATACCAACTAAAAGGAGATCAGCCGCAAGTGGTGGAATCTATTGGCAATGGGCTTGAAAAAAATTATCCCTTTCAAACCATTAAAGGGGCTACCGGAACTGGGAAAACCTATGTGATGGCTAAAATCATTGAAAAAGTCAATCGCCCCGCTCTTATTATTTCTCACAATAAAACATTAGCCGCTCAATTATACCGAGAGTTCAAACACTTCCTTCCTAATAACGCAGTGGAGTATTTCGTTTCTTATTATGATTACTACCAACCAGAAGCTTATGTTGCTAAAAAAGATCTCTACATTGAAAAAGAATCTTCGATTAACGATGAAATTGACCGAATGCGCCTTAAAGCCACGTCCTCTCTTTTAGAAAGAAAAGATGTCGTGATCATTGCTTCGGTTTCTTGTATTTATGGGTTAGGCTCTCCGGAAGATTATAAAAATATGTATATCGCTCTTCAAAGAGGAGAGATGATTAACCGCCGTGATTTAATTAAAAAACTGCTTAATATTCAATATAACCGAAAAGACGAAGTTTTAGAAAGAGGGTTTTTCCGAGTACGCGGGGATATCATTGACGTTTTCCCCGCTTATTTGCAGACTGGGTATCGCATTGAACTTTTTGGTGACGAAATTGAGAACCTATCAGAAATTGACGTCCTTAATAATAAAGTCATTAATCTTCGTTCTAAAATAACCATTTTCCCAGCTAAACATTTTGTCATGCCTCATGAGAGAATTAGTCTTGCTTTAGAAGCAATAAAAAAAGAATTAGATGACCGAGTAAAATACTTTACCAACCAAAATAAAATCTTAGAAAAAGAACGCATCTATAACCGCACGCTTTACGATTTAGAATTACTTAAAACCGTAGGCTTTTGCCCGGGCATTGAAAATTACTCTTTCCATTTATCAGGAAGAAAAACAGGAGAGCGCCCTTATACTTTATTTGATTATTTTCCTAAAAATTTTATTACTTTTGTCGATGAATCCCATGTTTCGCTTCCACAGGTTAGAGGGATGTTTAATGGAGATAGGGCACGCAAGCAGTCATTAGTAGACTACGGCTTTCGTCTGCCTTCTGCTTTAGAAAACCGCCCCTTAGTGTATGATGAGTTTTTAAAAATAAGTAGCCAGTATGTTTTCGTTAGCGCTACTCCTAATGAGTATGAAATGAGCGTCTCTAAAAACTTGCAGGAACTTATTAATCGCCCAACTGGCCTGCTAGATCCTGTTATAGAAGTAAAATCATCCGATGGGCAAATTGATGACCTTATTTTTGAAATAAAAAAAGAAGTAAAAAAAGACAACTGCATTTTAGTCACCACACTTACTAAAAAAATGTCCGAAGACTTGTCCGACTTTTTAAAAGATAATCAAATAAAAGTAACTTACTTGCACTCAGATATTGAAACCATTGAGAGGGTAGAAATTATTAAATCACTTCGCCAAAAAAAAATTAACGTGATTATTGGGATTAACTTATTACGAGAAGGATTAGATATCCCCGAGGTTTCTTTGGTGGCGATTTTAGATGCAGATAAAATTGGCTTTCTAAGGTCTAAAACTTCTCTCATCCAAACGGTCGGTCGAGCCGCTCGTAACCAAGAAGGGCGAGTGATTATGTATGCCGATAAAATCTCCGAAGCCATGGCTGAATGCATCAAAGAAACAAATGAAAGGCGAGCGATTCAATTAGCTTATAACCAAAAAAACAACATAACCCCCAAGTCTATTCAAAAACCAGTAAGCGACATTTTAGAACGAGAAGAAAAAACGAACCTAGAAGATGAAACAGCAGCTAATTACTCTAAGTTACTGAGCGAAAATCCTCTCGGTTTAAAAAAGAATAAAGTAAAAAAAATTATTGAAGGACTTGATTTGGAAATGAAGTTAGCCGCTGATCAAATGGACTTTGAAAAAGCTATTTTTCTTAGAGACAAAATAAGTGAATTAAAGCTGCACCATAAACTCGATAAGATCTGATTTTCTTTTTTAATTTTGTAGTAATTTTTATTATATAATTTCTTATATTGAAGATAGAATATTTTTTTAATAAATTTATTTCATGGCCGCCCCCCCAAAACTAGCAATTATATCTCCTTGCTTTAACGAAGCAGAAACCCTTAATTGGTCATTTAAAGAATTAAAAAAAACTCTAACTGCTTTAGAAAAAAAAAAGAAAATTAAAAAAAACAGCTTTATTTGTCTTATCGACGATGGAAGCAAAGACGATAGCTGGAAAATAATTAAAAAGTTATCTAGCACGAACCCCAATGTACTAGCCGTAAAACTAGCCGATAACGTAGGGCATCAAAATGCGCTAGCCGCTGGTTTAGATTACGTGAGTGATAAATGCGATTGCTCAATTTCCGTAGATATCGATCTCCAAGATGATCTTAAAGTCATCGAAAAAATGCTAGCAGCTTATAATAATGGCAACCATATCGTGTTTGGGGTGAAACAAAATCGCGATCCTGATTTTTTTGTTAAAAAAATTCTTGCTTTAAGTTATTATAAAGTTTTGAAATGGCTTAAAATTAGAGCCATTAAAAATCATTCTGATTACCGCCTAGTTAGTAAAAGTGCCTTAAAAATATTTAAAAAAATAAAAGAAAAAAATGTTTACCTAAGGGGCATTTTTGCCAATATGAACCTTAAAAACACCTCGGTTTATTATGATATTAAACCAAGAATTTATGGCAAAACCAAGTATACTTTTAGGAAAATGATTTCCCTAGCTTGGAACGGCATATCTGGTTTTAGCATTATCCCCCTTCGCATTAGTAGCTTTATTGGAGTTTTTTTTATGGCGATAAGCTTTTTAACTTTTATCACCATTTCATTAATCCATTTCTTTACTAACTTAGAATTTCCTAAAGAAGTTTTCCTGTTTTTAGCTGCTTATTTTTTGGGAGGGATCCAACTGTTTTTTTTAGGAGTTATTGGGGAGTATGTTGGGAAAGTTTATATCGAAGCCAAAGCTTACCCCCGCTATACCATCGAAGAGATAAAAAAAAGCAAGTAACTAAAACGAATATTTTATTAAAAAAATTTCAATTTAAACGATATTTATAATAAATCAAAGGAGGATATCTTTAAAAAAATGAAAAAAATATTTTGGGCAATTCTTATATTGATTAATAGCTATATTTTTAGCGAGTATTACCCTAAAGATAATTTATCCGCGCTAGGCAAAAGCGTGGAGGCAGTAGGGCTAGGCGGAAGTGCGTATGGACTAGACAACCAAGATGAAACAGCAGTTGATAACATTGCACTTAGTGGAAGTTTTTTAAGGCAAGATTTTTTTATCAATACCGGTATTTTTTATAACGAGTATCATTCCCTTACTCTGCATTACTTTCACCCCACCACTGTTGGGGTTTTTTCTGGAGGCTATCATCACTTTATTAACTCTCAAGACGAAGATTATTTTTTCTCAGGCAGCTTTGGCTTTGGCAAAGAAATAACCAAGCAATTATTATTTGGCTTTAAAATAGATATTGATTATTTTGAACTCAAAGAAGAAGAGTCCAACTTAGGTTTAGTAGGAAGCGCGAACATCGTTTATAAGCCTGCTATTGGTTTTGGGGGAGACGTTTTTGTTTTTGAAAATATTTACTTAGGGGTAGGAGCTAGGAATGTTGGGTTTGTTCCGCAAACTAATAAAAAGAATTACTTAAAACAAATGGATCTTTTCCGAGCTGGCTTTGGTTTTGATTTTATTAATTTCACCCCTTCTCAAAAAAGCATCAACTGGGTTTCGAGAATAGTTATGGACGCAGCTTTAATCTTCCCAATTAGGGAAAACATTAATCTAGGATGGCGTAACAGCCTTTTGTTTAAAAGCAGTACTTTAAAGGAATTTTATTTTAGCACGGGTTATTATCATAATCCTAATTTAGATTCTGAGTTTCCTCTAACCATAGGAACTGGTTTTAATTTTGAATTAGATACTATTGAGCTGGACATTAATTACGCTTTAGTTTTTAATGATTTTAATTCTGATGCCTTCCTTCATAAACTAAGCTTAGACTTTCGTTTTGGGGAACTAGATAACACTAACCCAGAAATTGATACTTCCTCTTTTAGTGAGAAAGGGATCATTGAGGAAGGAACAATTGAATGAAAAAGCTAATCTTCTTACTTTTTTTAAGTGGTTATCTTTTTGCTGAATTAGGCATAAATAATGAAAATCAGTACTTTTCGCCTAACTTAGATGGAGTGAAAGATACCATTAAAATCCCTTTTAAAATTAAAGAAGAAAACTTAATTGAATGGCGAGTGCTAATTTTAGAAAAAATTGGAGAAAAAAAATTTAAAACCATTAGAACCATCCAATCAGAAAATGCTAAAAAACAAAGTTTGAATTTTGAAAAATTTTTCGCTAGAATTTTTGCCAAAGATAAAATCATTCAAGATCCTAATTTTATTAATTGGAACGGGAAAGACAATAAAGCAAATAATTTAAAAGATGGTATTTATTATATTAAAATTTTTGCTGAAGATAAATTTGGCAACCAAGAAGAAAGTAATTTCATTCCTATTATCCTTGACACCACTCCTCCAGAAGTAGAGCTCAAATTAGCAGAAAAAATTTTCTCGCCCAATGAAGACAAGCGAAAAGATAACCTGCTTTTAGATATTAACGTTAAACGCTTTAAAGAATTTGATAAATGGAATTTAACTTTTCTCGATGAAAAAAACCAAAAAGTCTTTCAAGCCGAAGGGAGTGATAACGTTTTGTTTAAATGGGCAGGAGAAAATAATAAAGGGAAAAAGCTTCCCGAAGGTAAATATAAAATTGAGTTATTTGCTGAAGATTTAGCGGGCAATAAATCTTCTACTCTAGAGGATGCCATTACTTTAATTACCCGTTTTGAAGAAGCAAAGCTAACTGGTTCGGCTAAAATTTTTTCGCCTAATGAAGATGGATACTTTGACACAATAACTTTTAAAAATGAGCTCTCTAGTTTAAATGGATTAGAAAACTGGGCATTAACCATCCACAATCAAGATGGAAAGGTCATTAAAAAATTAAATCAAAATAATAATTTCGTTAAAGAAGTAAGCTTTGATGGGAAGGATGAAAAAAACAATCCTCTAAAAGATGGTTTATATTCTGCCAAAATAAAAGCAGGATATAACTCGGGGAACTTAATTGAATCTAACCAGTTTTCTTTTGAAGTGGATAAGACTCCTCCTGCTTTACAAGTAGCGTTAGAAAATGAATTTTTCAACCCTAAAACTAAAAAAGGGAATAGGGCTATTAGAATAAACCAAAAAGCTAAAGGGGAAAAAAACGATACCTATAAAGCACAAATTAAAAATGAAGATGGAGAGATTGTTTTTATTCAAAATTTTGGGAGTAGCTTACCTGAAAATTTCACCTGGAATGGGAAAGACAATAATCAAGAACAGATTAGCGGAAAATATATTTACACTTTAATTGGCGAGGATGAAGTAGCAAATATTAGCATACTGGACACTAAACCATTTACCTTGATAACCGAAAAACTCAATAGCGCCTTCACCGCCGATAATTCTTCCTTTTCTCCCAATAACGACAAAAGATTAGACAAGGCTATTTTTACCTTAAAAATAAATAACGCTTATAGCAAAATATTTACCAAAGGGCAAATTCGCATCGTAAATGAAAAGAAAAAAATGATTAAAACTATCCCTGTAACCCAACTCAAAGAAAAATGGCAATGGGATGGTAAAGACAATAATGGGAAATTAGCCTCCGACAATAAATACCTTTATAGTTTTAAAGGAGAATTTTCCACTAAAGAAACAACCACCACACCACTAAAACCCTTGTACCTAGATACCACCCCGGTAGATCTAACCATTAAAACGAAAAAACTTATTTTCTCGCCCAATAACGATGGGAATTTAGATACCATTGAATTTGAAAATATTCTAAACCCCAGTAAACTGAAAAAAGAAGAGGATAGATTTTTACTTAAAATAAAAGATAAGGATAATAAGGTTTTTAGAGAGTTTGCCTGGCAAGGAAAAATTCCCCCTAAGGTCGTTTGGCAGGGCACTGGGAAAAACAATACATTATCTCCCGACAACTTTTACATTTATGAAATAAATACAGTTGACCATGCCCAAAACCAAGCCACTTATAAAAGCAAGCCATTTCAGTTGATCACCGATATAGAAGAATTAACCATTGGCTTAAATAAAAAAGTTATCTCGCAAAAGCAAGCAGCAAAAATAAAAAACCTTACTATTACTCCTAGTTTAAATTCCACCAAAGGGTTAGAGCAAGTTGATTACTATTTAAATCTAGCTAATGATAATTTAGAATTGTTAAATAGCCAAAACGATACAACTCCTTTTGTATTAAACCTAGAAAACAAAACCCTCCTGCCAACTGGTGACTATCTACTAACTAGTCAAGCTTTTTTTAATTCCGGAAATAGCCCACGAGTAGATGAAAACATTTATATTGACAACGAAGAACCTAACATTGAAGCATTTAGCGAACCCGATTTATTCTCTCCGGATAATGATGGCATCAATGAAAACTTAACAATTCGATTGCTGGCTAATGATGATTACAAAATAAAAAAAATTAATACTTGGATTTTTCGCAAGGTGGAATTTTCAAACGGAGAAAAATTTGAAAATACCCTGGAAAATTACCTGCAAGAACAATTGCCATTACAAACTTGGGACTGGCAAGATGGACTTAACCAAAAGTTTAGTGAAATTGTTCAGTGGGACGGGAAAGGAGAAAATAATAGCCAAGTAGAATCTGCTACTGAATATTTGATTTTTTCTCGAATAGAAGACGAAGTAGGATTAGTCACAGTTAATCAAAGCCCTTTTTTGGTAGATATTTTAGTTGAAAAACTCCCCGATGGCAGACTGAGAATTATTTTAAATAACATTAATTTTAAATTTGACTCCGATGAAATGATTGGGGAATACGAAAGGACTTTAGCCCTACTCATAAGAATGCTTAATCGTTTTCCCACTTACAAAATCAATATTGTTGGGCATACTGATTCTAGGGGAAGCGAAGAGTACAATCAAGACTTATCAATCAAAAGAGCCAAGCGAGTGTATTCGTTTATCGTAAAAAGAGGAGTAACCAATAGCGAAAGGCTAGAATACACCGGTGTAGGAGAAAGTGAATTATTAATCCAAGCAGAAAAAGTGATAGATGAAAATATTGACGCTATTATTCGAGAAAAACTAACCGAAGAGAACTACCGAAAAAATCGTAGAGTAGAATTTTATTTAGAAGAAAGAGAAGAATAAATCAGAAAAAAAATAGAGGAAATTAAAAGAATTTTTTTATAACTTTTAACTTCCTCTTTTAGAAAAATTTAATTTTTTTTTACTACATCATTCCAGGCATTCCACCCATTCCTCCGGGCATCCCGCCACCCATTCCAGCGGGCATTCCCCCACCATCATCTTTTTCTTTAGGGATGTCAGTGACCAATGCTTCAGTAGTTAATAATAAAGAAGCTATCGAAGCGGCGTTTTGCAAAGCACTTCTTGTTACTTTAGCTGGATCAATCACCCCTTCTTTTATCATGTCTACCCATTCACCGGTTCGAGCATTAAGGCCTTTGTAGTTAGAGTTACGAGCTTTATCGATGACAATAGAACCATCTAAACCAGCATTGCTAGCAATAGTGCGCATAGGTATTTCCAAAGAAGCTTCGACGATTTTCACTCCCACTCCTTCGTCACCTTTGACATTACTTTTTTGTAAATCACTTTGAGCTTTTAAAAGGCAAACTCCTCCACCAGGGACAATTCCTTCTTCAATAGCTGCTCTAGTAGCTGATAAGGCATCTTCTACTCTAGCTTTTCTTTCTTTTAATTCAGTTTCCGTAGCTGCTCCTACGTTGATAACTGCCACTCCCCCAGATAACTTAGCTAATCTTTCTTGGAGTTTTTCTTTGTCATAATCAGAAGTGCTTTCTTCAATTTCTTGTCTAATTTGATTGCAGCGGTTTTCAATTTCTTTTGCTGAACCAGAACCTTCTACAATAGTAGTATTTTCTTTATCGATAATAATTTTTTTAGCTAAACCTAGATCTTCAATATTAATGTTTTCGAGTTTCATCCCTAAGTCTTCAGAAATAACTTGCCCTTTAGTAAGAATGGCTAAGTCTTCCATCATAGATTTTCTTCGGTCACCAAAACCCGGAGCTTTCACCGCACATACGTTTAACGCGCCTCTTATTTTATTAACGACTAAAGTAGCTAAGGCTTCACCTTCTACTTCTTCACAGATAATAACAAGTGGTTTTCCATCTTGTGAGATTTTTTCTAGCAAAGGAACTAAATCTTTCATGGAAGTTATTTTTTTGTCATACAGCAAAATATAAGCATCATTGAATTCTGCAATCATCTTTTTTTGGTTAGTAACAAAGTAAGGGGAAGAGTACCCTCGATCAAATTGCATACCTTCTACCACGTCTAGATTAGTTTCTAATGACTTGGCTTCTTCTATAGTAATCACGCCTTCTTTACCAACTTTATCCATTGCTTCAGCAATCAACTCACCAATTTCTTTATCGTTGTTTCCAGAAATAGTAGCGACTTGTTCAATTTTTTCTTTTTGGTTAATAGAAACACTCTGGCTTTTAATGCTTTTTAATACTTGTTTAACTGCTTGATTAATCCCGTCTTTAATAATCATAGGATTAGCTCCCGCAGCCACGTTTTTTAACCCTTCTTTTACCATAGCTTGGGCTAGGATAGTCGCTGTAGTCGTTCCATCTCCAGCCACGTCATTAGCTTTAGAAGATACTTCTTTTAAAAGTTGTGCTCCTAAGTTTTCATAAGGATCAGCTAGTTCAATTTCTTTCGCAATAGTCACTCCATCATTAGTCACGGTGGGCGAACCAAAGCTTTTTTCAATCAACACATTTCTTCCCTTAGGGCCTAAGGTTACTTTTACTGCGTCAGCTACTGCGTTAACGCCTAATAATAATTTTTTTCTTGCTTCTTCGTTATAGAGAATTTGTTTTGCCATTATTAATTTCCTCCTAGTTTAAAATTGCCAAAATATCTTCGGATTTTAAAATGATATGTTCCACATCATTAAGTTTAATGCTGGTACCCGAATACTTGTCATGTAAGATTTTATCTTTTACTTTTACTTTGATTTTATCATTGTCACCAATGGCAACCACGATAGCTTCTTGAGTTTTTTCTTGAGCGGTTTGAGGGATATAAATACCTCCTTGAGTTTTCTCAGCGATGTCAACAGGTTTTACTAAAACTCTGTCGTCTAAAGGTGTAACGTTCATGTTTCCTCCTAAAAATTTATAGTAAGTAATATTCTTAGACAGAATATAATTTTTTTTTAAACCAAAGTCAAATTTTAAAAAGAATAGTAAAAGTTAGAAAAAACTAGTTATAAGTTTCTTATTTTTCTTTGCTAGCGTAAACTTCTATGGTGTCTCCCCAGTTTAACCAACTAGCCAAAGAATTATACAACTTTTCTCTAATAAAAAAAGCCAGCCAAGGGAAGAGTTTTTTAAAACGATGGAAATGAATCCCAGTGGATTTTATTTTTAACAAACGATAGTCGTATTTTTTTAATAGCTTTTTAATATTCTTACTACTTAAAATAAAATAATGATCCATCGGTGAATTAGTTAAAAAATCATCTTCAGCAAAACGCGCACTAAGCCCTTTACCGTTAGGAGTAGAGAAAGCCAAAACTCCTCCTACTTCTTGGTGCTGGGCTATTTTCTTAAGTAGTTCATCTAAAACAAGAAAATGCTCAATGACAAACCACAAAGTTATCACTTGAAATGATGCGTAAGGAATTTTTGCTTTTAAAAAGTCCCCTTTGATGACAGTATGCTGGCTTATTTTTTTAGTAGCGTAAAGAGAGATATCGTTGCCAAAAGTCTCAAAACCATTCTCTTTAGCAATATCTAAAAAAAATCCCAAAGCACAACCAATATCTAGTAACTTCCCACCTTGTATAAACTTTTTAATGATTTTTATCCTAGCGTTATTCAATCGGTCAATATTTTCTCTATCACCTACGTAGGTTTTTTGGTATTGCTTTTCATAGTCTTTTAAAAAGTAATCTTTTTGATAATCAATTTTTTTTATGTTAAATATTTCTTTCAACGGGAATGCTTCTTGAAAAACCACTTGGCATTTTAAACATTTTACCAGGTTCATCCATCCCCGCCGATGAACTACCTCCAACTCACTATCCCCACATATTGGGCAGCGAGTAATTCTCACCCCCCCCAGCAAGTTTTTTATAATAGGCACAATGATTTTTTCTTTTGCTCCAGTTTTATGATCAATGGCATAATTCTCGCAACTTTTAACAATTGTCGCAAAAGTTGTATTTTTATCATAGGTCAAATCAGCAAAATAAGCCTGGGTTAATTTTCTATGGTATTTAGTGGGAGCAAAAACCAGTACGTTGATGTTGTTTTTCAATGCCTCTAAAAGAGAAATCCCATAATGGGTGATAAACAAAATAGGGTTTAATTTAACTAGCCCTTTAAAAGTAGCCAACCTTTGTTTAAATAAAACCTCAATACTCTTAAGATAAGTCTTAACAAATACTTTTAAAAAAGGTAGGTGAATATTTTCGATGATAACAATCATTTTTTTACCTTTTAACTCGGGAGAGTTGGCGATAAGCCGGCCTACTTTTTGAAAAGCATCTCGAAAATAATGAGGATTATCCAAAGTGCCAAAATAAAAAACGATGTGCTCTTTTTTATTTTTTATGTTAGGGAATTTCTCTAACTTCAAATAATCCAAGCCGGCTAAATTGCTAGGAGATTTTTCTAATAAAGGAAGCGGATTAATGATGTAGTTAATTTTTCTCGTAATTTCATTTTCCTGGGTATCGAAAATTAGCGAATAACAATTAGTAGTGGATAAAACTTTTTGGAAAAAGTCGACAAATAATTCCCTTAGATCAAAAACTAATAAAGCTGGATTAATCTTTTTAATTTCTAGAGGGATATCATTGATATTAACTTCTCGAACAATTGAGGGGGAAGTCGTTTTAGTAAAAGTTAATTCTTTAAGGGTTTCGCTGTTTTGATCGTGAAAGGCCCAAATAATTTTATGAGTAAAGTGGCTAGCATAATGCCTAGTCCTTAACCAATGAGCATTCCCAAAATTTTTTTTAACAACCGTGAAAAAAATTATTTTTTTATGGTTATCTTTTATCGGCTTTTTTAACAAATTCCGCTTCTTTCTTTAACTCAAAAGTATCCGTGCATAAAAATTTATCATTGTAAAGCGATAAAAACCGTTCATTGAGCACTTCTTTTATACTCTTTTCAAACTCTTCATCATTATGCCCAATCATCTCGCCTAATTCTCGAGTTCCGATGGAAAATAAGTACTGTTGCCTAGGGGCTATTTTAATATTGTGATTTAAAACTTGGGTATATAGAGTGTCAAAAATCCTTGTCTTAATTTTTTTAAACGATAAATTTTCAATTTGCTTATAAACGGTCCAAATTCTCTCACTTAGTAGCGTGATTAATTTTACCGCTAAAGTGACGTTTTCTTGAATGATTTTATTGAAATTTTCTATATTCAAAAGTAGGCATTCAGTATCTTCAAAAGCAACTGCCGAAGCAGCTCGTTTCGTGTTATTTAAAAGGGCCATTTCTCCAAAAATATCTCCTGGTTTTAAAACAGCTAAGAGAACTTCCTTATCGTTAATAATTTTAGTAATTTTCACTCGACCTTTTTTAATGATGAACGCTTCAAAACCCGGTTCGTCTTCACAAAAAAGCATCTCGTTTTTTTTAAAATTAACCTTTAACGATTGATAGCGATTTTTGTTTTTAAAAATAAATTTATTATCAATTTTCTGCAAGCACTTTAAAACTTCAGAATTTAATGCTGAATCAGGATAATGTTTGATAAACTGGAGAAAAACATAAGTAGCGTTTTGATAATTTTCGTTAGAATAATAAAACTTGCCAATGTCAAATAAGTGCTGCTCTTCTACTTGATCTTTATTTTTATTTTGCTTAGTGGTTTTTTCCGCTAAAATTTTATCGTAAATCCTTAATTCATTAGAAAAAGTTTTAATTATTTTTAAAGCAAAAGGAGAAGATTTTTTTAACAGTACGCCAAAATTTTTTTTATTAAAAACAATAAGCTTAGTGTCGGAAATAGCAAAAGTTGATTCCAAGCGAGGGCGATTAGTCATGGCTGAAATGACCCCAAAAAAATCACCACTCGATAAAACTTGGTTGCCTGAAATTTTATTAACTGAATTGGTGGATTTAATCTGCCCTGACTTAATGATAAAAAAGTTATTAGAATCTAACTCATTTTCTACGGTGATAAAAGAATTAGCTTTAAAATTTATTTCGTAAATATCCATTTTTTTTATCCATAGAAAACATTAAAATTATAACCTAAAATCTCTTTTTTTTAAAAGAAAATGGTTGGATTAATAGGTTAATTAAGGAAAAATAAGTTATTTTTAGAAATTGATGATACAATTAAAGACAATAAAATATAATGGTTAGAAAAGTCTTTATTAAAAAACCCCGGCATAATCATCAAATAAAAAGCAGTGAAGTGGTTATTATCAACAACGACGGGAAGGTATTAGGAACTTTTAGTTTAAGGGATGCTATCCAAAAAGCCACTGAATCGGATTTAGACTTAGTAGAAATCTCTCCCAATAGTAATCCCCCTATCTGCAAAATAATTGATTATGGAAAATTTAATTATCTACAAGAAAAAAAAAGAAAAGAGGCGAAGAAACAACAAAAAGTAAGCCAACTAAAAGAAATAAAAATGCGCCCCAAAACGGACGTGCATGATTATAATTTTAAGTTAAAGCATATAAAAGACTTTATTGCTAAAGGGAATAAGGTAAAAGTTACGATTAGATTCAAAGGAAGGGAAATGTCTTTTATCGATTTAGGGAAAAAGCAAATTGAAAAAATCATTAATGACACTATCGACATTGCCAAGATTGACATCCCAGCTAAACTAGAGGGCAAGCAATTATTCATGACTTTAAGTCCACTAAAAAAAAAATAAGGAAATAAAATGACAAAATTAAAAACCCATAAAGGTGCTAGAAAACGATTTAAACTAACGGCTAAAAATAAAATTAAAGCCAAACGAGCCGGCTCTAAGCATCTGTTAACTAAAAAAAGTATTAGTAACAAAAGAAAAAAAAGGAACTTAGTAAGTTTAAATAAAAAAGATAGCTCGCTTATAAAAAAACTAGTCCCAAATTTATAAGTTATCGCATAACTTAAAAAAGGAGATAAAAAATGCCTAGAAGTAAAAGTAGTGTTA
Organism: Spirochaetota bacterium; assembly: GCA_965277105.1. GTDB lineage: Bacteria > Spirochaetota > UBA12135 > COTS27 > CAXSBA01 > CAXSBA01. The sequence continues at coordinate 31,944 of OZ255710.1, read as the reverse complement.
CCCACAAAAAAAGAGTAAAAAAAGTCATTCAACAAGCCAAAGGATATTATGGCAAGAGAAAAAACGTTTACAGCATCGCCAAACAAAGTGTCACTCGATCCGGGATGTTTTCCTTCGCCCATAGACGTAAGAAAAAGGGAGACTTTCGTCGTTTATGGAATGTCCGCATTAATGCAGCCTTAGATAAGGTAAAGGATTTAAAAATCCCTTCTTTTTCTTATTCTAAATTTATTCATCAATTGAAATTAGCTAATATTACGATTAACCGGAAGCTTCTTTCCTTAATGGGAGAACGGGATTTTGCTAGCTTTAAAAAACTGGTAGAAAATTTAAACAAAAACCATAGTAAATAGTTCTTTTGCAAGGGGGATGTAGCTCAGTTGGTAGAGCACAACGCTGGCAGCGTTGGGGTCGTGGGTTCGATCCCCATCATCTCCACCATTTTTTTCTTATTTTTTATAAAATTAAATTAGCTAATTAAAGATAAAATTAATCTATTTACCGATTTTTTTTCATAACAAACCTAGTACTACTTTATCTCTATCAACTAAAATCTTCTTTTTTTATATAATGTAAGGCACATAATTTTAATTCGTGACTATTTTTCTAGAATCAATTCAATTATTTTTAGGTTTTTTTTTATTAATTAAAGGGGCTGATTGGTTAATTGACCATAGCGTTCTTCTGTCTAAAAAATTCAAACTCAACCCACTTTTAGTAGGGGTTTTAGTGGTTTCTATCGGGACTTCCATTCCCGAACTCATTGTTACCCTTTTAGCGAGCTTCCAAGAAAACGCCAGTAGCTTAATTATGGGGAACATTGTCGGGAGTAATATTGCTAATGTCTTTTTAGTTTTAGGAGTACTAGCTACGTTCAATAAAATTCCTATCAATAAAAACATAACTGGTATTTATCTTTTCAATTTTTTCGTTATTGTTTTACTCATCGCTTTTAGTAATTTTTCAAAAATTACCTCAGATAATTTTTTAACCATCTCTAGCTTAAACGGGCTTGTTTTTCTTGGCTTGTTTTTAGTTTTTATTTTTTTTAGCTTAAAAAATAAAACCATCCCACTTGATAATATAGAAGAAATTCCTTCTAATTTTAGCTTAAAAAAATCTTTATTCTTTATTGCTTTAGCCATAGCCATGCTTTCTTGGGGAGGAGACAAAGTGGTAAATGGGGCCCTTTTCTTAGCTCGTGAAGTTTTCAATATCAGCGAAGGATTTATTGGTTTAACCATTGTCGCGATTGGGACTTCACTTCCAGAAGTTATCACTTCCTTACTAGCAGGTAGAAAAAAGCAAATGGATCTAGCCCTCGGTAATATTTTAGGTTCTAACCTGTTTAATATTTTATGGGTTTTAGGAGTAGCTAGTTTAGTCAACCCGTTAGTTTTTGAAAGCTACTTTAACTTGGATATGACAATTAGTTTATTTTCCTTAATAATGCTAGGACTCATTACTTTCCTTTCTTTTAAAGGAGATAAAACTAAACAAGAAACTAATATTGGCTTTAAAAGTGGTATGCTATTTTTAATTGCTTATTGCGCTTACTTGTTTTACTTATTTTATCGCGGGTGAAAAAATCATTTATATTATTAAAAAATCAACTCTCTAGTAATAGCATCCAAAACAAACTTTCCTTTTGTAGTCGCTTTTAAAAAATTTTTCTCTTTTTGTTGTAATAATTTTTTTTCTAAGCCAAAATGAGCTTTTTTTAACAGTGCTATTTTTTTCTCTTCGCCAAATTCCTTAGCAAAAGCATCTAAATCAAGGCCCTTATTGGTCCTTAAAGAAAGCATAATGGCCTCATTAATTTGATTAGTTTCAGTTAGAAATTCCACTTCTTGTGGTGGCGGTTGATCGAGCTGTAAAAAATTAATATAACTTTTAAGTCGTGGGAGATTCATCACTCTTTTATTCTCTAAAAAAGAAACCGCTCCCGGACCAAATCCCAGGTAATCTTTTCTCTGCCAGTAATGCCAGTTATGCTTAGAGTATTTATTTTCTCTAGCCCAGTTGGATATTTCATAATGCTCGTAACCATTTTCGTTTAAAATTACTATAGCTTTTTTCAAATGACTTTTAGCTAAGTTATCTTTTATTGAGTTAAGTTTTTTTTGCTGAAGCAAATAATCTAAACGAGTTTTTTTTTCCACAGTCAAAGCATAAAGTGATAAATGAGGAGGAGCTAGATTAATTATTTTACCTAAATCATTAGCCCAATCTTTTATGCTTAAAGAAGGGATACCGTAAATTAAATCAAAACTATAACTTTTTATCGACAGCTTAGCCAACATAATAGTGATTTCTTTCACTCGATTATAATCCACATATCTTCCTAGATAAGGAGAAAGGTTTTTTCTAATGCTTTGAATACCAATGGAAAATCGATTAAATCCTATGTTTAAATAATTTTTCAATTTTTCATAACTAATGTCTTCTTCGTTAATCTCTAAAGTTATTTCTGTTTCTCGAGAGATAGCATTTAAGCTTTTTACTAAGTCTAAAACTTCAGCTAAGCTCTTTAATTTAGCTGTGGAAGGAGTCCCGCCACCAAAATAAATGGAGTTTATTTTTTGAGCAACTAATTTTTTTTTTAACAAGATTTCTTTTTTAAGAGCAGAAAAAAAACTTGCTTGAAAACTTTGGTCAGTAGAAAAATAAAAGTCGCAGTAAGGGCAAGCCTTCCGGCAAAAAGGAATATGGAAATAAAGGCTAATTCCCGACAATAATTTCTAAAATAATTTATTGATGGAAAATTTTTTTAAGAAAATTAATCGTTGGCTGATGCTTTTTCGAAAGGATAATCTCTACTTCACTTCCCGGGCTTAGCTCTAAAGTGAGGATGCTTAATAAAGAAGTAGCAGAAACTTTGAGATCTTTTTTTTGGAATTGAATTTTAACGGTTTTTTCATTTTTTAAAGCGTACTTGCAAATTTCAGTTGCTGGTTTAAGATGGACGCCTTTATCAGACGAAATTTTTTCCTTATAGATAAATTTCTTATTAGATTTTTTTTCGGCTAGCGGCATAAGAAATAATTTTTTTATTAAACTCTTTAGCAGTATTATAACCAGTCATTTTAAGGCGATGATTCATCGTAGCGGTTTCAATTAAAATAGGGAGACTTACCCCCGAGCTAAAAGGGATTACCACTTTAGGGATAGCTACCCCTAAAATATTTTCATGATTAGCTTCAATCCCTGATAAATCATATTCTTTTTTAGAGTTGTACTTTTCAATTTGAATAATGAGATTAATCGTTTTATTTTTTAAAATAGCTCTCACCCCAAACAAATGGGCAATATTAATAATGCCAATTCCTTTTATCTCCATATAGTGGGCGGTAAGGGGGGAATTGTAAGCCAAAATGCTATTATCATTTTGCAGTTTTATATTAATAATGTCATCAGCGACAAAGCAGTGATTCCTTTCGATAAGCTCCAAAGTGCACTCGCTAATTCCAACATGATTTTCCCCTTTAATAAATACTCCTATGCCAAAAATTTCTAGCATTGAACCATGGATAACTTTTTTAATCGTAATGCATTCAACAAAAAAACGATTAATTTCTTTTAGCAATTCAGAAGTGGAAAGTTTAGTAACAAAAACACAAGATTGATTCTTATTGGCTAATTCTAAAAAAAATTCAGGTGGTTGATTATTATGACTAAAAATAATACAAGGAATTTTATACTTAAAAAACCTAGATAAATTATTAACTTGTTTTCCTTTCTCTACTAAGTTTAAAAAACTACTCTCTCCTTTCCCAAAAATTTGAATCCGCTCATAAGCAAAATGCTCAAAAAACCCAAACAAATTAAGCCCCGGACGATTAGTTTGATTAAAAAAAAATTTTCGTTCTAAGTTGTGATTGTTGGAGACGAGCTTTAAGTCTAGCTCTTTTTCTTCCTTAGAATAATTTAAAAGTTCTTTAACAGTTATTTTTTTGTTAAAAACTTTATTCACTTAAACAATTAAATTGAATTCCTCTATAAAAACTAAACCTTTTCTCTTACTAAGAAATAGTTTCCAACAGATTTTTTATAAAGGAACATGATTTTTTTCGTTCGCATAGAAACAAAAAGCCGAACATTGCTTTGTTGATGGTGCTCTAAATAATTAATCGCATCTTCAATAAACTCTAAAGGCGGCTTTAAAAGGCTTATTTGGTTGATTTGCACCTTGCTTTTTTCCAATAAGGCGATTTCTTTTTTCTCCCAAAAGTCATTAAAAGCAAATAAATGAAAAGTATTATCACTTGTCAAACTTCTAATAAGTAAGGCAGGAGTTTTTTCTACTTTTTCATTAACATAAGCTAGAAAGGGTTTTTTATCATCGCTTTTTAGCTGTAAAATAGCTTCCAAGTCACTCATAGGAATAACTGGGATTTCAATATCTTCTAAGGCAACTTTTACTTGGCTAGTATCTTTTTTAAAATCTTCTATCTCTTTTAAATGCTCGTGTAATGGCTCACTTTTTTTTCGTTTATCGTGCTCGTTTTCTTTGTAACGACGAACTTGCCGTTCTACTTTATCAAATAAAATATCGATTGATTTATAAAGATCTTCGGTAACAATTTTATTGTGGAAATGGTGATTGCTAGAAGTTAAAGTAACTTCTGCTATTTGGTCTTTTTTAATAATTTCTAAAATAACGTGAGCATAAAGCGTCTGACTAAAATGCTCTTTAACTTTCTTTATTTTTGTTTTAACGTAATTGTTAATTGCTTCGGTTATTATAATGTTTCTCGCTTGAATATTTAAATGCATAACTTACCTTAAAATTTGTAGTAATAAATTATACTATGTTTTGAGAAGAAACAGTTTCGTTAAAAAAACCACTATTAACCACCAAAAATATTATTTCTAATACCAAAAACATTTTTAGGGTCTACGGTTTTTTTTACTTGCTGCAAAAGCGTTTTGCTCTCTTTGTTTAAAACTTGAGGCATGAACTCTTTGCGTAACTTCCCTACTCCATGATGATGAGAAATCGCTCCCCCATTTTCCATAATCACTTTGCGAAGGGCTTTTTCAATTTTAGTATAAATATCTTCCGGATTTTTTTTGCCTTTCCCATAAAGCGCTACCATAATGTAAATGCAGACACTTGAATGATAAAGCTGGGTAATCCTATAAGAAAAAAAAGGCTTGCCGGGTAGCTTGTATTTTTTATGTTGCTTTTCTAACTCTTCTTCTAACTTTTGGCAAATAATTTTTACTTTGCTCCAAGGGGCTGTGGTTTCTAGAGTTTCTCCAATGCAGTAATAACTAAAAAGAAAATCTCGAATATAGGCGATTAAATTAGTAAGCATATACCCTCTTTTCCCGTTACTAGCTCCAGCAGAAACTCCCCCATACTTTTTAGCTAAAGCAAGAGTTTTTTCCCTTTGATAAATCACTTCTTTCTCATCGCCTTCCATCACTAAAGTGAGCAAACACATTTTAAGTGGGTCAAAGCCTTTTATTTTTGTAAGGAAAAATTTCTTTAAAGAATTAGCTATTTTTTCAGTGAGGCTCTTAGTAGCTGGGCGAATAGCATAACCAAAACGAAATTGCCGATTATCCACTAGTCTAACACTAGCTGGAATAAATGATTTATTTCTAGAAAGCTTTTTTAGAAAATCAAAACCTTGATCAAAGTCGGGGAACATAACCGAAGCGTATTCCTTGGTTTTAGGAGAAGGATGAATTTTAACGGTTACTTCTGTGATAATGCCTAGATTCCCCTCACTACCAAATAGCAAGTTTTTAGGTTGCATACCAATAGAATAACGATCCAAAATATCCATTTGCTGGATCTCGCCTTGGGGAGTAATGAAATTAAACCCTTGGACGATATCTTCAATATTGCCATAACGGTTTCTTTTCATTCCGCTAGCATTAGTCGAAATCCATCCACCTAAGGTAGAAAATTCCATACTATCCGGCTCATGCCCCATAGTAAATCCTTTAGCGAGTAGTCCCTCTTCTAATTCTCTTCCAGCAATGCCTGCTTCTATTCTTGCTAAAGCATTTTTTTCATCAACCCATAAGATTTTATTCATCTTTCGCATATCCACTGAGACAATCATTCGCTTCTCATTTTTAGGCAATAACAAAGCACTACTAACGCTAGTCCCGCCACCATAGGGGACTAAACAAACGTTATTTTTCTGGGCTAAGGTAATAATTTCTTTTACTTCTTTTTCTTTCTTGGGGAAAACTACCATATCGACAGTTCGAGCAAATTTACCACGGTAAATGGCCTTAAAAACTTCTTCAGTAGTAGTTTGACCATGACTATGACAAAATCGATCTAAATCTTCAAAAGAAATCTGTTCCTTAGTCAACTTTTTAGCGATAGCACTAATAAACTTTTTATTCTCAATAATAGCTGGCAAGGTTTTTTTAGTAACGTCTTTAAGAGTATCGTGAATGTCTAATTTTTCACATAACAGTTCCTCTTCAACAAAAGGAATTAAATTAGGTAATGCTTCATTGGCTAAAACCTTATAACGTTTACTCTTAAAAACCACTTGACCATTTTCAATAGTAAATTTAGAATCGTTAAAGCCCCAACGATGGGGGTATTTGTACTCTAAGTCTTTAGTTTTGGGCATAAAAATCCTCTCTTAATTTTCTTACTCTTTTTTCGATTTCTTTGGTAATGGCTTTTAAAAAGCCAACTTTATTTTCTGCTTTGATTTTGTTAATCTCTTCTAAGGTTAAAGGCTCACCAATAACGGCAGTAATTTTAGCTGGCTTTAAAAAAAAAGTTCTCTTACGCCAAGCCTTAAACGTACCATTAATAAAAGTAGGAACAATTGGCACATCTAATTTAGAAGCAAATAAAGCTACCCCTTCTTTAAAGGAGTTAATATTGCCATCACGAGTGCGGGTCCCTTCGGGGTAAATCAGCAAAGCTCGGTTACCCTGAGCAAGATAGTTTTTACAATAACCAATCGTTTGCTCTAAAGTCATTTTGTTTTTATTATTTTTGTTCCCTAACTTTCTTTCTATAGGAATTAAATTTAAAAAAATGTTAAAAATAAATTTCCTAATTTTATTATCAAACCAATAATCTTTAGCCGCCATCATAGCTAAATTGTTAAATCCAATAGTAGCTACGCCTAGGATAGCTGTATCCATATGGCTAGAATGATTAGCACATAAAATAAAAGAAGAAGAAGGGAGATTTTTCTTACCAATTACTTTAAGAGGAGTATAAAAAGTAAAAACTAAGCGGCAATAAATTTCAAAAAATTTTCTAAAAAAAAACATAACCTAACGACCATATTTCATATGAGCAGAAACCCAATCTTCTGAAATAATAGCCGAAAATAAAGAAATCTCTAAACAAAGGGCTGCCGCACAAATAATTTCTGAAAACTTTTTCGAAGAATTTTCTCCTTCCGCGCAGCCTAAAAGCTCTAAATTTTTTCTCTGCTTACTTAAACTCGTTCCTCCCCCGACAGTCCCAACTGTCAAACTAGGCATAGTTAGTAAGACCTTTAATCCATTTTCATCATGCTTAAACATAGTATACCCCACCGAGTTTTCCGCCACACAGGCAGCGTCTTGGCCAGTAGCTAAATAAATAGCGGTAAGGGCATTAGCTAAGTGAAGTTGTATCCCTTGATTCCCAGCAAAGCTAGAGGCGTAAGGGCCAAAGTGAATCATCTCACTAAACATATCTTTGTTCTTATCATTAATCCCTAAGACTCGAGAAACAATCTTTTCATCTAGCGTGCATTCCGCCACCACATAATGCCCTCTCCCTCTAAGGAGGTTAATGCTTGAAGCCTTTTTATCGCTAGCAAAATTAGAATCCAAAATGTATTTTTTTTGGGTCTTTTGTTTAATGTATTCACAAGCCTTCATGGTTGCTAAGGAAACCATATTCTGCCCGGCAGCATTGCCCGTGGTATAAAGAAAATCAAGAATTACATATTTTTCTAAAGGGTATTGATTGATCCGAATGAGTTTCCCATACCTAGTGGTACTTTCGGCTTCTCGTTTAATATTAGCAAATTCTCGTTCAATCCACTTAATGAAATCATTACTTTCTTTAATGCTATTTAAAATAAAAAAAGGAGCACGGGATATTTCTTGTTTAAAATGCTCGGTTTTTATCCCCCCACTTAAACTGGTTGCAAACATTCCCCTATTCATTGAAGCCACCAAAGTCCCCTCCACAGTACAAAGAGGAACAACATACTCGCCAGTAGCATAAGTTCCCTCAGCAATCACTAGCGGACTAGCAATCCCCATGGGAACTTCCATATAACCAATATGATTTTCAATAATTCCTTTAAGTTTTTCGGAAGAACTAGGGTTAGCGAGATTAGCTAAATCTACCCCTTTAAATTTCTTGATATACTCATGCCTTTTGCTAGTATCTTCTTTTTTATAACCCCTGGGAAAACTTCGAATAGCCACTAATTTTTTATAACTCCGAATATTTTTTTAAAATAATAGCAAAAACTTCTTTTTGCTCATCAGTCATTTCAAATTGTATAGAATTTTTTTCTCCATTGAAAGTTACATCAATAGTAGTGGATTCTAAAATTTTTTCCAAAGCAGGAACATTACTATTCGCTAACAAACCATCGCAAATTTCATTCCTCTTAATAAAAGTTCTAGAATACCTTTTATCGCACTCTGTACTAATGGTTTCATCTCCGTTACTTATAGCAAGGCCTAAAATAGATATATCGCTAAATTTATCATACTCTCCTCGCAAGACCAACCCCTTAGCTCCTTTCGTAATAGTAATATAAGGCTGGATATCTACTACATAAGAAAATCCCATTTTATGAAAAGTTTTACCATCAGGCTCGATATAAGTTTTGTTGTTATCTTCTTTTTCCAAAATCGCTCCGGAAAAAGTTTTACCACACGAACTAATTGTCGTAATTGAAAAAAGAATAAAAAATATTCTCGTGAAAAAAAATTTATTTTTAAGCATAATTGTTTAGTTTAAATTTAAATTAAATAATTGATTTTTATAATTATATACTTAAACTTAAAATTAACACAATAATATTTAATTTTTCTTAAGTAAGAAAATATTATTTTAAATAAGCAACAGTAACTCTTTTTTCTTGTTTTTCTAAGTTATTATTTATTTCTTCTAAAAGTAAATTAAATTTCTTCAACCCTAAAAAATGGTAAGGGTTAATAACCGCTAATAACCTTTTTTCTAGAAAAACGCCGAATAAACTATTACGCATCATTTGGGGTATTTTATTATCACTAAGGAGTTTTTTGCAAGTCGTTTTTTTAGCCCCATAGGTAATTTCAGTAAATAAAGGAAGGGATGCTATCACGACTTTATTTAAAACAGGAGAATTAACGACTATTTGCCTTATCTCCTTTATTTGCTGTGGATTTTTTTGTATTTTTAATTTTGCAGGATTAAAAGCTATAATCACATCATCAAGCATAATAGAACCTTCATCCCCAACAACTTGCGATAAATAAGGGATTTTTTTGCCAACCCAACCATAACTATAAACTATTTTCTTATCAGCAATAACGGCTAATATTTTACTATTTCTGCCATCAGCTATTTTTTTATTAATCGCTTTAAAAAAATTTTGGCTAAATCTCTTTGCCGGATATAAAAGCGTAAAAAAATTATGTAAGACCATTAACCTCTTACTTGTTGGGAGGGAGAAAAATCCTTTTTTTAAAAAAAAAAAATCTTTTTTAACTCTGCCCCAATCTTCTATTTTTTTTTGAGCTAATTGATTATACCCTTGAAGATGCTTAGCAAAAAGGGTAACATTATTTTTCCAATGAGGGAAGCGATCATCTAGCAGGGGAAATACTTCATTTCGAAGATAATTTCTCTGATAAATGCTTTTTTGATTACTACTGTCTTCCACGTAAGAAAAATTATTTTTTTTTACTAAAGATGAAATAACTTGCTTTTCTAAAGAAAATAAAGGTCGGAGAGTACCGCCTTTTTTAAAAGTCAGCATTCCTACTAAATTTTGTGGAGATTTCCCGGCTAAAATTTTCATAAAAAAAGTTTCTAAAAAATCATCCGCGTGATGAGCCGTAATTAAAAAGTCTATTGCTTGTTCTTCTTGAATTTTCTCAGCTGCAATAAAACGAATCCTTCTAGCCTCGGCTTGCAAGTTTTTAGAATATTTTTTTAGGCTTGCTTGATGAATGAAGTGTTGTATATTTTTAGCCGCAGCTATTTTTTTTAGTAGATCAACTTCTAGAATATTTTCTTGCTCCCGTAAATGATAATGGCAATAAAGTAAAAAAATATTATTAGCAGGAATGATGGTCGACATTATCTCCGTTAATAAAACCGAATCCATTCCCCCAGAAAAGAGGATTAAATATTTTTTCTTAAGAAAATTAGGAACATGGAAGTTAAAATTATTTTTAACTTCCTGAATGATTTGAGAAAGCAAAAAGCAACTCGGCCTAACTAAAAAAATTAGGTTATTTTTTAGTAGTAGCTTTTTGTGAATCCCCTTCTTTAGTATTTTCTTCTTGCTTAGCTTGTCCTTCCTTAGCATCTTCAGTTGATTTCGACTTAGAAGTTCTCACAATACTAATAAGCGCTTTGTCGGAAGATTCTAAAAAAGAAAAAGAATCTTGCTTATCCAAATCCCTTAAATATAAATTCATACTAATGTCTAAATGACTTATATCAATGTTAATCTTATCGGGAATTTCTTCGGCTTTGCATTTGATAAAAAGTGCATTAGAAAACTTTCTCATAAGCCCCCCCTTGGCAATTCCCACAGGCAGCCCTTGAAATTCAATAGGAACTTTCACGCTAATCAATTCATCTTTAGGAAGATGATAAAAGTCAATATGCTCCACAAAACGGTTTTTGGGAAAGTAAGCTATCTCTTTAATAATGGTCGTATAACTCTCTTCTCCTATTTTAAGATTAATCAACGAGTTCGAATTCATTTTATTAAAAATTTTATTAAAATCATGGCGATTAAAAATAATGGGGATGTTAGTTTTTTTGTTATAAACTACCCCTACTATTTCTTGGCTGACGACAGCCTTTTTAGAAGAATTCTTAACTTGAGATACCCTTTTTTGGGCGACAAGTTCAAAAGTTTGTATGGTCATCGATAAATTTCCTTAAAAACTGGGGTGATAGGACTCGAACCTATGAATCACGGGATCAAAACCCGTTGCCTTACCAACTTGGCTACACCCCAAAATTGTTACAATTATTATTATAATAAATGTAATTATATCATCGGTTTGCTTCCGGCTTTTTATTTTTTCTTCCTCGTTTCAATTAAATTGACTTGCGATTAAAAATTAATAACTATTTTAGCTTAAACATATTAAACCCATAAAACTTATTATTATCACCATGTTCATAAGAGACAAAAAAATAAGTACTATTATTCAATTCCATAGTAGCAAGCGAACTATTAAAAGCAGAAAAACTACTAATTGCTTTAATTGCTTTATCTTTTTTATCATCAAAACTAACAAGATGGTTAAAATTTATGCCATTACCCTCGCCATCTACTTTAAACACACTTACTCCATTTGCTTGATAGGCAGAAGCATTATGCTCTTCACCAGGATCATAACGATCACTATATCCTGTAACAAAGAGATGAGTTTCTCCAGCAATTTCTTGAGTGGCAAAACCACTAACGTTGATTAATCTATAAAAAATATTATCGGGAGCATCTTTATTAGCAAGAGTAGTGATATAGTTTAAAGAATTATTATCAAAGCTAAAAACGCTAAAGCCCCTTTCTTTTTTTAGCGTCGTATCTCCTCCTAAACTAGCGAAAACATATAGGAAATCATTTATTTCTAATGCGTCAATAAAATTAACATCTGATAAATTTGCTTCATCGCTAATACTATCAACATGAGTTAGGTCACCATTATCTTCAAGGGTAAATACGCTTATTCCATTTTCATCTTTTCCATTAACAAAAAGGTAAGTATTTCCTCCTAGTTCTTTAACAACTAGAGAGCTAGCTCCTTTTAATCGATATTTGTTATTATCATTATCATTAATGGTAGAAACTGAAGTTAGTTTTCCATCAGCAGAAATACTAAAAACACTTACTTTATCTTCTCCAGCAACTAGTAAATAATTAACTCCATTTACTTCAGCAGTAGCAAGCGAAATAGAACCGCTTAACGGATAATCTATATCATTACGTATGTCACCATTTTTAACACTATCACCAATTGAGGGATCTGGATATAAAACATTTGGAAAATTAAAATCATGAACTCTATATTGGTACTCTATCTTATCACTAGCAATTTTTAAAACAGTGATATTCGGAGGATTACGTCCAAATGCTTTTGAAGCAAGAAAAGCATAAGTAGCACCATTTACTTCAGCAGTGGCAAATGAAGCATAGTAAAGATAGATATAGGGTATTATATTATTAGCTATTATAGATTCAAAATTACTTTTATTATAAGTAGCAATATGTCTTATTTGTGGATTATCAGCGCCATCAGTAAACCCAAAAATGCTTAATCCCTCATTTAAAACTAAAAGATAAGAAACACCATCTATTTCTACAGAATGAATATTATCAATTCCGACTGGATTATCACCAAAAGAAGCAGAAGGACTAGGGTAACTTGGAATACTAGCCACACTAGGGAAACTTATACTAAGAGAAAAAGGATATATCTCCTTAAAAAATTCCTGGCTAAATCCAGTATAATTTTTAACTGCTTCAACCTGGACATCAAACGTATAGGTGCCAATATCTATACCTTGATTTACCTGAATTGCTCCATCTTTTGCAGATATTTCACCTGGAAAACTATCTGACGTAGCCTTTTTATTAATAATAGCAAGATCAGCACCCACTCCTTCTTTCAATATTCTCCCAAAAGAAAAACTTTCTTTATAACCAAACTCTTCATCCTTCATACTGATTTTAATTTCTTTTGCGTCATAATAAAACTGTCTACTATTTTCTAAAACAAGATAATCTTCAGCACTCATGATTTCTATAGGGTTTATTTCAATAGTTAGAGGAGGAGTGATAATAGCCACCTCTCCAGCGCTGTCTTTTTTAACCCCTACTTGAAAAGTATATTTCCCTGCGTCCATTCCCTCAGCCACTTTTACTACCCCACTTTCTTTAACTATTTTTATTTGCTCAGGAAAGTCAGCAGTAGCATTGACAATACTAAAATCACCGACCACATCATTTGTTACAATCTCAAAAGAAAAACCGTCATAACCAAAAGTTTTACTTATGGTCGTAATCCCTAAATTAGGATTATCATTTACTGCTATGGTAGCTTGATTATCATCCACGCAACCGAACCAAAAAAGCAATAATAAATAAAATAAATAGTTAATCTTCTTATTTTTTATAAAAGCAAATTGTTTTTTTTTACTATTAATTATTTTTAATATACTCATAATGAATTATTTTTATTTTTCCTTTTTTAATTTATTAAGCAAGAAAATAATGATTAGCTTAATCTAATTAACTTGTTAAAGTATTTTTATTAGAAAATGAAAATATTGGTTTTTATTTGATGAATTTAAAATAAATTTAAAAATAAATATCTTAAAAACAAGCAAAAATGCAATAAATTATTAACCAGTTTGGAAGTTTAAAGTATTACTTACAAAACCAAATACTGTTATCTCCTAATTTTTTTTTTAATTTGAGTAAAAGATAAAGATAAAGATATTTATTTAAAATAAATATTTTAAATTCTTTCAATAAGATTATACTATTAGTCTTTTAAAAACTATTTAAAAGTTAAACAAATTAAAAATTCATTTGGTTTTTTTTTTGTATTTTTTTGGTAAAAAAGCAGAAAAAATTTAATGTAATTCAAACTTAATGTAATTTAAACTATTTTATTAGCTAATTTAGCGCTGTACTTGTTTTTAATCAAAAAAAAAATATTTTTTAAACTATTCAATTTTAACTAAAAAAATTTTCTTGACAAAAAAAAATATTTATACTACAATTAAACAAGATTAAATTAGTCTTATTTTAACCGCTATGTTTCGTTTATCAAGAAAAGTCGAATTTTGTTTAATGATTTTAAAGCATTTCAATACCAAAAAAGAGTTGTCTGCTTTAGGATTAAGTGACCCTTCAAGCCCGAGCCTTAGCAATTCTCTAACTATAGCGAATAAATATAAAATTTCCGCCACCTTAACCCAAAAAATGCTTCAAAAACTAAAGCAAAAAAAAATTTTAAGTTCTATCCAGGGGATAAAAGGCGGGTACCAATTAATCAAAGACTTAAAAGCCATATCTTTTTTAGAATTAATTGAGACTATTGAAGGACCGGTGAATACGGTAAGGTGCATCAATAAAAAAAACTCTAGCTGCAACTACTATGATGGCTGTGAAATTGTTGATCCTATGCGTAACTTTAATATGAAGCTGCGAGAATTTTATTCTAATATTTTTTTAGATGAACTAATCAATTTATCTTTTAAGAAAAAAACAAAAAAAACCAAAAAACAAGAGGAAAAGTTACATGGAAATTAAAGAAACAACAACCGAAGCAATGCCCGAAGATAAAAAAATGGCAAGTGAAGTACTTGCTAATGAATATCAATTTGGGTTTGTCAGTGATGTGCCAGCTGAGAGTTTTGCTAAAGGATTAAATGAAGAAATTATAAAAAAACTTTCTCAAATAAAAAAAGAACCGGAGTTTGTTTTAAATTTTCGTTTAAAGGCTTTTGCTAATTGGAAAAAGATGTCAGAACCAACTTGGCCAGCAGTAACTTACCCTCCTATTGACTTTCAAGATATTTCTTATTATTCTGCTCCCAAAAAAAAACCTAGCATTAATAGCTTAGACGAAGTAGATGAAGAACTATTAAAAACTTTTGATAAATTAGGCATTCCTTTAAATGAACAAAAACGACTAAGCGGGGTGGCGGTAGATGCGGTTTTTGATTCAGTCTCAGTAGGAACTACCCACCAAGAAGAATTGGAGAAATTAGGAATTATTTTCTGCTCTTTTTCCGAAGCTGTTCAAAAATATCCAGATTTAATTAAAAAATATTTAGGAACAGTTGTCCCGGCCACGGATAATTTTTATGCCGCCCTCAACTCAGCAGTTTTTTCTGATGGTTCTTTTTGTTATATCCCCCCAGGAGTAGAAAGCCCTTTAGATCTTTCTACTTATTTTAGGATTAATGCTTCCGACACTGGGCAATTTGAAAGAACGCTAGTAATCGCTGATAAAGGAAGTAAGGTCAACTACCTCGAAGGATGCACTGCTCCTATTCGCGATGAAAACCAATTACATGCGGCTATTGTGGAGCTCGTTGCTTTAGAAGACGCTACTATCAATTACTCCACCGTTCAAAACTGGTATGCTGGGGACAAAAATGGGCAAGGGGGTATTTACAACTTTGTTACCAAACGAGGACTCTGCCATAAAAACGCTAAAATATCCTGGACTCAAGTAGAAGCAGGATCAGCGATTACTTGGAAATATCCATCGGTAATTTTAAAAGGTGATAACTCTGTTGGCGAATTTTATTCAGTAGCCTTAACCAACAAAAAAATGCAAGCTGATACGGGAACAAAAATGCTTCATGTTGGGAAAAACACTCGTTCTAAAATAATCTCTAAAGGGATTTCTGCCGATGACAGTAAAAATGTTTATCGCGGATTGGTAAAAATAGGGCCCGCAGCGGAAAATGCCCGCAATTTTACCCAATGCGATTCTCTTTTAGTAAAAGATAAATGCTCGGCGATTACTTATCCTAGCATTGAAGTGAAAAACAACTCAGCTACTATTGAACACGAAGCAACAACTTCTAAAATATCTGAAGAACAAATTTTTTATTTGCAAAGCAGAGGAATTGATATCGAGCAGTGTGTTTCGCTTTTAATTAATGGTTTTTGTAAAGAAATTTTCCAAAAACTTCCCCTAGAATTTTCTGTAGAAGCAGTCAAACTTCTAGAAATGAAACTAGAAAGTAGTGTAGGGTAGATCTTCTTAATTTTCTTAAAAAGGATTCAAAAAAAATGTTAACGATAAAAAATTTACATGCTTCCATAAATGAAAAACCAGTTTTAAAAGGAATTAATTTAACACTAAAACCCGGCGAAATTCACGCCATTATGGGACCTAACGGAGCTGGAAAAAGTAGCCTTTCTAGGGTTATTGCTGGGCATCCTTT
Organism: Spirochaetota bacterium; assembly: GCA_965277105.1. Taxonomy (GTDB): domain Bacteria; phylum Spirochaetota; class UBA12135; order COTS27; family CAXSBA01; genus CAXSBA01. Next base: position 15,791 of record OZ255710.1, on the reverse strand, counting down.
CTATCAAGTAAATGAGGGAGAAGTGGAATATGACATTAATCTCAAAAAAAGGGACTTACTAGCCATGGAAGTAGATGAACGAGCCCGGGAAGGAATTTTTATGAGTTTTCAATATCCTTTAGAAATTCCTGGAGTGTCAAACTTAGAATTTTTACGAACGGCTTTCAATGCTATTTGTAAGCATCAAGGTGCTCCAGAGATGGATGTTTTTGATTTTATCAAATTCGTAGAGAAAAAAAGCAAGCTACTGGGAATTAGCCAAGAGCTTTTAGAAAGGGATGTGAACGTAGACTTTTCAGGAGGGGAAAAAAAGAAAAATGAGATTTTGCAGATGGCGATCCTCTCTCCTAAAATTGCTTTTTTAGACGAAACCGACTCTGGATTAGACGTCGACTCACTACGCATTGTCGCCGAAGGCATTAACAAACTCAAAACCAAAGACAATGCTATCGTTTTGATAACCCACTATCACCGAATCCTCTCCTACCTTTCTCCCGACTTCGTGCATATTTTTAAAGACGGGAAAATCACCAAGACTGGAGGAAAGGACCTCGCTTTCGCTGTCGAAGAAAAAGGCTATGAAAACTTATGACAAAAACTCCTTCTCCCCTTCACGAAAAAAGTAAAGAATTTTTCAAAAAGAATTTAGCTACTATCATTAAAGGGAAAAATAGCTACTGGGAAAATAGCGATTTACAATTTATCACTACATTTGATCTCGACAAGCCTTCTCACATTAAAAATAATTCCCCTGAACTAGACATTGACGCCATAAAAAAAATAATTAATGTAGAAGACTTTCATCCTTTAGTTTTTTTAAATGGTTATTGGGTAAGGGATTTTATCCCTCTTGCTAAAGAAATAAAAGTAGAATCTTTCGAAAAAATAGATGAAGAAAATTCTCCTTATTTTACTAAAATTTTACAAGAAAATAAAATAAATAATTTCTTTTTATATCAAAGTTTGGCTTACTTTAAAGAAGGATTGATTTTTAAATTAAAAGAAAATCAAAAGCTTTCAAAGCCAATACTTTTGCTTTTTTTACATCATCAAGAAAACACTGCTTCATTTGAAAATTTAGCAACGAATAATCTATTAGTTTTTGATTTAGCAAAAAGCAGCAAGTTGTCTTTAGTAGAAATGCACACTAGCCTTTCTCATAACCTTAAAAATATTTCTTTTAATAATCGTTCTATTTTTTTTCACATAGCCCCACAGGCAGAAGCTAAACATTTCGTCTGGCAAAATCAAGATGATAGTAACTTTCACGTGCATACAAATGAGGTCGAGCTTTTAGCTCAGGCTAATTATAAATCGTATGTTCTCCAACAAGGAAGTAAAATAAGTATTTCCCAAAAAAAAATTGATGTCCTAGCGAAAAAAGCCAAAGCTATTTTAAATGGACTTTATCTCGCTAACAAAACTAAAAATTTTGATCATCTTATTGATATTGAACATAAAATTGGCGAGAGCACTAGTGAGCAAAATTACCTAGGGTTTTTAAAAGACGAAAGTAAGGTCGGCTTTACCGGCAAAGTGAATGTCTACCCTGACGCTCAAAAAACCGAATCTAATCAACTCAATAAAACTATAATCCTCGACAAAAGAGCAACTATGAAATCTCGCCCGCAATTAGAAATTTACGCTGATGACGTAAAATGTGGACACGGAGCTACCGTGGGTAAACTAGAAGAAGAAAGCATTTTTTATCTAATGAGTAGAGGCATCACAGGAAAAGAAGCACAGAGGATTTTAGCTTATGCTTTTGCTAAAGATTTTTTTGCGGCTCTTGAAGAAGACTTTCCTAGGCTGAAAAACTGGCTCAGCGGAAAACTACTAACTACATCTTTTTGGGATGAATTATGAATAATTTATTAGATATAAGAAAAAATTTCACTCTACTTAGCGAGAAAGTAAATGATAAAGATCTAGTCTATCTCGACAATGCAGCTACCACCTTAACCCCCAACCAAGTAATCGAACGCATAGCTGACTATTACCAAAAAGAAAATGCTAACATTCATAGAGGAGTTCATTATCTAGCGGAAAAAGCCACTCAAAGCTATGAAGAAACGAGAAGTCTAGTCCAAGATTTTATCGGAGCAAAAAGTCAAAAAGAAATCATCTTTACTTCTGGGACTACAGCTTCTATCAACTTAGTCGCGTATAGTTATGGTTTGAATTTTCTCCAGGCAGAAGATGAGATTATCCTCTCGGCTATGGAGCATCATTCTAATATCATCCCATGGCAACTAATTGCTAAAAAAACGGGAGCTATATTAAAAATTATTCCTATAAACCAAGAAGGAGAAATAATCTTAGAAGAATTTGAAAAACTACTTACACCTAAAACTAAGCTAGTTTCTTTGGTGTATGTTTCTAATGCTTTAGGGACAATTAATCCGGTAAAAAAAATTATTGAACTAAGCCACAAAAAAAATGCTTTGGTACTACTAGATGGAGCGCAAACTGTTTCTCATCTTCCTATCGACGTAAAAGAACTAGATGTTGATTTTTTTGTTTTCAGTGGGCATAAACTATTTGGCCCTACGGGAGTGGGGATACTTTATGGGAAAGAAGTTATTTTAGAAAAAATGCCTCCTTTTTTGGGAGGTGGAGAAATGATTAGAAAAGTAGGGTTTAGCGAATCTACTTTTAAAGAACCTCCCTATAAATTTGAAGCCGGAACTCCGCCGATTGCCGAAGTAATAGGGCTAGGAGCTGCCATAAAATGGTTTCGCCAATTTGACTTAAAAGAGATTCAAAAATGGGAAAATCATTTACTAATAAAAGCTGAAGCCGAATTACAAAAAATCCCCGAAGTAAGGTTAATTGGGACGGCTAAACAAAAGGCGGCTATTGCCTCTTTTACTTTACAAAACATTCACCCTCATGACATTGGCAGCTTATTAGATGAAGAAGGCATCGCCGTCCGGACTGGCCACCACTGCACTCAACCAGTAATGAATTTCTTCCAAGTAGCGGCTACTACGCGAGCTTCTTTTAGCTTTTACAACAATGAAGAAGACGTAGAAAAATTAATCATGGGCATTAAAAAAGTAGTGAACTTTTTTAAATAAGCGATGAATAAAGATTTTATTAAAAAAAACATAAACAAAATAATAAATGAAGATTGTCTTGATGTTTTTAAAAAAATTCCTAATAATTCATTTGATATGATTTTCGCTGACCCACCTTATAATTTGCAATTACAAAATACTTTGTATCGAACTAATGGAAAAAAATTTGCTGGAGTAGAGGATGATTGGGATAAATTTGAAAGTTTTTCAAAATATGATGACTTTTGTTTTGAGTGGCTAAGAGAATGCAGGAGAATATTAAAAGATAATGGGACAATTTGGGTTATTGGGAGTTATCATAATATTTTTAGATTAGGTAAAATAATTCAAGATTTAGGCTATTGGATTTTAAATGATATTATCTGGAATAAAACTAATCCCGTTCCCAATTTTAGAGGAACGAGATTTAACAACTCTCACGAAACTTTAATTTGGGCTAGCAAAAATAAAAACTCAAAGTATACCTTTAATTATAAAACTATGAAATCTTATAATGATGATAAACAAATGAGAAGTGATTGGTGTATCCCATTGGTAAATGGTAATATGAGAATAAAGGATGAAAATGGAAACAAAGCCCATTCTACTCAAAAACCTAATGCCTTGCTTTATAGAATAATTTTAGCAACAACAAAAGCAGAAGATTTAATCCTAGACCCTTTTATAGGAAGTGGCACCACAGGGGCAATCGCTAAGATGCTAGGAAGAAATTTTATAGGGATTGAAAAAGAAAAAAAATATATAAAAATAGCTTCTGAAAGAATTGAAAAAATAATTCCTACTAAGGGTGAATTATTAAAAAATTATCTAGAAGAAAAACCTCAAAAAATCCCCTTTGGATCTTTAATAGAAAATAGATATATTAAAGCTGGGGAAAAATTATATTCTAAAGACAAAAAATATCACGCTCAAGTTTTAGTGGATGCTTCTTTAAAAAATGGTATTGGGTTAGGCTCTATTCATTCTTTAAGTGCTAAAATTCTTAATAAAAAATCGAATAATGGATGGGATTTTTGGCACATTGAGAGAAATAATAATTTAATTCCAATAAATGATTTAAGAGAGAAGTTTAGAAAAAAATATTTTAAAGAAGAAAATAATGCTAATCGAAAAGACTAAACCAGGCCGAAAAGACGGAGGGTATACTAGGTTATTTGGCGATGAGGAGCTGGGGGCTTTAATTAGCAGAGTTCATAGCGCAAGTATATCTGCAGGAACCGAATTAGAGAAAATAATTATTTCTAAAGTAAGAAAAATTAATAATGCTACTGACTTATTTGAAAAAAAAATCTCTGAAGGAATTTTTTTGATCGATAAAAAACAAATTAAAAAATCTTTTCTTCAAGGGAAACAGGAACCTGACTTTCTTATAGTGAAAATTAAAGAAGAGGAATGCTATATTATCGAATTAAAAGATGGGGATAATTTTGATACTAAGAAATCCCAAGGTGAAATAGTTAATTTAAAGGCGTACGCTCATCATATCTCTAGTAAAATCGCTTTCAAAACTAGTATCCACGTTTGTTTTTTTAATCAAAATAATAAAGAAAAAATAGTTAGTGGGTTTAAAGGGAATATAACCAAAGAACAAGCGATGACTGGAGAAGAATTTTGCAATTTATTAGCAATAGATTATAAAGCCATAATTTCAGCTAGAGAAAAAGACCAACAAGAAAATATTAACTTTTTCATAAAAGAGTTAAAGAAAATTGACAAATTAAAAGAATTATAGAAAAAAACTAAACCGCTTATGAACCAAAACCTTTACCAGCAGCTCATACTTGATCATAACCGCTCACCGCGTAATTACGGTAAGATTGAAAATCCTTCTCATTTTTCCGAAGGGTACAACGCCCTATGTGGGGATTATTTTTTAGTCTACTTAACATTAGATGAAAAAAACCAAACCGTTAAAGAAATAAAATTTTCTGGCGATGGTTGCGCTATTTCTAAAGCCTCCGCTTCCATGATGAGTGAGCTGATTATCAATAAAAAACTACCGGAAATAAAAAACTATTTTGCTATTTTTAAAAGACTAGTGAAAGGAGAAAAATTAATCTCCGAAGAAGAAGAGGTGATGAGTAAATTAATCATTTTCGCTAATATTCATAAATATCCCAGCCGAGTAAAATGTGCTATTTTAGCTTGGTATACCGTGATTGCTGCTTTAGAGAATAAAGACAAAACCAGTAGTGAAAATGAAGAGATTTAATTTTTAAAACAAGGAAAAAAATATGACAATTCTAAATCAAAAAAAGAATAAATATAATCAAAATAACAACCATCAACCAAAAAGCACTTTTGAAAAAAACAAAAAAATATTGGTTGAAAAAGTTAATGAGCTTTTTCAAAAAATGGAAGATCATAATTTAATTAGCTCTGAACAAAAAAAAAAAATTGACAAAAGCCTTGACCTTGAAGATAAACTTCTCAAAAAAAAACAAAAAAGAGAGGAAATGACTAAAGTAAAATCTTTAAAAAAATCAAGGAAAATGAAATACACGTTTTTTTTTATACTTTTTATTGGGCTATTTGGGACAAGCATAGCTCAAGAAGTAACCGTTTACTCTTATCGTCAAAAGTTTTTAGTCCAACCACTTTTAGATTTATTTACCGAAAAGACTAAAACTAAAGTCAATGTGCTTTATGCCTCGAAAGGTTTGGTCGAGAGAATTGAAAGCGAAGGAAGGCGCTCACCAGTAGATGTCATCCTCACCGCAGATATTGGCATTACAGAGGAGTTAGAAAGAAAAAAACTTATTAGTCCTGTCAAATCTAAAATCATCAATCGAAATGTTCCCGCTAACTTTAGGAGTCCCAATAATGAGTGGTTTGCTCTAACTTCTAGAGCTCGAGTAATTTATGCTTCTAAAGATAGGGTCCCTGAAGGAGCAGTGAAAAATTACGAGGATCTTACCGACCCTAAATGGAAAGGGAAAATTTGTATTCGTTCAGGTTATCATCCCTACAACATTGCTCTTTTTGCTTCTTTAATTGCTAGTCGAGGAGAAAGTTTTACGGAGAATTGGCTTAGAGGACTTAAAAATAATCTTGCTCGTAAACCACAAAGTAATGACCGTGGTCAAGTAAAAGCCATTAACCAAGGAGTTTGTGATTTAGCGCTAGGCAACACTTACTATTTTGGCAAGATGCTGACTAATTATAAAAACCCTGAGCAAATCAAATGGGCCGAAAGTGTTTATATTATTTTTCCTAATCAAGAAAATCGTGGTTCGCATTTAAATGTCTCTACTATGGCATTAGCGAAATATAGCCCCCATAGAAAAGACGCTATAAAGCTAATGGAGTTTTTAACCACCGAATTAGCTCAATACAAGTACGCTCAAGAAAACCACGAATTCCCCGTCAATCAAAATGTTCCTTTATCCAACTTGGTAAAAAATTTTATGGGTGATTTTAAAAGAGACCCTATTGACCTTGATAAAATTTCTAAAAATCGCAAAAGAGCGACAGAGTTAGTCGATAAAGTTAATTTTGACAACTAAACTTTTTTAAACGTATTTTATTAAATATAATTATTTATAGTGCAGCAAAAAAAAGGTATTGGTTTTCTTTCAAAAGCTAATACTTTTTTCTTACTTGCTGCACTATTTTTTCTCATTCCGGTTTTTACTATTTTTTTTTTATCGATTAAAGCTAGCGATAATATCTGGCCTCATTTATTAGAAACGGTTTTCCCTTTATACCTCAAAAATTCTCTTCTGCTAATGGGAGGCGTGGCATTTTTTTCATTTATTTTTGGAGTCAGTAGTGCTTGGCTAATTACTAATTTTGATTTCCCCAGTAAAAAAATACTTGTTTGGGCTACCCTTTTGCCTTTTGCTTGTCCGGCTTATATCATCTTTTATGTCTATACCGATTTACTAGAATACTCTGGTCCCGTGCAAGGATTTTTACGAGAAATTTTTTACTGGCAAAATCAAAGCGATTATTGGTTCCCGGAAATCAGGAGTTTATCGGGGGGGATTATTTTGTTTTCTTTAGTTCTTTATCCTTATGTTTACTTACTTGCTCGTAAAGCATTCTTGGAACAATCCCAGTCGATACTAGAGTCCGCAGAAATGCTAGGGCTTAATCGTTGGCAGACTTTTTTCAGGATATCGCTACCCCTAGCTCGCCCCGCCATTGCTGTGGGAGTGATTTTAGTAGTAATGGAAACCCTAAACGACTTTGGGGCGGTAGAGTTTTTTTCTATTAGTACTTTATCACTAGGGGTTTATAACGTGTGGATTAATATGAGTAACCTAGGAGGAGCAAGTCAAATTGCTATGTTTACACTTTTTATTGTTTTTTTTTTAATCTTTTTAGAACGAATCCAACGCAAGCGACAAAAGCAAATGCAAAATGAAAACTCTCACAAAATTACTCATCGATTAAAAGGAGGGCGTATGCTTATCGTCATGGCCTATATTTGGGGGCTAATTTCTTTAGGATTTTTTATTCCCTTGATTGTTCTACTGCGTTATGCTATAATCAATTACACTGACCTTAGTTTCTCTACCTTGTTTAATTTAGTACAAAACAGCTTTTTGCTAGCTACCTTAGCTTCTGGTTTTACTATTTTGGCTAGTTTAATTATTGTTTATTATATGCGTTTTTACCAAACTAAAATTGTTAAAATTTTTTCTAAATTTTTTTATTTAAATTACGCCATCCCAGGGATTATTATGGCCATTGGGATGATGATCCCCTTTAACTTTTTTTTTGGAGAAACCGTTGATTTTTTAGAAAAATACCTTTTCTTTAATCCTCAACTTTTTGTTTATTTTTCTTTGGTTATCCTTTTGTTAGCCTACGTTACTCGCTTTATTTCTATTCCCATTGGCGCTATTGATTCCACTTTTAAAAAAACCACTACGAATTTAGACGCTTCCGCTAGCTTGCTAGGGCTTACTAATTTTAAAATTTTTACCAAACTTCACTTCCCTTTGATCCGCAATGCCACCTTAACTGCAGCACTGATTATTTTTGTTGATACCATGAAAGAGTTGCCCATGACCCTTATCTTGCGGCCCTTTAATTTTGATACTTTAGCCACTAACGTTTATAGTTTTGCTAATGACGAGCTTATTGAAAAGGCGTCTTTCCCTGCTTTATTTATTGTCATAATTGGGATTTTACCTACTATTTTGCTCAGTAAAAACATTAATGATTAAATCAATACCTTATCTTAAAATAGAAAACCTCAACGTTATTCTAGAAAAAAACCTAATCCTAGAGTCTTTTAATATGGCGATTTATCCAGAAGAAATAATATCTCTAATCGGTCCTTCGGGCTGTGGCAAAACTACTTTATTAAAAACCATTGCGGGATTTTTACCCATTCAAGCCGGAGAAATTTTTATCGGTAAAAAACTTATTCAAAACCCTAGTAAATCTCTCCCTCCTTATGCTAGAAATATGAGCATGGTGTTTCAAGACTATGCTTTATTCCCGCATTTAAACGTTTTAGAAAATATTAAATTTTCTAAAAAAAAATTTTCTAGTAAAAAAAGTAATTTCTTAGAGGGATTAATTCAAGGACTCCAATTAGAAAGCCTACTGAAAAAATACCCCAATGAAATATCTGGTGGCCAACAACAACGAGCCTCAGTAGCCAGGGCTATTTTTAGTAGGCCAAAATTTTTACTCATGGACGAACCTTTTGCCAGCCAAGATGTTGAGTTGAAAGATCAAGTAATGGAAGTCGTTTATACCCTTTTAAAAAAGGAAGGCATTACCTGTTTAATCGTTACCCACGAGCAAAGCGTGGCTCTAAAATTTTCCGACCGAATTGGCATTATGCAGAACAAAAAAATCGAGCAGATTGATTCGCCTTTTAATGTCTTTCACCATCCGAAAAAATATTTCACTGCGAGCTTTATTGGGGAAGGCACTTTCTTAAAAGGCAAAATAGCCGGAAACGTTTTAGTTAGTCCGCTAGGAAAATTTACCGACTTTCAGATTATTCAAGATGATAATCTAAACAAAAAAAATAACTTAAAAGAAAACGAAGTCTTATTTTTAATTCGATCTCATGAAATAAAAATTGATAAATCTAGTAACATCAAAGCACTTGTGATTGGAAAATATTTTAAAGGGGATAGTTATGTCTACAAACTACATTTAACTTCTGGAGAGATTATCATTAGTGCTATGCCGTATCAAGATGATTTTTTAATTAATGAAAAAGTTGGAGTTAAATTTTTTTTTAATAAAAAACTTATCTGCTTTAAATAGTTTAATTATTTTAACTTATAAGTAGTAATAAAATCGCTTACCATAGTGGCCAAATTTTCTTTAGCCCGCCAGTTCAGTTCTTTTTGCGCTTTTTGTGAGTTAGCTAGGCAAATTGCTAAATCCCCTTTGCGCCGAGCAACTACTTTGTATTTTATTTTTCGCTTAAGCTGCTTTTCAAACTCCTGAATAATTTCTAAAACAGAAGTTCCTTTTTTGGTCCCTAAGTTATACACCTGATTTTTTTTAACCGTGAGGCCTTTTAGGTGGGCATCAATTAGATCCGTCAAATGAATATAGTCCCGAACTCCGCTCCCATCAGGAGTAGGGTAATTTTTACCAAAAACTTTAAAGGGTTTATCTTCTCGAATAGCCTGGGCTAATACCGGAAAAATATTTTTAGCTTTTTCTTCTTGGTAAAAAAGCCCCATATCACCGCAGACATTAAAATACCGGAAAATAACGTAATTCACTTTTTTCAAACGAGCTAACTCCTGAATAAGTTGCTCATTTTCAACCTTCGTATAACCATAGTGATTATACGCCGATAGAAGATCGGTTTCTTGATAAACGCCCTTAGCTTTTTCTTGGTAAACGCAGGCCGTCGAAGATAAAATAATCTTAGAACACTGGTGATTGGCCATCGCCTCCAAAAGATTGATAGTCCCGACGACATTATTTTCTAGATAAAAAAAAGGCTTTTCCTCACTTTCCCCGACTGCTTTTTTAGCGGCCAAGTGAAATACCGTGGTAATTTTATTCTCAGAAAAAACCTTAGCTAATTTTGTTTTTTTAGTAATATCAATTTTATAAAATTTTGCTTGAGGATGAATATATTTTTTTTTGCCTTGAGAAAGATCATCCACGACTATAACTTTTTTCTTAAGCTCAATGAGCTTATCTACTAACGCACTTCCGATATAACCTGCTCCTCCGGTAACTAAAATCATAATTAAATCAACGACTCCTAAGTGAATTTTTTAATAACTGTTTAGAAACCCAACTGGCCCAGCGTCTAGGAAAAAGACGACTAGAAAATGCAGTTAGATAATTGCCTAAACCAGGGATAACAAACGAACGATTTTTCTCTAAAAATTTCAAAGCAATGGTCACCACTTCTTGCGAACTCATAAATTGTTTTACCTTAAACAACCCACTGGTTTGATTAAGGACCGTTTTTTTAGTGGCCCGAGTAAAAAACTCCGTTTTAGTCGCTCCCGGGCACAAGGCCAAAACTTTAATATTATCGTTTTCTACTTCTCGATATAAGGCCTCAGTAAACGAAAGGACATAACTTTTACTAGCCGAATAAACCGCAAAATAAGGAAGAGGTTGAAAAGCCGCTGTAGAAGCAACGTTAATAATTTTCCCTGCTTTTCTCTGCTTCATACTAGGAAGAAAAAATCTCGTCAAACGAGTGAGGCTAGTAATGTTTAAGGTAAGCATATCGTTTATTTCTTGGTCGGACATTTTTTCTACTTCACCAAAAAAACCAATACCAGCATTATTAATGAGAAAATCAATGGTTAACTTTTTTTGCTGAAGAAATTTCGTTAGCTTTTCTAACATGGCAGGATTCGTTAAATCCAAAGATAAAGAAAAAATCCTTTTAGATGAATTTTTCTTTATTTCTTTCACGGCTGCCGACAATCTTTTAGTATTTTGACTAACCAAAACTAGATTATAAGTTTTACTTAATTCCTTAGCAAAAGCAAAACCAATTCCTGTGCTAGCTCCCGTAATTAATGCATTCATAAAATCAATTTCTTTATAGTTTTTTTTTATTTTTAAATATTTATTCTTCTACTAATAAATCTGCTCCTAGTTGAACGAGTTTATTAGAAATATTTTCGTAACCTCGTTCAATGTGCTGCACATTCCTTATTTCAGAAACCCCTTTAGCAGTTAAAGCCCCAGCAATAAGCGCAGCGCAAGCCCTTAGATCAGAAGCATTAACAATAGCCCCTTCTAACTTTTTCACTCCTTTAATAATCACACTTCCCGGCAATACTTGAACATTAGCTCCCATACGAGCAATCTCATCAGCATGTGAAAAGCGATGAGGGTAAATTTTTTCAAAAATGGTAGAATCTTTTAAAATTATAGTAGCTAATACTAAAAACAAAGGCTGTAAATCAGTCGGGAAAAAAGGATAAGGCCCGGTTTTAAGGATAAACCCATTGTAGTCATTAGGATTTTTACCTTTGACAATAAAGGATCTTTTCTTTTTTTTAATGACTGCTCCAATTTTTTTAATCAGCTGAAATACTTCTTTTAAATGCTCGAAATGATGAAAAAAAATTTCTATTTCCCCCCCGGTGATGGCTGCAAATATCATAAAAGTTCCTGCTTCTATGCGGTCAGATATGATGGTGCATTCCCCTCCTCCTAATTTTTTAACGCCTTCAATCTCCAAAACAGTCGTGCCGGTTTCTTTAATTTTTGCCCCTAAGCCTTTAAGAAATTCAATAAGGTCAGCAATTTCCGGTTCTCTAGCCGCATTTTCTATGATAGTTTTACCATTAGCTAAAACCGCAGCCATGAGCACGTTAGCCGTAGCTAAAACCGAAGGCCCAAATTCTCCTAAAAGATTAATAGTTTTCCCTTTTAATTTATTGGCACTTGCCTGGATAAACCCTTGATGCACTTCCACCTTAGCCCCTAGGGCTTTTAATCCTTCTAAATGGAGATTAATCGGCCTAGGACCGAAAATGCACCCCCCCGGGAAAGCAATAATAGCTTTTTTTTTTCTTACCAAAAGAGGCCCTAAAACCGCTATAGAAGCCCGCATTTTTTTAACCGTATCGTAATCCGCTTCATAGGCAGTAATTTTACTAGGACTAACGATAACTTGATTTTTTTCTGTGTTAAAATGAATTTTTTTCCCTAATTTTTCTAAAAGAGATATCATAGTAATGGTATCTCGGAGGACTGGGATATTGTTAAGAATAATTTTTTTATCGGTTAACAAAGTAGCCGATAAAATGGGTAAAGCGGAGTTTTTCGACCCAGCAATGACCACTTTTCCTTTTAAAGGGGTTCCTCCTCGGATAATGTATTTTTTATCACTCATTAGCAAAAAAATTAAAAAAGCGATGAAGCATTAAGAGATAGTGCTATTATATTTTTTAAAATTGTAACATAGAAATTGTAGCGCGCTAATCAAAACAAAAAAGATGTTTTTTTAAAAAAAAGAGAAGATTATTCTTTGTTGAAGGTGAATTTTAATGCAGGAATCTTTATTTTTCTTAGCTTTTTCTAAAAAAAATGTCTAGTAAATTTTTTAAAAAACACAAGCTTTTTTTAAAAAAAATTTCCATTGAGATTTTTTATTTTAAATTTTTTCAAAAAAAACCTATATTTAAGTTAAATAATAAACAAAGGAAAAAAATTATGAAAATTATTAATAAATTAAATAGGCACTCAAAAAAAGTGACAACGAAAGTTCTTAGTTTCTTCTTTTTGGGTTCATTGCTTTTTTTTATTAGTTGTAGTGATTCTCCTGATATAGTCCAAAGCACTATTAATCCGGAAACTAAACCGGTAATAACTGCTGATGATTTTACTACAGAGAATAACGCAACTAGGAAAGAAGGCTACACTGATAACGAATATGGCAAAGTCACTCTTCGAGAAGGGGTTAGTGCTACTTTTGCTATTGCCGATAGCAACGTTCCTAATAACGGGATAACCATAGATCTAGATGGAAATATAACTTTCTCACCTGATTTAGAACCGGGGAATTATAGCTTTAAATTAGTAGCCACAGGAATTGATGAATATGAAGGCAGTGCGACTATCGATCTAAGCCTTAACATTGAGGAACATACTGGTAGTTTAATTTACAATGTAAATAATATTGTTCCTAATAGTACTGTTGATGCGGCTTTTAAAAGATCGAATACAGAGCTCGCTACTGCTCAAATTGGAGATACTACTTACTTTTTTGCTACTGTAGAAAGAGATAATAGATTAGAAGCATTTAAAGTAACTGAAAATAGCGCTTTAGAAAGTATTTATACCATTGAAGATGGTGGGTTTAGTGATGATTATGAGTTAAACGGAGCTCGAGGAATTACCACTGCTAAAATAGGGGAACTTACTTATATTTTTGTTGCTGGAAGATACGATCATGGGATAAGCGTATTTCAATTAAATAATGACGACACACTGTCTCAAGTTTCGAAGATTGAGAGCAGTAGCAAATTAGAATTAAATGGGGTACAACAACTCGCTACTGCTAAAGTGGGAGCAAATACTTATCTCTTTACAGGAGCTTATGATGGATTTAACACTGATGGAGTATTATCTATTTATAACATAGGTAGTAACGGAGGATTAACCCTTTTAGATAGTGTTATTGACTCTGCTGCCCTCCAGTTAAATCAAATTTCTAAAATTACTACTGCGGAAGTGAATGGCGCTACTTACCTTTTTGCAGCTGGCCGAGTTGATAACGGGGTTAGCGTTTTTAACGTAAGTGATGGTAAACTAAACTATATTACTAGCATTAACAATGCCGATAGCGATGCATATACAATAGAAGCTATTCTTGGAATTACTACTGCGGAAGTGAATGGCACGACTTACCTTTTCGTTTCTGGAGCTATTGATAATTCGATTAATAAGTTTACAGTTGGTAATGATGGAGTATTGACGTATGTTGATAGTGTTGTAGATAATAATGAACTTCAAATAGATGGGGTTCAAGACATTACTACCACTAAAGTAGGTGATACCACTTATCTTTTCGGTGCTGGGTATGACGATGGAGGAGTAAGTATGTTTAGTATAGCTGATAATGGTAAATTAATTAACGTTGCTAATATTAAAGATGAAGACAATAGTGAATTGCTACAATTAGCTGGAGCTATGAAAATTACTACTGGGAAAGTAGATGATAGTACTTACCTTTTCGCTTTTGGGCATGCCGATGAGGGAATAAGTCTATTTAAAGTAACGAATTAAAAGATTAGAGATCTTCATATACATTTTTATTTTTTAATTAAAATATAACCCTTGATTTAAACATTAAAGGGTTATATTTTAATATTATTTTTTCTTAGGCTTCTCTTATCTCTATTTTGCTAATTAAAATACTAACTTCAAAACAAAAATCAATTCTTATTACAAGTGAATTTTTTTTTTAAAATTTTTTTAAAAAAAAGCAAATTAATTCTAAAAAAATCAAAAATTACTGGTGTTTTTAAAATAAATTGAATATATAAAATAAAAAATTATGAAAATTATTAATAAATTAAAAGTAAATCATTATGAAAAAAAATAAATTAATTAAACATTTTAAAGGCATAAACCATAAAGTTATTAGCTACTTCTTTTTTTTACCACTACTTTTTTTAGTAAATTGCACTGTTAATAACAATACAGCAACAACTCCTATAACTAGAGATAGTTTTGAGATTTCATACTCTCTAGAAAATATCTTCAAAAAAGTAGGTTATCTTGAATTCCAGTATGGGAAAGTTGATCTTAAAGAAGGAGTAACGGCTAATTTTGCTATTGTTGATGTTCAATCTTCTGATAATTCTGATAATTCCGATAAAATAAAAATAGACAAAGAGGGAAATATAAAAATCCTTCCGGGGCTAAAAGTAGCCACGTATAGTTTTAAAGTAGAAGTTACTGGCACTGGTAGTTATGTAGGAAGTAGTATTTCTTGGGCTTTAAACATTAATATTGATTACCTACAAATAACAAAAAGTGACTTTTTAATTCCATCTAAAGAAATAACCAAAAAAATAGGTTATACAGATAATAGCTATGGAAGCATTACCCCTGATCCCTCTAAGATTAGTGGAGCGACTGTTGATTTTCAGGTAGCAATAGAGCCAGGAGCAATTTATTTAAACCAAGTTGAAGTAGATGAAAAAACTGGAGTTATAACAATAAACCAGATAAATTTTGCAGGGGAGTATGATTTTACGGTAACGGTCACCGGTAATGGAGATTATAAAGGGAGTTTTGACGTGCCTCTAACCGTGAAAGTAGTTAAGCACACTGGTAAACTTAATTTTGCTAGTAGTTTTAATAATGGAACTGGAGGAAGTAAACTAGAGGGAGCGAGAAGAGTTGCTACTGTTAAAAAAATTAACGCTACTTACCTTCTCCTTACTGCGAGTGAAGATAATACTCTCACTAGTTTCAGTATAGATGAAAATAATGGCAGCCTGAGTTTTATTGAAGATATTTCACATGATGCTAATAAAAATATCCTATTAGAGGGTGCTTGGGGTGCTGCTACTGCTGAAGTAAATAACACTAACTATGTTTTTACTGGAAGCACCAAAGCTGTGAGCACATTTACCATTGCTGATAATGGCACATTAAATCATATTAGGAGTGATAACTTTAGCACTAACGATAAAGTTAAATTAGATGGAGATAGTGAAGTTGCTGTTGCCGATATAGATGGGATTACTTATCTTTTCGTTACTGCTTTTACAGATAACGCTC